>NZ_FNHP01000023.1 GCF_900103645.1 Oryzisolibacter propanilivorax
TGCCAGTCTTGCTCGAAACGCACCGGGCTGACGTATGCCAGCGTCGAGTGCAGCCGGGTCCGGTTGTACCAGAGTACCCAGTCGATGACCTCGTCCTTGGCCTGGCGCCGCGTCACAAAGCGTTGGCCATGCAACCTCTGGACCTTCAACGATCCGAACAGCGTTTCGCTGCAGGCGTTGTCCCAGCAGTTGCCGCGTCGGCTCATCGAGGCCGTGATGCCGTACTCCTGCAGGACGTCGCGCAAGTCCTGGCTGGCGTATTGGGTGCCCCTGTCGCTGTGGAACACCAGACCGGCGTGCTTGCCCGGATGGCGTTTGAACCAGGCCATGCGCAGCGCATCAATGGCGATGTCCCGCGTCATGTCCTGGCGCAGCGACCAGCCCACCACCTGACGGCTGAACAGGTCGATCACCACGGCCAGGAACAGCCAGCCTTCGTCGGTTGCGATGTAGGTGATGTCGCTCACCCAGACCTTGTCGGGCTCGGCCACGTCGAACTGCCGATCCAACAGGTTGGGGGCCACAGGCAAGTCGTGATTGCTGTCCGTGGTGACCTTGAAGCGGCGCTTTCACTTGGCTCGGATGCCATGGAGTTGCATCAGCTTGCGTACCCGCTCCTTGCCTACCCGAATGCCCCTGGCCAGCAGTTCTTTCCACGTGCGCGGCCAGCCGTAGCCGCCGCGCGTCTGAGCATGGATGGCCTTGATGTGTACCAGCAGCGCGTCGTCGCTGAGGTGGCGCCGCTGGTGAACCTCGAAAGTCCGGCTGGCCCGACGAACGAAGTGCTCGTGGTACCCAGCGATGCTGGCCCGCATAACGCGGCACTGCACCGAGATCGGCCATGCCTGCCGGTTGCGGTGGATGAAGGTGTACTTCTGCTCTGCGCTTTCGCGAAGTACGCCGTGGCTTTTCCCAGGATGTCGCGCTCCATCTTCACGCGGGCCAACTCTGCTCGCAGCCGTCTGATCTCCATCTGCTCGGCACTCACCACTTTGCTGTCGGCCCCTGTGAGCTTGCCCTGGCGCTCAGCCTTGACCCAGTTGAACAGCGTCTGCTCCACCACGCCCAGCGTCCCGGCCGCCGCCGCGATGCTTTGACCACCGCGCACCAGCCGCACGGCCTCCTGCTTGAACTCCAGCGTGTAGCGCGCCAGCACTGTCTTCGTCATGTCCGTCTTCCTCGCTTGTATTGAAACACCCAGCAAGGGGTACGTTTT
>NZ_FNHP01000014.1 GCF_900103645.1 Oryzisolibacter propanilivorax
CGCGTGAGCGACATCGTCGGCGAGATCAGCGCCGCCAGCCGCGAGCAAAGCGCCGGCGTGGCGCAGGTGGGCGAGGCGGTGACGCAGATGGACCAGGCTACGCAGCAAAATGCCGCGCTGGTCGAGGAGATGGCGGCGGCTGCCGGTGCGCTGCGCACCCAGGCCAACCAGCTGGTGCAGACGGTGGCGCAGTTCCATGTCAGCGGCGCTTCGGCCGCGCTGCCGGTGCCGCCGCCTGTCGCGGCACGGCCGGCCAGCGCGCCACCCCAGCCGGCACCGCTGGCGCGCACACCCGCCGCGCGCGCGGCTTCGGCTGCGCCGGCTGTCGCCAGCAGTAGCGCAGCCCGCGTCGCGCGGCCCGCACCTCCGGCGCTGCCGGCGAAGGTGGGCGGCGAGGACGACTGGGAGAGCTTCTAGCCGCCTGTGGCGATCGCGCGCGTGCCGGCCGCCAGCTCTGCCAGCGTATCGACATAGCCGTCCGCCGGCACTTCACGCACCGGTCGGCCGTGGTTGTAGCCGTAGCTGACCAGCACCACCGGGCAGCCGGCGGCGCGCGCCGCCTGCGCGTCGTTGCTGGAGTCGCCCAGCATCAGCGTGCGCTCCGGCCGGCTGCCCAGCGCCTCGCAGGTCTTCAGCAGCGGCAGCGGATCGGGCTTCTTGCGCTCGAAGGCATCGCCACCGAAGACCTGTTCGAAATATTCCTCCAGCCCCTTGGCGCGCAACAGCGGCACGGCGAAGGCGGTGGGCTTGTTGGTCAGGCAGGCCAGGCGCAGGCCGGCTTCGCGCAGCGCCTGCAGGCCCTCGCGCACGCCCGGGTAGACCTGCGCGAAACGGCCGTTGATGGCCAGGTAGTGGTGCTGGTAGCGCTCCCAGGCCCGGGGATAGCGGGCCTCCACATTAGCTATCAAATCAGTAGCTAAAAGTCCTGGTGAATCAAGGGCCAGAACCTCCTGGAGCACTGAACGCAGCAAATGCTCGGAACCCTTGCCGACCATGCGCTCGATGGCGCCGGGGGCAATGGCCGGCAGCTGCAGGTCGGCCAGCATCAGGTTCAGCGCCTGGGCAAAGTCGCCCAGGGTGTCGACCATGGTGCCGTCCAGGTCGACGATGGCCGCATCCACCCGCGCCAGCAGGTCGCGCAGATGGGGAGCAGTGGATTCAGGGAGGGTCTGCATGGCGTAACTCCGTGTCTGTGGAAGGCAATAGAAAGCAACGGCAAGGGCCAGGCGGCAGGTGACGGGCTGTGCGCGGCGTCCGACAGCACCCGGGGCCGGGAGCGGACAGCCAGGCCCGGCACTGCGCGCTTAGGCTGTCAGCGCGCATCTTGCCCAGGCGCCCGGCGCCGATTTCACCCAACACCCCAGGAGGATCACCATGGCCCTGCCCCGCTTCACCACCCTTGCCTGCTCCGCTGCCCTGCTGCTGTGCGGCGCCGCCCAGGCGGCCGGCAACAAATCCGGTGACATGCACCACTCGCGCAGTCACTGGCAACAACAGCGTGCGGCCTGTGCCAATCTGCCCGAGGCCAGCCGCGCGCCGTGCATGCGCGAGATGGGCGCCGCCGCGCAGGCGGCCCGTACCGGCGACCTGACCAGTCCGGGCGAGAACACCTACGAGCGCAACGCCATGGCGCGCTGCGAGGTATTCAAGACCCAGCAGGACCAGTCGGACTGCCGCGCGCGCCTGAGCGGCCAGCCGGTGTCGGGCTCGGTGCAAGGCGGCGGCGTGCTGCGCGAGGCGACCACCATGGTGCCGGCACCGCGCCAGTAAGCCGGGCCGCCATGCGTCAGGCCAGTTCGGCACGCATCGCGGCAATGACCGACGCATAGTCCGGCTGGCCGAAGATGGCGCTGCCAGCGACAAAGGTATCGGCGCCGGCATCGGCCACGCGGCGGATGTTGGCCGCCTTGATGCCGCCATCCACTTCCAGCCGGATGTCCTTGCCGCTGGCCTCGATGCGCTTGCGCACCAGTTCGATCTTGCGCAGTGTGCTGTCGATGAAGCTCTGCCCGCCAAAGCCCGGATTGACGCTCATCAGCAGGATCAGATCGAGGTCCTCGATCACCCAGTCCAGCACGTCCAGCGGCATGGCCGGGTTGAAGGTCAGCCCGGCCTTGCAGCCGTGCGCGCGGATGTTCTGGATGCTGCGGTGCACGTGCGCCGATGCGTCCGGGTGGAAGCTGATGTAGTTGGCCCCCGCCTTGGCGAAGGCGCTGGCCAGTTCGTCCACGGGCTGCACCATCAGGTGCACGTCGATAGGCACCGGCACCCCGCCCGGCGTGACCGCGTGGCGCTTGAGCGCCTGGCAGACCATGGGGCCGAAGGTCAGGTTGGGCACGTAATGGTTGTCCATCACATCGAAATGGATCCAGTCGGCGCCAGCGGCGATCACGTCGCGCACCTCCTCGCCCAGGCGGGCGAAGTCGGCCGAGAGAATCGAGGGGGCAATGCGGAAGGTGGGGGAAGTCATGGCGAAATTGTCGCAGCCCCGTCCGCGCCGCGCAGGCCGCCTCGGCTGCGGCCCCGACATCGGGTCGTCACAAGCAGGGTTTACCATCACGCGATGCCGCAATACCAGTTCCAGGCCGCCGTGCAGCCCGAGTACCTGCCCGAGCAATCGGCACCGGCGCAGGGCGTGCACAGCTTTGCCTACACCATCACCGTCACCAACACCGGCACTGTTGCCGCGCAGCTGATCGCGCGCCACTGGGTCATCGTCGACGCCAATGGCCATGTGCAGGAGGTCAAGGGCCTGGGCGTGATCGGCCAGCAGCCGCTGCTGCGGCCGGGCGAATCCTTCCAGTACACCAGCGGCTGCCGCCTGCGCACGCCCAGCGGCACCATGCATGGCAGCTACTTCATGGTGGCCGAGGACGGCGAGCGCTTTGAGTGCCCGGTGCCGCTGTTCGTGCTCGAGGCCAACGCCGGCGCGCCAGGCGGCGACGCCGCGCCCCCCGCCCCCGGCCGGGTGCTGCATTGAGCGCTACGCCGCCCACGCTGGGTCTGCTGCTGGAGAGCCTGGATCCGCACGCCGGCACCGCGCAGCGCCACCTGCAGCTGATCGCCCTGCTGGACTGGATCCGCGGCGACCGCCGCTCGGTCGAGGCGACCACCGCGCGCCTGGCGCTGCTGGTCGAGGCCGCCGAACGCTCTCCCGACCTGGCGGCGCGCGTCGTCGCCTGGTGGCAGGCGCTGACCCAGTCGCTGGACATCACCACGCTGCTGGCCGACTTCGGCTTCGCCCAACGCACCTCCATGGGCAGCGAGCTGATGGAGCGCCTGCGCTACAAGCTGCTGCCGTCCAGCCCGGACACGTTGGACGCCTCCGAGCTGTTCATGCTGGCGCTGCCCAGCGAGTTCGATGCGCGCTGGCTGGCGGCACTCGACGAGGACCTGCTGGCGCGGCTGCGCGCGGTGCTGGCGCCGGCCAGCCTGGAGGACGGCGGCGCCAACGCCTGGCAACTGGCGCTGCTGGACGCCATGACCTACTGCGCCGGGCAGATCCTGTCCACCGGCTTCGCCCCCGAGCTGCGCCTGCGCATGAGCGACGAAGCGCGCGAGGCCCAGCCTTTTCACGCCCTGATCCGCGACGTGGAAAGCCTGCGCGTGGAGGTGCTGCACGCGCTGCGCACCCCCGAGCGGCGCGACGAGGCGGTGCAGCGCCTGCGCGAGCGCCTGGACGCCTGCCGTGCCGCCGCCAGCACGGTGTATGCGCATTTTGAGGAAGGCGGTATCTCGGTGGGCCTGGTGTTCCGCCTGCGCCAGCTGCGCGAGCGCATCCTGCGCGTGCGCGACCTGCTGGACTGCCTGCTGACCCCGCGCCCCGCCGCCTCGGCAGTGCGGCTGCTGGCGCGGCTGGTGACCGTGGGGCGCGAGCGGCGCAGCGTGCGTGCGCTGTTCTCGGCCAGCTCGTCGCTGCTGGCGGCCAAGGTGGCCGAGCGCAATGCCGAGACCGGCGAGCACTACATCACCCGCACTACCGGCGAATACCTGGCGATGGTGCGCATGGCCGCCGGCGGCGGGCTGGTGATGGCCTTCACCACGCTCATCAAGCTGGGGCTGTACGCGCTGGCGCTGCCGGTGTTCTGGGGCGGCTTCATCGCTGGCATGAACTACGCCGCCAGCTTCGTGCTGATCCAGCTGCTGCACTTCACGGTGGCCACCAAGCAGCCGGCGATGACCGCACCGGCCATGGCCGCCAAGCTGGACGACCTGCACGACGACGCCAGCGTGCAGGCCTTCGTGGACAAGGTGACGCAGCTGGTGCGCTCGCAGGTCGCAGCCGTGCTGGGCAACGTGCTGCTGGTGTTCCCGGCGGCGCTGGCGCTGGCCTGGGGCATTGGCTGGCTGCGCGGCGAGCCGGCGCTGGACGCACCGCATGCCCGCCAGGTGCTGCAGTCGCTGCACCTGTTGGGGCCGTCGCTGCTGTTCGCCGCCTTCACCGGCGTGCTGCTGTTCGCCTCCAGCATCTTCGCCGGCTGGGTGGAGAACTGGTTCGTGCTGCGCCGGCTGGACTCGGCCATCGAGTTCAACCCGCGCATCACGCGCGCGCTGGGCCGGCCGCGCGCGGCGCGCTGGGCGCGCTACCTGCGCGAGCACATCTCCGGCTTCGCCGCCAACATCTCGCTGGGCTTCATGCTGGGCCTGACGCCGGCCTTCGCCGGCTTCTTCGGCCTGGGGCTGGAGGTGCGGCACGTCACCCTGACCGCCGGGCAGCTGGGCGCGGCAGCGGCCTCGCTGGGCTGGCAGGCGGTGCACGACAGCGCCTTCTGGTGGGCCATGGCGCTGATCCCGTTCAACGGCGCGCTGAACGTGCTGGTGAGCTTCTACCTGGCTTTCCGCGTCGCGCTGCGCGCGCACAACGTCAGCGGCGTGGACCGTTCGCGCATCTACCGCGCGCTGCGCGCCCGGCTGGCGCGTGCGCCGCTGAGCTTCTTCGTACCCTCGCGCCAGGGCGTCTGATAAGGTGCCTGCTGCGGCGTCCTACATGCCGCAGGCTGCGCCGGCCGATACATTCGGCAAGGAAACACACCTTCGCGCGCACGCCGCCCGCTCTGCAGCGGCGCGCATCCTGCGCGGCCCGTTGCCATGCGCGCCCGCCATCGGGCCGCAACGGCCCATGGGCAGACAACCGTCTCGCCGGATGCGACGGCGGATGCCGATGCCGGAGGGTTCCAATCGGAGATAGTGGTAGATGCATGATTTGATGAGTTTCTGGGCGCAATGGCTGCGCCCGTCGGCTGGTCTGCCGACGGTGCAGTGGTCGCTGTTGCTGGCCGTCGCGGCCCTGGTGGGCTACCTGGTGCAGCGCCATGTCGGCCTGCCCAAAGTGGTTGGCTACACGCTGGTGGGCACAGTCGCCGGGCTGGCCGGGTTTTCCGGGGCGCTGTGGCCGCTGCAGGGCACGGCGCTGTTCCTGGTCGAGCTGGCGGTGGCGGTGGTGCTGTTCGAGGCCGGCGGGCGCATTCCGCTGCGCTGGTTCCGGCACAACCCGATGGTGCTGGTGCAAAGCATTGCCGAGTCGGCGCTGACCTATGCCGCCGTGTACTGGACGCTGTCCTGGCTGGGCGTGCCCGAGCGCGCTAGCGCGCCGCTGGCGCTAGTGGCCATCGCCGCCTCGCCGACGGTGCTGATGCGTGTCGCCGCCGATACCCGTGCCGCCGGCCCGGTGACCGACCGGGCGCTGGTGCTGGCCACGCTGTCGTCGCTGTACGCGCTGGCGCTGGGCAGCGCGCAGGCCAGCGTGCTGCAGCAGCCCGCCGCCGACTGGCGCGAGGCGCTGTACCCGGCGGTGGTGGTGCTGGGCATCTCGATCGCCATGGGGGCGCTCTTGTCGCTGCTGGTGCGCCTGGCGCTGCGGGTGATGAGCCCGACCAGCGAGAACACCGTGATCGTGCTGCTGGCGCTGATCGCTGCCAGCGCCGCGCTGGCGGCGCACCTGGGCGGTTCGGCGCCGCTGGCAGCGCTGCTGGGCGGCATGCTGCTCAAGCAGCTGCATCCGCGCCCCTGGGCCTGGCCGCGCCAGTCCAGCTCGGCAGCGTCCATTTTGAGCATGCTGATGTTCGTGCTGGTCTCCACCGTGGCCGCGCAGGCCGACTGGAGCCTGCTGGTGGCCTGGCTGGTGCTGGCGCTGATCGCCGCGCGCCTGGTGGCCAAGGCACTGGGCGTGGGGCTGGGCAACATCGGCAGCGGCGCCAGCTGGCGCCAGGCGGTGTGGGTCAGCTGCGCCATGGCGCCGATGTCGGCCATCGCCCTGCTGGTGGCCTCGCAGATCGTCGCCGCCGATGCCATCACCGGCCCGCTGATCGCCAGCATCGCCCTGCCCGCCATCTTGCTGATGGAGGTGGGCGGCGCGGTCGTCGCCACCCTGGCGCTGTTTCGCGCCGGCGAGAGCTCGCGCCCCCAGACCGGCGCCGCGGCCGCGCCGCCCGGCAGCGCCGGCAACAAGAAAGATCTGCCATGAGCCTCGAAGCCTTTCAACACTCCGAGCCGCTGACGCTGGGCGTCGAGCTGGAGCTGCAGCTGGTCAACACCCACGACTACGACCTGGCGCCCTACGCCGAGGACATGCTGCGCCTGATGCTCAAGACCCCGCTACCCGGCAGCGTGGTGCCGGAGATGACCACCGGCATGATCGAGGTCTCCACCGGCGTGTGCCACAGCTCCAGCGAAGTGCTGGGTCAGCTGACGCAGATCCGCGACGCGCTGGTGAAAAGCGCCGACAAGCTGAACATCGCCGTGGTCGGCGGCGGCACGCACCCTTTTCAGCAGTGGCACGAGCGGCGCATCTACGACAAACCGCGCTTCCAGGAGCTGTCGCAGCTGTACGGCTACCTGTCCAAGCAGTTCACTATCTTTGGCCAGCACGTGCACGTGGGCTGCCCGAGCGCCGACGAGGCGCTGGTCATGCTGCACCGCATGAGCCGCTATATCCCGCACTTCATCGCGCTGTCGGCATCGAGCCCGTACGTGCAGGCGCACGACACGGCGTTCGACTCGGCGCGGCTGAACTCGGTGTTCGCCTTCCCTTTGTCGGGCCGCGCGCCGTGCGTGCTGACCTGGGAGCAGTTCGGGCAGTACTTCGACAAGATGACGCGCACCGGCGTGGTCAAGAGCATGAAGGACTTCTACTGGGACATCCGCCCCAAGCCCGAATTCGGCACCATCGAGATCCGCGTGTTCGACACGCCGCTGACCATCGAGCGCGCCGCCGCGCTGGCCGGCTTCGTGCAATCGCTGGCGGCCTGGTTCCTGGCCGAGCAGCCCTTCACCCCGGCCGAGGACGATTACCTGGTCTACACCTACAACCGCTTCCAGGCCTGCCGCTTCGGCATGGACGCGGTGTATGTCGACCCGGCCAGCGGCGAGCACATGCCGCTGCGCGAGCACATCGTGCGCACCATCGACCACATCGCGCGCCACGCCACCGGCCTGGGCGCCTCGGGTGCGCTGCACATGCTGCGCGGCGAGGCCACGGCCGGTCAGAACGACGCGCGCTGGCTGCGCGGCAGGATGCAGGACGAGCAGCTGCTGGCCGAGGTCAGCCGGCAGGCGGCGCTGCGCTTTCGCGGGGGAACTTGACCACCCTTCAGTCGCCTGCGGCGCCTTCCCCCAGGGGACGCCGCCCGTGGACAGGCGCAGCCTGATCCACGGCGGCCGCTGGCCTGAGACGCGCCGGTTTTCAGGCGACCACTGCTTTTGACAGCGCCGGGCTGCAACAGCGGGATATGGGCGAGCCATCGAACGCCAGCACGTGTAACCCCTGGGCGCACCCGCCGGTCGGGACGCATCGCGCACAATCGTCCCCATGGGTGAATTCGATCTGATCGCACGCTACTTCGCGCGTCCCGCGCGGCGCTCGCCCCTGGGCGTGGGCGACGACTGCGCACTGCTGGCGCCCCGGCCGGGCATGCAGCTGGCGGTCTCCAGCGACATGCTGGTCGAGGGCCGGCACTTCTTTCCCGACGTTTATCCCGCGCACCTAGGTCACAAGGCGCTGGCGGTGAACCTGTCGGACTTGGCGGCCTGCGGCGCGCGGCCGCTGGCGTTCACCCTGGCGCTGGCGCTGCCGCGCGTGGACGCGGTCTGGCTGGAGGGCTTCTCGCAAGGCCTGCTGGCGCTGGCGGACGCGCACGGCTGCGAGCTGGTGGGCGGCGACACCACGCAGGGGCCGCTGAACATTTGCATCACCGTCTTCGGCGAGGTACCCGCCAGCGCCGCCCTGCTGCGCAGCGGCGCGCGCCCGGGCGACGACGTGTGGCTCAGCGGGCGCACTGGCCAGGCGCGCCTGGCGCTGGATGCGCTGCGCGGGCAGATCCACGCCGATGACGCCCTGCTGACCCTGCTGCGCCAGCGCCTGGAGCGCCCCATGCCGCGCCTGGCGCTGGGTCAGCGCCTGGTGGGGCTGGCCAGCAGCGCCATCGACGTCAGTGACGGCCTGCTAGGCGACTTCTCGCACATTTTGTCGGCTTCGCGCGTGGGCGCCCGCATCGATATCGACGTTGCTACCGATTTGCTAGCTGGATGCCAGCGATTGCAAAGGGCCGGAGGCGGATTTGACCGTGGACTGCTGATGCGCTGCGCGCTGGCGGGCGGCGACGATTACGAGCTGGTGTTCACCGCCCACCCCGACCGCCGCGACGCCGTCGAGGCCGCTGGCGCGGACAGCGGCACGCGCGTGACGCGCATCGGCAGCATCGAGGCGCAGCCTGGCCTGCGGCTGGTGGACCGCACCGGCGCAGCGCTGAACGGGCGCTTTCCATCGTTCGATCACTTCGCGTCCTGACGGCCACTCTCGTTCCTGCCATCCTCCCCGCATCTGCCCTGCATGCCCACCATCACCCCGCGTCCGCCACACCGTTTCCTGCTCGCCCACCCCGCTCACTTCCTCGCCCTGGGCGCCGGCAGCGGCCTGTCCCCCATGGCCCCCGGCACGGTGGGCACGCTGTGGGGCTGGCTGGCCTTTCTGGTGCTGCAGCTGTGGCTGTCCCCTGGCGCCTTGGGACTGCTGATCGCCGTGGCGCTGCCCGTCGGCTGGTGGGCCTGCACGGTGACGGCGCGGCATCTGGACGTGGCCGACCCCGGTGCCATCGTCTGGGACGAGATCGTCGCCATCTGGCTGATCCTGTGGCTGGCCATGCCGATGGGCTTTGTCGGCCAGCTGGCGGCGTTCGCGCTGTTTCGCTACTTCGACGCCGCCAAGCCCGGGCCGGTGGCCTGGGCCGACCAATTGTTCAAGGGTTTCGGCTGGCGCGGCGGGCTGGGCATCATGCTCGACGACCTGGTGGCGGCGGGCTGCACACTGCTGGTTATCGCGCTGTGGCGGCACTTCCTGCCATGACGCTATCGAAACAGGAGCTGGATGTCGTGACAAACAATGGGCCACAGGCCGATTTGACCCATATCTCGGAAGCGCTGCTGGCGCACGGCTGGATGCTGGTCACGGCCGAGAGCTGCACCGGCGGAATGATCGCCTCCGCCTGCACCGACCGCGCCGGCTCCAGCCAATGGTTCGAGCGCGGCTTCGTCAGCTACTCCAATGCCGCCAAGACCGAGCTGCTGGGCGTGGACGCGGCGCTGATCGCGCGCCACGGCGCCGTGAGCGAGCCGGTGGCGCGCGCCATGGCCGAGGGGGCGCTCGCGCGGTCGCATGCCCAGGTCAGCGTCGCCGTGACCGGCGTGGCCGGCCCGTCGGGCGGCAGCGCGGACAAGCCGGTGGGCACCGTGTGGCTGGCCTGGTGCGTGGCTGGGCGCACGCACAGCGAACTGCGCCATTTCGACGGCGACCGCGCCGCCGTGCGCCAGGCGACGCTGGCGCACGCGCTGGCGCGGCTGGCGCGGCTGCTGGATCAGGCGGCGGAGCCTGTCACGCCCCGCAGCACTTCTTGAACTTCTTGCCGCTGCCGCACGGGCAAGGGTCGTTGCGCCCGGGCTGGCCGGCGCTGATGCGCTGCTCGACGCGCGGGCCCAGGCTGTGCCAGATGCGGTACAGGTCATAGACCGCCCAGATGGCCTCGCCGAAGGTCTCCAGGCGTTCCTGGCTGGTGCTGGGCGGGCCGTCCTCGTCGTACATGCACAGCACCGGCTCGCCCTTGTCGTCTTCGGCCAGGTCCTCGATGGTCTGCAGCGAGTCGGCGATCCATTCAGCCGTGTCCTTGTCGCGCGGCGGCTCCCAATCGTCGGACCAGCCATCGGCGACGAACAGAAAGCCCGCCGCCCAGATCTGGCCGAACGCCGGCACCTCCTCTCCTTCCATCTCGGCGCGCTCCTCCTCGGGCAGGCCGGCGATGGCGCCGCGCATGTCGATGACCTCGGGCTGAAAGGCGTCGTCGGCGTCCAGCGCCTCGGGCTCTTCGGCCAGCTGCGCCTGCACCTGGTCCCAGCGCTGCTGCCACAGCTGCACGAAGCGCTGCTGCTGCGCCAGGTCCTGGAAGGGGGGCAGCAGCGGCAGCGGCTCGTCGGGCGCCAGCACCGCGTCGGTGTCGGCGATCAGCACCGGCAGCCATTCGTGCGGCCCGATGGGGCGGCGCGAGCACACCAGCGCGGTCAGCGCACCGTCGCAGAACTCCCAGTGCGGCACCAGCTCGTCGCGCGTGCGCAGGTCGTCCAGCAGGGCGTCGAGCTCGTCGAGCTCGGCCGGGCCGAAGGTGGAGGAAGAGGGGGTGGAGGCGGCTTCGGTCATGGCGCGCAGGGTGTGGCTGAGCAGGGCCGGGCAGTGTAGCGCCTGGCCCATACTCGGCGCATGTCCGACCGCCCTGCCCCTGGCCCCCTGCGCGACCCCGCCGCCTTCCTGGCGCAGCAACTGCCGCTGCAGCGCCAGACCGTCGCGCGCCATGTGCTGGAAGGCGGCGCGGTGGTGTGGCTCAAGCGCGCCGGGCCGCGCCGCTCGCGCACCGGCTACCGCGCGCTGGCCTTGGCGGCGCGCGTGCTGCGCCTGCCGGTGCTGACCCCCGTGCCCACCCCCGGCGGGCGCGCGGCCATCGCCACCGAGGTGCGCCGCCTGCACGAGCTGCAGGCGCGCGGCGTGCGCGTGCCGCAGGTGCTGGCCGCCGCCGAGGACGGCTTCCTGATGGCCGACCTGGGCGCGCCGGGGCAGGACACGCCGTCGCTGGCCAAGGAGCTGAACCACGCCCTGCCCGCCGGGGGGGGCGCCGTGCTGGCGCTGTGGACGCAGGGCCTGGCCACCCTCGCCGACGTGCACGCGCGCGGCGCCTGCCTGAGCCAGGCCTTCGCGCGCAACCTGGTGCGCTGCCCGGACGGGCGCATCGCCTGCATCGACTTCGAGGACGACCCGGCCGCCGTGCTGCCGCCCGCGCTGTGCCAGTGGCGCGACGCGCTGTGCTATGCGCACTCGACGGCGCTGCACCTGGCGCAGGCCGGCGTGCTGCCCGAGGCGCGCGCCGCCTGGCAGCGCTGGCAGGCGCAGCCGCCCTACGGGCCTGAACTGCAGGCGCTGGCGCGGCAGACCGCGGCGCGCCTGGCCTGGCTGCGCCACCTGCCCGCCGACCGCCGCTGGGGACGCGACGCGCAGCGCGTGCGCGCGGCGTGGGAGCTGCTGTCGTCGCTATGAAAACAGCAGCTAAAGGCCCTTGATATATATGGGCTGGAGGCGCTTTTCGCTCACTCTTCGCAGGTCCACTCCACCTGCGCGCCCAGGCTGCGCAGGTTCTCCACGAAGCGCGGGTGCGCGCGCCGGATCGGCAGGGCATTGCGGATCTCCGAGCGCCCCGGGATGCTGGCCGCGACCATGAACAGCGCGATGGCCACGCGGATGATGTAGGGGCTCTCGACCACCGCCGGCGTCAGCTGGCCGCCGCCGAAGGTGACGATGCGGTGCGGGTCGGACGAGAAGACATGCGCGCCGAACTTGGACAGCTCGCTGGTCCAGCCCAGGGCGCCGTCGTAGACCTTGTTCCAGAACATGGCGTTGCCCTGCGCGCGCACGCCCAGGGCGATGAAGATCGGCAGCAGGTCGACGGGGAAGTACGGCCAGGGCGCGGCCTCGACCTTGGTCAGCACGTTGGCGGTGAACGGCGTCTGCACCGTCAAAGGGCCGGCCACGCGTGCGCACGACCAGCCGCCTTCGTGCTCGACGCGCACGCCGAATTTCTCGAACGTGCGGTCGATCAGCGGGAAGTTCTCCGGCGCGCTGTTCTTCACGCGCACGTCGCCGCCGGTGATCGCGCCCAGCGCCAGGAAGGTGGTGATCTCGTGGAAATCCTCGTCGAAGCGGAACTCGCCGCCGCCCAGTTCGCCGCCGCCGTGCACCACCAGGCGCGAGGTGCCGATGCCCTCGATCCTCACACCCAGCAGCTGCATGAAGCGGCAGAACTCCTGCACGTGCGGCTCGGACGCGGCGTTGGTCAGCGTCGAGGTGCCCGGCGCGCCCGCGGCGCACAGCACGAAGTTCTCGGTGGTGGTGACCGAGGCGTAGTCCAGCCAGTGCTGCACGGGCTGCAGTGCCCCGGTGCGGCGCACCAGCAGCGAGCCCTCGGTGCGCTCGACCTCGGCGCCGAAGTGGCGAAACACCTCGACGTGCGGGTCGATTTCGCGCACGCCCAGGGTGCAGCCCTTGATGTTGTCCTCCAGCCGCGCCACGCCGAAGCGCGCCAGCAGCGGCGGCACCAGCATGATGGACGAGCGCATCTCCTCGGGCAGGCGGTGCTGCGAGGCGTCGAAGTGCGTGTGCTCGTGGTGCAGCGTCAGCACGCCGGCCGCCTCGTCCAAGTGCACCTGGCTGCCCAGGGCGCGGAAGATGTCCAGGATCTTGCGCACGTCGGTGATGTCGGGCACGCCCACCAGGCGCAGCGGCGCGCGTGTCAGCAGCGTGGCGCACAGCACCGGCAGCACGGCGTTCTTGTTGGCGGAAGGGGTGATGCGCCCGCGAAGCGGCGCGCCGCCGTGCACGATGAGATTGGACATGGGAAAGGGAAGCGAAAAAGACGCGGCCGCGCGGGCCGAAAACAGCCCGGCACTGTAGCGCCAACGCATGCGCAGACTGTTGCGGCGGGTTTTTTCCATGGGGCGCGCGGCATGGCCCCGCGGCAGGCGGCACCGGCTGCCGCGTGTCGCGCCAGCCGCCGGTGCCGGGCTGGCGCGGCGTCCGACAGTCCTGTAGCGGCCACCGGGCCTATCGTGGCTGCGCGTTGATGCAGCCATGACGTTTGGTTGCAGCCACGCGGCTTTTGCGTTTTTTCGGGTTTGCCCGCTCTCTTTTTTGGCACCGCGCCGCAGTTTTCGGCCTTCGCAGCATGGCTACCCGCTCTTCTGATACCCCATCCCCGGCCCAGCCGCCGGTGGCGCCCGCTGGCGCCGACGATTCGCTGGAAGTCTCCACCCCCGCACTGACCCTGGCCGGCTGGCGCCAGTTCGCCGCCGTCGCCGGCCCGTACTGGAAGGGCGAGCAGCGGATGGCGGCCTGGACGCGCCTGGGCCTGCTGATCCTGCTGATGCTGTGCGAGACCCAGCTGGCGGTGCTGCTGGTCGAGCGCACCGGCGAGATCACCTCGGCGCTGGCCGCGCGCGAGCGTGAGCGCTTTTGGTCCGAGGTCATCGGCTGCCTGATCGTGCTGGGCTTCGCGGTGCCGGTGTATGCCTTCTACTACTACATGCGCGATGCCTTCGCCAACCACTGGCGGCGCTGGCTTACGCACCGCTTCCTGGACGGCTACCTGGGCGGGCGGCGCTACTACGAGCTGGCCGCGCAGGGCGGCATCGACAACCCGGACCAGCGCATCAGCGAGGACATCAACACCTTCACCGGGCGCTCGACGCACTTCCTGCTGATCTTTTTGGGCGCGTTCATGCAGCTGGTGGCCTTCAGCGCCGTGCTGTGGTCGATTTCGCGCTTGCTGGTGGCTTTTTTGGCGGTGTACGCGCTGGCCGGCACCGTGATCGCGCTGTGGGTCTACGGCGCGCCGCTGATCCGGCTGAACTTCTGGCAGCTGCGGCGCGAGGCGGACTTCCGCTTCGCGCTGATGCGCCTGCGCGAGAACGCCGAGTCGATTGCCTTCTACCGCGGCGAGGCGCAGGAGCGCGCGCTGCTGGACACACGCTTCGACGCGGCGTTCCACAACTTCGCGCAGCTGATCCGGCGCCAGCGCTCGCTGAACCTGTTCCAGCGCGGCTTCAGCCAGCTCACCGTGGTCATCCCGGCGGTGATCCTGGCGGACGCCGTGCTGTCGGGCGAGATGGAGGTCGGCCGCGCCATCCAGGCCGGCGGCGCGTTTGCCGCCATCCTGGCCTCGGTGTCGCTGATCGTGGACAACTTCGAGAGCCTGAGCCGCTTCGTCGCCGGCATCGGGCGGCTGCACACGCTGGCGCAGGCGCTGCTGGGCGCGCCGGCCGAGCACGAGCCGCACGAGCCCGCCGCCACGCGCGCCGAACGCCGCGACGAGCGCCGCCGGCGCCGCCAGCTGCGCCGCGCGCGGCGCCAGGCACGGCGCAGTGGCCAGCCCCGGCCCACGGCAGCGGCGGACGAAGCACCAGCGCCCGCGGACACGCGCATCGCCTGCGCCGAGGGGCCGCATCTGGCCATCGACAACCTGACGCTGTATACGCCGCAGGGCACGCGCCTGCTGGTGCGCGGCCTGCGGATGGAGCTGCCGCCGGGCGAGGCCTTGCTGATCACCGGCCCCAGCGGCTGCGGCAAGAGCTCGCTGCTGCGCGCCATCGCCGGCCTGTGGCGCACCGGCGAGGGCCGGCTGCAGCACCCACCGGCGCTGGAGACCTTCTTCCTGCCGCAGCGCCCCTACATGCAGCCCGGCAGCCTGCGCAGCCAACTGCTGTACCCGGCGCAGGCGCTGGACGGCGTGGACGACGCGCGGCTGCTGCAGATCCTGCAGGAGGTGCAGCTGCCCGAGCTGGCGCAGCGCGTGGGCGGCCTGGACGCGGTGCGCGAATGGGACAAGGAATTGTCGGTGGGCGAGCAGCAGCGCCTGGCCTTCGCCCGGGTCCTGGCGCATGCGCCACACACCGTCATCCTGGACGAGGCCACCAGCGCGCTGGACAGCGCCAACGAGGCCGCGCTATACGCCCGCCTGCGCGCCAGCGGCGCCACGCTGATCAGCATCGCCCACCGGCCGGCCGTGCTGGCGCACCACACGCAGGTGCTGCAGCTGCTGGGCGACGGCGGCTGGGCGCTGCACCCGGCGGAAGGCTTCGTGTTCGACGAATAGGGCGCGTACCGGCGCACCCCGGGTGCGCCGTCTCGCAGACGGGTCGTGCCAGGCACTTCACGACCGGGCACTGGGGTGCTGGACTTGGCATGGCCAGGCCCCGATCAGACGCCATCAGGACACGCCGCCGCCACCTGCGCGCCATGTCGCTCGGCCAGGCGCTTGCGCAGGCGCAGCACGGCGCGGTCCTTGGACAGCAGCAGCGCACCATGCGCGGCGGCCAAGTCGATGAACTTCTGGTCGTCGGCGTCCTTGCAGACGCAGCCGGCGCGCGGCGCCTCCTCCAGCAACCGCACGCGGGCGTCGAAGCCGGCCAGCACGGCGACGGCGTCCAGCGCCTGGCGTTGCAGGCGCGCGGCAATGTGTGGGTAGGCCAGCACCAGCGCCAGCTCGCAGCGCATGGGCGGCGTGGCGATCCACTGCAGCCGGCCAGCATCCAGCGCCCGGCGCAGCGACGCGGTCGCCGGGTCGCCGAACATCAGCAGGTCCAGCGCGATGTTGGTGTCCACCACCACCGGTCGGCCTCCATCGGCAGGCCGAAACGGAGCGCAGCCGGCGTGCGCTGCCGGATCGGCGCCGCAGCCGGCGGACTCAGGCACTGGCGTTCCCGTCCGCTGCGCCCGGCGTGGGCTGCGGCGGGCGTACGCGCGCGCTGCCCGCCACCAGATCGAAGCGGAACAGCCGGCACTCGATCGGCCCGTTCCACAGCGGCACGCGGCGCGACTCCTTCAGGCGCATCTGGCCGGGCAGCTTCAGGTCGGGCGTGAGCATCCAGGCCTGCCAGCCGGCGTAGTGCTTCTTCCAGTGCGCGGCCAGCTGGGCGAAGAAGTCGCCGCCGTCCTCGGTCTGCGCGCTCTCGCGGCCCACGCGCTGCACCTGGCCCATGCGCTCGCGCGCGTTGCGCCCGGCGCTGCCGGCGGCGGCGATACGCTCGCCATAGGGCGGGTTCAGCAGCAGCACGCCGGGCTGCTCGCACGGCGGCAGGCGCTGCAGCGCGTCGCCGCCGCGCAGCTGCAGCGCGTGCGACACGCCGGCGCGCTCGGCGTTGCGCTGGGCAAAATCGACCATCCGGTACGCAATATCACTGCCAAATACCGGCGCAGCCGGCGCCACGGCTGCGCTGTTAGCTTCGCTTTTGATAGCGTGCCAGACATGCGACTGAAACGGCAGGAGCTTTTCGAAGGCGAAGCGCCGCGTCAGGCCCGGGGCGATGCGGCAGGCGATCTGCGCCGCCTCGATGGCCACCGTGCCGCTGCCGCAGCAGGGGTCGTACAGCGGCAGCGGCGCATCGCCGTGCGGGTCCCAGCCGGTGGCGGCGATCATGGCCGCGGCCAGGGTTTCCTTCAGCGGCGCGTCGCCCTTGTCCTCGCGCCAGCCGCGCTTGAAGAGGGGCTCGCCCGAGGTGTCGATGTAGATCTGCGCCTCGTCGGCCGTCAGGTGCAGGTGCAGGCGCACGTCGGGCCAGCGCGTCTGCACGTCCGGGCGCACGCCGGCCTTGGCGCGGAAGCGGTCGGCCACTGCGTCCTTGACGCGCAGCGCGGCGAAATTCAGGCTCTTCAGGGGGCTGTACTGCGCGGTGACCTCGACCTTGAAACTCTGGCGCGGTGTGAACCAGGCCTCCCAGGCGATGCCCTGCGCCAGGGCGTACAGGTCGTCCTCGCCGCGGTAGGAGCATTCACCCAAGCGCACCAGCACGCGCTGCGCCAGGCGGCTGTGCAGGTTGAGCAGCAGCGCGTCGCGCCAGGCGGCGCGCAGCAGCACGCCACCGCGGCCCACCAGCAGATCGTGGTCGGACAGGCCCGTCAGGCCGTGCACTTCGTCGGCCAGGAAGCCTTCGACGCCAGCGGCGCAAGGCAGGAAAAGTTGCAGGGTGTTCATAAAGTGCCACAAGCATACGCGTTGCGGCACCCGGGCTTTTGCATGGGCACCCCCAACATCCGGCGCCGCCAGTAGCATCCAGCACGATCTACCAACCAATACGGAAATTCCATGCTCCAAAGTCTGCGCGCCCGCCTGATCGGGGTCAGCGTCGCTGTCGCCACCCTGTCGCTGCTCGGGCTGTCCCTGGTGGTGTACGTGGTCGTCCGGTCCAACATGCTGCAGGCGCTGGACGAGCGCATCGGGGGGCTGACGCAGCAGCATGCCGCCGAGCTGGGCCAGTGGATCGCCGACAGGCAGCAGCTCACCGGTTCGCTGCAGATCGCCGTGCACCAGGAGCAGCCCCTGCCCTTCCTGCAGGCCGCTGAAATGGCCGGGCTGGACCTGGCCTACTTCGTCATGGCGGACAAGCGCCATGCCTTCACACAGCCCCGGCCCGAAGGCTTCGATGGCACCACGCGCGACTGGTACAAGCAGGCGGTGGCCGCGGGCGGGCCGGCGATCACGCCAGCCTACCCGGATGCGGCAACCGGCCAGCTCACGGTGAGCCTGGTTCAGCCTGTCACCGAAGGGGGCCGCACGCTGGCGGTGGTGGGCTCGGACATCAACCTGAGCACGGTGGTGAAGAAAGTCACCGCCATTCGCGCCACCGGCCAGAGCTTCGCCTTCCTGATCGATGGCACCACCGGCGCCATCCTGGCGCACGCCAACCAGGCCCTGGCGCTCAAACCGGTGAAGGAGCTGGCGCCCGAGCTTGATTCCGCGCTGCTCACCGGCTTGGCGGGCCAGCAGGGGCATCGCGAACTCCTCATCGAGGGCAGGCCCCAGCTGCTCTACGCTGCCAGCGTCAAGGGTACGCCGTGGATTCTGGCCGTGGCAGCCGACAAGGCCGATGCCCTGTCCGCACTCGACCGCCTCGGCCGCGTGGCCGGGCTCAGCACGGTGCTGTTCGTGCTGGCCTCGGGCTTGGTGATGGCCTGGGTCGTGGCGCGCATGCTGCGCCGCCTGGCAGTGGTGCGCGATGCACTGCAGGGCATCGCCTCGGGCGAGGGCGATCTGACGCGGCGCATGGATGCTTCGGGCCGCGACGAGCTGTCGCAGATCGCGCAGGCCTTCAACCAGTTCGCCGACAAGATCGCCGCGGTGTTGCTGCGCATGCGCGAAGCCGCCGAATCGGTGCGCAATGCAAGCAGCGAGATCGCCACGGGCAACAATGACCTGTCCGCACGCACCGAGCAGCAGGCCGGCTCGCTGGAAGAGACCGCCGCCGCCATGGAGCAGATCACCGCCACCGTGCAGCAAAACGCCGCCAACGCCCGGGAAGCCGACACGCTGGCGCAGGACGCATCGCAGGTGGCCCGGCAAGGCGGCGCCGCCGTCGAGCAGGTGGTGCACACCATGGCCGGCATCAACAGCGCCTCGCGCAAGATCGAGGACATCATCGGCGTCATCGACAGCATTGCCTTCCAGACCAACATCCTGGCACTCAACGCTGCGGTGGAGGCCGCCCGGGCCGGCGAGCAGGGCCGGGGCTTCGCCGTGGTCGCCGCCGAGGTGCGCCAGCTGGCCCAGCGCAGCGCCACCGCGGCCAAGGAGATCAAGGAGCTGATCGACGATTCGGTGCGGCAGGTCGACGCCGGCAGTCGCCTGGTGCAGGACGCCGGCCAAACCATGGGCCAGGTGGAGCACAGCATCCGCCGCGTGAGCGCCATCGTGGCCGAGATCAGCAGCGCCAGCCAGGAGCAAAGCACCGGCATTGCCGAAATCGGCTCGGCCGTTTCCCTGATGGATCAGGGCACCCAGCAAAACGCCGCGCTGGTCGAGCAGGCCACGGCGGCCGCGCAATCCTTGCGCCAGCAGTCCTACGATCTGGCGCAGCTGGTGGCCGCATTCAAGCTCCCGCAGGGAGCAGCCGGGCAGCGGCTGTTGACCTGACCTATGTGGATGCCGCCGCGGCGGCCAGCAGCAAGCCGCGCACGGCCTCGGGAATGGGGGCCGGCCGGCGCTGCGCCCGGTCGATGAAGACGATACCGGTCTTGCCGCGCGCGACCTCGCGCCCCTGGGACTTCTCGGTCATGCGGAACACCAGGTCGAAGCCGTAGCGGTTGAAGTCCTGCGGCGTCATCTGGATCCGCAGCGTCTCGCCATGGAAAGCCTCGGACTTGTATTGCGCCAGCACGTCGCCCACCACGGTGGACAGGCCGGCCACGTCCGCCTCGGCATAGCCCAGCGACTGGAAGAAACGCACGCGCGCCTCGGACACCAGGCTGAGCAGCTGGGCGTTGTCCAAGTGCCCGCCCTGGTTGACGTGGCTGATGTAGACCTGCACTTCGGTGGCGAAACCGAACTGCGCGGGAAGGTCGAAGACGATGCGGGCCATGAAAAACCTACGGGGAAAAGAAAACGGGAACTCCGGTCAGAGCGTCTTGCGCAGGCTGGCCGTGGGGAGCTTCAGCGCCTCGCGGTACTTGGCCACGGTACGGCGCGCGCACTCGATGCCCTGCTCCTTGAGCAGCTCGGCGATCTGGCTGTCCGACAGCGGCCGGGCCGGGTCCTCGGCGGCGACCAGCTGGCGGATCAGCGCGCGCACTGCGGTGCTGGAGGCGTTGCCGCCGGTCTCGGTGCCCAGGCCGGAGCCGAAGAAATACTTCAGCTCGTAGGTGCCCTGCGGCGTGGCCATGTATTTCGCGGTGGTCACGCGCGAGATGGTCGACTCGTGCAGGCCCAGCTCCTCGGCGATGTCGCGCAGTACCAGCGGGCGCATGGCCAGCTCGCCATGCACGAAGAAATTCTTCTGGCGCTGCACGATGGCCTCGGACACGCGCAGGATGGTGTCGAAGCGCTGCTGCACGTTCTTGATGAACCAGCGCGCCTCCTGCAGCCGTGCCTGCAGCTGCGGGTGCGCGCCGCGCTGTGCGCGCAGCGCGCCGGCGTACTGCTCGTGCACGCGCAGGCGCGGCATCACCGCCGGGTTGAGCTGCACCACAAAGCGCTGCTGCGCGCCGCTGCCGCTCTTGCGCACGATCACGTCGGGCACCACCGCCAGCTGGCGCACGTCGGCGAAGCGCCGGCCCGGGCGCGGCTCCAGCCGGGCGATGAGGGCGATGGCGGCGCGCGTGTGCTCGTCGCTGGCGCCGCAGGCCAGCGCCAGCCGGCGCACGTCGCGCCGCGCCAGCCATTCCAGGGGCTGGTCGCAAATCGCCAGCGCGGCGTCCAGCACCGGCCCCTCCACCCCGCCCTCCTGGCGCAGCGCGCGCAGCTGCAGCCGCAGGCATTCGGCCAGGTCGCGCGCGCCCACGCCGGCCGGCTCCAGGCTCTGCAGCAGGGCCAGCGCCATGGTCAGGCGGTGCATCAGCTCCTCGTGCCGCTCATGGTCCCAGTGCGCGCCCAGCAGGCTGTCGGCCAGCGCCGGCAACGCCTCGTCCAGGAAGCCGTCGTCGTCCAGCGAGCCGATCAGCAGCGCCAGCGCCGCCGCGTCCTCGGGCGACAGGCGCAGCGACAGCGCCTGGCGCGCCAAGTGCTCGGCCAGGCTTTCGTGGTGGCCGGCCAGGTCGATGGCGTCGGCCTGATCGTCGCCGGTGCCGGCTGGGCGGCCGGGCGCGTCCAGGCCCCAGTCAGCGTCGCTGGCGCCCTCGCCTTCCCAGTCCAGCTGGTCGGCGGCGGCCGGCAGCTCGGGCGCGTCGGGGCCTCCTACTTCTTCGGTTTGCGGGTCTTTCTCGGCCTCAGTCTGCTTGGAATATGGGTCTTTAGCTATTGAAACAGAAGCATCCTGCGACTCGGCATGTGCCTCGTCCTCGGCCTGCTCCAGGAACGGGTTGTCGGCCAGCAACTGGCCGACCTCCTGCTCCAGCTCCAGCGTGGACAGCTGCAGCAGGCGAATGGACTGCTGCAGCTGCGGTGTCAGCGCCAGCTGCTGCGAGACGCGCAGGCTGAGCGAGGGCCGGTTCATCGCGCCAGGCGGCCGGCGCCGGGGCGGCGGGCCATCGCGTCACATGCGGAAGTGCTCGCCCAGGTACACCCGGCGCACTTCCGCGTTCTCGACGATCTCCGACGGCGTGCCCTGCGCCAGCACGCTGCCGTCGCTGATGATGAAGGCATGGTCGCAGATGCCCAGCGTCTCGCGCACGTTGTGGTCGGTGATCAGCACGCCGATGCCGCGCGCCTTCAGGAAGCCGATGATGCGCTGGATCTCGATCACGGCGATGGGATCGATGCCGGCGAACGGCTCGTCCAGCAGGATGAAGCGCGGCTGCGTGGCCAGGGCGCGGGCGATCTCCACGCGCCGGCGCTCGCCGCCGGACAGGGCGACGGCTGGCGAGTCGCGCAGGTGGTCCACGCGGAGCTCCTGCAGCAGGCCGGTCAGGCGCTCTTCGATCTCGGCGCGCGCCAGCGGCCGGCCGTCCGGGTCCTTTTGCAGCTCCAGCACCGCGCGCACGTTGTCCTGTACGTTCAGCTTGCGGAAGATCGAGGCTTCCTGCGGCAGGTAGGACAGTCCCAGGCGCGAGCGGCGATGGATCGGCATGTCGGTCACGTCGTGACCGTCGATGGCGATGGCGCCGCCATCGCAGCGCACCAGCCCGACGATCATGTAGAACGACGTGGTCTTGCCGGCGCCGTTAGGACCCAGCAGTCCCACCACCTCGCCCTTTTGTACCGACAGCGACACGTCCTGGACCACCTGCCGGCCGCCGTAGGACTTGCGCAGGTGGCGCGCCTGCAGATGGCTGCCGCCGGCCTCGGCGGACGGGGTTGCGGCGGCCGCGCTCACGGCTTGGCGCCGTCCAGGGCGGGGCTGGAACGCAGCGGCGCGGCCGGCGCCGCTGGCGACT
Organism: Oryzisolibacter propanilivorax; assembly: GCF_900103645.1. Lineage (GTDB taxonomy): Bacteria > Pseudomonadota > Gammaproteobacteria > Burkholderiales > Burkholderiaceae_C > Melaminivora > Melaminivora propanilivorax. The sequence goes on from NZ_FNHP01000014.1 coordinate 21,884, forward strand.
TCGGGGCCGCGGGCGCCTCCTTGGGTGCGAGCACGGCGCGTACCCGGCCGCCCGATCCGCCAGCGCCCTGCGCCTGCGTACCGCCCTCGACGGTGAACACGTCGGTGGCGTTGTTGTAGACGATGCGCGCGCCGGTCAGCTCGTCGCTCAGCGTGCCGGCGCGGTAGCGGCGCAGCTCGCCGCGGCGGATCAGGCGCACCACGTCGGCTTGGCCGTCGTACTCGATGCGCTCGGCCTCGCCCTCGACGAATTCCTCGGGTGCGCCCGGCGCGGTGTCACGCTTTTGCCGGAAAAAAGCGCGCTGGCCCTTGTCGGCGGTGACCACGCCGCTCTGGTAGCCGCTGGCGTCCTGGCGCACTTCCAGGCGCGCGCCGCGCAGCACGATCGAGCCCTTGGTCATGACCACGTGGCCGGTGAACACCGTGACCTGCTGCAGCTCGTCATGGCGCAGCGCATCGGCCTCGATATTCATGGGCTTGTTGCGGTCGGCCTTTTCCGCGTGGGCGGCGGGCACCCAGGCCAGCGCCAGGGCGGCGCACAGGGAGGATAGAAGCAGGCGAAAGGTCATGGGGCACGAATCTTGCGATGATTGTAGCCACGGCATTCTGCCCGGCCGGGCGCGAAAAAAAGGCGCGCCCGCGGCGCGCCCCTGGCAGCAGGCGAAGTGGGCCGCTCAGGCCTTGGGTGCCTGGGCCGCCAGGTACTCGACCACGCGCAGCACGTTATCCATGTCGCCGGCCATGGTGCCGTCGGTGTAGTAGCGCCCGGCCACGCCCATCGAGGGCACGCCCTCGACCTGGTAGTCGTTCTGCAGCTGGGTGGCGCGGCGAATCTGGTTGGACACGGTGAAGGAGTTGTAGACCTCCTTGAACTTCGCCGCGTCCACGCCCTGCTTGGCGACCCACTCGTAGATCAGCTCGTCCTTGTTCAGCGGCAGGCGCTCGACATGCACCGCGCGGAACACCTTGGCGTGCAGCTCGGGCAGCTTGCCCATGCCTTCCAGCGCGTAATAGAGCTTTTGCTGCGGCACGAAGCTGGCGTTGAAGGCCACCGGCACGCGGCGGATCGCCAGGCTCGCCGGAGCGGCCTTCTTCCAGGCGTCGAAGGTCGGCTCGAAGGTGTTGCAGTGCGGGCAGCTGTACCAGAAGAACTCCACCACCTCGGTCTTGCCGGCCGGCGCCTCGGTGGCCACCGGCTTGGACAGCCGGGTGTAGTCCTTGCCCTCCTTGAAGCTGCGCTGCGCCTGCGCCTGCGCCAGCGCGGGCGTGGCCACCAGTGGCAGGCCGAGCGCGGACAGGGCAAGCACCGAGGCGGTGGACTGGGAAAACTCACGACGGTTCATAAGGGCTCTCTTGCGTTCAGGTTCGGCGCACGGCGCCAGACTGGGGAATGGACCGCACCAGGCCGGGAAAGGTTCCCGCGGCATGGCGTTGCCCCCATGCGTCAGCGCTGCACGCGCACCAGCGCCGATTCGACGCCCGCGCCATCCAGCTTCTGCTTGAGTGATTCGGCATCGTCGCGCTTGTTGAACGGGCCCACGCGCACCCGGAACACCGTGCGCCCGCTTTGCTCGCGCTCGCTGACACGCGCCTCCCAGCCCAGCATGGCCAGCTTGGCGCGCTGCGCGTCGGCATCCTGCGGCGTGCGGAAGGCGCCGGCCTGCACGAAATAGTCGAACGGATCGCTGTTGCTGACGGGCGCCGGCGCCGGCGCGGTCGGTTTGGCACGCGGGCGCGTCAGCTCGGCCAGCGGGTCGGCGGCATTCGGATCGGCCTGCGCCGGGGCGGGACGGCTGGCAGCCGCGGCAGGTCGATCTGGAGCGGGGGTGGGTGTGCCGACCACGGCCGGCGCCACGGGCGCGCTGCTGGCGTCAGAAGCTGGCGGCGGCACCGCCGGTGCGGGCGGGCGGGCCGGCGTCTTGCCGTACAGCGGTGCGTTCGGGTCCCAGTTCTTGTTGCGCTGCGCCTCGTCCTGGTCGGACGTGCGCGGACTGGACTTGGTCAGAAAGGGCACCGGCACCTTGGTGACGTAGACCGCCACCGCCAGCGCCGCTGCCAAACCGATGATAGCCCCGATGATGACGCCTACCACCGTGCCGCCGCGTTGCTGCTGTTTCATATGTCTCCTGCCTGCGCCCATGTTCACATCCGGGCCGGCGCCGACACGCCCAGCACCGCCAGGCCATTGTGCAGCACCTGGGCAGTGGCGGCGACCAGCGCCAGGCGCGCCAGCTTCACGCTCTCGTCATCGACCAGGATGCGCTCGGCGTCGTAATAGCTGTGGTAGCTGGCGGCCAGTTCGCGCAGGTAGAAGGTCACGTCGTGCGGCGCATTGCCAGCGGCCGCAGCGGTGAGCATTTCCGGGTAGCGCGCCAGCAGCAGCATCAGCGCCTGGGCCTGCGGGCCGTCGAGGGGCGACAGGTCCACGCCCTGCAGCGTGGCCACGTCCCAGTCCTCGCGCCAGCCGCGCAGCACCGAGCAGATGCGCGCGTGGGCGTACTGCACGTAGTACACCGGGTTGTCGTTGTTCTGCGCCACCGCCAGGTCGACGTCGAAGGTGTACTCGGTGTCGGGCTTGCGCGACAGCAGGAAGAAGCGCACCGCGTCCTGGCTGGTCCACTCGATCAGGTCGCGCAGCGTGACATAGCTGCCGGCGCGCTTGCTGATCTTGACTTCCTCGCCGCCCCTGACCACGCGCACCATGGTGTGCAGCACGTAGTCGGGGTAGCCCTGCGGGATGCCGACATCGGCCGCCTGCAGACCGGCGCGCACGCGCGCGATGGTGCCGTGGTGGTCGGTGCCCTGGATGTTCACGGCGCGCGTGTAGCCGCGCTGGAACTTCTGGATGTGGTACGCCAGGTCGGGCACGAAATAGGTGTAGGTGCCGTCGCCCTTGCGCATCACCCGGTCTTTGTCGTCGCCGTAGTCGGTGGTCTTCAGCCACAGCGCGCCGTCCTGCTCGTAGGTCTTGCCGTTGGCCACCAGGCGCTGCACCGTCTCGGCCACCAGGCCGCGCTCGTACAGGCTGGACTCCAGGTAGTACTCGTCGAACTTCAGGTTGAAGGCCGCCAGGTCCTTGTCCTGCTCGTTGCGCAGGTAGGCCACGGCGAACTGGCGGATGCCGGCCGCATCCTGCACGTCACCACTGGCCGTGTACTCACGGTCGTCGGCGCGCACCGTGGCGCCGGCCCGGTAGGCGTCGGCGATGTCCTGGATGTAGTCGCCGTTGTAGGCCGCCTCGGGCCAGCCGGCATCACCGGGCTTCACGCCCTGGGCGCGCAGCTGCACGCTCCTGGTGAGCGTGTCGATCTGCACACCGGCGTCGTTGTAGTAGAACTCCCGGTGCACCTGCCAGCCCTGCGTCTGGTACAGGTGGCTGATGGCGTCGCCGATGGCGGCCTGGCGGCCGTGGCCGACGTGCAGCGGGCCCGTGGGGTTGGCGGAAACGAACTCCACCAGCACCTTGTCGCCGTGCGGCGCCTGCCAGCCGTAGCGCGCCCCGCCGTCCAGCACCTCACGCACCACCTGCTGCTTGGCCTCGGGCTTCAGGCGAATGTTCAGAAAGCCGGGGCCGGCCAGCTCGATGGCGTCTGTCCAGCGTGCGAAGGTGGGCGTGGCGGCCAGCGCCGCCTTCAGCTGCTCGCCCAGCTGGCGCGGATTGGCCTTCAGGGGCTTGGCCAGCTGCATCGCCGCGGTGCAGGCGAAATCGCCATGCGCGGCGACCTTGGGGTTTTCGAAGGCAGCGCGGGCGCCCGCGCCGGGCTGCAGCCGCTCCAGCTCGGCGGCCAGCGCCGCGAGCAATTCCTGTTTGACACTCAGCATGATGGGGCGGGATTCTACGGGTCGGCCCGGTCGACGCCCGGGCCGGCTGGAGCGTTATGCTGGCTGGCCGCGGCGCCGTGTCGCGGCGCATTCCTTCTTCACCCGCACCTACGGAGAACCTCCCCCATGCTGAAGAAACTGCTTGCCTGCCTGGCCGTCGTCAGTCTTGCCGCGCCACTGCTGGCCACCGCCGCCGATGCGCCCGCCGATACCGCCAAGAAGGCCCCCACTGCCCAGCAGGCGCGCATGGCAAGCTGCAACGCCGAGGCGAAGGACAAAACCCTCAAGGGCGATGAGCGCAAGGCCTTCATGAAGCAATGCCTGTCGGCCCACAAGCAGGAAAAGCAGCAGGACAAGATGAAGACCTGCAACGCCGATGCCAAGGCCAAGTCCCTGAAAGGCGACGAGCGCAAGGCCTTCATGAAGGAATGCCTGTCGGCGCACCAGCCCGCCGCCTGACGCGCCAGCCACCCTGCCGATACCCGCGCGCCGCCCGCCGGCCCGCGGGTTTTGTGCGTCAGCGCGTGCCCACCCCGCGCGCCAGGAACACCGCCAGCAGTGGGATCAGCGCCACCAGGTGCGCCTCGATCATGACGATGCGCCGCGTGGCGCGCAGCTGCTCGGCCGTGGGCAGGCTGCCGTCGGCGCGCACCGCGCGGCGCCAGCGCAGGAAGCGCAGCGTCGGCACGATGGACATGGCGCCGATGACCACGAACAGCGTCACCTTGGCGTGCAGCAGCGGCTGCGACCAGTACCAGCCGGCGCCTTTGATGCCCCACCAGGTGCGCGCCAGGCCGGTGAGCAGCACCGCCAGCGCCGAGATGCCGGACAGCAGATCCACCCGCGCCAGGCGCTCGACCGCGGCGCGGTTGATCCACTCGGCGCGGCACAGCGCAGTCTCGCTGGCTAAAAAGGCGGCCATCATCAGGATGGCCAGGATGTGGCCGTAGGCCAGCAGGGCTTCGGTGGTCACGGTGAAAGATCCTTTGCGATGCAATGACAGACGGGGCGGCGCTCAGCCCGCCGGCCCGCGCGACCAGAAGTCGCTTTGCGCGTAGTGGTGGCGCAGGTATTCGATCCACAGCCGCACACGCAACGGCAGGTGCTTGCGCTGCGGGAAGATGACGTAGATGCCGTTGGGCGGCGCGGCGAACTCGCCCAGCACCTCGACCAGGCGGCCGGCGCTGATTTCGGTCTCGACCTCCCAGGTGCTGCGCCAGGCGATGCCCCAGCCGCCCAGGCACCAGTCGTGCAGTACCTGGCCGTCCGAGCAGTCCAGCGGCCCGCCCGGCTTGAAGTGCACCACCTCGGTGCCGCCCTCGGCGCGCGGCAGCAAAAAGGCCCAGCCGCGCGTCTGCGAGGCGTCGCTGGACAGGGTCAGGCAGTCGTGCTGCGTCAGCTCGTTGGGGTGCTGCGGCGTACCGCGCCGGCGCAGGTATTCGGGCGTGGCCACGCACAGGCGGCGGTTGTCGGCCATGCGCACGCTGACCAGCGACGAGTCCGGCAGGTCGCCCACGCGCACCGCGCAGTCGTAACCTTCGCCGGCCAGGTCCACCACGCGGTCGGACAGGTTCAGCGAGATCGTCACCTCCGGGTGCAGGTCGCGAAAGCGTGGCACCAGCGGCGCCACATGGCGACGGCCAAAGCCCGCCGGCGCGGTGATGCGCAGGTGCCCGGTGGCCTTGACGCCGCCGGCCGAGACACTGGCCTCGGCATTCGCCACGTCGGCCAGCAGGCGCTGGCAATCCTCCAGGAAGGCGCTGCCCTCGTGCGTCAGGGTGATGCGCCGCGTGGTGCGCATCAGCAGCTTGACGCCCAGGTGCTCCTCCAGCGCGTCCAGCCGCCGGCCCATGATGGCCGGCGCCACGCCCTCGGCACGCGCCGCCGCCGTCAGGCTGCCGCGCGTGGCCACGGAGACGAAGGACTCGAAGGCTTTGAGTTTGTCCATGGTGCGACGCAGCGGCTGGGGTGTGGGAGTGGGAAGGCGGATGTCCGCGCCGGGCAATGACATACAGCTATGAATTTTGTAACTTTCCAATGGCTATTGCACGTCCAGCGGCGTAGCCTTGCCGCGGAGTGTGGGGGATTTTTGCAAAAAAGTCATTATTTAAGAGATATATCGCTTCTTTATAAGCTTCTTGATTTGGAATAAAGTCTTGTATAAGACTGGGCCACAGACGCTTCCAGTCCGACTCCGAGCCTGAACAACGACCTTCCCTGACAACTTCTGACAAGGTATTGACCACCATGACTGCACGCACCCAAGTCCATGGCCTGCAAGTGGCCAACGAACTGCACCAGTTCATCAACAGCGAAGTCCTGCCCGGCACGGGCGTGGCGCCCGAAGCCTTCTGGAAGGGCTTCGACGCCGTGGTGGCGGACCTGGCCCCGAAGAACGCTGCGCTGCTGGCCGAGCGCGACCGCCTGCAAAAGGAACTGGACACCTGGCACAAGGCCAACCCCGGCCCGATCCAGGACATGGCCGGCTACCGCAACTTCCTGACGCAGATCGGCTACTTGGTCGAGCCGCCCAAGAGCGCGCAGGCGACCACTGCCAACGTCGACGCGGAACTGGCCAGCCAGGCCGGCCCGCAGCTGGTGGTGCCGATCCTGAACGCGCGCTACGCGTTGAACGCCGCCAATGCGCGCTGGGGCTCGCTGTACGACGCGCTGTACGGCACCGACGTGATCGACGAGGCGGACGGCGCCGAGAAGGGCCGCGGCTACAACCCCAAGCGCGGCGAGAAGGTGATCGCCTTTGCACGCGACTTCCTGGACCAGGCCGCGCCGCTGGCGCAGGGCTCGCACCAGGACGCCGCCGGCTACACCGTCGAGGCTGGCAAGCTGGTCGTCAAGCGCAAGGACGGCAGCACCACGGGCCTGAAAGACGCCGCGCAGTTCGTCGGCTACCAGGGCGAGGCTGCCAGCCCGTCGTCCGTGCTGCTGGTGAACAACGGCCTGCACATCGACATCCGCATCGACCGCTCCACCGCCATCGGCCAGCTTGATGCCGCCGGCGTGTCCGACGTGGTGGTGGAAGCCGCGCTGTCCACCATCCTGGACCTGGAAGACTCCATCGCCGCCGTGGACGCCGAGGACAAGACCCTGGGCTACCGCAACTGGCTGGGCATCCTCAAGGGCACGCTGACCGAAACGTTCAGCAAGGGCGGCCAGCAGATGACGCGCGGCCTGAACCCGGACCGCGAGTACACCGGCGCCGACGGTCAGCCGTTCAAGCTGCACGGCCGCTCGCTGATGTTCCTGCGCAACGTCGGCCACCTGATGACCAACCCGGCCATCCTGTGGGGCGCTGAAGGGCGCGAAATCCCCGAGGGCATCATGGACGCCATGGTCACCACGGCGATCGCCATCCACGACCTGAAGGGCCACGGTGCCAACGGCCTGCGCAACTCGCGCACCGGCAGCGTCTACATCGTCAAGCCCAAGATGCACGGCCCGGCCGAGGTGGCGTTCGCCAACGAGCTGTTCGCCCGCGTCGAGCAGGTGCTGGGCCTGCCCGAGAACACCGTCAAGCTGGGCATCATGGACGAGGAGCGCCGCACCAGCGTCAACCTGAAGGCCTGCATCGCCGCCGCCCCGGCGCGCGTGGCGTTCATCAATACCGGCTTCCTGGACCGCACCGGCGACGAGATGCACACCGGCATGTACGCCGGCCCGATGATCCGCAAGGGCGACATGAAGACCAGCGCCTGGATCCAGGCCTACGAGAAGAACAACGTGCTGGTCGGCCTGTCCTGCGGCCTGCGCGGCCGCGCGCAGATCGGCAAGGGCATGTGGGCCATGCCGGACCTGATGAAGGCCATGCTGGAGCAGAAGATCGCGCACCCCAAGGCCGGCGCCAACACCGCCTGGGTACCCAGCCCCACCGGTGCCACGCTGCACGCGATGCACTACCACCAGGTGAAGGTGGCCGACATCCAGGCCGAGCTGGAGAAGACCAGCGCCGACGCCGAGCGCGACAACCTGCTCACCGGCCTGCTTACCGTGCCCGTCAGCGCCAACCCGAGCTGGTCGGACGCGGAAAAGCAGCAGGAGCTGGACAACAACATCCAGGGCATCCTGGGCTACGTGGTGCGCTGGATCGACCAGGGTGTGGGCTGCTCCAAGGTGCCCGACATCAACGACGTCGGCCTGATGGAAGACCGCGCCACGCTGCGGATTTCCAGCCAGCATGTGGCCAACTGGCTGCTGCACGGCATCGTCACCGAGAGCCAGGTGCGCGAGAGCTTCGAGCGCATGGCCGCGAAGGTGGACGAGCAGAACGCCGGTGACCCGCTGTACCAGAAGATGAGCGGCCGCTTCGCCGAGTCCGCCGCCTATCAGGCCGCGTGCGACCTGGTCTTCAAGGGCATCGAGCAGCCCAGCGGCTACACCGAACCGCTGCTGCACGCCTGGCGCTTGAAAGTAAAGTCGGGCGAGGCCCAGCGCTGAGCCGGATTTGCTACTGAAAAAATAGCTTTCAGCCCTTGATTTATCAGGGCTGGCAGCATTTTTTACCTGAGAACGGCACCCGCAGGTGCCGTTGCCTTTGGCACCCTACACTTGTGCCCCATGTCCTGCACCGACGCCCCCTGCCACTGCCCGCTGTGCGGCCAGGCCAACGGCTGCGCCATCGCCGCTGGCGCGCCGGCGCAGGACTGCTGGTGCATGACCACACCCGTCGCCCGCACGGCGCTGGCACGGCTGCCGCAGGACCAGCGCGGCCAGCGCTGCCTCTGCCCGCACTGCGCCAGCGGCGCCCCGGCAGTGCCGGCCGAGTCGCCGCACCCCGGCGCAACGCCTGTCATTTCCCAACCCTGACCTCCAGGAGACTTCCATGCCCACCTACCACGTTGAAATGTTCGAAGGCCGCACCGTCGAGCAAAAGCGCCGCCTGGCCGAAGAGATCACCCGCGTCAGCGTCGAGGTGCTGGGCGGCTCGCCCGAGGCCGTGGAAGTGCTGATCACCGACGTCAAGCGTGAGAACTGGGCCACCGGCGGCAAGCTCTGGTGCGACCAGAAATAAGCCGGCTTCCATTCCTCGCGTAGCCCCGACCACAAGGACGCACCATGTGCCAGCTGCTGGGCATGAACGCCAACACGCCCACCGATGTGACGTTCAGCTTCACCGGCTTCGCCCAGCGCGCCGGGCGCACGGCCGACCACACCGATGGTTGGGGCATCGCCTTTTTCGAGGGCAAGGGTGTGCGCCACTTCGTGGACCACGCCCGCGCGCTGGACTCGCCCGTGGCCGAGCTGATCCGGCGCTATCCGATCAAGAGCTGCAACGTCATCTCGCACATCCGCAAGGCCACGCAGGGTGCCGTGCAGCTGGCCAACTGCCATCCCTTCATCCGCGAGCTGTGGGGCGCCTACTGGGTCTTCGCGCACAACGGCGACCTGAAGGACTTCCGCCCGCGCCTGCACGCGCACTTCCACCCGGTGGGCGGCACCGACAGCGAACACGCCTTTTGCTGGATGCTGCAGGAGCTGTCCAAAGCGCACGCCGCCATGCCGCCGGTGGCCGAACTGACACTGACCCTGCGCGACTTGGCCGCGCGCATCGCGCCGCACGGCACCTTCAACTTCCTGCTGTCCAACGGCGAGGCACTGTGGGCGCACGCCAGCACGCACCTGCACTACATCGAGCGCTGCCACCCGTTCGCCGTCGCCCAGCTGTCGGACGAGGATCTGCAGGTGGACTTCGAGCCGCTGACCACGCCGGACGACCGCGTGGCCGTCATCGCCACCGCGCCGCTCACGAACAACGAGCACTGGACAGCCTTCGCACCCGGCGAACTGGCGGTGTTCGTGCAGGGCCGTCGGCTGCGCGCCGCACAGGGCTGAGGCCCACTACGGCAGACATGCAAAAAGCGCCGTCCCTGGCGGGAGCGGCGCCTGTAGCGGGCTGGTGAGCCAGCCCGGCCGGCTTACTTCTTGCGGTTGTCCTTCATGTCGTTGTGCAGCGGCGCGTCGCGTGTGGCGTGCTTGTCAGCGCCGTTCATGCTGCGATCCAGTTCCTCGGCCAGCTTCAGGTGCTCGCGCAGCGTGGGCAGCGTCTTGTCGGCGAAGGCCTTGACGTCCGGGTCATGCGCCTTGGACGAGGCCTTCTCGAACAGTTCGATGGTTTCCTTGTGCGCCTTCGGGCCCAGGGCGTCGATATAGCTCTTGTCGAACTTGGCGCCGTCATGCGTGCCCAGCAGCTTGAGCTTGCCCTTCTGTACCAGCGACGGGCCGTCGGGCAGCTTGTGGTTCTTGGCGGCCGCCAGGCTGGCCAGCTGCTGCGACGCGGCGGTGTGGTCGTCGACCATGCGCTTGGCAAAGCCCTTCACGGCGTCGCTCTGGCCTTTCTTCAGCGCCAGCTGTGCGGCCTCGACCTCGTAGTGGCCAGCGTGGGCGGCATCGTCCATGAAGGCGGCATCGGCATGTGCCGGCTTGCTGTCGCTCGGCTTGGGTGCGGCCTGGCTGGGCGATGCCGCAGGAGCGGTGCCAGGGGTGCTGTTGCCGTTCTTGGCGGGCGGTGTATCGGCGTTGCTGCTGCCGCGCGTGGCGGGGGGCGTATCGGGCGAGGTAATGGCCGAGGTGGGCGGTGCCACGCTCGGCGGCGAGCCCTGGGCCCAGGCCGCCAGCCCCAGGCTGGCGCCGGCGATCACTGCGGCAGTGGTGCGAAGACGTGGGAAAAGCATGGGGCGGACCTCCGGTTCGGTGCGGGAAAGGAAAGAAATTGCCTGGGGCCGCCGTGGGTGCGGCCGCCAGACACCTGTCGTGCCTGCATGTTGGAGCGTCTGGCGCCTGCCGGCTGTAGGAACGGCCCGCCTGCCCCTGTGCAGCCAGCACCCGTCGCACGCACCATTCCCCGACGCACGCGCGGTTGGCGCACCAGCACATGCGCAGCCGGCCGACATACCACGCAGCACAGGCGCGGCACATACTGCGCGGGTGCGCCGCTGACCGCGGCCGGTCCATCCGCTTTTTTCCACACCCCACCTTCCACGCCATGCAACGCCTCATTGCCACCCTCGCCATCGCCGCCGCGCTCACCGGGTGCGGCTACAACGACTTTCAGCGCCTGGACGAGCAGACCAAGTCGGCCTGGAGCGAGGTGCTGAACCAGTACCAGCGCCGCGCCGACCTGGTCCCCAACATCGTCGCCACGGTCAAGGGCGAGGCGCAGTTCGAGCAGGACACGCTGACCAAGGTGATCGAGGCGCGCGCCAAGGCCACCTCGATCCAGGCCACGCCCGAGCTCATCAACAACCCCGAGGCATTCAACAAGTTCCAGCAGGCGCAGGGCGAGCTCTCTAGCGCCCTGAGCCGCCTGATGGTGGTGGCCGAGCGCTACCCGCAGCTGCAGGCCAACCAGGGCTTTCGCGACCTGCGCGTGACGCTGGAGGGCACGGAAAACCGCATCACCGTGGCGCGCAACCAGTACATTCAGACCGTGCAGGAATACAACGTGCTGGCGCGCAGCTTCCCGACCAACCTGACGGCCAAGGTCTTCAGCTACGAGCCCAAGCCCACCTTCACGGTGCAGAACGAGGCGCAGATCAGCGTGCCGCCACAGGTCGACTTCTCGCGCCCGGCGCCCGCCGCCAAGCCCTGACCGGTTTTTAAGAGAAAAATGCCTCTGGCCCTTGCAATGCGCTGGCTTGTAGCTATTTTTTTGATAGCTTCCAGCCTGCTGGCGCAGGCCCAGCCGCTGCGCGCCGTGCCGGCCCTGACGGCACGCGTCATCGACGAGACCGCTACCCTCCAGCCCGCCGAGCGCGAGCAGCTGCAGGCGCAGCTGGCCGAGATCGAGCGCACGCACGGCTCGCAGGTGGTGGTGCTGATGGTGCCGACCACCGCGCCCGAGGACATCGCCGCCTTTGCGCACCGCGTCGCCAGCAGCTGGAAGATCGGCAGGAAAGAGGTGGGCGACGGCCTGCTGCTGGTAGTGGCCAAGAACGACCGGCGCATGCGCATCGAGGTGGCCCGCGCGCTGGAGGGGGCGATTCCCGACATCGCCGCCGCACGCATCATCGACAGCGTCATGGCGCCGCGCTTCCGCCAGGGCGACTACGCCGGCGGCCTGCAGGCGGCCATCACGCAGATCGGCGCGCGCATCGCCGGCGAGAACCTGCCGCTGCCGGGCGCGCCGGGCAGTAGTGGCCAAGGCGGCAAAGCGCAGGCCGGCGCCGACTGGCAGGACATGGCCATCTTCCTGTTCTTCGCCGTGATGGTGCTGGGGCCTGTGCTGCGCACCATGCTCGGGCGCGGTCTGGGCGGGCTGGTGCTGGGCGCGGGAGCGGGCGCGCTGGCCTTCTGGTTCACCGCCAGCGTACTGCTGGCCGGCGGCGCGGGCGTGTTGGCGCTGCTCTACAGCTGGCTGTTTGGCGGGCGCGGTCGCGTGCCCATCGTCTGGGGCAGCGGAGGAGGCGGCTTCGGCAGCGGGGGTTTCGGCGGGGGCGGCGGCTTCGGCGGCGGGGGCGGCTTCGGCTCGGGCGGGGGCGGCAGCTTCGGCGGCGGCGGCGCCTCGGGCGGCTGGTAGGCCGCAGGACACACGACGACAGGGCCATGGATTCTTCTGCACCTTCTTCCTCTGCCACGCGCCTGCCCGCGCGCGGGCTGCTGGCGCGGCTGGGCCGGCTGGCGCGCCACCGCTGGGCCGACGCGCGCTTGGGCGCCGCCCTGCCGCCGGACCTGCTCGAGCGCCTGGGCGCGCGCGTGGCGGCCAGCGAGCGGCGCCACGGCGGGCAGGTCCGCATCTGCATCGAGGGCGGGCTGCCGCTGTCGTACATCTGGCGCGCTGCCATCGTGCGCGAGCGCGCCATCGCCCAGTTCGGCAAGCTGCGCGTGTGGGACACCGAGCACAACAACGGCGTGCTGGTCTATCTGCTGCTGGCCGAGCGCGCCATCGAGATCGTCGCCGACCGCGCCCTGGCACGCGCCGTGCCCCCCGAGACCTGGGCCACTCTGGCCGGGCACATGGCCGAGGCGTTTCGCGCCGGGCGCTTCGAGGACGGGCTGACGCAGGCGCTCAGCGAGGTCTCGGCGCTGCTGGTGGCGCACTTTCCGTTGGAAGGCGACGCGGTCGGGCAGCCCAACGAACTGCCGGATGCGCCGGTGCTGGGACGCGGCTGGGGACTGCGCTGACGCCCTGAGGACACAAGCCGGCGGCGGAGTCAGGTGGGCGCATGACGGTGGTGCATGGCGCGCCCATCTGGGTCTCTCGCCCCCGCCAGGGGGAGAGGGAGCAATGCAAGGCCGATCCCTTTGCCAGCCGCCGTGGCGCATGGCCCGCTTCGCTGGCAACCAGAGAGAGATAGAAAAAAGCCGGACCGCTCGCTACGGCAGCGCCCACACCCGCCCGCCGCCCACCGCATACAGTCGCCGCCCTGGCGCGCGCTGCAGCGTGTGCGCGCCGGTGAAGTCGCCGAATGCCGGCAGCAGCACTTGGTGCGGCTCGTGGCAAAAAGCCGGCAGGCGCAGCGCATCGCGCCCGCGCCCGCGCAGCACCACGGCCGGGTGCACGTGCCCGGCCAGCACCACGCGGCCACCGTCCAGCGCCTGCGGGTGGTGGCAGCAGGCCAGCGGCACGTCCGGCCAGGGCTGCCAGGGCTCGTCCACCACGGCGATGCCCAGTTCGGCAGGCGGCTCGCCCGCGTGCCGGTCGTGGTTGCCGCGCACCAGCGTCATGGCGACCTGGGCGTGCGCGGCGCGCCACTGCGCCAGCCGGGTCAGCAGCGCCGGTGTCTGCGCCTCGGCGGCGTGCAGGAAGTCGCCCAGCACCACCAGCCGCGCCACGCCGGTGCGCGCGAGCACGGCGGACAGACGCAGCAGGTTCTCGGCGGTGGTGCCGGCCGGCACCGGCAGGCCGCGCGCGCGGAAGGTGGCCGCCTTGCCCAAGTGCAGGTCAGCGATGAACAGCGTGCTGCCGTCCGGCCACCACAGGGCGTGCTCGGGCAGCGGCAGCAGGCGGGCGCCGGCGGCGTGGATAGCGGGCTCGGTGGCAGCAGGGACAGTGGACAAGGGCGGGGGCAAAGGCGAAGGACGCAAGGGTTGGAGGACAGGCGCCGGGGCAGCGGCGGCTGCCGCACATCTGGGGTTGGAGCCGGGCTTTTCCAGCCGCGCCGCACACTCCCATGCCAGGCCGCTGCGCGCTTTCGGTCGTGCGAGTGCCGGCACGGCAACCGCGGGGTGACGGGATCGACACCCCGGGCCTTGGCGCGTCCCCTGCCCCATCCGCCGGCAGCGTGCGGCCGGCGCCGGCGCCAATGACGTGCCTGGCGCCGCGGCACCGGCCACGCCTGCGCACGTCCGTGCCTTCGATACTCTGCCCTACAGCGGCGGCAGCGGCCGCGAGGGCTTGCGCGCGCGCCGGGGCTTGCGCGCGGCGCTGCCTTCGTCCGCACCGCCGGCGCCCGAGAACGTCAGCGCGGCGGCGATGGCGCCGGCACTGTCCGGTGCTTGCGGGGGCTCTTCCGACGGTGCATGCCTGCCCTCGGGCGCGCCGGGCGAACTGCTGCCTGCGGCCCGCGCTGGCGCGGCCCGCTTGCGCCGGCGCAGCGGCGGATCGGGCGGCACCACGTCCTGCGCGCTTACTGGCGGCGGCGCGCCGCGCGTGTCGGCGGCGGCCTCCAGGTCGCCCAGCATGCGCGCGATGCGGTCAGCCAGCGCCTCGTTGCTGAGCTTTTCGCGGAAACGCTCGACCATCAGCGGGAAAGCCAGCGGCCCGGGGCGCGCCAGGGTGTGCACGCGCAGCCGCTGCGCGCGCATGCGCGCCAGGGCCGCCTGCAGTTGGTCCACGTCCAGCTCCTGACTGAGCACCTCGGCGCGGGCCTGGTGCAGCAGCAGGTTGTCGCCGTCGTACTTGCGGAACACCTCGAAGAACAGCTGCGCCGAGGCCTGCAGCTGGCGCGCGCTGCGCTGCTCGCCCGGGTGGCTCTGGAAGATCAGTCCGGCGACGCGTGCGATCTCGCGAAAGCGCCGGCGCGCCATCTCGGTGGCGTTCAGGCTGGCCAGCACCTCGTGCAGCAGGGCCTGACGTTCGGCTCCATATGCCGAATCATCGGCGCTGACTGGCAATGCACCGCCCATATCCAAGTCTGTGTCCAGGCCTGTGGCTGGGACCGCGCCCGTATCCGTGTCTGCGTCCGTTCCATGGCCTGCTGCGCCCGCCGGGCTGCCCGCGCGTTCCGTGCCGCCCACGTTCCCTGCGCTCGTCGCCTTGTTCCTGGCGCCACCGGCCACCGCGTCGCCATCTGCGCGGTCGTCGGGATACACAGACTCCGCCAGATCCGGCAGAACCTCTGCGCCCACCGGCCCGGCACCTGCGCCGCCGGCAGCACAGGCCTGCGGTGCCCCGGTCGTTGGCTGCAACAGCCCCGGCAACAGCGCCGCCCAGTCGCGCGCATCGGCGCTGACCAGCTCCAGCCCGTAGTCGTTCACGGCGATGGAAAACGTGCCCGGCGCCTGCTGCGCCGCGCGCCAGGCCAGCACGCTGGCCAGGCCCATGTGCACGTGCCGGCCGGCGAACGGGTACAAAAACAGGTGCCAGCCTTCGCGCGTGTGCAGCACCTCGGCCAGCAGGGTCTCGGGCGTGGGCAGTTCGGACCAGCGCGCTTGCAGCTCCAGCAGCGGCCGCACGGCGCGCAGCTCGGGGCTGCGCCAGCGGCCCTGCGCGGCCTGCGCCAGCTCGCGCACCACGAAGTCGGCCAGCACCAGCGACAGCGGCATGCGCGAGCCGCCCCAGCGCGGCACGGTGGCGCGGCTCGCCGGCGCGCGGCGCACGTAGGCGGTCATCTGCTCGATGCGCACCAGCTCCAGCACCTGGCCGGCAAACACGAAGGCGTCGCCCGGCGACAGGCGCGAGACGAAGCTTTCCTCCACGCTGCCCAGGCGCGCGCCGTGCAGGATCTGCACGCTCATGCTGGCGTCGGCCACGATGGTGCCGATGTTGGCGCGGTGGCGCCGCGCCAGGCGCGCCTCGGGCACGCGCCAGATGCCCTCCTCGTCCGGCGCCACGCGGCGGTAGTCCGGGTAGGCGGCCAGCGCCCGGCCGCCGCCCGAGACGAAGTCCAGGCACCAGTCGAACAGCGTGCGCGGCAGATCCCGGTAGGCGCGCGTGCGCCGGACCTCGGCGTACAGCCCGTCGGGCGTGAAGCCCCCGCCCAGCGCCACAGTGACCAGGTGCTGCACCAGCACGTCGAAAGGCTGCACCGGCGAGCGGCGCGACTCGACCTGGCCGGCGCGGATGGCGTCGCGCGCGGCGGCGGCCTCGACGATCTCCAGGCTGTGCGTGGGCACCAGCGTGATGCGCGAGGGCCGCCCGGGCGCGTGGCCCGAGCGCCCGGCGCGCTGCAGCAGCCGGGCCACGCCCTTGGGCGAGCCGATCTGCAGCACGCGCTCGACGGGTGTGAAGTCCACTCCCAGGTCCAGGCTGGAGGTGGCGACCACGGCGCGCAGGCGGCCGCTTTTCAGCCCCGCCTCGACCCACTCGCGCACTGCGCGGTCCAGCGAGCCGTGGTGCAGCGCGATCTGCCCGGCCCAGTCGGGCCGCGCCTGCAGCAGCGCCTGGTACCAGCGCTCGGCCTGCGAGCGCACGTTGACGAACACCAGCGTGGTGCTGCTGGCCTCCAGCTCGGCGACCACCGCCGGCAGCATGCGCAGGCCCAGATGGCCGGCCCAGGAAAAGCGTTCGGGCGCGGCGGGCAGCAGCGTGTCCACCACCAGCGTCTTGTCGATGCGGCCCTGCACCAGGGTGCCGTCCCGGCCGCCGGGCAGCGGCGCCAGCAGCGTGTCCATGGCCTCGGGCAGGTTACCCAGGGTGGCCGACATGCCCCAGGCCATCAGGCGCGGGTTCCACGTCACCAGGCGCGCCAGCGCCAGCTGCAGCTGCACGCCGCGCTTGGAGCCCAGCAGCTCGTGCCACTCGTCGGCCACCACCAGGCGCACCCGGCCCAGCTGCTCCTGCGCGTCGGCGCGTGCCAGCAGCAGCGACAGACTCTCGGGCGTGGTCACCAGCACCGTGGGCAGGCGGCGTTGCTGCGCGCTGCGCTCGGCGCCGGTGCTGTCGCCGGTGCGCGCGGCCAGCGTCCAGCGCGCGAGCAGCGGGTGGGCGCGCGCCAGTTCGGCCAGCGGCGCGGCCAGGGCCTTGAGCGTGTCACCGGCCAGGGCGCGCATGGGGGTGATCCAGAGCACGGTGAGCGGGGCATGCGCGGGGCGCAAGGGAGTTTTTCTTGCTATTTTTTCGGTAGCTACATCGCCTTTTTTTGTCCGGACATGGGCCGTTTTTTCTTCTAAATCAGATGCCAGTGCCTGGAGCGCGCCGAGCCAGACGGCATAGGTCTTGCCCGCGCCGGTGGTGGCATGCAGCAGGCCCGAGCGCCCTGCCGCCATGGCGCGCCAGACCTGCCGTTGGAACGGGAACGGCTGCCAGCCGCGCGCGGCCAGCCAGGCAGTGGCGTCGGGGCGCTGGAGCCGGGGCTGGGCGTCAGGCATGGGGCACCTCTGACCCCATCTCCCGCTGGCGGGAAAGGGAGCAATACGGCGCCGACGCACGTGAGGGCAATGGCTCCCTCTTCCCTGCGTGAACGAGGGAGCCAGGCAGCAGGGGCGCATGCCTCACGGCCCTTCCCCCGGCAGCAGCGCCGCCAGCGTCTGCAGCGTATCAGCCTCTTCCACCGGCTTGTCGCGGCGCCAGCGCAGCATGCGCGGGAAGCGCACGGCGATGCCGCTCTTGTGCCGGCCGCTGCGGGCGATCCCCTCGAAGCCCAGCTCGAACACCAGCGTCGGGCGCACGCTGCGCACCGGGCCGAAGCTCTCGATGGTGGTCTTGCGAATGGCCGCGTCCACCTGCGCGATCTCGGCGTCCGTCAGGCCCGAATACGCCTTGGCGAACGGCACCAGCGTGCGGCCCTCCTCTCCTTCAGGCCGGTCCCAGACGGCGAACGTGTAGTCGGTGTACAGGCTGGCACGCCGGCCATGCCCGCGCTGGGCGTAGATCAGCACCGCATCCACGCTGAACGGGTCGATCTTCCATTTCCACCACACGCCCACGTCCTTGGTGCGGCCGACGCCGTACTGCGCCGCGCGGCTTTTCAGCATCATTCCCTCTACACCCAGGGCGCGCGACTGCGCGCGCTGGGCCTCCAGGTCGTCCCAGCTGGCGCCGGTCAGCAGCGGGCTGAGCTGCAGCGTGGGGTGGGCGGCAGCGACCACCAGCGCTTCCAGGCGCGCGCGGCGCTCATGCTGGGGCAGCTCGCGCAGGTCCTGGCCGCCCTCTTCCAGCAGGTCGTAGGCCAGCAGCGTCACGGGCAGCTCGCGCAGAATCTTCGGGCCCAGCGTCTTGCGGCCGATGCGCTTTTGCAGGTCGGCGAACGGGCGGACCCGGCCGCCGGCAAAAGGCGCCGCCAGCGGAGCGGCACTGGCTCCGCGCGCCGTGCCGGCCCCCTTCCCAAGCGCTGCTGTCGCGCCGGAGCCGGCATGCAGGTTCGCGCTGGCGCGAGCGGCGCTGCCGGGCAGCGCATGCTCCCAGGCGACGATCTCGCCGTCGATCACCGTGCCGTCCGGCAGCGCATCGCCCAGCTGCTGCAGCTCGGGAAAGCGCTCGCTGACCAGCTCCTCACCGCGCGACCAGACCCAGGTCTCGCCGGCGCGGCGCACCAGCTGCGCGCGGATGCCGTCCCACTTCCACTCGACCTGCCAGTCGCCGGGCGCGCCCAGCGCGTCCTGCATCTGCGCCACGGGCAGCTGCAGCGGGTGCGCCAGGAAGAACGGGTAGGGGTGGCCACTGGCCTCGCGCTCGGCCTCCGCGTCCTCCTGCGCGTCTTCGGGGCGCACCAGGCGCGCATAGTCCTCGGCACTGGGGCGCGCGCCGATGTGCGTGTAGCCCATCAGGCGCTGGGCGATGCGCTTCGGGTCCACGTCGCTCACCGCCGCCAGCGCCTGCGTGACCTGCAGCCGGGACACGCCCACGCGGAACGCCCCGGTGATGAGCTTGAAGTAAACCAGCCGCTCGTCCGGGGCCAGCAGCGCCCATTGCGCGCGCAGGCGTGCGGACAGCTCCTCGGGCGGCAGGCCGCGCAGCGGCAGCAGGTGCTGCGCCATCCAATCGGCCAGGCTCAGCTCGTGCGCGCCCTGCGGCGCGGGCAGCAGTAGCGCGATGGTCTCGGCCAGGTCGCCCACCGCTTCGTGGCATTCGTCGAACAGCCACTCGGGCAGCCCGGCGGCCTCGCGCGCCAGCGCGCGCAGCAGGCGCACCGGCACCAGCTGGCGCGGCTTGCCGCCCGCCAGGAAATACACCGCCCAGGCGGCGTCCAACGCGGGCGCGGTCTGCAGGTACTGGCGTAGCGCCGCCTGCTTGGCCAGCAGCGAGGTGCTGGCGTCGAGCTGCTGGTACAGGGCGGCGAACTGCTTCATGGGGCGGGCCCGTCCGTGTCGTGCAGGGGCTGGTCTGCGCCAGGCGTGGAGGGCCCTGCCCCGCTGCCGGCCATGCCGTCGCCGAAGCCGCGGCCCTGCCACGCGCTCACCGGAACGTGCGCCGCGGCTGCGGGCCCTGTGTCCGTCTGCGGCGTGGCGCTGACGCTGGAGGAGGCGCCAGCAGCGTTGTGCCGCAGGCCCGCTTGCCGGAAATCGCTGCGCTCCGTGTCGACTCCGGTATGGCCGCCCGCATCGGCACTGGCAATCGCGTCGCCATCTGCATCTGCATTGACGCTGCTGCTGGCTGCGCCATCGCTCGACACGCTGCCACCAGGCGCCGCCGGACCCGGCTCACGGCTGCCTTCGTCCTCGTCGCCGTATTCGGTCTGGAAGGCCTGCGCGTCCAGGCCCTGCTCGCGCAGCCAGCGCACCAGCGTCGGCACGCTGCCGTGGGTGACGAAGACGCGCTCGGCGCCGGTGGCGCCGATGGCCCATTGCAGGCCGGGCCAATCGGCGTGGTCGGACATGACGAAGCCCCGGTCCACCCCGCGCCGGCGGCGCGCGCCGCGCAGCTGCATCCAGCCACTGGCGAAGGCATCGGAGTGGCGCGCGAAGCGCCGCATCCACGGCGTGCCCTGCGCCGAGGGCGGAGCCAGCACCAGCGCGGTGCGCAGCAGCTGCGCGTCCACGCCCGGGTCGGTCACGCGCAGCGTGGGCGCCAGGTCGACCCCGGCGGCGCGGTACACGGCGTTCAGCGGCTCCACGGCGCCGTGCACCACGATAGGCCCGATGCTGCGGTCCACGCCGTGCAGGATGCGCTGCGCCTTGCCGAAGGCATAGCACAGCAGCACCGACGGCCGCCCTTCGGCGGCGTTGGCGCGCCACCAGGCGTTGATGCCGGCGAACAGCTCGGCCTGCGTCGGCCAGCGGTAGATCGGCAGGCCGAAGGTCGATTCGGTGATAAAGGTGTCGCAGCGCACCGGCTCGAACGGCGCGCAGGTGCCATCCTCGGTGGTCTTGTAGTCGCCGGATGCCACCCACACGCGCCCGCCATGCTCCAGCCGCACTTGCGCCGAGCCCAGCACATGCCCGGCCGGGTGCAGCGAGATGCGCACCCCGCGGTGCTCGATGGCCTGGCCGTAGGCCAGCGTCTGCAGGTCGATGTGCGCGCCCAGGCGCGCGCGCAGGCTGCCTTCGCTGTCGGTGTGCGCCAGGTAGTGCGCCGAGCCGGTGCGCGCGTGGTCCGAGTGCGCGTGGGTGATGATGGCGCGCTCGACCGGGCGCCAGGGGTCGATGTAGAAGTCGCCGGGCGGGCAGTACAGGCCCTCGGGGCGGGCGACGATCAGCTCGGGCGTACGGGTCGCCATGTCAGGCCGCTTTCCGTATCCGGCACGGGACACAGTGCGCTGCAGATTGCGCCAGGGGCGACCGGCACGCCTTGGAAGGTTTCCGAGTCGGATGCCGCGGCGGCCGGCGGGAGCCGCTGTATTTCAGCAAAAACCGGCCCGTGCCCTTACGGAAAAATGGTCTATAGCTATCAAATAAGTAGCTAAGAGCGGGTGGCAGCGCCCGCAGACGGCAAAGGTGATGAGCCATGCCGCATGCTAGGTCGCGCCGCCCTGCGCCGCAGTGGCCGGCCCTCCGCGTCGGCCTGTCGGCCGGCCCTTACGCGGCCGGCCGGGAACACGGGCAAAAGGACAACAAAAAACCGCCCGAAGGCGGTTGTTCGATGCGACATCGAGCGCAGCGACCTGAAGTCCGGTGCACCCCGTGCCAATCAGCGCTTCTCGCGGAAGCGCCGCAGTGCGGCCAGCTGGGCGGCCATGATGGCCAGTTCGGACTGGGCGCGTGCCAGGTCGAGCTCGCTCTTGGCGTTCTTCAGCGCGTCCTCGGCGGCGCGCTTGGCCTCCTCGGCCTTCTGGTCGTCCAGGTCCTTGCCGCGGATGGCGGTGTCGGACAGCACGGTCACGCGGTCGGGCTGCACCTCCAGGATGCCGCCGGCGACGAAGACGAATTCCTCGTTGCCGTCCGGCAGCTCGATGCGCACCGAACCCGGCTTGATGCGCGTGATCAGCGGCGTGTGCCGGGCGTAGATGCCCAGTTCGCCCGCTTCACCGGGCAGCGCGACGAAGCGCGCCTCGCCGGAGAAGATCGACTCCTCGGCGCTGACCACATCGACGTGGATGGTGTTCATCTGGCTGGTTCTCTCAATGGGTGGAAGGCTGGGCGGCTGGCGCTGCGGGCGGGTGGCGGGACAGGCTCACGCCTGCTCTGCCGCGACCCGCGCACGGCTGCGATCAGGACGCCAGCTTCTTGGCCTTTTCGAAGGCCTCGTCGATGGTGCCGACCATGTAGAACGCCTGCTCGGGCAGGTGGTCGCACTCGCCGGCCACGATCATCTTGAAGCCGCGGATGGTCTCCGACAGCGGCACGTACTTGCCCGGCGAGCCGGTGAACACCTCGGCCACGTGGAACGGCTGCGACAGGAAACGCTGGATCTTGCGCGCGCGGGCCACGGTCAGCTTGTCCTCGGGGGCCAGCTCGTCCATGCCCAGGATGGCGATGATGTCGCGCAGTTCCTTGTAGCGCTGCAGCGTGCCCTGCACCTGGCGGGCGACCTGGTAGTGCTCCTCGCCGACGACCTGCGGGTCGAGCTGGCGGCTGGTGGAGTCCAGCGGGTCCACGGCCGGGTAGATACCCAGGGCGGCGATGTCACGCGACAGCGCCACGGTGGAGTCCAGGTGGGCGAAGGTGGTGGCGGGCGACGGGTCGGTGTAGTCGTCGGCAGGCACGTACACGGCCTGGATCGAGGTGATCGAGCCGACCTTGGTGGAGGTGATGCGCTCCTGCAGGCGGCCCATTTCCTCGGCCAGCGTGGGCTGGTAGCCCACGGCGGAGGGCATGCGGCCCAGCAGGGCGGACACTTCCGTGCCGGCCAGGGTGTAGCGGTAGATGTTGTCCACGAAGAACAGCACGTCGCGGCCCTCGTCGCGGAACGACTCGGCAATGGTCAGGCCCGTGAGGGCCACGCGCAGGCGGTTGCCCGGCGGCTCGTTCATCTGGCCGTAGACCATGGACACCTTGGACTCGCCCAGGTTCTCCAGGTTCACGACGCCCGAGTCGGCCATCTCGTGATAGAAGTCGTTGCCTTCGCGGGTGCGCTCACCGACGCCGGCGAACACGGACAGACCCGAGTGCGCCTTGGCGATGTTGTTGATGAGCTCCATCATGTTCACGGTCTTGCCCACGCCGGCGCCGCCGAACAGGCCCACCTTGCCGCCCTTGGCGAACGGGCACACCAAGTCGATCACCTTGATGCCGGTCTCCAGCAGTTCCTGCGCCGGGGCCAGCTCGTCATAGGCCGGCGGCTTGCGGTGGATGGAGGCCGTCAGCTCCTGGCCGACCGGGCCGCGCTCGTCGATGGGGTTGCCCAGCACGTCCATGATGCGGCCCAGCGTCGCCTTGCCCACGGGCACGGTGATCGGGTTGCCGGTGTTGCTGACCATCAGGCCGCGCTTCAGGCCGTCCGACGAGCCCAAGGCGATGGTGCGCACCACGCCGTCGCCCAGCTGCTGCTGCACTTCCAGCGTCAGCGGCGAGCCGTCGAGCTTGAGCGCGTCGTACACCTTGGGCATGTGGTCGCGCGGGAATTCCACGTCCACCACGGCGCCGATGCACTGGACGATCTTGCCCTGGGTGCTGGCGTTCGCTTGCATGTTCTCTTGAGCCATTGTTTGCTCCAAAAATTGTGTGAAACCGGTGGCGGGCCTGGAGCCGTCAGACGGCCGCGGCCCCGGCGACGATCTCGGACAGTTCCTTGGTGATCGCGGCCTGGCGTGTCTTGTTGTAGACCAGCTTGAGCTCGTTGATCACGTTGCCGGCGTTGTCGGTGGCGGCCTTCATGGCCACCATGCGCGCGGACTGCTCGCTGGCCATGTTCTCGGCCACCGCCTGGTAGATCAGCGACTCGACGTAGCGCACCAGCAGCTCGTCGATGACGCTCTGCGCGTCGGGCTCGTAGATGTAGTCCCAGCTGGCGGCCGCCTGCGCGCCCTTGCCGGCGTGCAGCGTCTCGGAGGACAGCGGCAGCAGCTGCTCAACCACCGACTCCTGGCGCATGGTGTTGATGAACTTGGTGTAGCTCAGGTACACCGCGTTGATCTTGCCCTCGGCGTAGGCGTCCAGCAGCACCTTGACGGGGCCGATCAGGCGCTCCAGGTGCGGCGTGTCGCCCAGGCCGGTGACGTGCGCCACGACCTGCGCGCCGATGCGGTTCAGGAAGCCGAAGCCCTTGTTGCCGATGGCCACCGCCTGCGTCTGCATGCCGGCGCCCTGCAGCTCGCGCAGCTTGGTCGTCACGGCACGCAGCACGTTGGTGTTCATGCCGCCGCACAGGCCCTTGTCGGTCGTCACCACGATGACACCGGCCACCTTGGAGTCGTTCACCTGCATGAACGGGTGCACGTACTCCGGGTTGGCCTGGCCGAGGTGGGCGGCGATGGTGCGCACCTTCTCGGCATACGGGCGGGCGGCGCGCATGCGGTCCTGCGCCTTGCGCATCTTGGACGCGGCCACCATTTCCATGGCCTTGGTGATCTTCTTGGTGTTCTCCACCGATTTGATCTTGCCGCGTATTTCCTTGCCTGCTGCCATTGCGAATCCCCGTCCGGTTTAGGCGAACGACTTCTTGAAGGAGGTGATCGCCTGGTTCAGTTCAGCCTCGTCCTTGCCTTCCTTGTCGAAGGCGCGGTTCTCGTCCAGGCGCTGCAGCAGCGCCGCGTGGCTGGTCTTGAGGTACTGGTGCAGGCCCGACTCGAAGGCCAGCACGCGCTTGACGTCGATGTCGTCCAGGAAGCCCTTGTTCACCGCGTACAGCGTGGCGCCCATCAGGCTGACGGGCAGCGGGCTGTACTGGGGCTGCTTGAGCAGCTCGGTCACGCGCGCGCCGCGGTCCAGCTGCTTGCGGGTGGCCTCGTCCAGGTCGGAGGCGAACTGGGCGAACGCGGCCAGCTCGCGGTACTGCGCCAGGTCGGTACGGATACCGCCGGACAGGCCCTTGATCAGCTTGGTCTGGGCGGCACCACCGACGCGCGACACCGAGATGCCGGCGTTGATGGCGGGGCGGATGCCGGCGTTGAACAGGCTGGTCTCCAGGAAGATCTGGCCGTCGGTGATCGAGATGACGTTGGTCGGCACGAACGCGGACACGTCGCCGGCCTGGGTCTCGATGATCGGCAGCGCGGTCAGCGAGCCGGTCTTGCCCTTGACGGCGCCCTGGGTGAAGGCTTCGACATAGTCGGCGTTCACGCGCGCGGCGCGCTCCAGCAGGCGGCTGTGCAGGTAGAACACGTCGCCAGGGAAGGCTTCGCGGCCCGGCGGGCGACGCAGCAGCAGCGAGACCTGGCGGTAGGCCACGGCCTGCTTGGACAGGTCGTCATAGACGATCAGCGCGTCCTGGCCGCGATCGCGGAAGTACTCGCCCATGGTGCAGCCGGAGTAGGCCGACACGTACTGCATGGCCGCGGACTCGGACGCGGCCGAAGCGACGACGATGGTGTATTCCATGGCGCCCGACTGCTCCAGCGCGCGCACCACGTTCTTGATGGTGGACGCCTTCTGGCCGATGGCGACGTACACGCAGGTCACGCCCTGGCCCTTCTGGGCGATGATGGTATCGATGGCCACCGCCGACTTGCCGGTCTGGCGGTCGCCGATGATCAGCTCGCGCTGGCCGCGGCCGATCGGCACCATGGCGTCGATCGACTTGATACCGGTCTGCAGCGGCTGGTCGACCGACTGGCGCGCGATCACGCCCGGGGCGACCTTCTCGATCACGTCGGTCATCTTGGCGTTGATCGGGCCCTTGCCGTCGATCGGCTGGCCCAGCGCGTTGACCACGCGGCCGATGAGTTCGGGGCCGACGGGCACTTCCAGGATGCGGCCCGTGCACTTGACGGTGTCGCCCTCGGAGATGTGCTCGTACTCGCCCAGGATCACGGCGCCGACCGAGTCCCGCTCCAGGTTCAGCGCCAGGCCGAACGTGGGCTGGCCTTCGGCCGTCGCGGGGAACTCCAGCATCTCGCCCTGCATCACGTCCGACAGGCCGTGCACGCGCACGATGCCGTCCGTCACCGACACCACGGTGCCCTGGTTGCGGATGTCGCTGCTGGCAGCCAGCCCTTCGATGCGGCTCTTGATGAGTTCCGAAATCTCTGCGGGATTGAGTTGCATGACTCTTTCCTTCTCTTTCCTTGATGGGCCGGGAACCCCCGGCTGCTTCAGGCCGTGAGGGCCGCTTTCATGTGTTGCAGTCGCGCCTGCACGGAGGTGTCCAGCACCTCGTCGCCGGCCACCACGCGCACGCCGCCGATCAGCGACTCGTCCAGCTGCACGGACAGGTTCAGCTTGCGGCCGAAGCGGTGCTCCAGGGCGCCCGACAGCTCGGCCAGGGCCTGCGCGTCGATGGGGTAGGCGCTGTAGACCACGGCGTCGGTGGTGCCATTGCGCGCATTGACCAGCGCGCGGAACTGCGTGGCGATCTCAGGCAGGGCCTGCAGGCGGCCGTTGTCGATGACGGTGCGCAGGAAGTTGCGGCCCTGCTCGGGCAGCGGCGCACGCGCCACGCCGGTCATGACGTCGAACACCTGCGCGGGCGACACCTTGGGGTTGTCGGCCAGCTGCAGCAGCTCGGGGTTGGCGGCGATCGCCGCCAGCTCGTCCACCCAGGCGGTGGCGCCGGACAGGTCGGCGCCGGCGCCCTGGGCGTCGGTGCAGGCCTGGTACAGCGCCTCGGCGTAAGGGCGGGCAATGGTGGCGAGTTCTGCCATGGATTTGCTCCTTCAGCCCTTACAGCTCGGTCTTGAGGCGGTTCAGGAGGTCGGCGTGCACGCTGGCGTTGACTTCCTTGCGCAGGATCTGCTCGGCACCCTTGACGGCCAGGGCCGCCACCTGCTCGCGCAGGGCCTCGCGGGCCTGCACGGCCTGCTGTTCGGCTTCTGCACGCGCGGCGGCGACGATCTTGTTGCCTTCGTCGGTGGCGCGCGCCTTGGCCTCTTCGATGATGGCCTGTGCGCGGCGCTCGGCATCGGCCAGGCGCGTCGCGGTCTCGTTGCTGGCGGCGGCCAGTTCCTGCTTGACGCGCTGGTCGGCGGCGGCAAGCTCGGTCTTGGCACGGTCGGCAGCGGCGAGGCCATCGGCGATTTTCATAGCTCGCTCATCCAGCGCCTTGGCGATCGGGGGCCACACGAACTTCATCGTGAACCACACCAGGATCAGAAAGACAATGGCCTGAACGAACAGGGTCGCGTTGATACTCACGGCAACACCTTTCTATTCTTCGGCGTTGAAGGAGTGCTTTAGGCCAGGACGAAGGGGTTGGCGAAAGCGAACAGCAGGGCGATGGCCACGCCGATCAGGAAGGCCGCGTCGATCAGACCGGCCAGAATGAACATCTTGGTCTGCAGTTCGTTGATCAGCTCGGGCTGACGGGCAGACGATTCCAGGAACTTGCCACCCATCAGGGCGATACCGATCGAGGCGCCGATGGCGCCCAGACCCACGATCAGACCACAAGCCAGAGCGACGAGGCCGAGAATGTTTTCCATGATGACTCCTAGGATGAAAAGAAAGAAAGGTTGAAGGGGAAAGGGAAAGGAAAAAGCTCAGTCTCAGTGAGCGTCATGCGCTTGGCCGAGGTAGATCAGCGCCAGCATCATGAAAATGAAGGCTTGCAGGGTGATGATCAGGATGTGGAAGATCGCCCAGATGGAGCCCGCGATGATGTGCCCGACGGGCAGCAACACACCGGAGAGCGACATCGCCGCCGCACCGCCCATCAGGGCGATCAGGCAGAACACGAGCTCGCCAGCGTACATGTTGCCGAACAGTCGCATGCCGTGCGAGACCGTCTTGGCAACGTATTCGATGATCTGCATGGCGAAGTTCACCACGCCCAGGATGGCGGCGAACAACGGGTTCTTGCTGGTGCCGAACGGCGCCGTGAACAGCTCATGGATCCAGCCGCCCAGGCCCTTGATCTTGATGCTGTACCAGAAGCACAGCAGCAGCACGGCGCTGGACAGGCCCAGCGTGGTCGACAGGTCGGCCGTGGGCACGACGCGCAGGTAGGCATGGTGGTCGCCGGTGGCGCCCTGCCACAGCACGGGCAGCAGGTCCACGGGCAGCATGTCCATGGCGTTCATCAGGAAGATCCAGACGAACACGGTGAGCGCCAGAGGGGCGATGAACTTGCGGCTCTCGGCGTTGTGG
This sequence comes from Oryzisolibacter propanilivorax, assembly GCF_900103645.1. GTDB lineage: Bacteria > Pseudomonadota > Gammaproteobacteria > Burkholderiales > Burkholderiaceae_C > Melaminivora > Melaminivora propanilivorax. The sequence goes on from NZ_FNHP01000014.1 coordinate 49,375, forward strand.
ATGTTGGCCTTGGCCTGGTTGTCCACCATCTCGACCAGGATCTCGACCGCCGCCTGGAAGCGGCCGGGCACGCCCGAGGTCGCCTTGCTGGCGGCCGAGCGCAGCACCAGCAGCATCAGCACGCCGATGACGATACCGACGACGATCGAGTCGATGTTGACCACGGAGAAGTCAACGATGAAACCCTGCTTGACGTTTTGCAGGTGCTGCAGGTGGTGAACGATGTATTCACTTGCAGTCGGGGCATTCGCATCTGCGGCCATCGGGCTACTCTTTTCCTCAAATGTCAAACGGTTCGTCGGGCACCGGGGCGCGCCAGCAGCGCGATCCAGTACGTCTTCATCACCACCACCATGCCGGCCAGCAGCGCCAGCCAGCTCAGGCCCGGCACCAGCCTAGGCGCCGCCGCCAGCATGGCGACGGCCAGAGCCATCTTGACCAGTTCCCAGCCCATCAGCGCCGACATCGCCGCCGCTGCCGTGGTGCGCCGGCGCCGCATGGCACGCGCCAGCAGCGCCGTGGGCAGCGCGATCGCCAGACCACCGTAGCCGGCCGACCAGCCCACGCGGGCCTCACCGGACACGCCCCAGGCCGCCAGCGCCACCAGCACGGTGGCCAGGGCTTGCAGCGCCACGATGCGCCAAGGCGAGAGCAGGGAATGACGCTGGCGCCACAGGGCAGCTTCCTCGGGGCTCAGGGCCTTGAAGTCTTCTTCCTGGCCCTCAGCTTCGGTCTGCAAGTGCACTGACTCCCATTTGCCGCACCTGTCCTACACGCCAGGCTGGAACTTTCACAAAGCCTCGCATTATAAGTACAAACCCCCGACCGCCTGCAATGGGCTGGCCGGGTTTCGGGCTTGCATGTGCACATGCGTGTTGCGTGCCAACCCCAAAGGAACTAGGCCATGGATACTACCCCCGCATCCGGCGGCGCCGATCCGCGCAAGGATTCGCTGATCGAATACCCCTCGCGCTTCCCCATCAAGGTCATGGGTGCCAAGCAGGAAGGCCTGGTCGATGCAGTCATGGCGCTGGCGCGGCAGTTCGATCCGAACTTCGACGCGGCCACGGTGGAGCTGCGCGACAGCCGTGCCGGCAACTACCAGGGCGTCACCATCACCATCACCGCCACCAGCCGCGAGCAGCTGGACGAGCTGTACCGCGCGCTGACCAGCCACCCGCTGGTCAAGGTGGTGCTGTAGGCGCGCCATGCTGCAGCTGCGCCACCTCGGCCGGGCGGACTATGCCCAGACTTATGCCGCCATGCAGCAGCACACCGCTGGGCGCACGGCCGACACGCCCGATGCGCTGTGGGTCTGCGAGCACGATCCGGTCTTCACCCAGGGCCTGGCGGGCCGCCCCGAGCATGTGCTGGCACCTGGAGCCATCCCCGTGGTGGCCACCAACCGCGGCGGCCAGGTGACCTACCACGGGCCTGGCCAGGTCGTGGCCTACCCGCTGGTGGACCTGCAGCGCGCCGGCTACTACATCAAGGAATACGTCTTTCGCATCGAGGAGGCGGTGATCCGCACCCTGGCGCATTTCGGCGTGACCGGGCACCGCGTGGCGGGCGCGCCGGGCATCTATGTGCGGCTGGACGATCCGTTCAGCCACGCCATGCTGGCCCAGCGCCCGCAGCTGCGCGCGCCGGGCGACGCGCCGCCGCTGCCCGACTTCATTGGCCTGGGCAAGATCGCCGCGCTGGGGCTGAAGGTCTCGCGCCACTGCACCTACCACGGGGTGGCGCTGAACGTCAGCATGGATTTGGAACCTTTTGGGCGCATCAATCCTTGTGGTTATGCAGGGTTGCAAACCGTCGATCTTTCTACAATCGGCGTCCACGCCTCTTGGGACGAGGCCGCGGCGGTGCTCGGTGAGCAACTGGCACGGCGACTGGCTCCCTGAGTTCTGTCCGCCCTTTTTTGCCCGAGTCCCCTGCCATGAGCACATCCGAAGTCGTCCGCGAGGCGCAACCCGCCGAGGCCTACAACCCGCTGGCCAAGCAAAAGGCCGGCGCCAAGCTGGCGCGCATCCCCGTCAAGGTCGAGCAGGCCGAGGTGTTGAAGAAGCCCGAATGGATCCGCGTCAAGGCCGGTAGCCCGAGCACGCGCTTCTACGAGATCAAGAGCATTCTGCGCGAGCACAAGCTGCACACGGTGTGCGAGGAAGCTTCCTGCCCGAACATTGGCGAGTGCTTCGGCAACGGCACGGCGACCTTCATGATCATGGGCGACAAGTGCACGCGCCGCTGCCCGTTCTGCGACGTGGGCCACGGCCGCCCGGACCCGCTGGACCAGGACGAGCCGTTGAACCTGGCGCGCACCATCGCCGCGCTGCGCCTGAAGTACGTGGTCATCACCAGCGTCGACCGCGACGACCTGCGCGACGGCGGCGCCGGCCACTTCGTCGAGTGCATCCGCCAGATACGCGCGCACTCGCCGGCCACGCGCATCGAGATCCTGACGCCCGACTTCCGCGGCCGCGACGACCGTGCGCTGGAGATACTCAAGGCAGCGCCGCCGGACGTGATGAACCACAACCTGGAGACCGCGCCCCGCCTGTACAAGCAGGCACGCCCCGGCTCGGACTACCAGTTCAGCCTGAACCTGCTGAAGAAGTTCAAGGAACTGCATCCCGAAGTGCCGACCAAGAGCGGCCTGATGGTCGGCCTGGGCGAGACTGACGAGGAAATCCTGGAGGTCATGCGCGACATGCGCGCGCACGGCATCGACATGCTGACCATCGGCCAGTACCTGTCGCCGTCCAACTCGCACCTGCCGGTGCGCCGCTACGTGCACCCGGACACCTTCAAGAGGTTCGAGCGCGAGGCCTATGCCATGGGTTTTTCGCACGCTGCCGTGGGTGCCATGGTGCGCTCCAGCTACCACGCCGACCAGCAGGCGCACGCCGCCGGGGTTGGCGCCGGAGACGCGGCGTAGACGCCTCTCAGGCCCTGTTTTTTGAAAGAAAACAGCCTCCAGCCCTTATTTTTAAAGGGCTTGATGCTATTGTAGTAATAGCAATCAGGCGAGGGGCGCACCCAGCAGCAGCGCTGGCTCCTCGGCCGCCAGCACCTGCGCCGACCAGCCGGCCAGCTTGCGCGTGTCGGCGCGCAGCACCTCCTGCTTGACGGTCAGCACCTGCGCCGGGTGCATGGAAAAGCTGCGCAGGCCCAGGCCCAGCAGCAGCCGGGTCATGGCCGCGTCGCCAGCCATCTCGCCGCACACGCACACCGTCTTGCCGGCGCGCGCGCCGGCGGCGATCACGTCGGCCACCAGGCGCAGCACCGCCGGGTGCAGCGGGTCGTACAGCGGCGCCACGGCCTCGTCGGCACGGTCGATGGCCAGCGCGTACTGGATCAGGTCGTTGGTGCCGATCGACAGGAAGTCGAAGTGCGCCAGGAACTGCTGCACCATCAGCGCCGCCGCCGGCACTTCGATCATCGCCCCCAGCTGCACCGGGCCATAGGCCAGGCCACGCGCGTCCAGCTCGGCGCGCGCCAGCTGCACCTGCGCCAGCGTCTGGCGGATCTCCGACAGGTGCGCCAGCATCGGGAACAGCAGCCGCACCTGGCCATGCGCCGCCGCGCGCAGGATGGCGCGCAGCTGGGTGCGGAACATGGCCGGGTCGGCCAGGCTCCAGCGGATGGCGCGCAGGCCCAGCGCCGGGTTCAGCGAGCTGTCGCGGTGGCTTTTGTCCAGCGGCTTGTCGGCGCCCACGTCGACGGTGCGGATGGTCACCGGCAGGCCGCGCATGCCCTCCACCGCCTCGCGGTAGGCCTGGTACTGCGCCTCCTCGCCGGGCAGGCGCCCGCCGCGGTCCATGAACAGGAATTCGGTGCGGAACAATCCGACCCCGACCACGCCGGCCTTCAGCGCGGCAGCGGCGTCCTGCGGCTGCTCGATGTTGGCCAGCAGCTCCACCGGCTGGCCGTCCAGCGTCACCGAGTGCGTGTGCTGCAGCCGCTGCAGGCGCTCGCGCTCCAGGTCGATCTCGCGCTGGCGGAAGCGGTATTCGTCCAGCACCATCGGCGAGGGGTCGACGATGACCACGCCGGCATCGCCGTCGATGATGACCCAGTCGTCCTGGCGCACCAGCTGGCTGACGCCACGCGCGCCGACCACCGCCGGAATGTCCATGCTGCGCGCGACGATGGCGGTGTGGCTGGTCTTGCCGCCCACGCCGGTGACGAAACCGGTGAACACGCTCTGCTTGAACTGCAGCATGTCGGCCGGCGACAGGTCATGCGCCACCAGTACCAGCGGCGTGGTCTGCTGGCCAGCGCCGGCCGCCAGCCGCGGCGGGCAGACGACGGCATCCGGCGCGCCGCGCATGTGCCGCAGCAGGCGCTCGACGACCTGCTCCAGGTCGGCCTTGCGCTCGCGCAGGTAGTCGTCCTCCATCTCGTCGAACTGGCGGCTGAACAGCTCCAGCTGCGTGGTCAGCGCCCATTCGGCGTTGTACAGCCGCTCGGTGATCCACTGGCGCACGCCGCCGATCAGCGTCTCGTCCTGCAGCAGTAGGATGTGCACGTCCAGCAGCGCCGCGAGCTCCTGCGGCACGTCGGGCGGCATCTGCGCCTGCAGGCGCTGCAGCTCCTGCGTGACCGCATCACGCGCGCGCCGCGCCCGGGCCAGCTCGGCCTCGACCTGTTCGGACTCGATGAAGTAATGCACCACCTCCATGCGGCTGGCGGCAGCCAGCACCGCGCGGCCGATGGCAATGCCGCGGGCGACGGCCAGACCATGGATGGAAAACGTCATGCGCTGCTGCCTTTGCTGCGTGCCTGCGGGGCGCTCACTCGCCTTCGCCGAACTTGTCCTCGATCAGCGCCACCAGCGCCTGCATGGCCTCGCGCTCGTGCTCGCCGTCGGTCTCCAGCTCCACCCGCGCGCCCAGGCCCGCGGCCAGCATCATCACGCCCATGATGCTCTTGGCGTTCACCCGGCGCTCGCCGCGGCTGATGAACACGTCGCAGGCGAAGCTGCCGGCCAGTTTGGTCAGCTTGGCCGACGCGCGCGCGTGCAGGCCCAGCTTGTTGGAGATGGTGAGGGTCTGTCGGATCATGGCAAGGCAGGGGAAAGGGGAGCGCGGTGTCAGGCCTGCTGCGGCACGGCGGCCGGCGCGGCCACTGGCACCACGCCCTGCGCGCCGCCGGCCAGCGCGCGCGCGGCCAGCACCTCCAGCGGCTCGGCGCGGTAGGTCAGCGCGCGCAGCAGCATCGGCAGGTTGACGCCGGCGACCAGGCGCGAATGCACGCCATCGACCAGGCGCTGCGCGACATTGGACGGCGTGGCGCCGGCCAGGTCGGTCAGCACCAGCAGCGGCGCGCTGCCCTGGGTGAAGCTCAGCGCCCGCGCGGCCAGCAGCGTGGCCTCGGGCGGCTCGTCGGGCGGCACGTCCAGGGCCTGCACGTCGGCCGCGCAGTCGGGGAACACATGCAGGGCGCATTCGCGCAGGGCATGGGCGAGCGGCTCGTGGGCGATGATGAGTAGGCGCGTGTTCATGGCTGGGCCAGCATTATCGCAACGCCCCGGCGCCGGGCCGCTGCGCCGGCCACGAGCCCCCGCCCACCGCAGAACTTTGCCGGCACGCGGCAATCCCACCAGTGGCGGCAGTGGCACGGGGCCCTGCGGCACAATCGCGGCCGGCCACCAGGGCCGCACAGCTTCTCAGGGCAATGTCATGCAAATCAGGAACTGGCTGATCGCCGGCGCGCTGGCCGTCTGCGCCGCCATCGGCACCGCGGTGGTGCTGCAGTCCAACGTGCGCGCCGCGCCGCAATCGACCTTCGTGCTGCTGGACGGCAGCCAGCAGACCACGCAGGACTTGCGCGGCAAGGTCGCGCTGGTGAACTTCTGGGCCACCAGCTGCACCACCTGCGTGGCCGAAATGCCGGAGATCGTCGCCACCCACGACAAGTACCGCGCGCGCGGTTTCGAGACGCTGGCCGTGGCCATGAGCTATGACCCACCCAGCTACGTGGTGAACTTCGCCGAATCACGCAAGCTGCCGTTCAAGGTGGCCATCGACAACACCGGCGCCGTGGCGCGCGCCTGGGGCGACGTGAAGCTGACCCCGACCACCTACATCGTGAACAAGCGCGGCGAGATCGTGAAGACCTACATCGGCGCGCCGGACTTCACCGAGCTGCACCAGCTGATCGAGCGCCTGCTAGCCGAGGCCTGAAGCGTCCGCGCATCGCCTCGCGTACCTTCCGCAAAAAGGCCGGTTTTCCTTGATGGGAAAACCGGCCTTTGCCGTTGTGGACCAAGGGCCTGCAGCTATCGAAACCGCAGCACGCCACTTACCGGTTGCGGAAGCTGTCGTGGCAGGCCTTGCAGCTGTTGGCGGTGGGACCGAAGGCGGCCTTGATCTGGTCCAGGTTGCCGGTGCGAGCAGCGGCCAGCAGCTTGGGGGTCTCGGCCTGGAGCTTCTGCGCATGCTCCTCGAACTTGGCGTGATCGCTCCACACCTCGGGCTTGGCCTTGGTGGGCACGCCCTGGTCGGTGCCGGGGCCGAAGCCGGCCCAGGGCAGCGCCGCCAGCGCGGCGACGACCTCGGCATCGGCCTGCGCGGCCTTGGCATCGAACGGCGCCTTGCCATTGACCATGGCACCGATGTGCCCGAAGTGGTGCCCCATGACCCGCAGCGCGCCCTGGCGATATTTGATGGCGTCCTCGGGCTTGGCGAACTGGGCGGTGGCGGGCAGTGCCAGCGCACCGGCGGTCAGGGCAAGGGCAAGGGCTTTGAAGTGCATGGTGGGGCCTGTGGGTGGGGTGAGGGAACGGGCCGTGCGGCCCGGCGGGCGTGCAGTATGGCGTGCAGGCCGCCGCGCAGCGCGGGCAAGCACCCGGCTTTTGCTCGGGTTTGCGCGGCCCTGGGCACAATCGCGCCGCAACCGTAGTCCCCGTTTTCCTTTCCCTCCCTCAGCACCATGCAGCACACCGTCCGCATCTGGGATCTGCCCACCCGCCTGTTCCACTGGACCCTGGCTGCCGCCTTCGTGGCGCTGGTGGCAAGCGCCAAGCTGGGCGGCGCGGCGCTGGTCTGGCACGAGCGGCTGGGCTATCTGATGCTGGCGCTGCTGGCCTTCCGCCTGGCCTGGGGGCTGGTGGGCGGGCGCTGGTCGCGCTTCACCAGCTTCGTGTATTCACCGGCGCGGCTGCTGCGCTATGTGCGCGGCCAGGGCCAGGAGCACGTGGACGATGTCGGCCACTCGCCGCTGGGCGCGCTGTCGGTGTTCGGGCTGCTGGCGGCGCTGATCCTGCAGGTGGCCAGCGGCCTGGCCAGCGATGACGAGATTTCCTTCACCGGCCCGCTGGTGCGCTTTCTCTCCGGGGACTGGGTGGAGCGCGCCACCTGGTACCACGCCGACATCGGGCAATACCTGCTGCTGGCGCTGGTCGCGCTGCACTTGCTGGCAATCGCCTTCTATGCGCTGGTGCGCCGGCGCCGCATCCTGCGTCCCATGCTGAGCGGCGACAAGCAGCTGCCGCGGCCTGTGCCGGCCTCGCGCGACGATGCCCGCACGCGGCTGCTGGCGCTGGTGCTGGCAGGGCTGGCCGGGCTGCTGGCCTGGTGGGTGTCGCGGCTGGACGCGGGCGGGCTCTGATGCCCGGCCGCGCGTGCTCGCTACACTGACGCTGATGACACCCGCCGCAGAGCAAGCGCCGCCGCCCGGGGAGCGGCCGCCCGAGGTCACCCTGCTCCACCCCAGCGCCGCGCACGAGATGCCCGCCGTGCGCGAACTCTTCGAGGAATACGCCGCCAGCCTGGACGTGGACCTGTCGTTCCAGGGCTTTGACCAGGAACTGGCCGGACTGCCGGGCGAATACGTGGCGCCACGCGGCCACCTGCTGCTGGCGCTGGTGGATGGCGCGCTGGCCGGCTGTTGCGCGCTGCGCCCGCTGGACAACGCCGACTACGCCAACGCCGCCGAGATGAAGCGCCTGTACGTGCGCCGCGCGTTTCGCGGCTTCGGCCTGGGCCGGCAGCTGGCCGAGGCGACGCTGGACGCTGCGCGCCGCGCCGGCTATGCCTGCGTGCTGCTGGACACGCTGGACGGCATGGAGTCGGCCCGGGCGCTGTACACCGAACTGGGCTTCGAGGAGATCCCGCCCTACTACCACAACCCGGTGGCGGGGGCGCACTACCTGAAAGCCGACATCGACTGATATTTCAGTCATTTTGGCCTCCAGCCCATATATAACAAGGGCTTTCAGCTATCAAAAAAGAAACGCCGCACAGCCTTTGGGGCGGTGCGGCGCGGCGTCTCACGCACGGCGCCGGCAGGGCGCCGCGGCAGTGGCCTGGATCAGGCGGCGGTCTGGCCCAGCAGGGTCTTGGCGTCGCTGACCTCGAACTGGCCCGGGCCCTCGACGTTCAGCTGGGTAACCTTGCCATCCTTGACCAGCATGGAGTAGCGGTTGCTGCGCAGACCCAGGCCCTTGCCGTTCAGGTCCAGCGTCAGGCCGGTGGCTTTGGCGAAAGCGGCGTCGCCGTCGGCCAGCATGCGAACCTTGCCGGCGGTCTTCTGGTCCTGCGCCCAGGCACCCATGACGAACGGGTCGTTCACCGACAGGCACCAGATCTCGTCCACGCCGGCGGCTTTCAGGGCGTCAGCCTGCTCGACGTAGCCAGGCACGTGCTGCGCCGAGCAGGTGGGCGTGAACGCGCCGGGCACGGCGAACAGGGCAATGGTCTTGCCGGCGGCTTCCTTTTGCACGTCCACCGGCTGCGGGCCGGTGGTCGAGCAGGCGCCCTCGCCGGCGTACTGGTACTCGGCCAGGGTCACGGCAGGCAGTGCGTCACCGATCTTGATCATGTATTTCTCCTTGTTGGTGCTGGTTGATGAACGAAGAAAACCGCCCCGCCGCCAGCGCGGTCGGGGCGAAAAAAAACGACCCACATTGTGGGCCGTTTCGGGTGCCTGCTGCGGCCTGGAGCCGCAATGGGCTTAGACCAGCGCGGCCTTTTGCACCAGGCGCGTGGCGACCCAGTTCTTGGTCTTGGACAGCGGGCGGCTTTCCGTGATTTCCACGGTGTCGCCCAGCTTGTACTCGCCGTTCTCGTCGTGCGCGTGGTACTTGCTCGACTTGACCACGATCTTGTCGTAGATGGGGTGCTTGACGCGGCGCTCGACCAGCACGGTGATGGTCTTGGCGCGCTTGTCGCTCACCACCTTGCCGACCAGGGTGCGCTTGAGGGATGTTTTGGCTTCCGTCATGTTCGCTCCTTAGGCCTTGGCAACGGCTTGGGCTTGCTTTTGGGCAAGGATGGTCTTGGCGCGGGCGATGTCGCGGCGCGTGGCACGCAGCGTGGCAGTGTTGCCCAGCTGTTGCGTGGCCTTTTGCATGCGCAGGCCGAAGTGGGCCTTTTGCAACGACTTGATCTCGTCCTTCAGGCCGGCCTCGTCCTTGTTGCGCAGTTCAGCAGCTTTCGTCATATCGAACTCTCTTTATTCTTCAAGCGCCGATCTGACGGGCCACGAACGTGGTGCGCAGGGGCAGCTTGGCAGCGGCCAGGCGGAACGCCTCGCGCGCCAGCTCCTCGGGCACACCCACGATCTCGAACACGACCTTGCCCGGCTGGATCTCGGCCACGTAGTACTCGGGGTTGCCCTTGCCGTTGCCCATACGCACTTCGGCGGGCTTGGTGGAAATGGGCTTGTCCGGGAACACGCGGATCCAGATGCGGCCACCGCGCTTGACGTGGCGCGAGATGGCACGGCGGGCAGCCTCGATCTGGCGTGCCGTCAGGCGGCCACGATCGGTGCACTTGAGACCGAAGTCACCGAAGGCCACCGAGTTGCCCCGGGTGGCGATGCCGGTGTTGCGGCCCTTCTGTTCCTTGCGGAACTTGCGGCGTGCGGGTTGCAGCATGTTGATTACTCTCCTTTACCGTCCGCTGCGGCAGCAGCGGGCGCGGCCTTGGCTACGCGCTTAACGGGATCTGCACCTGCGCCCTGGGGCTTGTCGCTGCCATCGGCAGGTGCGGCGTTGGTGCCCATCGGGCGGCGGCTGCCACCACGGCGGTCGCCATCGCGGCGGTCACCACGGCCGTCGCGGCGCGGGCCACGCGGGCGGCGCTCCTCGTCAGGACGCGGCGTCTCGGCGGGCAGATCGCCACGGCCCAGGGTATCGCCCTTGTAGACCCAGACCTTGACGCCGATGACGCCATAGGTGGTCTTGGCTTCCGAGGTGCCGTAGTCGATGTCGGCGCGCAGCGTGTGCAGCGGCACGCGGCCTTCACGGTACCACTCGGTGCGGGCGATCTCGATGCCGTTCAGGCGGCCGGAGGACATGATCTTGATGCCCTGGGCGCCCAGGCGCATCGCGTTCTGCATGGCGCGCTTCATGGCGCGGCGGAACATGATGCGCTTTTCCAGCTGCTGGGTGATCGAGTCGGCGATCAGCTTGGCATCGATTTCGGGCTTGCGCACTTCCTCGATGTTCACGGCCACCGGCACGCCCAGGCGCGTGGCGAGTTCCTTCTTCAGGTTCTCGATGTCCTCGCCCTTCTTACCGATCACCACGCCCGGACGCGCCGAGTAGATGGTGATGCGGGCGTTCTTGGCGGGGCGCTCGATCAGCACGCGGGAGACCGCGGCGTTCTTGAGCTTGGTCTTCAGGAACTCGCGCACCTTGATGTCTTCGGCCAGCATGCCGGCGAAGTCACGGTTGCTCGCGTACCAGCGGCTGGCCCAGTTGCGGCTGACCGCCAAGCGGAAGCCGGTAGGATGGATTTTCTGTCCCATGTTCTGCCTTCTTCCTTAGTTGCCGACGGTGACGTAGATGTGGCAGGTGGGCTTGCTGATGCGGTTGCCGCGGCCCTTGGCGCGCGCGGTGAAGCGCTTGAGCGTGGTGCCCTGCTCGACGAAGATGGTCTTGACCTTCAGCTCGTCGATGTCGGCGCCGTCGTTGTGCTCGGCATTGGCGATCGCCGACTCCAGCACCTTCTTGACGATGCCGGCAGCTTTCTTCTGCGTAAACGTCAGGATGTCCAGCGCCTGGTCCACCTTCTTGCCGCGGATCAGATCGGCCACGAGGCGGCCCTTGTCCACCGACAGGCGCACACCCCGCAGAACTGCACGTGTTTCAGACATGTTCTGTTTTCCTTACTTCTTGGCCTTCTTGTCGGCAGGATGGCCCTTGAAGGTGCGCGTCAGGGCGAATTCGCCCAACTTGTGGCCCACCATCTGGTCGGTGACGTACACCGGCACGTGCTGCTTGCCGTTGTGCACGGCAATCGTCAGGCCGATGAAGTCGGGCAGCACCATGGAGCGGCGCGACCAGGTCTTGACAGGCTTCTTATCCTTGGTGGCGATGGCTTTTTCGACCTTGGCCAGCAGGTGATGGTCCACAAACGGACCCTTTTTCAGAGAACGCGTCATTTGCGGATGTCCTTACTTCTTGCGACGCGAGACAATCATGCCCTGCGTGCGCTTGTTGTGGCGGGTGCGATAGCCCTTGGTCAGGTTGCCCCATGGATCGACCGGGTGACGTCCGCTCTTGGAGCGGCCCTCGCCACCACCCATCGGGTGGTCAACCGGGTTCATCACGATGCCGCGCACGGTCGGGCGGATGCCCATGTTGCGCTTGACACCGGCCTTGCCGAGCTGGCGCAGGCTGTGCTCTTCGTTGGCCACTTCGCCGATGGTGGCGCGGCACTCGATGTGCACGCGGCGCACTTCGCCGGAGCGCAGGCGCACCTGGGCGTACAGACCCTCGCGCGCCAGCAGGGTGGCGGAAGCACCGGCCGAGCGCACCATCTGGGCACCGGCGCCGGCCTTCAGCTCGACGCAGTGGATGGTCGAGCCCACCGGGATGTTGCGGATCGGCAGGGTGTTGCCGACGCGGATCGGCGCCTCGGAGCCGCTGACGATGGTCGCGCCCACTTCCAGGTTGCGCGGAGCGATGATGTAGCGGCGCTCGCCGTCGGCGTAGCACACCAGAGCGATGTGCGCCGAGCGGTTCGGGTCGTACTCGATGCGCTCGACCTTGGCCGTGATCCCGTCCTTGTTGCGACGGAAGTCGACCACGCGGTAGTGGTGCTTGTGCCCGCCGCCACGGTGGCGGATGGTGATGTGGCCGTTGTTGTTGCGGCCGGCGCTCTGGAACTTGGGCTCCAGCAGCGGTGCGTACGGCTCACCCTTGTGCAGGTGGTCGCGCGAGATCTTCACCGCGCCGCGCTGGCCCGGGGAAGTCGGTTTGAGTTTGATGACAGCCATGGTTTACGCAGCCTCCCCGGACAGGTTCAGCTCTTGACCTTCCTTGAGCAGCACATAGGCCTTGCGCACGTTGTCGCGGCGACCCATGAACTTGCCGAAGCGCTTTTCCTTACCCTTGGTGTTCAGCACGGACACACCCTTGACCTCGACCTTGAACAGCAGCTCGACGGCGGCTTTGATCTCGGGCTTGGTGGCGTTTTGCAGCACCTTGAACGTCACGGCGTTGGCTTTTTCAGCCGCCATGGTGGCCTTCTCGGACACGATGGGGGCGACCAGCACCTGCATCAGGCGGCCTTCGTCGAACTGGCGCTCGGCGGGAGTGGGATTGACGCGGCTCATGCGAACATCTCCTTGAGCTTGTCGATGGCGCCCTTGGTCACCAGCACCTTCTTGAAGTGCACCAGCGACACCGGATCGGCGTAGCGCGGCTCGACCACGAACACGTTCTTCAGGTTGCGCGAAGCCAGGTACAGGTTCTCGTCGACCTCGTCGGCGATGACCATGACCGATTCCAGGTTCATGGCCTTGAACTTGTCGGCCAGCACCTTGGTCTTCGGCGATTCCAGCTTCAGCGAGTCCACCACGGCCAGACGGCCTTCGCGGGCCAGCTGCGACAGGATGGACGCCATGCCGGCGCGGTACATCTTCTTGTTGATCTTCTGCGTGAAGTTCTCTTCAGGCAGGTTCGGGAAGATGCGTCCGCCCCCACGCCACAGCGGCGAGGAGGTCATGCCGGCGCGAGCGTTGCCGGTGCCCTTTTGCTTGAAGGGCTTCTTGGTCGAGTGACGCACCTGCTGGCGGTCCTTCTGGGCGCGCGTGCCCTGGCGGGCATTGGCCTGGTAGGCCACCACGATCTGGTGGATCAGGGATTCGTTGTACTGACGGTCGAAGACCGTCTCGGGCACGTCCACCTTGGACGCGGCCTGGCCCTGGTCATTCAGGAGTTCGAGCTGCATTTAGTTCGCCTCCTTGGAAGCCTTAGCCTTGATGGCCGGACGGACGGTCACGAAACCGCCCTTGGAGCCGGGAACGGCGCCCTTGATCAGCAGCAGCTGGCGTGCCTCGTCGATGCGGATCACATCCAGGTTCTGCGTGGTCACGGTCTCGTCGCCCATGTGGCCGGTCATCTTCTTGCCGGGGAACACGCGGCCGGGGTCCTGCGCCATGCCGATCGAGCCGGGCACGTTGTGCGAACGGCTGTTGCCGTGCGAGGCGCGCTGCGAGCCGAAGTTGTGGCGCTTGATCGTGCCGGCGAAGCCCTTGCCGATCGAGGTGCCCTGCACGTCGACCTTCTGGCCCACGGCGAACACGTCGGCCACGGGCACCGCAGTGCCGGCGGCGTACTTGCCTGCGGTCTCTTCGGTCACGCGGAACTCGCGGATGATTTCACCGGCTTCGACACCCGCCTTGGCGAGGTGGCCGGCTTCAGGCTTGGTCACGCGGGAGGCCTTGCGTGCACCGAACGTGACCTGCAGGGCCACGTAGCCGTCGTTGGCTTGAGTTTTGATCTGGGTCACGCGGTTGTTGGACACATCCAGCACCGTGACGGGAATCGCTTCTCCGTCATCGGTGAACAGGCGCATCATGCCCACCTTGCGGCCCAGCAACCCGAGGGAGTTGCTCAGACTCATTTGGTTTTGCTCCGAAACTTCCGCCGCCCCGACTGCAATTGGCCCGGGCGTTGCGCTCGGCTCCCTTTTCCAGAAGCGAAAGCGCACGAAAGAAGGTTGATGAAACTCCGCTGTTCTTGCCAAACCCGGGCAGCAATGCCCGGCGCGCAAAAACGCGAAGCCGCAAAGTATAACGCGGGCCTTGCCCAATAGGCAAGCCCGCGTTAAGCAAGGGGCCAGCCGCGCCGTTGCGGCGCCACCAGTCCCTGCATCGCAGCCAGCAGGATTACTGCAGCTTGATCTCGACGTCCACGCCGGCCGGAAGGTCGAGCTTCATCAGCGCGTCCACGGTCTTGTCGGTCGGATCGACGATGTCCATCAGGCGCTGGTGCGTGCGGATCTCCAGCTGGTCGCGTGACGTCTTGTTGACGTGCGGCGAGCGCAGGATGTCGAAGCGTTTCATGCGCGTCGGCAGGGGCACGGGGCCCTTGACGATGGCGCCGGTGCGCTTGGCGGTGTCGACGATCTCGGCAGCGGACTGGTCGATCAGCTTGTAATCGAAGGCCTTCAGGCGGATACGGATCTTTTGCTTGGACATGGTGTTTCCTGTAGGGATGCGATCCGCGGATTACTCGATGATCTTGGCCACGACGCCGGCGCCGACGGTGCGGCCGCCCTCGCGGATGGCAAAGCGCAGGCCTTCTTCCATGGCGATGGGGGC
>NZ_FNHP01000008.1 GCF_900103645.1 Oryzisolibacter propanilivorax
GAGAGATTGCCTTCCAGCCACTGGCGCGCATCGACCGCAAGGGCTACCGCACCTGGGCGGCCGAATGGATCGAAGGCCGCCTGCTGCACGAAGGCGTGGCGGTTGGCCCCGAAGAGAAGGCGGCCATCTGGTCGGCACTGGGGAGCCTGGCCGGTGCGCCGGTGGAGCAGCGCACGATGACGGGGCTTTCCGTGCTGCTGCAGTCGAACACGCTGCGCCAGGCGCTGTCGCCCTATGTGCTGGGCGGTGCGCACGGCAAGCTGCTGGATGCGGATTCGGATCGCCTGGGTTCCGGTGCGGTGCAGTGCTTCGAGATGGAGGAACTGATGCACAGCAAGGCCGCCGTCATGGCCGTGCTGCAGTACCTCTTCGCGTGCTTCGATGAACGCTTCGACGGTGCGCCCACGCTGCTGATCCTGGATGAAGCCTGGCTGTTTCTCGATGACCCGGTGTTCGCCGCGCGCATCCGCCAGTGGCTCAAGACGCTGCGCAAGAAGAACGTGTCGGTGATCTTCGCCACGCAGTCGCTCGCGGACATCAAGGATTCGAGCATTGCGCCCGCGATCGTCGAAAGCTGCGCCAGCCGCATCTTCCTGCCGAACCCGCAGGCGACCGAGCCGCAGGTTCGAGCCATCTACGAGGGCTTCGGGCTCAACAGCCGACAGATCGAGATCGCGGCCACGGCCGTTCCGAAGCGCGACTACTACTACCAGTCGCGCCTGGGCAACCGCCTGTTCGATCTCGACCTGGGGCCAGCCGCGCTGGCCTTCGTGGGCGCCTCCACGCCGCAGGACCAGCGCGACATGGATCGCGTGCTGCTGGACGCCGGCGTGCCCGGCTTCGCAGGCGCCTGGTTGCGCCATCGCGGCCTCGATTGGGCGGCCGATCTGCTGGCGTCGTTTCCTGGCCTCGCGCCATCCCCTGCGTCCCGTCCATCCCATCCATCCCATCCACAGGAGAACCAACCATGAAGAAGCGTCTCGTTGCCGCCGCCGTCGCGGCCCTGCTGTGCACCGTGCCCACCGCCCATGCCCAATGGGTGGTGGTCGATCCCACGAACCTCGTGCAGAACGCGCTGACCGCGATCCGCACACTGGAGCAGATCAACAACCAGATCCGCCAGCTCCAGAACGAAGCCCAGATGCTGGTGAACCAGGCGCGCAACCTGGCCAGCCTGCCGTTCAGCGTGGTGAACCGGCTGCGCAACAACCTGGCGACCACGCAGCGGCTGATCGCCCAGGCCAGGGGGCTGGCCTACGAGGTGGCGAACCTGGATCGGGAGTTCCTGCGCCTGTACCCCGAGCAGTACGCTGCCTCCGTCAGCGGCGCCCAGATGGTGCGCGACGCGCAGGAGCGCTGGCGCAACACCTTGAACAGCCTGCAGACCACCATGCAGATGCAGGCCCAGGTCTCGCAGAACCTGGGCGAGGACGAAGGCGTGCTGGCCGACCTGGTGGGCCAGAGCCAGTCGGCGCAAGGCGCGCTGCAGGCCATGCAGGCGACGAACCAGTTGCTGGCCCTGCAGGCCAAGCAGTCCATCCAGACGCAGCGGCTGCAGATCACGCAGGACCGGGCCGCTTCGCTGGAGCTGGCGCGCCAGGCGGCGGCCACGGAACGCGGGCGCGAGGTGCGGCGGCGCTTCGTGGGCGAAGGCACGCCCTACACACCGCATGCCGTCGACTTCTACGGCAACTGACGGGGCCGGGCCATGGACGACGTGACGGTCATCGACCGCTTCCTGAACACCTTCTCGCGCTACATCGATTCGGGCTTCGGGCTGCTGCAGGGCGAGGTGGCGTTTCTCACGGCCACGCTGATCGTCATCGACATGACGCTGGCCGGCCTGTTCTGGGCCATGGGCCACGCCAGCGGCCAGGGCGAGGACGTGATCGCCAAGCTGCTGCGCAAGGTGCTCTACGTGGGGGCCTTCGCCTACATCATCGGCAACTTCAACACGCTGGCGGGGATCGTGTTCCGCTCCTTCGCCGGCCTGGGCCTGACGGCCAGCGGCTCGTCCCTGAGCATGGGCACCTTCCTGCAGCCGGGGCATCTCGCCAAGGTGGGCGTGGACGCGGCAGCACCGATCTTCGACCAGATCGGCGACTTGGCGGGGTTCCCCGAGGTGTTCGTGCACGTCGACCTGATCGTGGTGCTGTTCTTCGCCTGGCTGGTGGTGATCCTCAGCTTCTTCGTGCTGGCGGTGCAGCTCTTCGTGACGCTGATCGAGTTCAAGCTGACCACGCTCGCGGGCTTCGTGCTGGTGCCGTTCGCGCTGTGGAACAAGACCGCGTTCCTGGCCGAGAAGGTGCTGGGCAACGTGGTGTCCTCGGGCATCAAGGTGCTGGTGCTGGCCGTGATCGTGGGCATCGGCTCGGGCCTGTTCTCCGAGTTCACGATTCCGCCGGGCGCCGAGCCTTCCATCGACCAGGCGCTGGTGATCATGCTGGCGTCGCTCTCGCTGCTGGCCCTGGGCATCTTCGGCCCAGGCATCGCGACGGGGCTGGTGTCCGGCGCCCCGCAATTGGGCGCGGGTGCGATGGCCGGGGCGGCGGTGGGTGCGGCGGGCGCTGCGGTGGCCGTGGGCGCCGCAGCCTCCGGCGTGGGCAGCGCCGTGGCGGCCGGGGCACGCATGGCGCCCGGCGCCGCACGCATGGCCGCCAGCGGCGCGCGCACGGCGGCTTCCACGGCCGGCAGTGCGGCGAGCGGTGCGCGGTCGGCCTACCAGGCCGGCTCTGCTGCTGCCGGTGGTGGCGCCAGGGGCGCGATGGCGGGTGTGGGCAACGTCGCCCGGACGGGCGCGCAGGCCGCTGGACAGAAGGTGGCGGAGGGTGCGCGCTCCATGAAGGAGCGCGTGGCTGCTGCGTTCCGCCCGGAGTCTTCCCCGTCCAGTGCCGCATCGAGTGGCCCGCAGGGCAGCGCCGATGCCGGTGGCTCACCGCCACCCGCCGAACAGCCCGCCTGGGCCAAGCGCCTGCATCGCCGCCAGCAGCTTACCCATGCCGCGACGACCGCCGCCCACACGCTGCGCGGGGGCGATGGTGGTGGCTCGGGCCAAGGCCCGAGCCTGCGCGAGGACTGATCTTTTGCTGATCCCTTTCGATTTCTTTGTTCCAGGAGAACGCCCATGCGATTCAAACGCGCGCAGGTGCGCTATGCGGATACGCCGCAGCCTGCCACCCCGTATCAATCCGCTGCCCAGGTCTGGGACGAGCGCATCGGCTCGGCCCGCGTGCAGGCGAAGAACTGGCGCTTCATGGCCTTTGGTTGCCTGACGCTGGCCGTGCTGATGGCCGGTGGCCTGGTCTGGCGCTCGGCGCAATCCATCGTGACGCCCTACGTCATCGAGGTGGACCACGCGGGCCAGGTGCGCGCCGTGGGTGAGGCCGCCACGCCGTACCGGCCCAGCGATGCGCAGACCGCTTACCACCTGGGCCGCTTCATCGGCCTGGTGCGCTCGCTTTCCATCGACCCCATCGTGGTGCGGCAGAACTGGCTCGATGCCTACGACTACACCACCGACAAGGGCGCGGTGGTGCTCAACGAGTTCGCCCGCACCCACGACCCGTTCGCGCGCATCGGCAGGGAGTCGGTGACGGTGCAGATCAGCAGCGTGACCCGCGCCAGCGACACGTCGTTCAACGTGCGCTGGACGGAGCAGCGCTTCGTCACCGGCGCGCTGGACCGCACCGAGCGCTGGAACGCGGTGGTGTCCATCGTGCAGCAGACGCCGCGCACCGAACAGCGCCTGCGCAAGAACCCACTGGGCATCTACGTCAACGGCCTGTCGTGGAGCCGCGAACTCGATTCTTCCGAAGGAACAAAACCATGAATGCCATGAATGCGCTTTTGTGCAAATCCGCCTTGCCGGTGATCCTGCTGGCATCGACCCTGCTGCTCGCGGGCTGTGCCACGCAGGGCACGCCGCCGCCGGTGATTTCGCTCGACGAGCCGGTGCAGGCCCAGCCGCTGCCGGAGCCGCCCAAGCCGGTGGAGGTGGTGGCCGTGCCCGAGGTGTTGCCGATGCCGGCGCAGTTGAAGCCCTTGCCGGAGGTCGCTGCAGCCCCGGCGGCACCGGAGCCGGCCGACGAGAAGGTGCGTGTGTCGCGCGCCAATGCCGAGGCACGCATGGCGCCCACCCGCGAGGGCTACATCAATGCCATCCAGGTCTGGCCTTTCACCGACGGTGCGCTGTACCAGGTCTATGCGGCCGTGGGCCGCGTGACGGTGGTGGCGCTGCAGCCCGGCGAGGAACTTGTGACGGTGGCCGCTGGCGACACCGTGCGCTGGATCGTGGGCGACACGTCCAGCGGCAGCGGCGCCGATCTGCGCGTGAACGTGATGGTCAAGCCGATCCGCTCTGGGTTGAAGACGAACCTGGTCATCACCACCAGCCGCAGGGCGTACCTGCTGGAGCTGACCTCGACCGAGAAGGCATGGATGGCTTCGGTGTCCTGGGACTACCCGAAGGACCGGATGCTGGCCTTGCAGCGTCAGGCGCAGGCGGCCAGCGCGGCCGCGCCGGTGGACGCTGGACTGTCGCTGGAGAAGATCCGTTTCCGGTATGCGGTCAGCGGCAGCAATCCGCCGTGGAAGCCGCTGCGGGCTTTCGATGACGGGGAGAAGGTCTACATCCAGTTCCCGGCGGGCATTGCGCAGGGCGAGCTGCCGCCGCTGTTCGTGATCGGCGCGCAGGGCGATGGGCAACTGGTGAACTACCGTTTCCGCTCGCCGTACTACATCGTGGACCGGCTGTTCGGCGCGGCAGAACTGCGCCTGGGAGCCGACAAGGGCGACGTGGTGCGCATCGAGCGCACGGACGGTGTGGCAGGCGCAGCGCGGGGGAACTGAGCATGAGCCAAGACGAGACTCCCGACCTGGCCGCGCCGCAGGCGGCCAAGGTGACACCCGAAGCGGTGGCGCTGCGCGCGCAGCCGCGCCCGGTCACGCGATTGAACCGGCGCACGCTGGCCATGCTCGTTGGCGGCCTGTCGGTCGCCGTGCTTGGCGCCACGATCTGGTCTCTGCAACCGCAACGGCGCGGCACCCAGGAGCCAACCGAGTTGTACAACGTGGATCGCGTGTCGAAGTCGGAAGGGCTGGGTAACTTGCCGGCCGACTACTCGAAGCTGCCGGCCGCAGTGCCGGAGCTCGGGCCGCCGTTGCCGGGCGACCTCGGCCCGGCCATCGTGAAGTCGCAGCAGCCGGTGACGGTGGCCTATGCGGCGCCGGGCCACGACCCTGAGGATGCCTTGCGCAAGGAAGCCGATGCGGCGATGGCCTCGTCGGTGTTCTTCCGCTCGGGCAGCTCGGGCAAGTCCGCTGCGCCGGCCACCGCGACGCAAGCCTCGGCTTCGCTTGGTCATCCATTGGCGGGCTTTGATCCACTCGCCGCCGGGCCGGCATCGACGGCCGCACAAGCACCACAAGCACCACAAGCGGCAACCGATCCGACCGTTGCGCAGAACCGGCAAGACCAGAAAGAGGCGTTCCTCAAAGGCGGTTCTGCGGAAACCCGCAATTCCGGCCACCTGACCCTGCCGGCTTCGCCGTACCAGGTGATGGCTGGAACGGTGATCGCAGGGGCACTGGTCACCGGCATCAAGTCGGACTTGCCGGGCGACGTGATCGCCACGGTGACGGAGCCGGTCTACGACACGGCCACCGGCAAGTTCCTGCTGATCCCGCAGGGCTCGCGCATCCTGGGCCGCTACAACAGCCAGGTGAGCTATGGGCAAAGCCGTGTGCAAGTGGTGTGGAACCGCGTCATCCTGCCCGACACGTCCTCGCTGACGCTCGACAAGCTCGTGGGCACCGATCCCGCCGGGTATGCCGGGCTGGAAGACGGCGTGGACTGGCACTGGGGCCGCATCTTCGCGGGCGCGGCGCTGACGACGCTGCTGGGCATCAGCGCCGAGCTGGCCGCGCCGGAGAACCGACAGGACGGCAACCGCATCGTGATCGCCGGCCGCGACAGCGCACAGGACAGCATCAATCAGGTGGGTCAGGAGATCACTCGGCGCAACATGAACATCCAGCCCACACTGACCAGCCGGCCGGGCCTGCCGGTGCGCATCATCGTCAACCGCGATCTGGTGCTGCGGCCGTACCAGCCGATGTTCTTCAATCGGAGAGCTGCGCAATGAGCACGACGAAGAAGCTGCGGCTGGGGCCGCTGCCCAAGACCGAGAGCGTCAAGCTGACCTTTGCGTGCCCGACCAGCTTGAAAGCCGACCTCGACCGCTACGCCGCGCTGCACGGCCAGACTTATGGCGAGGTGGTCGATGCGGCGACGCTGATCCCGCACATGCTCGGCGCGTTCATGATGCGAGACCGAGGGTTCAAGCAGCGTGCGGCGTCAGGGCGCTTGGACGCAGGCCGCTGAGTGCTTGTATCAGGTCTTGGATGGAGGGCTCAGATAGACAGATCAATGGAATCTCAAGAGCGCCCGCTACAGTTTCGGAATGTTCAGCTTCGGCTTTGGCGAACTCTTCAAGTTCCTGCGTGCTCCAAGAGGAGTCGCCTCTTTCAGTCAGGCGCTTTTTCACAACCTCCGTTGAGCAGGTCAGCAAAATGATCGCTTCACAACTCAGGTCGCGGAAAACCGCTTCTGGTAAACGTTCATGCTGGTTGATGGACTTTCTGAGAACCAGGTGACCGTCCAGCATGAGTGTGTTGCCGTTGTCATTGATTCTTTTGACCGCCCGGAGGAGGGCAGCCTGATTCTCGGCCACTTCGTCAACTTGCTTGTTTTTATCCCAGGTGATGCTTCCGCGTTCTTCACGGATCAGTTGGCTGGCAGTTGCATAGACAAGGGAAAGCCGTTCGGCTGCAGGCTTCGCCAAATAAGTCTTTCCGACACCGTGGATTCCGGCGATGAATATCGTCATATGGGCTCTTTGCTGGTGACCATTTTTCCTTGAATCTTTTTCAACTCAGCGGTAGAGAGATACCTGAAAGACTGAGGTGGGGCGAAGGCCTTAAAAAGCGACTTGGGATCGATAGGCGAGGCTAACGGCTGCACGCTACCCAGCAGAACAGCACACCCTTGTGGCTTGCCATCGAAGTAGTCAAAGAGCTCGCGGCGGGTAAGAGCCCCGCCGCGACTGTTGCAGTGGCTCCAGAGCATGGTTGAAGATCCACGCACGATGTCTTCTACCTCGACGAGAGCGACGATTCTCTGGACAGGCGAACTGGCATACACGGCGATCAGGCCAACATCTTCTGCCGCCCAGGTTCGCCGAAATTCGACACGCTTAATTCCGGACGAGATGAGGTCCGCATACTTGGGCTTGACCGATAGCAAAACAGCCCTACCTGCCGGCGGCAGCGAGCACTTTGGAAAAAGCGACATCTGAAACTTTGCGAATGGATTGGATCGGGCCAGTGACAATGCTCTCGAGCTTGAGCCGATCGTATGAAACGGGATGGGGCAGGTGCTCGACCAGCCGAAATAGGATGACCTTGGTCTTGCGCTTGGCCATTTCCTCGATTTGATCGAGCGCGTAGACGGTTCTGCGGCTGACCAGGCTGGCGATCTTGGCTGCATCGTCTAGTATTTCAAAACGATCCACCACACCGATGGAGGTGATGGATTTTTCATCTTCTGTTCGATAGAAGAGAACGACATCTCCGGGGTGGATCGCATTGGTTGGTGCATGGCACAGATAGGCGAGCTTGATCGCATTGCCGACATTGCCAGCCATGCCGAATAGCCGCTGCTGTTGCGGGCTGTAGTCGGGGAAGAGGGTTTCGTGGAAGGCGGGCTGGATGGGGATCAGAAATTTCTGAACTTGAGCGTCGCGACGAAAGTGCGGGAAAAACCTTCTGATGTAGTCAGAAGGTTCCGCCGTGCTGTCCGTGGGAGCAAGCCGGGGGTGAGGCTTCACCAAGACAAGGTCGTTGGCGTACGTGCCGCGTTCTTCGAAACCGAAGTCGTGGAGCAAGCTGATGAGGTAATCATGCTTGTCGGGGTCGGCATGGATGAACACGTGATCGCACGCGTTGTCCGTGGCATAGCGGAAGGCTGCTTTCAGAAAGAGTTCGCCGATTTTTCGGCCTCTGACGGTTTCGCCCACCTTGAAGGTGCAGAGCTTCAAAGCCCGCCCGGATAGGTGTTCGCCTGCATCGGTGATTTTCTGGTCGACTTGTGCAGCGTAGATGCATATAGCGGCCAGGGTGTCGTTCTCGTCCCGGTATACCCAGGCCATGCGGTTTTCCCGCGCTTTGCTGCGGAACCACTCGTCGAAAGCCCCCGGATACCCCTCACGCAGGCTGTCGAAGAATTCAGATGGAAGCAGGGGGGTCAGTTTGTGGAGCGGAACATCTTCGATGTTCGGCAAGAAGACCTGGCGCGGCTCGTGCAGACGTCGAAGCCAATCTTCCGCCGTTTGAATGGTGTAGACCCGATCACCCAATCCATGCGTGCGGGCCTTGGCGTGCAGCCGTCGATCCTCGGTGATCAGCGCATGCACTGCATCGCATGCAAGGGCGTAGAGGATCTCGTTGTCGCAGGCGTCGTTGGCGCTGGTCGCCGCTGTATTCCAGGGGCAGGGCGCTACGTCTTGCAGTGCAGGGTACTGCCTGATGCGCTGCAGGCTGCGTTCACGACGTTGCACATCCGCATCGCGCTCGAAATCTGTGATGGTCGCCGGGTGATACAGCAGCGAGTGGCCGCCGATGTTTGCCAGCCTGACGAAGTTGGCGAGATTCTTCTCCAGGATCTGGAAAGAATCCTGAAGAGGGATCAACACATTCGTGTCGAGCAGGAAGCGCAGTCGCTGCGTCAAGACGGAGCCTTCTCGGGCGACGGCCAGTTATGGCTGGCTGCCGAGAAAAGTCAGCGCATGGCCTCGCAATGCAGCCGTGAACCGCGCAAATGTCAGGTCCTCTGCCGGTTGCGAGATGACTGTATTCCTCGAGTTGGTGGCCAACATGAAGCAAGCGGAACTGTAGATTCGCTCGAGCACAAGCCGCCGGCACAACAGTTCGTACCGTTGTGCGTAAGTGACACCCCTGTAGCCGGTTTCCCCCTTCTTCGTCGTGAACGGTTCGCCTCGGAACACGGGGTCGACCTTGAAGTAGGGCTCCTTGTTGGCGACGGGCACCTTGACGCTGTCTCTGTCCTCCAGCAAGAACAGGTAGCCGAGAAACGGTGGTGGAGCCTTTGTCCCAAACCGGCCTTCGCGGTACGCAGTCCAGATGTCCTTGGCGCTGCCCACAGCTTCTTCCGAACGATTGTTCACGTTGTTGCCGATCGAGGCGCCGGCCTGGGACTTGAACTCCATGGCCAGGACCAGTTGGCCTTCCGAGATGACGATGAGGTCCCACTTCTTCGTCGCGCGGAAGTACCCAGGAAGTTCCAGGGCGGTTCGGGTGCGAACGTCCAGCCGTTTCAGGCCTGCTTCGCAGAGGATGTCGGCGACCAGAATTTCCAATGCGCCCATTTGGGTGCCGCCAGTTACCTCTCCACGATTCCCGGCGTCGATCCGGCCGGATTCGACCTGCTTTTCCTTGTTCTTGGCGCGGGCGTCCCAGTAGCTCTGTACGGCTTCTTGCAAGCGGGTGTCGATGTTGATTTTTGTGGTCATGCGGCGCCTCCCAGTGCAGCCTGTTCTTGTTCGGTCAGTCCATACAGTTCAAATGCATGTGCGTTGCAGGCTCCGAGGTCGCGGGCCATGGCGGCGTCGACTAGCTTGCCGCGCAGTTCCGCGGGGACATCCGACCAACGGGGAACGCGAATCCGCCGCAGGTACTGCGCCTGGAACCGCAGGAAACCTCCTCGCATGCGTGTCGAATAGGTCGCGACGAACAAGCGGGCAATGCGCGACAGCAGCACCGCCTGCAGGGCTCGGAGGTCCCATTGCTCCGCAGTGATGAAGTACAGGTTGTGATGCGGGTAGAGGCGACCTTCTTCGTAGACGACGTGCGCCTCTCCCTTGATGTCCGGTATTAAGAGCTTGGGCTTGCGTGTCAGCGACGGCGTTATGCGATCAATGGTCTTGTACCAGTGGCCTGGTGTCTTCTGCGCGCAATGGCGCTGGCTGAGAATTGCCTTGCGGGTATCGAGATAGCGTTTCAGGCGTGGGTAGCGTTCCAGATCGACCAGGCCACCGTCATCCGCGGCCGGATTGATGACGCCGAGTCCCCGCCACTCCACGGTGCCGTTCAGGATGTCTCGGGTCATGACCAGCGGCTGTTTTCGATCGTCCTCCACATCGAGTTCCTCGTAGGGACCGATGAATACTTGATCCGAACCCGTGGCGACACCGATGCCGATCTTGCAGCCGGTCTCCTCGATTGCGGGGAAATCCTGTTCCAGCCGGCGCACCAGAGATAGTTGGTCTGCCGCTTCCAGCAGCCAGGGGTTGTCGCCGATGGCGACACCACGAAGCTCGCGCACCTCACCGCTGTCTTGTGAGCCTTCTGCTGCCGTCAATTGCCGAGCCAGGCGGTTCAGGACGGGAGCGTCGATCCTTGGCCGACGTGCCAGGCGCGTGATACCGGGCTTTTCCCTCGTGATGACCGTGATGGCCGGATAGGCGATCACATCGGAATGGAAGGCTGGCGTGTCGGTCATATCGACATGCACCTTCAGGTGGAAATCTTTCGCGATCAATGCGCGAAGCGGTCCGCCGTAGCGGTTCTTCATCCAGCGGTCTGCGCAGATGAAACCGAGCGCGCCTACTCGCGAGAGCAGGCGCAGGGAGCGTTCGATGAACGGGACGTACAAGTCGGCTCGGTCGTAGATCGTGGCATATCGGCTGCGATATTCCGCCAATAGAACAGCAGGAATCATTTCCTGCCGTACGTAAGGCGGGTTGCCGACCACGACATCGAAAGAACTTGGCAAGTCGGCCAGCAGGAAATCCCCATGCACCATCCAGCGGTTCGCGATGGCTTCGGCGGACCTGGCCGCGATGCCATGGCCGGTGAGGCGCGCGATCACCGCCGCATGCGTGCGTGCGAAAGTATCGCGATGGAGCTCGACGGCACGGATGCATTCGCCAAGCGCTTCCTGTGGGGGAGGCATCGCCGCTGCCTTCCATGCCGCCAGCAGGCGGTCTATGGCCGGCAGCAGAAAGTCGCCATCCCCAAACGATGGCTCCAGAAGCCGAAATTCGTGCAAGGGGCGATCGGCACGGTATCCGACCAAGTCCAAGATGAAATCCACGACCTCACGCCGAGTGAAGATGGCCCCTCTCTCTTCGACGCCGCCAGCGTTGGACAACGCCTCGACAGCCGCTGTGACGGGACAGAGGTCGGGGAACGCACGTTGGCGTACGGCTATTTGGGGCGGCATGCAAAAAATCCGATCTGCTGATGAGGCTCAGTGCTTCTTGTCTTTGGGTGGGTGCGGGTCGTTGCCATAGCTGTCGCTGTCGCGGATCGTTCCATCTCGCTTGTGGATCACGACTTCCACGCGCTCTCGAATCGCTTGCTGGCGGGCGCGACCGATGGCTTCCTTCTGTGTGTCGACGACGACACCTGCGCGTCCAGCACCTTCTTTCTTGGTGGCCCAGCCGCTTTCATGTGGCACCACGTGAATGTCCTTCTTGGTCATTTGTGTATTCCCTTCGAATTGCCCACGACATGAAGTTGAGGCGGCGTTCCAACTCGTCCTTCGCTACTGCTTCTGCCTCCATTGAGCCGCGTGAGCGCGAGCCCAAACACCAATTGATCCAGTTCTTCCGCCGCTACGTGCAGCTCGCTGGCAATGTCACTCCGAGAGATGCTCTCATCGCGCAATGCTGCGAAGACTTTCTGAAGCACCTGGGAGGTTTCCCGTGTCCCCTCTTCAGGCTCCTTCTTTCGATAGCCTCTGGAGGAAAGCTCGATGTACAGAGACTGGTAGTGCCAATCGCTCAGGGCGCCAACCGCATGGAGCCTGTATGTCAGGGCGGCGACGGAAACCCCCCAAAGCTTCTTGAGTTGAATCAGATGCTCGAGAGTGGCCATGCGGGGGGCATAGGCCAATACGCTGGCTCTGGGCATCAAGAAGGCAGAGGCAAAGGTGTTCGCTTCACGCTCGGCTTCTCTGCCTTGCGGTGAGCCATGGCGATGCAATACCAGGTGTCCCAGCTCGTGCGCCGCATCGAAGCGGCTGTGTTCGGCAGACTTCTTTGTGTTCAGGAACACGAAGGGCGTGCTTTGCCGCCACATCGAAAAGGCGTCGACTTCGGCGGCGTCCACCGAAAGTGAAAAAACTCTGACCCCTTTTGCCTCCAGCAGGTGGATCATGTTTTTCACGGGCAATTCGCCCAAAGCCCATTGCTGACGAAGCGCAAGCGCGGCCGCTTCGGGGCTGCCTTCGCGACTCAGGTCTGGAAGGTCAGAGGAGGGGAGCTCAAAGCGCGCTTCGATCCAGGCGTTGAGCATCAACGCAATCGCCCCGGATCCCAGGGCCGTATCGCGCTGGCCGGCTGTCATCTTTGACAACGCCCGAAAGCTGGCGATGTCGGGCGTGGGCTCATCCAGGTCGTCGCCGAAGAAGAACGACTCGGGAAAGCCGAGCGCGAACGACAGCTTCGCCAGGCGCTCGTTGTCCGGGCCGAATTCTCCCTTTTCATAGGCGGACACCGAGCGCGGCTCCACTCCCACCGAGGCAGCCAGCTTGGTCATCGTCAATCCGCGCCGCTTGCGCGCGAGGGTCAGCCTGGAAGGATTGAAATGGCGGTGTGCACTCATGCGCGACGCTTGACGTCGACGGAGATGTCGGGCAACGGCTGAGGCGGCGTGATGTCGATGACCTCGGGGTCTGTCGGAATGGCCTTCAAGATGATCCGTTTACGCCACCCATCGACGCGCCCGTCCGTTCCCATTGACGTAGGCAAGGAGAGTTCGCAGCGGACCTCGTCACGAGCGCGATGGACAAGGAGAATCCAAGTCATTCGCTTCTCGTCGGAGACTCCGTCGTCGGCCGCCGCCGGTGCCGCGTCAAAGACGTAGGGAAGCTCCAGCTGCAGCTGGTTGGAGTTCACTGCGTCAGCAGTGCTGGGACCCTTCGATGATTTTGTCGTGGGGCTGCAGTCAACACGGCCTGTGGCATCGTCACCAGTCGCCACAGCGATGGCCACAGTGCCACTCGAATTGACGACCAGCGAGTAGTTGTTCTCGTCGCAACGCGACCAAGCGGGCAACAGATACTCCCGCAGACCACGAACCATGGCGGCCCAGGCACTGAATCCAGGGTAGAGCGGGGGATCGTTCGGCGTGCAGGAAGAGAAGGCGACGTATCCGCGGCGTACGATCTCGATGAGCCGATCTTCTTCGAGGCCCAACTGCGCCAAGCGATCTTCAATGGTGCCTTCTTCTACGTATATCTGTGTCATGGTCAGCTTTCTGCCTCGCAGGGTGGGAACTTCCGGTTTTTATACCTTAAACAAGGTGGAAAAACAAGAAGTTTGGATGACCTGCCCCTAGCGAAATTGTTTACGCGACGAGAGGGCGCCTTTGCCGTTATTGCGTATGCGTCATCTTGACGTCGGAGATGCCACAGTTCAGGCCAGCGCCGACTCGGCGCCAGCGCGCATCTACGGCTGCTGTTGGCCCAGCTCGGCGGGCTCTTTCCGGCTATCCTTGAGCTTGATTGATGATGGTGTCGAAAACGTCGTCGCCCCGCAAATCGCTCCATCTCCCGCGCCAGCAAAAGATCTGCGTTTTTGACGGTAAAAGCGACGGTAGAGACCCATGTCGATCACAGCCAAGTCCTTTAACCACGCGGGTTTGGGTGGCCTGTTGATGATGGAGTGGGCCCGGAGGGCTACAGAGTAGCAGGGCGAGCTTTGTCGTGGTTTAGCTAAGCAATCGAGTTCGCTCGCGTATAGGCCCAACTGCTGTTCGGCAGAAGCTGAACGCACAGTGCGCGTGCGTTATGGCCCGCGCTTTCAGTTAAGGTGACTGATCGCTATTTGTTTTGGGTCAGCACCATCAGAACATCTGCGTACCAAGCGCAATTGAGTCCAAGCCACTCATCTTTGATCAGGTCGCGGGTGCGCATGTCCATGCGCGTGGAATGCACGCCGAGCAACTGCCAAGTCGGCAGAGAGGACCTGCGTTCTTGGTCTTTGCTCCTGCGTCGAACGACAGGCGCACCGCTGCTCCCACGGTGTGTGCGGGCATCGGTCAGGAAGTAGCCCTGTTGCTGGAAGCGCACGCCGTACGCCGAGGCGATCGATGCGCTGCGCGCTACGGCGAGGTGATGGATCGTGTCGTGGAACCCCAGCGGAAAACCAACGATCATCAAATTGTCTCCAATCGCCACGTCCTCATTTTTAGGGTCAAGGTGCGACTGGTCGAAGGCATGCAGCACCGCGTGCTCGGGCAGGCGGCTGGTCTGGATCTCGATGGTGGCGATGTCCACCGGGCCGCCCGTGTCGGCGGCCTGTCGCCACAGCGCGAGGCCGTTTCCATAGAGGGGTATCGAGAAGGTCGCGTACTGGGTCAGGTTGCTCGCATCGGTATGCAATTCGATCTCGACGCGGTCGGGAAAATGCTCGCTTGGCTCGTCGCAAAAGACATGCCGATTCGTCACAAGGAACAATCGATCATCGCGGCGGAAGAAGAAGCCGCTTGCACCGGTCAACAATCGCGTTCCAGCGTAAGTGTGGATATGGGTCGTGGTCAGCAGAATGGCCTCGACGGCCTGGCGTGGATTGGCGTTTCCCTGTGGCTGCACGATCCCGGCGAGCACCGCGCGCGTTCTGGCAATGTCCCGTTCAAAGGCGGCCAGCACATGGTCTGAAATGGGGGTGTTCAGAATGACCGTTCGAGCTGCTTCGGCATGTGCTTCGAACGAACGCACCAGAGTGTTATGGGTAGCGGGCGGTAATGCTTCCAGCAGAGAAGGAAGCAATGCGTCCAATGCGATCAGGCTGCCCTTGAGTTCGCAGATGCGCTCGGTGGCCTCCTGCAGATTTTTCATGGCAATGATGCCTTTCAGAAATGAGAAAGCGCGGATGAACCGCGCTTCGCAGGTGGGTGTGGAGAAGTGATTGGACCATCAGGCCCAATGCCTTCAACTCACGGCACGAATGTTGGAGGCTTGGGGGCCCTTGGCTCCCTCGGTGACTTCGAACTGCACGTGCTGGTTCTCAGTCAGGGTCTTGAAGCCGCCGGCTTGGATTTCACGGAAGTGGGCAAAGAGATCCTTGCCCCCGCTGTCGGGGGCGATGAAGCCGAAGCCCTTGCCTTCGTTGAACCATTTCACAGTTCCGGTTTGTGTCGTCATATTGATTTCCTTTCGAGGTTACCGGGTCGCAAAAACGCATCCGGCGAAGAGACGCCAAGAAAATCATCAAAGGAGATTCGACACAGCCGCGGGAGGAACCCGGGAGAAGCGGAAAAAGACCGATGCAATGAATGCCTTGCACATATCAACGAACCCATAGTACGCGCATTGCGCCTTGCGTGCCGGTTTCTCTAACTTATATTTTCCTTGGCGTCGAGAGTCTGTGGCCGTGGCAACCACACTAACAGCGCCAGGCCAACGACCGCTGAGAACAGCGAGGCCAGGAAGATGCCGATCTTCGCGCTGTCCATGAACGGGCCGACCAGGGCAAGATTGGCAATGAACAGCGCCATCGTGAAGCCGATGCCTGCCAGAAAGCTGCCACCCGCCATGCTGCCCCAGTTCAGATCCGGAGGACGAATCGCCAGGCCGGAACGCAGAGCCAGCCAACTGAAAAGAAGAATGCCTGTTGGCTTGCCGATAGCAAAGCCCAGGAACACCGCCGCGGCGACAGGCTGGGCCGCGCTCGTCCACGAGAGTGCCAAGCCTGCATTGGCGAGAGCGAAGATCGGCATGATGCAAAAGCTGACCCACGGGTGCAGTGCCATCTCCAGGCGCTCGACCGGCGAGAGCGACTCGCGCGCGGCAATCTCCGCCACCTGCAGGGTTCCCCGATCACTTGTGTGGGCGCTGCCTTGGTTGCCCGTTGGATGGGCGATGACCTGCCCCAGGATCGCGTAGAGCCGGCTGTCGCTTACCCAGCGCCTCGCAGGCGTCATCAGCCCAAGGATTACACCGGTGACCGTGGCGTGAAGTCCCGACGCATCGATGGCCAGCCAAGTGGCGCAGCCCGCGATGACATAGATCGGGATGCTTCGAATGCCGGCGGCGGCCAAACCGCGCAGGATGCCGATGCACAACCCGGCCAGGGCGAGCATGCGCCAGTCCATGTGGTGGCTGTATCCGACAGCGACCACCAGGATGGCGCCGATGTCATCGACGATCGCCAGGAACAACATGAACACCCGCAGACTGTGCGGAATGCGCTTGCCGAGCAATGCCAGACAGGCAATGACGAACGCGGTGTCGGTGGCCATCACAATGCCCCAGCCATGCTGGCCGGGTTGCGCCCACTGCAGTGCCAGATAGACGGATGCGGGCGCGACCATGCCGCCCAATGCCGCAGCGATGGACAAGGCTGCCATGCGCGGGTTGCGCATCTCGCCCAGGACGACTTCGCGCTTGAGTTCGAGTGCCACCAGGAAGAAGAACAACGTCATCAGCCCGTCGTTGATCCAGCTTTTCAGCGAACGACCGAATTCGAACTCTCCGAGCCGCAGTTCGATGCGTGTTTCCCAGATGCCAAAGAAAGCATCTGCCCATGGAGAGTTGGACAGGAGGAGGGCGGCGATGGTGAACGTCAGCAGGACGGCACCACCGGCCGCCTCGATGTGCAGGAATCGGACAAAGGGTGGAGCGATCCGGTCGATCAATGCCCGGGGGAGCTGGACGGGTGCGGTGGAGTGGGGCCGTGGGTCATTCATGGGTTTCCCTGATGGCGTGGGGTCGTGTGCGTGATGGCCTCATGCCATCCATCCATGCGCGCACGGGCTTTTATCGGAGCTATTGACTCACGCGGTCGGTGTCGGGAGCGCTCCACCGCGGGCCTTGGGTAGAGTGCGGTCCCGGTGCAGCAGCCTCAGTACGGCCTCGTCGCCGTGGCCGGCAGGTCGAAGAAGAACCGCACCATTTCCACCGAGGCATCTGGGCCTCTGGCATCGGTGTAGGTGCCGCTCCCATCGCCCCCGGACCATGCGTGTCCTGCCCCATGGAGCGTCCATGACTCGATGCATGCATAGCCTTGACCGCAGGTATGGACCGTGCGGCTGTATTTCCGCCCGCCCCCCGCTTCGCCGGTTTGTGTGCTGCTGGCCGACGTTCCGTGCGCCTGGCGCGCATGTACGACGATCTGCACTCCGTTGCTGTGCTGGACCGTATGGTCCCGGTCGCCATGAAAAACGATGATGGCTGTGATCGCGGCGGCGTCATAGGTGGGAGCCCGTGCATGGAAGGGGTTTTTCATGGGTACTTTCTCAAACTGAAAAGGTTTTGTCGAAAGAGATCAGCGAATGCGTTCGGCCAAGGCCCGCCGCACGGCGGGACCGGCCTGGAAGGCTCACAGCACGGTCACCGATTCGATGGCAGCGGATGCCAACTCCGGAGTGACGTTGTCCGCGATGCGCGCGAGCCCGACCACCTGAACCTGCAGGCGCTGACCGGTAGCCACCGCGCGTTCAAGATCCTCTCGTCCTACGTGCTGCAAGCCCACGGTGAGAGTGCGCCGCGCCACCGCCTGCTTCACGACATTGGCGTGCAGGGCCAACTGATTGCGCACGGCCATGCGGACAAGATCCGAGCGGTTTGTGTAGAAGCCTTCCTGCACCAACAGGTCGACGTGACCAATATCTACCATGCCCACTTTCCGGTCATCTTTTCGGTCTCGCCACCTTACTGTTTCAGTTCAGAGCGTGGGAACTCTCGTTCATAGCATCCATTTGAAATCCTTTTAAAGCATAAATGGCGTTGTCTGGTTGACTATCGCGACGGACGGATTCGCGCCACCGCAGGCCGATCCGCGGTCTGTCGACCTTTCGATGAGGCAGGTTGCGCAATGGATGGTCGGAGTCCGATGTTCAGCGCAAGGTGTGACCGGGCATGGCGATGGTGAACACGCAACCGCCATCAGGTGCGCGTCGCACATCGAGGGTGCCGCCGTTCAGCTCCACACTTCGGCGAGAAATAGTCAGGCCCAGGCCCATGCCGCTGCGGTCGTCTCCCGCCTGGGTGAACGGCTGGAACAGCGCCTGCATCGCCGCATCCGACAGGCCGGGGCCGTTGTCCTGCACGTCGATTAGGATGTGCTCGCCCTTGGCGCTGGCCTGCAGGCTGGCCACGCCGCCGTCAGCGCGCGAAAACTTGAACGCGTTCTGCAACAGGTTGCCCACGGCTGCGAGCATCAGGTCCCGGTCGGCGTCCAGAGCCAGCGACGGGTCCACGGCCGGGGCGCTGAACAAGCAACCCCGGCTCTGCGCCTCCATCGTGGCGGAGAGCTTGATTTCCGCGATGAACTCGGCCAGGGAAAACCGTTGCCGCTGCGCGGGCATGCCGGCGGTAATGCGCACCTCAGCCAGCGACCGATCGATCAGCTTGCTCATTCCTGCCAGCGCGCGGTCGAGCACGCCAGCTGTTGCGCCATTGGCTCCCACGTCTCCTGCCTTGATCGCCCGTTGCGCCAGCTTGGCGGCAAACAGCATGTTGCGTAATTCGTGCGCGAAAATGCCCAGACGCTCGTTGAGCGCCTGGGTGTGCCGGTCGGTCGCCTCGATCTCGCGCTGATGGGTGTATTCGGTGACGGCGCTGGCGATGGCATTGTCCAGGCAGCGGTTCAGGGTCCTGAATTCGTCCACGCCGATCGGCGTTCCGGTCTCGAACGCCATGTCGGAGATGGCTTGGCATAGGTCGCCGTAGTCGTGTACCACTTCCTCGACCGTGAAGCCGTGTCCCATAAGTTCCCGCCCGTGGCGGGTGGCGGAATCGCCGATTTCCGAGACAGCGCTGACGCCTCCTGCGACCCCGGAGACTTGGAGGCTGCGCTGCGGATCGTCGGTGCGCTCCGCCATCAGGGTCTGGATCAACTGATCCAGGAACACGGTAACCCCATGCGCGAGCTCTTCTTTGACCACCCCAGGCGATCGCAGGGCGACCTTGTCCCGGCAGCGCGCGATCAGCGTGCCACGGTTCGCAGATAGGAACTCATGCATCATCTGCACACAATACTCCTTGCAGGGGACAAATGGCCCAACGGCTGGATCGGAAAGGCGTTCTTCACAGTGTGATCACCAATAGATGGTCGCCTGGGGTGACTGGTACGTGTACGGCGCCGCCGAAGGCCAGCGCCACACCGTCCAGGACCGCCGACGAGATACCAGCGCAGTGCATCCCCGGCGATTCGACCTGGATGGTGTAGCGCGTCGCGCCGAGGACGACCTCGGCCTCGAAACCGGGCCATTCGGCTGGGATGCATGGATCAATGACGAGTACTTCACCTTCGCGGCGAATGCCCAGGATCCCTTCCATGCCAGCTCGGTGCATCCAGCCGGCGGCGCCGGTGTACCAGGTCCAGCCGCCCCGGCCTTCGTGCGGCGGCACCGAATACACGTCGGCCGCCACCACGTACGGCTCCACGCGGTAGCGCGCCGCATCTTGCGGTGTGCGTGCATGGTTGATGGGGTTGACCAGCTTGAACAGCGCGTGGGCGTGCGTGCCCGCCTGCGGGTCGGCGCGCAATTGCGTGAGCGCCAGAATGGCCCACATGGCCGCGTGGCTGTACTGGCCGCCGTTTTCGCGCAGGCCTGGTGGGTAGCCCACGATGTAGCCGGGGTCGCGGGGAGGGCGGTCGAAGGGCGGGCTGAAGAGCAGCGCCAGCCCAGGATCCGGCACCAGCAGGTGTGCGCGCAGTGATTCCATCGCGGCCTGGGCGCGGTCCGGATCGGCCGCACCAGACAGTACGGCCCAGGATTGGGCGATTGAATCGATGCGGCATTCCTCGTTGTCGCGGGTGCCCAGCCAAGTGCCGTCGTCGAAGGTGGCGCGCCGGTACCAGGCACCGTCCCAGGCCTCGCGCTCCAGCGCGGCAGTCACAGCCTGGGCATGGGCGCGCCAGCGTGCAGCACGGGCGGGGTCGCGCGCCTCCACCAGCGGGTCGAAGAGGGCCAGCGTGCGCACCAGCAGCCAACCCAGCCACACGCTCTGCCCCCGGCCATCCTGGCCTACGCGGTTCATGCCGTCGTTCCAATCGCCGGTCCCTATCAGCGGCAGACCCAATTTGCCAGTGAGCGCGATGCTCTGGTCCAATGCGCGCGCGCAGTGCTCAAACAGCGTCGCCGAGGCGCAGGCCTGCATGGGCTGGAAGAAGGCGTCATGCTCGCCGTCCTGCAGCACGGGGCCTTCCAGGAAGGCGATGGATTCGTCCAGCACTGCCGCATCGCCCGAGACGGCGACGTAGCTGGCCGCGGCGAAGGCTAGCCAGACGCGATCGTCCGAAATGCGTGTGCGCACGCCTTGGCCCGAATGCGGCAGCCACCAGTGCTGCACGTCGCCCTCCACGAACTGGCGGCCCGCGGCGCGCAGCAGGTGTCGGCGCGTCTCTTCGGGCCGCGCGAAGGCCAGCGCCATACCGTCTTGGAGCTGATCGCGAAAGCCGTAGGCGCCGCTGGCCTGGTAGAAGGCCGAGCGGGCCCAGATGCGGCAGACCAGTGTCTGGTAGAGCAGCCAGCCATTGAGCAGGATGTCCATCGCGCGGTCGGGCGTGCGCACCTGCACGGCGCCCAGCAGGGCATCCCAATGGTCTCGCACCCGCCGCAGTTCGGCGTCCAGGTTGGCCTCTCGCCAGCGCGCCGCCAGCGCCACGCTCTCCTGCGCGTTGCCGCATTGCCCGAGCAGGGCGATCACGTCCACTGATTCGCCGGGACGCAGCACCAGGCTGCACTGCAGCGCAGCGCAGGGGTCCAGGCCTGGGCCCACCGCGCCGGACAGGGTTGCCAGGCTCCGCAATGCCGCCGGTGCCGCCAGGCTGCCGTAACAGCCCAGGAATTCCGTGCGGTCGGCGGTCCAGGCGCTCTGCCGGCCCGCGAGGTCGGCAAAGGCAACGCGGCCCGGGAAGGCTGTGCTCCAGGGGTTGCGCGCCAGCAGCACGCCACTGGCCGCATCGGCCTCGGTCAGGATGAAAGGCGCGCAGGCGGCCCGCGAGGCGCCCAGCACCCATTCTGCATAGGCCGTGACTGACAGGCGCCGCGTCTGTGCGCCGCGGTTGCGCAAGGTGAGGCGCGACACCTTGACAGGGTCTTCCAGCGGTACGAATTGCAGTAGTTCCAGCGCGATACCATGCGCCTCGTGCGTGAAGCGACTGTAGCCATGGCCGTGGCGCGCAACATAGATGCCGCCGTCGCGGATCGGCTGCGCCGTAGGGCTCCAGAGCTGGCCGCTCGCCTCGTCGCGCACGAAGAAGGCCTCGCCGGTGGGATCGGTCACCGGATCGTTGGACCATGGGGTGAGTTGGTTCTCCCGGCTGTTGCCGGCCCAGGTGCTGGCGCTGCCGTCGGCCGAGACCTGGAAGCCGAAGCCCGGGTTGGCGATGACGTTGATCCAGGGTGCGGGCGTGGTCTGACCGTCGGCGAGTACGGTCACGTATTCGCGGCCGTCGAGGTCGAAGCCGCCGAGTCCGTTGAAGAACTCCAGCCGCGCTGTGTTCGGGCCCTGCGCCTGCCTAGGCAGGGCGGAGGATGGCAGCTGCGCGGCCGATTTGAGCGCAGAGCTCGCGGTGAGCGTCGCCTCGGGCAGTCGCGCGATTTGCCGGGCGATGTCGCCCCGACGCGCCAGCAGCACCACGCGGGCTGCTGACTGTAGCAGGCCGCGGGCCGACGCCTCCATCAAGTCTGCGCGCAGCGTATGGACCACACCCCGGGCCATCGCCTCACCGTCGAGGCGGGGGCGTGACTGGCTGCGGCGCACGGCGGTCTCGATGGCGGTCTGCAGGTCCTGCACATAGGACGAGGCGCGCTCGTTGACGATCACCAGGTCGACGCTCAGCCCCTTCATGCGCCAGTATTCGTGCGCGCGCAGCAGTTGGCGCACCTGGGCGATGTCCTCGATTTCGTCGATGCGCAGCAGCACGATCGGCAGGTCGCCCGAGACCGCGTGCCGCCACAGGTCCGACTGCGGGCCGGCGCCGCGCGCGATCGCCTCGGCCGGCGCGCGTAAGCGCGCACCCGCGTAGAGGATCGGCGCCGCCAGCCGCTGGAAGTCCGCCGCTTCGTCGGCCTCGATGCCGATGTGCCGCAACTGCACCTGAGCCTGGGTCCAGGCCAAAGTGCGGGCGCGCTCGAAGGCGCTGCGGTCGTGGTGCTGGTCCACCAGGTCGAGCAGCGCCTCGCGCGTGGCGGCCACCAGCGTCCAGAAGGCCAGCCGCGCCATCTGGCCCGGGGCGATGCGCACGCGGTGGCGCACCGAGAAGACTGGGTCCAGCACCGTGCCGGCCGTGCCGGACAGCGCGGCGCCGTCTCCCATGGCCTGCGCCGTGGCCGCCGTGCGTCCGCGGCCCAGGAAACGTTCTCGGTCGGATTCGTACTGCACAGGCGCCGTGGCGATGCCTTCGACGACCGCGAAATGCGCCGCCCACACCGGCGGCTCGTTGGGCGTGCGCGGGCGGCGCGTGGCGATCACGGCGCCGAACTCGGGCAGGTATTCGGTCTGCACGAACATCTTGGCGAAGGCCGGATGGGCATCATCGGCCGCGGGCGGCGCCAGCACCACCTCAGCGTAGGAGGTGAGTTCGACCTCGCGCGCCTTGCGGCCGGTGTTGGCGACTGTGACGCGGCGGACCTCGCCGTCGGCTTCGGCCGACACCACCACCTCCATCGTGGTCGTCAGGCTGCCGTCGTGCCGCGTGAAGGCGGCGTGATCCTCGGCGAAGACCACTTCATGGCTGTCGGTCGCCACGCCCAGGGGCTGTGCCGCGGCGGACCAGACCCGGCCGCTGTCCGTGTCTCGCAGGTAGACGTAGGCGCCCCAGTCGTCGCGGGTCGCGTCTTCGCGCCAGCGGGTCACGGCCAGGTCGCGCCAGCGGCTGTAGCCCGTGCCCGCCGCGGTCAGCATGACGGCGTAGCGCCCGTTGGACAGCAGGTGCGTGGCGGGTGCGGCCATGGTCGACATGCTTATGCGCCGCACCGCGTTCAGGTCGCCATGCGGCTCGGACGCGCCGGATGGCACTTCCTCGGCGCGCGCGTGCGCCACGGCGACGAGGCGCGGCATGCGCTCCTGCAGCAGCAGTTCGCAGGCCTGGATCATCGGCTCACGATGGAAGCGTTCTCGCATGCGCGCGCCCTGCAGCGTGTTGGCGATGGCGACCAGCGTCATGCCCTGGTGGTGCGCCATGAAGTTGCGCACGATGGCGACCTGTGATCCGCTGGGCAGCCGGGCGCGCGTGAAGTCCAGTGCCTCGTAGAAGCCATGGCGCCCAAGCGCGCCCAGCGCCTGCAGGCGCTCGAAGTTGCGCTGCGCGAGCGGTGCATCGACCATGCTGGCTAGACCTGTGGCGTAGGGCGCGATCACCAGGTCCTCGGCCAGGCCGCGCTTGAGGCCCAAGCCCGGCACGCCGAAGTTGGAGTACTGGTAGGTGAATTCCAGGTCGCGGGCGTTGTAGGCCGATTCGGAGATGCCCCATGGCACGCCCATCTGCCGGCCGTAGGCCACCTGGCGCTGCACGATCAGGCGGTTGGTCTGCTCCAGCAGGCTGCCGGCCGGCGCACGCATCACCAGCGAGGGCATCAGGTATTCAAACATCGATCCGGACCAGGACACCAGGGCCGATCCGCGGCCCACGGGGATGGCGGTGCGACCCAGGCGGAACCAGTGACGCGTGGGCGCATCGCCCTTGGCGATCGCGAACAGGCTGGCCAGCCGCGCCTCGGATGCCAGCAGGTCGTAGCAGTTGGCGTCGAGTACGTTCTCCACCGCGGCATAACCGATGGACAGCAGCTTGCGCTCGGGGTCCAGCAGGAAGGCGAAGTCCATGTCGAGCGCCAGCGTGCGGGCCTGTTGCGCCAGGGCTTGCCAGCGGGCATCGAGGCCATGCGCCGCGGCGGCGAGTGACGCGGCGTCGCGCGCCTGCTGCTTGATCCGCCCGCGCAGCGTATCGATCCAGAATAGAAGGTCGTCGCCCTCCGCATGCACTGCCGAAACCAGCCCACGCGCTTCTTCTGCTGCCTTGTTGGCCAAACGCTGGAGTACCGGCAGCAACAGGCCGGCAGGACTCTGTAGCCCGGCGTCGATGTCATCGAGGATGGCCCGCAGCCGCTGGCCCTGCGGCCCCTGGGCCGCGGGTTTGGCAGACGCCGACTCGCGGGCCAGCGCGAGTGCATCGCCCACACCATCCGCCCAGTCGGCCGGCAGCGGCGCGCCCTCCCATTCCTCGCAGGCGTTGGCCAGCGCGATCAGGTGGCCCGCCAAGTTGCCGCTGTCCACCGACGACACATAGGCCGGTGCTAGCACCCGGGCCGTACGCGTGTCGTACCAGTTGTAGAAATGGCCACGGAACCGTTCGAGTGTCTGCAGGGTGGCGAAAGTCGCTTCTAGGCGCTCGCAGGTCTGCAGTGCGCCAGCCCAGCCGAAGTCGCGGGCGGCCACCGCCGACAGCAGGTACAGGCCGACGTTGGTGGGTGAAGTACGGTGCGCAACCACCGGCTGCGGGCCTTCCTGAAAGTTGTCCGGTGGCAGCATGTGCTCGGCTGGCGTCACGAAGGTCTCGAAGAAGCGCCAAGTGCGGCGCGCCGTGCGCCGCAGGGCTAGGGCATCGGCGAGTTGGGGCGCGCCGGACGGTACGAGCGGTGGGCGACGGCTGGCGCGCCAGGCCAGGGCCGGCGCCGCGAGCCAGAGCGCCAGCAGGAACAACGCCACGGGCCACGCCGCGGGCGAGAACACGCCAACACTCACGGCCAATGCCACGGCCAGCAGTACGCCGCCGGCCATCTGCCCATAGAAGCCCGCTACGCCGGGCCGCGGGCGAGCGGCGGACTGGGCGGCGGTTGTCCATTCCAGCAGGTGCCGGTGGGTCGCGTACAGCCTGATCAGGGTGCGGATGATGGCGTCCAGCGCGCGCCAGGCCTGGTCCGGTAGCAGGGCCAGTGCCCAGCCCGCCTGCAATGCGGCCATCCGCAGGTCGGTGGCCAGTAGGCGCAGGTGGCTGCTCAGCCGGATGCCCGTGCGTGGCGGCCCCAGCCCCGCGAGGCTGGGCAGGAAGGCTGGCACGGACAGGGCCAGCACCAGTAGCCCCATAGCCTGCAGTGACTGAGGCCAGGGCAGCCAGGCGCACAGCGCGAGGGCCAGCAGGCTCGTTGGCGCGAGTAGGGACCGCCGCAGATTGTCGATCATCTTCCAGCGGCCCACCGGCGGCACGGCTGCACCCGAGTGTCTCCGTCCAAGCACCCAGGGCAGGAGCTGCCAGTCGCCACGCGTCCAGCGGTGTTGGCGTCGTGCGGCGACGTCGTAACGGGCCGGGAATTCCTCGACCACCTCGACGTCCGACGCGAGTCCCGCGCGCGCGAACACGCCCTCGAACAGGTCGTGACTGAGCATTGTGTTCTCGGGAATGCGCTCGGCTAGTGCGGCCTCGAAGGCATCGACGTCGTAGATGCCCTTGCCGGTGTAGGAGCCTTCGCCGAACAGGTCCTGGTAGACGTCGGACACTGCGGATGCGTAGGGGTCCATGCCGCCCGCGCCGGACGACAGCCGCTGGTAGAGCGAACCATCGCGGCCCAACGGCAGCGCCGGCGTTACGCGTGGCTGCAGGATGGCGTGGCCGCCCACCACGCGCTGTTCGGCATCGTTCCAACGGACGCGGTTCAAGGGGTGGGCCATCTTGCCGATCAGGCGCAGCGCCGCGTCGCGCGGCAGCCGGGTGTCGGCATCCAGCGTGATGACATAGCGCACGCCGGCCAGGATGTCGGGCTGCGCGCCGCCATCGAGTGGCATGAAGCTGGTGTCGGTGGCGCCGCGCAGCAGCCGGTTGAGTTCGTGTAGCTTGCCGCGCTTGCGCTCCCAGCCCATCCAGCAGCTCTCGCTGGCGTTGAACTGGCGCCGTCGGTGCAACAGGTAGAAGCGTTTGCCGCCCGGGGCAGGGCCGTGCCGTTGGTTCAAGATGGCGATGGCCTTCTGCGCGATGCCGATCAGGTGGGCGTCTCCGTCCTGCACCTCCGTGTCCGCATCGAGGCCGTCCGACAGCAGGGCAAAAGACAGGTCGCCACTTGCGCCGGCCAGATGGTGGACCTCAAGGCTCTCGATGTGGCTGCGCAGCTCCGCCTCGCTGGACAGCAGCGTGGGCACGACGACCAGTGTGCGCAGGTTGGCAGGAACCCCGTCGACCAACGCCAGGGCAGGGAGTCCCACGGGGCCAGCGCGCGCGGCGATTGCTCGCTGGACGAAGGCTGTAGCCACCTCGGTGGCGGGCAGGAATGCGGCCAGCGCAAGCGCCGCCAGCAGCCCGGCGGGAGCTGCCGCCGAGGCACCTGTGGCGAAGACGGCCCAGAACGCCAGGCCCAGCAGCATCGCTGCCAGCGCGAGGATGGCGGCTGCGTAGCCGCCAAGCCCGAGGCGGATGTTGAAGCGGTCGATGCGCATGGCCAGCGGCGGCCTGAATCCAATGGCCTGCTCCAATTCGCCGCGCCCCTCGGCGATCAGGTAATGGCCGGGATCTGTCATGCTGGCGTCATGGACGCGAAGCTCGGACGTCTTTTGCGAAGCCGCCAGTGCCAACGCCCGCTCAGCAATCGCGAGTTCGGACAGGGGTGAACCTCGTGCCAGTTGCTCGATCGCGGCGCGGTAGCGGTTGCGTGTCGGAAAATCCATCTCTGCGAAGGCGCTGACGGCCCGCAGGCGCGCATCAACGAGACTGTTGCTCTCGAACAGATCAGCCCAGTCGATGTCCGACATTAGGCGCATGCTGGTGATGACGTTGCGTACCGAGACGTTGGAGGCGCCCTGGCGCTGTTGTGCATGCAGGATGGCCTGGTCCGCATCCGTACCCTGGTTGCGCAGCCGCTCGTCCAGCCATTGCAGAGCCGGCGTGGTGCGCGGATCCTGGTCGCGCAAGCGCTTGGCGAGCTGCGCGGCGAACAGTTCGGATATCGGGCCGCTCGCCCGCGTTGCAATGTCCCGGTCCAGCGCTGCATACGCGCCGCCTGGCTCGAGCAGACGGTCGGCGAGGCGTTGCGCGTCGGCGCGCGCGGCGCGTCCAGCCGTGATCTGGTCGGCCAGCCGGCGCAGGTTCTCTATCAGTACGATGCGCAGAGTGATCGCTACGGCCCAGAGTTCGCTGATGTCCAGCGGCTGGACTTCCTGATAGGCCGCGATGAAGCGGCGTAGGATGGCGGGGTCGAAGTGGCTGTCGGTATGGGCGACGAAGGCCCAGGCGAGTCCGAAGACGCGTGGATAGCCCGCCAGCGGACCGTCTGCCAGCTTGGGCAACTGGTGGTAGTAGCCCGGTGGCAGGTCGGTGCGGATCTCGCGCACTTGCGCCTCGACCACGTGGTAGTTGTCCAGCAGCCACTCGGCGGCCGGAACCACGCGGCGGCCCGCAGCCACTTCCGCAGCACCCGCACGGTAGGCCAGCAG
Organism: Oryzisolibacter propanilivorax; assembly: GCF_900103645.1. Lineage (GTDB taxonomy): Bacteria > Pseudomonadota > Gammaproteobacteria > Burkholderiales > Burkholderiaceae_C > Melaminivora > Melaminivora propanilivorax. Next base: position 27,452 of record NZ_FNHP01000008.1, read on the forward strand.
CAGCTCGGCGGCGTTGCAGCGCAGCCGGCTGTGCAGCGAAGGCACCCGGGGCGGGCTGGCGCTGACCCGCTGGGCCGCGGCGAGGCTGCGCGCGTGCTGTTCCAGGCGCTCGATGCCGAATAGTTCCTCACGCAGAGGTGCGGTATCGGCCCAAGGACCTGGGATAGCGCGCCGGAACGCTAAATGAATAACTGGATGCATGGGCGCCTTTCAGGGCGCCACGGGCACGGGAGGCCCCGATCACCCCGCCGAGCAGAAGATGGGCAAGATGGCCCTTGTGGAAGCGGCTGGGCGATGTGAACCAGTGCGCCTGTCAAGACTTCTTGGAAGTCTGCACGGGTGTCGCTGCGGCCCTGGCCAGTACCGGGGAGGCCGGGGCTGCCGGCGCCGGTTTCTTTTTAGGTTTTTTTAGTTCCCGGTTGCCGCGCTTTCGCTCTTTTCCTGCCATGGAGTGCTCCTGCTCTTGAATGTCAGCCCGCTATTGCGGGCGAAATGCTCAACCACTGGATGTAATGGCTGGCGTGTGCGTCAGGAAGGGAAGGGTTCTGCAGGACGCTGGCGTCAATCAGCGGGAAGCGAAGGGGCCGCCCATTCGGTAACGACTATAGATAGTGGCATGCGACTACATTTCAAGGCCCTTTCCTCGCTTGAACCAAGCTTGCCGTCCTCCTCGGCGGGAGTTGCGTAGATTGCCTCAGGGCGGGAGAGGTCGTTCAAGGTCCCACTCAGCCTGATCGGTAGGCGGCACGCTGGCACGCTGCGGCAATCAGTGAATGCCGAGGCCGACATGAAGGCGCTGATGGCGGCGCAGGTGCTGTTCTGGTTGCTGCGAGCGCCCGACGGCCATGCCAAGAACTTCAGCATTCAGCTTCTGCCACGCGGCCGTTTTCAGTTGACCCCGCTGTATGACGTGATGTCGGTCTACCCGGTGTTGGGCGATGGCCCCAACCAGTGGTCGCCGTATGAAATCAAGCTGGCCATGGCCCTGCTCGGCAAGAACCGGCACTACGAGATGCACAGCATCCAGCGCAGGCACTTCAACAGCACCGCGCAGAAAGTTGGGTACGCATCGACCGTCGAGCCGATCATCGAAGAACTCCTGGCTCGTACGCCAGCGGCCATTGCCGAAGTGCAAGCGGAATTGCCACAAGACTTCTCACCGCGTGTCCGCGATGCCATCGTAGGCGGGCTTGAGCAGGCGGCCAGAACACTCAGTGGGATGCCACCGTAAGCAGGCGAAGAGCAGGGCGTTCCAGGGCAAGTTCGAGCGCGCTAAGATGCAATCTGATCGACGATAAGGCCGAAAGTGTCGACGCCGCGCAAATCGCTCCATAACCCGCGCCAGCATTAAGCGAGCTTTTTTGACGGTAAATGCCGACGGTAAAACTTACGACGATCATCGCAAATCCCTTTAACCACGCGGGCTTGCGAGACCTGTTGATGATCGAGTGGGAGTGAGCGGCCGGTCGTCACGCACGGCCGTGTCAGCGCCCTGGACCAAGCCCGCGCCACGCGGGCTTTTTTGCGCCCGCTGGCGTTGCCCGGCCGGGTGCGGCGTCTGCGTTGCCGCACGTCGGCAGGTCTCCAGTACGCATGGTCCGTTTGCATGATGTTCCAGCCCCGGTGCACTGCTTGAATCCCGCGCTCGGGCTGCGGTATGGGCAGTGCCGGCTTTGTGCCGCGCCTGCCGCCGCGGCATGTGGCGGGGCGCCGTTCCCGCCAGGACTGACGCGAGGAAATGAGATGACGGGAATGCTGCAAGGCAAGGTGGCGCTGGTGACCGGTGCCGGCCAGGGCGTGGGGCAGGGCATTGCCTACGCGCTGGCGGCCGAGGGCGCCAGGGTGGCCGTGGTCGGCCGCACGCTGGCCAAGCTGCAGGACACCTGCGCCGAGATCGAGCGCCGCGGCGGCACGGCGCTGGCCGTGCAGTGTGACGTGACGCGGGCAGCCGACATCGAGCGCTGCGTGGTGCAGGTGGTCGAGGCCCTTGGCGGCGTGCAGATCCTGGTGAACAACGCGCAGATCGTGCCCATCGGCACCCTCCTGCAGGTCAGCGACGAGGCCTTCATGCAGGGCATCGATTCCGGGCCGCTGGCCACCGTGCGCTTCATGCGCGCCTGCCATCCGCACCTCAAGGGCGACGGCGCCATCATCAACCTGGCGTCGTCAGCCGCGGTGCGCTGGGACGCGAGCGGCTATGGCCACTACGCCGCGGTCAAGGAAGCCATCCGCGCCCTGAGCCGGGGCGCCGCCTGCGAGTGGGGCGCCGACGGCATCCGCACCAACGTCATCGCGCCGCACGCCATGTCGCCCGGCATGCAGGGCTGGATCGAGGCGCGCCCGGCCGAGGCCCAGGCTTTCCTCAACACCATCCCCCTGCGCCGCGTGGGCGACTGCGAGAACGACATTGGCCGCACCGTGGCCTTCCTGGTCAGCGACAACGCGCGCTACCTGAACGGCGCCACCATCCCGCTGGACGGCGGCCAAGCTTACTGGGGCTGACCATGGACAGTGCAACACACGACATGACGGGCCGCGTCGCGGTCATCACGGGCGGCGCGCGCGGCATGGGGGCGCACACCGTGCGCCGCTTCGTCGAGGCCGGGGCGCAGGTGGTCATCGCCGACCTGCTGCAGGCCGAAGGCCTGGCACTGGCCGCAGAGCTGGGCGACGCCGCCCGCTTCCACCGGCACGACGTTGCGAGCGAGTCCAGCTGGCAGGCGCTGGCCGAGGCCACGCTGCGGCGCCTGGGCCGCATCGACGTGCTGGTGAACAACGCTGGGGTGATGCCGGTGGGCACGCTGGAGCAGATGCCGCTGGCGCAGTTCGAGCGGGCGCTGTCGGTTAACTTGGTGGGGCCGTTCCTCGGCATCCAGGCAGTGACGCCGGCGATGCGCCGCCAGGGGCGCGGCGCCATCGTCAACATCTCCTCGGTCGATGGCCTGCGCGGCGCCAACGGGCTGGGCGCGTACGTGTCCAGCAAGTGGGGCGTGCGCGGCCTGACCAAGGTGGCGGCGCTGGAGCTGGGCCCGCACGGCATCCGCGTGAACTCGGTGCATCCGGGTGGCGTGGACACGCAGATGGCCAATCCCGGCGGCTTGCCACGCGATGCGCTGGCCGGGCACTACCGCCACGTACCGCTGCAGCGCATCGGCGCACCGGAAGAAGTGGCGCGCGCCACGCTGTTCCTGGCCAGCGATGCCGCCAGCTACTGCAACGGCAGCGAGCTGGCGGTGGACGGTGGCGCGGCTGCGGGCTTTTACTACGACGCCCTGCCGGGGGCGGCGACTGCGCCGACCAGTACCCTGCAGGCCTGACGCCGCCATGCCCACCTATCCGCCTGCCTGGCCGGCGGTCCACGCCACGGCGCAGCCGCCGCACTTGCGTAGCCCGCCGTCCGCTGTTGCTGCCTGACCGGAGTTGCGCGCCAGTGCCGGGCGGTATGCAGTGCGGCGCCCCGGGCGCGCCTTCTGCCTACAGCCTATCGGCGCCACACTGGACACCATAGTGCGCTGGCAGATCCGCACGCCTGCAGGGTGTCGGAGGATTGCCGGGACATAGTGCACAGGGAATATCCATGGCTGGGCAAACGCCGCGACAACACGATGACAACGAGGCAGTGGCGCTGCTGTACGAGGTGGGCACGCTGTGTGCGCGCGTGGATAACCCGTTCGCCATCTGCCTGGACAAGCTGCTGGACGCCGCCGTGCGCCTGTCGGGCAGCGACGGCGGCTTGCTGCAGACGCTGGACCCGCGCACCGGCCCGCCCGACACGCTGTGCTGCCAGCAGATGTTTGGGGATCTCGACGCCAGCGCACTGCGCCGCGAGTGGGAATCGTCCGCCATGGCCGCCGCGCTGCGCCAAGGCGGCGCACTGTGCACGCGCGACCTGCAATCTGATGCCAGCGCCGTGGCCGATGACGGCACAACCGTGCCCTGGTCGCAGGACTTCGTGCGGCAGATGCGCGCAGCCGGCATGCGCGCGTGCGTCGTCCACCCGCTGGTGGCGCATGCCGACGGACTGCTGGGCGTACTGCTGACCTGCTCGCGTGCGCCGCTTGCGGTCGACGGGCCGCCGTCCCGGGTGCTGCAGCTGCTGGTGCGCCAGGCCACCGACTATCTGGAGCGCAAGCGTGCCGAGGCACTGATCCAGGAAAGCGAGGCGCGCTTTCGCGCCTTCACCAGCGCCACCTGCGACGTGGTCTACAGCATGAACGCGGACTGGAGCGTGCTGCTCCACCTGCAGAGCCGCGAGCTCGTGCGCGACAGCGTGACACCCAACCAGGGCTGGTTCGACCAGTACATCCCGCGCGAGGACCAGCCCGCGGTGCGCGCCGCTATTGACCAAGCCATGGCCAGCCAAGGCGTGTTCGAGCTGGAGCACCGCGTGCAGCGCATCGACGGCAGCATCGGCTGGACGCATTCGCGCGCGCTGCCGCTCCTGGATGCCCAGGGTCGGGTGACCGAGTGGTTCGGCACCGCCAGCGATGTGACCCAACGCCGCTTGGCGCGCGACGCGGTGAACCTGAGCGAGCAGCGCTACAGCGACCTGTTTAATTCCATCGACCAGGGCTATGCCGTGATCCGGGTAGAGCTCGATCCGCAGGACCACCCCACGGACTATGTCTTCTTGGAGGTCAACCCCGCATTCGTGCAGCACACCGGGCTGCAGGACGTGGTCGGCCGCCACGCGCGCGACTGCATGGCCGAGCCGGAGCAGATCTGGTTCGATATCTTTGGCCGCGTGGCGTTGACCGGCGAGCCGATCCGTTTCGAGCAGTATTCACGCGAGCTGGGCCGCCACTTCGACGTGTTTGCCTTTCGCCTGGGCCTGCCCGAGGCGCGCGAAGTGGCGGTGCTGTTCAACGACATCTCGGCGCGCCGCGCGCACGAGCAGGCGCAGCGCCTGGCCGACCGGCGCAAGGACGAGTTCCTGGCGACGCTGGCGCACGAGCTGCGCAACCCCATGGCGCCGATCCGCACCGGCCTGCACATCCTGCAGATGGGCCGCGCCGACGCCGGCAAGACGGGGCAGGTGCTGGCCTCGTTGCAGCGCCAGGTGGACCACATGGTGCGGCTGGTGGACGACTTGCTGGAGGTCTCGCGCATCTCGCGCGGCAAGGTCGAGCTGCGGCGTGCGCCGGTCGACCTGGCCTCGGTGCTGGCCAGCGCGGTCGAGACCAGCACGCCGCAGATCGACGCCATGCGCCATCGCCTGCAGCTACACCTGCCGCGCGCGCCGCTGCGCGTGGACGCTGACGCGGTTCGGCTGTCGCAGGTCTTCGCCAACCTGCTGAACAACGCCGCCAAGTACACCGACGAAGGGGGCGAGATCGTGTTGGCGGCGCGGGCCGAGGGTGGGCAGGCGCTGGTGTCAGTGCAGGACAACGGCATCGGGCTGGCGCCGGAGATGCTGGAGGACGTGTTCCAGATGTTCGTGCAGGCCGGCCAGCCCGGCATGCGCGCGCGCGGCGGCCTGGGCATCGGCCTGACGCTGGTGCGCAGCCTGGTCGAGCTGCACGGCGGGAGCATCCACGCCAGCAGCGAGGGACTGGGCCTGGGCTGCACCTTCACCGTCAGCCTGCCGCTGCTGCAGGACAGGCCGGCCCAGCCCGCGGCCGGCGCCGATGGCGATGCCCCGCAGGCGCCGGAATCACGTCCCCGGTGCGTGCTGGTGGTGGACGACAACGTGGACGCCGCCGAAGGCCTGCGCATGCTGCTGGAAACGCTGGGCATGCAGGCGCACGCGGTCTACAGCGGCGCCAGCGGGCTAGAGGCGATCGCCGAGCTGCGGCCCGAGCTGGTGTTCCTGGACATCGGCATGCCGGTCATGGGCGGGCTGGAGTTCGCGCGCCGCATCCACACGCGCTTCGGCAGTGCGCGGCCGATGCTGGTGGCCGTCACCGGCTGGGGCCGCGACGAGGACCTGGAACGCTCGCGCCAGGCCGGCATCGACCACCACCTGGTCAAGCCGCTGGAGCTGGACGACCTGATGCGCATCCTGGAACCACAGCCGCAGGCCGTGCCCGCGCCTTGATCGGGCACCGCGCGCCGCACCAGCGGGCAGGGCGCGGGCAGGTGGGGACGGCGCACGGATGTGGATGTTGTCTGGCGCGCCGGTCGGCGGCGCGGGCGCACCATGGCACTTCATGCCGCTGATAAAAATTTGATAATGAGAATTGTTATCAATTAAAATACTGCCATGACCTCGCGCCGCCTGCCTCGCCTTGCAACGCCGCACCCGCCCTCCGGCGCGGCAGGCCGTGCCGCTGCCGCATTCCGTTCCAGGAGCACGCCATGAACCACGCCGCACTGTCCCTTGACTGGCACACCTGGCGCCTGCGCACCTGGCTGGGGCTGGGCGCGTGCCTGGCCGGCGCGCTGGTGCTGCTGACGCAGGCCTGGGGCTATGTGCAGTCCGATCCGGTGGTCATGAACGCGCTGGTGGGCGGTTCGGTGGCGGCGCTGGCCACGGCGATCGGCACGGTGCCGGTGCTGCTGTCGCGCGAGCTGTCCGAGCGCGTGCAGGACACGTTGTTCGGCTTTGGCGCCGGCGTGATGCTGGCGGCCAGCGCGTTCTCGCTCATCATCCCCGGGCTGGAGGCGGCGCGCAGCGCACAGGTCTTCGGCGGCGGGCCCTGGGCCGCCGGCGGCGTGGTGGGCAGCGCCATCGTGCTGGGCGCGCTGGCGCTGCTGGCCATGGACCGGCTGCTGCCGCACGAGCACTTCATCAAGGGCCGCGAGGGCGCGGCGGCGCGCAAGCTGCACCGCACCTGGCTGTTCGTCATCGCCATCGCGCTGCACAACCTGCCCGAGGGGCTGGCAATCGGCGTCGGCTACGCCGCCAACGAGGGCGTGCGCGCCAACGCGCTGGCCATGGGCATCGCCATCCAGGACGTGCCCGAGGGGCTGGTGGTGGCGGTGGCGTTGCTGGCCGCCGGCTACGGCCGCGCCTTCGCGGTGTCGCTGGGCATGGCGTCGGGCCTGGTCGAGCCCATCGGCGCGGTGCTGGGCGCGGCCATCGTCAGCTATTCGGCGGCGCTGATGCCCTGGGGCCTGGGTTTTGCCGCCGGCGCCATGCTGTTCGTCATCAGCCACGAGATCATCCCCGAGTCGCACCGCAAGGGACACGAGGCTTTCGCCACCGGCGGGCTGATCATCGGCTTCGTGCTGATGATGCTGCTGGATACGGCGCTGGGCTGAGCAGCAGCACGTTCGGCCCAGCACGCCTGGGCGCCGGGCCCTTTGACTTTTTTCCAGGAGAACCATGGCATGCAGGTGTGCGAACCCGACCTGGCACGCGAGCACTGCGCGCTGATGCGGGACTATGGCCGCGCCCAGCTGCGCTGCAGCGAACAGATGGGCGCGCAGGCGCGCGAGATCGAGCGGCTGCAGGCCGAAAACCTGTGCCTGCGCGCGCGCCTGGTGGCGCGTGAGACGGCGCTGGCCTGGGCCGCGCAGGACCACGCGGCGCGCGAGCAGGCCGCCTGGAGCCTGCCCGGCCGCCTGGCGCTGGCGCGGCGCTGGGGCACGCTGCTGGCGCTGTTGCGCGAACTGCTGAACGAACCCGTCCCGTCCGGCCAGCCGATGCCTCGGGCCGATGCCCTGGGCAGCCCCGCGCCGCCGCCCGACGAGGACGCTGCCTGGAGCGCGCACGACGCGCAGGCGCTGGAGGACAGCCTGCGCGCCGCCGACCTGGTGGTCTGCCAGACCGGCTGCCTGGGCCACGGCGCCTTCTGGCGCGTGCATGATCACTGCCGGCGCACCGGCAAGACCTGCGTGCTGGTGGCGCAGCCCGATCTGCTGCGTCTGATGCAGGGCCGCGACCCAGGCGCCGCCACGCCTGCGCCGCAGGAGCGCAAGGCGCAGGTTGCGGCCATCGCGCCGGCGTCCTGCGCCAGCTGCAGCGCCGGCGGCCGCCCCGGCTGAAGCGCCGCCACGCCACTACCATTGCGCCTTTGTGGCGCCGCGCGCCACGGCAACAGGAGTGCATTGCGTGACAGGATCTTCGCTGTTCTTTCCCCGGGCCGCGCTGGCGGCCGCCACCTGGGCCGGCGTGCTGGCGCTGTCCGGCTGTGCCAGCCGCGAGGCCACGGTGCCGCGCGTGCAGCAGGGCGGTGGCGAGGGCGGTGCGCGCACCGTGCAGGTGGCGCCCGAGCGCCTGGCCTGCGAGACCGGGCCGCGCTGCCCGGTGCTGGCCGTGTCGTGGACCAGCCGCCACGCCGGCCAGGCGCGGCTGATGGTCGCGCTGCCCGGCACCTCCGCTCAGGTGAGGGGCGCGGACGTGCACATCGGCGGCTCGGAGACGGTGCGCCTGCGCGTGCCGGCCGGCAGCGCCGCACCGGCAAACGCGCCAGCGCTGCCGGGCGCCGCGCAGTTCGACGTGCCGCTGCGGCTGGTGGACCGGCTGGCCCATGCCCCGCGCACCTGGATGCGCGTGTATACCGAAGGCGGCGGCATGGTGGACGAATTCGTGTTCAACGGTGAGCAGCGCAGCCGCGCGTCCGAGGCGATGGCGCACTTCCTGACTGCTGTACAGGGCGCGGGCGGCAAAGGCGAGGGGCTGGACGGGGCGCGCGGTGGCCTGTTTGAACGCCTGGGAGTCGGCGCGGATAAGTGACCAACGTGCCGCGTGTCTGTGCGCTGATGCGGCTGCCACGCCCAGCATGCACCGTACCGGGTTACGCCAGGAAAGGGGCCGTCGCACACGCAATAATGCCTGTTTCTGCCTTCCGTCCCGCACAGGAGCTGCACCCCAGTGGACCGTCACGTCACCCCTTCGGCCGCCCAGCCCCCTGTCAACCCTCCCTCCTTCCTGTGGTCCGGAGGCGAGCTCGGCGCCCTGATGCGGGAATACGACTGGCAGTCCTCGCCCCTGGGTCCACCGCAGGGTTGGCCGCAAAGCCTGAAGACGGCGGTCGGCATCATGCTGACCTCGCGCCAGCCCATCTGGATCGGCTGGGGTGCGCAGCTGATCTACCTCTACAACGATGCCTACCAATCGATCATCGGTGCCCGGCATCCCTGGGCGCTCGGGCGCCCGATATCCCAGGTGTGGCGCGAAATCTGGACCGAGATCGAGCCCATGCTGCGGACCGCCATGGGCGGTGTTGAGGGCACGTACGTCGAGGAGCAGCTCCTGATCATGGAGCGCAACGGCTATCCCGAGGAGACTTACTACACCTTCTCCTACAGCCCGATTCCGGATGACGACGGCAGCCCAGGCGGCATCATCTGCGCCAACACCGACGACACCCGGCGCGTCATCGGCGAGCGCCAACTGGCGCTGCTGCACGAATTGTCCTCGCGTGTCGCCGACGCGCGCACGCGCGAGCAGGTCGTGCAGCGCACGGCCGCGGCGCTGGCCACCAATGCGCGCGATCTGCCCTTTGCCCTGCTGTACCTGGAGGAACCAGGCAGCGGCGCGCTGGCGCTGGCGAGCGCCGCCGGCATCGTGCCGGGCCATGCGGCGGCGCCGGTGCGCATCGGGTCGGCCGACGAAGCAAGCGGCTGGCCGCTGGCCGATGGGCTGCACGCCCAGCAGCTGCGGGTGGTCGGCGACCTGGCGCAGACGTTCCGCGATCTGCCCACGGGTGCCTGGGGCGTGCCGCCCAGCCAGGCCGCGGTGCTGCCGCTCGGCGGCGCAGGCGCTTTGGGGCAGGGGGGTGCGTTGGTCGTGGGGCTGAACCCGTACCGCCAGTTCGATGCCGACTACCAGGGCTTCCTGCACCTGCTGGCGGAGCAGGTGGCGGCCGCCCTGGCCAACGCCGACGTGTACGAGCAGGAGCGCCAGCGCGCCGAGGCACTTGCTGCCATCGACCAGGCCAAGACGCAGTTTTTCACCAACGTCAGCCATGAATTCCGCACTCCCCTGACCCTTATGCTGGGGCCACTGGAGGACTCTTTGGCACAGGCCGCGCGCCTGCCCGAGGACGAGCGTGCACGTGTCGAGATCGCGCACCGCAATGGCTTGCGCCTGCTCAAGCTGGTCAACGCGCTGCTGGATTTCTCGCGCATCGAGGCCGGCCGGGCACGCGCCCAGTTCCAGCCCACCGACCTGTCGGCCCTGACGGCCGACCTGGCGAGCAATTTCCGCTCGGCCACCGAACAGGCGGGCCTGCGGCTGGTGGTCGACTGCCTGCCGCTGCCCGAGCCGGTGTTCGTCGACCGGGAGATGTGGGAAAAGATTGTCCTGAACCTGCTGTCCAACGCCTTCAAGTTCACCTTTGTCGGCGAGATCGCCGTAGGCGTGGCGGTGGTGGCAGGCGCGGCGGTCGTCACGGTGCGCGATACGGGCACCGGCGTGCCGGCGCACGAGCTGCCGCGCATGTTCGAGCGCTTTCACCGCATCGAGGGTGCGCGCGGACGCAGCTTCGAGGGCAGCGGCATCGGTCTGGCGCTGGTGCATGAGCTGGTGCAGTTGCAAGGCGGCACGATCACGGTGACCAGCCAGGAAGGGCAGGGCACCACATTCACCGTCGCGCTGCCGCTGGGCAGCGCCCACCTGCCGCCCGGGCACGTCCAGCCCGCCCACGACGCGGGCTCGACCGCAGTGCGCGCGCGGGTGTATGTGGACGAGGCACTGCGCTGGCTGCCGGGCAGTGCGCCGGCTTCGGCCTTTACAACCGCTACCGTGGACGGGCATGACCCGGCGGCAGGGATGACCGCCGCAGGGGAGGCCGCACACATCCTGCTGGCCGACGACAACGCCGACATGCGCGACTACATCGGCCGGCTGTTCGCCGGCCGCCACCGGGTGGAGGCAGTACCCGACGGGCAGGCAGCGCTGGAGGCACTGCGCGCGCGCCGCCCTGACCTGGTGATCACCGACCTGATGATGCCGCGCCTGGACGGCTTCGGCCTGCTGCGCGCCATCCGCGCCGACGCGCAGCTGCAGGACCTGCCGGTGATCGCCCTGTCCGCGCGCGCCGGAGAGGAAGCCAGCGTCGAGGGGCTGGACGCTGGCGCGGATGACTACTTGGTCAAGCCGTTCTCACCGCGCGAGCTGGTGGCGCGCGTGGACGCGAACTTGAAGCTGGTGCGCCTGCGCCGCCAGGCCACCGCCGAGCTGCAGACCAGCGAACAGCGCTTTCGCGCGCTGGTCAACGCCAGTTTCGACGTGGTGTACCGCATCAGCGCTGACTGGCGCGAGCTGCGCCAGCTGGTCGGGCGCGGTTTTTTGACCGACACCGCGCAGCCGCGGCGCGACTGGCTGGACGACTACCTCTACCCGGAGGACCGCCCGGCCGTGAACGCCGCCATCCGCCAGGCCATGCGCGACCGGAGCATGTACGTGATGGAACACCGGGTGCGGCGCGCCGACGGCACGCCGGGCTGGTCCGCGGCACGGGCCATTCCGATCCTGGACGAGGACGGCCAGGTGCTGGAATGGTTCGGCATCGCCACCGACATCACGGCGCGCAAGGAGGCGGAGCAGGCGCTGCAGCAGCTCAATGCCACGCTGGAGCAGCGCGTGGCCGAGCGCACCCAGGAGCGCGACCGCATCTGGCGCGTCAGCCGCGACATGCTGGGTGTGGCCGACCCGCAGGGCGTGTGGCTGAGCGTTAACCCGGCCTGGACGCAGGTGCTGGGCTGGAGCGAGGACGAGCTGGTGGGCAAGACCTCCGAGTGGCTGGAGCACCCTAACGACCGCGCGAAGACGCGCGCCGAGGTCGGGCGGCTGGCCGAAGGCCTGACCACGGTGGACTTCGAGAACCGCCTTCGCGCGCGCGACGGCGGCTACCGCTGGCTGTCCTGGACCGCCGTGCCCGAAGGCGGCCTGCTGTACTGCACGGCGCGCGACGTCACCGCGGCGCACGAGCAGGCCGAGGCGCTGCGCCGCGCCGAGGAGCAGCTGCGCCAGGCGCAGAAGATGGAGGCGGTGGGCAAGCTGACCGGCGGCGTGGCGCACGACTTCAACAACCTGCTGCAGGTCATCGGCGGCAACCTGCAGCTGCTGCAGCGCGACATCGCCGGTCAGGAGCGCGCCGAGCAGCGCGTGCGCAACGCGCTGGGCGGCGTGGCGCGCGGCTCCAAGCTGGCCTCGCAACTGCTGGCCTTCGGGCGGCGCCAGCCGCTGGCGCCGCGCGTGGTGCACCTGGGGCGGCTGGTGCACGACATGGACGACATGCTGCGCCGCTCCCTGGGCGAGAGCATCGACATCCGCACGGAGGTCGCCGACGGGCTGTGGAATGCCTTCGTCGACACGGTGCAGGTCGAGAACGCCCTGCTGAACCTGGCGATCAACGCACGCGACGCCATGCAGGGCCATGGCCGGCTGACCATCGGGGTTGGCAACGCCCTGCTGGACCAGGAACAGGCCCCCGAGGGCGGCCCGACCGCGCCCGGGCAGTATGTGCGGCTGGCGGTGACCGACACCGGCGCAGGCATCCCGCCGGAGGTGATCGATCAGGTGTTCGAGCCGTTCTTCACCACCAAGCCCGAAGGGCAGGGCACCGGCCTGGGCCTGTCCATGGTGTACGGCTTCGTCAAGCAATCGGGCGGGCACGTGCACCTCACCAGCCAGCCCGGATGTGGCACCACGGTGTCGATCTACCTGCCGCGCACGCACGAGGCCGAGGCTCTGGTGACCGACGTGGACACCGGCCCCGCCGTGGGCGGCACGGAAACCATCCTGGCGGTGGAGGACGACGAGCAGGTGCGCGCGACGGTCGTGGAGATGCTGTCCGACCTGGGCTACCGCGTGCTCAAGGCCGACAGCGCCGATGCGGCGCTGGCCATCGTCGAGAGCGGTCTGCCGATCGACCTGCTGTTCACCGACGTGGTCATGCCCGGCACGCTGCGCAGCCCCGAGCTGGCACGCAGGGCGCGCGAACGACTGCCGGAGATCGCCGTGCTCTTCACCTCGGGCTACACGCAGAACGCCATCATGCACGCCGGGCGGCTGGACTCTGGCGTGGAGCTGCTCAGCAAGCCCTACACCCGCGAGCAGCTGGCGCGCAAGGTACGCCATGCGCTGCGCGGCCAGCAGCAGCGCGGCAGCGCACAGGACGCCGCTGCTGCTGCCCCGGCCCCGGGGCGCGAACCCGGGGCAGCGACGCCGGGACCCGCGGGCAGGGCTGCGCCGCTGCGTGTGCTGCTGGTCGAGGACGAGGAGCTGATCCGCACCATCACCGCCGACATGCTGGCCGACCTGGGGCACAGCGTGCTGCAGGCCGGTGATGCGGCGCGTGCGCTGCAGTTGCTCGAAGGTCAGCCGGTGGACGTGCTGATCACCGACATCAGCCTGCCCGGACGCTCGGGCACCGAGCTGGCCGCCGAGGCGGCGCGGCGCATCCCCGGGCTGCGCGTGGTGTTCGCCTCCGGCTACGACCCGGTGACGGTGGCCCCCGGCGCGTGGAGCGTGCCGCCCGTGCACCTGCAAAAGCCCTATGGCGAGAACGAGCTGACCCAGGCGCTGCAGGCCGTGATGCGCTGAGGCCGGTCACGGCCCTGGCGCCGTGGTTTCAGGTCTTTTGTGCCGCCGGTCGGCATGAATAAACGACGGTCTGCTATTGTTTTGGTAGTTGACCGGAGAGCGGCGGGGGCCGGATGCGCGCCAGGTGTTCGGCCAGCGTGGCGGCCGACAGCTCGCCACTGCGCACCGCCGCCAGCCGGGCGTCGGCGCCGAAGAACAGCGTGGTCGGCAGCGCGCGGTGGCCGAGCCGCTGGCCCAGCTCCGAGCGCACATCCAGCAGCACGTCCGCCTCGGGCAGCCCCTGGGCGCGGGCAAAGGCCAGCACCACCTCGGGCGCCTCGCCCTGGTCGACCCACAGGAAGCGCACCTGCGGGTGCTGCTGCTGCGCCTGGCGCAGCACCGGCATCTCGCGCCGGCACGGCGGGCACCAGCTGGCCCACAGGTTGACCACCAGCGGCCGGCCCTGCAAATCGGACAGGCGCACGCTGCGCGCGTCCAGCGCCACGCCCTGCCAGTCGGGCAGGGTGATCGGTGTGCGCGGCTGCGCCAGCCGCAGGGCTAGCTGGCCGGCGAGCCACAGGCAGGCGCCGGCCGCCAGACCCGCGGCCACGGCGCGGCGCGCGGGGCGGCGGCGCAGCCACAGCACGCCGGCATACACCGCGCCCGCGGCCCAGCCCCAGATGGGTGCCCAGCCGCCGTCGCGGATGTCCAGCGCCGTCCAGGGCGCGGCGGCGTAGTCGCCGGCGTAGCGCAGCACGAAGGCCAGGCGCGCGGCGGCCAGCACCGCCAGGGCCAGCGCCCAGGCGTGCGGGCCGGGCGGCAGGCCGGCGCGGCGCAGCAGCCGGTCGTGCAGCGTGCTGCCGCTCAGCCAGGCCAGCAGCGCCAGCAGCCCCGCCCAGGGCAGCACCAGCGGGCCCAGCGTCAGCATCTGCGCGTGCATGGAGGGTTTCGGTGGGTCATGGGATCGCTCCTTCGGGCGGCAGGGCGCCGGTCTGCACCGGCCAGCGCAGCCGCGCGCACAGGCCGGGATCGGCCGGCTCCAGCACCAGCGTGCCGCCGGCGCTCTCGGCGATGCGCTGCACCAGCGTCAGGCCCAGGCCGCTGCCGCCGCTGCTGCTGGCGCCCTTGCGCCAGAAGCGCTGTGTCGCCTGGGCGCATTCCTCTTCGCTCAGGCCCGGGCCGTGGTCGCGCACCCGCAGCTCGACCGCGCCGTGCGGCTGCCCGGGCCAGCGCAGCAGCGCCAGCGTGCATTCGACCGGCGCGTCGCCGCGGTGGTGGCGCAGGGCGTTGTCCAGCAGGTTGCCGGCAGCGCTGGTGACGAGCGCGGGGGGCACGGCCAGCCGCACGTCCTGCCAGGCGGCCGGGTCGTCGGGTACGTGGCGCAACGCGATCGGCGATGCATCGCCGCGCTCGTCCTGCGCGCGCTGGGTGGATTGCTGCAGCGCCAGTTCCAGCGCCTGCAGCAGCTCGGGCCCTTGGGTGGTGTGCGCGCCGGCCGCCGGGTCCGTGCTTTCCAGGCGGGCCAGGTCGAGCAGTTGCTCCAGCGTGCCGTGCAGGTGCGCGATGCCGCGCAGCGCGTCGGCCAGGGCCGCGTCCGCCAGCACCGCGCGGCCGGGCGCGGCCAGCGCCATCTGCGCCACCTGCACCTGGGTCTTGATGGCGGTGAGTGGCGTGCGCAGCTCGTGCGCGGCGTCGGCCGTCCAGCGGCGTTCGTGCTCGATGGCGCTGCGCGCGCGCGCCAGCAGGGCGTTCAGGCTGGCGACCAGGGGCGCGAGTTCGCGCACGTCGCGCCCGGCCTGCACGGGGGTGTCGGCGCGCGGCTGGCGCGCGCGCAGCTCGCGCCCCAGCGCCGCCAAAGGGCGCAGGCCGCGCCCGACCAGCCACCACACCAGCAGCCACACGCCGGCCAGCGCGACGGCGAAGGTCAGCACCAGCGAGCGCATGGCCGACTGCGCCAGCTGCGCGCGCTGGTCCAGCCGGTCGGCGGTGGCCACGCGCAGCTCGCCGTCCTGCAGCACATAGGTGCGCCAGGCCTTGCCGCCCTTGGTGACATGGCCGAAGCCCGGTGCGCCCAGGGTCGAGTGCGCTGGCGCGTCGCCGGTGCGCGCTAGGGGCAGCACCTCGACCTCGCTGCGCACCAGACTGACCTCGCAGGCCACGCCGTCGCGGGCGATCAGCGAGTCCAGGTGCGCCGCATCGTCCGGCGACGGCGCGCCGCCGGCGCCGGGCTGCGCGGCGGGCTGGAACTGGTGCACGATGCTGGCGACCATCTTGGCCGAGGCCACCAGGCGCTCGTCCAGCATGGCCTCCAGTTCGGCCTGCAGCACGCCCACGCGCCACCAGCCGACGACGCCCCACAGCACGCAGGTGGCCAGCGCCAGGCCGAGCACCAGGCGGCGGCGCAGGCTGTGGGTGGGCGGCGTGCCGGCGGCCGGCGCGCCAGAGGGCAGGGGGTTCATGCGGTTGGATGCGGAAGGTCGGCGCCGCAGCCCTCGCCCAGGCGAAAGCCCAGGCCGCGCACTGTGTCCACCACGCCGGCGCCGAGCTTCTTGCGCAGGTGGTGCACGTGCACGTTCACGGTGTTGCTGCCGACCTCGCCGTCCAGCCCGTACAGGCGGTCGTGCAGCTGCGCGGTGCTGAGCACCCGCCCGCGCGCCTGCACCAGCGCTTCGAGCAGCGCCCATTCGCGGCGCGACAGCTCCACCGGCTGGCCACGCAGGTGCACGCTGGCGCCGGCCATGTCGATCTCGCACGCGCCTAGCGTGACGCGGTCGCTGGCACGGCCGCCGGCGCGGCGCACCAGGGCCTGCAGGCGCAGGGCAAGCTCGGGCAGGTCGAAGGGCTTGGTCAGGTAGTCGTCCGTGCCTTCCTCGAAGCCGGCGACCTTGTCCTGCAGGGTGCCGCGGGCGGTGAGGATGAGCACCGGCATGGCCAGGCCGGCGGCGCGCCAGCGGCGCAGCAGGTCCAGGCCGTTGCCGTCGGGCAGGCCGAGGTCGAGCACGCAGGCGTCGTAGGTGCGGGCGCCGATGTGGGACTGGGCGGCGGCGGCGGTGGGGGCGATGTCGGCGTGCAGGCTGTGCAGCTCCAGGCCGGTGCGGATGCCGCTGGCGACGAGCGCGTTGTCCTCGACGATCAGGATGTGCATGGCTGGATGATGCCTCGTTGGTGGTGTGGGGCGGGTGGCTCGTTTTTGATGTTGCTGGCCGGGACTCGCCCCGGCGGGCGACCTCCTTTTCTTGCACGAGCAAGAAAGGAAGCAAAGGACACGGCCCCACGGCTGCGACCCCTTCGCTGGCGCGAAGGGGCAGACCTGGGGCGGGACGCTTGCGGGGTGGGCCGCAGAACTCACTGCGCTGCTGCGCAGCTCCGTTCAAACAGCTGCGGCCAGCTAGATGACGAAGCATGGGCGCTGCGACGCCCATGCCCCCCCGCCAGCGCCCCGCCCCAGGCGCAGCCTTAAAGGGGCGAAGGCGGGAGCGGGGAGAGGCCGGCGCTGCGCGCGGCCTGATGACAGACAGCGGCCCTCTTGCTCCCTCGCCCCCGCCAGGGGGAGAGGGCGGGGGTGAGGGGGCGATGGTTCGGGCGCTGCGCCTGTACCAGCCCTCCCACCCTCACCCGAGCCCTCTCCCGCCCTGCGGGAGAGGGAGTGAAGACCACGCGGCGCGGCTGTCCCGGCTGTTTGGCTGTTCCTTCTCCCGACCACCCCCTTCAAAGGCTGCCCCCACGCGCGACAGCGCGTGGGGGACGCAGCCTGCGGAGCACGTTTCTTTGCCTACTTTCTTGTCGTGCGACAAGAAAGTAGGTAGCCCGCCGGGGCGAGTCCCGGCCAGCCACCTCCAACAAAGACCCAAGGGCAAAACACCCTCAAGCCCGCACCAACAAAACGCAACCAGCTATCAAAAAGAAGCGCCCTCACACCTTGCGCACCCGCACCGGCAACCCCTGCCGCACCACCGCCCCTGACACCCAGTCGATCCACACGTTGTCCTTCTCCGGCCGCGTCGGATCCGTGAACCCCAGGTCGTTCAGATTCACCCCCTGCGCATGCTGCGGGTTGTGCGCCGTCTCCTTGCCATCGATCCGGTGCGCCGCCGCCCCCAGCTGCCGGTGCCCATACCCGTACTCGATGGCCACCGTCCCCCGCGCCACGCCACTCCTCACCAGCGCCACCCCCTGCACCCTGGCCCCCGGCGTGCTGACCTCGATCGCATCCCCGTTGGCGATGCCAAAGCGCGCCGCATCTTCCTTGTGCAGGCTGATCGGGTTGTGTGGGTGCACCTGTCGCAGCCGCTTGACGCCGATCGACATGCTGCTCATCAGATTCGACTTGTACGAGCTCATAGTCAGCGGCCATTCCGACTCGGGATAGTGCTCGCGCATGGCCGAGCCGTCCGCAAAGCGCGTCGGGAACCACGTCGGGCAACCCATGTAGCGCTCGCCCGTCATCGAGTGGCGCATCTTCGCCAGCCCCTCGTGCCAGATCTGCACCGGGAATTTGTACGCCGCCTTGATGTGGTCGTCCTTCCACGACTCGTCCACCGTGTCGAAGCGCCCGCCGCGGCTCATGACCATGGCGACGCGGCGCACTTCCTCGTCTTTGAGGCGCTTTTGCACCTCGGGCATCCAGCGCGCGAGGCCGGTGATCTCGATGTCGTCGTCGCTCGCCTCGGGCACCGGGCGGCCGGCCTGGTAGGCGATGTTGGAGATGCCGCGCACGTAGAAGTCCTCGGCGCATTCCAGATCGACCGGCTCGCCGTCCTTTGTGCTCATGCCGCCCTTGCCGAAGCCGGGCAGCTCCAGTTCCTTGGCGATGGCGAACAGGAAACTCTCCAGGTTCACCGGCCGGCCGTCGGCGGTGCGCGCGGTGGCGGGCTCGACCACCGGCCAGCGCACGGTCGAGGTCTTGGCGATCACGTCGGCCCAGGGCGCGCCGATGCCCCAGCTCTCGTACGTCACCGTGTCCGGCACGATGTAGTCGGCCAGCGCCGAGGTCTCGTTGATGAACGGATCGACCGAGACAAACAGCGGCAGCTTCTTCACGTCCTTGATCGACGGCACCACGGCGTGCTCGAAGCCGGCGATGGAATACACCGGATTGGCCATGTGATTGATCCACGCCTTGAGCGGGTAGGGGTAGCCCAGCAGGCCCGCCGCCACCATCTCGCTGCTCATGTTGCCCGGCGCCGGGTACCACGGCGCGCGCGCCGGGTAGGGGTTCTGGCCGGCCTCCTTCTTGCGCTTGAACTCGCTGGTCTTCTCGTACGGGAAGCGCGTGCGCGACAGGGACACGCCGGTGGGTTTTACTTGGCCGTCGAATTTTGCGAAGTTGTAGCGCGGGCCGGGGCCGAAGGGGCCGAACGGGCCAGCGTCCATGACCCAACCGCCCTTGACGTTCAGGTTGCCGATCAGGTTGTTCAGCATGGCGATCGCATAGGCCGTGTAGAAGCCCGAGCCGCTCATGGTGCCGCCGTGCGAGTTGGCCACCGCGCGCTTGCCGTGGCTGGTGAACTCGCGCGCCAGGTCCTCGATCTCGGCCACGGGCACGCCGCAGATGTCGGAGTATTCCTGGATCGTCTTGCGCCGCGCCTCGGTGCGCAGCATGACGAGCGACGAGCACACCGCCACCGGGGCGGGGTCTTCGGTGGCGTCTGCTGCGCGCGGCAGGGTGAAGCTGCGCTCGACGAAGATCTCGGCGGGCTGGGCCGTGGTGTGGGCGCTGAGGCTGCCGTCGGCCAGCTGCACCACGTACACGTCCTCGGCCGGGGTCTTCTCGTCCACCGGCGCGGGCAGGGGCAGGCCGATGTCCGCGCCGCGCAGAAACTGTCCGTGGCGCGGGTGCTTCGGGTCGTTGATCAAGAGGTGCGTGGCGTTGCTCCACGACGCCTCGCCGGCGGCGGCCATGGCTACCGGGCCGGGCTGCGACAAAAAGCGAGCGTCGTAGCGCTCGTGGTCGATGATCCAGCGGATCAGCGCCATGGCCAGCGCCAGGTCGGTGGTCGGCTTGATGGGAATCCAGCGGTTGTTGTCGCCCGCGGCGTGGCTGGACGAGGTCGGCAGGATGGGCGAGATGACGACGTACTGGTAGCTGTTGTCCTCGCGCGACCGGGCTTCCGCCAACTCGCGGCCCATGCGCTGGAACGGGTTGCCCGCCTGCGCCGGCGCCGTGCCCAGGAACAGGCCGAAGCGCGAGTTCTTCCAGTCCGGCTTGCCGTGCGGCATGCCGGGGATGTTGCCCAGGGCGGCGGCCGTGCCCACGCGGTAGGTCTGGCCACAGTACGCGCCGTGGTTGGCGAAGTTCACCGTACCAAACGCCGGGCCGGCGAAGCGCTTGATGAGCGGCGTGCGACCTTCGTTCGAGGCATCGGTGAAGACCAGCTGGTTGGACTTCGGCCCGTACTCGGGGTTCGCCTCGTCGATCAGCGTCTTGACGTCGCGGATCTGCTTCAGGCCGTCCACATGCCCTTCGCCGAACAGGTCGCCGCCGTGGCAGACCTCCTGGATCAGTTGCTCGAACGAGATGCTCTGCCACTGGCCCGAGCCGCGCGGGCCGACGCGCTTGAGCGGGGTGCGCACGCGGTAGGGCGAGGTCTGGTGCTCCAGCATGGCCGAGCCGCGGGCGCACGATGTCGCGCGGCCTTCCAGGCCGTGGTCGCCGCCGAGCATGGCGTAGACCTCGCGCACGGGCGCGCCCATGGGCGCGGCGTTGGTCGTGGCCAGCGGGTGGTAGGGGTTGCCGGCGATGCGGATGATCTCGCCCTTGTGCGTATCGACGCGTACGCGCACGCCGCACTGCGTCCAGCAGCCCAGGCAACTGCTGGGACTGACCACCTGGCCGGGCTGGGTGGTCAGCTTTCCGCTGACCGGGTCGATGCGGAACTCGGGCGTGAGCGAGTTGCCGCGCGTGGCGCTGGGCGTGGTAGTGCCGGCGCTGCCGGTCATCAATCCCTTGGCGCCCTTGGCGACCACTTCGCCATAGCCGGCGGCAAAGGCCGTCAGGCCACCGGCGACGGCGCCGCCGCGCAGCAGCAGGCGGCGACGGCGCACGTCGGGCTCTTGGGCTTCAGGCGTGGGGGCGGTGCGGGGGGGCTTCTTGTCGGTCATGGAGGACTCTCTTTCCATCGGGGATGCGCGGGCAGAAAGCTATGTTTTCAGTAGCTGCAGGCGCTTGTTGTTCATGGGTGCAGGGCGGTTTTGATGCGTGCTGGCTTCACTCCCTCTCCCCGTGGGGGAAAGGGCGGGGGTGAGGGCCGGTTCGGGCGCCGCGCCCGCTGCCGGCCGCCACCCTCACCCCCGCCCTCTCCCGCCAGCGGGAGAGGGAGCCAGAGGCGGGCGCCAGGCTCATGCGGCGGCGCGTTGCAGCGCTGGCTGCTGGCGCGACGGCCACACTTCCAGCGCCCAGCTGGCCGCAGCCACCAGCGCCACGCACAGGCCCAGCACGCCCAGCATGCCCATCAGCCCGTCGCTGCCCAGCGGCATGCTGTACAGGTACAGGCCGGCGCCGAACTTGGGCACGCCCTGTACGCTCATGAACAGCGCCCAGCGGAAGGCCCAGGCCGAGGCGGCCAGGCCCAGGCCCAGGACCAGGGTGTAGCCGCGGCGGTCCAGGCGCCACTTGCCGCGCACCAGCGCCGCCATCACCGCCACGCCGCCGATGGCCGACAGCAGCATGCCGTCGCGCCAGACCGGGAACTGGCGCACCAGGCGCAGCGCGGCGTCGAACGAGGCGTTGCCGCCCATCAAGCCGGTGGCCGCCCACAACAAGGCGACCAGCACCAGCGCGGCGGCCAGCCACAGGCCGATGGCGCGCAGCAGCTGCAGGCTGATCGCATCAGGCCGCTGGTGCGCGGGCAGAAAGCGCTCCAGGATGAAGGCCACGCCCACGGCAGCCAGCCAGCCGGTCAGCGCCAGGTTGATCGGCACCCACAGCGTGTTCCACAGCGGGCGCGCGCGCACCACCATCATCTCGGCGCCGGTGTAGAGCGTGATGCTCAACGCCGACAGCACCAGCAGCGGCGCCAGCAGCCGCAGCCACTGCACGCGCCCCAGCCACCAGGCAGCGCAGGCCGCCAGCGACAGGCCGATGAAGGCCGGCAGCAGCAGCGCGCCCACCGACATCCACGACCAGGGCGTGAAGTGGGCGTAGAAGTGCCAGAAGCGAAACGGCTGGTGCAGGTCGGCCAGCAGCGACACCGGCGCGGCAATGGCGCTCACGGCCAGCACCAGCACGGCGGTGGGCAGCAGGCGGCGCAGGCGCGTGCCCGCGCTGCCGTAGCTGCAGGCGGCCACCAGCAGCGCCGCTCCGGTGGCCACGCCGACCAGGAAGAAATATTGCACCGCCCAGGGCAGCCAAGCCACGTCGTAGGCGGGGGTGAGCAGTTCGGTGATCTGCATGGGGTCCTCTCTTGTCTTGTGCTGCGCTCGGTCAGTGCTCGGCCACCAGGCGCACGCTGGCCTGGCCGTCGACACCGTTGACGAACTCGTCGGGCAGGCCGATGTAGAACACGCGCGGCTCGGTCTTCATGCCAGGTTTCAGCACCTTGGTGCCTTCCTTGTGCGCGGCCATGCGGCGGTTGATTTCGCTGTTTGGGTCGTTCAGGTCGCCGATGACGCGCGCGCCGCCGACGCAGCTCTCCACGCAGGCCGGCAGCAGGCCGACCTCCAGCCGGTGCTCGCAGAAGGTGCACTTGTCGGCGGTCTGCGTCTCGTGGTTGATGAAGCGCGCGTCGTACGGGCAGGCCTGCACGCAGTAGCCGCAGCCCACGCAGCGCTCGTTGTCCACCAGCACGATGCCGTCGGTGCGCTGGAACGTGGCCTGCACCGGGCACACCGGCACGCAAGGCGGCTCCTCGCAGTGGTTGCACAGGCGCGGCAGGCTGACCATGGCGGGCATGGAGCCGTCGGGCTTGTCGATCTCGTACTGCAGCACCGTGGTGCGGAACTGGCCGATGGGCGGCTGGTTCTCCACTGAGCAGCTCACCGTGCACGCCTGGCAGCCGATGCACTTGCGGATGTCCACCAGCATGCCAAAGCGCTTGCCTTTCATGCCGGGGCGGCGCGGCGGCTGGGTGGTGCCGGGCAGGCTGACGGCAGCGGCCGGGCCGGCGGCGGCGGTGAGGCCGAAGGCGGTGGCCAGGCCGACCAGTTCCTGCAGGAAGGTGCGCTTGGTGGCCGGGGCGGAAAGGGGCGTCTCAGGGCGTGGGGCAGAGATATGGTCGGGCATCGGGGTATTCACTCTTTATTCAATGCGTGACCCCGATTATGGTGATTTGCTCGGATTATTTATTGACGACAATCAAGCGCGGACTTGGATATTCAGGATGCATTCTATAATGAAAACCTTCCATATTAATATCCAAGCATTAACGCAATATTAAGGCGCCAGAAATCTCGAATGGATTTCCCTGAGATTATCGATTGGCGGCGGTTTCGGGGATTTTCGCAATCACCTTGATTTCAAAATGGAAACCCGACAGCCAGGTCGCGCCGACGCCGGTCAGCGCCGGGTAGGGCGCCTCGCCCCAGTGCTGCAGCACCACGTCCCATACCGCCTGCAGGTGCTGCTGCGGATCGACGACGAACACCGTTACGTCGATCACATCCTGGAAGGTGCAACCGGCGGCATGCAATACCGCATTCAAATGCGCGAATGCCAAGCGTACCTGCGTGGGTACATGCGGCTCGGGCGATCCATCCTTGCGGCTGCCAACCTGGCCAGAGACGAACAGCAGGCCATGGGCGCGAATGGCAGGTGAATAATGGTTGCGCTCGTACAGCGTCTGGGGGCCGGCGGGAAATACCGCATCGCGTTGCTGGGGCATGGAGGTCGGACTTTCAATATATCAAGAGAAAACCGACTGTAGGAAGCTTCGGCACCGGCATCAATGCGCCATCGCGCGCAACAGTGTTCGCGCTCGGAGGACAATCCGGCGCTTTGCCTTGTGGAGGTGGCATGGACCGTTTCGATGCCCTGCAGGCCTTTGCGCGCGTGGTCGAAACCGGCAGCTTCACGCGCGCCGCGCAGACCCTGCACCTGGGCCGTGCCAGCGTGTCGCAGTTGGTGCAGCAGCTGGAGGCGCGCCTGCGCGGGCGCCTGCTGCACCGCACCACGCGCCGCGTGCAGGTCACGCCCGAGGGGCAGGCGTACTACGAGCGCGTGGTGCGCCTGCTGGCCGACCTGCACGCCGCCGATGCGGCCATCGCCGGCGCGGCCGTGCAGCCGGCCGGGCGGCTGCGCGTGGACGTGCCCGGGCCGCTGGCGCGGCACGTGCTGGTGCCGGCGCTGCCCGAACTGCTCGACGCCTTCCCGGCGCTGCACATCGAGATGGGTGTGAGCGACCGCGCGGTCGATCTGTTGGCCGCCGGCGTCGACTGCGTGGTGCGCGGCGGCGCCATAGCCAACCCGGCGCTGGTGGCGCGGCGCGTGGGCGAGCTGCCGCTGGGCGTTTTCGCCGCACCGGCCTATCTGGCGCGCGTGGGCCTGCCGGAACACCCCGCCGCCCTGGCCGACAGCGGCCACGCCATGGTCGCGCTGGCCTGGGCGCCCGGCGGTGCGCCGCTGCTGCCGGTGCTGGAGCGCGCGGGTGAGCGCGTGGCCGTGCGCCTGCCGCACCGGCTGGTGCTGGACGATGCCTGCGCCAGCCTGGCCGCCGGCGTGGCCGGGCTGGGCCTGGTCTGGTTGCCGCATTTCCTGGCGGCGGAGATACGCTGGCGCGGGGCGCGCTGGTGCCGGTCCTCGCGGACTGGCGCCAGCCCGCCATGTCGCTGTATGCCGCCTACCCGGCGAACCGCCACCCCGGCGCGCGGGTGCAGGTGTTCATCGACTGGGTGGCGCGGGTGCTGGCGCGCGCCGCGCTGGCACCGCAGCCGTTGGCGCTATCGAAGGAATAGCTGTCAGCCCTTGGTATTCAAGGGCTGGAGGCGGTTTCCACCATGAAATTCGCCAACATGCCGTACAACCCTCAGGCCAGCGTCATCAGGCTGGCGTTGCCGCCGGCGGCGGCGGTGTTGACGCTCAGCGCGCGCTCCAGCACCAGCCGGGGCAGGGCCGCCAGGGCATCGTCCAGGCCGCGCACACGCGCCAGGCCGACCAGCGCGCCGGGCCGCTCGGCCAGGGCCTGCAGCGTAGCGGCGGTGTGGGCGTCGTCGCCGTCCAGCAGCACGGCGCCGATGTCCGCGCCGCGCCAGTCCTGCACCAAGGTGATGCGCGCCTGCACGGCGGCCGGCAGCGCCGCCCGCAACGCGGCGGCGCCGGCGTCGGCCGGCCACAGAGCGCTGGCGCCCACGGCCAGCACGCTGGCCAGCAACCGCAGGCGCGCCGCGTCGCTGGCGGGCTCGGCCAGGCAGGGCACGGCGGCGCGCGGCGGCAGGTGGTAGTCGTTGCGCTCGCCGGTCGGGCCGGGCAGCCGCGCCGACAGGCCAGCGCACGACGCCGCGGCCAGTGCCGCGCAGCTCTGCGCCAGCGCCGGCTCGCCGTGCGTACCCAGCCAGACCTGCAGCGCTCGCAGCGGCGCCAGCAGGTCGGCCTGGGCGCCGTCCTGCACCGGCTGCGCCGCCGTGTGGCCGATGGCCGCGCGCGCGGCGCCGGGCGGGTACGCCGCCAGCAGGCGCAGCAGATAGAGCGGCCCGCCGGCCTTCGGGCCGGTGCCCGACAAGCCCTCGCCGCCGAAGGGCTGCACGCCGACCACGGCGCCCACCAAGTTGCGGTTCACATACAGGTTACCGGCACATGCGCTGGCCGCCACGCGCGCCACGGTCTCGTCAATGCGCGTGTGCAGCCCTTGAGTCAGGCCGTAGCCGGTGGCGTTGATCTGCGCCAGCAGCGTGGGCAGCGCGTCCTGCGCGTAGCGCACGACGTGCAGCACCGGCCCGAAAACCTCGCGGCCCAGTTCGGCCACGCGGTCCAGCTCAATCAGCGTGGGCGGCACGAAGGTGCCGCGTTCTGTATCGGCCGGCAGAGCGCCCTGCAGCACGCGCCGTCCTGTAGCGCGGCGGCGCGCGATGTAATCCTGGATGGCGCCCTGCGCCTCGGCGTCGATGACCGGCCCGACATCGGTCGCCAGCCGCGCCGGGTCGCCCACGCGCAGCTCGGCCAGCGCGCCGCGCAGCATGGCCAGCGTGCGCTCGGCGCCGTCCTGCTGCAGGCACAGCACGCGCAGCGCCGAGCAGCGCTGGCCAGCGCTGTCGAAGGCCGAGGCCAGCACGTCGGCCACCACCTGCTCGGGCAGGGCGGAGGAATCGACGATCAGCGCGTTCTGCCCGCCGGTCTCGGCCACCAGCGGCACCGGCTGGCCGTGGGCGCCCAGGCGCTGCGCCAGCGTGCGCTGCAGCAGCCGCGCGACCTCGGTCGAGCCGGTGAACAGCACGCCCTGCACGCGCGCGTCCGCCACCAGCTGCGTGCCGACGGTGTCGCCCGCGCCGGGCAGCAGCTGCAGCGCGCCGCGCGGGATGCCGGCGGCGTGCAGCAGGCGCACGGCCTCGTGGGCGACGAGCGGCGTCTGCTCGGCCGGCTTGGCCAGCACCACGTTGCCCGCGGCCAGCGCCGCTGCCACCTGGCCCACAAAGATGGCCAGCGGGAAGTTCCAGGGGCTGATGCAGGCCACCGGGCCCAGCGGCAGGTAGCCGGCGTTGTCGAACTGGGCCTCGACCTGCGCGGCGTAGTAACGCAGGAAGTCCACTGCCTCGCGCAGCTCGGCCACGGCGTTGGCGGCGGTCTTGCCGGCCTCGCGCACCAGCAGGGGCAGGAAATGCAACGCCTCGGCCTCCAGCCGGTCGGCGGCAGTGCGCAGCAGCGCGGCGCGTTCGGTGGCGGGCGTCGCGGCCCACAGGGGCTGCGCGCCAACGGCGGCGGCCAGGGCGGCGTCCACGTCGGCGGCCTCCGCTTCGCGCACTTGGCCGACGCAGTCGGCATGGTCCGCCGGATTGCGCACCTGCACGGGGCTTTTCGCTATTGTTTCAATAGCTGGAGGCCTGTGATCCATATGGGCCAGAGGCCGATTTGGCTCATGAATCGAATCTGGAGCTTGCGCCACCAGCGGCGCGGCTTCGACAGCCCGTCTGCGGCTTTCGCCCAGCGCCTGCTCCAGCGCGCGCAGCACCGGCGGCGACGCCAGGTCCCAGCCGCGCGCGTTGGCGCGCACCGCGCCGTACAGCGCACGCGGCAGCGGGATGCGCGGGTGCGGCAGGCCGGCCACGCCGCCGTCCTGCGCCGCCTGTGCATCGACGGCGGCCACGGGGTCCTCCACCAGCGCTTCCAGCGGCAGGCCGGCGTCGGCCACGCGGTTCACGAACGAGGTGTTGGCGCCGTTCTCCAGCAGCCGGCGCACCAGGTAGGCCAGCAGCGTCTCGTGCGTGCCCACCGGGGCGTAGATGCGGCACGGGCGCTGGGGCACGACCTGCTCGTACAGCGGCTCGCCCATGCCGTGCAGGCACTGGAACTCGTACTGGCCGGGCTGCCAGCGCTGCGGGCCGGCCATTTCCCTGACGCTGGCCAGGGTCTGCGCGTTGTGCGTGGCGAACTGCGGATAGATGGCATCCGGCGCAGCCAGCAGCTTCTGCGCGCAGGCCAGGTAGGCCACGTCGGTGTGTGCCTTGCGGGTGTAGACCGGGTAGTCCGCAAGGCCTTCCACCTGCGCGCGCTTGATCTCGCTGTCCCAGTACGCGCCCTTGACCAGCCGCACCATCAGCCGGTGACCGCTGCGCCGCGCCAGGGCGACAAGCCAGTCGAGCACGGCCGGGCAGCGCTTCTGGTAGGCCTGCACCACGAAGCCGATGCCGTCGAAACCGGCCAGCGATGGCTCGGCGCACAGGCGCTTGAGCAGGTCCAGCGACAGCTCCAGCCGGTCGGCTTCCTCGGCGTCGATGTTCAGGCCGATGCCGTACTGGCGCGCCAGTTGCGCCAGGCTCAGCAGGCGCGGGTACAGCTCGTCCATCACACGCCGCCACTGCGCCATCTGGTAGCGCGGGTGCAGCGCGCTGAGCTTGATGGAGATGCCCGGGCCGTCGTACACGCCGCGCCCGGCGCTGGCGCGGCCGATGGCGTGGATGGCGTCCACGTAGGCCTGCTGGTAGCGCGCCGCGTCATCGGCGGTCAGCGCGGCCTCGCCCAGCATGTCGTAGGAATGGCGAAAGCCGCGCGCCTCCAGCTTCTGCGCGCGCGCCAGCGCCTCGGCGATGGTCTGGCCGGTGACGAACTGCTCGCCCATCAGGCGCATGGCCACATCAACGCCTTTGCGGATCAACGGCTCGCCGCCGCGTGCGGTGAGGCGGCGCAGTGTGTCCTTCAGCCCTGATTCGCTGTGCGTGGCCACCAGCCGCCCGGTCAGCAGCAGCCCCCAGGTGGCGGCGTTGACGAACAGCGACGGGCTGCGCCCCAAGTGCGCGGCCCAGTCGCCGCTGCCGACCTTGTCGCGGATCAGCGCGTCGCGCGTGGCGGCGTCGGGGATGCGCAAGAGGGCTTCGGCCAGGCACATCAGCGCCACGCCCTCGTGCGAGGACAGGGCGAACTGCTGCAACAGGGCCTGCACCAGCCCGGCGCGGCCGCCGTCCTGCTCGCGCTCGCGCAGGCCGCGCCCCAGTGCCAGGGCGCGCTCCTGCACCGCCTGCTGCAGGGCGGGCGGCAGGCGCGCGGCGGCCAGCAGCGGCGCCAGCGCTGCGGGTTCAGGCGGGCGGCAGGCGGCAGTGATGGCGCGGCGCAGCGGGTCGGTATCCGGCGGGCGCGGAAAGAACGCGGGCTGCGCGGCCGCAGCGCAGGCGTGCGGGTCGTGGGCGGGGGCGGCGTGGGTGTCCATGGCCGGATCATCGGCAAAGGCCGCTCGAATGAATCACCAAAATCGTGCCAAGCAACCGAATAATCCGTACATGAAAGCCGACATCGCCGAAGGTCTGGACCGTGTGGACCTGCGCATCCTGAAGATCCTGCAGGCCGACGGGCGGCTGTCCAACCTGAAGCTGGCCGAGGCGGTGGCGCTGTCGCCGACGGCAGTGCTGGCGCGCGTGCAGCGGCTGGTGCGGGATGGCTTCATCCTCGGCTACGAGGCGCGGCTGAACCCCCTGAAGCTGGGCGCGGGCATGCTGGTCTTCGTCGAGGTGCTGCTGGACCGCACCACGCCCAATGTGTTCGAGCAGTTCAAGGCAGCGGTGCAGGTACACCCCGAGATCATGGAATGCCACATGGTCGCGGGCGGCTTCGACTACCTGCTCAAGACTCGCACCGCCGACATGGCGGCCTACCGCCAGTTCGCCGGCGAAGTGCTGTGGCAGCTGCCGGGCGTGCGCGAGACGCGCACCTACGCGGTGATGGAAGAGGTCAAGCACTCGCACCAACTGCACTTGGGCTGAGCGCCTGCAGGCCAGCCGCGCCGGGCCAGCATAATCAGCCATCCCTCGGCTTTGCTGCGAGACGCCATGACCACCCGCCATCCCTTCGCCCGCAGCGCCGCCGTCGCGCTGCTGCTGTCCCTGCTGGGTGCGCAGGCCGCGCAGGCGGCGTGCTACATCCTCTACGACGCGCGCCGGCAGGTCGTCTACCAGGCGCAGACGCCGCCGGTGGATCTGTCGTTCCAGCTGCACGAGACCGTGCCCCGCGTGGTGCCCGGGGGCACGCTGGTGTTCACGCTGGACAGCGATGCCTGTGTACTGCAGTTCAACCGGCTGCCTGTGGGGGTGACGGCCCAGGGTGCTTTTCCGCCCGTGGTGCCGGCGGTGACCGCACGCCGCGCACCCGTCGCGGACCGCGGCTGAGTCGATCGCGTATCACACGCCGACGCCAGTGCCCGCAGCGTTGAAGCTGCTGCAGTGCGCATCCCATCTGGCCGGTAGCGCCTGAGAGCGTCAACACGTTCCGAGAAAGCGGGTGACTGGCCCCGCAGTGGCGGCTGTTGCCCGCGCTGACTTCGGCGGTATGTGAGGCCTTGTCCTACAGGCATGACGCGCCTTGGCGTGCGCTTACAGGTTGCCAGCTCTTTCAACAATGGTTTCTCTCTTCGCCTTGACCGCCTCCGGTATCGCACCGCTGGATGGCCAAAGCGATTCCTCGGGCCCAGGCACGGGCCGGCACTCCTGCCGGCACGCGCCGCACCACAGGAGACACCATGCCGCTACAACCCCCCGAAATCAGCCGCCGCCATCTGTTGTCGATGATCGGCAAGACCGCTGGAGGCGGTCTGATGTACCAGGCGATGGCCTCGCTCGGCCATGCGCAGGAATCGAGCTACCGCGGACCTCTGGAACTGGGCCGCGCCAAGCGCGGCGGCAAGGTCGTCATCCTGGGCGCGGGCCTGGCCGGCATGACCGCCGCCTACGAACTGCGCGCCGCCGGCTACGACGTGCAGATCCTGGAGTACCAGGGTCGCGCGGGCGGGCGCAGCTGGTCACTGCGCGGCGGCGACTCGTTCACCGAGCTGGACGGCACGCGCCAAACCTGCGAGTTCGACAAGGGCCTGTACATCAACCCCGGGCCGTGGCGCGTGCCCTACCACCACTACGCGCTGCTGGACTACTGCAAGCGCTTCGGCGTGCAGCTGGAACCGTTCATGCAGGTGAACTTCAACGCCCTGGTGCATTCGACCAGGGCGTTCGGCGGCAAGCCGCAGCGCTTTCGGCACGTCCAGTCGGACACGCGCGGCTACGTGGCCGAGCTGCTGGCCAAGGCGGCCAACAGCCACGCGCTGGACCAGGCCGTCACCCAGGACGACCTGGCGCTGCTGATGGAGGACCTGAAGGCCTGGGGCGGGCTGGACGCGCAGTACCGCTACCGCGAGGGCCACGCGGCCAGCGAGTACCGCGGCTACGACAGCGACCCGGCCGGCGGGCTGATGCCGCTGGCCAAGCCGTCCAAGCCGATCGCGCTGCAGGACCTGCTGCGCTCGCGCCTGTGGTCGCAGATCAACATCGGCCAGCTGTACGAGTTCCAGACGGCGATCTTCGAGCCGGTGGGCGGCATGGACATGATCGCCAAGGGCTTCGAGCGCCAGGTGGGCTCGCTGGTCCACTACCACCGCAAGGTCACCAGGATCGAGCAGTCGCCCCAGGGGGTGACGGTGAGCTGGGTGGACGCGAACCAGGGCGGGGACGGCGGCGCCGTGCAGCAGGTCAAGGCCGACTGGTGCGTGTGCACCATCCCGCTGTCCATCCTGAGCCAGATCGACATCCAGGTGGGCGACCCGATGAAGGCCGCGATTGCCGCCGTGCCCTACGGCGCGTCGTTCAAGGTCGGGCTGCAGTTCAAGCGCCGCTTCTGGGAAGAAGACGAGCGCATCTTCGGCGGCATCAGCTACACCGACCTGCCGATCGAGCAGATCTCGTACCCGTCGAACAACTACAACACCACCGGCCCGGCGGTGCTGCTGGGCGGATATGCGTTCGACAACACGCATGCCTTCGAATTCACCGCCATGAAGCCTGAAGACCGGGTCCGCGCGGCGGTGGAGTTCGGCGCGCAGCTGCACCCGCAGTACAGGCAGGAGTTCCAAAACGGCGTGTCGGTGGGCTGGCACCGCATCCCGTGGATCAACGGCTGCTTTGGCATCTGGTCCGACGAGTCGCGCAAGCAGCATTACAAAAACCTGTGCGCGGTGGACGGGCGCATCGTGCTGGCGGGCGAGCACGCCTCCTACATCCCGGCCTGGCAGGAAGGCGCCGTGCTGTCGGCGCTGGACGCCGTCAAGCGCCTGCACGAGCACGCCCAGGCCGCGGCCTGAGCTGCCGTCTCTTGCACCTGTGCGCCCGATCCACCTTCCGAGGAGCCTGACCATGACCCATACCACCCCCTGGCGCGGCGCTGCCGTCGCCGCGCTGGCCCTGGCCTGCAGCGCCGGCCCCGCCGTTGCGCAACAGCCCGCCACCGTTCCCGCCAACGTCTCGCCGCTGCCCCCGGCCAAGCCCGTCGCCAATGTCTCGCCGCTGCCCGCGCCGCAGCACCCCGGGCAGCGCACCATGACCCATCGCGACTCTCCGGATGCCGCCAAGCCGGCGGGCTTCAACCCGCGCTTTTCGCCGGATGGCGAGCGCTTCGTCGAGCAGGGCGGCCAGCAGCTGTACCAGTCCATCTGCCAGGGCTGCCACATGCCCCAAGGCGAAGGCGCCAAGGGCGCCGGCTTCTACCCGGCGCTGGCGGGCAACACCCGCCTGGCCGCGGGCGCTTACCCGGTGTACGTGGTGCTCAACGGCCTGCACGGCATGCCGCCGTTCGGCAAGCGGCTGGACGATCAGCAGGTGGCCGACGTGGTGAACTACATCCGCACGCACTTCGGCAACCAGTACCAGGACGCCGTCACGCCGGAGGCGGTGAAGAAGCAGCGGCAGTGAACGCGCACTGCGCCACATGACCGCCGTGCGCCCGCGCAGCCGTCCTGTGTCCGCCACGCCTGGGGCACGCGGGCGCTCGCCCCTTCTTCAACACTCACCACTGCTGCACGCCATGACCTTCCACCATTCCTGCTTCCCCATGTCCCTGCGCGCCCTGGCCGCGGCCGCGGCGCTGTCCGCGCTCGCCGGCTGCGCAGCGCCGCCCGCCAGCATCGACGTCGTGCGCCACCGCACGCCCGGCTCGGACTTCCCCATCGCCGCCGCCGTCGAGGTGCCGCCGGGCGCCACCACGGTCTACCTGTCCGGCCAGGTGCCGCCGGTGGTCGATGCGGCGCGCCCGGCCAGCGACCCGCTGGCCTATGGCGACACGCGCACCCAGACGCTGGGCGTGCTGCGCGGCATTGAGGAGCGGCTGCGCACGCTCGGCCTGAACATGGGCGACATCGTGAAGATGCAGGTCTTCCTGGTCGCCGATCCGAAGCGGGGTGCGATGGATTTCGCCGGCTTCATGCAGGGCTATACCCAGCACTTCGGCACCGCCGCCCAGCCGCGCCTGCCGGTGCGCTCGGTGTTCCAGGTGGCGGCGCTGGCCAATCCCGGCTGGCTGGTGGAGATCGAGGTCACGGCGGTGCGCCCGCCGGCCGGCGCCGCGCCGCGCTGATGCGGCCCTGCGGGAAAACCCGCTCTGAGACAATCGGGCTATGAGCGCCCCCCTCGACAACACCCTCCAAACCCCCATTTCCACTGCCGCTGCGGCACCCGATCCCACCCCGCTGTCCGACACGCCGCCGCTGCCCGCCGGCTGGCTCGAAGTCACCTCGATGGACCTGGACGCCCAGGGCGTCGCGCGCCGCGCCGACGGCAAGGTGGTCTTCATCGACGGCGCGCTGCCCGGCGAGCTGGTCAGCGCCACGCCCGGACGGCGCAAGAACAATTGGGAGCAGGCGGCACTCACCGAGATCCACCGCGAATCCAGCCTGCGCGTGCGCCCGCGCTGCCCGCACTTCGGCCTGCACGCCGGCGCCTGCGGCGGCTGCAAGATGCAGCACCTGGACGCTGTGGCCCAGGTGGCCGTCAAGCAGCGCGTGCTGGAGGACAACCTGTGGCACCTGGGCAAGGTGCGTCCCGAGAGCATCCTGCGCCCCATCGAGGGCCCGGCCTGGGGCTACCGCTGGCGCGCGCGCCTGTCGGTGCGGTACGTCGCCAAGAAGGGCACGGTGCTGGTCGGCTTCCATGAGCGCAAGAGCCGCTACATCGCGGACATGGAAACCTGCAAGATCCTGCCACCGCACGTCGACGCGCTGCTCATGCCGCTGCGCGCGCTGATCGGCGCCATGGACGCGCGCGACACCTGCCCGCAGATTGAGCTGGCCTGTGGCGATCGCGTCACGGCGCTGGTGCTGCGCCACCTGGAGCCGCTGTCGGCCGCAGACGTGCAGCGCCTGCGCGACTTTGCCCCACTGCACGGCGTGCAGTGGTGGCTGCAACCCAAGGGGCCGGACACGGTGCACCTGCTGGATGGCCAGGGTGGCGAGGCACTGGCCTACGACCTGCCGGACTTCGGCATCACCATGCCGTTCCGGCCGACCGACTTCACGCAGGTCAATCCGCACATCAACCGGGTGCTGGTCTCGCGTGCGCTGCGGCTGCTGCAGGTGGGCCGCAACGAGCGCGTGATCGACTGGTTCTGCGGCCTGGGCAACTTCACGCTGCCGCTGGCCACACAGGCGCGCGAGGTGCTGGGCATCGAGGGCAGCGAGGCGCTGGTCGCGCGCTCGCGCGAGAACTATGCGAAGAACCAGACGCAAAGGTCTGCGGGCCAGACGCTGGCAGCAACCGAATTCGTGGCGCGCAATCTGTTCGAGATGACGCCCGCGCAGCTGATGGCCGACGGCCGCGCCGACAAGTGGCTGGTCGATCCGCCGCGCGAGGGCGCCTTCGCCCTGGCCAAGGCACTGGCCGATATCCACCAGGCGCGCATCGGCGCTGAAGGGGCGGGGCCTCTGCCCCCGGGCCACGAGGGATGGACGCCGCCGGCGCGCATCGTCTACGTCAGCTGCAACCCGTCCACCCTGGCGCGCGACGCCGGGCTGCTGGTGCACCAGGCGGGCTACCGTTGCACGGCGGCGGGCGTGGTCAACATGTTCCCGCACACCGCGCACGTCGAGAGCATGGCGGTATTCGAACGCGCAGATTAATGGTCAAAAAAGGCTGAAGCCCTTTGAATATATGGGCCTGCAGCTACTATTTTGATAGTAATAGGCAAGGGCTGGCACGCCCAGGGCCGGGCGGTGCCGGTCTTCAGCTGCGGCCGCTGCGCGTGTCGCGCTCGCGGCTGTCGTCGATCGCCTCGTCCCTGGCGGGCCGGCGCGCAGCCTTGGCCGGCGCCTCGGCCGGCTTGTCCAGCTGCGTCAGCACCGAGGGCGTGCCCTCGAGCTTGTTCTCGCGCATGTACTGGTCCATCTCCTTCCAGCCGGCGAAAACCTGCGCCTTGGCCGCCTTGGGGTTCAGGGTGAAGCAGTCTTCCAGCCCACGCAGCGCGTGCCGGCAGGCGCCGCCGATGGCCTTGGCCTCGGCCTCGCGCTGCAGTGCGCGTGGGTCCGGCCCCAGGCCGGGAATCTCGCACCCGGCGAGCGCCAGCAGCAGCACCAGCAGCGCCGGGCGCATTCTGGTGCGGACGGCGGCGAGGGAAGAGCGGGGCGGGGGGTGCAGAGAACGCATGGATGGTTATCGGCTGCTGCGCGCGAAAAGTTGAGCCGGGCCAAGCAAAAAGCCCTGCACCGAGAGGTGCAGGGCTTGGAGCGTGGGGCGGGCCGGATGCATGCAAGGGCATCCGGTCAGGGCAGGGGCGCCAGGTTCAGTCGCGCTCGCCGCCCATGATTCCCAACAGGGCGAGCAGGCTCTGGAAGACGTTGAACAGGTCCAGGTACAAGGCCAGCGTGGCGCTGATGTAGTTGGTCTCGCCCCCGTCCAGGATGCGCTTCAGGTCATACAGCATGAAGGCGCTGAAGATGCCGATGGCGGCCACGGAAATCGCCATCATCCCGGCCGAGGAGCCGACGAAGACGTTCACGATGGCGCCGACCATCAGCACCATGGCGCCGACGAACAGCCACTTGCCCATGCCCGACAGGTCGCGCTTGATGACCGTGGCCAGGCTGGCCATCACGAAGAACACGCCCGCCGTGCCGGCGAAGGCCGTCATGATGAGTTCGGCGCCATTGGAAAAGCCGAGGATGGCGCCGATCAGGCGCGACAGCATCAAGCCCATGAAGAAGGTAAAGCCCAGCAGCACCGGCACACCGGCGGCCGAGTTCTTGGTCTTCTCGATGGCGAACATGAAGCCGAAGGCGCCGCCCAGGAAGACGATCAGCCCCAGGCCGCCCTGCAGTGCCATGGTGATGCCGGTGGCCACGCCCAGCCAGGCGCCGGCGACGGTGGGCAGCAGGCTCAGGGCCAGCAGCCAATAGGTGTTGCGCAGCACGCGGTGGCGCTGCTCCTGCGACAGGCCGTAGCTGGCGGCGCTGCCGAAACGGGTGATGCCGTTGTTCATGTGTGTTTCTCCTGGAGTGCTTTCAGGGCCGCGTGTAGAGCGGTCCAGCCCATTTTAGGTAAGGGTTTTGCGCGGCTTTTGCAATACCCGCGCATGGCCCCCCGGATTGCCGGGCGCGGCACATCCCGCGCCTGCATGTCAGCAATGTTTGTCCTGTGGCAGGTGCAGTGCCGCCGGGCAGGATGGCTATGCTTGCGCCTCGCGTAATTCCATAACCAAACTCCCTGAACTGTATTTTTATGAAAACCGTCTCCTCCCTCGAGCTTTCCGACCTCAAGCAGATCGCCGCCGCCGCCGAGGCCGAGGCCCTGAAGCACCAGTGGGCCGTGACCGTCGCCATCGTCGACGAGGGCGGCCACCCGCTGTGGCTGCAGCGCCTGGACGGCGCCGCCGCCGTCTCCGCGCACATCGCCCAGGCCAAGGCGCGCACCGCCGCCCTGGGCCGCCGCGAGACCAAAGGCTACGAGGAGATGATCAATAACGGCCGCACGTCGTTCCTGTCGGCTCCGGCCATCGACGGCATGCTCGAAGGCGGCGTGCCGATCCTCAAGGACGGCCACTGCCTGGGCGCGGTCGGCGTGAGCGGCGTCAAGTCCACCGAGGACGCGCAGGTGGCGCGCGCCGGCATCGCCGCCATCGGCCTGTAAGCCAGGGCGGTAGCCGCCATGTAAAAAAGCCGGCCTGAAAAGGCCGGCTTTTTCATGGGTGCCGCGTGGCGGCTGGAGAGGCAATCGCAAGGCTGTCGGGAAAAAAAGCGTGGCTACGCGAAAGAGAAGAACTTCCGTTGGCTGGCTAAAACGACTGGTCGGGTCGCAAGACCCGCGAGTCGCCCCACGATGAAACACGGTTGAAGGAGATCTGGCGGCCGCCTTACTTGGTCAGTATCAGCTTGCCCAGCTTGGTGGCCTGCAGGCGGTACAGGGAGCCGTTGTGCACGATGGTCACCGCCTTGTTGCCTTGCAGCAGCGCAGTGCTGTCCACGGCGGCGCGGTCGGTCGTGTCACGGGCGGCGCCTTGCGGGCTGGCCACGATGTGCTGGCGGGGCAGGGCGGTCAGGGCGGCTTGCATGGTGATCAAGGATTGGCGTTAAGTTCGGTTAATGATAACCATTCTCAATAATTCGTCAAGCCTTTTGCTTGGCCACCCGGTAAAAGTATGTGACTGGGTTCTTTCACACGTTCTCAGCGTGCCGGATCGGTCACGAAGCCGATTTTGCGCACGCCGGCGCGCTGCGCCGCTGCCATGGCCTGGGCCACGCGCTCGTAGCGCACGTCCTTGTCGCCCCGGATGTGCAGGTCGGGCTGCGGGTCCTTGGCGGCCTCGGTGCGCAGGCGCGGCTCCAGCTCGTCGTCGG
The DNA here is from genome assembly GCF_900103645.1 of Oryzisolibacter propanilivorax. Taxonomy (GTDB): domain Bacteria; phylum Pseudomonadota; class Gammaproteobacteria; order Burkholderiales; family Burkholderiaceae_C; genus Melaminivora; species Melaminivora propanilivorax. The sequence continues at coordinate 64,079 of NZ_FNHP01000008.1, forward strand.
TGATGGTGCTCTCGTTCCAATGGTAGGTGCCATCGGCGGTCACCGACAGGCGGATGGTCTCGGGCTTGATGACCTCCTCCTGGTTGGCGGCGCGCGGCAGGTCCACCGGCACGGCGTGCTTGATCACTGGCACGGTGATGATGAAGATGATCAGCAGCACCAGCATGACGTCCACCAGCGGCGTCATGTTGATCTCGTTCATCACCTCGTCGGCGCTGTCCTGGGTTCCGAAGGCCATGGCGTCAACCCTTCTTCATGGTCACCACGCGAGCGCCGTCGCCACTTGGCAGGATGACACGGGCGCCGGTCACGAAGTAGGCGTGCAGGTCGTGGGCGAAGCTGTTGAGGGCGTTCAGGATGTGCTTGTTGCCGCGCACCAGGGCGTTGTAGCCCAGTACCGCGGGGATGGCCACCGCCAGGCCCAGGGCGGTCATGATCAGCGCCTCGCCAATCGGGCCGGCCACCTTGTCGATGGTCGACTGGCCCGATGTGCCGATGGCCACCAGCGCGTGGTAGATACCCCAGACGGTGCCGAACAGGCCGATGAACGGCGCCGTGGAGCCCACCGAGGCCAGGATCGCCAGGCCCGACTGCAGCCGGGCGGTGAACTCGTCAATGCAGTTGCGCAGGCAGCGCGTGATCCAGTCGCTCACGTCCAGGCTGTCGTGCAGGTGGGTCTGGGTGTTGCGGTGGTGCGCCGTGGCCTCGCGCCCTTCCAGGGCCAGGTGGCGGAACGGGTTGCTGGCGTCACCGCCCAGCTTGGACAGGCCGGCGGCGAAGTCCTCGCTGTGCCAGAAGTCGCGTGCCTGACGCGCCAGCTGCTTAAAGCGCACGATGTCCAGCGCCTTGAGGATGATGACGATCCACGAGGCCAGGGACATGGCCAGCAGCAGCACGGCGACGGCGCGCGTGACGAAGTCGCCCTGGATCCAGACGTTGGCGATGCCGAATTGCGATTGCATGGGGAAAAAACTCCTGGGAACGGCCGTGGCCGGGAATGGGCTGTGCCGGCTTACTGCTTGAGCACGAAATTGATGGGCTGCACGAACCACATGGCCTCGGGTACGCCGCCGCGCGTGCCGGGCACGAAGCGCCAGCGCTGCACGGTTTCCAGGGCCTGGCGGTCCAGCCGGTCGAAGCCGCTGGACTTCTTCAGCTCGACTTTCTGCGGCAGGCCGTCAGTGCCGATCAGCACGTTGAGCAGCACCACGCCCTGCTCGCCTAGGCGCCGGCTGACCGCCGGGTAGGGTGGGGCCGGATTGTTCAGGTGGCTGGCGTTGCTGGACGGCTGGATGACTGCCGGCGGCGCCGGTGGCGCGGGCGGGGCTGGGGGCGCCGGCGGGGCCGGCGGCGCGATAGGGGCAGGAGCCGGCGCCGGTGGGGCGGGCGGCTGCGGCTCGGTCACGCCCAACGGCGCGTTGGGCGCTGGGGTCGGGTCGGGGATGGCCAGCGGCACCGGCGCCCGGGCCGGTCGCGGCTTGGGGGCAGGCTTGGGCGGCGCGGGCTTGGGCGGTGGCGGCGTGGGTGCGGGCTTAGGCGGCGGCGCCGGTGGCGGCGGTGCAGGGGGCGCTGGCGGCTGGGCGACCAGCATTTCGCTGATCACCTGCACCGGCAGCACCATCTGCGGCGGCGTGACACGGGCCAGGCCCGATTGCAGGGCCCACAGCCCGGCAGCGTGCAGCGCCAGTACCGAACCAGCAATCGCAACGTGGCGTCCCGTCAGGCCAGCAGGCGCACCATATCGATCAGTCAGGAGCATGGAAAAAGGGCCCGGCCTGGCCCTGGTGACGGCGCCAGCCCGCAAGGGCTTGTCAGATGGAAGGAGCGAGAGCCCTCATTTGCGCACGATCCACCAGACCGAGCACAGCACGATGATCAAACTGCCAGCGAGGGGGACGAAGATTTGCAGCATGCGTTGCCTTCCTGAAGGAGGTGGGCAAGCTGGCTGTGCTGCGGCGCGGTGTCGTTGCGCAGCGCCGCGACCGGCTGCGAGCCGCAGCATTGCGCCACGACATCGCGGGCCGAGGCCTCGCAGCAACCGCACTGGGTGGCAACGCCCAACTCGAACTGGATCTCGTCGAAGCTCATCCCGGCGCGCGCGTGGCGTGCGATTTCACGGTCGGAGATACGGTGGCAGACGCAGACGATCATGGCGGGGTAGGCCGGCGTGGCTGGCTTGTTGGGAAAGTGAGGCGAGTATAAATAAGAATCCGTCGCATTTGCCAGTTTTTTTGCCATGTCCCTGTCGCTGCTGCGGTGAAATCCCCCCATGTTTCCTGGCGTCCAGGCAAAAAAAACCGACGCGGTGCGTCGGTGATGGGTCAATGCCGCGCGGGCTTACTTGACGTGCTTGCCGATCAGGCCGGCCATCTCGAACATCGAGACCTGGGGCTTGCCGAAGACTTCCTTGAGCTTGGCGTCGGCGTTGATCATGCGCTTGTTGGCCGGGTCCTGCAGGTTGTGCTCCTTGATGTAGATCCACAGCTTGCTGATGATCTCGGTGCGCGGCAGCGGGGTGCTGCCGACCACGGCGGCCAGCGCCGGGCTGGGGGTCAGCGGCTTCATGAAGGCGGCGTTGGGGGTGCGCTTCTTGGCGGCCTCGGGGGCGTTCTTGGCAGTTGCCATGTCAAATCGTCCTTGTGGTGGTGGAAATGTCACCAGCGAACGCCTGGTGCTCCACTGGTAGCGGCGATGCTACTGGGAAAAAAACGGCTTTCCAAGGAAGGTGACGCTTTTTTGCGCCAGGGGCGCCGTGTCCTCGGTGCGCGTGACAATGCGCGGCGCGCGTGTCCCAAGCATAGGGCGCGCGCCGCGCTCCCTCAACCCGTTGCACAAGGCCCGCATCCATGACTGCCGATTTCGCTTCGTTTCCTTCCACCTGTGACCTGTGCGACGTGCACAAGGCGGACGACAGCGGCGCCTTCCGGGTGCTGCCGCCGGTCATGCACAGCTATGGCGGCCTGGCCGCGTTCGCGGGCGAAGTGCGCACCGTGCGCTGCTTCGAGGACAACTCGCTGGTCAAGGCCGCAGTGGAAGCCGCCGGCCACGGCCGGGTGCTGGTGGTGGACGGCGGTGCGTCGCTGCGCCGCGCGCTGGTCGGCGGCAACCTTGCGGCCAGCGCCGCGCGCAATGGCTGGGCCGGTATCGTCGTCAACGGCTGCGTGCGCGACGTGGCCGAGCTGGCGGCGGCGCAGGTTGGCATACGGGCGCTGGGGTTGGTGCCCTTGCCCACGGAAAAGCGCGGCGAGGGCCAGAGCGGCGTGGCGGTGCAGGTCCAGGGCGTCTGGGTGCGGCCGGGCGACTGGCTGTATGCCGATGCCGACGGCATCGTGGTCAGCGATCGTCCGCTTTGAGTGTCGTGGGGGCAGGGCGTGAGCCGGAGCGTGCCGGCAGCGTCGCTAGCACCACGCTCGCCAGCGCGATGCCGAAGGCCAGCAGCTGCACGGCGGTGAAGCGCTCGCCCAGCACCAGCACGCCGACCAGGGCCGCGCCGACCGGCAGCAGCACCGTGAACACGCCGGCCTGCGCCGCCGGGACCGCCTGCAGCCCGGTCATCCACAGCCATACGCTCCACATGCAGGCCGCCAGGGCGTAGAACAGCAACAGCAGCCACATGCCGCCGGTCACGCCGGAAAAGTCGAAGCGCAGCGCCCACCACAGGCCGGCTGGCGTGGCCAGCGCCAGTCCCCACAGGTTGATGAGCGCGGTGATGCGCCGCGGCGCCAGGCTGCCGGTGAGTTTCTTGCCGATGACGGAATACGCGCCTTCGCAGGCCGACGCGGCCAGCAGCAGTGCCCAGCCCAGCCAGGCGGCATGCGGGGTACTGGCGGCACTGGTGGCGGTTGCGCCAGCGGGCGACGCGGATAGCGCGAACAGGGCGATGCCGGCCACGGCGCAGGCCACTGCCAGCCAGGTGCGCGGCGCGACCTGCTCACGCAGAAACAGCCAGCTCATCAGTGCCACGCAGGCCGGAATCGACGCCATGACGACTCCGGCGGTGCTGGCGCTGGTCAGGCTCACGCCATAGATCATGCACACGGTGAACAGAAAGTTGCCCAGCAGCGCCTGCAGGAACAGCAGGCCGCGTGTCTGCCGCGTCAGGCGTGGTTCGGCGGCTGGACGGCGCAGCCAGTGCAGCATGGCCAGGCTGCCCATGCCAAAGCGCAGCCAGGTCAGCAGGAACACCGGAAACACCGCCGCCAGTGGTTTGGACAGCGCAACGTAGCTGCCCACCAGCGACATGCTCAAGGCCAGGCACAGGTAGGCAAGGGGGCGGCAGGGTGGCGGCACGGCGATGGATGAACGACAAACGGCGGGTGCGCATGATGCCGCATGGCACGACCCCGGCACCGGCTGCGCTGGCACTGCCCGTGCGTTTCCGCATGATGCCTTGTATTTTCCATACTGCGAAATAGCACATTGCTGCAACGCCACAATTTTTCTCATTACAAGAAATTTTTTCTCATATGCAGAAAATTTGTTCTCAAGTAATTGATTTTTAAGAAATAATTTTTTGTCTTGTATAAGACACAAGACGTTGCTTCAGTCTTATACAAGACTTAAAGTACGTCCAACGGCAAAGTCATGCCGCCCCTGATAACCAACCCTCATCTGGAGATCACCATGCCCCAATCCCTGAACGCCCAGCTCAGCCGTGAGCAACAGATCGCCGCCCTGGAAAAGGACTGGGCGCAGAACCCCCGCTGGAAGGGCGTCAAGCGTGGCTACAGCGCCGCCGACGTGGTGCGTCTGCGCGGCAGCCTGCAGCCCGAGCACACGCTGGCCAAGCGCGGCGCGGAAAAGCTTTGGGACAAGATCAATGGCGGCGCCAAGAAGGGCTACGTGAACGCCTTCGGCGCCATCAGCGCTGGCCAGGCCATGCAGCAGGCCAAGGCCGGCCTGGAGGCGGTGTACCTGTCGGGCTGGCAGGTGGCCGCCGACGGCAACACCAGCGAGACCATGTACCCCGACCAGTCGCTGTACGCCTACGACTCGGTGCCGACCATGGTGCGCCGCATCAACAACACCTTCAAGCGCGCCGACGAGATCCAGTGGGGCCGCGGCCTGAACCCTGGCGATGAGGGCTTCATCGACTACTTCCTGCCCATCGTGGCCGATGCGGAAGCCGGCTTCGGCGGCGTGCTGAACGCCTTCGAGCTGATGAAGAACATGATCGCTGCAGGTGCCGCCGGCGTGCACTTCGAGGACCAACTGGCAGCCGTGAAGAAGTGCGGCCACATGGGCGGCAAGGTGCTGGTGCCGACGCAGGAAGCCTGCGAGAAGCTGATCGCCGCGCGCTTCGCTGCCGACGTGATGGGCGTGCCGACCATCGTGCTGGCGCGCACCGACGCCGAGGCCGCCAACCTGATCACCAGCGACCATGACGCCAACGACCAGCCGTTCCTGACCGGCGAGCGCACGCAGGAAGGCTTCTTCCGCGTGAAGAACGGCCTGGAGCAGGCCATCAGCCGCGGCGTGGCCTATGCGCCCTACGCCGATCTGGTGTGGTGCGAGACCGGCGTGCCGGACATCGGCTTCGCCCGCGAGTTCGCGCAGGCCGTGCATGCCGCCTCGCCTGGCAAGCTGCTGTCGTACAACTGCTCGCCGTCCTTCAACTGGAAGAAGAACCTGAACGACAGCCAGATCGCGTCGTTCCAGGAAGAGCTCTCGGCGCTCGGCTACAAGTACCAGTTCATCACGCTGGCCGGCATCCACATCAACTGGTTCAACACCTTCCAGTTCGCGCACGCCTACGCCCGCGGCGAGGGCATGAAGCACTATGTAGAGATGGTGCAGGAGCCGGAATTCGCCGCACGCGACAAGGGCTACACCTTCGTGTCGCACCAGCAGGAAGTGGGTGCGGGCTACTTCGACGACGTGACCACCGTGATCCAGGGTGGGTCGTCCTCGGTCAAGGCGCTGGCCGGATCGACCGAGGAAGAGCAGTTCCACTGAGCTGCCGGTTTTCCTGACCCGCAGCGCCTCACAAGGGCGCGGCGGGCTGCATGAAACGCAAGAGCCACCCGAACGGGTGGCTTTTTTTGCCCATTTTCCGGCGCGGTTTGAAGGGAGTTAAGAAAACCAACACCCACGCGGCGCGAAAAATTGGGATTTTGCGGGTAGAGGTGGAATCTGGCGGGATGGGCTGATGCAACGGCGTTGCAACCCATGTAACGCGACAAGCGCCCGTCAGCGGCTTTCCAGTTCTGGTCTCGTCTGGCCCAGCATGTCCAGCTGACCTGGAGCAGCAATTGCCAAGCGTTGGGTCTTGATGCGGTCGCTGATCCTGCGCAATAGCTTGCGCATGCCGCGGGGGGTCATCTTGAAGTGCCGTGCGATCTGGTCCACGTTGTCCCCGGTGTACATATCCCAGGCCTCCAGCTCCTTGCGCGTGAGTTGGTAGCGCTCATCTTTCGGAAAGGAGATGACCTGGCCTGCACAGTAGCCGCTGAGGAAATCCACCATGGAAGCAGCAACGAGCTGCGCGGCTTCCGAAGCCATACCGACTTCTGCAAGCTGCCGCGCCATCACATCCATGAGTTCCGAATACAGCTCATGGCGCCTGAGCAAAGCGCGGCTGACGTCACTGCTCACTGCAGGCCCTCCTCGACCTTCAAAGCATCCATTTCAGTCGATATAGGGCGATCCAGCGCTTTTGAAAGGTATTCCCAGGCCTGCCAGTGCATATCAAAGCCTTGACCCCGGTTCAGGCACCGCTGTGCCTGCATCGCCAGTTCTGCCTGGTCAGAATTCAAAGGGACGGCACGATGGGCCATAAGCACTTCGGCGCGCAGCGCCGCTACAGCCTCCGGCAGGCGGCGCATCGCCCACTTCTTGAGCGTCTCGATCAGCGTTTCGACGACACGGCCGCGCGCCCAACGCAGATCGTCCACCTTGGCGATGCGCTTGACGTAGGCGGCCAGGGCTTTCTCGGAGGGATCGCGCACCTCGCCCAGTGCATGCAGAAAGAGCCACAGCGCCCGCACCTTGCTGGCATCCGGATTGAGGGCCTGCGGCCGATCTCCGGCCTTTGGACGGACCACGAAGCCCTTGGCCTTCATATGTGCCAACACCAGCTCCATGTTTGGAACGCTCATCGCGGCGAGCGATTCGGACTTTCCAATGGTACGCAGGATGTCGCGGTACGCCAGTTCGTCCAGGCCGCACTGGCGGCCCAGGTCGCGCCGCGCCACCTGGATCAACTTGATCAGCGCGGCGCGGCGAGGATTCGTGGGTGCTTTGGCAACGGTCATGACAATGGTCCAGGTGGCTCACCGCAACCCCCAGCAGTGCGAGGGGCTGCAGAAAGGCGGCTGGGTTAGATGCCCCCGCGCACGATGGCACGGCGGCGGTCGTTGTCGGCCTGGGTCGCGGCACTGCCCAGCACCAGCCCGCCGCTAAAACGCCGGGGCGCCAAGGTGGACATGGGACGGCCCAGGCGATCCAGCACTACGGGCTCGCCAGCGGCGCGCGCGGCCTGCGCCAAGCTGCGCACGCGCCGCACCGGGGCTGCATCTGCAGCGGCGCGCGGACGTACGCTTTCAAAGGCGTTCAGCGGGCGGTTCATGCAGCCTTCCTCTTGGCGAAAGATACGCCGTCACGGCTCTTGGGCCTACTGCACCAGGCCAGCCACAGGGCCAGCGCATCACCTTTGGCGCGCTGGCCCTCTGCCTCGGGCACACCGGGTACCAGCAGCATTCCCGCGCTGGCGCCTTTGCCATGCCGGGCGAGCGCCGATAACTGACCCTTCAGGGCGTACTTCGGGCCAGCCGCAATCTCGATTGCGCCGCTACCGCCCGGTTCGTTCGGCGGCAAGGAGTCGCCGATCTCGATGAGGCCGGAAGCCCAGCACCATGCCACCTGGGGCGTGCAGTCGTAGTAGTTCTTGCAGCCGCAGCGCGGGCATACCAGGTCGCTCCACTGGATGTCACCAGTGGAGCGGCGCGGCCGAGGACGGGAGATGCGATCGGCCTCGGTATGCATGTGGCGGCAGCGCGTGCATTTCACGGAAGCGCCAGTGCTAATCATTGCGTCACCTCGACCTCGAACGGCGTCACGACGAAGTCCTCCACGCCGGTGACGATGTTGATGCCGGCGATGCCGCGCACTGCATCCGGCTCGTTCAGCATGGCCTCCTTGTTGGGCTCGTTTTTCACGCGCACGAAGCGCCCCAAGCCCATGCGCAGCAGCGTGTCCAGCACCGCATCCGTGCCGCGGATCGACACGCTGGGCGGCCGTAGGCGCCAACTCACCTCGCCGGTGACCAGATGGGCCGTTTTGCCCAGCCGGTCACCAGCGCCGCACAGCTCGGTGCGGTGTGCCTCGCACCAGGCCTGCACGCCGCCCTGCAGCGCGTCGATGCGCTGCTGCAGCGCGGACAGCACCGGCTGGTACCGCTGGGTGATCGCGCCGATCGCGTCATTCATCGCCGCGCGCTCACGCTCGAACTGCCGCTGCAACTCGCCCAGCAGGCGGATGGATTCGGCGCAGTCGTTCTTGCTCTGCGGCACTGCCGCCAGGGTCTTGCTCTTCAAACGGGTTGCCATGGTGGGTCTTTCAGTGAACGGCGGCGCTGGCGCCGGGGTGATCGGACTGGGCGGCGGCACTGGCCAGGTCGCCCGCGAGCTGGGCAGCCACGAACGACGCGGCACTGATGCCATCGGGCGGCAACTGCATCGCAGTGCCGTGGTACAGCGTGCGCAGCACCGACAGGACGGCGGCAGTGCGCCGGCGCTTAGCCCGCAGGGTGGCCAGCAGCTCTACGAGCAGCTGCAGCTCCTCGGCCTGCTGCTCTTGCTGGGTGGGACGGTTCATGGCTGCTCGCCTTTCTTGGCCTGGATAGCCGCGCGCATGGCGCGCACGGTCGGTGACGTGCCCGGCAGGGGCGCCGCGGCTGCGGTCGTGGGCCGCGGCGCGGCGCCGGGCAGCGCGCTGCCCGCGCCGGCCAGCAGCGCGCCGGCCCTGGTGGGCGCGTCGCTGGCGTGGGCCCGGTGGGCCGCGCGCCGCTCCTGCTCGCGCTGCTGCTCCTGCGCGGCTTCCGCCTCATCTGCCATGCGGGTGAGCACCTGGTACAGGTAGCCATTGCCCTGCAGGGGCGGCTGCAGCGTGCCCTTCCTCACAGCCAGAAAAACAGCGTCGAACGCCGTCTCCCAGTCCTGCGGCGTAACCGCCCAGGCCCGGCCATGGCGCTCCACCGTGCCGCCCGTCATGTCCGCCACCAGCTCGACCACCAACTCACGCACCCGGCCAATGCGCAGGCGCTGCTTCGGCGGCTTGTGCAGGCGCAGATAGCGCTGCAGCCGCTCGCCCAGCGGCAGCGACAGGCGCAGCACGTCCGCCACCAGGCCCCGCACCTGCGGGTCGTCGATCATCCGGGCCAGCTTCACGTCCAGGCTCTCCTGGGCGCCGCACACCGGGCAGGTATCCAACCAGTCCGTCATGGCAGCGGCCTCCAGGCCAGCGCGGCCACAGCGGCCAGCGCGGCGGCGCCTAGCCAGGCGGCCACGGCGCGCACCGTGCGGCCCCTGACCCGTGCCGGGCAGCGCACCAGCGTGCCCGGGGCGAAGTAGTGGCGCGGCCGGCCCTTCATGCTGCCTCCCGGCACGGGCGCGGCTGGCGCGGGCCGTGCAAGAGCACGGTGGCCAAGCGCATCACCTCGATGCGGGCCGCATCGGGGAACAGCACGATGGCGCGCTCCGCGGCGGCGCCGCCGTGCGGATACAGGGCGCAATGCACCCCGTGCGAGCCGTCCGGCATGTGAATGGTGACGTGGTAGCTGTGCACGATCAGCCCCCGCGCACCGCGGCCTGGATCAGCGCCGCATTCACCTGCGGCGCGCCGATCTTGACCGCCTCGTTCATGGCCCGCGTCACCAGGTTGTTGATCGCCAGCGGGTAGCACAGCGACTGCTCGCGCGCCGTACGCTGGCCGCGCACCGTCTCCGTCACCGACTGGCGCAGCGTGGCGCGGATCGCCTCCACCGCATCGGGCGCGAACACCGCCTCCAGCCTCAGGCCCACACGCTCCAGCTTGTGGCGCAGGTAACCCTCCACATGGTTGTCCAGCGGCGGCAGCTTCACCATCTCGCAGCGCTGCACCACCTCGCGCACCTCGGGGTTGTGCTCGCTGAGCTTCTTCTCCAGTTCCGTCTGGCCCACCAGGATGATGGCCAGCAGCTTCTTGAAGCCATCCTGCAGCTCATAGAAGCGCTTGAGGTGCTTGAGCGTGGGCACCGCCAGCGCGTGCGCCTCCTCGATCACCAGCACATGCCGGCGCCCCACCTGCGCGCTGCCGCGCAGGATGTTGTGCATCTGCGCCGCGCGGTCCTGCAGCACCTGCTTGAGCGGCGTGCCGGGCGAGACCGCGCGGATCACCGCGCCCGTGATGTCCGTCGCCTTCAGCGCCTTGCCCTTGCGCTCGCTGTCCTCCATGCCGATCACATAGGGCTCGATCACCGTAATCGGCTCGCCGGTGGTGTTGATCCAGTCGATCAGGTCCTGGCGCAGCGTGGACTTGCCGCCGCCCGACTCGGCCACCACCGCCAGCATGCCGCCATGCTTGGCCGTGTGGCGCATCGCCGCGCGCACGTAGCGGATGTCCTCGGTGATGTACACGTCCGCATCCTCGTTCAACTCGTTCACGAACGGATCGCGCAGCACCTTGAAGTGCTGCCGGGCGGCAGGCGTAAGGGAATGGTGCCGTAGTAGCATGAAAGGGTCCTCTTCTTGGTTAGGGCCGGGCTGGGGGCCGGAGTTGTTGGCTTGCGCCATCGCCTGCAGCTGCGCGTTGGCGCGCGCGGCTGCAGGTGCTTCGTCAAAGGTCCGCGCCAGCCGCTCGGCGGGCAGGCCCTTGGCTATCAGATAGGCCGAGATGCTGCTGCGCAGCAGCGCCTCGTGCAGCCCGCGCGTGCTGGGCCAGATGCGGTACTTCACGATCTGCGTCACCGCCGCGCGCGAAATCCCGATGTGGCGCGCCAGCTGCGACTGGTTGCTGCCCACGACGGCCAGGTCTTGCGGCAAATTCATCATCGCCAGCACCTCACACCGCGCGCAGGCCGCCAGCGGCCCGCAGGGGTTCGTCGGCCATGTCCAGCGCCTGGTACTGCGCGACCAGCGCAGCCACCTGGTCCTCGGGCACGCCCGTTTGGTAGCGCTTCATGAAGAAGGCGTTTTCCTGCGGCGACAGATGGCGGCCGATCGCGCCCACGATGCGCAGCATCGCCGTCACCGCGTCGATCAGCTCCGGCCCGGCCGGCGCGGCATGCGCGGGCGTGTCGATGCCCGTTCCCTGGCGCGGCAGATAGGCCGGCAGCTCCACATCCCGCAGGTAGCCATGGGCGTTCAGCTTCCCCTCGAAGGGCGCCGCGCGCTTGGCGCGCGCCGCCTTCACCTCGTCCTGCGTCAGGCCCGGGTACGCCGTCTCGTCCATGGCCGACGCGGCATGCTCCGCCTGCGTCTTGGCCGCGCGCTTGAACTCGGCGCCGATCTCGGCCGCATCGGCGCGCTGCCCGAAGGCGTCGAACTCCACGTTCGGCTCCACCCGGTACACCAGCGCTTCGCCGTCGTAGCGCGCCACCTGCACCTGCACCGCGCACTCGCCATAGACCAGCCCGCGCACCAGCACCGTGTCGCCCACGTTGATGCCATCGAAGCCGCGCAGGCTGTAGGCCAGCGTGCGCTGCGCCGCCGGGTGGCGGAACGTGATCGACAGGTCCGGCTTGACCTGGCGCTCTTCTTCCTTGCTGCGCATGAACGCCTGGCACACCTCCAGCGGCGGCAGCACGCGCAACTGCTCGGCCGTGATGCGCTGCCACAGGTCGTAGCGCGCCACGGGCGCCGCCAGGCCAGGCCGGCGCAGGCGCGTGTCCTGGCCAGGGATCAGGTTGGCGTTGTACGCATTGGCCCAGGCAAAGGCCGCCGCGTTCAGCTGCCCTACGTCCTCCACCGGCTCAAAGCGCAGCCGGCTCTCGAACTGCGTCTCCACGAGGTTGTTGCCGTTCTCCGCGCCCCCCTTCACGCGGGCATTGCCCGCCTCGTGGGTAAGGTGGCGCACGCCCAGCGCATCCAGCAGCGAGCGCACCGCCGCCGACGTGTTGGCGCTGCCCTTGTCCCACAGCAGGTGGCGCGGCACGCCGTGCAGCGGCCGGCCTCCCTGCAGGCCCCAGGCGAACATCAGGAACCGGAACAGGTTGTGCTGGTCCTCGCCCGCCGCCTCCGTGTACCAGGGCACCACGCAGGCGCTCGCCCGGTCATAGGCCACGTAGCGGTAGCACTTGAACTTCACCTTCGCTAGGCCGTCCAGCTTGTTCTTGTAGAACTCGTCGTCGCGGATGATGTACTGGCGCCCGCGCAGGTAATACACCAGGCACAGCGACGGGTCGACCTCGTGCGTGTGGTTCGGGTGCGGCGCCCGCAGCGCCTGCACGGGGTCCGCCACACGCTGGGCGGCCACGTTCAGCTTGCGGTCGCGCAGCAGCCGGTTCAGCTGCCCGTTGCTCACCCCGAAACCGTGCCCGTTTTGCTCCAGAATGCCGCGCGCCGTCGTCGTGAACAGCGTCTGCTTGCCATTGGCCCGCACCGCCTCGCGCTGCGCCGCGCCCAGCGTCACCAGCGCCTGGGCCGACACGCTGGTCGTGCCCTTGTCGCTGCGCGCCTTGCGGCCCGAAGACCAGCCGGCCACGCCCTTCAGGTGCCGGTACACCGTCTGCACCGACAGGCCCAGGAACTGGCCCGCCTCGCGCACCATCTGCGTGCCCGTGCCATGCTCGGCACCCTCCAGGCGCCGCGCCAGCTGGCGCACGTACTCGCATGCTTCAGGGGAGAGTGCGGCCATATCGCCCTCCACCTCATGCGGCTGCATCGGCTGCCTCGGGGGTCTGCATCAGGTACTGGCGCGCCTCCAGCAGCTCATCGCCGAAGCGCTCCTCGAAGGCATGCTGCGCCGCGCCCACCATCTCGGCCAGGCGGTTGATGCCGTCCTGCAGATGCAGCGCCACCAGGGCCACGCTGCGCGGCAGCGGCACGGGCGCCTCAGGGTCGTAGCCGTCGGCCTGCGTCACCTCCTCCGTCCACCAGCGCTCCAGCGCCACGGCCGCCTCGTGGTGGGCGGCGATGCCCTTCTCGATCAGCGACTGCCGCTCGGTGATCTCCGCTTGGAACGGCGTGATGCGCTCGTCCAGCGGCGCCACCACCGGGCGATGGCCCTCCAGCTGCCGCTCGGCCCTGTCCGCGCGCTCCTCGGCGCGGCCGCGCTTGTCATTGGCGAACTTCACATCCTGCTCCGCCTGGCGCAGCCGCTCGCGCAGCTGGCTGGCGCTCAGGCGGTCGATGTCGTCCATCTCCTGCAGGTTCTCCAGCACGTCATCGTCGTGGGTGACCAACTCCAGGAAGGCGCTTGCGTTCTTGACCTGGGTGCTCAAAACGCTCAATTTGAGCGATTTGGACGTCTTGGCGGCTGCTTGCATGAAACGCCTGGCGGTCGGGCCGCTAAAGCCCAGCAGCTCGACACGCTGCTGAAATTCGCCATGCGGAGACACTTCCTTGAGCAGCAGCAGACGTTTGCCCGTCTCCAGGATGGCCTCCACCGTGCGCCGCTGATAGAAGCGGATTTCGTCCTCCAGGGTGCCCACGGTCAGCGCGCCCTCATAGCCCAGCTCCTGCGCCATGGCGGTGGCCTTGGCCTCCACTAGCGCCAGGGCGCCGCGCGCGCCGGCCTCCTGCTGCGCCATCTCGGGCGGCGTCGCGCCCACGAAGTCCGGGCCTGCCTGCGCCGCGGGTGCCATTGCCTTGCGTCCTGCCATGTCGTGTTTCCTCTTCGGGTTGTGGTGATCAAAGGGCGCGCGTGTAGCGCTGGTCGATGTCGTCAATGCGCTGGCGCACGCGGCGCAGCTCGTCGTCGTGGGCGCGGGCCAGCTGGATCAGCTTCGGCGTCAGCCGCCAGCACTCCTCGTTGCCGGGGATGCGCTCGGCCACGCCCTCATCGGCCAGCAGCTCCAGGTCGCGCAGCGCCATGGGCGGCGCCACTTGCAGCGCCTGGGCCACCTGCTTCAGCCGCAGGCCATCGAACGCATGGCCCTGCAGCGCCCACAGCAGGCGCAGCGCGCGGCGGGCGGGCTGATGGTGTTGGGGGTTGCTCATGGTCAAAGCTCCAGTTGGGGGTGGATGTGCTGGGCCACGTTCTGGCGGTGCCAGGCCACGTGCTCCATGTGGGTGGTGAGCGCGGCCAGGGCGGCCGTGGGGTCCTGGGGCCTGGCGTAGAAGTCGCTCAGCAGCTTGATCGCCACCGCGAAGTGCTCGTGCAGCTGCACGATGTCCGCGTGGTTGAGCTTGCGGCCGGTGGCCACCTCCACCAGCAGCCGCCCGCCGCTGCCCGCCAGCCAGCGCGTCACGAAGTCGATGCCGCACGCCAGCTCGTAGGGCCGGATCAGGTTCGCCGGCATGCTGCCCTTTTGCAGGTACTTGTAGAGCACCCAGTGGTCCGCCAGCCCCATGTCGTCGGCGATGCGCTCCACGCTCTTGTTCAGCCGCTCGCGGGCGTGGTCCTTGCACAGCTCCAGCGCGTGGCGCAGGCTGGTGGGCTGCACGGCCTTCCAATTGCGGCGCGTCATTGGCGGCACCCCGCGCGCTGGGCATCCAAACAAATGGCTGGATTGGCCCGCGCCGCAAGGGCCTGCGGGCCATAGAGTGCGGCCCCAGCACCACATGGGAGACCCGACATGGACGACGACGACTTCATCCGACTCAGCGACAGCGACGATGCGCTGTACCGCGCCTTCGGCGTGCTGGTGGGGCAACTGCACCGCACACGCATCATTGAGGCCTCCGCGTTGGCGTCGGAGATGCGACTGCTGGCCGACAGGCTGGACAAAGAGGAGCCTGTCCGCCCGCTGAGTGCGCGGGGCCTGCGCCGGATTGCACAGTCGATTGATGAAGCGGCGCCGGGCTGGGAAGAACTGCGCGCTGTGCAGGAGCTGTACCGCCCAGGGGAGCCAGGCTCAGGGAGCCGGTGAACGGCTCGCGGCGCAAGGCACGTGCGCCGCTGTCAGCGCCAGTAAGATCGTTGCTGGACATGCCGCTCATGCCGCCGCGAACTGAAAGCGGGGCGCCTGGCCGCGGGATATCTGGCCGGCCTTGAGCCCCAGCTCCACGGCGATGTTGTGGCTCTCGCCGCGCACGCACTTGCGCTTGGGGTTGCGGTCGTCGTCGTTGACGATGTCGATGACCAGCGCGGCCGAATAGCCGTGCTGCCTGGCCCAGCCCGAGTACGACCAGCCACGGCTGGCGAACTCGCTGCGGACCTGCTTGCGGGTCTTGAGGGGCATGGCGGTGCGTCCTGTTGTGTGGGCACTAGTAGGCGCTAGTGCTGGGTTGTGTGAACTTGTGGGATGTGATTATGGTACTTAAAGAGACCATAAGCAAGGTACTTTTGTGTCTGAAGAAAAAGAATTTGCAGCTGCTGGCAGGCGTATCCGCGCACTGAGGGGCGAGACAACGCAGAGCGCGTTTGCCGAGCGTCTTGGTGTGAACCGGAAAACGGTCGAACGGTGGGAGGCCGGCGAGCGCTTGCCAGACGGGCAATCGCTGCTAGCACTGATGACCGTGTGTGGTGCGGATGTGAACTACATCCTCACCGGCCAGCGCAGCCAAGCAGCAGCCCCACCGTCAGCGCTGCCGCCCCGGGTGCGCGCGCTGGTGCAGAACTACGAGGCCACGGACGAGGAAGGCAGGCGCCACATCGAGCGCGCGGCCGATCTCGAGGCGCAATCAGCGGCCGCAGGCCGCAAGAAGACCGCGCGTGGCGGCCAATGACGCAGAAATTCATCAGTAGCGCTACGGCGTTGGGAGGAGACCATGGATAGGCCTGTAGAGGCATCAACACGCAGCACGGCAGGGCACTTCGTGCTCTTGCTGTCGGCCGGACTGCTGGGCGGGCTGGTCGGGTGTGGCTCCGATGAAGACCAAGCGCGCTGGAGCGCTCAGAAGGTCATCGCGGCCCGCATGAAGGACCCCGATTCGGCCAAGTTCCGCGATGTCTACACGGTAGACGCGCCATCCACTTTGCCCAATACACGCCGCATCGCCGTCTGCGGCGTGGTCGACGGCAAGAACAGCTTCGGCACGTACACCGGAGGCGATCGCTTCGTCGTGCTGCAGTCCTTCGACAGCAAGTTCAACACCCAGGACACCGTCACCGCAGAGGTGGAACCGGCAGACCGACGCGCAACCCCCGATTCCAGGAAAGCGGGCATGCCAGCCACGGTCTATGAAAGCGTGTACTGGAACCGGTACTGCGTGGACGCATCGCACCCGCCGACGTTTACGGGCATTTGAAAGCGAACAAAGGAAAAAAATGTCTTTGCCACTTCGCAAACGCACCGTGCATTTCTACGAGATTCATCTGCGCTCCTATGCCAAGGGCAGAGCTTCCATCCAACACCCCTCCTGCGCCGCGCTGCAAGACCTGCTCAAGTGTTTCGCCCAACTGGCAACCCGCAGCAAGCTGCCGCAGACCATCCGCCGGTCACCCCATCTGCACACGGTTCTCGCAGACTGGAATTACGACCAGGCCAATAGTTGCTACGAGCTGCTGATCAGCAAAGCCAATGCTGCGCTGTCTGATGTTGCCCTGCGTGACCTGGCCACAGCGAGGCTGCGCAAGGCGGGCAAAACCAAGGCGGAAGGCATCGAGATTTCGGCCCATGTTTTGGTTCGCCCCAACGCGGATGGCAGAACCGCAGCGATGCTGCTCACCATGCAAGCAGGCGTCTGCGCGAAAGACGTCGTAACTTTGCTGAGGGCATTGTCCCGGGAAGCTGCCAAACACCGTCGCAACAGGGCGCTGTTTCACTTCGACGTTCCCTCCGGGGCCAAGGACGCAAACGGCAAGCCAGAGCAATACGAGGTGACCTACGGTTTTACCGCTTATGCCCACCAAGGGCAGACGCTGGCAAATGCCCTGCAATCTGGCGAATTCGAGGCAATGGATTTGATTGCACGCCAGCGCACCCAGTTCGACACCGGAGGCAATTTGCAGATCACCGAACGCAGCGTCAGTGTCCAGGCCACCGTGCCTAAGGCAGTCACTGGCGCGCGCATCATCAATGCGGTACGCTCCTTCGTACAAAGCCGGGAAGGGGCTGGCTTTGACAAGCTGCGCATCCACTACAAAACAGTGGCTGGCAAGAAGACCAGCGCCACGCTGAACATCAACGACCTGGACGCGGCATTCACTCTCAAAGACCACATCGAGTTGGACACTGAAGTGGAGGCTCAGCAGGAAACGCTCAGCCCCATCATCCTGGCCGGGATGAAGCCGTTACTCCAGTCGGTGCCCTCATAAGCTGCAACCACCATGCTGGATCTTGTCAGGCCCTTTTCATTCCTCACTATCCGGCATCCTTCACGAGTGCCGTTATGGGTGAATTGGCTGCTTCCGCTGCTGGCGGCGCTCATGGCGCTATTGGCGATCGGCTGGCTGGGCAGCAGCGTGAACGTGTTTGGAAAGGATGGGTTGCTTGACCGCTTCCTGGGCTTTATCCAGACCTTGGCAGGCTTCTATATCGCCGCTCTGGCGGCGGTGTCATCCTTCAACAGTCCCCACCTCGACCGGGAAATGCCCAGCCCAGCTCCCACCATGTACATCAAGTACAACACGGGGATGCAAAGTGTGCCGGCGACACGGCGGCGCTTTCTGACGTCGATGTTTGCCTACCTCACGGCATTGAGTTTCCTCTTCAGCATTGGTGCCATCGCGGTCGTGGTCTTGGCTCCCGCGCTCAAGCAGTCTTGGCCAGCGGCCGTGACCTACTTGCATTGGCTGGGCCTGGGGGTATTTTCCTTTGCACTCTTCCAGATGACGTTTGTGACCTTTTGGGGACTGTTCTATCTGGGCGAGCGCATGCTCACGCCCGACTGAAGTCCTAGCGAAAACAGGGTCCTGGTTCCCAATACACAGCGCGTCCTCGCGGCAAGACTGATGGCTTTCCCCCATCGCCTTCATCCGCCAAGGACCGCCCGTGAGAGACTTCATCCCCGCGTGGCTGCGCGTGCCGCGCACCACCACCTGGCTGCTCCTGGCCGCCAGCTTGCTGGTGGCCATCGCCATCATCGCGCCCCCGCAGTTGCCGGTGGTGCTCTACAAGGCCTCCCTCGTCGCCTTGGCCGCCGTGCTGGGCTACTGGCTCGACCGCGCCCTGTTCCCCTACGCCCGCCCTGACGGCTACCTGGTGCGCGACTGGCGCTACGGCACCGACGAGCCCGTGGGCGAGGTCGACTACCCCGTCGTCGCGAGCCACCTGCGCGCCTTCACCGCCGCCATGCTGCGCCGCGCCCTGGTGGTGGGCTGCGTGGTGCTGGGCGTTGCCTCGGGCCTGTGATGCGGCAAGCCCTCAAGGACTTGGCGCTGGCCGCGCTGCTGGTGGCGCTGTGCGCGCTGGCGGCCTGCCTGGCCCCGGCGGCCCACGCGCAAACCACGGGCCTGGCGTCCGCGGGCGCGCAGGCACCTCAAGAGGCGGCGCGCTACCGCAGGCTTTTGATCCGCACGGCGCATGCCTATTGGGGCCTGGACGCGCCGGTGGCCGTGTTCGCCGCCCAGGTGCACCAGGAAAGCGCCTGGCGCGCCGATGCGGTGAGCCGCGTGGGCGCGCAGGGCATGGCGCAGTTCATGCCCGCCACCACGCGCTGGATCGCCGGCCTGCACCCGCATCTTGCCGCGCAGCAGCCCTTCAACCCCGCCTGGGCGCTGAGCGCCCTGGTCACCTACGACCGCTGGCTGTATGACCGCGCCCCCGCGCGCTACACGCCGCGCGAGCGCATGCACGTCGCCCTGCGCGCCTACAACGGCGGCCTGGGCCACTGGCAGGCGGAGGCGGCGGCTACCGGGGCCGCGCAGCCCACGCCCGCCCAGGTCGATGCCGCGTGCGGCAGGGCCAGGCGAGCCCCGGTGCACTGCGCGGAAAACCTGGGCTACCCCCAGCGCATCCTGGTGGTGCTGCAGCCGCGCTACGCGGCGTGGGGGCCCGGCCTGTGACCGTCAGCACCCGTGCCATCGCCCTGGCCATGCTGGTGGCCAGCGCCATCGCAGGCGCCCATTGGCTGAAGACCTATCTGATCGCCCAGGGCGACGCGCGCGGCGCCGCCCGCGTGCAGGCCGCCTGGGATGCGCAAGAGGCCCAGCGCAATGCTGCCACCGCGCGCGACAACGCCACCAAGTTCCGTAACGCCGAAAGGCTCGCCCATGAAGACGCCCAAGCCCAGGCTGCGCGCCACGCTCGCGATGCTGCTGCTGCCGCCACTGTGCGCGGCCTGCGCGCCGAGATTGACCGCCTCAACAGCCGCCCCCATCCCTACCCGGCAGGAGATGCCGGCCTTGCCGCCTGCGCTGGCGAAGCCACCGCCGCGAGAGAGCTTTTCGGAGAAAGCGCAGGCGCGTATCAAGCGCTGGCAGCAGAGGCTGACGGACTCCGCGACCAGGTGACCGGCCTGCAGGACTTTGCCCTGCGCGTGTGCCGCGCGGGCAGCGCGCCGAGCTCGGGGCCTGTGGCCGCAAGGAGCCGCGATTGACCGACGACATCGACCGCGCCCAGGCGCGCGAGGCCGAGCTGCTGGCAGACGCGCTGCGCGCCCACGCCCGCCGCGCCGGCCTGGCCGGCCGCACGGTGGCCGACTCCGCCCACTTCTGCGGCGAGCGCTCGGGTGGCGAGCTGGGCTGTGGCGAGCCTATTGCCCCGGCGCGCCGCGCCGCGCTGCCCGGCTGCCAGCTGTGCGTGGACTGCCAGGCACGCCAGGAAAGAACCAGAGGAACGCGATGACGCTGCAGGTGGATTTCTGGCAGCTGTTCGGCTTCGGGCTGACGCTGCTGACCGGCTTTGCCGGAATCATCTTGACCGCCGGGCGCCTGATCGCCTCCCAGTTCGAAACCCGCATCAACGAACGCTTCGACGTGCTGCAAAAGGCGCGCGAGGCCGAGGCCGCGGGCATCACCCGGCTGGAGCGCGATTTCCTGCGCCTGCAGGCCGACCTGCCGCTGCACTACGTGCGCCGCGAGGACTACGTGCGCGGCCAGTCCATCGTCGAGGCCAAGCTCGACGGCCTGGCCACCAAGATCGACAACGCCCAGCTGCGCGTTGCCGCCATCAACGACCGAGGCAGCCCATGAGCCCCACCATCGACACCGCCCGCATCCGCCGCGAGAACCTGCGCTGGCTCATCATCCTCACGCTCAACAACGCCCGCCCCATCGGCGCGTTCGAAGGCCCAGTGCTCTCGGTCGCCCAGTCCGAGTACCCCGACGCCACGCCGCTGGAGCTGCGCCGCGAGATGGACTACCTGCACGGGCGCGAGCTGGTGCGCCTGGACAAGCAGCCCTGCGGGCGCTGGTTCGCCGAGCTCACCCGTATCGGCGTGGACCTGGCCGAGTACACCATCGCCTGCGAGCCGGGCATTGCCCGCCCCGCGCGCTACTGGTGAGCCATGGGCCGCAAGAGCTCCATCGACCGGCTCGATCCGGAAATCAAGGCCTACATCCAGGCCATGCTCGCCTCGGGCGGCGTGACGCTGAGCGAGCTGATCGCCGACCTGCAGCAGCGCTACCCGGCCGCCGCGCGCTCGGGCAGCCTGCCCAGCCGCTCGGCCGTGGGCCGCTACGGCCAGAAGCTGGAGCGGCGCCTGTCGGCCATCCGCGCCAGCACCGAAGCCGCACGCCTCATCCAGCAGCACGCCGGCGACGACAAGGACGCGCGCAGCGAGGCCCTCACCGCCATGGTGCAGACCGAGCTGTTCGAGGCCATCCTGGCGCTGCAGGAGGCGGACGAGCCCGGCGAGGTCGGCGAGCGCGCCGACCCCGGCGAGCGCGTGGCACTGCTGTCCAAGGCGGCCAAGAACATCGCCACGCTCACCCGCTCCAGCATCAACTTGAAGGAGTTCCAGGCCAAGGTGGAGGAGGCCACGCGCAAGAAGCTGCTGGCCGAGCAGGAGGCCAACCTGCAGGAGGTCGCCAAGGCCCAGGGCATGGACGCCGACCAGGTGGACTTCTGGCGCCGCAAGTTCCTGGGCATCGGGGCCTGACATGAACGCCATCAAGCCCCTGGGCTCCACCCTGCGCACGCTGGAATGGGACGACCTGCCCGCCAGCGTGCGCGCCATTCCCGAAGGCTTCGACCCGCTGGCCGACGGCGTGCTCATGAAGCACCAGCGCGAGGTGGCCGCCATCCAGGCGGCCATCGTCGCGGTCCCGAAGGGCCGGCGCACCGGCATCACCTTCGGCACCATGCTCGACAAGACGCTGGTGGCCGCCGCGCGCAAGAGCGCCGGCGGCGACAACGTCTACTACATCGGCGACACCAAGGAAAAGGGCCTGGAGGCCATCGGCTACTGCGCCAAGTTCGCCCGCGTCATCGCCCAGGCGCAGGGCCAGGGCGTCTCCGGCGTCGAGGAATTCCTGTTCGAAGACCAGGACGACAGCGGCAAGACCCGCCACATCACCGCCTACCGCATCCGCTTCGCCTCCGGCTTCCAGGTCTGCGCGCTGTCCAGCCGCCCGGCCAACATCCGCGGCCTGCAGGGCCACGTGGTCATCGACGAGGCGGCCTTCCACCCCGACGTGCAGGGCGTGCTCGACGCCGCGACCGCGCTGCTGATCTGGGGCGGGCAGATCACCGTCATCAGCTCGCACAACGGCAAGGCCAACCCCTTCGCCCAGTTCTGCCGCGACATCGAGGCCGGCCGCTACGGCGCCGACGCGCGCGTGGCCACCGTCACGTTCGACGACGCGGTGGCCAATGGCCTGTACGAGCGCGTGTGCTTCATGAAAGGAACCCCACCCACGGTGGAGGGCAAACAGGCCTGGTACACCAAGATCCGCAACGGCTACGGCGTGCGCAAGGCCGCCATGCGCGAGGAGCTGGACGCCATCCCGCGCGACGGCAATGGCCTGTGCCTGCCGGGCGTGTGGATCGAGCAGGCCATGGTGCTGCCGCCCGAGCGGGTGCTGCGCCTGGCGCTGGACGAAGACTTCGTGCGCAACAGCCCGCCCGAGCGTGAGGCCTGGGTGGCCGACTGGATCGCGCGCCACCTGGATCCGGCCCTGGCGCTGCTCGACCCGCATGAGCGCCACGTGTTCTGCCACGACTACGCGCGCCACCGCGACTTCTCCAGTTGGGGCGCCATGGCGCTGGGCATGGGCATGCGCCGGCGCGTGCCGCTGTGCATCGAAATGCACAAGGTGCCCTATGCCCAGCAAAAGCAGATCACGTGGCACGCCATCAGGCGGCTGCCGCGGCGCTGCGGCGGCGCCATGGACGCCGGCGGCAATGGCGAAGCCCTGGCCGAGGAGACGGCCGACGAGTTCGGCCACACGCATGTGCACCAGGTCAAGTTCAGCCGGGCCTGGTATGGCACCTGGATGCCCAAGCTGGTGCAGGGCTTCGAGGACGGAATGCTCGACATCCCCGCCGACCCCAACTTCGCCCAGGACCTGCGCGCCATCGAAGAGGTGGACGGCATCCCCATGGTCGCCAAGGTGCGCCGCAAGGACGTCAAGGACCCCGACCTGCTGCGCCACGGCGACAGCGCCTCCATGCTCGCGCTGGGCTGGTTCGCCACGCTCAACCTGGGCGCCTCCATCGACTTCACTCCCGCCCCCGCGCTGCCGCGCGGCTTCGACAACCTCGGCGCGGCCGGCCCGGACGATGAGGCCGAGGACTACCTCGGCCTGGTCGAGCCGCGCGCTACCTGGTAGAGACCCACGCTGCAATGGCAACCTCCCGCATCCTCGGCCCCGACGGCCAGCCCATCCCCATGCCCGAGCTGCGTGAGCCGCAGACCTCGCGCCTGCTGCATCTGCAGCGCGAGCTGCAGATGCACCCCACGCGCGGCCTGACCCCCTCGTGCCTGGCCCGCATCCTGGACGCGGCCGAAGCCGGCGACCTGGTCGCCCAGTTCGAGCTGTTCGAGGACATGGAGGAAAAAGACGGCCACATCGCCGCCGAGATGGGCAAGCGCCGCCGCGCCTGCGTGCTCGACTGGGACGTGGTGCCGCCCGAGGGCGCCGACGCGGCCGAGAAGAAAATAGCCGCGCAGCTCGGCGAGCTGCTCATGGAAGTGCCCGACCTTGAGGACATGGTCTTCGACCTCACGGACGCCATTGGCAAGGGCTACGCCTGCCTGGAAATCGAGTGGCACCAGGTCGAGCGCCTGTGGGTGCCCAAGACCATCACGCACCGCCCGCAGTCCTGGTTCACGCTGCACCGCGGCTACCGCCAGGAGCTGCGCCTGCGCAGCGGCGCGGTGGTGGACGGCATCCTGGGCGAGCCGCTCACGCCATTCGGCTGGATCACCCACCTGCACAAGGCCAAGAGCGGCTACCTGGAGCGCGCCGCGCTGTTTCGCCAGCTGGTGTGGACCTACCTGTTCAAGAACTACAGCGTGGGCGACTTGGCCGAGTTCCTGGAGCTGATCGGCGTGCTGCGCCTGGGGAAGTACCCGCCCAACGCCAGCGACAGGGAAAAGGCCACGCTGCTGCGCGCGCTCTCGGCCATCGGCCACAGCGCCAGCGGCATCATTCCCGAGGGCATGCTGATCGAGTTCCACGACGTGGCCCCGGGCGACCCCAAGGCCTTCACCGCCATGATCGAGTGGTGCGAGCGCAACCAGTCCAAGGTCATCCTCGGCGGCACACTCACCAGCGGCGCCGACGGCCAGGCCAGCACCAACGCCCTGGGCAACGTGCACAACGAAGTGCGCAAGGACCTGCGCGACGGCGACATCCGCCAGGCCAACGCCACCCTCACGCGCGACCTGGTGCTGGCCGTCGCCTCGCTCAATGGCCTGGCGCCGCACGGCCTGCGCCGCCTGCCCCAGTTCCGCCTGAAGACCCAAGAGCGCGAGGACCTCACCGCCTTCAGCCAGGGCCTGCCCGCGCTGGTCAACCTGGGCGTGCGCCCGCCCGTATGGTGGGTGCACGAGCGCCTGGGTATCCCCACCGCCCAGGGCAACGAGCCGGTGCTCATGCCCGCCCAGGCCCCCGCCGCCACCTCCGCCGCCTTGACTTCACCCCCTCTCCCCCTGGGAGTGGGCCGGGGTGAGGGCCTGCCCCCGCCCGTGCAGATGCAGCCCCGCCTGGCGGACAACCTGGCCCCGGCCGTGGGTGCCTGGATCGACCAGATACGCGAGCTGGTGGCGCGCGCGCAATCGCTCGACGAGATCCGCGACGGCCTGGATGCGCTGCTGCCCGGCATGACGCTGGACCAGTACGCCGCGGCGATGGCCGTGGCCCTACGCGCCGCGGAAATGGCCGGCCGCTACGAGGTCATGCAAGAGGCGGCGGCGGGCTGACCGCCACGGCCCGTAGAAGCCGCTGAGTGGCGCCGCGGCCTCCGTTGCCTACGCAAGCCCCCTCGCGGCGCCTGTAAACGTTCATGAACGCCTTCGCGGCCCAGTTGCATGCCTCTCACCGCCTACGGATCGCTGCCCTTCGCCGAACAGGCGCAATTTTTCCGGCGCAAGCTGAACCTGCCCACCGATGGCTGGACCGACATCTACACCCGCGAGCACGACTGGGCGTTCGTCGTGGCCGGCGCCAACCGCGACGCCATCGTGGCCGACTTCCGCGCCGCCGTGGACAAGGCCATCGAGGGCGGCAGCACGCTGGAGGACTTCCGCCGCGACTTCGACCGCATCGTCGCCACGCACGGCTGGGACTACAACGGCGGGCGCAACTGGCGCAGCCGCGTCCTCTACGGCACCAACCTGGCCACCAGCTACGCGGCCGGGCGCTGGCAGCAGCTGCAGGGCGCGCCGTACTGGCAGTACGAGCACCAGGACTGGGTGCAGCACCCGCGCGAGCAGCACATCGCCTGGAACGGCCTGGTGCTGGAAAAAGACGATCCCGCCTGGCAGGTCATGTTCCCGCCCAACGGCTGGGGCTGCCACTGCACGGTGCGGGGCCTGTGGCCGCGCGACCTGGCGCGCCTGGGCAAGGCCGGGCCTGACCAGGCGCCGCAGTTCCAATACGTTGAGCGCACTATCGGCCAGCGCAGCATCAACGGCCCGCGCACCGTGCGCGTGCCCGAGGGCATCGACCCCGGCTTCGAGTACGCGCCGGGCAGCGCGCGCCTGAGAAGCGCCATCCCGCCCGAGCGGCCCGATCCGCCCCTGCCGGGCAGCACCGGCGGCCATGGCCTGTCCAACCGCCGCCCGCCGGACCCGCTGCCGCCGCCGCGCACCTTGCCGGCCAGCGTGCTGCTGCCCCCAGGGCAGGCGCCCGAGGCGTATGTCTCGCAATTCCTGGGCGCGTTCGGCGCCACACTCGACGCGCCCGCCATCGTGCGCGATGTGATCGGCGAGCGTGTGGTGGTGGGCAAGGAGCTGTTTCAGGACGCGCGCGGCGAATGGAAAGTCCTCAAGCGCGAACGCGAACGTTATCTGCCACTGCTGGCCCAGGCGCTGGCCGCGCCTGACGAAATCTGGGCGCGCGTGGAGTGGCTGCATGCCCTGGGCCGCGCTGTTGTGCGCCGCCGCTATCTGGCGCGCTACGTGATCGAGGGCCAGGAGGGCAACACGCCCGGCCTGGCGGTGTTCGAACTGGGCGCCGATGGCTGGAGCGGTGTCACGGCGTTCCCCGCGGCATCGGACGACTACCTGGAGCACGCCCGCATCGGCGTGCGCCTGTACCGCAGGCAGCCATGAAGCAGGCAGCAAAAAGGCCAGCACACCGCCCCATGCTGGCCCGCCCGGACGTGGGATTGGAGGCGGTGGCGGCCGCTGCCCGTCCGATGGATGAACCATTGTAGGAACTTTGCCCCATGGCCGGAACCCGCATCACTGCCACTGTCGACGACGCCCAGGCCCGCGCCATGCTCGCGCGCCTGGGCGAGCCCGGCACGGCCGACCTCATGCCCCGCCTGGGCGAATACCTGCAGCGCTCCACGCAGGAGCGCTTCAGGGCACAGACGGCGCCGGACGGCACGCCCTGGGCGCCCTTGCAGCCGCGCTACGCCCGGCGCAAGAAGTACCACCAGGACAAGGTGCTCACGCTGCGCGGCTACCTGCGCGGCGGCATCCACTACCAGGTCACCGGGCCCCACACCGTGGACGTGGGCAGCAGCACCAAGTACGCCGCCATCCACCAGCTCGGCGGCACCATCGGCCACAACGCCCAGTCGCGCCGCGTGCGCTTTCGCAGCGTCGCCGGCCGCGTGCTGTTCGCCGGGGCCAAACACAAGCGCGCCGTCACCGAGCGCTGGGTCACGCGCGGCGCCTACCAGGTCGACATCCCCGCGCGCCCCTTCCTGGGCATCAGCGCCGCCGACGACGCGGAGATCCGCGAAATCATCCTGGACTGGGTCGTGGGCCGCGGCAAATAGGGTCCTGGTTCCCAATACATCGCACCTGCCGCCGTCGACCATGGCGGCATGCCTTCCCCCAGCACCCGCCATAGCGCCGTAGCCATCGCCGCCTGCACCTTTGCCGTGCAGGCGGCTGCCGGCGCGGGGGGCCTGCTGCGCCGGGTGCAGTACTTCCCGGCCGGGCCGTTTCGCAGCGGCGACACGCGCCCGGACGACGTGCCCGCCTGGCGCATCGATGCCGCCAGCGCGGCGCGCGTCATTGAGCGCTTCAATGCCCGCCTGGCGCGCAAGCCGCTCGTCATCGACTACGAGCACCAGACCCTGCACAAGGAAAAGAACGGCCAGCCCGCGCCCGCGGCCGGCTGGCCCCGGACCCTGGAGTGGGTCGAGGGCGAGGGCCTGTTCGGCACCGTGGAGATGACCGCGCGCGCCGCCGCCGCCATCGATGGGCGCGAGTACCTCTACTTCAGCCCCGTCTTCTCGTACTCCAAGGCCGACGGCACCGTGCTCGAAGTGCTGATGGGCGCGCTCACCAACGACCCCGGCATCCAGGGCATGCAGCCGCTTTCCCTCGTGGCCGCCGCCACCGCGGCCTTCCTCCCGCCCCCCGACCTTCCACAGGAACCCACCGTGAACCCCTTGCTTAAGGCGCTGCTGGCCGCCCTTGGCCTGCCCGAGTCCACCACCGAAGACGCCGCCATCGCTGCGCTGACGGCCCTCGGCCCCCTGCAGCCCCTGCAGGCGCGCGCCGGCGTGGCCAGCGCCGCCTGCGCCGCGCTGCAGCTGCCCGCAGACGCCACCCCCGAAGCCGTCACCGCCGCCGCCACCAGCCTGCGCGCGGCCCCCGCCGACCCCGCCCGGTTCGTGCCCGTGGAGGCCGTCTCGGCGCTGCAGGGCCAGATCGCCGCGCTCACCGCGCGCCAGCACGAGGCCGATGTGCACGCGCTGATCCAGCCCGCCCTGGCCGATGGCCGCCTGCTGCCCGCGCTCGAAGGCTGGGCGCGCGAGCTGGGCAAGAAAGACGTCGCCGCGCTCACCGCCTACCTGGACAGCGCCCAGCCCATCGCCGCCCTCACCGGCACGCAAACCGGCGGCCAGCCGCCTGGCGGCACCGCCCGGGGCGACGCACAGCTGTCGCTTGCCGAGCTGGCCGTGTGCACCGCCATGGGCCTGACCCCCGAGCAATACAAGGCCGGCGCCGCCGCTGCTGCCGCCGCCTGATCCCGCCACCCAACCACCACCACAGCCATGGCAGCACTCACCCAAGACCGCAACACCGTGCGCCGCGACGGCCTGCTCATCGAGCCGCCCGTGGCCGGCGGCGCCCGCATCTTCACCGGCGCGCTGGTCGCCATCAACGCCGCCGGCCTGGCCGTGCCGGGCAGCACGTCCGCCACGCTCGTGGGCGCGGGCAGCGCCCTGGCCCCGGCCGACAACACGCTGGGCGCGGCCGGCGCGCTGCGCGTGCGCCTGGACCGGCGCCCCGCGCGCTTCGCCAACAGCGCCGCCGCCGACGCCATCACGCTGGCCGACCTGGGCCGCGACTGCTTCATCGTGGATGACCAGACCGTCGCCAAAACCAACGGCGCGGGCGCGCGCAGCCGCGCCGGCCGCGTGTTCGACGTGGACGCCGAGGGCGTCTGGGTCGACTTCCGCTGATCCGGCCACGCAGCACAGCAACGGAGTTTCACCCCATGCAAATCAACCACAGCAACCTCGCCATCCTCAACCAGGCGTTCAGCGGCGCGTTTCGCGGCGCTTTCTCCCAGGCCGCTCCCATGTGGAGCCAGGTCGCCACCCTGGTGCCCAGCACCACCAGCGAGCAAAAGTACGGCTGGCTGGGCAAGATCACCAAGTTCCGCGAGTGGATCGGCGAGCGCCAGGTCCAGAACCTGGCGGTGCATGACTACGCCATCAAGAACAAGACGTTCGAGAACACCGTGGGCGTGGGCCGCGAGGAGATCGAGGACGACCAGTACGGCATCTACACGCCGGTGATCCAGCAGCTGGGCCAGGACGCGGCGCTGCACCCCGACGAGCTGGTGTTTGGCCTGCTGAACGCTGGCTTTACCACCCCCTGCTACGACGGCCAGTACTTCTTCGACACCGACCACCCGGTGGGCGCGCCCGGCGCGCAAAAGAGCGCGAGCAACTTCCAGGGCGGCACGGGCACCGCGTGGTTCCTGCTGGACACCACCAAGGTCATCAAGCCCGTGCTGTACCAAAAGCGCCGCGACTACGCCTTCACGGCCAAGACCAGCCTCACCGACGAGAACGTCTTCAACCGCAACGAATTCGTCTGGGGCGCGGACGGGCGCGGCAACGCCGGCCTGGGGCTGTGGCAGCTCGCCTACGCCTCGCGCGAGGCCCTCACGGTGCAGAGCTACGCCGACGCCCGCGCCGCGCACCAGAGCCTGTGCGGCGACAACGGCAAGCCGCTGGTCATCCGCAGCGCCGAGCTGTGGGTGCCGCCCAACCTGGAGCAGGCGGCGCTGGAAGTGGTGCAGGCCGAGCGCCTGGCGGGCGGCGCCAGCAACGTGATGCGCAACCTCTCCAAGGTCGTGGTGTGCCCCTGGCTCGCCGCCTGACCGCAACCCGCCCCGAAGGACCGAACCGACATGGCCACCCCGAAAACCACCCCCGGCAAGAGCACCGCAGCGCCTGCCGCGCGCCCCCACCAGGCCGAAGGCGCCGTGCGCCAGATGCTGCAGGTCACGCCCAAGCGCGACGGCTTTCGCCGCGCGGGCCGCGCCTGGCACGGCACCACCCACGTGGGCCTGGACGAGCTGACGCCCACGCAGTTCGAGCAGCTCACGCACGAGCCGATGCTGATCACCCAGCTGCTCGAAGTGCCCGCTGACACCGCCGCCGACCTGGCCGGCGACGACGCGGCAAGCGCCGCCAGCAACTAAAAGCGCCACGCCGCTGCCATGACCTACGTCACCACCGCCGAGCTCGCCGAGCGCCCCGGCCCGCGCGAAATCGCGCTGCTCGCCACCAGCGACGACGCGCAGACGGTGGACGTGGCCCTCATGGACGCCACGCTGCGCGGCGCCGACCGCGGCGCCTGGCCGCCGGCCGAACTCGCCCAGGCCGACGCGGCGCTGCGCCGCGTGCAGGACGCCATCGCTGAGGCCGCCGCACTGATCGACGGCTACCTGGCCACGCGCGGCTACGCGCTGCCGCTGCAGCTCGCGCCCACCAGCACCGGCAAGAGCCTGCTCACCGTGTGGGCGCGCGCCATCGCGCGCTACCTGCTCAACGGCAGCCGCATCACCGACGACAGCCGCGACCCCGTGGCGCGCGACTACCGCGACGCTTGCAGGCGCTTGGCCGAGGTCGCGGCCGGCAAGCTCAACCTGGGCGCGGCCGACCCCCAGGCGCCCGCCAACGCCAGCGGCACCGACGTGCGCTTCGAAGGCAGCGCCCCGGTGTTCGGGCGCGCGCAGCTGCGCCACTTCCACTGAGCGCCATGTGGTTCCAGGCCGCCTTGTCCCGCCTGCGTGAGCGCGTGCCAGGCATGCGCCAGATCGAAGGCGTCAGCAGCCTGGCCGATGCCATGCGCGGCGTGCGCGTGGTGCCGGCGCTGTACCTCGTGCCCTTGAGCGAGCAGGGGCGCGAGCTGGCCCACACCGGCGCGCTGGACCAGCTCGTCGCCGTCACCTTCGGCGTGATTTTTTCCCTCGACAGCGGCCGCACCGCGATGGGCCTGGATGCCGTGCTCGCCCTGGAGGGCCACCGC
The DNA here is from genome assembly GCF_900103645.1 of Oryzisolibacter propanilivorax. Taxonomy (GTDB): domain Bacteria; phylum Pseudomonadota; class Gammaproteobacteria; order Burkholderiales; family Burkholderiaceae_C; genus Melaminivora; species Melaminivora propanilivorax. The sequence goes on from NZ_FNHP01000008.1 coordinate 94,162, forward strand.
CGCCAGGTGCGCCAGGCGCTCGTCGGCTGGGTGCCTGACACGGACACCGGCGAGCCCGTCGTCTTCGCCGGCGGCGAGCTGCTCGACCTGCCCGCCGACAACCGCCTTTGGTGGGCCGACGACTTCCAGCTGACCACGTACTACAGGAGCAACCCGTGAGCAAAGCCCATGCCAAGAACCCGACACCGGCAGCGCAAGAACCCGCGCCGCAGCACACGCCCGCGCCCGCCGCCGCCTCCGCTGCCGATCCAGGCGCCGCCGTGGTTCAGCCCGCGCCGCCCGCCGCGCCGGCGGACGAGCACCACGGCCGCGGCGGCCTGTACATCCGCTCGCACGGCGTGCGCACGCTCGTAGAGCGCACCGGCCACAGCGCCACCCCCAGCGCCCCATCCGATCCCCAGGAGTAACGCCCCATGGCCCTCGACCCCATCATCCGCCTGCGCCAGATGGCGCTCATGGCCGCTGTCGAAAGCGCGGCCGGCACCTTCGTGCTGCCCGCCGCCGCCGACGCCCTCGAAGTCGGCAACGTCACCATCACGCCCACCGAGGGCGAGGAGGTGGAGTACGACATCGTGCGCCCGCACTTCGGCGCCAACGAGTCCGTGCTGGTCACCCGCTACCGCAAGATGGCGTTTCGCGTCGGCCTGGCCGGCGTGGGCATGGCCGGCAGCCTGCCCGGCTACGCCAAGCTGCTGCGCGGCTGCGGCATGGCCGCCACCAATACCCCGGCGCCCGACCCCGACCCGCACACGCTGTTCGCCCCGGTGGACGACGCCTTCGAGAGCCTGTCGCTGTACGCCGTGGTCGGGCGCAATGTCTACAAGATGCCCGGCGCCGCCGGCAACGTGAAGCTGGAAGGCAACGCCCGGCAGCTGCCGTGGCTGAACTTCGAGTTCACCGGCGCCTGGACGCCCGTGGAGACCGTGGGCGCCATGCCGGCCACCGCGCCCGACTTCCAGCTGCCGCTGGGCGTCAACCAGGCCAACACCCGCGTCAAGCTGGGCGCCAAGCACTGGCCCTGCAACGCCTTCTCCATCGACCTGGGCAACACCGTCACCAAGCAGGACCTGACCGAGGTGGACAACACCGAGATCACGGCGCGCGCCAGCACCGGCTCGATCACGATCCGCAACACCCTGGCCAGCGTACACGACTGGGACGCGCTCATCGGCGCCAAGCTGGCCTTCGAGCTGGTGCACGGCCAGGGCGCCACCAACACGCTCACCGTGGCCGCGCCGCGCGCACAGATCGGCAAGCCCACCTTCGGCGAGCAAGACGGCGTGCAGATGGTCACGCTGCCGCTGAAGTTCATCCCCAGCCCGGCGGGCAACGACGAGCTCACGCTGCGCGTCTGACGCCCAAGGTCCGCCCCCCGCACCCGTTTCCACCCATCGCAAAGGATTTCCCCTCCATGGCCGTCGTTCTCACCCGCAGCCCCGCCTATTGGGCGGACGCCTTCTACGTCATCCCCGACCAACCCGGCAAGCCCATCGTCATCGACTTCCAGCTGCGCTTCAAGCACCTGAAGAAGACCGAGCGCAAGGAGCTCGACCAGCGCCTGGAGGTCAACGCCCGGCGCTACCGTGAGCGGTTGCAGGCGATCTCCGAGGGCAAGGCCGACCCCGGCTTCACCCCAGAAATTCTCGACAAGGAAGTGCTGGACCTGGTGCTGGTGGACTGGAGCGGCTTTCAGGACGAGGGCGGCTCGCCCGCCATCTACACCCCAGCCGCACGCGCGCAGCTGGTCGAAGACTTCCCCGGCATCGAGGCCGCCTTCATCGCGTCCTACCTGCAATCGCGCGACCCCGACCAAAAGCGCGAGGCCGCCGCAAAAAACTCCGAGGTGCCGTCCGGCACCACCTGAGCGGCGCGAGCACCCAGGCGTGCAGCGATGGCGACATGGCCGCCGATTTCGCGCTCCTGGGGCTATCGGCGTCCGAGGCGGCTCGCGCATCGCGCGCCAGTCAATGGGGCGCCGACACCACGGCATCGGGCGACTTCGAGCTGTGGCCTGAGCACCAGGCCGCATGGGAGGTGTTTCTCGACTGCGCGCGCCAGTGGCGCACTGCCTCGGTCGGCATGGCGGGGCTGTGGTTCCAGGGCCTTGATCCCGCCGCCGTCCGGCTCTCGCTGGCGGCGCGCAACGTACGCCGCGCGGACTGGGCCGGGCTTCTGGGCCAGCTGCGCATCCTCGAAGACGAAGCCGCCGGCATCTTGAACGACCCCTCCTGAACATGGACAGCAGCAAGACCGTCAAGGTCGTTCTCACGCTCGACAACGGGCAATTCATCACCAGCCTGCAGGCCTCGGGGCGCGAGCACAGCACGTTCGCGGCCAACGTGGTGCGCTCGGGCCAGGCGATGGACGCCACGCTCAAGAGCGGCGAGATGAGCGCCAAGCAGACGGCCGCCGCGCTGCGCATGCTGCCCGCGCAGTTCACCGACATCTTCACGGGCCTGGCGTCTGGGCAGGCGCCCATGACGGTGCTCATCCAGCAAGGCGGCCAGCTCAAGGATTCCTTTGGCGGCGTGGCGCCCGCCGCCCGGGCGATGGGCGGCTACATCGCCGGCCTGGTCAGCCCCACCATGCTGGCGGCCGGCGCCGCGGGCGCGCTGGCCGTGGCCTACTACCAGGGCAGCAAGGAGGCCGACGCCTACACCCGCTCCATCGTGATGAGCGGCAACGCCGCCGGCGCGACGGTGGGCCAGATGCAGGCCGCCGCGCGCGGCGCCTCGGCGGTAGTGGGCACGCAGGCAGCGGCGGCCGACGCGGTCGCGCAGCTGGGCGCAACGGGCCAAGTCGCCGCGCGCAACCTGGAGGGCTTCACCGCCACCGCGCTGCGCATGGAGCGCGAAGTCGGCCAGGCAGTGGAGAAGACCGCCGAGCAGTTCTCCGGCCTGGGCGACAAGCCCGTGCAGGCGTCGCTCAAGCTCAACGAAAGCTATGGCTACCTGACCACCGCCATCTACGAGCAGATCCGCGCACTGGAGGCCAGCGGCAAGCACCACGAAGCGGGCGAGCTGGCGCAACGCAGCTTCGCCGCCGCCATGGACGAGCGCACGAATCGCCTGCGGGGCAACCTGGGCCTGCTCGAGCGCGGCTGGCGCGCCATCGGCGACGCCGCCGGCTGGGCCTGGAACAAGATGCTCAACGTCGGCCGCAAGGAGACCGTGGCCGACCAGCTGTCCAAGGCACAGCAAGAGCTGCAAGACCGCATGTCCCGTGGCCCCACGAACGACGTGCCAGGCGTGCGCGGCAGTTGGGAAAAAGGCAACGAGCGGATGCGCGAGAACATCCGCCTGCTGCAGGAAAAGGTGAAGCTGGAGGAAGAATCAGCCGCCGCTGCGGCCAAGAGCCAGGCCCAGGAAAAAGCCGGCATCGAATGGAGCCAGCGCGCCTACGAGGCCCGCTCCAAGTCCAAGAAGATGGAGGACGAGCTGGCCGCCGCCCGCCAGCAGTTCAAGGACGCCGGCAAGGACGAGGTGCGGGACAAGAAGGAACTCGACGCGGTCCTGGCCGGCATCCGCGACAAGTACAAGGAATCCACCACCGAGCAGAACAAGGCCGCCAAGGAGCAAGAGCGCCAGCTCGCCCTGATGGCCGAGCTGGGCGGCTTGTCGTCCACCTTCTACAAGGACTGGACGGAGCTGAACAAGCAGTTCGCCGCCGGCAAGATCAAGCAGGAAGAGCTGGTACGGCTGCAGGCCACGCTGCTGGCCAAGCAGCCGGCCATGGCGGCGGCGGCGCGCGAGGAGCAAAAGGCACTCGACGCGCAGGTCCGGGCCTGGCAGGAGCTGGAGCGCGTGCAGGAGCGCGCCCGCGAAAAAGCCCTGGAGGCGCTGCAAAAGTCCGCCCAGGGCGCCGAGCAGCAGGTGCAAAAGCTGCTGGACGAAGAGCACGCCACCACCTTGGCCGCCGTGGCCAACATCTCGCTGGCCGAAGCCGTCGAGCGCGTGGCCCTGGCGCGCGCGCAAGAGGCCTACCAGAAGGCTGCCGCTGCCGGCGCTGATGGCCAGACGCTGCTGGCGCTGCAAAAGGAAATCGAGGCGCGCGAGAAGATCGTCAGCCTGACCGGCGCGCGCGAGGCGCGCGAGGCGCTCAAGAAGACGGCCGACGAGGCAAGCAAAGAGCTCAAGCGCGTCACCGAGCAGTACGAGCAGGGCCTCACCAACGCCGCCATGCAAGGCGGCAAGAGCCTGAAGGAATACATCCAGGGCGTGCTGCGCACCACGGCCTTTCGGATCGTGCTGCAGCCCGTGATGAACTGGGGCGCGCAGCTGCTCACGGCCATCACCGGCGGCGCCGGCGGCGCCGGCGGCGCCAGCGCGCTGCTGGGCGGCAGCGGCGGCCTGATGGGCACCGTGGGCAACCTCGGCAGCCTGGCCTCGCTGCTGGGCGGCAACAGCATGCTGGGCAACATCGCCGGCACCCTGGGCGGCTGGCTGGGCCTGGGCGGCGCGGTTTCCACCGGCACCGGTATCGCCACCAGCGTGGGCACCGGCCTGTCGCTGACTGGCACCACGGGCGGGCTGGGCCTGACCACCGGCGGTGGCCTGGGCCTGACCGTGGGCAACACCGCCAGCAGCGCGGTCAGCCTAGGCGGGGCCGGTGCAGGCGCCAGCGGCGCCACCAGTACCTTGATGGCTGCAGCACCTTATGCGGCCATCATCGCCGCCGCCGTCGCCGTGGCCTCGAATATGTGGGAGCAGGGGTGGACGCGCGATGCCTTGAAGGGCGAGGGCAAGTCCACGTTCTACGGCGGCGCTGGCTCTTACATGACGGGCATCGGCGTGCTGGAAAAGCACAAGCTCGGCGTGCTGAGCGCGCTCGGGGTGTCGGAGAAGTGGGCGGACATCTTGAGCGGTACCACCCGCATGGCGCTGCTGTTTGGGCGCAAGCTCAAGGACTCCGGCCTGGAAGCCACCCTGGGCAGCAACGCCGACGGTGGCAGCGAATCGCGCCAATACGCCTTTTATAAAGGTGGGCTCTTCCGAAGCGACAAGACCACCTACGTCAAGACCGACGAGGGTGTCGAGGCGTACCTGGACAACGCCGTGACCACGGCCCGCGCCGCGCTGCGGGCGGTGGCCGAGTCGCTGGACGCGCCGACCGCCGCGCTCGACACATTCGCCCTCACCGTGAAGGAAAGCTTCAAGGACCTGAGCGAGGAGGAAGCCAACGACAAGTTGGCCGAGATCGTCGGCCGCTACGCCGAAGGGCTGGGCGGAGCGTTTTTGGAGGGCCTGGACGGCTCGGGCGTGGCCGCCTGGGTGCAGCGCATCGCCAAGGACGGCGGCACGGCCGCCGAGCGGCTGCAGGCCATCGCCGACTACCCGGCCCAGTTGCTGCAGTCCATCGGCACCACGCGCGAGGACCTGGTGCGCATCTTCACCGAAGGGCTGGTGAATGGCGATGCGGCAGCGGCCGGCCAGGCTGTGGCCGACCAGCTGGTCGCCAGCATCGAGCTGAGCATGCTCAGCGGCGCCAGCGCCCAGGTGTTCGACATCGTCAACCGCGGCATCGTCACCCCCATCCTGGACGCCATGGCCAATGGCGCCAGCCTGTCGGAGGCCATCAGCCAGGCCAACATCGCCCGGACCGTGGCCAAGGCCCAGGAGACGGCCGCGGCGTTCGCCGCCGTGTGGAACGACCCGGGCTTCAAACAGGCCATGGAGTCCATCCGCACCACCGTGGGCAGCGCTCTGGGCACCGCCGGCGGCGCCCTGCAGTACCAGCCCACCTACATCCGGCCCCAGGCCGCCGTGGACGCCGGCGCCAGCAGCAGCGCCAGCCAGGAAGAGACTCCCGAGGACCGCCTGCGCAAGAAGATCCAGGACATGGCCGCCGATGGCGCGCAGCTCGCCGCCGACTTGCTGCGCGCCAAAGGCGACGAGGCCGCCGCCGCCCTGGCCGAGCTGGAGATCGCCACTGAGGGCGTCACTGGCGTGCTGCGCGAGCAGTACATCGCCCAGCGGGACGCCAACCAGGCCATGCAGGGCAGCATCGCGGCGTGGGAGGCCATCGGCGCGCTCAAGGACGAAGGCGCCGGCCTGGCCATTGAGCTGCTGCGCGCGCAAGGCCACGAAGCCGCTGCCGCGCTGCGCCAGTTCGAGGCCGCCACCGCCAAGATGACCGAGGCCGAGCGCGAAGCCTACCGTTTGCAGCAGCAGGCCAACGACGCGCTGCGCGCACAGATCGCGCTGGCCACCGAGCTGCCGGCGCTGCTCGCGCGCTTCATGACCCCACAGCAAAGCCAGGCCGCCGGCTACGGGCGCATCGCGCAGGGCCTGGAGCAGGCGGGCATCCATGTGGGCGCCGATACGCTGGCGCAGGCCAGCCTGCAGCAGATCGCCCAGGCCGCCGCCGAGATCTACCACCTGGGCAGCACCAGCGACGCCACACGCCTGGCGCTGGTGCGCGCCGTGGCCAGCCTGGCCGAGCTCAAGGATGCGGCCACCGCTAGCGCCAATGCCGCGGCCGACGCGGCGCTGTCCGCGCTCTCGCGCTCCATCGAAGCCGAAAAGGCCGCCATCACCGAGGCCGCCAACGCCCGCATCGAGAGCCTGCGCCAGGAGGCCGAAGCGCAGAAGGCCGCGCAGGACACTGCCAGCGAAGCCCTGGCCACCGCCACGCGCATCGCCGACACCCTCGGCCGCGCCGTGCGCGCGCTGCGCGGCCAGGTCGAGAGCGCCGTGGTGCAGGACCTGGCCGCCGCGCGCGCCTTCATCGAGGGCGCCGCGCGCGCCGCCGCCGCCACGGGCGCGCTGCCCGACGAAGAGCAGCTGGCGCGCGCCATCGAGTCCGTCACCGCCGACCAGCAGCAGCGCTACGGCACCTACGCCGACTGGGAAGCCGCGCAGCTCGACCAGGCCAACCAGCTCGCCGCCCTGGAGGGCGTGAGCACGGCGCAGATGACCGTGGCCGAGCGCCACCTGGCCGCCACGAAAGCCCAAGCCGCGCTGCTGGAAGAGCAGGTCAAGGCCACGCAGGCCGGTGCGGCCGCCGCCATCCGCGCGCTCGACCAGCAGCTGGCCGCCGCACAGGAACGCCTGGCCGTGCTGCGCGACAGCAACGCCCAGCTGCAGTCGATCGCCACGGCCACCGCCGGCTTCGAGGCCGCGCTGGCGCAGCTGGCGCAGGCCCTGGCCGCATCGGCCAAGGGCCCCAGCGCGGGCGGCGGCGGCCCGAGCGGCGGCGCGCCCACGCCGGCGCCAGGGGGCGCCAGCACTGTGGTGCTGAACGGCCCCGGCGGCTCGCAGTACGACGCGCGCAGCGACGTCTTCTACGCCGCCGGCACCGGCATGCCCTACCTGGGGGCGAGCCTGGGCGCCGCCGCGATCGACATGGTGAACGCCGGCCACGCCCTGCAGGTCTACCAGGCCGCCGTGGCCGGCGGTGTCACCAGCCAGATGCTGGCGCAGTGGACCGGCGCCAGCGCGGCCGATCTCAACGCCTGGGCCGCCGCCAACAACCTGCCCGCATTCGCCGAGGGCACCAACTACGTGCCGCGCGACATGATCGCGCTCATCCACGAAGGCGAGGAGATCGTCCCCAAACGCTATAACCCCGCCGCCCAGGCCGGCGCCTGGACGAGCGCCAGCACCATCAGCCGCAGCGTCGCCAGCCGCGGCGCGGGCTCCGAATCGGCCCTGCAGGCGGTGGTGGCCACGCTGGCCGGCACTGTGGGGCAGCTCGCCGGCGGCGCGGGCGAAGGGGCGCTTGGAGCCGAGGACCGCAGCAACCTGCGCCGCATCCGCGAGGTGCTTGAAGGCGCCGCTATGGGCCGCGTGCGGCTGGGGGTGGCCGCATGATGCGCGTGCTGCCGCCCATGGATATCGGCCAGGCCCAGCTGGTGTCCACCAGCGTGGCCGCCGAGGACGCCACGCCCGTGTGGGCCGCCGCCACCGCCTGGGCCAAGGATGCGCTGTGCCACCGGGTGGAGACGCACATGGTCTACCGCCGCATCACCGCCGGCACCTCGCCCACGCCGCCCGAAGGCGACGCGGCGCTGTGGCAGGCGCTGCGCCCCACCAACCGCCGGGCCATGTTCAACCTGCTGCACGACACGCGCACACGGGTAGAGGGCGGCCCGCTCACCGTGACGCTCGCGCCCGGCCAGCGCGTGGACAGCCTGGCGCTGGTGGGCCTCACGGGCGCCAGCGCCACGGTGCGCGTGGCCATCGGCGCGGACGTGCTCGAGCGCAGCTTCCCGCTGCTCACGCGCCGCGTGCGCTCGTGGTACCAGTACTTCACCGCGCCCTTCGTGCAGCAGGGTGCACTGACCCTGTGGGACCTGCCGCCGTACCGGGGCGCCACCATCACCGTGACCATCACGCCCAACGCCGCCGGCCCCGCCGGCGTGGCCGAGTGCGGCCGGCTCATCCTGGGCATGGGCGCGCGCATCGGCGAGCTGCAGTGGGACTACGAAAACGACGCGCTGAACTTCTCGCGCATCGAGCGCAACTTCGACGGCTCGCTGGCTGCCATCGAGCAGCGGCGCAGCGTGCCCACCAACGCCTTGCCGGTGCGCGTGGACGCGGCTGACGTCGACGCCGTGCTGGCGCTGCGCGCGCGGCTCAACGCCGTGCCGGCCCTGTGGTCGGGCTGGACGCGCTATCCCGACAGCCCCTACGCCAGCTCGGCGCTGCTGTTTGGCATCTACCGGCGCTTTGCCGTGCGCCCGGCCAACAAGCGCTACGCCCAGGCCACCCTTGAAATCGAAGAGATGTGAAGCATGCCCATTGCCCCTATACCCCTTGCCCTGCTGTCGCCCGCGCCCACGCTGGCCGACCCTGAGAATTTCGATGCGCGCGCCGACGTCACTGTCAGCGAGATCGTGGCCCTGGTGCCCCGGCTCAACGAGGAGCTGCAGGGCGTGTACGCCAACGCCGTCAGCGCCCAGGGCGCGGCCGCGATGAGCGAGGCCGCGGTGGCCCTGGCCAGCTACCGGGGCACCTGGTCCTCGCTGGCCGGGCCGCTGGCGCCCCCGGCGACGACGCTGCACGTGGGCAGCTACTGGATGCTGATGGGCGCCGTGGCCAACGTCGCGGCCAGCGAGCCGGGCAGCTCCAACGCCTGGAAGCTGCTCAACGCGCTGCCGCCCCTGGTGCGCGAGGCGCGCGCGGCGGCCGCGGTCATTGGCGCGGGGCACATGGGCCGCTGGATCGACATCACCGGCGGCACCTTCACGCAGGCGTTCGCGCCCTGCGCGCAGCTGGGCGGCGGCTGGTGGTGCTACTTGGGCAACAGCGGCAGCGGGGACATCACGCTGGACCCGGCTGGCGCCGAGACCATCGACGGCCTGGCCAGCTTCGTCATGTACCCCGGCGAGGTGCGCCTGGTGCAGTGCGACGGCGTGGCGCTGCGCAGCGTGGTGCTCAAGGCCTTCTCACGCACCTTCACAGTTTCGGGCAATTTCATCCACCCACCCGGATACGCAGGCATTCATCACATGCTCTGGGGGGCGGGCTCTGGAGGTACGGCCCAGTTTTACGGGTCAAACGCTATCGAAGGCGTCGACAGATCAGCAGGCGGCGCCTGTGCCGTGGGAGTGCTGCCTGCTTCGCTCATTGCCGCAGGCGCTACGGTTGCGATCATCATTGGCGCAGGCGGCCCTGGAGCAGTCACAGGCAGCGACTATCAGAAGCACGGAAGCCCGGGCGGGAACAGCTCTATCGGCACGCTAGTTACCGCACCGGGCGGAGGTGTTTCCGGCGGTACATACGGTGTGGCCGCGCCGGGTTTCAACGTCGCTTCTGATGCTGGGGGAAGCGCCTATGGGGGCGCTTCTCGCGGCGGCGGCGGTCGTTGGACGACGATCTACGGCGGGGGCACCAACAGCTCTGGTCCCACCACCATCTTTGGCGGCGAGGGCGGGGGTGGCAATACCGGCGCGCCGGGCAGCGCGCCGGGCGGCGCGGGCGGGTCCAAGACTGTGTCTTCAGGAACTGCTGTGGCAGGCAATGGCGCGCGCGGCGAGTGCCGCCTGCGGGGGGTGATCTGATGGCACGCTATGCAGTTATCCACGGGGGCGTGGTGCAAAACCACGCCCTGGCCGACGACGTGTTCGCAGCCGCGCAAGGCTGGGTGCCGGCAGGGGACTCGCAAGTCGGTGACCGGTGGGACGGGCATGCGTTCGTGCCCGCACCTGCCGACCTCGACGCCCTGAAAGCCGCCAAGAACGACGAGATCAACGCCGCACGGCTGGCCGCCAACTTCTCGCACTTCGAGCACGCGGGCAAGCAAATCGCCTGTGACCAGCTCAGCCGCTCCGATATCGATGGCACTAACGGGTTCGTTGCCCTCTACGGTGCCCTGCCACCGGGCTGGCCCGGCGGCTGGAAGGCCATCGACAACACCTACGTGGCCATCGCCGACGTGGCCGCCTGGAAGGCGTTCTACGCGTCGATGTTCGCAGCCGGCAACGCCAACTTCGCGCACGCCCAGGCCCTCAAGGAGGCGCTGGCAGCGGCCGCCACGGCCGAGGAGGTGGCCGCGATCGGCTGGGGCATGGAGGCGCCCTGATGCTGCTGGCCAGCTACAAGTCCACCCGCCCCGGCCTGCAGGGCGTGGCCAACCGCCTGATCCGCGCGCGCCTGCGCGGCATCTACTCGCACAACGAGCTGGTGTTCGAGCCCGGCGACGGCGTGGACGCGCTCATGCCGGACGGCACCTGCGCAGCCGATGCCGCAGGCGCCCTGTGGTGCGCCTCCAGCGTCGCGGCCGAGGCGCTGCCCGCGCATTCGCCGCGCCGCGCCGGCTGTGGTGGCGGGGTGCGCTTCAAGCGCATCGCGCTTGATCCGGGCCACTGGGACATGCGCCGCGTGGCTTGCAACCCAGTCCTGGCAGCGCAGTGGTTCAAGGCTCACCAAGGCGAGCTATACGACTGGCAGCTGATCGCCGGCTTCGCGACCTGGCTGATGCCGCACAAGGCCAGCCGCTGGACCTGCAGCGAAGCATGCGCGGCCGCGCTGGGGGCGCCCGAGGGTGATGCCTGGCGCTTCGACCCGTGCAGCCTTGAAGCCGCCGGCGGCGCCTGGATGTAGGGAGGGAGGACCGAACCAAGAAAAAGACGGGCGACCCGGCCAGGTGCGGTAACACCTGAGCCGAACCCCAACCCGCAGACCAAGCCTGCAAGCCGGCAAGGCCCGCCACTCTCGCGAGAGCGCGCTGAGCCTATCAGATGTTTCACCACGAACAACAGGCTTGCAATGGAAGAAATCCGATGCGGCAACTGCCGCCGCAAACTCGGCGAGGGCGTCTACCTGGCCCTCTCCATCAAATGCCCCCGCTGCGGGGCGCTCAACCAGCTGAGGGCCCAGGGCCCCTCACCAGCACGCCGCCGAGCGTCAGAACCCCAAGGGACGCTCAGTGGCAAACCCCACAACCAAGAAAGCGCCGGCGCCACGCCGGCAAGGTGAGAACGGCTTCAAGTACAAGCCGCGGTACGGCCTGCTCGTGCCATGCGAGAACGAGGCCGACCAGCAGCGCCGCTACGCGCGCCTGACCCGGCTGGGCATGCGCCCGAAGGTGGTGTGCGTATGAAGGTCGCCATTCACCACCGCTGTGAGGACTTCAGCAGCTACCGCGCCGCCCGCGTGAAGTCCCTGTTCAACGTGGACAGCGGCGCCAACTTCCGGCTCGAGGCCGATCTCGACCTGGACAGCGCCCCCTGGCAGATCGGCGTCATCGTCGGGCCCAGCGGCAGCGGCAAGACCAGCATGGGCCGCGCGTTGTGGGGCGACAGCGCGGTTTACGCGCCTGCTTGGCCTGCGGACGCGCCCATCATCGACGCCATCACACCCGAGGGCGCCTTCGACGTGGTGACGGCCGCGCTGTCCAGCGTGGGTCTGGGCAGCGTGCCCACTTGGCTGCGGCCGCACCCCGTGCTCTCCAATGGCGAGCAGTTCCGCGCCAACTTGGCTCGGTTGATCGCCGAGGCGCCCCAACGCGCCGTGCTCGACGAGTTCTCCAGTGTGGTGGACCGTCAGATCGCGCGCATTGGTGCCGGCGCCTTCGCCAAAGCCTGGCGCCGCACGGCTGGCCAGGTGGTGCTGCTGAGCTGCCACTACGACATCCTGGACTGGGTGCAGCCGGACTGGGTGTTCGACACGGCCAGCGGGCAGTTTTCACGGGGGTGGCTTCGGCGCCGGCCGCGCATCGACGTGGAGGTTTTGCAATGCGGCTGGGAGCACTGGCCAGCCTTTGAGCCGTATCACTATCTGAAGCTGCCGCACATGATCGCCGCCACCAACTACGTGGCCACCGTCGACGGCCAGCCCGTGGCCCATGTAGCCGTCAGCACGCGCAGCCGCACCGAGGCGCGGGCCTGCCGCTTGGTCGTCATGCCCGAGTGGCAGGGCGCCGGCGTCGGCCTGCGGTTCCTGGACACCGTCTGCGATCGGTGGCGGATGGGCCAGAACCGCTACGGGCGGCCGATGCTGACGCTGTTTCACACCAGCCACCCGGGACTGGCCAGCGCGCTGCGCCGCTCGCCCCGCTGGACACAGGTCTCGGCCGCGCTGGTGGGCCAGCACAAGGGCCGCAGCATGGCCAGCATTGCCCGCTCGGCCGAGCGCGGCGGCACCGTCAATGCCGGCTCGGGTTACGGCGGGCACTTTCGCGCCGTGCAGGGCTTTCGCTACCTGGGAGAGCCGCTATGCGCGTGATGATCGTGGGCCAGAAGTGGCTGGCGGCCGAGCTGCTCGGACTGTGCCTGGCGCGCGGCGACGACGTAGCCGCCGTGAGCGCCCCGCGCACCGACGACCGCCTGGCAGCAGTGGCCATGGACGCCGGCGTGCCGTTTTGCCAGGTGGCGGGCCGGCTCACGGCCGAGTGGGTGCCGGCCGGCGTCGACGTGATTCTGTGCGCGCACGCCCACGTCTTCGTGACCGCCGAGGCGAGGGCGCGCGCGCGGTTCGGGGCGCTGGGCTACCACCCCAGCCTCCTGCCGCGCCACCGGGGGCGGGACGCGGTGTGCTGGGCGGTCCACATGGGCGACCAGGTCAGCGGAGGCACCGCCTACTGGATGGACGACGGCGCGGACACCGGGCCGGTGGCCGCGCAGGACTGGTGCTGGATACGGCCGGGCGACACGCCCGAGCTGCTTTGGCGCAGGGACCTGGCGCCCATGGGCCTGCGGCTGTTCGGCCAGGTGCTGGCCGCGTTGGACGCTGGCCAGATGCCGAGCAGCCCCCAAGACCCGCAGTTGGCGACCTGGGAGCCGGCCTTTCGGGCTCAGCAGTTGCTGGCGCAGAGCCCGTAGACGTGCGAGGGAAGCCTGTGGTCGACGCTCAGCTCGGTCACGGCCTGGGCGACGATGAGTTTCTCCTCCGGCGTGAGGCCGCTCACATCCCCGAGCACCCAGTTGCACTGCTCTGGGCCTCGGGCCCACGGCTGCTCCACGATCGGCCAAGACACCCGCAGGACGTCAACCGAGAGGCCCCGGACATGGTGCAGGGCAATGATCCGCTTCAGCAGGGCGTCCTGCAGGGCGGGCTTGGACAAAGTGACAGGAAACATGGTGTTGCACCCGTAGTAGTTAAGGTGACGCCATGGTGCTATCACGACAAGGCCTGCGCCCAACTGTAATTAAGTTGCATTAGGCGAAATGTCGCCTGCGATTAGTTTTCACAGTTCTCAGGGTTGAGTTTTCTCGACGCGCTTCAGCGGTTGGCGGTGCGGCGCAATGGCGACCGCCGAGTGTGCGGCGAATGGGCTGGGCTGGCCGCGGCAGACGCCGCAAGCGCCTCAGCCGTGTTCTGCCAGCAAATCCTGCAGCGCCTGCACCTGCTGGCGCAGGCGCTGGTTCTCCGCTTCCAGTTCGGCCACGCGCGCTTGCAGTGCGGCGGCGTCGGGGGCGGACGAAGCGGAGCTGGAGGCGTCCTGCGAGGCGCTACCGGCCGGCGCCGGGTCCGCCTTGGGTTTCTTTTTCGCGTCGCGCACCCGTTTGGCAGCCTGCTTGAGTTCCTGTGCACCGCCGGCCGCAGCACTGCGCTGCTCGTCCTCGGGCAGGCTGGCGACTACGGCGGCGGCGTTCAGCGACAGCTCGCCCGAGCGCACCGCGGCTACCACTTCAGGCGCGGCGTTCTGGTGGATGGCCTCGATCATCTTCACCTGCGCGGCGGTCAGGCGCGCGGCGCGCGCCAGCGCCTCGCGCGTGTCCAGCGCCTCGTCGGGCACTCTGGGCACGCTGGCCAGGGCGCGTGCCACGGCCGGGTCGGCGTCGCCTTCCCAGGGCGCGTCGGCAGCGCCTTCAGGCGCTTCGGCCTTGGCCGCCACCACAGCGGCAGCGGCGGCGGCGCGGCGCGCGGCGATGATCTCGCGCTTGCGCAGCGCCAGCACGCCGCGCTGGAACTCGGACACGCTGCGCCGGCCCAGGTGCTGGTCGATCATCCACAGGTGCACGTCCTCCAGGCTCTGGAAGTGCGTGTTCTGCACGGTGCGAAACGGCAGGCCGTGCTTGGTGCAGATGCCGTGGCGGTTGTGCCCGTCCACCAGCACCTTGCCCCACAGCACCAGCGCGTCGCGACATCCTTCGGCCAGGATGGAGCGCTCCAGCGCTTCGTGCTCGTCGGGGGTTAGGGGGTCGATGTAGGCCTGCAGCTCGGGCAGGAGGGTGATGTCTGCGGGGTCGATGGCGTCGAGATTCGTGGTCATGGGTCGGGGAAAAGCAAAAGGCCCGGGTGGGCCTTTTTGTCAAAAACAGGAGCTGCGAGCCCTGGTGTTTCAATCGTTTCAGGTGAATTTGACCTTCAAGGCGTTGAAACACACCGGCATGCAGCTATGAAAATCAGAGCAAACGAGCGATCAGCGCGCCTTGGGCCGGGCCGTCGAGCGGGATGCGCACGCGGATCGGGCTGCCCTGGGCGACCTGCACCGGCGCGCCGTCCAGGTTGAACATTTCCTTGAGTTCGATCTGGCGGTTGCCGCTCGGGTGGATGATCTCCAGCGTGTCGCCGACCGCAAAGCGGTTTTTGGTCTCCACCTCGGCCATGCCGTCGGCCCAGCCGCGCACCTCGCCGACGAAGTGGCTGCGCTGCAGCACGCTGTGGCCGGTCTCGTAGTTCTGGTAGTCGTGGGCCGGGCGGCGCTCCAGCAGGCCGCCGGTGTAGCCGCGGTTGGCCAGGCCTTCCAGCTCGGTGATGAGGTGCGGGTTGAACGGCCGGCCGGCCACGGCATCGTCGATCGCGCGGCGGTAGACCTGGGCGGTGCGCGCCACGTAGTACAGGCTCTTGGTGCGGCCCTCGATCTTCAGCGAATCCACGCCGATCTTCACCAGCCGCTCCACGTGCTCGACGGCGCGCAGATCCTTGCTGTTCATGATGTAGGTGCCGTGCTCGTCCTCCATGATGGGCATCAGCTCGCCGGGGCGGCCGATCTCCTCGATCAGGTAGACCTGGTCGGCCTTCGGGTGGCGCTGGCCGCTGCCGCAGGTGCTGGTGAACTGGCTGTCGGCTTCCTCGCGCGCGGCATCGAAGCTGAAGGCCTCGCCGCCGCTGCTGTCCATGCGCGTGGCCAGCGCCTCGCCGGTGTTCGGGTCCACGGCGGCGTCGTGCGTCTTGTATTCCCAGCGGCAGGCGTTGGTGCAAGTGCCCTGGTTGGGGTCGCGCCGGTTGAAGTAGCCGCTCAGCAGGCAGCGGCCCGAGTAGGCGATGCACAGCGCGCCGTGCACGAAGACTTCCAGCTCCATGTCGGGGCATTCCTGGCGGATCTTCTCGATCTCGTCCAGGCTCAGCTCGCGCGACAGGATGATGCGCGACACGCCCATCTTCTGCCAGAACTTCACCGTCGCCCAGTTGGTGGTGTTGGCCTGCACCGAGAGGTGGATTTCGGTCTCCGGCCACTTCTCCTTGACCATCATGATCAGGCCCGGGTCGGCCATGATGAAGGCGTCGGGCCGGCAGGCGATGACCGGCTCGATGTCGCGCAGGTAGGTGCGCACCTTGTCGTTGTGCGCGATCAGATTGCTGGTAACGAAGAATTTCTTGCCGCGCGCGTGCGCCTCGGAGATGCCCTGGGCGATCTGCTCCAGGCGGAACTCGTTGTTGCGCGCGCGCAGGGAGTAGCGCGGCTGGCCGGCATAGACGGCGTCGGCGCCGAAGTCGTAGGCGGCGCGCATCTTGTCGAGCGAGCCGGCGGGCAGCAGCAGTTCGGGGCTTTTCATGGCGGGGCGGTGTGGCCGGGGAAACCGGCGATTGTCTGTGAAGCGGAAAGGGCGTGGTGCCGGGCGGGTTGCACGCAGGCCGCGGCCCGGTGGGCGAAAGCTCTTGTTTTGATAGCTGGTGGCCCTTGACCTGCAAGGGCTGCAGCCTGTTTTCGCCTAAACCCGCCGCTTGTCCAGCTTGCGCGTCAGCGTGCGCCGATGCATCCCCAGGCGCCGTGCGGCCTCGGAGATGTTGAAGCCGGTCTCAGCCAGCACCTCGTGGATGCGCTCCCACTCCAGCGTCTTGATGGAGCTGGCGCGCTGCGTCAGCTCGACCGCGTCGGTGCCCTCGGTGCGGGCAAAGGCGGCCTCGATGTCGTCGGTGTTGGACGGCTTGGCCAGGTACTGGCAGGCGCCGAGTTTGACCGCCTGCACGGCGGTGGCGATGCTGGCGTAGCCCGTCAGCACCACGATTAAAAGGTCCTCGTCGAAAGCGTGTAGCGCGCGCACGCAGGCCAGGCCGTTGGCCTCGCCACGCAGCTTCAGGTCGACCACGGCATGCGTCGGGTGCTGCGTGGCCAGCACTGCCTGCACGGCAGACAGGCTGTCGGCATGCAGCACGCGCCAGCCGCGGCGCGTGAACGAGCGCGCCAGCGTGCGCGCGAAGGCCTCGTCGTCCTCCACCAGCAGCAGCAGGCGGTCGTCGTCGTCTTCCTCTCCGGTCGTGTCCATGGCGGTGGTACGGTCCTTGTGGCTACAGGGCGATGGCCGACAGCGGCAGCGTCAGCGTGACGCGCGCGCCACCACCCTCCAAGTTGTCGGCATGCAGGCCGCCGCCCAGGGTGCGCGCCACGGTCATCGCCAGGAACAGGCCCAGCCCGCCGCCCGGCCGGCCCTTGCTCGACTGGTAGGGTGTGCCCAGCTGGCGCAGCATGCCGGGGGCAAAGCCGGGGCCGCGGTCGGTGACGGTGATGCACAGCGCCTGGCCGTCGGCACTGCGCGCGGCCACCAGCTGCACCCAGTCGGGCGACGCTTCCCGGGCATTGTCCAGCACGTTGAACACCATCTGCTGCAGCGTGGCATCGGCCACCATCGGCTGGTCCTGGCCGAAGCGGTTGTCGTAGTCGAAGTGCGCCAGCGAGCGCGTGGCGCGCCACTCGGCCACCAGCTCGTCCAGGAAGCGCCGCACGCTGGTCTGCGCCGAAGCCTCGCCGCGCGCGCCACCGGCCGACAGCAGGATGCCGCTGACGATGGTCTTGCAGCGCTGCACCTGCGCCTGCATCTCGGCGATCTCCTGCTGCAGCTGTGCGTCGCCGGCCAGCTGCGGGTCATGCCGCCAGTCGCCCAGGATCACGGCCAGCGTGGACAGCGGCGTGCCCAGCTCGTGCGCCGCTCCGGAGGCCAGCAGGCCCAGGCGCAGCACGTGTTCCTCTTCGGTGGCGCGCTGGCGGATGGCGGCCAGGCGGGCGTCGCGCTGGCGCAGGTTGCGCGCGATGCGCTGCATGAACACGCCCACCAGCGCCGCGTTCAACACGAAGCACGCCAGCAGACCCAGCACATAGGGACTGGACAGTCCGTGCGAGAAATCGATGCGTAGCGGCAGTGGCAGGTGAAAGCGCGTCAGCAGTGCCACGCACAGGGTGGTCACCGCCACCAGGGTCCACAGGTGCCGGCTGGGCAGCAGCACCGCACCCAGCGTGACCTGCAGCAGGTACAGATAGATGAAGGGATTGCCGGCGCCGCCGCTCAGGTACAGCTGCACCGTCAGCACCGTCACGTCCACCAGCAGCGCCAGCAGCAGCTCAATCGGGCGCACGCTGAAGGCTGCGCGCAAGCGCAGCCGGCTGACGGTGTTGAACGCCGCCAGACAGGCGACGACCAGCAGCATCTCGCGCAGCGGCAAGGTCAGGCCCAGGCCATAGTGCGCGACCTCGATGGTGAAGACCTGGCCGATCACGGCCAGCCAGCGCAGCTGGATCAGCTGCTGCAGGTTCTTCAGCCCGGCGGTGGTGTCGGCCGAGCGCGCCTTGTGTTGAGGCATCGCGGCAGGAAAAGCGGTGGCGGTGGCACCGCCCATCATGGCGCAGGTCGCGCAGCTGCGCGCAGGCGCAACTCGTAGCGCGTCACCAGCACGGCGGCGACCAGCACCAGTGCCGCCAGGCCCCACCAGGTCAGCACATAGGCCAAGTGGCTGTTGTGGAAGCGCACCACGGTCAGGCCGGCGCGCGGCCAGGGGGCATTCAGGTCAGGCGGTGCGTCGGGCGCTGCCTGCGGCCCGGGCAGGCCCTGGTCGATGAAGAACGGCGCGGCGTGCGGCAGGCCCTGCGCCTGGGCGATGGCCTGCACGTCGCGCGAATGCCAGCGGCCCTCGGCCGGCGCGTTGCGGCGCAGAAAGCCGCCGCCGGGCTCGCCCATGCGCAACAGGCCGACCACTTGGACGTCGCCGCTGGCGCTGGCGATCGGATCCTGCCGCGCCCAGTCGGCGCGCAGCGCCTGCGGGATGAAGCCTCGGTTGACCAGCACCTGGCCGCTGCCGTCCGCCAGTTGCAGCGGCGTCAGCACCCACCAGCCGGCGCCCAGGGCCGTAGTGGCCTGGGTCAGCACGGTCTTGTCCGCCAGCCAGCGCCCGGCGGCGTGTACCGGCTGGTACTCGTGCGTGTCGGCACGCACCTGCGGCCACTGCGCGGCGGCAGGCAGCGCCACGGGCGCGGCCTGCAGGTGCCGCTCAACCCGCTCGATCAGGTCGAGCTTCCACACGCGCCGCTCCAGCTGCCACCACCCCAGCGCCGCGAACAGCGCAAAAAGCGCAACGCCCGCCAGCGCCAGCAGGGCCAGCGCGGCGGGCGGATGCGGCCGGCGCGGGGTGCGCGCGGGCCGGATGGGGTCAAGCGTCAAGGTGTGTGGCGGTGCGCCGGGGCGGAGGCCGGCGCCATCGGGTTGGCGTGGTCCGGCATCATGTGCGCGTTCATGTGGAACATGACCCACAGCGTGCCGGAGATCGTCACCGCCACGAAGACCACCGCGAAGATGGTGGACAAGAGCGTCCAGCCGCCCTGGATCTTGCCGTTCATGTGCAGGAAGTAGACCATGTGCACGATGATCTGCACGGCGGCCAGCACCCCCAGCACCACCACCAGCGTGGCCTTGTCCTGGATAACGCCGGCCATGACCAGCCAGAACGGAATCACCGTCAGGACGACGGCCAGCACGAAGCCCTTCACATAGTCGCCCATGGTGACGTGCAGGTCGTCGTGTTCCTCGTGCCCATGGCCGTGGTCGGCGTGGGCGGCATGCAGGTGTTGTTGCGCGCTCATGGTCACAGCACTCCCATCAGATAGACGAAGGTGAACACGCCGACCCAGACTACGTCCAGGAAGTGCCAGAACATGGACAGGCAGTTGATGCGGCGCACGTTGGCGGGGGTGATGCCGTGGCGCTTGATCTGCACCATCAGCGTCACCAGCCAGATGATGCCGAAGGTGACGTGCAGGCCGTGCGTGCCCACCAGGGTGAAGAACGACGACAGGAAAGCGCTGGTCTGCGGCGTCGCGCCCTCGTGGATCAGGTGCGCGAACTCATACAGCTCCACCGCCAGGAAGGCCAGGCCCAGCAGGCCGGTGATGGCCAGCCACAGCAGCGTGCCGCCCACGTTTTTCGCCTGCTTTTGCAGCATGGCGAAGCCGAAGGTGATGGACGACAGCAGCAGGAAGGCCGTGTTGATGGCCACCAGCTTGAGGTCGAACAGCTCGGCGCCCGTGGGGCCGCCGGCGTACGCCCGGCCCAGCACGCCGTAGGTGGCGAACAGCGCCGCGAAGATGAGCACGTCGCTCATCAGGTACAGCCAGAAGCCCAGCGAGGTGCCGTTTTCCGGGTGCGGCTCGTGCGCCAGGTGGTAGGTGCGCTGCGCGGGGGCAGCGCTCGGGGCCTTGGCGGCGGTCGCCGCCGCGCCGGGGTGGGTCAGGGTGATGTCAGACATGGGCAGCCTGGGCCAGTTGCCGGGTGCGCAGCGCTTCTGCGTCGGCCACGTCGGCCGCCGGGATGTAGTAGTCGCGCTGGTAGTTGAAGGTATGCACGATGGTGGCCAGGATGATGGCCGCCAGCGAGCCGATGGCCAGCGGCCACATGTGCCAGATCATGGCGAAGCCGAACAGCGTGGACAGCATCGCGATCACAAAGCCCGCCGCCGTGTTGGCCGGCATGTGGATCGGCGCGAAGCCCGACAGCGGACGCTGGTAGCCGTGCTTCTTCATGTCCCACCAGGCATCGATCTCGTAGGCCACCGGCGTGAACGCGAAGTTGTACTGCGGTGGCGGCGACGAGGTGGCCCACTCCAGCGTGCGCGCGTCCCACGGGTCGCCCGTCAGGTCGCGCAACTCGCTGCGGCGCTGGAAGCTCACCGCCAGCTGGATCAGGAAGCAGGCGATGCCGGCAGCGATCAGCACCGCGCCGAAGGCAGCGACCACGAAGAACGGCTGCACCGTCGGGTCCTCGAAGTGGCTCACGCGACGCGTCACGCCCATCAGGCCCAGGATGTAGGGCGGCAGGAACGCCACCCAAAAGCCGGTGAGCCAGAACCAGAACGAGGCCTTGCCCCACGACTCGACCAGGCGGTAGCCGAAGGCCTTCGGGAACCAGTAGTTGATGCCGGCGAACACCGCGAACACCACGCCGCCGATGATCACGTTGTGGAAGTGCGCCACCAGGAACAGCGAGTTGTGCAGCACGAAGTCCGCCGGCGGCACGGCCAGCAGCACGCCCGTCATGCCGCCGATGGCAAACGTCACCATGAAGCCGATGGTCCACATCATGGGCACCGTGAAGCGGATGCGGCCACGGTACATGGTGAACAGCCAGTTGAAGATCTTGGCGCCCGTCGGGATCGAGATGATCATCGTCGTGATGCCGAAGAAGGTGTTCACCGTTGCGCCCGAGCCCATGGTGAAGAAGTGGTGCAGCCACACCAGATACGACAGGATGGTGATGACCACCGTGGCGTACACCATCGAGGTGTAGCCGAACAGGCGCTTGCGCGCGAAGGTGGGCACGATCTCCGAGTACACACCAAACGCCGGCAGCACCAGGATGTAGACCTCGGGGTGGCCCCAGATCCAGATCAGGTTCACGTACAGCATGGAGTTGCCCCCCAGGTCGTTCGTGAAGAAGTGCGTGCCGAGGTAGCGGTCCAGCGTCATCAGCACCAGCGCGGCGGTGAGGATGGGGAAGGTGGCCACGATCAGCGCGTTGGTGCACAGGGCGGTCCAGGTGAAGATGGGCATCTTCATCAGCTGCATGCCCGGCGCGCGCATCTTGATGATGGTCACGATCAGGTTGATGCCCGACAGCGTCGTGCCCACCCCCGCGACCTGCAGGCCCCAGATGTAGTAGTCCAGCCCCACGCCCGGGTCCTGCGCGCCCAGGTTGGACAGCGCCAGCCAGCCCGAGGTGGAGAACTCGCCCAGGAACAGCGACAGCATGACCAGCACGGCGCCGCCGGTGGTCATCCAGAAGCTGAAGTTGTTCAGGAACGGGAAGGACACGTCGCGCGCGCCGATCTGCAGCGGCACCAGGTAGTTCATCAACCCGGTGACGAACGGCATGGCCACGAAGAAGATCATGATCACGCCGTGGGCGGTGAAGATCTGGTCGTAGTGGTGCGGCGGCAGGTAGCCCAGGTTCTCGCCCACGGCCATGGCCTGGTGCAGGCGCATCATGATCGCGTCGGCGAAGCCGCGCAGGAACATGACCAGGCCCAGGATCATGTACATGATGCCGATCTTCTTGTGGTCGATGGAGCAGATCCAGTCGCGCCACAGCGGGCCCCACAGGCGGTATTTGGACAGTGCGGCCAGCACCACCAGGCCACCCAGTACCACGGCGATGAAGGTCCACAGCACGATCGGCTCGTGCGCCATGGGAACGGAATCCCAGGTGATGCGCCCCAGCAGCCAGTGGGGCGGCGACGTCATGTGTTCAGGAGACATAGCGAATTCGGCGTTGTTTCTCGTGGGCTATCGGAGGGGCGGCGGGCTCAGTGGCTGCCTGCCTGGGGCGTGACGGCGCGCGCGTCCTTGGCCATTTCGGTCTGGTGCATGCAGGTATGGCCATCCTCGACGCAGCGGTTGAGCACGCGGTCGTACAGATCGGCCTGGACGCTGGCGAAGCGCTGCACCGGGTCGCGCTCGCTGGGCTTGGCCAGCTGCAGGTAGCTGGCCTGGTCGAGCGCCTTGCCGTCCGCGCGTGCCTGCTCGACCCAGCGCTGGAAATCGGCTTCGGGCAGTCCATGGAACTTGAACGTCATACCTGAAAACCCTGGGCCGCTGTAGTGCGAGGCCAGCCCCGGATACACGCCGGCGCGGTTGATGATGGCATTCAGCTCGGTCTGCATGCCGGGCATGGCGTAGATCATGCCGGCCAGGTCAGGCACGTAGAACGCATTCATGGTCGAGGTGGCGGTGAGCTTGAACAGGATCGGCCGGTCCACCGGCGCCGCCAGCTCGTTCACCGTGGCGATGCCTTGCTCGGGGTAGACGAACAGCCATTTCCAGTCCATGGCCACCACCTGCACCTCCAGCGGCTTCACGCCTTCGGCCAGCGGGCGCTGGGCGTCGATGCGGTCCAGCGGCCGGTACGGGTCCAGCTTGTGCGTGCCGATCCAAGTGATGGCACCCAGGGCGATGATGATCATCAGCGGCACCGTCCAGATCACCAGCTCCAGCACCGTGGAGTGGTGCCAGTCCGGCTCGTATGGCGCCGACTGGTTCGACTGGCGGTACTTCCAGGCGAACACCAGCGTGGCGATGATGACCGGCACGATGATCAGGAGCATCAGCAGCGTGGCGGTGATGACCAGGTTGCCCTGCTGGGCCGCCACGTCGCCGGCCGGGTTGAGCACGACGGCCTTGCTGCAGCCAGCCAGCGCGACGCTGGCAGCGACCGCCGCCAGCCAGGCCGACGCTCGGAAGGGTTGATTTTTCAACATGCGAGAAAGTAGGGGAAAACCGGCACGCGCCAACGGCCCGTGTTGCGGGTAAATGCGGATGGATCGGCAACTCGCAACTGTAATACCGCTAGCGCATGCGCGGGTGGGACATTTTGTCCTGCATCAAGAAGTGCCGGTTGTGGCAAGCGGGTCAACACCGGGGTTGAGGCAGCGCAAGACAAATTTACCCGCCGTGTGCGGTGAAAGCTCACTTGTTGGCCCTGGAGCTTGGGTGTAGAACGTGCGGCAGGCTTGAGATGCATCAAGCGGTCTGACCACCCTCGTCCAAGGAGTTGCCACACATGCACAGCAGTTCAATGGCCATGCCCCTGCATGGCGCCCGGGGCGACGCCTCGCTGGAACACGCCGACACGCACGAGGACGTCACCCCTTCCGAAATCGCCGTGGGCGTGATCATCGGGCGGGCATCCGAGTATTTCGATTTCTTCGTCTTCGGCATCGCCTGCGTGCTGGTGTTCCCGCAGCTGATGTTCCCGTTCCTGTCGCCGCTGGCCGGCACGCTGGCGGCGTTCGGCGTGTTCGCCCTGGCCTTCATCGCGCGACCGTTCGGCACCGCGCTGTTCATGGCGGTGCAGCGCCTCTGGGGACGCGGCACCAAGCTGACCCTGGCGCTGTTCCTGCTGGGCAGCAGCACCGTCAGCATGGCGCTGATGCCGGGTTACGAGAGCGCCGGCACGGCCGCCATCGCGGCGCTGGTGCTGCTGCGCATCGGCCAGGGCGTGGCCACCGGCGGCTCCTGGGACGGCCTGCCGTCGCTGCTGGCCATGGCGGCACCGAAGGAGCGGCGCGGCTGGTACGCCATGGTCGGCCAGCTGGGTGCGCCCGCCGGCTTCGTGCTGGCGGCGGCGCTGTTCGCCTACCTGTACAGCCACCTGACGAGCGCAGAGTTCCTGGCCTGGGGCTGGCGCTATCCGTTCTGCGTGGCGTTCGCCATCAACGTGGTGGCGCTGTTCGCGCGCCTGCGCCTGGTGGTCGGGCAGTCGTATGCCGAGTTGCTCGAGGAGCGCGAGCTGCAACCCGTGGGCGCGGCGCAGCTGCTGCGCGAGGAGGGCGGCAACGTCTTCCTGGGCGCGTTCGCCGCGCTGGCCAGCTTCGCCCTGTTCCATGTGGTGACCATCTTCCCACTGTCGTGGATCTCGCTGTATTCCGAGCGCAGCATGACCAGCGTGCTGAACGTGCAGGTGCTGGGTGCGTTGCTGGCCGGCTGCGCGGTGATGCTGTCCGGCCAACTGGCCGACCGCATCGGCCGGCGCAATCTGCTGGGCGGCATGGCGGTGCTGATCGGGCTGTTCAGCATCGCTGCGCCCTGGCTGCTGGACGGCAGCGTGACCGGCGGCAACATCTTCTTGCTGGTGGGCTTCGTGCTGCTGGGCCTGTCGTATGGTCAGGCCTCGGGCACGGTGACGGCCAACTTTTCGCCGCAGCTGCGCTACACCGGCGCGGCCTTGTCGTCCGACCTGGCGTGGCTGTTCGGCGCTGCCTTTGCGCCGCTGGTGGCGCTGGGCCTGTCGTCGCGCTTTGGGCTGGTGGGCGTCAGCGCCTATCTGCTCTCGGGCGTGGCGTGCACGCTGCTGGCGCTGCGCATCAACCGCCTGATCGAGCAGCAGCAGCGCGCCTGAGCACATTGCGCCGGCAACATGCCCGCGCAATGTGGACGTTTTTGGCTGCCGGCCCTTGCACAGCAAGCGCCGGCAGCTATTTTTTTGCTAGCTGCAGGCCCGCCGTGCGTCCTCAGTCCTTGGGCCGGAAGCCAATGACCAGCGACGGCGGCACGCGTCCGTCCACGTCGCGCGGCAGGGTTTCGGTCTTGTGCAGGGCGCGCACCACGGCCTCGTCCCAGGACTTATTGCCGCTGGACTGCACCACGCGCACGCTGGTGATGGTGCCGTCCGGCGCCGCACGCACCTCCACCTCGGCGCGCGGGTTGCCCGAGACGGCATCCGGGTAGACGATGTTGGGCCGCACCTTGGCCGCCACCTTGCCGCCGTAGCCGGCGGAGATGCCGCTGCCGCCCGCGCCCTTGGACGCGCCGCCCGGGCCGCTGTTGCGCTGTGCGCTGCCGCTGGCGCTGTCGTCACCGGTGGCGCCAGCCAGGCCGGCGATGCGGCGCAGCTGCTCCTTGCGCAGCTCCTCGGCGCGTTTTTCCTCGGCTTCGGCGCGGCGCTTGTCCTCGGCGGCCTTTTTCTTCTTCTGCTCTTCGGCGCGCGCTTGCTTCTCGCGCTCCGCCTTCTCGGCTTTTTCACGCTCGGCCTTCTCGCGTTCGGCTTTTTCGGCCTTCTCGCGCTGCGCTTTTTCCTTCTCGGCCTTCTCGCGCTGCGCCTTGTCGCGCTCGGCTTTTTCACGCTCGGCCTTTTGCTGTGCCTGGCGCTCTTTCTTTTCCTGCTCCAGGCGCTCGCGGCGCTCTTCTTCCTTGCGCTCGCGCTCGCGCTTGTCGCGCTCCTGCTGTTGCTGGCGTTTCTTGTCTTCTTCCAGGCGCTTTTTCTTCTCGCGCTCCAGGGCAATGTCGGCCTCGCGCGTGTCGGGCACGGCAGCCTTGGGTGGTGGCGCAGGGGGCGGCGGAGGCGGCGCCGGGCGCGGCGCGGGGGCCGGTGCCGGCCGCGGCGCAGGCGGCGGGGGTGTCGGGTCGCTGGCGCGCGGCGCGGCCTGTTGCGGCACGGCCGACCACAGCTCTGCCTGCACGGCCGGCGCATCGTCGCTGGCCTTCCAGTGCACGCCCCAGGTCAATGCGCCGATCAGCACCAGGTGCGCCAGCACCGCCAGCGCGACGGCGCGCGAGCGCCCGGGCGGGCGCGGAGGGGCAAACTGGTCGCGTTCACTGGCGGGGGACATGCGGCGCAAGGACTCCTGAAGAACGCCGGCGGCGCGGCGTGGGACAAAGGAACGGGGAGGGGGCGAAGGGCGCGGCGGCTTCAGCCGCCGCTCTTGACGGCCAGCGCCACGCGTTGCACGCCGGCGCGCTGCAGCGCCGCCATGGCCTGCATCACGGCGTCATAGGACACGCCCTTGTCGGCGCTGATCAGCACCGGCGTGTCCTCGGGCTGGTCCTTGAGCCAGGCGCTGGCGGTCTGCCCCAGGTTCTGCAGCGCCACCGGGCGCTCGTTGCCGTCGGTCTTGAAGCGCAGGCTGCCGTCGTGCTCGACGATCACGTCGGCGCGCGTCTTGGGCACCTTGGCGCCCTTGCCAACGGACGGTACGTTGACCGAGCTGGGCGTGAGCATCGGCGCAGTCACCATGAAGATGATGAGCAGCACCAGCATCACGTCGATGAACGGCACCATGTTGATTTCGTTCATGGAGCGGCGGCGGCTGCCGCGCGAGGCGAGGGCGGGCATGCGGAAACAGGTCCTTGGAAGCGGGTGGCGGGTCGGTCAGTGGCCGGGCGCGGCGGCCGGGTGCGCGGCCAGGTTGCGCTGCAGGATGTTGGAGAACTCCTCGATGAAGGTCTCCTGGTGCGTGGCCACGCGGTCGATGTCGCGTGCGAAGCGGTTGTAGGCGATCACGGCGGGGATGGCGGCGAACAGGCCGATGGCGGTGGCCACCAGGGCCTCGGCGATGCCCGGCGCGACGGTAGCCAGCGTGACCTGCTCCATGCCGGCGAAGCCGGTGAAGGCGTGCATGATGCCCCACACCGTGCCGAACAGGCCGACGTATGGGCTGACCGAGGCCACCGAGCCCAGGAACGACAGGCTGGACTCGATCACGTCCATCTCGCGCTGAAAGCTGGCGCGCATGGCGCGGCGCGCGCCGTCCAGCAGCGTGCCGGCATCCTGGATGCGGCGCTCGCGCAGCTTCTGGAACTCGCGCATGCCGCTGGCGAAGATGCGCTCCATCGGGCCGGCGCGCGCCGGGTCCTGCGCGGCGGCGGCATACAGCTCGTTCAGGCTGGTGCCGGACCAGAAGTCGCGCTCGAACTCGTCGTTCAGCGCGCGCACACGCTTGATGGCGAACAGCTTGCGGAAGATCGCCGCCCAGCTGGCCACCGAGACGGCCAAGAGCAGCAGCATTACCAGTTGCACGACCCAGCTGGCGCCCAGCACCAGGCTCAGGATGGACATGTCTTGGGAATTCATGGAGATGGAAGCAGTCGTTGCAAAACGGCAGGGGGAATGCGCGCGGGGCGCAGCGTGGCGGCATCCACCCAGCCGATGCGGATGGTGCCCTCGCACAGCAGGGTGTCGGGTGCGCCGCCGGCGGCGCCCGGTCTCAGGGCCTGCTGCGCGATTGTCAGCGATGCCCGGCCGCTCTCCAGCGCTCGCGCCGTAACAATCAGTTCATCGTCCAGCCGCGCCGGCGCCAGGTAGCGCAGCTGCACGTCGGTGACGACGAACATGCCGCCGGCGCTCTCGCGCAGCGCCTGCTGGCCCAGGCCCAGCGAACGCAGCCACTCGGTGCGCGCACGCTCGAAGAATTTCAGGTAGTTGGCATAGAACACGATGCCCCCGGCGTCCGTGTCCTCCCAGTAGATGCGGACCGGCCAGGTGAATGCCATCGCCATGCGTCAGCCGAGCAGCGCGCGCAGGCGGGCCACGGCCTCCTGCAGCTGCGCCATCGAGTTGGCGGTGGAAAAGCGCACGAAGCGCTGCGTGTCGGCGCTGCCGAAGTCGCGCCCCGGCGTGATGGCCAGGTGCGCGCGGCGCAGCAGCTCGAAGGCAAAGTCCCAGCTGCCCTGCACGCCCAGCTTGTGCGCCGCCTGCGTGCAGTCGGCCCAGGCATAGAAGGCGCCGTCCGGCGCCACCGGCACCGGCAGGCCCAGCGCCTCAAGCGCCGGGATGAAGAAGTCGCGCCGCGCGCGGAACTCGGCGCGGCGGCGCTCGTACTCGGCGATGCTTTCGGGCTCGAAGCAGGCCAGCGCTGCGTGCTGCGAAATGGTCGAGGCGCAGATGAACAGGTGCTGCGCGAGCTTTTCGACCACCGGCACCATCGCCTCGGGCACCACCATCCAGCCTAGGCGCCAGCCGGTCATGTTGAAGTACTTGCTGAAGCTGTTGATGCTGACGATGTCCTCGCCAATGGCCAGCGCCGACTGGCCGAAAGCGTCGTCGTGGGACAGGCCCAGGTAGATCTCGTCGATCAGCGTGACGCCGCCGCGTGCGCGCACCACCTCGTGGATGCGGCGCAGCTCACCGGGCGCGATCGACGTGCCGGTAGGGTTGGAGGGCGACGCCAGCAGCACGCCGCGCGTTTTGGGCCCCCAGGCGGCCTCGACCTTGGCGGCGCTGAGCTGGAAGCGTTCCTCGGCCGTGGTCGGGAGCAGCACCGCTCGGCCTTCCGCGGCGCTGACGAAATGCCGGTTGCACGGGTAGCTGGGGTCGGGCATCAGCACCTCGTCGCCGGCCTCGATCAGCGCCAGGCAAGCGAGTTGCAGCGCCGCCGACGCGCCCGCGGTGACGACGATGCGCCGCGCCGGAACCTGGAGGCCGAAGCGCTCGGCATACCAGCCGCTGATGCGTTCGCGCAGCGCATCCAGCCCCAGCGCGTTGGTGTATTGCGTGCTGCCGGCGCGCAGGGCGCGTTCCGCCGCTTCCTGGACTGCCGGCGGGGCGGTGAAGTCCGGCTCGCCGATGTTCAGGAAGATCATCGGCTCGCGCGTCGCAGCGACCTCGCGCGCCATCTGCTGGGCGGCCTTGGCCACCTCCATCACATAGAACGGTTCGATGCGCTCGGCGCGGCTGGAAAACTTCATGGACAGGGATCCGCCCTCGGAAAAAACCAAACAGTAAAAACCCGCGCCGTGTGTGCGGCGCGGGCCGCGGCGCGGCTCAGGCCGGCTGTGCGCCGGGCGCGCCGCCCTTGTCGGCCGCCACCTCGGCGGCGCGCAGCTGCGGCGCCAGCGCGCCCAGCACGCCATTGACCCACTTGTGGCCGTCCGTGCCGCCAAATTCCTTGGCCAGTTCGATGCACTCGTTTATGACCACGCGCCACGGCACGTCCAGGCAGTGCTGGAACTCATAGGCGCCGATCCACATCACGGCGTGCTCGATCGGCGAGACCTCGGCCCAGCTGCGGTCCAGATGCGGCTCGATCAGCGCGTCCAGCTGCTGCGCGCCTTCGGTGCAGCCGTGCAGGAGCGCGTCGTAGTGCGCCGAGTCGGCCTTGTGGAAGCCCGACAGGTCGCGCGTGAAGGTGTCGATGGCGGCGGCGTCGTTGCCGCCCACCAGGTACTGGTACAGCGCCTGCAGCGCGAACTCGCGCGCGCGGCTGCGGCCCGACTTGGACGCGGCCTTGCGCGCGCCGGTGCTGGTGGTGCCGGTGCGCGACTGGCGCGGGGGGCGGCGGTGCTGCGGGGTGCCGGCGTCGCCCGTCATGCCAGGCCCTTCAGCAGCTGCACCATCTCCACGGCCACGCGCGCCGCGTCCACGCCCTTATCGGTCTGGCGGGCGATGGCCTGCTCCATGTTTTCCGTCGTCAGGATGGCGTTGGCGATCGGCACGTGGTAGTCCAGGCCGACGCGCGTCACGCCGGCGCCGGACTCGTTGGCCACCAGCTCGAAGTGGTAGGTCTCGCCGCGGATGATGCACCCCAGGGCGATCAGCGCGTCGAACGGCTCCTCGCCGCTGTCGTCGTCCTCGCCGCGCTGCGCCAGCTGCTGCAGCGCCAGCGGCACCTCCAGCGCACCGGGCACCGACACCTGCAGGATGTCGTCCTCGCGGACCCCTAAGCGCAGCAGCTCGGCGCGGCAGGCGCCGGCCAGGGTGTTGGTGATGCTTTCGTTGAAGCGCGCCTGGACGATGCCAATGCGCAGGCCGCGGCCGTCCAGCGCGGGGGCGCTGCCTTTTTCTGCGTCGAACATAGGTAGGTAAGGGGTGTCGGGGTTATTCGTTGGCGATGAAGCCGGTGATCTCCAGCCCGTGGCCGGCCATGCTGGGCATGCGCCGCGGCTGGCCCATGAGCTGCATGCGCGTCACGCCGCATTCGCGCAGGATCTGCGCGCCCACGCCGTAGGTGCGCAGGTCCATGCGGCCGCGCTCGGGCGCCTGGGCGGCGCGCGCGCTGCCCTCGAACTGCGACAGCAGCTGCTCGGCGCTCTCGTTGCAGTTCAGCAGCACCGCCACGCCGGCGCCGTGCTGGCCGATGTGGCGCAGGCTGGCGTCCAGGGGCCAGGAGTGCATGGTGCGGCCCGATTCCAGCGCGTCCAGCACCGACAACGGCTCGTGCACGCGCACCGGCACGCTCTCGCCCTCGCCCCACTGGCCCTTGACCAGTGCCAGGTGCACGGCCTGGCTGGGCACGTCGCGAAAGGCGTGGGCGATGAACTCGCCATGCACGGTGGACAAGGGGCGCGTGCCCACTTTTTGCACCAGCGACTCGTTGCGGCTGCGGTACTCGATCAGGTCGGCGATGGTGCCCACCTTCAGGCCGTGCTCGGCGGCGAACTGCTGCAGGTCGGGCAGGCGCGCCATGGTGCCGTCGTCCTTCATGACCTCGCAGATCACCGCCGACGGGCTGCAGCCGGCCATGGCGGCCAGGTCGCAGCCGGCCTCGGTATGGCCGGCGCGCATCAGCACGCCGCCGTCCACCGCCTGCAGCGGGAAGATGTGGCCGGGCTGCACCAGATCGGCGGCCTGGGCGTTCGGCGCCACGGCGGCGGCCACGGTGCGGGCGCGGTCGGCGGCCGAGATGCCGGTGGTCACGCCCTCGGCGGCCTCGATAGAGACGGTGAAGGCGGTGCCCATCTTGGTGCCGTTGCGCGCTGCCATGGGCGGCAGCTGCAGGCGCTCGCAGCGCTCGCGCGTCAGCGTCAGGCAGATCAGGCCGCGGCCGAAGCGCGCCATGAAGTTGATCGCCTCGGGCGTGACGTGGTCGGCCGCCAGCACCAGATCGCCTTCGTTCTCGCGGTCTTCCTCGTCCACCAGGATGACCATGCGGCCGGCGGCGAGTTCGGCCACGATGTCCTGCACTGGTGAAATGGGGACGGGCGTGAGGGGGGTGTTCATGAATGGATTCTCGTCAGGTGCTGTCGGCGCATGGGCTTGGGCGGCACGCGCGGCGGGCGTGGCGCCGCCGCGGGCGGCGGCCGTGTGGCGGGGCAGTGAAGAAACAACAGGCGCTTGGGCGCCGCAGCCAAAGCCGGCGATTTTAGGCCGGCCGGCTAGACCGCGGCGGCGGCTAGGGTCAGGTCACTCTCCGGATAGGCCACGCAGGGCAGGACGCAGCCAGCGGCGCGCTCCTCGGGCGACAGGCCGGGCCAGTCGATGTCGTAGCGGACCCGGCCGTGCTCGAGCACGCCGATGCAGGTGCGGCAGGTGCCGTTGCGGCACGAGCTGGGCCAGTCGATGCCGCCCTGCTCCAGCGAGTGCAGCAGCGGCTGGGCCGGCCAGGCGTCGCACTGCGTGCCGTCGTCGCCGACGCGGGCAATGAAGAAGGGCGGGGTGGAAGTCGAGGGCATCGCGTATGGAATTCTGGTTAAAAACAGGCTTCAGCCCATATGGATAAACGGCTGTTAGCTATGAAAAAAGTAGTGCAGCGATTTCCGGCAGCGTCGCGCAAAATTGCCTTAATTTTAGGCAGACCGGGGTTGTTCTTTGTGGATCAAGCACTTGCGCGCGCCGTTCAGGGCTTGTCCACGGTTATCCCCAGGATTGTCCAGCGCCGGCTGGGATAACCGGTGGCCCTCTGCCTAAAAAACAGGCAGTACTGTCCGGCCCCTTGCAGATCAAGCACTTGCGCGTGCCATACAACCGTGAAACAGGGTTATCCACAGAATTGTCCAGAAAACCCAGGGATAACCCGCGGTGTTGGCGCTGCCCTGTCGCCTGTGTGCCGGCGGTGGGGCGGACCCAGGCCGGCGGCTGCCGCACAATGCCCGGCACCCGCGTGCGACGGCGGCACAGTACCGCGGCGCGTTGCCCTTTTCCTGGCCGGTGCGCCGGCCCCCTGCTGACAGGAGCCCTTGCCATGACCCTCGATTTCACCGGCCGCGTGGCCATCGTCACCGGCGCCGGCGGCGGCCTGGGGCGCCAGCATGCGCTGGCCCTGGCGGCGCGCGGCGCGCGCGTGCTGGTCAATGACCTGGGCGGCGCGGTGGACGGCAGCGGCGGCGCCGCCTCGGCCGCGCAGGCAGTGGCCGACGAGATCGTCGCCGCCGGCGGGCAGGCGCTGGCCAACCATGCCTCGGTGACCGATGAAGGTGCCGTGCAGGCCATGGTGCAGCAGGCCGTGGACGCCTGGGGCCGGGTGGACATCCTGGTGAACAACGCCGGCATCCTGCGCGACAAGTCGTTCGCCAAGATGGACATGCAGGACTTTCGCCTGGTGGTGGACGTGCACCTGATGGGCGCGGCCTACTGCGCCAAGGCGGTGTGGCCGCACATGCAGGCGCAGAAGTTCGGGCGCATCGTCATGACCACCTCGTCCACCGGGCTGTACGGCAACTTCGGCCAGGCCAACTACGGCGCGGCCAAGCTGGCGCAGGTCGGGCTGATGCAGACCCTGGCCATCGAGGGCGAGAAGTACGGCATCCACGTCAACGCCCTGGCACCCACCGCGGCCACGCGCATGACCGAGGGGCTGATGCCGCAGGAGGTGCTGGCGCAGCTGTCGCCCGAGGCGGTGGTGCCGGCGATGCTGGTGCTGGCGCACGACAGCGCGCCCACGCGCACCATCCTGTGCGCCGGCGCGGGCGGCTTCGAGGCGGCGCACATCACGCTCACCCAGGGCATCCACCTGGGCGTGGGCGCAGACGCGCCCGAGCAGCTCGCCGCGCGCCTGGCCGAGGTGACGGCGCGTGGCGCGGGCGAGCGCGTGCCGCGCAGCGGCGCCGAGCAGGCCGAGGTGGAAGTCGGCAAGGCCCTGGCGGCGCGCGGCGCGCGCTGACGGCGCCCGGCAGTGCCCCAGCGGCGCGCCGGGACGCTTGATGCAGCTCGCCTGCCGGGGCGGCGCGGCGTGCTAAGTTCCGCCCCCACCGCCAGGAACGCACGACCGCGTGCACCCATAACAATGAGCCCTCTGCACCAGCGCATCGCTGCCCTGTCCCCCGAACGCCTCGCCGGCATGCGCCGCGGCATCGAAAAGGAAGGGCTGCGCGTATTGCCCACGGGCCACCTGGCGCTCACCCCGCACCCGGCGGCGCTGGGCTCGGCGCTGACCCACACCAGCATCACCACCGACTACAGCGAGTCGCAGCTGGAACTGATCACCGGCGCGCACGCCAGCGTGGACGGCTGCCTGCAGGAGCTGACCGAGCTGCACCAGTTCGTGCACCGCGTGCTGGCGCAGCAGCAGCCCGGCGGCGAGCTGCTGTGGGCCTCCAGCATGCCCTGCGTGCTGCCGCCCGACGAGACGATTCCGCTGGGCCGCTACGGCGGCTCCAACATCGGCCGCGCCAAGAGCGTCTACCGCATGGGCCTGGGCCACCGTTACGGCCGGCGCATGCAGACCATCTCGGGCATCCACTACAACTGGTCGCTGCCGGGCGTGACCAGCGACGAGTATTTCGCGCTGATCCGCAACTTCCGCCGCCAGGCGTTCGTGCTGCTGTACCTGTTCGGTGCTTCGCCGGCGCTGGGGCCGTGCTTCGTGCAGGGGCGCGAACACAGCCTGCAGCCACTGGGCGACGGCCACGGCGCGCTGCACCTGCCGCACGCCACGTCCCTGCGCATGGGCCGCCTGGGCTACCAGAGCGACGCCCAGTCCACCCTGCGCGTCAGCTACAACGGGCTGCAGGGCTACGCCGATTCGCTGCACGAGGCGCTGACGCGGCCATACCCGGCGTATGAGGCCATTGGCCTGCGCAGCCTGGGCGGCGACTACAACCAGCTGGGCACCAGCCTGCTGCAGATCGAAAACGAGTTCTACGGCACCATCCGGCCCAAGCGCACGGTGAAAAGCGGCGAGCGCCCGCTGCACGCGCTGCGCGAGCGCGGCGTCGAGTACGTCGAGGTGCGGCTGATGGACCTGGACCCGTTTGAGCCGGTGGGCATCGACGCGCAGACCATGCACCTGCTGGACGTGTTCCTGCTGCACTGCCTGCTGACCGACAGCCCGCCTGACACGCCCGAGGAGATCGCGGCGCTGAAGGCCAATCAGCACCTGAGCGCCGAACGCGGCCGCGAGCCCGGCCTGCAGCTGACGCGCGATGGCGCGCAGGTGGCGCTGCTGGACTGGGGCCGCGAGATCCTGCAGGAATGCGCGCCGATCGCCGCCGCGCTGGACACCGCCTGCGCCACCGATGCCTACGGCCAGGCGCTGTCGGCTGCACAGGCGCGCATGGCCGCGCCGCAGGCCACGCCTTCGGCCCGCGTTCTGGCCGAGCTGACGCAGCAGTTCGAGGGCGACTTCACGGCTTTCGGTCGTAGCCACTCGTACAGTGCGCGCGAAGTGCTGCTGGGCCTGCCATGGACCGAGGCGCAGCAGCAGCGCCAGCTGCAGCAGGCGCAGGCCTCGCTGGATGCACAGCGCGCCATCGAGCAGGCCGACACGCTGGACTTCGAGCACTGGCGCGAGCGCTACATGGCGGTGGGCGAGCTGGGCTGAAAACCTACGCCCGGCAGGCCCGGGTGCTATTGAATAGAGAGCTGCAGGCCCTTATAGGACAAGGGCTGGAGCCCGAAAAGACGGAAAATCACGGCGCCGGCCGCAGCAGCCGCACCGGCAGCCGCGACCCTCGGCCCACGTCGCCGCGCGCCTCGCCGCTGGCCATATCCACGGCCCAGGCCTGCTGCGCCGACACGCCGCTCTCGCCCGCGCCGCCGCGCTGCACCGTGCCGTAGGCGTAAGGGTTGACGGCGCTGGTGTTGACGCTGGCGGTGCCGGTCCAGTGCCAGTCGCGCGGCGCGCCCGGGAACAGCTGCGTGTCTACCGTCGGCGGCTCGGCCTTGCGGTCGACCAGCCGGCGCAGCTCGTTCACGCGCGGCAGGCGCCAGCGCACGCCGTCGGCCTGGCCGCGCTGGCGCACCAGGGCCTGTGCCTCGCCGTAAGTCAGCTGCCGCGCCACACCGGCGCACGTGCGGCCGTTCCAGCGCATGCCCTCCACGCAGCGCGCCCAGGCCACGCGCGCGCGCGGGTCGATGACCAGGCTGCCGTCATCGGACGCGTGCAGGGCGGTCAAGGACGCGGCGGCATCCGCTGCCTGTGCCTGGGTGGCGCAGGCCAGCGTCAGCAACGCCAGGGGCGGCAGCGATCGTCGCCAGGACATGGGGAGGGACAGGGGCATGGCGCGAGATCCTTGTAGCAAGGCGGCCGGGGCCGGGAAGGCGGAGCCGCCGATTGTCCGGCACGCACCCCATGGCCAACCCCGGAAACGCCAGCGGAACGCACGGCTGTTTCACCGCCTGATGCTGTTGCCAACGCCTGGCAAGGCTGGCGCGTGCGCCGGTCGCCCGGCATGCCGGGGCATTCACAGGCGGCACGCCGCTGATGGCAATGGCCCGCCGCCTCCCGCTACCGGGCGGGCGCTGCCTGCGCCCGGCGGGCAGCCGGATGGCGGCGCGGGTCTTGCCGCCCGGCGCCAGCGCGCGCGGCCGGCGCTGGCGACAATCGCGGCGATGCCTTTTTCCTCATTTTTCCGCACGGCCCTGGTGCTGGGCCTGCTGTCGGCCATCGGGCCGTTCGCCATCGACATGTATCTGCCGGCGCTGCCGGCCATCGGCACTGCGCTGCAGGCCGACGTGGGTGCCGTGCAGTGGAGCCTTACGGCCTTTTTCCTGGCGCTGGGAGTGGGCCAGCTGGCCTACGGGCCGGTGTCGGACCGCGTCGGGCGGCGTGCGCCGCTGCTGTTCGGCCTGGGCCTGTTCATCGCCGCCAGCATCGGCTGCGCGGTGGCCACCGATGTGCGGCTGCTGGTGGCGCTGCGCTTCGTGCAGGGCCTGGGCGCGGCCGCGGGCACGGTGATCCCGCGCGCCGTGGTGCGCGACCTGCACACCGGCACCGAGGCGGCGCGGCTGATGTCGCTGCTGATGCTGGTGTTCAGCGTCTCGCCGCTGCTGGCGCCGCTGGTGGGCAGCGGCGTGATCGCGCTGGCCGGCTGGCGCGGCGTGTTCTGGGCGGTGGCGCTGGCGGCCTTGGCCGGCATCGCGCTGGTGCGCCGCGCCCTGCCCGAGACGCTGCCGGCGGCGCAGCGCAGCAGTGGCCAGGGCTCGCTGGGCCGGGCGCTGCGCGCCTACGGCGTGCTGCTGCGCGACCGCCACTACCTGGGCCTGGTGGCCATCGGCGGCTGCTGCATGGCGGGCTTTTTCGTGTATCTCGCCGGCTCGCCGTTCGTGCTGATCGACCATTACGGCCTGTCGCCGGTGCTCTACAGCCTGGCGTTCTCGGTCAATTCGGCGGCGTTCTTCGTCAGCGCGCAGTTCACGGCGCGGCTGGGGCGGCGCTTTGGGCTGGCGCAGGTGGTGCGCGTGGCCGTCACCGGCGCCGGCGCCGTCATGGTGCTGCTGCTGGCGTATTTCGCCTCGGGCGGCGAGCGGCTGGCGGTGCTGCTGGTGCTGTACTTCTGCGCCAGTGCGCTGATGGGGCTGGTGATCCCGACGACCACGGTGCTGGCGCTGGAGGCGCACGGCGCCATCGCCGGCACCGCCTCGGCGCTGATGGGCACGCTGCAGATGCTGATCGGCACCGGCGCCATGGCCGTGGCCGGGCATTTCGCCAGCGGCCGGCCGCTGCCGATGGTGGTCGGCATGGCCGCCGGCGCGCTGACCGGCGTGGCACTGACCTGGCTCACCCTGGGCCCGCGCGGCATGGCGCGCGCGGCGCAGGCGGCGCGATGAGTGCGGTCGCGCACGGCGCCCCGCCGGATACCGCCGTGGCCGACGGCCTGCCGCCGGTGCGGCGCGCCCAGGCGATGCGGGTCATCATCCTGGGGCTGACGCTGGCGGTGCTCGACAGCAGCCTGGTGAACCTGGCGCTGCCCGACATTGCGCGCCAGCTGCATTCCACCAGCGCGCGCAGCCTGTGGGTGGTCAACGCCTACCAGCTGGCCTCGCTGGTGGCGCTGCTGCCGCTGGCGGCGCTGGGCGAGCGCTTTGGCTACCGGCGCATGTACCGCGCCGGCATGCTGCTGTTCACCGTGGCCTCCATCGGCGCCATGCTGGCGCCCAGCATGCCGGCGCTGATCGCCGCGCGCGCGCTGCAGGGCCTGGGCGCCTCGGGCGTGATGGCGGTGAACGCGGCGCTGGTGCGGCTGGTCTATCCGCGCGCGCAGCTGGGCCGGGGCATGGCCATCAACTCGATGGTCGTGGCTACCGCGTCGATGGCCGGGCCGTCGGTGGCGGCCGGCGTGCTGTCCGTGGCGACCTGGCCGTGGCTGTTCGCCATGAACCTGCCGCTGGGCCTGATGGCCTGGCACCTGGCGCGCCGGGCGCTGCCGGACAACCCGCCGGCGCCGGTGGGCGCGGCGCGCTTTTCGCTGCTGGACGTGCTGCTCAACGGCGCCATGTTCGCGCTGCTGTTCCTGGGCGGCACGCAGCTGGGCGTGCGCGGCGCGGCGCCAGGCGGCAGCCCGCTGGCGGGCTGGCTGCTGCTGGCCGCCGGCCTGGCCGTGGGCGCGCTGCACCTGCGCCGCCAGTGGGGCCGGGCGGTGCCGCTGTTTCCGGTGGACCTGCTGCGCATCCCCGTGTTCCGGCTGTCCATGGGCGCGTCCGTCAGCGGCTTTTGCGCGCAGATGCTGGGCTTTCTGTCACTGCCGTTCCTGCTGCTGGAGGCTCAGGGCCGGGGCCACCTGCAGGCCGGTCTGCTCATCACCGCCTGGCCGCTGGCCACCGCGCTGACGGCGCCGCTGGCCGGGCGGCTGATCGGGCGCTACCCGGACGGGCTGCTGGGCGGCATCGGCATGGGCGTGTTCGCCAGCGGCCTGCTGGCGCTGGGCCTGATGCCGGCGCAACCGCAGACGTGGGATGTGGTCTGGCGCATGGCGCTGTGCGGCGCGGGCTTCGCGCTGTTCCAGTCGCCGAACAACCACACCATCGTCAGCTCGGCGCCGCTGCACAGGAGCGGCGCGGCCAGCGGCATGCTGGGCACGGCGCGCCTGACCGGCCAGACGCTGGGCGCGGTGGTGCTGGCGACGCTGTTCGCGCTGCACCCGGGGCACGACGGCAGCGCCGAGTCGCGCGCGCTGCTGGCGGCGGCGGGCTGCGCGGTGCTGGCGGGGGTGTTCAGCTCGCTGCGCGTCAGGCAGCCGGCGCACGGTTGACCGGCGCGCGGTTTTGAATGAAAAGTGGCTCTAGCCCTTGATTGGCAAGGGCGCGCAGCTACGCTATCGATAGCGTTGCAGATCCGTTGGCGACGCGGTCCCGCATCAGCGCTTGGACTTCTTGCCGCGCAGCCGCCGGGCATTGGCGCTGGCGCGGCGCTGAAACGGCTGCAGCGTGCTGTTCAGTGTGTGGGCCACGCTGGCGGGACTGGCATGGCTGCCGGCGGGCAGGGCGCCGGTCCACAGGTCCAGCCAGGCGCGCTGGTACTGCGCCGCGCCGGCCGCCATCAGCGCGCCGCAGGACTCGACGGTGGCGGCCTGCTTCTCCCAGAACATGCGCAGGAACTCGGACTGTCCGGCGGCGCTGAAGGCCTGCGCCGGGTCCAGCATGCGGCTCACGCGGGTGGCGATGACGTAGGGCGAATCGAACGCCAGCTGGGTCAGCGTGCGGTTCAGCGAGGCCTGGCGTTTGCGGCTCATGGGAGGGCTACCTGTCAAGAATGGAAGAAAAGCCCAGCGCGTAGAGCGCCGGGCCACCGCATCATGCGGCGCCGCCACCGGGCCGCGGGTCGGACGCCAGCCCGTCCGCCACCGCCTGCGCCAGCCGCCGCGCCGTCAGCGGCGCGCTGCCCTCGGCATGGTTGCTGATGCTGACAAAAGCATTCTGCCCGCCGCGTGCGCACACGCCGACCAGGGTGCGCGCCAGCAGCGCGATGTCCTCGGGCGCCGGGTCGTGCAGGCGGTCGTAGGGCGCGTACAGGCGCTCGGCCTCGTCGAAGCCGCGCGGGCCGTGCACCGGGTTCAGGTTCCAGCGCGCCACCAGCGGACCAGGCCACAGCCGGCGCAGCAGCGGCAACTGCTCCGACAGTGGAGGCAGGCGCGCGTGCATGCCCAGGCAGTAGGTGGCGCCGGTGCTCTTGAGCACGTCGGCGAAATGCTCGGCGTGCTCCGGCGCCAGCCATTCGCCGTCGCGCACCTCCACGGCCAGCACGGCATCGGGCGCGCCGGCCAGCGGCGGCTGCGCGGCCAGCAGCGCGCGCAGCCGCTCCAGCACCTCGGGCAGGCGGTCCAGCAGGTGCCAGGGCAGGGGGCTGAGCTGGAACACCAGCGCGCCGGTGCGTGCGCCCAGGCCTTCCAGCGCCGGCAGGGTGAACTGCCGCGCCGCCAGTTCCGGGTTCAGGAACGCCGGGTTCGCCTCGCGCCCCTGGCCGCCTTCGGCGCGCACCAGGGCGTCAGTCACCAGGCTGGGCGCCTTGACGACGAAGCGGAAGTCCGGCGGCACCTGCGCCGCGTACAGCGCGAACTCGCTGGCGCTCAACGGGCGGTAAAAACCCCGGTCGATGCCCACGGCGCGCAGCAGCGGGTGCTGCGCGTAGGCGGCCAGGCCCTTGCGCGACAGCACCTGGGCGCTGTAGGTGCCGTCCCAGACCAGGCCGTCCCAGCCGGGATAGCTCCAGGACGAGGTGCCCAGGCGCAGCGTGGCCGGCAGCTGAGCGGCCAGGGCGCGCAGGGCGTCGTCGTGCGCGGCGGGCTGCACGCCGGTGCCGCTACGGCTGGCTTTCCTGGCGCGCGAAGGGTTGGCGGGCGCCGCGGCGGGCGCATCGGCGCCCGGCCCGGGCGAGGGTGGAGAGGGGGGTGGCGCGGGTGGTGCGGGTGGCGCGCCGAACAGATCGTCCTGCATGGCGGATGGGTTCAATGCGCCGCGCTCCCGGGCGGCATGGTGGGCGGCGGCTCGGCGCCGAACAGTCCGCCTTCGTCCAGCAGCGCCCAGGCGATCTCCGGGCGCTGCTCCAGGCTCTTGCGGATGGCGGCGGGAATCGCCTGGCGCGTCTTGCGGCACAGGCCGGGTTGCGGGTGCACGCGGATGGCGATGCCGCGCAGCGAGCGCACCTCGGCCACGACGGGCTCGACGCTGACGCGCACGCCCAGCTGCGCGTGCAGGCGCTGCTGCATGTGGCGCAGGTCGGCCAGGCTGTCCAGGCGCTCCAGGCGCTGGACCAGGCGGGCTTCTTCCTCGCGCGTCAGCAGCAGCACGCGCAGCTCCTGCGCGGCGCCGCGCTGCAGCAGCGCCGGGCGCTCGCACACGCAGGCGCCCGGCGGGCACTCGGTGCGAAGGGGCAGGCTGGACAGCAGCGGCATGGCGCTGCCGATTATGGGCAGCTGCCTGTCGCTGCGTGCAGGAGGGCACCGCGAGGCGCCCCGCGCCCGGCAGCGCTGAAAACCCCTGTGGCACACTCGCCCGCTCCGTTTTTCGACCGCTCGTTCCCCTTTTTCGCCCATGCAACAGATCGTCCGGCAACTGGCCGCAGAAATCCGCATCACCGAGCCCCAAGTCCGCGCCGCGGTGGAGCTGCTCGACGGTGGCGCCACGGTGCCGTTCATCGCCCGCTACCGCAAGGAGGCCACCGGCGGCCTGGACGACGTGCAGCTGCGCGAGCTGGAGGCGCGCTTAGGGTATTTGCGCGAGCTGGAAGACCGCCGTGCCAGCGTGCTCAAGGCCATCGACGAGCAGGGCAAACTGACCGACGCGCTGCGCGCCGCCATCGCCGCCGCCGCGACCAAGCAGGAGCTGGAAGACCTGTACCTGCCGTACAAGCACAAGCGCCGCACCAAGGGCCAGATCGCCCGCGAGTTCGGCATCGAGCCGCTGGCCGACCGGCTGCTGGCCGACCCGACGCTGGATCCGCACGAAGAGGCGCAGGCCTTTCTGCAGTCCGCCACCACCCTGGACGATGGCAAACCCGGCCCCGACTTTTCCACCACCCTGGCGGTGCTGGACGGCGTGCGCGACATCCTGTCCGAGCGCTGGGCCGAGGATGCGCCCCTGGTGCAGTCGCTGCGCGAATGGCTGTGGAGCGACGGGCTGCTGGTATCCAAACTCGCCCCGGGCAAGAACGAGCACGACCCGGAGGTCGCCAAGTTCCGCGACTACTTCGACTACGACGAGCCCATCGGCCGCGTGCCCTCGCACCGCGCGCTGGCGGTGTTTCGCGGCCGGGCGCTGGAGATCCTGGACGCGAAACTGGTGCAGCCCGGCGAGCCACAGCCGGGGCAACCCTCCCTGGCCGAGGGCCGCATCGCCCTGCACCTGGGCTGGAGCCACCAGGGCAGGAGGAGCGACGACCTGCTGCGCAAGTGCGTCGCCTGGACCTGGCGCGTCAAGCTCAGCCTGTCCACCGAGCGCGACCTGTTCGCGCGCCTGCGCGAGGACGCGGAAAAGGTCGCCATCAAGGTCTTCGCCGACAACCTGCGCGACCTGCTGCTGGCCGCGCCGGCCGGCCCGCGCGCCGTGATGGGGTTGGACCCAGGCATCCGCACCGGCGTGAAGGTGGCGGTGGTGGATGCCACCGGCCGGCTGGTCGAGACCGCCACGGTGTACCCGCACGAGCCGCGCCGCGACTGGGACGGCAGCCTGCACACGCTGGCGCGCCTGGTCGAAAAACACGGCGTGCGCCTGATCGCCATCGGCAACGGCACCGCCAGCCGCGAGACCGACAGGCTGGCCGGTGAACTCATCAAACTGGTGCAAAAAACGGCTTCAGCCCAGGTGGACCAAGGGCCTGCAGCTATCGAAAAGGTAGTGGTCAGCGAGGCCGGCGCGTCCGTCTACAGCGCCAGCGAATATGCCTCCCAGGAGATGCCCGACGTGGACGTGAGCCTGCGCGGCGCTGCCTCCATCGCGCGGCGGCTGCAGGACCCGCTGGCCGAGCTGGTCAAGATCGAGCCCAAGAGCATCGGCGTCGGCCAGTACCAGCACGACGTGAACCAGGGCGAGCTGGCGCGCACGCTGGACGCCGTGGTCGAGGACTGCGTGAACGGCGTCGGCGTCGACCTGAACACCGCCAGCGTGCCGCTGCTGTCGCGCGTGTCCGGCCTGCCGGCCAGCGTGGCGCGCGCGGTGGTGCGCTGGCGCGAGACGCACGGCGCCTTCAAGAGCCGTCAGCAGCTGCTGGAGGTCTCCGGCCTGGGGCCCAAGACCTTCGAGCAGGCGGCGGGCTTTTTGCGCATCCGCGGCGGCGACAGCCCGCTGGACATGACCGGCGTGCACCCCGAGACCTACCCGGTGGTCGAGCAGATCATCGCCGCCACGGCCAAGCCGGTGCAGGAACTCATGGGCCGGGCCGAGCTGCTCAAGGGCCTGAAGGCCGCGCAGTTCGCCGACCAGCGCTTCGGTGCCATCACCGTGCAGGGCATCCTGGACGAGCTGGAAAAGCCCGGCCGCGATCCGCGCCCGGACTTCAAGGTGGCGCGCTTCAACGAGGGTGTGGAAGACATCGCCGACCTGAAGGAAGGCATGGTGCTGGAGGGCACGGTGAGCAACGTGGCGCAGTTCGGCGCCTTTGTCGACCTGGGCGTACATCAGGACGGGCTGGTGCATGTCAGCCAGCTGAGTGCCAAATTCGTCAACGACGCGCGCGAGGTGGTCAAGACCGGCGACATCGTGCGCGTGCGCGTGCTGGAGGTGGACGTGGCGCGCAAGCGCATCTCCTTGAGCATGAAGCCCGAGGGCAGCGGCGACCGGCGCGCCGGCGACCGCG
The DNA here is from genome assembly GCF_900103645.1 of Oryzisolibacter propanilivorax. Taxonomy (GTDB): domain Bacteria; phylum Pseudomonadota; class Gammaproteobacteria; order Burkholderiales; family Burkholderiaceae_C; genus Melaminivora; species Melaminivora propanilivorax. The sequence goes on from NZ_FNHP01000008.1 coordinate 136,965, forward strand.
CTGCGGGCCAGGGCAACCGCTTCGAATCCGCCGGCCGCGATGCCCGGCGCTATGCCCAGCCGGGGCCGCGCGATGCCGGCAACGCGCCGGCGCAGTCGGCCATGGCCTCGGCCTTCGCCAAGCTGCGCCAGGGCGGGCGCGGCTGACCCTGGCCGGCAGGCCGCGCGGTGGCGGCAGGCCTGCCGGCGCGGCTATGCTGGCTGCTCGCCCCGATCGATCTGCCACTCCTCCTGCCATGCAGCTGCACGACCTGCTTGCCCAGCCGCCCCTGCTGCCCAGCCTGCCGCGCGCGGTGGCGCTGCTGCTGGGCGAGCTGGCGCGGCCCGAGCCCAGCCTGCGCCGGCTGAGCCAGCTGTTCGCCATCGACCCGACACTGGCGGCGCGCCTGCTGCAGCAGGCCAACCGGCCCGCGCACGGTGCGCCTGGCCAGGTGCGCGGCATCGCCGAGGCGCTGGCGCTGCTGGACGTGCCGCAGCTGCGCATGCTGGTGCAGTCGGCGGCGGTGGGCACCAGCGCGCGTTCCGTGCCGGGGGTGGACCTGCAGCAGTTCTGGCGCTACAGCCTGCACACCGCCAAGCTGGCGCGCGCGCTGGCCGGGGTGGTGCAGCACCACCCGCTGGCGGCCTACAGCGCCGGCCTGCTGCACGCGCTGGGCGAGCTGGCGCTGCACCTGGCCGACCCGCAGCGCATGCAGGCCATCGCCAGCCTGGCCGGGCCGCTGGACTGGCGCCGCGGCCGGCTGGAGCAGCACCTGCTGGGCTACAGCTACGCCGATGTCGGCGCCGGCCTGGCGCGTGGCTGGGGCCTGCCGCAGGATGTGGTGGATGCGCTGCAACACCACATCACGCCGTTCGACAACGAGGTCTGCGAGCCGCTGGCGGGCGTGCTGCACCTGGCCGCCTGGCGCGCACGCACGGATGCGGCCGGGCTGGACGCCGGTGCGACCGTGGCCAGTTTTCCGGGCGAGGTCGGCGTGGCGCTGGGCATGGACATCGACCTGGTGCTGCAGCAGGACGCCATCGACTGGACCGACCAGAGCCCGTCGCCCGAGGCGCTGCTGCAGGAACCCTGGGTGGACTGATGCCGCCCGTGCGCGGCTAGAATGCGCGCCTTTCGTCTGCCGCGCGCCGCGCCGCGTCGGCCCATGGGTTCCCTCGCCCCCATTTCCAAAAAGGATCTCCGCCATGTCCCGCCCTGCCGCGCCCGGCGCGCGCCCGCTGTCCCTGTCCGCTCCCGCCGCCTCGTCGGCCCTGCCGCTGCTGGTGGCGCTGCATATCGCCATCGTCATCGCCAGCAACTACCTGGTGCAGCTGCCGATCACGCTGCTGGGCTTTCACAGCACCTGGGGGGCTTTCAGCTTTCCCTTCGTCTTCCTGGCCACCGACCTCACGGTGCGGCTGATCGGCAAGCCCGCGGCGCGGCGCGTCATCACCCGCGCCATGCTGCCGGCGCTGGCCGCGTCCTACGTCGTGGGCGTGCTGTTCCGCGACGGGCAGTTCGGCGGGCTGGCGGCGCTGGGCGACTTCAACGCCTTCGTGTTCCGCATCGCGCTGGCCAGCTTCGCGGCTTACGCGCTCGGGCAGCTGCTCGACATCCAGGTCTTCGACCGCATCCGCCAGCGCCACAGCGCCTGGTGGCTGGCGCCCGCAGCGGCATCCATCGTCGGCCAGGCGCTGGACACGGCAGCGTTCTTTTCCATCGCCTTCTGGCGCAGCTCGGACGCCTTCATGGCCGCGCACTGGGTGGAGATCGCCTTCGTGGACTACGCCATCAAGCTGGGCGTGAGCCTGCTGCTGTTCGTGCCGGCCTACGGCGTGCTGCTGGCGGCGCTGGTGCGCGCGCTGCGCCAGCCGGGCGCGGGGCCGCTGGCCCCGGCGCCATGACGGCAGCAGGCGCAGCCAGCGCGCCCGGCGCGCGCCGCGCGCTGGTGCTGCTGTCCGGCGGCCAGGACTCGGCCACCTGCCTGGCCTGGGCGCTGGCACGCTACGCCGAGGTCGAGACCATCGGCTTCGACTACGGCCAGCGCCACCGCGTCGAACTGCAGGCGCGCCAGGTGCTGCGCGCGCGGCTGCAGGAAATGCCCTGGCCCGGCCGGCTGGGACCGGACCACCTGCTGCCGGTGGACGTGCTGCGCCACCTGGGCGCCACGGCGATGACCGAGGACATCGCCATCGCCGTGCAGCACGACGGCCTGCCCAACACCTTCGTGCCCGGGCGCAACCTGCTGTTCTTCACCCTGGCCGCGGCGCTGGCGTACCGGCGCGGGCTGCAGGTGCTGGTGGGCGGCATGTCCGAAACGGATTTCTCCGGCTACCCGGACTGCCGCGACAACACGCTGAAGGCGCTGCAGGTAGCGCTCAGCCTGGGGGTGGACCGGCCGCTCGTCATCGAGACGCCACTGATGTGGCGCGACAAGGCGCAGGCCTGGGAGCTGGCGCACGAGCTGGGCGGCGACGCGCTGGTCGAGCTGATCCGCGCCGAGACGCACACCTGCTACATCGGCCGGCACGATGCGCTGCACGACTGGGGCCACGGCTGCGGTGCATGCCCGGCGTGTGAACTGCGCGCGCGCGGCTGGCAGGCGTGGCAAGCGGGCCCGACATGAAAAAACCGCCGGGCGCGGGCGCCGGGCGGTTACTGCGCTTTTGATAGCTGCAGGCCTATGCGATATATAGGCTTGCAGCCATTTTGGCTCACTTTTTAGTACTGCCTTCGCCCTCCAGCTGCGCCAGCGCTGCGTTGCCGCCCAGCGACAGCAGGCCCGCGCGGGCATAGACGCCGAGCTTCTCGCGCGTGTCGGAGATGTCCAGGTTGCGCATGGTCAGCTGGCCGATGCGGTCCAGCGGGCTGAACGGCGCGTCCTCCACCTTCTCCATCGACAGGCGCTCGGGCGCGTAGGTCAGGTTCGGGCTTTGCGTGTCCAGCAGCGTGTAGTCGTTGCCGCGGCGCAGCTCCAGCGCCACGGTGCCGGTCACGGCGCGCGCCACCCAGCGCTGGGCGGATTCGCGCAGCATGATGGCCTGCGGGTCGAACCAGCGGCCCTGGTACAGCAGGCGGCCCAGTTTCAGCCCGTTCACGCGGTACTGCTCGATGGTGTCCTCGTTGTGGATACCCGTGACCAGGCGCTCGTAGGCGATGTGCAGCAGCGCCATGCCGGGGGCCTCGTAGATGCCGCGGCTCTTGGCCTCGATGATGCGGTTCTCGATCTGGTCGCTCATCCCCAGGCCATGGCGCCCGCCGATGCGGTTGGCCTCCAGGAACAGCTCCACCGGGTCGTCGATGGCGCGGCCATTGAGCGCCACCGGGCGGCCTTCCTCGAACGTGACCGAGACTTCCTCGGACGGCACGTCGACCTCGGGCTTCCAGAAAGCCACGCCCATGATCGGATTCACGATGCGCATGCCCGAGTTCAGGAACTCCAGGTCCTTGGCCTCGTGCGTGGCGCCCAGCATGTTGCTGTCGGTGGAATAAGCCTTCTCGGCGCTCATCTTGTACCCGAAGCCTTCCTTGGTCATGAAGGCCGACATCTCGGCGCGCCCGCCCAACTCGTCGATGAAGGCCTGGTCCAGCCAGGGCTTGTAGACCTTGAGCTGCGGGTTGGTCAGCAGGCCGTAACGATAGAAGCGCTCGATGTCGTTGCCCTTGTAGGTCGAGCCGTCGCCCCAGATGTGGACGTCGTCCTCCTGCATGGCGGCCACCAGCATAGTGCCGGTGACGGCGCGGCCCAGCGGCGTGGTGTTGAAGTAGGCGATGCCGCCGGTGCTGACGTGGAATGCGCCGGCCTGAATGGCGGCGATGCCCTCGTGCGCCAGCTGCGTGCGGCAGTCGATCAGCCGCGCCTTCTCGGCGCCGTATTCCATCGCCTTGCGCGGAATGGCGTCGTAGTCTTCCTCGTCGGGCTGGCCCAGGTTGGCGGTGTAGGCGTAGGGCAGGGCGCCTTTATTCTTCATCCAGCGCAGCGCCGCGCTGGTGTCCAGGCCGCCGGAGAAGGCGATGCCGACCTTCTGGCCGACGGGGAGGGATTGCAGGATGGTGGCCATCGCTTGGGAGTCTTTCGGTTCAAAAATGAGAGCTGCAGGCCCTTGATCTACAAAGGCTAGAGCACGAAAAGGGCTAAATCCGGCCGCTGGCGCTCAGCCAAAGTGGCAGATGTAGTGGAAGGCCTCGGCCACGCGAATGTCGAAGCTGGAATTGCCATCGATGGCGAAGCGCTCGCCAGGGCCGCAGCGGCGCCATTCCTGCGTGCCGGCCAGGCGGTATTCACAGCCGCCGGCGACGCATTCCATAACCTCGGGCGCGCCGGTGTTGAAGGTGAGGCTGGCTGGCAGTACCACGCCCACCGATTTCTTCGTGCCGTCCGGCCAGCTCAGGCTGTGGCTGACGCACTTGCCATCGAAGTACACATTGGCCTGGGGATTGACGCTGGCGCCGTCGAGCTGCTGGAAGGTCATGGAAGGGTGCTGCAAATGGGACAAAACCCACCGATTCTAGGGGCCAGCAAAAAGGGAGTTCCAAAGAACTCCCCGGGGTGGCGGACGGCGGGCGCCGGTCGGCTCAGTAGCGGTCGTAGTAGCGCGGGCCGTGGCGGTAGGGCCGGCCGTAGGCGTCGCGGTACTCGATGACGGTGACCGGCGGCGAGACATAGGCCGGCGGGCCGGGTGGGGTGGACACCACCACGCCGCGGTTGTCGTAGCGCACCGGCTCGCCGTAGCCGGGCGCGTACTGCGGGTAGTCGGGGGCGCCTGCGGGGGCGACCGCCGGCTGGATGTTCAGCGGGATCCAGCCGCCCGGGTCGCTTTGCGTGCGCGTGGTGTACTGGCGGCCGGCGTATTCGTACGTCACGTCGTAGCCGACGACGCGGTTGTCGTAATAGGTTTCGGTGGTGCAGCGCTGCACGTTCTCGTAGCCGGGGCGGCCGCGCTCGACGTTGTTGCCCAGCACTGCGCCGCCGATCACGCCGATAGCGGTGGCGGCCGCCCGCCCGCTGCCGCCGCCAATCGCATTGCCGGCGGCGCCGCCGGCAATGGCGCCCAGCACCGCGCCAGCGCCGCTGGGCGCGCGCCCGCCGTGGTAGATGGTCTCGTTGCCGCAGACCTGCTGTGGCACGGCAATTTGCTGGGTGATGGGCGTGGCCGAGAGCACGCGGCCCATCTCCTGGGCCTGCGCCGCCAGCGCGGCGGTGGCCAGCAACGACAGCGCGGCGATCTTCTTCATGGTCATGGTGCAAAGCTCCTGGTGATCGGCTCCTAACGCGCCGGATGTGGCAAAAGTTTCGCAGCCACCGGTAAAGTGGGGCGCGGGCGCCGGTAAAGATGCGTAAACAAGAACCGCTTCAGGTTTTGGACGCGGCGCGCAGCCGTTCGTTCCAAACCGCCTCGTCGAAGCCGGCGCTGACCATGCCGTCCGGCCACTCGACGATCGGGCGGCGCATCAGCGAGGGCTGCTCGTGCAGCAGCGCGGCCACGGCCAGGGGGTTGTCGGCACGCGCCTGGTCGCCGGCATCCAGGCGCCGCCAGGTAGTGCCGCGGCGGTTCACCAGCTGCGCCGCGCCCAGCCCGTCCAGCCATTGCTGCGGCCGCCCGGGCGGCACACCGTGCTTCCTGAAGTCATGGAACTGGTACTCGGCGCCCTGCGCCGCCAGCCAAGCGCGGGACTTTTTCACGGTGTCGCAGTTTGCAATTCCGTACAAGGTGATGGTGGGGATGTTCATGCGCGCCATCATCGGGCAGCGGGCGCTGGGCGACAATCACGCCCGCCATGCATACCCCTGCCTTCCAGACCCTCGACGAATGGCTGCGCCACTGCGAGCAGCTGCACCCCGCCAACATCGACATGGGCCTGGAGCGCGTGGGCGAGGTGGCGCGACGGCTGCAGCTGGCCTTCGACTGCCCGGTGATCACCGTGGCCGGCACCAACGGCAAAGGCTCGACCTGCGCGCTGCTGGAGGCGTTCTGCCAGCAGGCGGGCTATCGCACCGGCGTCTATACCTCGCCGCACCTGGTGCATTTCCAGGAGCGCTGCCGCATTGGCGGTCGCAGCGTCGAGCCCGCCGCGCTGGTGCCGCACTTCGAGGCCGTCGAGCGCGCGCGCACCACGCAGGGCGACGCGGTCTCGCTGACCTACTTCGAGTTCACCACGCTGGCCATCCTGCGCCTGATGAGCCAGACTCGCCTGGACGTGGCGATCCTGGAGGTCGGCCTGGGCGGCCGGCTGGACGCCACCAACGTCATCGACACCGACTGCGCCGTCATCACCAGCGTGGACGTGGACCACGTCGAATACCTGGGCACGGACCGCGAGAGCATCGGCCGTGAGAAGGCCGGCATCATGCGCGCCGGCCGCCCGGCGGTGGTCAGCGACCCGATGCCGCCGGACAGCGTGATCGCGCATGCGCGCGCCATCGGCGCCGACCTGTGGCGCTTCGGCCAGGACTTCAACTACACCGGCGACAAGCAGCAGTGGGCCTGGGCCGGGCGCGGGCGGCGCTACGCCGGCCTGGCGTACCCGGCGCTGCGCGGCGCCAACCAGCTGCTTAACGCCTCCGGCGCACTGGCAGCACTGGAAGCGCTGCGCGACCGGCTGCCGATCACCGCCCAGGCGGTGCGCGCCGGGCTGGCGCTGGTCGACCTGCCCGGGCGCTTCCAGATCGTGCCGGGCCAGCCGGCGCTGGTGCTGGACGTGGCGCACAACCCGCATTCGGTGGCGGCGCTGACGGCCAACCTGGACGCCATGGGCTACTTCCCCACCACGCATGCGGTCTTCGGCGCCATGGCCGACAAGGACCTGGGCCCGATGCTGGCCAAGGTGGCACCGCTCATCGACCGCTGGTACTTCACCGACCTGGACACGCCGCGCGCATTGAAGGCCCAGGAGCTGCGCCAAAAATGGCATGCCCTGCAGATGGCCGCCGGCGCGCGCCGCGAAGTGCCGGTGAGCACCCACGCCAGCCCGCAGCAGGCACTACAGGCGGCCATCGCCGCGGCCGACCCGGCTGATAGAATCGTCGTCTTTGGCTCGTTCTATACGGTGGGCGGCGTGCTCCAGCAGGGGGTGCCCCGGCTGCAGGCCAAGCACCTGGGCGCCTGAAGGCCCCAACTCCCCTGTCCATGGCATTTTTCAAGTTCCGCTGGCCCGGCAGGCAACAGCCGCAGGCCGACACCGCCAAGCCGGCCAGGCGCTCCGCCGCATCCTCCGCCCGCAGCGCACCGGTGCAGAGCATCGAGGACATGCGCCGGCGCGCGCGCCATCGCCTGATCGGCGCCGTGGTGCTGGTCGCCGCCGGGGTGGTCGGCTTTCCGGTGTTGTTCGACTCGCAGCCGCGCCCGGTACCGGTGAACGTGGCCATCGACATTCCCGACCGCCACCAGGTCGCTCCGCTGGTGGTGCCGCCGGCGCCCGCCCCGGAGGCTGCCGCCGGCAGCCTGTCGGCCGGCGAGGAGCTGGTGGCCGCGGCGCCACGGCGACCTGCCAGCGAATCTGCGCCGGCTCCGGTGGTCGCGCCGCGCGAAGCCGCGCCGGCCCCGCCCGTGGCGCCAGCTGCCGCAACGCCGCTGCCCGAGCCCGCCGAACGTCACGCCAAGCCTGAACCGAAACCGGATCCCAAGCCCGAGCCAAAACCCGAACCCAAGCCGGAGCCCAAGCGCGAGGCCCGCGTCGAGCCCAAACCTGAGGCGGCCGCCAAGCCCGAACCCAAGGCCGCCGCCACCGAGGATGCGCGCCGTGCCCGCGCGCTGCTGGAAGGCCGCGCGCCGGCCGCCGCTGCCGCACCTGCACCGGCGCGCAGCGAAAGCCAGGACGGCGGGCGCTTCATCGTCCAGGTCGGCGCTTTTGCGGACGCCGAGAAGGCGCGCGAGGTGCAAGGCAAGCTGGAGCGTTCGGGCCTGAAGGCTTACACCCAGGTGGTGGAGACCAAGGACGGCAAGCGCACGCGGGTGCGCGTCGGCCCGTTCGGCAGTCGTGCCGAGGCCGACCGAGCCGCCGAACGCGCCCGGGGCGCCGGCCTGGCCGGCTCGGTGCTGGCGCTGTAGGGCCGAGCGCCGCGCGGAACGCCATCCTTGGCTTGCCACTCTCACTTTCGACGGACGACATCGGCCCATGGCGGCGCTGGACTGGATCTTCGTGACCGTGCTGGGGGCGTCGCTGCTCATCGGCGCCTGGCGCGGCCTGGTGTTCGAGCTGCTGTCGCTGATCGGCTGGGTGGCGGCGCTGGTCGCGGCGCAGTGGCTGGCCGCGGACGCCGGAGCGCTGCTGCCCATGGGGCCACCGGATGCGCCGTGGCGCCACGTGGCGGGTTTCGCCTTGGTCTTCGTGGCCACGGTGTTCGCCTGCGGTTTCGTGGCCTGGGTGGTCAAGAAGCTGGTCGAGGCGGTCGGCCTGCGGCCGGCCGACCGGGCACTGGGCGCGCTGTTCGGCGCGCTGCGCGGGTTGGTGCTGCTGCTGGCGGCGACGCTGGTGGTGGGCTGGCTGCGGCTAGGCGATGCGCCCTGGTGGCGCCAGTCGCAGGGCGCGCCGCTGCTGCAGCTGGCGCTGCAGGGCCTGCAGCCGGCGGTGCCCGAGGCACTGGCGCGGCACTGGCCGGCGTGGTGAGGTAGGCGGACAGATGATGTAGAGAGGGCGGGGGCCGGTGGCGCCCGTTCAGGACCCCAATTTTCAGCGCGAGAGACTTCGTTATGTGTGGAATTGTCGGCGTGGCCAGCGCCAACCCCGTGAACCAGCTCCTCTATGACGCGCTGCTGCTGCTGCAGCACCGCGGCCAGGATGCGGCCGGCATCGTCACCCAGGAAGGGCGCAAGTTCTTCATGCACAAGGCCCGCGGCATGGTGCGCGACGTGTTCCGCACGCGCAACATGCGCGCGTTGCCGGGCACCATGGGCCTGGGGCAGGTGCGCTATCCCACGGCCGGCAACGCCGAGAGCGAGGAAGAAGCCCAGCCGTTCTACGTGAACGCGCCGTTCGGCATCGTCATGGTGCACAACGGCAACCTGACCAACGCGCACCAGCTGCGCCGCGAGCTGGCCGAGACCGACCACCGCCACACCAACACCGAGAGCGACTCCGAGGTGCTGCTGAACGTGCTGGCGCACGAGCTGGCGCGCGCCAGCCGGGGCGAGCCGCTGACCAGCCAGGACGTGTTCGCCGCCGTGCGCGCGGTGCACCGGCGCATCAAGGGCTCTTACGCGGTGATCGCGCTGATTGCCGGCCACGGGCTGCTGGCGTTTCGCGACCCGTTCGGCATCCGGCCGCTGTGTTTGGGCCGCGGGGCCGACGGCACGGTGATGCTCGCCAGCGAGTCGGTGGCGCTGGAGGGCACGCTGCACCAGCTGGAGCGCGACGTGGCGCCGGGCGAGGCGGTGTTCGTGCATCTGGACGGCCGCGTCGAGGCCGAACAGTGCGCCGAGGCCAGCCAACTGCATCCGTGCATGTTCGAGTACGTCTACCTGGCGCGGCCGGACTCGGTCATGGACGGCATCTCGGTGTACCAGGCGCGGCTGAACATGGGCGAAACGCTGGCCAAGCGCGTCATCTCCACCGTGCCGCCGAGCGAGATCGACGCCATCATCCCGGTGCCGGAATCCAGCCGCCCCAGCGCCATGCAGCTGGCGCAGCGCCTGGGCATCCCGTACCGCGAGGGCTTCGTGAAGAACCGCTACGTGGGCCGCACGTTCATCATGCCGGGCCAGGCCACCCGCAAGAAGTCGGTGCGCCAGAAGCTCAACACCATCGGCAGCGAGTTCCAGGGCCGGCGCGTGCTGCTGGTGGATGACTCCATCGTGCGCGGCACCACCTCCAAGGAAATCGTGCAGATGGCGCGCGACGCCGGCGCGACCAAGGTGTATCTGGCCTCGGCCGCGCCGCCGGTGCGCCACCCGAACGTGTACGGCATCGACATGCCGACGCGCGGCGAGCTGATCGCGCACGGGCGCAGCGTCGAGGAGATCCGCCAGTGGATCGGCGCCGACGCGCTGATCTACCAGGACATCGACGCCATGAAGCAGGCCGTGGGCAGCATCAATCCGCGGGTAGAGGGCTTCGAGGCCTCGTGCTTCGACGGCTGCTACATCACCGGCGACATCTCCGACGAGGAAGTGACGGCGCTGAACGAGGGGCGCAACCGTGGCGCCAGCGAGGGCGGCGACGAAGCCACCTCGCGCCTGTCGCTGCCCAACGCCCAGCATGCCTGAGGCGCCGCGTTTGCTATTCTTATGCTAGCTGCGCGCCTATGTTCCACCTGGGCTCAGGGCTGAAAACACTTGAAATTCCGGTGTCTGGCGCGGTCCAGCCCTCCTTTTCCCTTCACCTGACCTCCACCCACACCATCGTGAACCCATCGTCCGATCTGCCTGCCGGCCTGCACCCCGAAACCCTGGCCGTGCGCGAGGCCACGGCCCGCAGCCACTGGGGCGAGCACAGCGAGGCGCTGTTCCTGACCAGCAGCTTCGTGCAAAGCGACTGCGAGAGCGCCGCGCGGCGTTTCGCCAACGAGGAGCCGGGCTACACCTACACCCGCACCGGCAACCCGACCGTGACCAGCTTCGAACGCCGCCTGGCGGCCATGGAGGGCACGGAATGCGCAGTGGCCACCAGCACCGGCATGTCGGCCATCCTGCTGATGGCGCTGACGGTGCTGAAAAGCGGCGACCACATCGTCGCCTCGCAGTCCATGTTCGGCTCGACGCTGAAGCTGCTGGGCAGCGAGATGGCGCGCTTCGGCGTCGAGGCGACGTTTGTCTCACAGACCGATGTGCGGGCCTGGGCGGCGGCCATCCGCCCCAACACCCGGCTGCTGTTCGCCGAAACGCCGACCAACCCGCTGGGCGACCTGTGCGACATCGCCGCGCTGGCCGAGGTCGCGCACGCGCGTGGCCTGCTGCTGGCGGTGGACAACAGTTTCTGCTCGCCGGTGCTGCAGCGCCCGGCGCAACTGGGCGCCGACCTGGTGGTCTATTCGGGCACCAAGATCCTGGAGGGGCAGGGCCGGGTGATGGCCGGCGCGGTGTGCGGCAGCCTGGCGCTGGTGGACAAGGTCATGGGCACCTTCATGCGCAGCGCCGGGCTGAACCTGTCGCCGTTCAACGCCTGGGTGGTGCTGAAAGGGCTGGAGACGCTGTCCCTGCGCGTGCGCGCGCAAAGCGCGGCGGCGCTGGAGCTGGCAACGTGGCTGCAAAGCCATCCGAAGGTCGCGCGCGTGCATTACTCGGGCCTGGAAAGCCACCCGCAGCACGCGTTGGCCATGCGCCAGCAGGGCGGCCTGGGCGGGCCGGTGCTGGCCTTTGACGTGGTCGGCGAGGGCGCTGAGAACCTGCGCAAGAATGCCTTCCACGTCATCGACAGCACCCGCGTGTGCTCCATCACCGCCAACCTGGGCGACGTGAAGACCACCATCACCCACCCGGCCAGCACCTCGCACGGGCGCCTGACCGAGGAGCAGCGCAGCGCCGCCGGCATCGGCCAGGGCCTGGTGCGGATCTCGGTGGGCCTGGAACATCTCGACGATTTGAAGGCGGACCTGCTCCGCGGACTGGATTCCCTCGCATGACCATCACCCCCACCAGGGTTCGCACCCGCTTCGCGCCCTCGCCGACGGGCTTCATCCATCTGGGCAACATCCGCTCGGCGCTCTACCCGTGGGCATTCGCGCGCTCGCAGGACGGCGACTTCATCCTGCGCATCGAGGACACCGACCTGGAGCGCTCGACCCAGGCGTCGGTGGACGTGATCCTGGAAGGCATGCAGTGGCTGCAGCTGGACATCGATGAAGGCCCGTTCTTCCAGATGCAGCGCATGGACCGCTACCGCGAGGTGCTGGCGCAGCTGCAGGCCAGCGGCCACGTCTACCCCTGCTACATGAGCGTGGAAGAGCTCGACGCGCTGCGCGAGCGCCAGACGGCGGCCAAGGAAAAGCCGCGCTATGACGGCACCTGGCGGCCAGAACCCGGCAAGACCCTGCCGCCGGTACCCGCGGGCGTGCAGCCGGTGCTGCGCTTCAAGACGCCGAAGGACGGCATCGTCGGCTGGGATGACCGGTGCAAGGGCCGCATCGAGTTCCAGAACAGCGAGCTGGACGACCTGGTCATCGCCCGGCCGGACGGCACGCCCACGTACAACTTCTGCGTCTGCGTGGACGATATGGACATGCAGATCACCCATGTGATCCGCGGTGACGACCACGTGAACAACACGCCGCGCCAGATCCACATCTTCGAGGCGCTGGGCGCGCCGATTCCGGTGTTCGCCCACCTGCCCACGGTGCTGAACGAGCAGGGCGAAAAGATGAGCAAGCGCAATGGCGCCAAGGCCGTCACCCAGTACCGCGACGAAGGCTATCTGCCTGATGCCATGGTCAATTACCTGGCGCGACTGGGCTGGAGCCATGGCGACGACGAGATCTTCTCGCGCGCGCAGTTTCTGGAATGGTTCGACCTCGACCACCTGGGCCGCAGCGCCGGCCAGTTCGACGAGGCCAAGCTGCGCTGGGTGAACGCCCAGCACCTGAAGGCGCTGGACGACACCACGCTGGCCGCGCTGGTGCGCCCGTTCGTGCTGCGGGCGGGCGTGCCGACCGCGCTGCTGGATGCCGACGACCGCCTGCCGCGCATCTGCGCGCTGTTCAAGGACCGCTGCGACACACTGGTCGACCTGGCGCGCTGGGCGCGGCTGTTCTATGTGGAGACGATCGAGCCCAATGCCGACGACCTGGCGCAGCACGTCACCGACGCGGCGCGCCCGCTGCTGCAGGCCTTTGCCGGCACCATCACCTACGTCGAATGGAGCCGCGAGGCCATCGCCGCCGCCATCAAGCAGCTGCTCAAGGAGCAGGGCGCGAAGATGCCCCAATTGGCCATGCCGCTGCGGGTGCTGACCCTGGGCACGGCGCACACGCCGTCGGTCGATGCAGTGCTGGAATTGCTGGGACGCGAAAAAATCCTCGCGCGTTTGAAAACCGCCTGAAAAGCTGTCTATAATTCGAGGCTCAGCAAATGACGCAAGCCCAAGCGATTGGCAGTTGTTTGCGATGGGGGGTATAGCTCAGCTGGGAGAGCGCTTGCATGGCATGCAAGAGGTCATCGGTTCGATCCCGTTTACCTCCACCAAGGTTTTGAAGTTTGAACGCAAGTTCTTAGGTTTTGACCCTATCGTCTAGAGGCCTAGGACACTACCCTTTCACGGTAGGTACCGGGGTTCGAATCCCCGTAGGGTCGCCAAGTTTGGCTGCACTTGAGTCCACCAGGACTGCAAAGCAGCTGCCACGCGGAGTGGTAGTTCAGTTGGTTAGAATACCGGCCTGTCACGCCGGGGGTCGCGGGTTCGAGTCCCGTCCACTCCGCCACCCTTGGGGGTATAGCTCAGCTGGGAGAGCGCTTGCATGGCATGCAAGAGGTCATCGGTTCGATCCCGTTTACCTCCACCAAGGTTTTGAAGTTTGAACGCAAGTTCTTAGGTTTTGACCCTATCGTCTAGAGGCCTAGGACACTACCCTTTCACGGTAGGTACCGGGGTTCGAATCCCCGTAGGGTCGCCAAGTTTGGCTGCACTTGAGTCCACCAGGACTGCAAAGCAGCTGCCACGCGGAGTGGTAGTTCAGTTGGTTAGAATACCGGCCTGTCACGCCGGGGGTCGCGGGTTCGAGTCCCGTCCACTCCGCCACAATCCATAGAACATTACGGGCTGCATCGCAAGGTGCAGCCCGTTTGTTTTGCGCAGCACCATGATTGTTTTGATAAAAAGCCCTTGCAGCCCATATGCAGCAAGGGCTTTGTGCTATTGACCTGCCCCCTTCCGCCGTGCCATTCATAACGAGGAAGTCCGGGGTTGCAAGATTAATTGATCTCTGTGGTGGTTGAAGTGCTTTGAGTTGCA
>NZ_FNHP01000009.1 GCF_900103645.1 Oryzisolibacter propanilivorax
GAGAGATTGCCTTCCAGCCACTGGCGCGCATCGACCGCAAGGGCTACCGCACCTGGGCGGCCGAATGGATCGAAGGCCGCCTGCTGCACGAAGGCATGGCGGTCGGCCCGGACGAGAAGGCGGCCATCTGGTCGGCGCTGGGCAGCCTCGCCGGAGCGCCGGTGGAACAGCGCACGATGACCGGGCTGTCCGTGCTGTTGCAGAGCAATGCGCTGCGCCAGGCGCTCGCGCCGTATGTGCTCGGCGGCGCGCACGGCAAGCTGCTGGACGCCGACCACGACCGGCTCGGCAGCGCCGACGTGCAGTGCTTCGAGATGGAGGAGTTGATGCACAGCAAGGCCGCCGTCATGGCCGTGCTGCAGTACCTCTTTGCGCGCTTCGACGAACGCTTTGACGGCGCGCCCACGCTGCTGATCCTCGATGAAGCGTGGCTGTTCCTCGATGACCCTGTGTTTGCCGCCCGCATCCGCCAATGGCTCAAGACACTGCGCAAGAAGAACGTCAGCGTCATCTTCGCCACACAGTCGCTTGCGGACATCAAGGATTCGAGCATCGCGCCCGCGATCATCGAGAGTTGCGCAAGCCGCATCTTCCTCGCCAACCCGCAGGCGACCGAGCCGCAGATTCGCACGATCTACGAGGGCTTCGGCCTCAACAGGCGACAGATCGAAATCGTCGCCACGGCAGTTCCGAAGCGCGACTACTACTACCAATCCCGCCTCGGCAACCGCCTGTTTGACCTCGACCTGGGGTCGGCGACGCTGGCCTTCGCGGGCGCTTCCACGCCGCAAGACCAGCGCGCCATCGACGAGGTTCTTGGCCGCGTGCCGTCGGAAGCCGGCCCGCCCAGCTTCGCGGGTGCCTGGCTGCGCCATCGCGGCCTCGATTGGGCGGCTGACCTGCTGCCCTCGTTCCCCGGCCTCGCGCCGGGTTCCCTCGCTGACCAACGACTGGAGAACCTGCCATGAAGAAGCGCCTTGTCGCCGCCGCCATCGCGGCCATGCTTTGCACCGCCACTGCTCATGCGCAATGGGTCGTGATCGACCCCACCAACCTCGTGCAGAACACGCTGACCGCGATCCGCACGCTGGAGCAGATCAACAACCAGGTTCGCCAGCTCCAGAACGAAGCGCAGATGCTGATGAACCAGGCGCGCAACCTCGCCAGCCTGCCGTCCAGCGTGGTCGGCCGCCTGCGCAGCAACCTGATGACCACGCAGCGGCTGATCGACCAAGCCAAGGGCATGGCCTACGACATGGCACGACTGGATCAGAATTTCCGGCGCCTGTACCCCGAGCAGTACGCCGCCACCGTGAGCGGTGATCAGATGTACCGCGACGCCCAAGAGCGGTGGAAGAACACGCTCACCGGTCTGCAGACCAGTATGCAGATGCAAGCCCAGGCGTCCCGCAACCTGGGAGAGGACGAGAGCGTGCTGGCCGATCTCGTCGGCAAGAGCCAGTCGGCCGTGGGCGCGCTTCAGGCCATGCAGGCCACCAACCAGCTCCTGGCCCTGCAGGCCAAGCAGTCGATCCAGGCGCAGCGCCTGCAAATCACGCAGGACCGCGCCGTGGCGCTGGAGCAGGCGCGGCACGTGGCCGTGCAGGAACGTGCGCGGGAGGTGCGCCGGCGCTTCATGGGCAGCGGCACACCGTACACGCCCCAGACGGTGAACTTCTACGGCACCCCGTAAGGCGGCCATGCGCAGAACACTCTTCATTGTGGCTACCGCATCGGCGCTGTTGCTGACTGGCTGCGGAAAACCGGCATCCATCGAATCGGTCGACTCGCTGGTGCAGAACCCCGATCGCCTGAAGGCGCTTCGGGCGCAATGCAAGGCCGACCATGCCAAGGTCGGCAATGCACAGTGCAACGCCGTGGCCGAGGCCACGCGGCAGCGCTTCATGCGCTCGACGCCTTCGCCCTATGCGAACGATCCGGTGGCGCCCGCGCCGCCAAGAGCCGCACCATGAATGATGTATCGGTCATCGACCGCTTCCTCGACACCTTCTCGCGCTACATCGACTCAGGCTTCGGGCTGCTGCAGGGCGAGGTGGCGTTCCTGACTGCCACGCTGATCGTCATCGACATGACGATCGCGGGGCTGTTCTGGGCATTTGGGCACGCCACCGGTCAGGGCGAAGACGTGATTACCCGGCTCATCAGGAAGGTGCTCTACGTGGGCACCTTCGCTTACATCATCGGTAACTTCAACTGGCTGGCTGGCATCGTGTTCCGGTCCCTCGCCGGGCTGGGCTTGACGGCCTCGGGCTCAGGCATGAGCCAGGCGCAGCTGATGCAGCCGGGGCGGCTCGCGCAGGTCGGCATCGAGGCAGGGCGTCCGATCATGGAACAGATCGGCGACCTGGCCGGCTTCCCGGAGTTCTTTGCGCACCTGGACACCATCGTGGTGCTGTTCCTGGCCTGGTTGGTGCTGATCGTGTGTTTCTTCGTGCTCGCGGTGCAGCTCTTCGTGACGCTGATCGAGTTCAAGCTAACCACGCTCGCGGGCTTCGTGCTGATCCCGTTCGCACTGTGGGGCAAGACCAGCTTCCTGGCCGAGAAGGTGCTGGGCAACGTGGTGTCCTCGGGCATCAAGGTGCTGGTGCTGGCGGTGATCGTGGGTATCGGCTCGACGCTGTTCAGCGAGTTCACGGTGCCGCCCGGCGCCGACCCGAGCATCGACCATGCGCTGGTCATCATGCTGGCGTCGCTGGCCATGCTGGCCCTGGGGATCTTCGGACCGGGAATCGCCACGGGCCTCGTGTCCGGCGCACCGCAACTCGGCGCGGGCGCGATGGCCGGCGCGGCCGTAGGCGCGGCCAGCGTGACGGTGGCCGCTGGCGCGGCGGCGGTGGGTGCCGGCAGCGCCATCGCCGCGGGCGCACGCATGGCCCCCGGCGCGGCGCGCATTGCGGGAAGTGGCGCACGCCTCGCCGCGTCGGCCGCCGGCAATACCCGGTCGGCCTTCGAGGCGGGGTCGGCCGCGGCGGGCGGCGGGATTAAAGGCGCCGCCGCTGGCGCGGGCAACGTTGTCAGGTCGGGCACGCAGTCGGCTGGTCGCGCTGCCGCGTCCCGGGTGTCCGCCGTCAGCCAGCGCATGGCCGATTCGTTCCGCGAGGGCTGGAATGGCCCAGCAGCCGAAAACCCGGCGGCAACAGAGGTCGCCGCCCCAGCGGGCGCATCTGCGCCGCCGCAAGCGCAGCCGGCATGGGCCAAGCGCCTGCACCGCCGCCAGCAGATCGCCCATGCCGCAACGACTACCGCCCACACGCTGCGCGGCGGCGATGG
Organism: Oryzisolibacter propanilivorax; assembly: GCF_900103645.1. Lineage (GTDB taxonomy): Bacteria > Pseudomonadota > Gammaproteobacteria > Burkholderiales > Burkholderiaceae_C > Melaminivora > Melaminivora propanilivorax. The sequence continues at coordinate 3,292 of NZ_FNHP01000009.1, forward strand.
CGGCGGCGCCGGCCAGGGGCCAAGCCTGCGCGATTCCGATTCCTGATCTTCGAGGAGTACACCCATGCGATTCAAACGACCCCTGGTGCGCTATGGCGAGACACCGCAGCCGGAGACGCCGTATCAAGCGGCCGGCCAGGTGTGGGACCAGCGCATCGGCTCGGCTCGCGCCCAGGCGAAGAACTGGCGGTGGATGGCCTTTGGCTGCCTCACGCTTGCGCTGTTGATGGCCGGTGGCCTCGTCTGGCGCTCGGCGCAGTCCATCGTGACGCCCTACGTCATCGAGGTGGACCAGGCCGGACAGGTGCGTGCCGTCGGCGAAGCGGCCACGCCCTACAAGCCCAGCGACGCGCAGATCGCGCACCACTTGGCGCGCTTCGTCACGCTGGTGCGCTCGCTGTCCATCGACCCCATCGTAGTACGCCAGAACTGGCTCGATGCCTACGACTACACCACCGACAAGGGCGCCGTGGTGCTCAACGAGTACGCCCGCACCAACGATCCGTTCGCACGCATCGGCAAAGAGTCGGTGACGGTTCAGATCAGCAGCGTGACCCGCGCCAGCGAGACGTCGTTCAACGTGCGCTGGACCGAGCAGCGCTTCGTGACCGGCGCGCTGGACCGCACGGAACGCTGGAACGCGGTGGTCTCCATCGTTCAGCAGACCCCGCGCACCGAACAGCGCGTGCGCAAGAATCCCCTGGGCATCTACGTTAACGGCTTGGCCTGGGCGCGTGAACTTGATTCCTCCGAAGGAGCAAAGCCATGAAACCGTCTTTCCCTACATCCGCCTTGCCGGTCCTTCTGTCCTCGGCCTTCCTGTTTACGGGCTGCGCCACGAAGAGCACACCGCCGCCGACCATCGCGCTCGATGAGCCGGTGCAGGCGCAGCCGCTGCCGGAGCCGCCTGCGCCGGTCGAAGTCGTCACCGTGCCAGAGCCTCTGGCACTGCCGGCGCAGTTGAAGCCGGTGGAAGGCGCCGAGGACGCCAAGGCCGCGCCAGAGTCGGTCGACGAGAAGGCGCGCGTCTCACGCGCCAATGCGGAGGCCCGCGTCGCGCCCACGCGCGAAGGCTATGTCAATGCGATTCAGGTGTGGCCTTTCACGGATGGCGCGCTTTATCAGGTCTATGCGGCCGTGGGCCGCGTGACCGTGATTGCGCTGCAGCCCGGCGAGGAGCTGGTGACGGTGGCTGCTGGCGACACCGTGCGCTGGATCGTCGGAGATACATTGAGCGGCAGCGGGGACGCGCTGCGCGTCAACGTGATGGTCAAGCCCATTCGCTCGGGCTTGACGACCAATCTCGTCATCACCACCAGCCGCAGGACGTACCTGCTGGAATTGACCTCGACCGACAAGACGTGGATGGCGTCGGTGTCCTGGGAGTACCCGAAGGACAGGATGCTGGCGTTGCAACGCCAGGCCCAGGCCGCGCAGGCGGCCGCGCCCGTGGATTCGGGCCTGTCGCTGGACAAGCTGCGCTTCCGCTACGCGATCAGCGGCAGCAATCCGCCCTGGAAGCCGCAGCGCGCCTTCGACGATGGGCAGAAGGTCTACGTGCAGTTCCCCGCGGGCATTGCGCAGGGTGAACTGCCGCCGCTGTTTGTGATCGGGCCAGAAGGTGACGGCCAATTGGTCAACTACCGCTTCCGTTCGCCGTACTTAATCGTCGATCGGCTCTTCGGCGCGGCCGAGTTGCGCCTGGGCGGTGAAAAGGGCGATGTGGTGCGGATCGAGCGCACGGACGGTGTGCGGAGGAACTGAGCATGAGCCAGGACGACACCCCCGACCATGCCGCGCCACAGGCAGGCAAGGTCGCGCCCGAGGCAGTGGCGCTGCGCGCACAGCCGCGCCCGGTCACGCGCCTGAACCGGCGCGCGTTGGCCGCACTGGTCGGCGGCTTGTCGGTCGCCGTGCTGGGCACGACCATCTGGTCGTTGCAGCCGCATCGACGTGGCGCGGGCGACCTGACCGAGCTTTACAACGTCGATCGCGTGAGCAAGTCCGAAGGGCTCGACGGCCTGCCTTCTGACTACTCGAAGCTGCCGAAGGTGCCGGAACTCGGCCCACCGCTGCCGGGTGATCTTGGTCCCGCCATCGTCGCATCGCAGCAGCCGGTAACGCCCAGCTATGCGCCACCGGGCCATGACCCGGCGGAAGCCTTGCGCAAGGAGGCCGAAGCAGCGGCGGCCTCAGCGGTGTTTTTTTCCTTAGGTCAGGGGAAGAGCGCGGCGCCACCCACGTCCCAAGCCGCCGCGGCTGCGCCGGGCAGCGACTTGGCGGGCTTTGATCCACTGGCGGCTGGGCCTGCCTCGACGGCAGCCCAGCCTGCCGACCCGACGGCCACGCAGAACCGGCAAAACCAGAAGGAGGCGTTCCTGAAAGGCGGTTCTACGGAAACCCGCAATTCTGGCAACTTGCAAATGCCGGCCTCGCCATATCAGGTGATGGCCGGGACGGTGATTGCAGGAGCGCTGGTGACGGGCATTAAGTCCGACTTGCCGGGCGATGTGATCGCCACGGTGACGGAGCCGGTCTACGACACGGCCACGGGCAAGTTCCTGCTGATCCCGCAAGGCTCGCGCATCCTGGGTAAGTACAACAGCCAGGTCAGCTATGGGCAGAGCCGCGTGCAGGTGGTCTGGAATCGGATCATTCTCCCAGACACGTCTTCGCTCACGCTCGACAACCTTGCGGGCACCGATCCGGCCGGCTACTCCGGCCTGGAAGACGGCGTGGACTACCACTGGGGCCGCATCGTCGCCGGCGCGGCGCTAACCACGCTGCTGGGCGTGGGCGCCGAGCTGGCCGCCCCGGAGAACCGGCAGGGCGGCAACCGCATCGTGGTCGCGGGGCGCGACAGCGCGCAAGACGGCATCAATCAGGTGGGTCAGGAGATGACCCGGCGCAACATGAACATCCAGCCGACGTTGACCGAGCGGCCCGGCCTGCCGGTGCGGATCATCGTCAACCGCGATCTAGCGCTGCGGCCTTACCAGCAGCTTTTTTTAAAGAAGGGAGCAATACGATGACTACGAGCAAGAAGCTGCGGCTCGGGCCGCTGCCGAAGCTGGAATCAACGAAGCTGACCTTCGCATGCCCGGCCAGCTTGAGGGCTGACCTTGACCGCTACGCCGCGCTGCACGGGCAAACTTACGGCGAGACCGTCGATCCGGCGACGCTGATTCCGCACATGTTGGAGGCGTTCATGGCAGGGGACCGGGGATTTAAGCGAGCAGGCCGGAAATGAAAAAGCCGCCTCTGTTCGTAGAGGCGGCTTTTTTTGATTGGTGCCCGAGGCCGGAATCGAACCGGCACGCCTTGCGGCGGGGGATTTTCTTCCCACTTCGGCTTTCGCCGCCGCCATTTCCGAGGAAACGACGTTCGTGGGCTGGAGCACGCCTTCACCATAGCTTTTCAGCCGTAGGTGCCCGCCGTCTGCTCTCTACACCTTCCGAGGAACCTTTCGGCTCCAAGGCTTGGCTCGGTATTAGCTCGAACTTGCGTCCAGGGCCTTCGCCGAGTTTGACGGGCTTCACCTCTGGGGTTTCCCCCGGAGGGCTCAAATTTGGTCTGAGTCCCCTGCGTCTACCAATTTCACCACTCGGGCATGACGCGATGTTACTTTACTATCTGCTACTACTACTCGCTTGGAGCCAGTCTGCATTGCACTGGCTCCTGCCTGGCTCCTGGCTAGAAAAATCTTTCTTCAGATCAGGAACCGTAAAAGCCATAAAACCTTTGCCTGACAGTCACTTGCAGACATTGAACTCAAGCTAAGCATAGGTACAAGCACCTATTTTTGAGTCCCCTGCGTCTACCAATTCCACCACTCGGGCGACGCAAAAACGAAGTCGCAAATTATGGCACAGTAGAAGCGTATGAAGACTTATCCCACCATCGAGGACGCCATCGGGCGCACGCCGCTCGTGGCCTTGCAGCGCATCGGCGCGGCCGACAACCAGGCGCGCGGCAACGTCGTGCTGGGCAAGCTGGAGGGCAACAACCCGGCCGGGTCGGTCAAGGACCGGGCTGCCCTGTCCATGATTCGCCGCGCCGAGGAGCGCGGCACCATTCGCCCCGGCGACACGCTGATCGAGGCCACCTCGGGCAACACCGGCATCGCGCTGGCGATGGTCGCGGCGGTCAAGGGCTACCGCATGCTGCTGATCATGCCGGAGGACCTGTCGGTCGAGCGTGCCCAGACCATGAAGGCCTATGGCGCCGAGCTCATCCTGACCCCGCGCAGCGGCGGCATGGAGTACGCGCGCGACTTGGCCGAGCAGATGGTGGCGCAGGGCCGGGGCGTGGTGCTGGACCAGTTCGCCAACGAGGACAACCCGCGCATCCACTACGAGACCACCGGCCCGGAGATCTGGGAGCAGACCAGCGGGCGCATCACGCATTTCGTCAGCGCCATGGGCACCACCGGCACCATCACCGGGGTGTCGCGGTTCCTGCGCGAGCAGAACCCGGGCGTGCGCATTATCGGCGCGCAGCCGGCCGAGGGATCGCGCATTCCCGGCATCCGCAAGTGGCCCGAGGAGTACCAGCCGAAGATCTACCGCCCGCAAATGGTCGACGAACTGGTGCTGGTCAGCCAGGACGACGCCGAGGACATGGCCCGGCGCATGGCCAGCGAGGAAGGGCTGTTCGCCGGCATCTCCGCCGCGGGCGCTTGCTGGGTGGCGCAGCAGATCGCCGCGCGCGAGCAGGACGCGACCATCGTCTTCGTGGTCTGCGATCGCGGTGACCGCTACCTGTCCACCGGTGTGTTTCCGGCATGATCTTCAAAGAAAAAAGGGCTTCAGGCCCTTGTTTTTCCATGACTTCTAGCTATCAATAACGTAGCAATGGACTACCAGTACCGCTACTGCCCGCAATGCGCCACGCCGCTGGCGCCGCGCACCGAGATCGAGGACGGCGGGCCGAAGGAGCGCCTGCGCTGCCCGGCCTGCGACTGGACGCACTGGAACAACCCGACGCCGGTGCTGGCGGCCATCGTCGAGGTGGGCGGCCGCGTGCTGCTGGCACGCAATGCGCAGTGGCCGCCGACCATGTTTGCGCTGATCACCGGCTTCATGGAGGCGGGCGAGTCGCCCGAGCAGGGTATAGCGCGCGAGGTCAAGGAAGAAACCAACCTGGATGCGCAGGCCATCCATCTGGTCGGGGTGTATGAGTTCCTGCGCATGAACCAGATCATCATCGCCTACCACGTGCAGGCTGCCGGCCAGGTGCGGCTGTCGCCCGAACTGCTGGACTACCGCCTCTACGAATTGCACGAGCTCAAGTGCTGGCCCGCCGGCACCGGCTACGCGCTGGCCGACTGGCTGCGCTCGCGCGGGCACGAGCCGATGTTCTTCACCGAGGAAGAAAACGCCGAGCGCCGGCGCGGCCTGGGGCTGCCGGCAGCCGAGAGCCCCAAGGACTGACTGGCATGGATTCGCACGACATCGACACCGAAGTGGACGCGCGCGGGCTGAACTGTCCGCTGCCCATCCTGCGCGCCAAGAAGGCCCTGGCCGGCATGGTCAGCGGCCAGCTGCTGCGCGTGGTGGCCACCGACACGGGATCGCTGCGCGACTTCCAGGCATTCGCCCGGCAGACCGGCAACGAACTGGTCGAGCAGCGCACCGAGGGCGAGGAGTTCATCCACGTCCTGCGCCGGCGCTGAACCTGCGTTCTTTGAATGGAAAACGCTGCAAGCCCATATGAATCAAGGGCGTGCAGCTATCTTTTTCAGAGCGAAAGAGACTTCAGGTAGTCGCGGAAATACTCGCCCACCTGCGGGTGTTGCAGTGCCAGCTCCACGGTGGCTTCCAAGAAGCCTTCCTTGCTGCCGCAGTCGTAGCGCTTGCCGCTGTATTGATAGGCATACACGGCTTCGTGCTGCATCAGCCGGGCGATGGCGTCGGTCAGCTGGATCTCGCCGCCCACGCCGCGCGGCTGGTTGCGGATCTCGTCGAAGATGCGCGGCGTGAGCACGTAGCGCCCGGCCACGCCCATGCGGGATGGGGCCTTCTCCGGCGCAGGCTTTTCCACGATCTCGTCGACGCGCAGCAGCGCGTCGCCGGCGCTGTCGCCCTTGACGATGCCGTAGCGGCGCGTGTGCTCGGCGGGTACTTCCTGCACCGCCAGCAGCGAGCGTCCCTGCTTGCCGAAGGCCGCCGCCATCTGCGCCATCACGCCGGGGCCGCCGCCCGCGCCCACCATCAGGTCGTCGGCCAGGATGACAGCAAAGGCCTCATTGCCCACCAGCGGCTCGGCGCACAACACGGCGTGACCCAGGCCGAGCGAGCGCGGCTGGCGCACGAACAGGCAGTTCATGTCCGACGGGCTGACGCTGCGCACCAGCTGCAGCATTTCCTGCTTGCCGGCAGCTTCCAGCTCGGACTCCAACTCGTAGCTGGTGTCGAAGTGGTCCTCGATGGCGCGCTTGCTGCGGCCGGTGACAAAGACCATGTCGCGGATGCCCGCTTCGTAGGCCTCTTCCACGGCGTACTGGATCAGCGGTTTGTCCACCACCGGCAGCATCTCCTTCGGAGACGCCTTGGTGGCGGGCAGGAAGCGCGTGCCGAGACCGGCGACGGGAAAGACAGCCTTGCGGATGCGGGCGGGGATGCTCAAAGCGGTACCTCGGGGTGAAAGGAATTCGTTGGTCCGGACAGGCCGCGCGGCCCAGGAAGGGCGGGGCCGGCCGGGGGTCAACGGGGCATGTTAGCCCAGGCGTGCGAGCTGCTCGCGCAGGCGCTGCAAGGTCGCGCCGTAGTCCGACATGCGTTTCTTTTCCTGCTCGATCACGGCCGGCGGCGCCTTGGCGACGAAGGCCTCGTTGGACAGCTTGGCATTGGCCTTGGCGATCTCGCCGTCCAGCCGCGTCGCCTCCTTGGACAGGCGGGCCTTTTCCGCCGCCACGTCGATCTGTACGAACAGCGCCAGGCGTGCCTCGCCCACCACGGCCACCGGGGCGGCCTGCGCGGCCTGCTGCCAGGCGGCCTCGTCGTCGAAAACTTGCACTTCGGAGAGCTTGGCCAGGTTCTGCAGCACCGGGGCGATGGCGCGCATGAAGGCCGCGTCGCCCGTGACCAGCAGCGGCAGGCGCTGCGCGGGCGACACGCCCATCTCGCCGCGCAGCTGGCGGCAGGCATCCACGACCTGCTTGATGCGCTGCACGTATTCGGTGGCGGCTGCATCGATCTTCTCGGGCCGCGCCTGCGGGTAGGCGGCGATCGCCACCGACGGGCCGGCCAGGGCGGCGACCGGCGCGACCTTTTGCCACAGTTCCTCGGTCACGAACGGGATGATGGGGTGCGCCAGGCGCAGGATGGCCTCGAGAACGCGGATCAGCGTGCGGCGCGTGGCGCGCTGCTGCTGCGGCGTGCCGGTCTGGATCTGCACCTTGGCAATCTCCAAGTACCAGTCGCAGAACTCGTTCCAGACGAAGTCGTAGATCGCGTTGGCGACGTTGTCCAGGCGGTAGTCGGCGAAGCCCTTGGCGACCTCGGCCTCGACCTGCTGCAGCGCCGAGACGATCCAGCGGTCGGGCTGGCTGAAATGCAGGTAACCCTCGTGGCAGCCCTGCGTTTCGTCGAAACCGCAGTCGTGGCCCTCGCAGTTCATCAGCACGAAGCGGCTGGCGTTCCAGAGCTTGTTGCAGAAGTTGCGGTAGCCCTCGCAGCGCTTGCTGTCGAAGTTGATGCTGCGGCCCAGGCTGGCCAGCGCCGCGAAGGTGAAGCGCAGCGCGTCGGCGCCGTAGGCCGGAATGCCCTCGGAAAATTCCTTCTGCGTGTTCTTGCGAACGGTGGGCGCTGTCTCCGGCCGGCGCAGGCCGGTGGTGCGCTTGTCCAGCAAAGGCTCGAGCGCGATGCCGTCGATCAGGTCCACCGGGTCGAGCACGTTGCCCTCGGACTTGCTCATCTTCTTGCCCTGCGCGTCGCGCACCAGGCCGTGGATGTACACGTGCCGGAACGGCACGCGGCCGGTGAAGTGCGTGGTCATCATGATCATCCGGGCGACCCAGAAGAAGATGATGTCGTAGCCGGTGACGAGCACCGACGACGGCAGGTACAGGTTGTAGTCGCTCTCGGCGCCATCCGTCTGCTCGGGCCAGCCCATGGTCGAGAAGGGCACCAGCGCCGACGAGTACCAGGTGTCCAGCACGTCGGCGTCGCGCGTCAGCTTGACGCCCGCGCCGGCCTGCGCCTGGGCTTCCTCCTCGCTCGCCGCCACGTACACGTTGCCGGCCTCGTCGTACCACGCCGGGATCTGGTGGCCCCACCACAGCTGGCGCGAGATGCACCAGTCCTGGATGTTGTTCATCCACTGGTTGTAGGTGTTGACCCAGTTCTCGGGCACGAACTGCACCTGGCCCGAAACCACGGCGTCGATCGCCTTTTGCGCGATGGATTTGCCAGTGGCATCGCCTTCGCCCACTTTCGACATCGCCACGAACCACTGGTCGGTCAGCATCGGCTCGATGACCTGGCCGGTGCGGGTGCACACCGGCACCATCAGCTTGTGTTTTTTCGTCTCGACCAGCAGGCCCTGCGCTTCCAGGTCAGCGACGATGGCCTTGCGGGCGACGAAGCGGTCCAGGCCGCGGTACTGCGCGGGCGCGTTGTCGTTGATGGTGGCCGCCAGGGTCAGCACCACCTCCAGGGGCAGGCCGTGGCGCTGGCCCACGGCGTAGTCGTTGTTGTCGTGCGCAGGGGTCACCTTGACCACGCCGGTGCCGAATGCGCGGTCCACGTACTCGTCCGCGATGATCGGGATCTGCCGGCCGACCAGCGGCAGCGTCACCGTCCGGCCGATCAGGTGCGCGTAGCGCTCGTCCTCGGGGTGCACCATGACGGCCACGTCGCCCAGCATGGTTTCGGGACGCGTGGTGGCCACGACCAGCTGGCTGCTGCCGTCCGACAGCGGGTAGGCGATGTGCCACAGCGAGCCGTCGCGCTCCTCGTTTTCCACCTCCAGGTCGGACACGGCGGACTGCAGCACCGGGTCCCAGTTCACCAGGCGCTTGCCACGGTAGATCAGGCCCTGCTGGTACAGGCGCACGAAGGTCTCGGTGACCACCTTGGACAGCTTCTCGTCCATGGTGAAGTACTCGCGGCCCCAATCCACGCTGTCGCCCATGCGGCGCATCTGTGTGGTGATGGTGTTGCCCGACTGCTCCTTCCACTCCCAGACCTTGGCGATGAAGTCGGGCCGCCCCAGGTCGTGGCGGCTCTTGCCTTCGCCCTGCAGCTGGCGCTCGACGACGATCTGCGTGGCGATGCCGGCATGGTCCGTGCCCGGCACCCAGACCGTGTTGTGGCCCAGCATGCGGTGATAGCGCGTCAGGCTGTCCATGATGGTCTGGTTGAACGCGTGCCCCATGTGCAGCGTGCCGGTCACGTTGGGCGGCGGCAGCTGGATGGCGAACGAGGGCTGGCTGGCATCCGGGGCGCCCGTGCCGCGCACGCCGGCGGCGCCATAGCCGCGCCGCTCCCACTCGGGGCCCCACTGCGCCTCGATGGCGGCGGGCTCGAAGGACTTGGACAGGCTGTTCAAGCCGGGCTGGGAGAGGGTGTTGTCGTCGCTCATGGCAATGCAAAAACGGCATCCCGAGGGATGCCGCACAGGCTGGTGGAAGGGGAGGGCGCATTTTAGGTGCTGCGCTCATGCTTCTATTTTGATAGTTAAAGATCTATATGGTGTCAGGACCAGAGGCTGTTTTGGCCTTAAAAGACGGCAGACCGTGCCAGTGCCGGGGCGCTAACCTGCCGGGCTCCGCCGGACTCAGTACTGCAGCCGCTCGGGCCGCACTTCCTGCAGGATCGTGGTGGCGATTTCCTCGATGCTCTTGGTGGTCGAGGACAGCCAGCGGATGCCCGAGCGGCGCATCATGGCCTCGGCCTCGCTGACCTCGTAGCGGCAGTTGGCCAGGTCGGCGTACTTCGAGCCGGGCCGGCGCTCGTTGCGGATCTGCGACAGGCGCTGCGGGTCGATGGTCAGGCCGAAGATCTTCTTGCGATACGGCACCAGCGCCGGCGGCAGCTGGCGGCGCTCGAAGTCCTCGGGGATCAGCGGGTAGTTGGCGATCTTCAGGCCGTGCTGCATCGCCAGATACAGGCTGGTGGGGGTCTTGCCGCTGCGCGACACGCCCACCAGGATCACGTCGGCGCTGGCCAGGTCGCGGTGGCTCTGGCCGTCGTCGTGGTCCAGGCTGAAGTTGATGGCCTCGATGCGGTCGCTGTATTCCTTCGACACGCTGATGTCCGAAAAGCGCCCGACGCGGTGGTGCGACTTGGTGCCCAGCTCGGCCTCCAGCGGCCGGATGAAGGTGCCGAACATGTCCAGCAGCATGCCGCGGCAGCCTTCCTCGATGATGCGCAGCACGCTCATGTTCACCAGCGTGGTGAAGACGATCGGCTTGACGCCCTCCAGTTCGGCCGTGTGGTTGATCTGGCGCACCACCTGGTGCGCCTTGTCCTCGGTGTCGATGAAGGGCAGGCGCACATGGCGCGGGCGCATGTCGAACTGCGCCAGGATGGCGTTGCCGAACGTCTCGGCGGTGATGCCGGTGCCGTCGGAGACATAGAAGGCGGTGCGCGTGTGGGAAGGCAGCATGGAGGGCGGTGGCGCTTCGGCGCGGGGGATGGAGAACGGGCGGGCGGGTGCCGGATGGGCCGGCGCGGGCCTGGAAGGCCGGCCACTACAATGGCGCGCATTATTCCCGCATCCCGCCCCATGCACCGCGCTGGCCCACAAGCACAACACACAAGCCGCAGCCGCTGCATGGGCGCTTGCCTGCCCTCTCTCCTTGCGTATCGCTCCAGCCTGGCAGGCGCAGAACCGGTTTCAACTTCTGGAGCATTCCCATGTCCGCACGCTTTGAGGCGACCGCCTTGGTCGTACCGTTTGAAAACCTGAGGATGGAGGACGTCGAGGCCGTCGGCGGCAAGAACGCCAGCCTTGGCGAGATGATCTCGCAGCTGCCCCAAGGGGTGCGCGTGCCGACCGGCTTCGCCACCACGGCGCACGCCTTCCGCCAGTTCCTGGCGCACGAGGGCCTGGCCCAGCGCATCAGCCAACGTCTGGCCAGCCTGGACACCGAGGACGTGCGCGCGCTGGCCCAGGCGGGCGCCGAGATCCGCGGCTGGGTCGAGGCCCAGCCCTTCCCGGCTGAGCTGGAGGCTGCCGTGCGCGAAGCGTTCAAGACGCTGTGCGGCGGCAACGACCAGGCGTGCTTCGCCGTGCGCTCGTCGGCCACCGCCGAGGACCTGCCTGATGCCTCGTTCGCCGGCCAGCAGGAAACCTTCTTGAACGTGGTTGGCATCGACGACATCCTGCACAAGATGAAGGAGGTGTTCGCGTCGCTGTACAACGACCGGGCGATTTCCTACCGCGTGCACAAGGGCTTTGCGCACGACGTGGTGGCGCTGTCGGCGGGCGTGCAGCGCATGGTGCGCTCCGACCTGGGCGCCGCCGGCGTCATGTTCACCATCGATACCGAGAGCGGCTTCGAGGATGTCGTGTTCATCACCAGCAGCTACGGCCTGGGCGAGACGGTGGTGCAGGGCGCGGTGAACCCGGACGAGTTCTACGTGCACAAGCCCATGCTGCAGGCCGGCAACAAGGCCGTGATTCGGCGCAACCTGGGCAGCAAGCTGATCCAGATGGTCTTTGCCTCGGCCGAGGAAAAGGCCGCCTCCGGCAAGCTGGTCACGACCACCGACGTGCCCACCGAGCAGCGCAACCGCTACAGCCTGACCGATGAGGAAGTGCAGCAGCTGGCGCACTACGCGCTGGTCATCGAGCAGCACTACGGCCGGCCCATGGACATCGAGTGGGGCAAAGACGGCATGGATGGCCAGCTCTACATCCTGCAGGCCCGGCCCGAAACCGTGAAGAGCCAGGCCAAGGGCCAGGCCGAGCAGCGCTTCAAGCTGAAAGGGACGGGCACGGTGCTGGCCGAAGGCCGCGCCATCGGCCAGAAGATCGGCACCGGTCCGGTGCGCCTGGTCTCCGACATCGCCGAGATGGACAAGGTGCAGCCCGGCGACGTGCTGGTCACCGACATGACCGACCCGAACTGGGAGCCGGTGATGAAGCGCGCCAGCGCCATCGTCACCAACCGCGGCGGGCGCACCTGCCACGCGGCCATCATCGCGCGCGAGCTGGGCATCCCGGCGGTGGTCGGCTGCGGCAACGCCACCGGCCTGCTGACCGAGGGCACGCTGGTCACGGTGAGCTGCGCCGAGGGCGACACCGGCCGCATCTACGACGGCCTGATCGAGACCGAGGTGACTGAGGTGCAGCGCGGCGAGATGCCGCCCATCACCACCAAGATCATGATGAACGTGGGCAATCCGCAGCTGGCCTTCGACTTCGCCCAGCTGCCCAACCAGGGCGTGGGCCTGGCGCGGCTGGAGTTCATCATCAACAACAATATCGGCGTGCACCCCAAGGCCATCCTGGACTATCCCCAAGTGGACGCCGACCTGAAAAAGGCCGTCGAGAGCGTGGCCCGTGGCCACGCCAGCCCGCGCGCCTTCTACGTCGACAAGGTGGCCGAGGGTGTGGCGACCATCGCCGCGGCGTTCTGGCCGAAGCCGGTCATCGTGCGCCTGTCGGACTTCAAGAGCAACGAGTACCGCAAACTGATCGGCGGCAGCCGCTACGAGCCCGAGGAAGAAAACCCGATGCTGGGTTTTCGCGGTGCGGCGCGCTACATCAGCCGCGACTTCGGCGAGGCCTTCGCCATGGAGTGCGAGGCGCTGAAGCGCGTGCGCGGCGAGATGGGCCTGACCAACGTGCAGATCATGGTGCCCTTCGTGCGTACCCTGGGCCAGGCCGAGCGCGTGACGCAGCTGCTGGCGCAGCACGGCCTGCAGCGCGGCGCGGACGACCTCAAGCTCATCATGATGTGCGAGGTGCCGAGCAACGCAGTGCTGGCCGAGGAGTTCCTGGCGTTCTTCGACGGCTTCTCGGTCGGCTCCAACGACCTGACCCAGCTCACCCTGGGGCTGGACCGCGACTCAGGCCTGGAACTGTTGGCGCAGGACTTCGACGAGCGCGACCCGGCGGTGCGCAAGCTGCTCAAAGGCGTCATCGCCACCTGCCGCGCGCAGGGCAAGTACGTCGGCATCTGCGGCCAAGGCCCCAGCGACCACCCAGACTTCGCCCAGTGGCTGGCGGGCGAGGGCATTTCCTCGATCTCGCTGAACCCGGACAGCGTGATCGACACCTGGCAGAAACTGGCCGGCTGACGGCCGCAGCGCCATGCCCGAGCAGCGCCCCTGGACCCTGGAGCCCGAGCATGGCGAGGCGCTGTTCGCGCCTGACCTGCACGACGTGCGCCACCTGTGGTTGAAGGCGGCGCTGCTGTCCGTGTGGGCGCTGGTGTCGTTCGTCGCGGTGTACTTCGCGCGCGAACTGCAATTCGGCATCGCCGGCTGGTCGTTCAGCTACTGGCTGGCGTCGCAGGGCGCGGTGCTGATCTTCATCGCGCTGGTCTGGGGCTACTGCCTGGCCATGAACCGCTTCGAGCGCCAGGACGCCGCGGCCGCGCGCGCCGCCGACCACCCTGCCGCCGATGCCTGAGCGCCAGGAGCGCCGCGCCTATCTGAGCCGGCTGAACCGCGCGCTGGCGCTGTACGTGCTGGGCCTGCTGGCCTTCATCGGCGCCATGGCCTGGGCCGAGCAGCGCGGCCTGTCGCGCCAGTGGATCGGGCCGATCTTCCTGTTCCTGACGGTGATGGCCTATGCCGGCATCGGCGTCTACGGCCGCACCACCGACCCCGACGAATACTACGTCGCGGGCCGGCGCATCCCGCCGATCTACAACGGCATGGCCGCCGCCTCCGACTGGATGAGCGCCGCCTCGTTCATCAGCCTGTCCGGCGCGCTGTACCTGCAGGGCTACTCGGGCATGCCGGGCCAGCCGGGTGGGCTGGCCTACCTGCTGGGCTGGACGGGGGGCTTCGTGCTGGTGGCGATGCTGATCGCGCCGCACCTGCGGGCGATGAATCTCTACACCATCCCCGACTTCTTCCAGGTGCGCTTCGGCGGGCGCTGGCCGCGCGTCATCGCCGCGCTGTCGGCGGTGCTGTGCTCGTTCACCTACGTGGTGGCGCAGATCTACGCCGTGGGCCTGATCGCCTCGCGCCTGACCGGCGTGCAGTTCGAGATCGGCATCATGCTGGGCCTGGGCGGGGTGCTGCTGTGCTCGTTCCTGGGCGGCATGCGCGCCATCACCTGGACGCAGGTGGCGCAGTACATGGTCATCCTGCTGGCGTTCCTGATCCCGGTGTCGTGGCTGGCCTACAAACAGCTGGGCAACCCGGCGGCGCCGCTGGTGGCCGGGGCGCAGATCGACAAGATCGCGCAGCTGGAGGAGCGCCTGCTGGCCGACCGTGCCGAGCACGAGGTGGTGGCCATCTACGCCCACCGCGCGCGCGAGCTGCAGCGCCGCCTGGCCGACGTTCCGGCCGCGCTGGAGCACGAGCGGCGCGCCGCCAGCCAGCGCATCCAGCGCCTGCGCGAGCGCAACGCCGATGTCGGCCTGATCGTCGCCGCCAGCCGCGAGCTGGCCACCATGCCGCGCGACGAGGCCAGCGCGCGCGAACGCTGGACGCGCGAGCTGCAATCGCTGAATGAACGCGCGCACCTGCTGGGCGGCCTGCCGCGCCACGGCCAGGCCTTTGCCGGCGAGGCCAACGCCGACGGCGCCCGCGCCCGTGCCGAGGCCGAACTGTCGCGGCGCAACTTCCTGGCGCTGATGTTCTGCCTGATGGTCGGCACCGCCGGGCTGCCGCACCTGCTCACGCGCTACTACACCGTGCCCTCGGTGGCAGCGGCGCGCACCTCGGTGGCCTGGTCGCTGGTGTTCATCGCGCTGCTGTACCTGAGCGCGCCGGCGCTGGCGGCGCTGGTCAAGTTCGAGGTCATGAACAACCTGGTCGGCAGCCGCTTCGACCAGCTGCCGAACTGGCTGGCGCAGTGGGCGCACGTGGATGCGGCGCTGGTGTCCTTCGAGGACGTGAACGGCGACGGCATCGTGCAGTTCGGCGAGATCCGCTTCGGCGCCGACCTGATCGTGCTGGCCACGCCCGAGATCGGTGGCATGCCCTACGTCATCTCCGGGCTGGTGGCGGCCGGCGGGCTGGCGGCGGCGCTGTCCACCGCCGACGGGCTGCTGCTGACCATCAGCAACGCGCTGGTGCGCGACCTGTATGTGCAGGAATCGGGCCGGCGCGCCTCGCCCGAGCAGCGCGTCATCCTGACCAAATTCACGCTGCTCACGGTGGCGCTGTCGGCAGCCTTCGTCGCATCGCTGAAACCCTCGGAAATCCTGCCGATGGTGTCGGCGTCGTTCTCGATTGCCGCGGCGGCCTTCGTGCCGGCGATGGTGCTGGGCATCTTCTGGCGCGGCACGACGCGCGCCGGCGCCGTGGCCGGCATGCTGGCCGGGCTGGGCGTCACCTTGCACTACCTGCTGTCGCAGGTGGATCTGGTGCGCGAGCTGGTGCCGCAGGCGCTGCTGGTCAACGGCCTGTGGTGGGGCATACAGCCGATCTCGGCCGGGGTGTTCGGCGTGCCGGTCGGGCTGGCGGTGGCCTGGCTGGTCAGCCTGGCGACCCGGCCCGGGCGTGTGCCGCGGGTGGTGCCCGACGGGCTGTGACACCTGGGCGACACCCACGGGGCCGGCTGCGGGCTTGCGCCGATTCACAAACCGGGGCATCTATGCCAATTTCCGCCGTCACCGACCGAGACGGCCAGGAGGGGCCCACCTGATGATTTTCGTGAAGACCCTCGCGGGCCAGCAGGCGCTGAAGGAGCGCCAGAGCGGCGCGCTGGCCCCGCGCCAGCGCCCGGCCTTCATCCTGTTCGACGGCCGGCGCAGCACCGACGAGGTGCTGGCCGCCACCGCCGCCATGGGCATCACCCGGGACGACGTGCAGGCCATGCTCGAACGCGGCCTGCTGGCGCCCGTGGATGCCGATGCGCTGGCGCCCGTGGTGGCGTTGGAGGAGACGCCCGCTGCGCCCGAGGCCGGCGAGCGCAGCAGCGTGGAGCGCTACCAGGCGGCCTATCCGATCGCCATCGAGCTCACCGCCGGCCTGGGGCTGCGCGGCTTCCGGCTGAACCTGGCGGTGGAGGGCACGAGCGGCTACCGGCAGCTGGCCGAGCTGGCGCCGCGCATCCGCGACGCCGTGGGCGAGGCGCGCTATGCCCGGCTGGCCGGCGCGCTGTTCGACTGACTGACTGACGGGCGGCGCCGCGCCACGGCTATAAATGAAAAAGGCGGCCTGTAAAGGCCGCCTGATGGGAAGTGCGCAGGCGGTTATGCGCCGGCGTCCAGCAGCTCGACATCGAACTTCAGCGTGGCGTTGGGCGGAATCACGCCGCCGGCGCCGCGTGCGCCATAGCCCAGCGCCGCCGGAATCACCAGCGTGCGGCGGCCGCCGACCTTCATGCCCTGCACACCCTCGTCCCAGCCCTTGATGACCATGCCCGCGCCCAGGGGGAATTCGAACGGGTCGTTGCGGTCGCGGCTGGAGTCGAACTTGGCGCCCTGCTGGCCATCGTTGTAGAGCCAGCCGGTGTAGTGCACGCGCACGTTCTGGCCGGCGCGCGCCTCGGCGCCTTCGCCCACGGCGGCGTCTTCGTATTGCAGGCCCGAGGCGGTGGTGGTGAATGCCATGGTGTGTCCTTGTTTATCGAAAATGATAGCTGGAGGCCCTTGTTCTACAAGGGCTGGAGGGCAAAAACGCTTGAAAACTGCTGCTGGCCGGCGTAGGCTGGCCTCAGCAGGCGTTACTTGCGCGCGCGCGCCGCCGACCAGCGGGTGGCGAAAGCCTGCACGTCGGACAACCGCTTGAGCAGGTCCTGGCCGGTGGGGGTGACGGTGTAGCCGTCGCTGCCGTGGTCCAGCAGGCCGCACTCGCGCAGCTCCTTGATGCGGGTGTTGAGCGTGTTGGGTGTAATGCCGCCGACGCTGTCCTGCAGCAGCCGGAAGGTCTGCGGGTGGCCGTCGCGCAGTGCCCACAGCACGCGCAGCGCATAGCGGCACTCGAGCTTCTCGAAGAGCTGGTTGACGGCGGCGTTTTCCTTGGAGCTCATGAACGCTTCTCCTGGCGCGGGTTGAGGAATGGCCGGGCCCGCCATGTCCGGGAAAACCCGCACATCCGGCCCGTCCGAAAAAAACGATAGCAATATAGCGCGGAAATCCTGGTGCTACAAGTTTGGTAGCTCCTGGCCGGCGTGGGGATTGCGCCAGCGCCGGAAAACGCCTGGGCGCAGGCACGCCCGAGCCGGCGCGCCGCAGGCACAAAAAAGCCCTGGCAGGCAAGGCCAGGGCGGGGTGCCGGATGGCGCGCGGGGCGCGCGCCGTGCCGGGAATTACAGCGAGTCGATGAAGCTGCGCAGCTTGTCGCTGCGGCTGGGGTGCTTCAACTTGCGCAGCGCTTTGGCCTCGATCTGGCGGATGCGCTCGCGCGTCACGTCGAACTGCTTGCCGACTTCCTCCAGCGTGTGGTCGGTGCTCATCTCGATGCCGAAGCGCATGCGCAGCACCTTGGCCTCGCGCGGGGTAAGGCCGTCCAGGATGTCCTTGACCACGTCGCGCAGGCCGGCCTGCATGGCGGCGTCCACCGGCGCGGTGTTGTTCTGGTCCTCAATGAAGTCGCCCAAGTGGCTGTCGTCGTCGTCGCCGATCGGCGTCTCCATGGAGATCGGCTCCTTGGCGATCTTCATGATCTTGCGGATCTTGTCCTCGGGGATCTCCATCTTCGCGGCCAGGATGCTGGCGTCGGGCTCGAAGCCGAACTCCTGCAGGTGCTGGCGCGAGATGCGGTTCATCTTGTTGATGGTCTCGATCATGTGCACCGGGATGCGGATGGTGCGCGCTTGGTCGGCGATCGAGCGCGTGATGGCCTGGCGGATCCACCACGTGGCGTAGGTCGAGAACTTGTAGCCGCGGCGGTATTCGAACTTGTCCACCGCCTTCATCAGGCCGATGTTGCCCTCCTGGATCAGGTCCAGGAACTGCAGGCCGCGGTTGGTGTACTTCTTGGCGATCGAGATCACCAGGCGCAGGTTGGCCTCGATCATCTCCTTCTTGGCGTCGCGCGAGCTGGCCTCGCCGGCGTTCATGCGCTTGTTGATCGCCTTCAGCTCGGTCAGCGGCACCACCACCTGCGACTGCAGGTCCATCAGGCGCTGCTGCAGTTCCTGGATCGGCGGGATGTTGCGTTCCATCACCGTGCTCCAGGGCTTGCCGGACGCAGCCTGCTTTTCCACCCACTGCAGGTTCAGCAGGTTGGGCGGGAATTCCTTGATGAAGGTCTCCTGCGGCATGCCGCACTTGTCCACGATGATGCGGCGCAGCTCGCGCTCCTTTTTGCGCACGTCGTCCACCTGTGCGCGCACCATGTCGCACAGCTTCTCGATGGTCTTGGCGGTGAAGCGGATGGTCATCAGCTTGGCCGAGATCTCGTGCTGCACCTTCATGTACGACGGGCTGCCGTAGCCTTCCTTGTCGTAGATCTGGTGCATCTTCTCGAACAGCGCGCGCAGCTCGTCGAAGCGCGCCAGCGCATCGTTCTTGAGCTTTTCCAGCAGGCGCGTCATGGCCTTGGAGCCGCCCTTGCCGTCGTCGTCATCCTCTTCGTCGTACTCGTCGAAGTCTTCCTCGGCCACGTAGTCGTCGGCCTCGTCGGGATCGGAGAAGCCGTCCACCACGGCCGAGATCACGACCTTGCCGGCCCGGATCTCCTCGGCCATGTTCAGGATCTCGGCGATGGTCGCGGGCGAGGCGCTGATGGCCTCCATCATGTCCATCAGGCCGCCCTCGATGCGCTTGGCGATCTCGATCTCGCCCTCGCGCGTGAGCAGCTCCACGGTGCCCATCTCGCGCATGTACATGCGCACCGGGTCGGTGGTGCGGCCGAACTCGCTGTCCACGGTGGACAGGGCGGCCTCGGCCTCTTCCTCGGCTTCCTCGACCGTGGTGGCGGTGGGCGTGACGTTGTTCTGGAACAGCGTCTCGGCATCGGGCGTCTGCTCGTACACGGCGATGCCCATGTCGCTGAGCATGGCCACCACCACTTCCATGGTCTCGGCGTCGACCAGCTTGTCGGGCAGGTGGTCGGAGATCTCGCCCTGCGTCAGGTAGCCGCGCGTCTTGCCCAGGGTGATGAGCTTCTTCAGCTGCGCGCGGCGCTTGGCCATGTCCTCTTCGGACAGGACGGTCTCGTCCAAGCCGAATTCCTTCATCAAGGCGCGTTCCTTGGCCTTGCTGATCTTCATGCGCAGCGGCTTGACCTTCTCGACCGGCGCGGCGGCGTCGGCGGCGGCGGCAGGCGCTTCCTCGACCTCGGGCTCGCCCTCCAGGTCGGATTCAATGTCCGACAGGTCGGCGTCGTCGTCCAGGTCCTCGCCCTTGTCCTTGCCGCCGGCCTTGCGGCCGCGCTTGGCCGGGGCCTTGGCAGCGGCGGTCTTGGCCGGGGCCTTGGCGGCGGCGCCGGCGGCCTTGGCGCGCGTGGTCTTCTTCTTGGGCTCGTCGGCCGCGGCCTCGTCGGCGGCCGGAGCGGCAGCGGCCCTCGGCGCCTTGGCGGCCTTGGGCGCCCGGGCAGGCTTCTGGGACTTCAGCAGCTCATCGGCGGCTTTCTTCAGTTCGGCGGCGGTCTTGGGTGTGTTGGGCACGGTGGTCTTGGCAGTGGAGGCGGACGGGGCCATCTCGGCGGCGGCCTGGGGCTTGGCAGCCTTGGCGTTGGCCCGGACGGCAGGGGTCGCAGGGGTATCGATGGCCTTGGCGGGGGCGGACTTGGGCGACTTCGCGGACTTTTGAGCGGGCATGGACAACCTCAAGGTCAAAAACAGACACTGCAGAAGGAAACGCAAGCGGCGCCACGGCTGCCAGCGCCATGCGGCGCGGCAAGGGCAGGGCCTTGTGAGATGAGGGGCAAAGCCCTCAGGGGCAAGATGTCCGGGCGAACATTTGGTGTGCAGTCCTTGCGGTAAGGGAGGGCGGTGGTGCGCGGTATGTCACAGTTGCCCAGGCCCGGAGGTGCTGCTGTCGCTCTTGCCGACAAACCCTACATTATACCGATGGCAGCAAAATCAAGAGGGTAAAAATCCATTTGTGTCAAGGCTGGCGGCGTTGCGGCTGTAACAACTCCAGGCGACGCTTTTCCAGTTGGCGGTAGCGCTCCAGCGTCTCGGGCTCGTGCGCGGCCTGGGCGATCAGCGCCTTTTGCTCGTGCGCGATGGCCTCGGCCAGCATGCGGCCCATCAGGTCGCGCAGCTCCCAGCGCAGCTCGGCCTCTTCGCCCTCGGTTTGGGCGTGCGAGCCAGTCATCAGCCGCTCGGCCAGCGCCTGGCAGTCCTGCCCGGCCAACGCCTCGCGCAGCACCGCCCAGGGCTGGGGGCCGTGCTCGTGCAGCTGCGCCTCCAGCCACAGCATCAGCCGGCCGTGCGGCGGCGGCTGCTCGCGCAGCATTGCCAGCTCCTCGTGGCTCAGCGCCTCCAGGAACTGCATGTGCGACAGCAGCAGCCGCGCCGCGTGGTCGATGCGCCGCGCCGGCTGCGGGCGCGGCGGCTGGGCCGGCGCGCTCCAGCGGCCGGAGCGCTCGCCCTTCTGCCACGGCCGGCGCTGCCGGCCGGGTGCGGGTGCCGGGCCGGGCTGCGCCGGCGCGGCCGCGTCTCCGCCCGCCTGCGCCCACAGCGCCGTCAGGTCCGCCACCGGCAGCTGGCCCTGCTGCGCCAGCTCGCCCAGCAGCTGGCGCTTGAGCGCGCCGTCGGGCAGCGCCTCCCACAGGCCGCGGGCGTTGCTCAGCATGTGCGCGCGTCCCTCGGCGCTGGTCAGGTCGCAGTCCTCGCGCGCGGCCTGCAGCAAAAAGCGCGACAGCGGCAGCGCACCTTCCACCGCACGCGAGAAGCCGTCCTCGCCGTGTTCGCGCACGAAACTGTCCGGGTCGTGCTCGGGCGGCAGGAACAGGAATTTCACCGTGCGCGTGTCGCTGGCGTAGGGCAGGGCGCCCTCCAGCGCCTTGCGCGCTGCGCGCCGGCCGGCGGCGTCGCCGTCGAAGCCGAAGACCACCGTGTCGGTGAAGCGAAACAGCTTGTGCACGTGCTCGGGCGTGCACGCCGTGCCCAGCGTGGCCACGGCATTGGCGAAGCCATGCTGCGCCAGGGCGATCACGTCCATGTAGCCCTCGGTGACCAGCGCATAGCCCATGGCGCGCATGGCGGTGCGCGCCTCGTACAGGCCGTACAGCTCGTGGCCCTTGTGGAACACCGGGGTCTCGGGCGAGTTCAGGTACTTGGGCTTGTCATCGCCCAGCACCCGACCGCCAAAGCCGATGCACTCGCCCTTGACGTTGCGGATCGGGAACATCACCCGGTCGCGGAAGCGGTCGTAGCGCTTGCCGTCGTCCTCGCCCACGATGACCAGGCCGGCCTGCTCGAGCAGCGGACTGTCGTACTCGGGGAACACGCTGGCCAGGCCGCGCCAGCCCTCGGGCGCGTAGCCCAGGCCGTAGCGCTTGGCGATCTGCCCGGACACTCCCCGACCCTTGAAGTAGGCGATGGCGCGCGGCGCCTTGCGCAGTTGCGCACGCCAGGCTTTGCCGGCCTGCTCCAGCACGTCGGTGATGGTGGCCAGCTGGCGGCGCTGCTCGGCGGCGCGCGCGCGCTCGGCCGGCGAGGCACGCTCGTCCGGCACCGCCAGGCCCGCGCCCTGCGCCAGATCCTGCACCGCCTCGACGAAGCCCATGCCGGCGTGCTCCATCAGAAAGCCGATGGCGTTGCCGTTCTTGCCGCAGCCGAAGCAGTGATAGAACTGCTTGGACGGGCTGACGGAAAACGACGGCGATTTCTCCCCGTGGAACGGGCACAGCCCCATATAGTTGGCGCCGCTTTTTTTCAGCTGCACGTGGCGGCCGACGACCTCGACCACGTCGACGCGGCCGAGCAATTCCTGGATGAAGGACTGGGGGATGGACACCGGCGCATTGTCCGTCAGCCGCCCGTCCCGTCCTTCAGCCGCGCGTCAGCCCGCTCTGCTGTAATGGCGTGCAACCCGTCTGTTGCCCGTATCGAGAGGACCGCCATGGCCAGCATCTTCGACCAGCACCTGCCGCGCACGCCGGCCAACTTCGCGCCACTCACGCCACTGTCGTTCATCGAGCGCACGGCCGAGGTCTATCCGGATCGCCTGGCGATCGTGCACGGCGGGCTGCGCCAGAGCTGGGGCGAGACGTATGCGCGCTGCCGCCGCCTGGCCAGCAGCCTGCGGCGCGCCGGCATCGGCAAGAACGACACCGTGGCGGTGATGCTGCCCAACACCCCGCCGATGGTCGAGGCGCACTTCGGCGTGCCGATGGCCGGCGCCGTGCTCAACACGCTGAACACGCGGCTGGACCCGGAAACCATCGCCTTCATGCTCGACCACGGCGAGGCGCGTGCGGTCATCGTCGACCCCGAGTTCAGCGCCACCATGGCGCGCGCCCTGGCGCTGCGCACCGGCACTGCGCCGTTGCTGGTGATCGAGGTCGAGGACGCGCTCTACGGCCCGCCCGCGCAGCCCCTGGGCAGCACGCGCTACGAGGATTTCATTTCCGCCGGCGACCCGCAGTTCGCTTGGGAGCTGCCCCGCGACGAGTGGGATGCCATCGCGCTGAACTACACCTCGGGCACCACCGGCAACCCCAAGGGCGTCGTCTACCACCACCGCGGCGCGCACCAGAACGCCGTCAGCAACATCCTGGAGTGGGACCTGCCCAAGCACGCCGTCTACCTGTGGACGCTGCCGATGTTCCACTGCAACGGCTGGTGCTTTCCCTGGACGCTGGCGGCGCGCGCCGGCGTCAACGTCTGCCTGCGCCGGGTCGAGGCGCAGGCGGTGTTCGACGCCATCCGCCAGCACGGCGTGACGCACTACTGCGGCGCGCCTATCGTGCAGAGCCTGCTGGTCAACGCGCCCGACTCCATGAAGGAGAACGTGCCCGCCGGCGTGAAAGCCATGGTGGCCGGCGCCGCGCCGCCGGCGGCGATGATCGAGGGCATGGAGCGCCTGGGCTTCGATTTGACCCATGTGTACGGCCTGACCGAGGTCTATGGCCCGGCCACGGTCTGCGCCAAGCAAGACGACTGGAGCCAGCTGGACATCGGCGAGCGTGCCCGGCTGAACGCGCGCCAGGGCGTGCGCTACCACCTGCAGCGCAGCGCTGAGGTTCTGGACCCCGAGACGCTGCAGCCCGTGCCGCGCGACGGCGAGACCATGGGCGAGATCATGTTCCGCGGCAACATCGCCATGAAGGGCTACCTGAAGAACCCGCAGGCGACCCAAGAAGCCTTCGCCGGCGGCTGGTTCCACTCGGGCGACCTGGCCGTGCAGTACCCGGACGGCTACATCAAGATCCGCGACCGCAGCAAGGACATCATCATCTCCGGCGGCGAGAACATCTCCTCCATCGAGGTCGAGGACGTGCTGTACCGCCACCCGGCGGTGCTGGCCGCCGCCGTGGTCGCCCGGCCCGACCCGAAATGGGGCGAGACGCCCTGCGCCTTCGTCGAGCTGAAAGCTGGCGCCGAGGTGACCGAGGCCGACATCGTGGCGCACTGCAGGCAGCAACTGGCCGGCTTCAAGGTGCCGCGCGCGGTGGTCTTCGGCGAGCTGCCCAAGACCAGCACCGGCAAGATCCAGAAGTTCGAGCTGCGCCAGCGGGCCGGGTCCGGCGCGGCCATCGACGGCTGAGCCCCGCCGCCACGGGATAATCGCGGCCTGCCTTGCGTCGTGCTTCGCGCGGCACCTGCACCGCCGCGCCGTCCATGCCCGCTTCCTCCCCTCCCGCAGCCGCCACCGGCACGTATGTGCCGCTGTGGCTGCTGGCCCTGGTCACCATCAGCGGCACGCTGGCGATGCACATGTTCGTGCCGGCGCTGCCGGACGCGGCGCGCCACTTCCAGGCGGACAGCGCGGCGGTGCAGGGTGCCATCACCGCCTACATCGCCGGGCTGGCGCTGGGCCAGCTGGCCTACGGCCCGCTGTCTGACGCGCTCGGCCGCCGGCCCATGCTGCTGGCCGGACTGGTGCTGTACGTGCTGGGCGGGCTGGCGGCGATGCTGGCGCCCAGCGTGCCGCTGCTGGTGGGCGCGCGGCTGCTGCAGGCGCTGGGCGGCTGCGCCGGCCTGGCGCTGGGCCGGGCCATGGTGCGCGACACCCATGCGCCGGCCGATGCGGTGCGGGCGCTGGCGCTGCTGAACCTGATGATGATGGTCGGGCCGGGCCTGGCGCCGCTGGTCGGCTCCACGCTGGTGGCACTGGGCGGCTGGCGCGCGGTGTTCGCCTTGCTCACGCTGCTGGGCGCGGCGACGCTGCTGCTGGTCTGGCGCCGCGTGCCCGAGACCGCCCAGGCCTCGGGGCGCCTGCGCCCGGGTCGGCTGGCGCGCGACTACGCCGTGCTGCTGCGCTCGCCGCGCTTCGTGGCCTATGCCGTGGGTGGCGGCTGCGCCACCACGTCGGTCTATGCCTTCATCGCCGCGGCGCCGTTCATCATCACCGGCCAGCTGGGGCGGCCGCTGGGCGACGTCGGGGTATCGCTGGCGGTGATCATGCTGGGCCTGGCCGCCGGCAGCCTGCTGGCCAGCCGCCTGGCGCAGCGCGTGGGCGTGGGCCGGCTGCTACTGTGGGGCAACGGCATCAGCGTGGCCAGCGGCGCGTTGTTCCTGCTGCTGGAGCTGACCGGCTGGCTGACGCTGGTGGCGGCGGTGGGATTGATGGTGTGCTTCGTCATCGGCGCCGGCCTGGCCAGCCCGGCGGTGCTGGCCAAGGTGCTGGCACTGGATGCGCGGCGCGTCGGTTCGGCCGTGGGGCTGTACGGCTTCGTGCAGATGGCGCTGGGCGCGGTGTTCTCGGCGCTGGTCGGCTGGGGCGGCAACCCGGCGATGGCGGCGGCGGTGGTGCTGTTCGGCGCCGCGCTGCTGGGCCAGGGCTGCCTGCAGTTCGCGCTGCTGCGCAGCCGCGCGCCGGGCGTCAGGCGCTGACGCCGCCAGCCAGGCGCTGCAGCTCGTCCCAGGTGGCTTGCGCCAGCGGCACGCCGTGCGCCAGCGAGTCGGCGCGCTGGCGGTGGCGCTGCCCGCCAGGCTGGCGTGTCTGCCCGGCATCCGCCATGGCGCTGACCAGCGCCTCGCAGCGCGCGGCGAAGTCCGCCGCGCCGGTGCGCTGCGGATCGATGGCGATGACCAGCTCGCCGGTGCGCGGCGTCTGCGCGCCGGGGTGGCCGCTCCAGTCGAAGCCGAAGGAGAAGTTGCCGCCGGTCAGCGCCGCCGCCAGCAGCTCGACCATCATCGACAGCGCCGAACCCTTGTGCTCCCCGAACGGCAGCAGCGCGCCGCCATCCAGCACCGCGCGCGGCTCGCGCGTGGGCTGGCCGTGCGCGTCCACGCCGGTGCCTTCGGGCAGCAGCCGGCCCTCGCGCGCGGCGATCTGCACGTCGCCGTGCGCCATGCTGCTGGTGGCCAGGTCGAACACCAGCGGCGGCCAGCCCGCGGCGCGCGGCGCGGCGAAGGCAATGGGGTTGGTGCCGAACAGCGGCCGTGCCGCGCCGTGCGGCACCACGCTGGCCATGCTGTTGACCAGCGCCAGCGCGACCAGGCCATGCTGCTCGGCCAGCGGCTCGACGTCGGGCCACAGCGCGGCGAAATGGTGCGAGTCGCGGATCGCCAGCAGCGCGATGCCGTTGGCCCGCGCCTTGGCCACCAGCTGCGCATGCGCCGCCATGTAGGCCGGCTGGGCGAAGCCGTTGCGCGCGTCCACGGCGATGGCGCCCGGCGCCAGGTCGTGCACCTGCGGCACGGCGCGGCCGTCAACCCAGCCGCTGGCCAGCGTACTCAGGTAGCCGGGAATGCGGAACACACCATGGCTGTGCGCGCCGTCGCGCTCGGCCGCGGCGCAGTTGTCGGCCAGCACGGCCGCCACCCCGGCGCTGGTGCCGTGGCGCTCGAAGATGGCCGCCAGGGTGGCGCGCAGGGTGTCGAAGGGGATGCGAACGCGTGGCTCTGATAACGTTGAATTTGCTTCTGTATTCATAGCTGAAAGCCCATATAAATCATGGGCTGGAGGCGGATTTGATGAAAATCTTGATGGCGGGGAAGCCCCGCACCCCTTCCTTTTTCCGGAAGGGGTGACGGCGACCGCTTGCGCAGGTCTTGGTGGCTGGGCTCGTGGGCAGCGGGCCGCGGGCTCGGCTGCGCTTTGGCGGTACTTCGCTGCAGTCCCGCAAGCGCTCAATCGCCCAGCACCACGCCCTCGCGGCGTGGGTCGGCCCCGCCCAGCAGCATGTGCCTGCCATGCACGTCCCCACGCGTGATGGCCTGCAGGCCGCTGGTCATGTTCATCTCGCGCACCTCGGCGCCGCGCGCACGCAGCGCGTGCACCGTGGCGGGCGAAAAGCGGTTTTCCTCGAGCAACGTCGGGCCGTTCAGGCTGCCGAAGTTGGGCAGGTCGATGGCCTGCTGCGGCGTCAGACCCCAGTTGAAGATGCCGTACAGCGTCTTGGCGACGTAATGGATGATGAGCGCGCCGCCGGGGCTGCCGCCGCTCATCAATAGCTCGCCATTGGCCTTATTGAACACCAGCGTCGGCGCCATGGACGAGCGCGGGCGCTTGCCGGGCTCGACGCGGTTGGCGATCGGCTGGCCGCTCGCATCGCGCGGCGCGAAGCTGAAGTCGGTCAGTTCGTTGTTCAGCAAGAAGCCCTTGACCATCTGGCGCGAGCCGAACTGGTCCTCGATGGTGGTGGTCATGGCCACGGCGTTGCCCCGGCCGTCGATGACGCTGATGTGGCTGGTGCCGTATTCAGGCTGCGCCGGCATCGGCGCGAAGCTGGTGGCCACGCCGTCGGGGCGGCCGGGCGGCGCCACGCCCAGGCTGCTCGGGCCGATCAATTTGGCACGGCTGGCCAGGTAGGCGGGATTGAGCAGGCTCATCCAGCTGCCGGCGGGCGGCTGCACGAAGTCCGGGTCGGCCACGTACAGCGCGCGGTCGGCGAACGCCAGGCGCGAGGCCTCGCCGTACAGGTACAGCCACTCGGCCGGCGGCGCCTTGGGCTGCAGGGCGCTGGGCGCGGGGGGCGGGGCGTCCTGCAGCGCGAAGGTGGCGGCTTCGGTGTTGTGCAGGATGCCCAGGATCTGCGCCACGGCGATGGCGCCCGAGCTGGGCGGCGGAAAGCCGCAGATGCGGTATTGCTGCGCGGCCACGCCATAGTCGCTGCACAGCGCCTGGCGCTTCTTCGGCTGATAGCTGGCCAGATCGGCCAGGGTGAGCTGGCCCGGATTGCTGGCATGGCCCCGCACCTTGGCGACGATGGCCTGTGCCACCTCGCCCTCCAGCAGCGCCTTCGAACCATCGCGCGCGATGGCGCGCAGCACGCTGGCCAGCTCGGGGTTTTTCAGCGTGTGCCCGACCGGCCAGGGCTGGCCGGCGGCGTCGAAGAAGTAGGCGCGCGCCTCGGCATCCTGCGCCAGGTATTTCTCGTTTTGCAGCAGCGCGTTCAGCCGCGCGCTCACCTGGAAGCCCTGCTCGGCCAGGGTGATGGCCGGCTCGAACAGCGCGGCCCAGGGCAGGCGGCCGTGCTCGCGGTGCGCCTGCTCCAGCATGCGCACCGTGCCCGGCACGCCCACCGAACGCCCGCCGACCACCGCGTCGTGGAACGCCATGGGCTTGCCGTCGGGTTTCAGGAACAGGTTCTCCGTCGCCGCGGCCGGCGCTGTCTCGCGCCCGTCCCAGGCCTCGACGCGGCCACCGGCGGCATGCAACAGGAAGGCGCCACCGCCCAAGCCGCTGGACTGCGGCTCGACCAGGGCCAGCACCATCTGCACGGCGATCGCCGCATCCAGCGCCGAGCCGCCGGCCTTGAGCACCTGGTAGCCGGCGTCGGTGGCCAGCGGATTGGCGGCGGCGACGGCAAAACGCTCGGCGGCCCAACCGGGCTTCGGGGTATAGCCCGATGAGCCTTCAGGCTGCGCCGGCACCTGGTAGCCGATGCTGCGCGGGGCGGCGGACATGCCAGGGCCGGACGGGCCGCCGGCGCAGCCGGCCAGCAGGGCGGCGGCCAGGGCGGCCGTGAACGCGAGCGCACTGCGCGTCGGGACGGGACGGTGGTGGTGCATGGTGTCTCCTTCTCTGCCATGGTGGGCTGTCGCCAGGCATGGTAGCGCCGGGCGGGCAAAGGAGGGTGCACCAGGCAGGGGCGGCCATGGCAGGGCAGGCCTCTGCAGCCTTGCTGCGGCGGCCGGGCGAATGACCAGGCCGGCGTGGGCGCTTCAGGAGGTGCTGGCCGCCTGATGGCCCTGCGCTATGGGTGCGCGTGTGCGGGCTTCAAGCCTGGCGCGCACCCGCCGCGCCGGCCGGCGCGCGGGCGCAGGCCGGTTGGGTAGGATCAGAACGGCGCGCGGTCGTCCCCGGCCGGGTGCTGACGCTCGGGTGCCGGGGCCAGGTCGCCGTCCGCATCGGTGCCGGAGCGCTGCGGCTGCAGAGCGACCGGCGCGGCGTCGGCAGCGGGCGCCTGCGCGGGGTCGGTGGAGGCAGCTGCGTCGCTGTCGGCATCCGCCGGCTGCGTATCGGCCGCCTCGCCAGCACCCGCCTCGGCGTCCGCGTCGGCCATGGCCTGGCGCACTGCCGCCTTGTCGCCAGCGCCGGCGAACTTGCTGTACTTGGTCAACAGTGGCACCAGCTGGCCATAGATGCGCGGGCTGCCGGCCAGGCATTCGCGCTGCTCGAGAAAATCGGCCTCGCCCGTGAAATTGCCCACCAGGCCGCCGGCCTCGGTCACCAGCAGGCTGCCGGCGGCCACGTCCCAGATCGACAGGCCGGCCTCGAAGAAGGCGTCGGTGAAGCCAGCCGCCACGTAGGCCAGGTCCAGCGCCGCGGCGCCAGGGCGGCGCAGGCCGGCGGTGCGCGGCATGATGTCGGCCATCATCAAGAGATAGCTCTTGAAGTTGTCACCCGGGCGGAACGGAAAGCCGGTGGAGACCAGGCATTCGCCCAGGCGGATGCGCTTGGACACGCGGATGCGCCGGTCGTTCAGGAAGGCACCGCGCCCGCGCGTGGCGGTGAACAGGTCGTTGCGCGTGGGGTCGTACACCACGGCGTGCTCGACGCGGCCCTTGACCATCAGGGCGATGCTGACGCAATAGACGGGAAAGCCGTGGATGAAGTTGGTCGTGCCGTCCAGCGGGTCAATCACCCAGACGAAGTCCGAGCGCGGGTTGCCGCGTTCGCGGCCCGACTCCTCGGCCAGGATGCCGTGCTGCGGGTAGGCCGTCAGCAGCGTGTCGATGATGGCGCCCTCGGCCGCATGGTCGACCTCGGTGACGAAGTCGTTGATCTGTTTTTGCGAGATCCGCACCGCCTCGACGTCCAGCGCCGCGCGGTTGATGAGGGCGCCGGCGGCGCGTGCGGCCTTGATGGCCACGTTGAGCATGGGGTGCAGGTTGGTCGACATGGGCTGGCAAGTGACAAAGGAGCGGATCGGGTGCGCGCCGGGCGATGCCGGCGCGGCAAAGGGGCGGATTCTACCGACGCGGCCCGGCACGCGCCGCCGGCGCGGCGACAATCCCCGCCATGCACACCCGCTTCGTCCTGATCCACACCAGCCACGCCGGCAACGTGGGCGCCACCGCCCGCGCCATGAAGACCATGGGGTTCACCGACCTGGTGCTGGTCGCGCCGCGCTGGGCCAACGTGCTGCGCCGCGAGGAGACCATCCAGCGCGCCAGCGGGGCGCTGGATGTGCTGGAGCGCGCGCGCATCGTCGCCACGCTGGACGAGGCGCTGGACGGCATGGACCACCTGTGCGCCACGGCCATGACGCCGCGCGATTTCGGCCCGCCCACGCGCAACCCGCGCCAGCACTTCGAGATGCTATTGAAAGATGAGCTGGAGGCCCATGCAAACAAAGGGTTGGAGCCCGATTTGACCCAAAAGCCGGCGCCGCGCGGCATCGCCTTCCTGTTCGGCAGCGAGCGCTTCGGCATGGCCAACGAGGACGTCTACCGCTGCCACGTCGCGCTCAGCATTCCCACCAACCCGCAGTTCGGCTCGTTGAACCTGGGCGCGGCGGTGCAGCTCATCGCCTACGAATGGCGCCAGGCGCTAGGCGGCTTCGACACGCCGGCCAGCGCGCCGCAGGGCGACGCGGCCGATGCGGCGCAGGTGGCGGGCATGCTGGCGCACTGGCAGCAGGCGCTCACGGCCATCGGCTTTCTCGACCCGGCCGCGCCGAAAAAACTGATGCCGCGCCTGAACCAGCTGTTCAACCGCGCGCAGCCGACACCGGAGGAAATCCATATCCTGCGCGGTGTCGCCAAGGCCATGCTCCAGGCCGCCCAGGCGCCGCGGCTAGACTGAGCCGCCCGTTTTCCCATCCCCCGGTTCCTCCCTGTGTCCTCGATCCTGTCCCGCCTGCGCTCCGACATCCAGTGCATCCTCGAGCGCGACCCGGCCGCGCGCAGCCGCTGGGAGGTGGTCACCTGCTACCCCGGCCTGCACGCCATCTGGCTGCACCGTCCGGCGCACTGGTGCTGGACACACGGCCTGCGCTGGACCGGGCGTTTCATCTCGCACGTCTCGCGCTGGCTCACCGGCATCGAGATCCACCCCGGCGCGCAGATCGGCCGGCATGTCTTCATCGACCACGGCATGGGCGTGGTGATCGGCGAGACCGCGGTGGTGGGCGACGGCTGCACCATCTACCACGGCGTGACGCTGGGCGGCACCTCGCTGTACAAGGGCGCCAAGCGCCATCCGACGCTGGGTCGCAACGTGGTGGTGGCGGCCGGCGCCAAGGTGCTGGGCGGCTTCGAGGTGGGTGACGGCGCGAAGATCGGCAGCAACGCGGTGGTCATCAAGCCGGTGCCGGCCGGCGCCACGGCGGTGGGCATCCCGGCGCGCATCATCCCCAGCAAGGCCGGGCAGAGCGCCGACGTGGCGCAGGAGGAGGCGCCGGCCTTCAGCGCCTACGGCGTGGCCGCGCAGCAGGAAGACCCGCTGACCCAGGCCATGCGCGGGCTGATCGACTCGGCGCAGACGCAGGAGCACCAGATCGCCCTGCTGTGGCGCGCCATCGAGCAGCTCTCGGCCGCGCAGCACGCCGAGGACTGCGTGCCGGGCGACGCCGCCACGCGCGAGCATTTCGAAGCCCAGCGGTTGAACGACATCATCGGCAAGTGAGCCGGCACCGCTCGGCCGGCGCCCGCCCTGCGGTCAGGCCGGCGCCGTAGCCAGCAGGCGCTGCAGGTGCGGTGCCAGAGTCTGCAGGTTGGCGAAGCTCAGGTCGTACATGGCGCTCAGGCCCGCCGCCTGCTCGTCGGTCAGTTCAGGCGAGCAGATAACGAAGCGCTCGCGCTCCAGCCCCAGACGCTTGCGCAGGCGCAGGTACTTGTCGATGTCACGGCGGAATTCGCCGCCCTTGCATTCAATGACGATGGGCGGCTGCCCGGCCGGCAGGGCCACCACGTCCAGCTCGTGCAGGTCCTCGTTCGGAAACACGACCTTGACGCCGCGCGCACACGAGGTGCCGCCAGCGTGGCCCTGCAGCTGGGCCAGCATGGCCATCAGCGCGTACCACTCCAGCCAGCCCCCATCGAAGAACTGCCGCACCGCTGGTGCACTCTGCAGCGTCAGGCGCACGATCTTCTCGGGCTTCTGATAGTGATAGCGCGCGAAAAAGGTGTGCTCGTACAGCTGGCGGCACAGCTGGGTGATGGCCTGCGCGTCCTTCTGCGGCAGCTGGGCCAGCTCCAGGTTCAGTCCGGTGTGGCTCTTGCGGTAGGCGTAGCGCACGCGGTCGATCAGCTCGGCGAACAGCGCATGGTTGCCGGCCAGCAGCAGCGCCGCGTCGTCGAAGAAGCCGCTGGTGTCCACCAGCGCCGGGTCGATATGCGCCTCGATCTGGCGCGCTGCGAACCAGGCCCGCAGCGGCGCGTGCTGCTGCGCGGTGGCCAGGCCCTGCACGTTGGCCTGGGGCGTGGCGGGTTCGGGTAGTGTTTGCGCAGGAGCCGCAGGCAAGCCGGAGTCGGCCACGGTGCTGGCAGCCTGCTGGCGCAGGCCGTTGAGTTCGCGCGTGACGGAGGCCAGGCGCTTGACCAGCTCCTCGACGTAATACACCGTGCCGAACACGGTGGCGGGCTTGCCGCAGCGCCCGCAGGCGGTCTGGGTATGGACGGGAGTGGTGGCGTCTTCGCTGACGAAGCCGCACTGGTTGCAGCGGTAGATGGGCATGGCGGGATGCGAGTGCGTGGGCCTTGGTCAGTGCCAGGGGCGCGTGCCCCCCGCGCCTCAGGCAGGCCGCTGTGGCAGGAACCGCGCATACAACGCGCGGGTTTCTGGCTCGAAGAACCGGCCCGCCCACTGCTCCGGCAGCTCCGAGGTGTGGGCCCAGCCGAAGAACAGCACTGCATCGTACAGATCGGACAGGCGCAGCTCGGTGGCCATGTAGTCGCGAAAGACCTGCCGGTCCCATCCCGGGTCGCGGAAGGCCTGGGCGATGTACCAGGTCTGCACCCGGGCATTGGCGGACTTGGTCAGTGCGGGAAAGCCCTGCGTCCAAGCGTGCAGCGCCGGAATGCGGGTGGCGTCGCCCAGCCAATAGGCGGTGGTCGCCACCCAATCCACCAGCGCGATGGCCTGGCGCATGTACGGCAGCACGGCGTCATTGTCGAAGCTGGCGTAGGCGCTAAGCGAAATGCCGATCCGCGCCTGCGGCAGGCGCTCGCGCACCAGGGCGACGCCGGCTCGCAGGGCGTCCAGCTCCGCCTGCCACGCGGTCTGGCCGGCACCCGCCTGGACGGCCACCAGGAACATCTCGTCGATCAGATAGACATAGGCGCCGGGCTGCAGCAGGTCGCGGTGCTGTGCGATGTAGCGGTCCAGCTGCTGCGCCGCGTCGCTGACCAGGCGCGGGCCCAGGCCGGGCTGGACGGGAAGCAGAAACAGGAAGTCCAGCATGTTGGTCCGGCCGGACTGCGCAATGGCGCGCGAGGTCTCCAGTGCGCCCACGTTACCGGCATAGCCGGCGTTGGTCACCAGCTCGGCCTGGACCACCTGCTCGGGGGTCCCGAATACCTCGCCTATTAGCCGTGTGGCCGGTACCGGGGGATCGCCGGCGGAACTGCCGCCCCCACCGCAGCCAGCCAGGAGGGCCAGTGCGGACAAATGAAAAAAGGTTCTTCTTTGCATGGTGGTGTTAGCGCCGTGCGCCAGGAAAGACGAGGAGATCAAGCATCAGCCTGTAGTTCAGGAGCGCGGCACGGGCCTGCCGCGCCCGCGCTCAAGGCCGCACGTGCCGCACCGCCGTTTTCGGCCGGAACGCCGCACATACGCTCTCGCGTGTCTCCAGGTACGGCCCGCCGATCAGGTCGATGCAGTACGGCACGGCGGCGAAGACGCCGGGCACCAGCGGTGCGCCGTCCGCACCTTTGAGGCCCTCCAGCGTCTCGGCGATGGACTTGGGCTGGCCGGGCAGGTTGATGATCAGGGCCTGGCCGCGGATCACCGCCGTCTGGCGCGACAGAATGGCGGTGGGCACGAAGCGCAGGCTGATCTGGCGCATCTGCTCGCCAAAGCCGGGCATCTCGCGCTCGCCCACGGCCAGCGTGGCCTCGGGCGTCACGTCGCGCGGGGCCGGGCCGGTGCCGCCGGTGGTCAGCACCAGGCTGCAGCGCTGCGCATCGACCAGCTCGATCAGCGTGCGCGCGATCTCCTCGGGCTCGTCGGGGATCAGGCGCGGCTCGAACGTGATGGGGTTGTGCAGCGCGCGCGTCAGCCAGTCCTGCAGCGCGGGCAGGCCCTTGTCCTCGTAGGCGCCGCGGCTGGCGCGATCGCTGACGGAGACGATGCCGATGTGCACCGGCTCGGGGGCGGGCAACGGGCAAGCGGAAGGGGAAGAAGCGTCGGTCGTGGTGGTCATCTGGACTGGAAAGACAGGCGTGCAGGTGCAAGGCGTCAGGCGTCGCGCGAGCGCTGCTCCTCGGCGGCGTACTCGGCGGCCTCGCCCAGGTGCGTGCGCACCAGCTGGAACAGGTCGCGGTAGGCGCGGCCCTTGCGCGGTGCCAGGCCCTGCGACTGCTCGGCGCGGCCCTCGGTCGGCGCGTCCTTGCGCGCCTGGCGCACCAGCGCGCGGATCTGCTGGCTGTCGGTGCGCGGGAACTGCGCCAGCCAGTCGGCCAGCGCGTCGTCGCTGGCGATCAGCTGGTCGCGCCAGTGCTCGGCCTGGTGCAGCAGCACCTTCTCGGCGGCGCTGCCGGTGTGCTGCTCGGCCAGCGCGGCCTGGATGGCGGACACAGCGCTCTCATCCAGCTGGCGCATCAGCTTGCCCACGTACTGCATCTGCCGGCGCTTGCCCTCGAAGTTGCTGATGCGATTGGCCTCGGCCAGGGCCTCCACCAGCTTGTCGGGCAGCTGCAGGCGCTCCAGCAGATCGGCGCGCAGGGTAAGCATCTCGCTGCCAAGCGTCTGCAGGGCATCGCTTTCGCGTTTCAGGTCGGTCTTGGTCGAGCCGGTCGTGCCCTTGAGCTCGGCCTTGAGCTGCAGGTCCATCTCGCTGCCCTCGGCGACGAACTGGCCCCGGACGAAGTAGCCTTTTTTGGGTTTGCGTGGCATGGGTGCGGGCGGGAGCGGGAACGGAGGGAAAAGCGCCGGCGGCGCGGCGGGACACCCGAGGCGCCTGCCAGCGCCGGCGCAGGGCGACAAGTATCATAGCCGCCGCTATGACCACTGCCCGTCCCCGCGCGCCCCGCGCTGCCGCATCCGCCTCCGCCACCCCTGCCGCCGCGCCCGCCAGCGGCTTTGCCTACACCCGCGAGTTCTTCGAGGGGCTGGTCGACCATGCGCTGGCGCATGCCAGGAAGCTGGGCGCCACCGATGCCGGCGCCGATGCCTCGGAAGGCTGCGGCCTGTCGGTGAATGTGCGCAAGGGCGAGCTGGAGACCGTGGAGCGCAACCGCGACAAGTCGCTGGGCGTGACCGTGTACGTGGGCAAGAAGCGCGGCAACGCCAGCACCTCGGACTTCTCGCCCGCCGCCGTCGAGCGCACGGTGCAGGCGGCCTACGACATCGCCCGCTTCACCGCCGAGGACCCGGTGGCCGGCCTGCCCGACGAGGCCGACATCGCCCCCGAGGATAGCCATCGCGACCTGCAGCTGTTCCACCCCTGGGCCATCGACAGCGACGAGGCCGCGCGCCTGGCGCTGGAGTGCGAGGCCGCGGCCTTCGGCACGCACCGGCGCATCACCAACAGCGAGGGCGCGGGCGTGTCGGCGCAGCAGTCGCATTTCTTCAGCGCGCACACGCATGGCTTTCGCGGTGGCTACGCCAGTTCGCGCCACACGATCTCGGTGGCGCCGATCGCCAGCCTGCCGGGCCGCCACGGCGAAATGCAGCGCGACGCCTGGTACAGCTCGATGCGCGATGCGCGCGAACTGGCCTCGCCCGAGGCGGTGGGCCGCTACGCCGCCGAGCGCGCGCTGTCGCGCCTGGGCAGCCGCAAGATCAGCACGCGCGAATGCCCGGTGCTGTTCGAGTCGCCCCTGGCCGCGGGGCTGCTGGGCGGCTTCGTGCAGGCGGTGAGCGGCGGGGCGCTGTATCGCAAGAGCACCTTCCTGGCCGATTCGCTGGGCAAGGCGGTCTTCCCGCAGCACATCGAGGTCAACGAGGACCCGTTCATCATCGGCGGCAAGGGCAGTTCGCCGTTCGACGACGAGGGCGTGCGCGTGGCCCCGCGCAAGGTGGTGCACGAGGGCGTGGTGCAGGGCTATTTCCTGTCCACCTACTCGGCGCGCAAGCTGGGCATGAAGACCACCGGCAATGCCGGCGGCTCGCACAACCTGACGCTGTCGTCGCGCCTGACGCGCGCCGGCGACGACCTGGATGCGATGCTGAAGAAACTGGGTACGGGCCTGTTCGTCATCGAGCTGATGGGCCAGGGCGTGAACTACGTCACCGGCGACTATTCGCGCGGTGCCAGCGGCTTCTGGGTGGAGAACGGCCAGATCGCTTATCCCGTGCACGAGATCACCATCGCCGGCAATCTGCGCGACATGTTGTTGGGCATCGAGGCCGTGGGCGCGGACGCCTACACCTATGGTGCGAAGACGGTGGGGTCGGTGCTGGTCAACCGGATGAAAGTCGCCGGATCCTGACCCGGGTTTCAGGGTCAAATACCGCGTGAGCCTGCGGAGAATAATCGCAGGCAGCTATGGTTTTCATAGCTGTCTGTGCGCAGGGCAGGGCGGGGCCAGCGCTGCTTCAGGAGCTGGCCGGGGCGTTTTCCATCGCTTGTATCAGCCGCGCCGCTGCGCCTTCCGGGTCGGCGGCCGCGACCAGCGCGCGCACTACGGCGATCGAGCCCACGCCGGTGGCCAGCACCTGCGGGAAGTGCTCCAACGCGATGCCGCCGATGGCCACCTGCGGGTAGTCGCGCGTCAGGCGCGCATAGGCCGCCAGGCGCGCCAGTCCCTGCGGGGCGGTGGCCATTTTCTTGAGCGTCGTCGGGAACACGGCGCCCATGGCGATGTAGCTGGGGCGCACGCGCGACGCGCGCACCATCTCGGCGTAGCCGTGCGTGCTCACCCCTAGGCGCGCGCCGCTGGCGCGCAGCGTGTCCAGGTCGTGCGCGGGCAGCGCGTCCAGGTCTTCCTGGCCCAGGTGCACGCCATAGGCGCCGGCGTCCAGCGCATCGCGCCAGTGGTCGTTGATGAACAGCAGCGCGCCCGTGTCCTGCACGGCCGCAACGGCGGCGCGCACCTCGCGCTGCACGGCGGCGCGGTCGCCCTCCTTGAAGCGCAGCTGCACGGTGGGCACGCCGGCGCGTGCCATGCGGCCGACCCACTGCGCGTCGGGCAGCACGGCGTACAGGCCCAGCGCTTGCGGGCAGGCGGCGAACGCTTCGCCGCCGCTGCGCGGCGTCAGGCCGAAGTCCTGCGGCTCGGTGGGCCACTGCGCGGCGTCGAAGCGCCGGTTGCGCGCGGTCTGCGCGGCCCAGGCGCGGGCGATGCATTCGGCGTCATGCGCGATGAAGCCCAGCTGGCTGGCGGCGATCAGCGCGGCGCGGTAGGCCGGCTCGTCCCCAGTGGACGCCGGCACGGGCTCGGGCGCGAAGCCGGTGAAGCCAGCGCCGTGCGCGGCGACGATGGCGCGCGCCAGGGCCTCGGGTGCCTCGGGCATGTCGGTGCTGCAGGTGTCCATGGCGCCGGCCGTCACGAGGCGTGGTGCCAGAAAGGCGTGCCCAGCACCGGCGTGCTGGCCTGGGCGCTGGCCTGCGGCTGCATGGCGCCGGCCAGGCGCGCGGCGCGGCCGGCGGCGACCGCGTCGGCAAAGGCGCCGGCCATGGCCACCGGATCGCTGGCCTGGGCCACGGCGGTGTTCAGCAGCACGCCGTCGAAGCCCCATTCCAGCACCTGGCAGGCGTGCGAGGGCAGGCCCAGCCCGGCGTCGACCAGCAGCGGCACGTCCAGGCGCTCGCGCAGCAGCTGCAGCGCGTAGGGGTTCACCGGGCCGCGCCCGGTGCCGATGGGCGCGGCCCAGGGCATGACGGCCTGGCAGCCTACGTCCACCAGGCGCTGGCACAACAGCAGGTCGTCGGTGGCGTAGGGCAGCACGTAAAAGCCCTCGCGGATCAGCTCCTCGGCGGCCTGCACCAGGCCGAAGATGTCGGGCTGCAGGGTGTAGTCATCGCCGATGACCTCCAGCTTGATCCACGGCGTACCGAACACTTCGCGCGCCATGTGCGCGGTGGTGATGGCCTCCTCGGCGCTGTAGCAGCCGGCGGTGTTGGGCAGCACTGGCACGCCCAGGCGCTTGAGCAGGTCCCAAAAACCATCGCCCGTCTTGCCGGGCTGCACGCCTTGGCGGCGCAGCGAGGCGGTGAGCATGGCCGGGCGGGCGCGGCGCACGGCCGCCTCCAGCACCGCGGGCGACGGGTAGCGCGCCGTGCCCAGCAGCAGGCGGCTTTCGAAGGCCTGGCCGTACAGGACCAGGGCGTCGGCCTCGGCCGACAGGGTGGCGATGTCGTGGGAATCGGTCATGGGAGCGTGCAAGAAAGAAGCGTCAGCCGCCGGTCACCGGGGCGATGATTTCCACCTGGTCGCCCTCGGCCAGGGGCTGGGCGGCGTAGCGGGTATTGGGGATGAACTGCATGTTCACGGCGACGGCGAATGGCGGCTTGGGCGCCAGCTGCGCGACGGCGTCGGCCACGGTCGCGCCCTCGGGCAGTTCGGCAGGGGTCTGGTTGATCAATACGTTCATGTCTCTGTCATTTCCTGGGGCAGCCCGGACAGCTGCACGAGCAGCCCGAAGCGCTGCGCCAGCGGCGATTGTCCGGTGTGCAGCAGCTCCAGCACCGCGTCCAGCATGGCCGGCGCGATCATGAAACCATGGCGGTACAGGCCGTTGACCTCCAGCACGCGCGGGGCCAGCACGCGCACGGCGGGCAGGTTGTCGGGCAGGGTGGGGCGGCACTGCGTGGCCAGCTCCAGGATGCGCGCCTCGGCGAAGCCGGGGTGCACGGCGTAGGCGGCCGAGAGCAGCTCCAGCGTCGAGCGCACGCTGGCCGGCGACTGGTCGTCGGACTCGATCTCGGTGGCACCGATGACGAACACGCCGTCCTGCTTGGGCGCGATGTAGATCGGGTAGCGCGGGTGCACCAGGCGCGTCGGCCGCGCCAGCGTCACGTCGGGCGCATGCAGCCGGATGACCTCGCCGCGCACGCCGCGCAGCTCGCGCCACTGCGCGCGCGCGCCCAGGCCGCGGCAGTCCAGCAGCAGCTCAGGCTGGCCCGGCTCGCCGGGGGCGAAGTCCTGCAGGTTGCGCGCGCGGTGCCAGTGCAGCTGCACGTTCAGCTGCTGCATGGCGGCGGCCAGCGCGGTGAGCAATTGGCGGTTGTCCAGCTGGCCCTCGCCGGGCAGGTACAGGCCCTGGTGGAAGCGGCCGGCGACGCCGGGCTCCAGTTCGGCCACGCCGGCACCGTCCAGCACCTGCAAGGCGGGCAGGCCGGCCACGCTGTCTTGCGTGCGCGCCAGCGTCTGGCGCAGGCGCGCGGCATCGGCGGCGTCCTGGCGGTGCCACAGGATCAGCGTGCCGTTTTGCTGGAAGAACACCGGCTCGGGTAGCTCGGCCAGCAGTTCGGGCCAGCGTGCCAGGCCATGCTGGCCCATGCGCACCACGCCCGGCTCGGTGATGGCGGATTCGGCCAGCGGCGCCAGCATGGCGGCGGCCACGCGCGCGGCGCTGCCTTCGGCGTCAGGGCCGCCGATGCCGTGCACCGCGACGCGGTGGCCGCGCCGCGCCAGCTGCACGGCCAGCAGCCGGCCCATCAGGCCGGCGCCGAGGATGGCGATGGAGCGCGGGGTGTCGAGGGAGGGAAGCAGATGGGGCAGGGTGTGCATCGCGGTCTTGTGGTCTGGCCGGGGCCGTCGGGAACAAAACAGGCGCAGGGCGCACCTTCGTGAAAGCTCCCCACGCCAGCATGACCTGGATCGGGTTGGAGGGTGTTTCTCAGCCATCGCGCCGAAGCGGTGGCACCCCTGTTTCGTTCGAAGGCGCGATTACAGCACAGCGCCATTGGCCTTGGGCCTGACGTGGAGCCGGGGCGGTGCGCGGTGCCCACTGCGCGCTGGCCGATAATTTTTGCTATGAACCACGACTCCCAGTCTCTTCGCACGCCCTCGGGGGCGTCGGCCGCACCCGGGCGCTACGCGCGCGTGCTGTCCATCGCCGGCTCGGATTCGGGCGGAGGCGCCGGCATTCAGGCCGACCTGAAGACCTTCGCCGCCCTGGGCTGCTACGGAATGACGGCGATCACCGCCATCACCGCGCAGAACACCCTGGGCGTGCGCGCCATCCACGGCGTGCCGCCGGACATCCTGCGCGCGCAGATCGACGCCGTGGTCGAGGACATCGGCACCGACGCGGTGAAGATCGGCATGCTGCACTCGCCCGAGGTGGTGCGCGTGGTGGCCGACGCCATCGCGCGCCATGGCCTGGCCAACGTGGTGCTGGATCCGGTCATGGTGGCCACCAGCGGCGACCGGCTGATCGCGCAGGAGACCGTGGCGGCGCTGGTGCAGGAGCTGTTTCCGCTGGCCGCCGTGGTCACGCCCAACCTGGACGAGGGTGGCTGGCTGCTGGGGCGCGACATCGACGGCATCGACCAGCTGGCGGACGCCGCTGACGCGCTGCTGGCGCTAGGCGCGCGCGCGGTGCTGCTCAA
This sequence comes from Oryzisolibacter propanilivorax, assembly GCF_900103645.1. Classification (GTDB taxonomy): domain Bacteria; phylum Pseudomonadota; class Gammaproteobacteria; order Burkholderiales; family Burkholderiaceae_C; genus Melaminivora; species Melaminivora propanilivorax. Next base: position 43,548 of record NZ_FNHP01000009.1, read on the forward strand.
GGGCGGGCACCTGCCGGGCGACGAGGTGGTGGACCTGCTGGCGCTGCCGGGCGGCGTGCACGAGCGCCTGGGCTCGGCGCGCATCGCCACGCACAACGGGCACGGCACGGGCTGCACGCTGTCCTCGGCGATTGCCGCGCAGCTGGCGCTGGGCCAGCCGCTGCCCGAGGCGGTGCGCCTGGCGCGGCGCTACATCCTGGGCGCGATCGCCGCTGGCGCCAACGTGCGTACCGGCCACGGCCACGGGCCGCTGAACCATGGCCATGCGCCGCTGGCGCAGCGCGCCATCACCGACTGAAAAGCCATGGGCGCGGGGCCAAGGCCATTGGCATGGCCCCTGCGCGCACGAACGGCCGCGGGTGCGGACGCCGGGCGGCTCACCAGCCCCAGGTCAGGCGCTTGGCGACCCAGCCAGTCTGGCCGCCCTCGCGGCGCACACGCGCCCAGCTGCCCTGGCTGGACAGGGTGCGGACGATCTCGTGCTGCTCCAGCTTGCCAACGATGCGGTGGTTGGTGCCGGGCTTTTCGCGCAGGTTGGCGCTGCTGGAGGTGACCACGCGGTGCGGCGTCTTGGTGGTCAGCGGTGCGAATACCCAGCCCAACGGGCCCTCATGGTCGCGCACCTTGAGCCACTTGCCGTTTTTCGACTGCACCTGCAGCGGATAGCCGCCGGCCAGCTCCCACAGCGTGTCGGAGCGGGTGGTGGGCTTCTCGCGCACGTTCACCACGTTGCCCTTGATGCTGACGAAGTCGCGCGCCTGCGCGGCGCTGGCCGCAAACAGCGGGGCGGCCAGGGCCAATGCGGCAGCGGCAGTGGACAGGGTGGTGGCGAAGCGGGGCAGGGCAAACGACACGGGGCGGGTCTCCTTTCTGACGGTCTGTCAAGGACATGGAAAAAATGTGACAGCAGGGGTGGATGGCCGGTGCAGGCGCGAAGTTCCTGCAAAAATCGCCGGCCTGGCTGCTGCTGCAAAAAACATAGCTGCTGGCCTATATTCTGTCAGGGCCCCGGGGCTGCTTGGCAGGAATTTCAGCCAAGCGCTCGCTGCCCAGCGCGCGCGCCAGCCGCGCCTCCAGTGGCAGCGGCTCACCGTGCAGCCGCGCCGCCAGCAGTTCACCGCACAGCAGTGCCAGGGTCAGGCCGCGCGCGCCCATGGCGGTGCTGAGCCATAGCCCGGGTTGTGCCTGCGCGTCCACCGGCCCCACCAGGGGCAGGCGGTCGGGCGCGGTGCAGCGCACCGCGGCCCAGGTATGTACCGGGGCGCTGGCGCTGCGCTGTGTGTGGCTGGTGCAAGGCGCAGCAGGGTCGGCCGGGGCGTCGACGCCGGCATCGGTGCCCGCCTGCGCGAAACCCGGCGCCAGTGCCCGCGCCAGGGGCGGCAGCAGCATGCGCAGCTGGTCCAGGTTGTGCGCCAGGCCCGCTTGCCGGTCGGCGGCACTGACCGGCAGCACACCCTGGTCGCGCTCGAAGGTCGAGCCCAGCACCCAGCCCGGCGCGCCTTGCGCCAGGTCCAGCGGCACGCGCGGCACCAGGTTGCCGTGGCCGTTGACCGGCTGGGGCGGGAAAAGTGGGCAGGGTAGGGCTGCGGCGTGCTGCCGGCTGGCGGTCACTTCGATGGGCAGTGCCGCCACCGGGTGCGCCGGAGCCGGCCCATGCAGGCCCCAGGCGATCTGCCCGCGCAGCAGCTGCAGCGACAGCGGCGTGCCGGCCACACCGGCGCTGGCCGGGCCGGCGCAGACCACCGCCAGTTCGCCCTGCGCCAGCAGGGCGCCAGCGGTGTCCAGCGCCTGCCAAGCGCCGTTGCGGGCGCGCTGCAGCCGCTCCACGCGCGCGCCGCCTTGCCAGCGGATGCCGGGCTCGGCCAGCAACCGGCGCACCAGCTGCGCTGGGCGCACCCAGCCGCCCAGCGGGTGCCAGCAGGCGGGCGCATCCGGCGCCAGGCCGTTGGCGCGCAGCGCGTCGGCGCTGGCCGGTCGGCTCCAGTCCAGTCCGGGGCCTTGCGTCCACGCCAGGCGCGGCGGGGCATCGGGGTCGTGCTCCAGCACGCCGCCGTCGTCCCACAGCGTGCCGCGCCCGTCGGGCAGCAGCTGCGCCAGCGCCTGCAGCGTGCAGCGCACGCCGGCGCGCGACAGGCGCGACAGCAGGCTGTCGTCGGGCGAAACGTGCGAGGCGAAGACCCCCGCCGGCAGGCCCGAGGCGCCAGCGGCCGGCGCCTCGGCCGCGTCCAGCACCGTGACGCGCCAGCCGCGCCGCGCCAGGCTGGTGGCCACGGCGGCGCCGGCCAGCCCGGCGCCGATAACCAGGCACTCGCCCGGCGCGCGGCCCGGCGGCAAGGCCACGTCGGGCAGTGGTGGCTGGCCGGCGCGCGGCTGCCAGGGCGGGTCGAACACCGCCTGCAGCGCGGGTACGCCGCATGCGCCATCCGCCCCGGCCTGCGCTAGGGCAAAGCCGCTGCCCTGCAATGCCGCGGCCGCCTGCGCCGGCAGTCCCTCGGCCAGCAGTCGCGTGCCGCGCCGGGCGCAGCGTGCCAGGGCCTTGCACAGCCGTGGATCGGCCAGCTGCTGCGCCGACCCGGCATCGCCGGCGTGCAGATGGATGGCGTCGGCCACCGGCTGCTGCTGGCGCAGCAGCGGCTGCAGCGCGCCCAGGTACAGCGTCAGCAGCACCCGCCCGTCGTCGAAGCTGAAGCGATGCACGCCGGGCAGCAGGCCGCGCATCCCGGCCGCCAGGGCCTGCGCCAGCGGTTGCAGGGGCGAGTCCTGCGGCATGGCGCGCAGCAGCCGGGCCGGGTCCTGGGGCGCCTCGCGGCAGGCCAGCCAGTGCAGCAGGCGCGGGCGCCGTGGATCGGCCCGCCAAGCGGCCCAGGCCGCCAGGAAACGCTCTCCGGAGTCGCTGCCGACATCCAGCACGCGCCATTGCGCCAGGCCGGCCCAGCCGCTCGGCAGGGCGTCACCGGGCCGTTGCATGCCGCCGCTCATGCTTCATTCCCAGCGTTGCTGGTAAGAAAACACCGGCAGCCGCCAGCCCAGGCGGATGGCCAGCAGCCGCAGCGCCAGCCCCATGCCGAAGCACACGCCGGTGGCGACGTTCAGGTCGACCCCCCAGGCGCGCAGCGACAAAAACAGCAGGCACACCACCAGCGACACGCTGGCATACAGCTCGCGCCGGAACACCACCGGCACCTGGTTGCACAGCACATCGCGCAGGATGCCGCCGCTGATGCCGGTGAGCATGCCGGCCATCACCACCACCACCGTCGGGTAGCCCAGCTCCAGCGCCACGTTGCAGCCGATCACCGAAAACGCGATCAGGCCCATGGCGTCCAGCAGCAGGAAGACCTGCTTGAGCCGGTGCAGGTAGCGCGCCACCAGCGTGGTCAGCAAGCCGGCGCCGATGACCAGATAGACGTACTCCGGGTGCTGCGTCCAGCCGATCGGGTAGTGCCCCAGCACCATGTCGCGCAGCGTGCCGCCGCCCAAGGCGGTGACGAAGGCGATCACCGCCACGCCGAAGATGTCCATGTTGCGCCGCCCGGCCGCCAGCGCGCCGGACATGGCCTCCGCCGTGATCGCCACCAGGTAGACCACCAGCAAGGCGCTGAACTGCGAGAGCTGGAACGAGTCCAGCAGCGAGACCGAAGGCAGCATGGGAACCGGGGCGTGAGGATGGAGAAAGCCGCCCCGGCCACGCGAGGGGCGGCGGGGGCGGCTGCAATCGAATCAGGGCGCCGTGCGGCGGCGCGTCAGGGGGTGGTCATGCACTGGGCGGGACATATCCCGCCGCAGCGTCTGCGCCGCTGCCGAAGAAATGATTTTCCATCTGCCGGGCGAGGTATTGGCGGGCGCGGGCGTCGGCCAGGTTCAGGCGGTTCTCGTTCACCAGCATGGTCTGGTGCTTGAGCCAGTCGCCCCAGGCCTGCTTGCTGACGTTCTCGTAGATGCGCTTGCCCAGCTCACCGGGGTAGGGCGGAAAGTCCAGGCCGGGGGCGTCCTGGCCGAGCTTGATGCAGTGAACGGTGCGTGCCATCGTGAATATCCTTCCGGGGAAAAGCAAATTCCCGCGTGAAACGGGAATAAGAAACTGAAATCTTATTGGTTCGGGTTTTGAAGACGGCCTTCCAGAATGCGCCGCAGTGCCATTTCGCACCGCAGAACCACGCAGAAAGACCGCCTCTCATGACGAATCGCCGCGACTTTATCAAGCTGGCCGTTGCAGCCGCCGCCAGTGGGGGCATCGGCGCCGCGCCCCTGGCCGCCGGGGCGGCGCAGGAGGTGGAGCTGCTCAACGTCTCCTACGACCCGACGCGCGAGCTGTATGCCGAGTTCAACGTCGCCTTCGCGCGCCACTGGAAGGCGCGCGGCGGGCAGGAGGTGCGTGTGCGCCAGTCGCACGGCGGCTCGGGCAAGCAGGCGCGCTCGATCCTGGACGGGCTGGACGCCGACGTGGCCACGCTGGCGCTGGCCGGCGACATCGATGCGCTGGCCCGGCGCGGCCTGGTGGCCGGCGACTGGCAGCGGCGCCTGCCGCACAACGCGGCGCCCTACACCTCGACCATCGTGTTCCTGGTGCGCCGGGGCAACCCGAAGCAGATCCGCGACTGGGACGACTTGGTGCGCCCGGGCGTGCAGGTCATCACGCCCAACCCCAAGACCAGCGGCGGCGCGCGCTGGAATTACCTGGCGGCGTGGGAACACGCGCGCCGGCGCCACGGCGGCGATGCGGGCGCGCAGGCGTTCGTCGCGCAGCTGTACCGCAATGTGCCGGTGCTGGACACCGGCGCGCGCGGCGCCACCATCACTTTCACCCAGCGCGGCCTGGGCGACGTGCTGCTGGCCTGGGAGAACGAGGCGCACCTGGCGCTGCGCGAGTCCGGGCGCGAGAAGTTCGAGCTGGTCACGCCGGCCCTGTCCATCCTGGCCGAGCCCAGTGTGGCGGTGGTCGACAAGGTGGTGGACAAGAAAGGCACGCGCGCCGTGGCCGAGGCGTATCTGCAGCACCTGTACGCGGGCGAAGGCCAGGAGAACGCCGCGCGCCACTTCTACCGCCCGCGCAGCGCGCAGGTGGCGGACCGCTACCGGGCGCAGTTCGCCCCGCTGGCGCTGGCCACGGTGGACGAAGCCTTCGGCGGCTGGAGCGAGGCGCACCGGGCGCACTTCGCCGAGGGCGCCAGCTTTGACCGCATCTATACCCGGAAATAATGCAAAAAACGGCTCCAATCCTTATTCTGCAAGGGCTTGCAGCTATGGAAAGAGGAGCGCTTCAGTAAATGCCCAGGACCAGCCCGGCCGCCAGCGCCTCGCCCAGCGCGCGGCAGCGCTCCAGGTCGGGCGCGCCGATGGTCTTGGGCGCGGCGATGGCCTCGGGCGTCTGTGCATGGGTGCAGACGATCAGCGGCTCGGCCACGCTTTTCAGACGCCAGCCGGTGCAGATGCGCGCGATCTGCCGCGCCGCCCCCGCGCCGTCGCTGCCGGCGCAGACCAGGCTGGCGTAGGGCCGGCCCTCGATGCGTTCCAGCGCGGCGTAGTAGCTCCGGTCGAAGAAGTCCTTGAGCAGCCCGCTCATGGCGGCCAGGTTCTCGGGCGTGGCGAACAGATAGCCGTCGGCGGCCAGCACGTCGGCCGGGGTGGCGTCCGCCGCGTGCAGCAGGCGCACCGTGCAGCCGTCCTCGGCGGCGGCGCCGGCGGCGGCCGCCTCGGCCATCTGGCGCGTGCCGCCGGTCTGGCTGTGCCAGACGATCAGCAGGGTCTTCACAGCCTGGCCGGGAGGAGGGTGACGCGGACGGGCGTCGCCACTGCGCCCAGCCTTGCCGGGCTCACCACAGCAGCACTACCACGACGATGGCCGTGCCCAGCAGCAGGTTGACGCCCACTATCGCGCGGATGCGCGCCAGCGCCTGCCCGCCGGCGGGCCAGTCGCCCGCGGCCACAGCCGCATCCAGGCGCGAGAGCTGCGACAGGTACAGGTAGGCGTACAGCGCCATCATCACCAGCCCCACGGCAGACATGAACAGCCAGTCGCGCGGCATGGAGAAGCCGCCGCCGATGCTGACCATGCCGATCATCGCCAGCCCGCTGGTCAGCGCCACCACCACCGCGACGCCCACGGCGGCCAGGAAGCGCTGCAGCACCGCGTGCATCAGCCGCACGCGCTCGGGCGGTGCCAGCTGCTGCACGGCGGGGCGCAGGAAGAAGTGGGCGAAGGCCATGCCGCCGACCCAGACGATGATGGACAGGACGTGCAGCAGTTTCAGGGCGTTGAAGAGCATGGGAGGGCAGCGCGGGGCATCAGGACCAAGGTGGCGCGCATTGTGCCCAGCCGCCATTGGGCCCCCGGCGCTTGTGCCTACTGCGGCCGTGCCGGTGTGTTCGCCGGGGCGCATGGCCTGCCCGCCCCAGCGCCGGCAGGGCTGGTCAGCGCAGCCACGCCACCCAGGCGGCCCCGGCCAGCGCCAGCAGCGCCGCGTTCAGGCATGCCAGCGCGAAGCCGAAGCGCACCAGCGTGCCTTCCTCGTCCCGCGTGGCGCGCGCCAGGCCCAGCGCGACCATGGCGATCGGAATCGAGCCCATCGCCGCGTGCCCGGCGGCGCTGTTATGTAGCGCCGCCAGCGCCAGGCGCAGCCCTTCGGGCAGCAGCGCGACGGCCGGCATGAACAGCGCGTTGCCGCCCAGCGTCGAGCCCGTCAGGTAGCCCGACAGCGCGCCCAGCAGCGCCACCAGCGGCGCCGCGGCCGGCGGCGGCAGGCCGGCCAGCGACTGCACCAACCCCTGCAGAAACCCGCCCTTGACCAGGATCTGCGACAGCGCCAGGAACGCCAGAATGGTCCACAGCGGCCGCTGCGCCCGTGCCCGCAGGGCCGGCAGCAGGGGTGGATGCCCCCCGGCGGCCAGCGCCCGGTGCTCGCGCCACGCCACCCAGGCCAGCGCCGCCAGCAGGGCGATGCCGGGCGAGGCCAGCGGCTTGAACACCACCGCCTGCCCGCGCAGCGCGCCGTGGCCGTCCCACTGTGTCAGCAGCGCCAGGGCCTTGAGTGCCAGCACGCAGGCCACCAGCGCCGCATACGGCCAGGCCGCGCGCGGCCACGCGATGCCGGCGCTACGCCCGGCCGGCACCAGCACCGCCAGTACCACCGCCAGGCCGGCGCCGACGCCGGCCAGCTCCGGCCCCGTGGCGCGGCCCAGCCCATACAGCACCGCCAGGAACAGCGCACCCAGCCCCGCCAGCGCGCGCCAGGCCGCAGGCCCGCTAGCGCCGGCCCAGCGCAGCGACAGCGCCGCCCCCAGCAGGAACACCGGCGCGCTGGCCACCGCACTGGCCGCCGACAGCGCACGCGTATCCAGCCCGGCCAGCGACGCGCCCACCGCGGTGGCCACCCCCAGCGTGCCCCACGGCATGACGGCCATACCCACCAACGCCAGCCGCAGGCCGACGGGCCGGGGCAGCAGCGCCAGCAGCAGCGGCACGGTGGCCACCAGTGACACGCCGAAGCCGGTGAGCGACTCCAGCATCGGCCCCAGGCCCAGCACCAGCAGCAGCACCTGCTGCGCGCGCGGCAGCCGCAGCGACTGCACGGCGCTGCCCAGCGCCTGGTTCACGCCCAGGCGCTCGATGGCGATGACGAAGGCCAGGCCAGGCAGGATGACGCTGGCGGCGATGGCGAAGAGCAGGGCGGTGTCGAGGGCGGCGGCGTGCAGGGTGGCGGACTGCACGGGTCCGGCCAGGCCGAGTGCCCACAGAGTCAATGCCAGGGCGCAGCCGGACTGCGCAGCCTGCAGGGGCGGGCGGCGCAGGGCGAGCAGGAGGAGCAGGACCAGCAGGAGGGGGGAGAGGTGCAGGAGCATGCGGGGGGCGTGCGGGCGGGGCTGTGGGAGGATAAGGGTGCTTTGGTTTTGATAGCTTGAGGCCTTTTGTTTGTGTGGGATTGGGGCTGTTTTGATTGTTGGTTTTGCTTTGATTGCGGGGGCCGGGACTCGCCCCGGCGGGCGACTTCCTTTCTTGCTCGTGCAAGAAAGGAAGCAAAGAACACGGCCCCACGGCTGCGACCCCTTCGCTGGCGCGAAGGGGCAGACCTGGGGCGGGACGCTTGCGGGGTGGGCCGCAGAACTCACTGCGCTGCTGCGCAGCTCCGTTCAAACAACTGCGGCCAGTCAGATGACGAAGCATGGGCGCTGCGACGCCCATGCCCCCCCGCCAGCGCCCCGCCCCAGGCGCAGCCTCAAGGGGCGAAGACGGGGAGGGGCCGGCGCTGCGCGCGGCCCTTCTTGCTCCCTCGCCCCCGCCAGGGGGAGAGGGCAGGGGTGAAGGGGCAATGGTTCGGGCGCAGCGCCTGTACCAGCCCTCCCACCCTCACCCCCGCCCTCTCCCGCCCTGCGGGAGAGGGAGTAAAGACCATGCGACGCGGCGGGGTTGGCCAGACATGCTCTCCGGCTATTGGCTGTTTGGCTGTTCCTTCTCCCCACCCCCCTTCAAAGGCTGCGCCTGTCTCGGGGCGCTGGCGGGGTGGCATGGGCGCAGGTGCGCCCATGCTTCGTGAACTGACTGGCCGCATCTGTCCGAACGAAGCTGCGCAGCAGCGCAGTGAGTTATGCGGCCCACCCCGCCAGTGCCCCGAGACAGGTTGCCCCCACGCGCGTCAGCGCGTGGGGGACGCAGCCTGCGGGGCACGTTTCTTTGCCTACTTTCTTGTCGTGTGACAAGAAAGTAGGTCGCCCGCCGGGGCGAGTCCCGGCCCCCGCAGTCAAATCAAAAACAACATCCAAAACAGCCCACCGTCCATACAAACAAAGGGTCATCAGCTATCAAAAATACAGCGCCAAGTCATACAACCTCCGCCACCGTTCCCTCCCGCAAATCACCCCCCTCTACCTCCCCCCGCACCACCCGCGCCGCCCGCACCATCGCCGCCAACGCTGCCTCCGTCTCCCCCCACCCCCGCGTCTTCAACCCGCAATCCGGGTTCACCCATAGGTTCCGCACCGGCACCACCCGCGCCGCCCGCCGCAGCAGCGCCACCATCTCCCCCTCACCCGGCACGCGCGGCGAGTGAATGTCATACACCCCCGGCCCGATCTCGTTCGGATAGGCGAAGCGTCCGAAGTCCTCCAGCAGTTCCATCTGCGAGCGGCTGGTCTCGATGGTGATCACGTCCGCGTCCAGGGCGGCGATCGCCGGCAGGATGTCGCCGAACTCGCTGTAACACATGTGGGTGTGGATCTGCGTGGCGTTGCCCACGCCGCTGGCGGCGATGCGAAAAGCCCGCGTGGCGCCGTCCAGGTAGGCCTGCCACTGGCCGCGGCGCAGCGGCAGGCCCTCGCGCAGGGCCGGCTCGTCGATCTGCACGATGGCGATGCCGGCGGCCTCCAGGTCTGTCACCTCGTCGCGGATGGCCCAGGCGATCTGCTCGCAGGTCAGTGCGCGCGGCTGGTCGTCGCGCACGAAGGACCACTGCAGGATGGTCACCGGCCCGGTCAGCATGCCCTTCATGGGGCGGTTCGTGAGGCTCTGCGCGTACTGCGTCCAGGCCACCGTCATGGGCTGCTCGCGCGCCACGTCGCCGTACAGGATGGGCGGCTTGACGCAGCGCGAGCCGTAGCTCTGCACCCAGCCGTTGGCGGTGAAGGCAAAGCCCGCAAGCTGCTCGCCGAAATATTCCACCATGTCGTTCCGTTCGGCCTCGCCGTGCACCAGCACGTCCAGGCCCAGCGCCTCCTGGCGACGCACGACGCGTTCGATCTCGGCGCGCATCTGCGCTTCGTATTCCTGCGTCGCCAGCGCGCCCCGGCGGTGCGCGGCGCGCGCAGCGCGGATCTCGGGCGTCTGCGGGAACGAGCCGATGGTCGTGGTGGGCAGCAGCGGCAGGCCCAGGCGCGTGCGCTGCACCACTTGGCGCGCGGCGAACGGCGCGGCGCGCCGGTCGGCGCCAGGCGGGGCTTCGGCCAGCCGGCGGGCCACATCCGGGCGGTGCACGCGTGCGCTGGCGCGGCGGCTGGCGACGGCGGCGCGGGCGGCGGCGAGGCGCGCGTCATCAGGCGCCACGCGGCCGTCCAGCAGGCCGGCCAGCAGCGTCAATTCATCCAGCTTTTCCGTGGCGAAGGCGAGCCAGGAGCGCACTTGCGGGTCCAGCGCCTCCTCGCCCTGCAGCGACACCGGCACGTGCAACAGCGAGCACGACGGCGCCAGCCACAGCGGGCCGGGGTGCTTGGCGGCGATGGGCGCGAGCAGCTGCAGCGCCGCGTCCGGGTCGGTGCGCCAGACGTTGCGCCCGTCCACGATGCCCACCGACAGCACCTTGTAGCCGGGCAGCCAGTCGGCCACGCCGGTCAGCTCTTCGGGCGCGCGCACGGCGTCCACGTGCAGCCCGGCCACGGGCAACTGGCAGGCCAGGCGCAGGTGCTCCTGCAGCGGCGAGAAGTAGGTCGCCAGCAGCACCTGCGGCCCCGCCTTGCCAAGCTGCCAGTAGGCGGGCTCGAAGGCCTGCGTCCACGCGGGCGGCAGCTCCAGGCCCAGGATGGGCTCGTCGATCTGCACCCACTGCACGCCCAGGGCTTTCAGGCGCGCCAGGATCTCGGCGTACACGGGCAGCAGGCGCCCGAGCAGCGCCAAGCGGTCGAACAGCGTGGCGCCTTTGTCCTTGGACAGCCACAGGAAGGTGAGCGGGCCGATCAGCTGCGCCTTCACCGCGTGGCCCAGCGCCTGCGCCTCGGCCACCTCGTCGAACAGGCGCTGGCTGCCCAGGTGGAACTGCGTATCGGCGTGCAGTTCGGGCACCAGGTAGTGGTAGTTGGTGTCGAACCACTTGGTCATTTCCAGCGCGGCGTGGCCGGTGGGGGCGGCGGCCGCGCCGTGCGTGCAGCCGGCGTCGCAGACGTGGTGCCCGCCGCCCTGCGCGCCGCGCGCCATGGCGAAATAGCGCGCCAGCTCGGGCGCATCGGCGCCGAAGCCGAAGCGCGCCGGCTCGCAGCCCAGCAACTGGATGTGGTGGGCCACATGGTCGTAGCAGGCGAAGTCGCCCACGGTGACGAAGGCCAGGCCCGCGTCCTGTTGCGCCTGCCAGTGACGCGCGCGCAGCGTGGCGCCGACGGCGTCCAGCGCGGCAGCGTCGATCTCGCCGCGCCAGTGGCGCTCCAGGGCGAACTTCAGCTCGCGCGCCGCGCCCATGCGCGGAAATCCCAGGGTGTGGGTCAGAGTGGGGCGGGGGGCCGCAGCGGCGGTCGGGGTCATGGCGCAGTCCTTGAAAACACGAACGAAAAAACGGATGCGCCGATGCTCGCCGGCCTGGGTTTATTATTCAAACGAAAATTTTCACACTTCAACTTGAATGATTTCGATGTTGAGCGCCTCGGTTTTGGAAATCCGCCACCTGCGTACGTTGCAGGCCCTGCGCGACAGCGGCAGCTTGGTGCGTGCGGCGCAGCTGCTGAACCTGACGCAGTCGGCCCTGTCGCACCAGGTCAAGCTGCTGGAGGAGCGCTACGGCGCGCCGCTGTTCGAGCGCAAATCGGTGCCGCCGCAGTTCAGCGCCGTGGGCAGCCGCCTGCTGCAACTGGCCGACGCCGTGCTGCCCCAGGTCGAGGCGGCCGAGCGCGACGTGGCGCGCCTGCTGCAGGGCCAGGGCGGGCAGCTGCGCATCGCCGTGGAGTGCCACACCTGCTTCGACTGGCTGATGCCGGCCATGGACGCCTTCCGCGCGCGCTGGCCCGAGGTGGAACTGGACATCGTCAGCGGCTTCCACGCCGACCCGGTGGGCCTGCTGCACCAGGGGCGGGCGGACGTGGCCATCGTCTCCGAGGTGGACGCCGGCGACGCCGCCGCCGTGGACCACCACCCGCTGTTCGCCTTCGAGATCCGCGCGCTGCTGGCGCACGGCCACGCGCTCTTGGCCAAGGCGTGGCTGGCGGCCGGGGACTTCGCCGACCAGACGCTCATCACCTACCCGGTGCCCGACGACATGCTGGACCTGGTGCGCCAGGTGCTGGAGCCCGCCGGCGTGCGCCCTGCGCGGCGCACCACCGAGCTGACGGTGGCCATGCTGCAGCTGGTGGCCAGCGGCCGCGGCGTGGCGGCGCTGCCGTTGTGGGCGGTGCAGGGCTACCTGGACCGGGGCTACGTGGCGGCGCGCCCCATCGGGCCGCAGGGGCTGCGCGGCGAGCTGCATGCGGCGTGTCTGCCGCAGGTGTCGGCGCGGCCGTGGCTGCAGGACTTCGTGGCCGTGACGCGGGAGACGAGTTTCGTGACGCTCAAGGGAGTCGAGTTGCTGTAGCGGGGGCGCACGTACATCGGTGGCAGCCTGAGTGGCCGCCCGGGTGCACGCCCCAGCCCGTCCGGACCAGCGACTGGCCATCCTGTCGTTCGTATGTATAATGAGAGTGATTCACATTTATACTCGTCGGCTCTTTTCCTAGCCACGCCGTGCCCTCCGCGAGAGTCGCGCTGCCAGCCAGCCTGTCGTTGACCTTGTCCCTTGCGGGATCTCGCGGAGTTGTTGCATGCCTGTTTCTGGCAGCCGGATGGCCTATGCCATTCATCCCCTCGCCCTGGCCGCCGCCACGGCGCTGTTCCTGCCTGCCGTGGCGCTGGCACAGGCCGCCGACGCCGCCGCCGCACCGGCTGCAGAAGCCAGCGACGGCAACGCGCCGGCCCTGGCGGGCATGACGATCACCAGCGCACGCGAAAGCGCCAGCACCCGCCTGCCACTGACCCCGCGCGAGACGCCGCAGTCGATGTCGTCGGTGTCGCGCGAGCAGATCGAGCAGCAGGGACTGACCAGCGTCGACGCCGTGCTGCGCAAGGTCACCGGGGTGTTCGTGACCATGTGGGACACGCAGCGCCCGGCGTACTACGCGCGCGGCTTTCAGATCACCGACTTCCAGGTCGATGGCATTCCCACGTACAGCAACGCCACCAACCAGGAATACGACACCGCGCTGTACGAGCGCGTCGAGGTGGTGCGCGGTGCCAACGGCATCCTGACGGGGGTCGGCGTGCCGTCGGCCACCGTGAACCTGGTGCGCAAGCGTCCGCAGCGGCAATTTGCCGCCTCGGTCTCGGCCACCGCCGGCTCGTGGAACCTGTGGCGCGGCGAAGTGGAAGTGAACACGCCCCTGACCGAACGCGGCAACGTGCGCGCCCGCGTGGTGCTGGCGCCGCAGCACAAGCACAGCTTCCGCGACCGCTACCAGGACAAGAAGCTCGCCGCGCTGGCCGTGCTGGAGGCCGACCTGGGCGACGCCACGGTGCTCACGGCCGGCATCCAGCGCCAGTCCAACACGCCCACCGCGCCCATCTGGGGAACGATTCCGCGCTTCGCGTCCGACGGCAGCCGCATCGACCTGCCCGTGAGCACCAGCTTCTCGCCGTCGTGGACCCGCTGGGAGCGCACCTCCACCACCGCCTTTGCCAGCCTGGACCACCAGCTCAATGACGACTGGAGCCTGCGCGCCAGCGTGAGCCGCACCCGGGGCGACAGCTTCCGCCTGGCCACGTACGGCTATGGCGCCACCACGGCGAGCGCGCCATTCCCCGATCGCGTGACCGGCGCCGGCATGCGGCTGTACGCCGGCATCTCCGGCGGGCAGGACGTGCAGGACCAGCTGGACGGCTACCTGTCGGGCAAGTTCACCCTGGGCGGGCGCCGGCACGACCTGGTGCTGGGCATGAGCCATTCGCGCATGGTGTCCACCACCGACCTGTACGGCTCGCTGGCCGGGTGGAGCCACACCATCCCGAACATCTACGACTGGGACGGCAGTGCGCCGGAGCCCGCCTACCGGCGCACCGGGGCGTGGCGCGACCAGAACACGCGCCAGACGGGCCTGTACGCCTCCGCGCGCTGGCGCGTGAGCGAGCCGCTGTCGGTGCTGACCGGCCTGCGCGTGACGAACTGGCACCGCGAGGTGGACAGCTACGACACCGCCGGCGCCTTCACCGGCACCTCCGCCGTGCAGGACGTGAAGCGCAAGCTCACGCCCTACGCGGGGCTGGTCTACGACATCACCCCGCAGCTGGCGGCCTACGCCAGCTACACGCGCATCTTCAACCCGCAGAACTACCGCGATCGCGACAACAACCCGCTGGCGCCGGTGCAGGGCAGCAATGCCGAGCTGGGCGTCAAGGCCGAACTGCTGGAGCGCCGGCTGCAGGCCTCGTTCGCCGTCTTCCAGACGCGCCAGGACAACTTCGGCGTGGTTGACAGCAGCCGCCCGCAGGGCAGCCTGCCCGATGGCGGCACGCCCTACAGGGCCGTGGACGGCACGCGCTCGCAGGGCTTCGAGATCGACCTCGCCGGCCAGCTCACGCCGCAGCTGCACGCCACGGCCGGCCTGACGCGTGCCAAGGTCACGCGCAACGCCAACGACCTGATCTGGGCCAACCTGCCGGAATACCTGCTGCGCCTGGGCGCCGACTACCGCTTCGGCGGCAGCCTTTCGCCCCTGACCGTGGGCGGCGACCTGCAGTGGCAAAGCAAGCTCGAGGGCTACAACGTGCCGCACCCGACCCTGGGCGCGGTCACCGTGACCGAGTCGCCGCTCACCCTGGTGAGCCTGCGCGCCACGTGGCAGTTCACGCCCAAGGCCAGCGCCACGCTGGCGCTGAACAACCTCACCAATCGCAAGTACTGGACCAACCTGGACTACGGCAACTACGGCGACCCGCGCAACGTCACGCTGACCGTGCGCGCCGCCTTCTGATGCAGGCCCACCCGTGACTGCTGCTGCCACTTCCCCCCGCTCGACCCGCGCGCAGGTGGTGCTGCGCACCGCCGCCGCCGTGCTGGGGGGCTACGGTTTTTGCTGGGGTTTCATCGCGCTGGCGCTGGCCGGCCTGCATGCCCTGGACATGCCATTCCATGACGCCGAGCACCTGGCCGCCATGTTCGGCCTGCTGCTGTACGTCGGCGTTTTCTGCTGGGCTTTTTTCACGCCCGGCCTGGTGCGCGCCTGGTGCGTGCTGGCGGGCGGTGGGGCTGCGATGGCCGGTGCGGCGTCGCTGCTGCAGATGGCACTGCTCGGATAAGGAGAGCCTTCCCATGTTCCAGAATTTCCGCCTCGGCATGGCCTGGCTGCACACGTGGTTCGGGCTGGCGCTCGGCTTCGTGCTGATGGTCGTGTTCTTCTTCGGCGCGCTGTCGGTGTTCGACCGCGAGATCGACCGCTGGGCCATCCCCGAGTCGCGCTTCGCGCCGCAGCCCATGCCGTCGTTCGACCGCATGCTGCGGCCGGTCTTCGAGGACATGCAGCCCACGCGCGAGAGCCTCCAGCGCATGCAGGGCCGCGTGAACGGCTCCATGCCCGAGCGCTTCGACACCGTGCGCCGCTGGGGCGCCTACACCACGCACCGCGACCCGGTGCTCAACGTCTTCGCCAACTATGTCGTGCCCAACGCGAAGAACCCCGACGAGGGCGTCTTCGGCACGCGCACCGTCGATCCGCGCAGCGGCGCCCTGCTGCCCGACGACCAGCTCAAGGTCGGCAGCCGCTTCTTCTACCCGCTGCACTACAGCCTGAACCTGCAGTGGAAGCGGCTGGGTACGTGGATCGTGGGCCTGGCTGCGCTGGTCATGCTGGTGGCGCTGGTCAGCGGCGTGGTCATGCACCGCAAGGTCTTCCGCGAGTTCTTCACCTTCCGGCCGAAGAAGAGCACGCAGCGCAGCACGCTGGACCTGCACAACATGACCGGCGTGCTGGCGCTGCCGTTCCATTTCTTCTTCGCCTTCACCGGGCTGGTGATCTTCGCCGGCATCTACTTTCCCGTCGCGCACACGCAGCTGCGCCCGCTGCACGACCTGCATGAGCAGGTGGAAGCGCGCGAGACCGGCCTGCCGCACGAGCGCGCCGGCGTGCCCGCGCCGCTGGCCTCGGTGGACGCCATGGTGGCGCAGGCGCAGCAGCGCTGGGCCGCGCAGGGCATGGCCGGCGAGGTGGGCTTTCTGGCCCTGCAGCACGTGGGCGACGCCAACGGCTATGTGAGCGTCTACCGGGCCGGCACCGACCGTATCGCGCTGGTGGGCAACGGCATGCACTTCAAGGCCAGCACCGGCGAGCTGCTGCGCGAGGACCCGCCGCGCACGGCCGTGGACAGCGTGAACGAGTTCTTGACCGGCCTGCATCTGCAGCACTTTCGCCACTGGCTGCTGCGCTGGCTGTACGTGCTGGGCGGGCTGATGGGCTGCGTGTGCATCGCCACCGGCTTCGTGTTCTTCGTGGAAAAGCGCAAGCAGCAGCACGCCCGCGCGGGCGGCCAGGGCGCGCGCGTGGTCGATGCGCTGGCGGTGACCACGGTGACCGGCATGGTCCTGGCCGCGCTGGGCATCCTGGTGGCCAACCGCCTGCTGCCGGCCGCGCTGCCCACCGGCTGGCCGCCGCGTGGTGACGTGGAGCAGTACGCCTTCTGGGCCACCTGGGTGCTGGCCATGGCGCACGCCTTCTGGCGCAGCGCGCCGGTGGCCCTGGGCCGCCTGTCGCCGGCGTGGCGCGAGCAGTGCGGCGCCATTGCCGTGCTGGCCGTCGCGGCGGTGCTGCTGAACTGGGCCACCACCGGCGACCACCTGGGCACGACGCTGGTGGCGGGCTACTGGCCGGTGGCGGGCGTCGATCTGTTTCTGCTGGCGGGCGGTGCGTTGGCCGCACTGGCCGCGCGCCGCCTGGGCCGCAGGGCGCGCTCGGTGCCTTCGGTTTCGGCTTCTGGGACCGCCCATGCGTGACGCGCTCTTGCTGTCTGCCGCCCTGCTGGCGGCCGTTGCCGGCATGGGCTGGCTGGCCTTGGCCATGGACGGCCACTGGAGTCAGGTGCGTGGCGCCGAGGGCCCCAGCCAGACGGGGGCGCGACGGCTGCGCGTGCTGGGCGCGCTTGCACTGGCGGCATCGCTGGGCTCGTGCCTGGCGGTGGACCATGCCTCGATGGCCGTGCTGGTGTGGGTGATGGCGCTGGGCGCGTCGGCGTTGGCCGTCAGCCTCGCGCTGAGTTTTCGGCCGCACTGGTTGCGGGTGCTGTCGCTGCCGGGAAACAGCTTAAGGCAACACGGCCATTAGCCGGCTGGTGGCAGCTCGCGGGCCAAGCCAGTGCTGCGCAGCGGGTTGGTGGCTCCGTTTGACTCCAGCCGAATGGCACAGCGGCGATGGTCGAGCCCGGCGGGAGTGGGTGTGAGATCCATGCTGGCGGCCCATCGGGGGGTGACGTTTCATTTCGTGAGCGTTGACGGCCCCCGCTGCGCCAGCCACGGCGTCAGCAGCGCATACAGGTTCTTCGGATCGGCCGGCGCCGCGACCAGGTCGATCGGCTCCAGCAGCCCGGCGGCGCGGCCCAGGTCGCGCAGGTAGCGCAGGGCCGAAAAATCCTCCAGCGCGAAGCCCACCGAGTCGAACAGCGTGATCTCGTCCGCGCTGCCGCGCCCCGGCGCGTCGCCGGTGAGCACGCGCCAGAACTCCGTCACCGGAAAGTCCGCCGGCATCTGCTGCACCTCGCCCTCGATGCGCGTCTGCGGCTCGTACTCGACGAACACGCGGGCGCGCCGCAGCACCTGCGGCGCCAGCTCGGTCTTGCCGGGGCAATCGCCGCCCACGGCGTTGAGGTGCATGCCGGGCGCCAGGTGCCTGGCCTGCAGCACGGCGGCGCGCGCTTTGGCAGCGGTCAGGGTGGTGACGATGTCGGCACCACGCACCGCCTCGGCGGTGCTGCCGCACGGCTGCAGCTCCATGTCGTAGGGCGCCAGGTTGACGATCAGCTTGGCCACGGCCGCCGGGTCGGGGTCGAACAGGCGCAGCTGGTCGATGCCCAGCAGCGCGTGGAAGGCCAACGCCTGGAACTCGGCCTGCGAGCCGTTGCCGATCAGCGCCATGCTGCGGCTGTCCGGGCGCACCAGCCGGCTAGCCACCAGCGCCGAGGTGGCAGCGGTGCGCAGCGCGGTGGTCAGCGTCAGTTCGCTCAAGAATTCGGGCAGACCGGTGTCCACCCGCGCCAGCGCGCCAAAGGCCATCACCGTCGGCAGCCCGTGCGCCGGGTTGCCGGGGTGGCCGTTGACGTACTTGAAGGCGTAGCTGCGGCCGTCGGACACCGGCATCAGCTCGATCACGCCGTGCCGCGAATGGCTGGCCACGCGCGCCGACTTGTCGAACGCGGGCCAGCGCATGAAGTCTTCCTCGATGGCGCGTGCCATGCCGCGCAGTGTGGGCAGCACGCCGTGCCGGGCGACGAGCCGCGCGGCGGCGGTGTGGCTGAGGAATTCTGTCAGCGGTGCGGTAGCGGTATCGGGCAGGGCATGGATCGGCATGGCGCGGACTCCAGGGCAGTCACGGTAGGCAATCGGGTGGTCTCCATCGTCGCGCAAAGCGTGCGCACTGCCCATAGGCCCAACTGCGGACTGAGCCCGCCCGGTCTGCCCGCGCCGCCCCAGACGTTCGACCGCTCTCAGCGGTAGCGCTGCTCCAGCGCGTCCCACTGCGGCTTGCCCACCAGCCGCTGGCGCTCGGCGAAGGGCGCGACCAGCGCCGGGTCCTCGCGCACCTCGCCAGTGGCCTTGAGTTGGCCCAGCACCTTCTGCATGCCCGCCAACGCGCCTTGCAGCGCGGCGTTGGCGTACAGCACGAAGCCGTAGCCCAGGCGCCCCAGCTCGTCGGCGCCGGCGATCGGCGTCTTGCCACCGATGACCATGTTCATGAGCTGCGGCGTGGCCAGGCGCCGGGGCAGGGCGCGCACTTCGTCCGCGCTCGTCACGGCCTCGACGAACAGGATGTCGGCGCCGGCCTCGGCGTACTGCTGCGCCCGCTCCACCGCCGCCTCGAAGCCGTGCACGGCGGCCGCGTCGGTGCGCGCCATGACCAGCACGCCGTCGCGCCGTGCGTCCACGGCGGCCTTGATCTTGCCGACCATCTCGGCGGTGTCGATCACGTCCTTGCCGCTAAAGTGCCCGCAGCGCTTCGGGCTGACCTGGTCCTCGAGTTGGATGCAGTCGGCGCCGGCGCGCTCAAGCGTGCGCACGGCATGGTAGGTGTTCAGCGCGTTGCCAAAGCCCGTGTCGGCATCGACGATCAGCGGCAGCTCCACCGCATCGCGGATGCGCGCGGTGTGCCCGGCGATGTCCGACAGGCCCATGAAGCCCTGGTCGGGCAGGCCGAACCACATGTTGGTCACGCCGGCGCCGGTGACGTAGATCGCCTCGAAGCCGGCGTCGGCCACGACGCGCGCGGACAGGGCGTTGAACGCGCCGGGCACGATGACGCCGCGGCGCTCGGCGGCCAGGGCCTGGAGTTGCTGTTTGGTATTCATGGTCGGATTGCTCTGTTATTCATAGCTGCAGGCCATTGTTCCATATGGGATTGGGCCGATTTTGGCTTGCAATCTTTGGTATTGTTTCCTCTCCCTCTCCCTCTCCCTCTCCCTCTCCCTCTCCCGCTAGCGGGTGAGGGTGGGGTGAGGGACTGCGATGCGGGCGTGGCGCCTGCTCGGGGTCCGTCACCCCCGGCCCTCTCCCCCGTGGGGGCGAGGGGCAAAAAAGACACGTCGCGCGTTGGCTGCCTCACGACAGGACGTCCGCCGGCACGCGTACCCAACCCTCCATCAGCACGCGCGCGCTGCGGCTCATCACCGCGCGCGTCACGCGCCACTGGCCGTTTGCCTCCTGTGCCGCCTCGGCCCCCACCGCCAGCGTGCCCGACGGGTGGCCGAAGCGCACCCGCTGGCGCGCGCCGCCTGCGGCCTGGCTGACCAGCGTGCCGGGGATCGCCGCCGCGGTGGCGATTGCCACGGCCGCGGTGCCCATCATGGCGTGGTGCAGCTGGCCCATGGACAGGGCGCGCACCAGCAGATCGACTTCGTGCGCGGCGACCTGCCGTCCGCTGGACGTCGCATAGTCCTGCCCCGGCGCGACGAAGGCGATCTTCGGCGTGTGCTGGCGCGTGGCCGCCTGCCCGATGTGGTCGATCAGGCCCATGCGCAGCGCGCCATGCGCACGGATGGCCTCCAGGCGCGCCAGCTGCGCGGCGTCGCCGTTGATGGCGCCCTGCAGCTCGCGGCCGGTGAAGCCCAGCTCCTGCGCGTTCAGGAAGATGGTCGGGATGCCGGACTGGATGAAGGTCGCGGCGAAGCGCCCTACGCCGGGCACCTCCAGCACGTCCTGCACATTGCCGGTGGGCAGCAGGGCGCCCCCACCGTCTTCCTCTCCCTTATCGGCCGGGTCGAGGAACTCCAGCACGATCTCGGCCGACGGGAAGGCCACGCCGTCCAGCAGGAAGTCCCCGTCCTCGCGCACCTGGCCGTTGTCGATCGGCACATGCGCCAGGATGGTCTTGCCGATGTTGGCCTGCCAGATGCGCACCGTGCAGGTGCCGCTGCCCTGCAGCCGCTCGGCGTCGATGAAACCGGCGTGGATGGCGAACGCCCCGGCGGCGGTGGACAGGTTGCCGCAGTTGCCCGACCAGTCCACCACGTCGTCCGTGATGGCCACCTGGCCGTACAGGTAGTCCACGTCGTGCCCGGGCCGGCGGCTGCGGCTCAGGATGACGCACTTGCTGGTGCTGGACGTGGCGCCGCCCATGCCGTCGATCTGCTTGCCGTACGGGTCGGGGCTGCCGACGACGCGCTGCAGGAATGCGTCGCGCGCCGGGCCGGGGTGCTGGCAGGCGGCGGGCAGGTCTTCCAGGCGGAAGAACACGCCCTTGCTGGTGCCGCCGCGCATGTAGGTGGCCGGGATGCGCAAAGTGCTGGGTTTGCTCATTTATTGATAGCTGGAGGCCGGTGATTCATATGGGCAGGAGGCCGATTTTGCTTGGATTTGCCGCAGCGTGCTGCGCGCCAGGAAGTCCTGCGCGAAGCGCTGCAGCACGCCGCCGGCCTCGTACACCGCCAGGTCCTCGGCCGTGTCCAGCCGGCAGCGCACCGGCACGCGCAGCACCTCGCCGCCCGGGCGCTGCACGGTCAACCGCAGCTCGGCGCCGGGCTGCAGCTCGCCCTCCACGCCGTAGACCTCGCGCCCGTCCAGCGCCAGCGTGTGGCGCGTGGTGCCGGGTAAAAATTCGAGCGGCAGCACGCCCATGCCCACCAGGTTGCTGCGGTGGATGCGCTCGAAGCCCTCGGCCACGACCACCTCGACCCCCGCCAGCCGCACACCCTTGGCAGCCCAGTCGCGGCTCGAGCCCTGCCCGTAGTCGGCGCCGGCAACGATTACGAGTGGCTGGCGGCGCTGCAGGTAGGTCTCGATGGCCTCCCACATGCGCATGACCTGGCCTTCGGGCTCCACGCGCGCCAGCGAGCCCACGCGCACGGTGCCGTCGGCGCTGCGCACCATCTCGTTGGCCAGCGTCGGGTTGGCGAAGGTGGCGCGCAGCGCCGTCAGGTGGTCGCCGCGGTGCGTGGCGTAGGAGTTGAAATCCTCCTCGGGCAGGCCCATGCGCGCCAGGTATTCGCCCGCGGCGCTGTCCGCCAGGATGGCGTTGGAGGGCGAGAGGTGGTCGGTGGTGATGTTGTCCGGCAGGATGGCCAGCGGGCGCAGGCCCCGCAGCGTGCGCGGGCTGGCCGCCAGCGCACCCAGGCCCTCGGTGTCCCAGTAGGGCGGGCGGCGGATGTAGGTGGACTGCGGGCGCCAGTCGTACTGTGGATGCACGGCCAGCGCGTCCTGCCGGCGCAGCGCGAACATGGGTTCGTACACCGCGCGGTACTGCGCCGGGTGCACGGCCGTTGCGACCACCGCGTCGATCTCTTCGTCGCTCGGCCACAGGTCGCGCAGGCGCACCTCGCGCCCGCCCGCGACCGCCAGCACGTCGTTCTCGATGTCGAAGCGGATGGTGCCGGCCAGCGCGTAGGCCACCACCAGCGGCGGCGACGCCAGGAAGGCCTGGCTCGCATACGGGTGGATGCGCCCGTCGAAGTTGCGGTTGCCCGACAGCACGGCGGTGGTGTAGAGGCCGCGCTGCACGATCTCCTGCTGGATGGCGGGCTCGAGCGCGCCGCTCATGCCGTTGCACGTGGTGCAGGCAAAGCCGACGATGCCAAAGCCCAGCGCCTGCAGGTCGGGCAGCAGGCCGGCGTCGCGCAGGTACAGCTCGACCACCTTCGAGCCCGGCGCCAGCGAGGTCTTGACCCACGGCTTGCGCTGCAAGCCCAGGCGGCGTGCGTTGCGCGCCAGCAGCGCGGCGGCGATGACGTTGCGCGGGTTGCTGGTGTTGGTGCAGCTGGTGATGGCAGCGATGAC
Organism: Oryzisolibacter propanilivorax; assembly: GCF_900103645.1. Classification (GTDB taxonomy): domain Bacteria; phylum Pseudomonadota; class Gammaproteobacteria; order Burkholderiales; family Burkholderiaceae_C; genus Melaminivora; species Melaminivora propanilivorax. Next base: position 65,726 of record NZ_FNHP01000009.1, read on the forward strand.
CACGGCGCCGTCGGGCAACAGGCCGTTGGCCTCTTCGTCACGTGCCATCTGCAATTTGACCGGCCCGGCGATGCCGCGCTGCACCAGCGCGCGGGTGGGCAGGCGCCGGTGCGGGTTGGACGGGCCGGCCAGGTTGCGCTCGACGGTGGACAGATCGAAGCGCAGCACGCGCTCGTACCGCGCACCGGCCAATGTGTCCGCCCACAAGCCAGCGGCACGTGCGTACTGCTCCACCAGATGCACCTGGGCATCGTCCCGGCCGGTCAGGCGCAGGTAGGCCAGCGTCTGCTCGTCGATGGCGAACAGCGCGGCGGTGGCGCCGTATTCCGGGCACATGTTGGCAATGGTCGCGCGGTCGCCGATGGTCAAGGACTGTGCGCCGTCGCCGTGGAACTCCAGGTACGCGCCCACGACTTTCTGCTGGCGCAGGAACTCGGTCAGCGCCAGCACGATGTCGGTGGCGGTGATGCCCGCCGGGCGCCGGCCGGTCAGTTGCACGCCGACGATCTCCGGCAGGCGCATCCACACCGCGCGGCCCAGCATCACGCTCTCGGCCTCCAGCCCGCCCACGCCCACGGCGATCACGCCCAGCGCATCGACGTGCGGCGTGTGGCTGTCGGTGCCCACGCAGGTGTCGGGCCAGGCCAGGCCGCCTTCCACGCCCACCACCGGCGACATCTTTTCCAGATTGATCTGATGCATGATCCCGTTCCCCGCCGGGATCACATCGACGTTGGCGAAGGCCTTTTTCGTCCACTCGATGAAGTGAAAACGGTCCTCGTTGCGCCGGTCCTCGATGGCGCGGTTGCGGGCGAAGGCGTCGGGGTCGAAGCCGCCGCACTCCACCGCCAGCGAGTGGTCCACGACCAGCTGCACCGGCACCACCGGGTTGACCTGCGCCGGGTCGCCGCCTTGTGCGGCGATGGCGTCGCGCAGGCCGGCCAAGTCCACCAGCGCGGTCTGGCCCAGGATGTCGTGGCAGACCACGCGCGCCGGGAACCAGGGGAAGTCCCGGTCGCGCCGGCGCTCGATGAGCTGCTGCAAAAACGTGGCCTGCTGCGCGGGATCGGCGCGGCGCACGATGTTCTCGGCATGCACGCGGGCGGTGTAAGGCAGCGTGCCCCAGGCGCCGGGGCTCAATTCCTCGACGGCGGCGCAGGCGTCGATGTAGTCCAGGGCGGTGCCGGGCAAGGGCTTGCGGTGGCGTGGGTGGGTCATGGGGGCGGCGGGGTCGTGGAATTCTGGTTGGGGTGGGTCGGGCGGCTCAGGGCGGGCGGCTCTGGCTCCCTCTCCCGCCAGGGGGAGAGGGCGGGGGTGAGGGGCGTTCAAGCGCCGCGCCGACGACCGGCACCCTCACCCCCGCCCTCTCCCGCAGGCGGGAGAGGGAGCGAGAGGCGGCGTCAGCCGCGCTCGTCGAGGGGCACGAAGCGCTGGTCTTCCGGCCCGGTGTAGTTCGCGCTCGGGCGGATGATCTTGTTGTCGATACGCTGCTCGATCACGTGCGCCGCCCAGCCGCTGGTGCGGGCGATGACGAACAGCGGCGTGAACATGGCGGTGGGGATCTGCATCCGGTGGTAGCTCACGGCGCTGAACCAGTCCAGGTTGGGGAACATCTTTTTCTCCTCCCACATCACCGCCTCCAGCCGCTCGGCGATGTCGAACAGGCGCATGGCGCCGGCCTCCTCGGACAGCCGCCGCGCCACACCCTTGATGACGGTGTTGCGCGGGTCGCTCACGGTGTAGACCGGGTGTCCGAAGCCGATCACCACCTCCTTGTTCGCCACGCGGCGGCGGATGTCGGCTTCGGCTTCGTCCGCGCTGGCGTAGCGCTGCTGCACTTCCAGCGCCACCTCGTTGGCGCCGCCATGCTTGGGGCCACGCAGCGCGCCGATGGCGCCGGCGATGCTCGAATACAGGTCGCTGCCGGTGCCGGCGATCACCCGCGCGGTGAAGGTGGAGGCGTTGAACTCGTGCTCGGCGTACAGGTTCAGCGACGTGTGCATGGCGCGCACCCAGGCGGCGCTGGGCGCGCGGCCGTGCAGCAGGTGCAGGAAGTGTGCGGCGATCGAGTCGTCGTCCGTCTCCAGCGCGATGCGCCGGCCGTGGTGGCTGTGGTGCCACCAGGTCAGCAGCATGGAGCCGAGCGAGGCCATCAGCCGGTCGGCGATGTCGCGTGCGCCGGCCAGCGGGCGCTCGTCGCGCTCCGGCAGCACGCAGCCCAGCGCGGACACGCCGGTGCGCATCACGTCCATCGGGTGCGCGTTGGCAGGCAGCGCCTCCAGCGCCGCGCGCACGTGCAGGGGCAGGCCGCGCAGCGATTTCAGCTTCGCCTTGTAGGCGGCCAGCTCGGCGTGCGTGGGCAGCGTGCCGTGCACCAGCAGGTGGGCGATTTCCTCGAACTCGCAGACCTCGGCGATGTCCAGGATGTCGTAGCCGCGGTAGTGCAGGTCGTTGCCGGTGCGCCCCACGGTGCACACGGCGGTGTTGCCAGCGGTGACGCCGGACAGGGCGACGGACTTCTTGGCCTTCGGCGCAGCCGGCGCGTCAGGCGCGACGGACGCGGCAGGGTGGACGGGGGTCAGGACGGCATTCATGGGGCAGTGGTCTCCGGTTGCGCTGGCGCGGGTGCCAGGTCGATGGGGGCAGGGCGGCCGTGGGCGTCCACGGCCACCATCTCGAACACGCCCTGCAGCACGTCCTCGGGGCCAGCGGCAGGCACGTCGGCCAGGCCGCGCACGCACACCGTCAGCGAACTGCGGCCCACGCGGCTGACCCAGGCGCGCAGCGTCAGCACCTGGCCCACCGCGACGGGCGCCAGGAACTGCACGCCGGTCACGCCGGCCATGACCACGTCGCGCCCGGCGGCGCCGTGCGCCGCCAGCCAGGCCACGCGCGCCATGCTGGCCAGCGCGTGGCCCGCGAACAGCGTGCCGCGGTGGTTGGCCTGCGCCGGGAAGACCACGTCGCGCGTTTCCACCGCGCTGCGGGGAAGGGCAGGAGAAGAACAGCAGGGGCTTGTCATGCTTCGCAATCTACGCACAATCGCCCTCCCGCACGAGCCCTGAAATGGCGAAGCATTGCGAGTGCTGCTGCGGGTTTTTGCAAAGTTTGCGAATCACTGCATATGAAAAAAACCTTCATGGGCGTGCGCCTGCGCCGCCTGCGCGAGGAACGCGGCATGACCCAGGTGGCGCTGGCGCGCGCGCTGGATTTGTCGGCCAGCTACCTGAACCAGATCGAGCAGAACCAGCGCCCGCTCACCGTGTCGGTGCTGCTGAAAATCAACGCCGTGTTCGGCGTGGACGTGCAGCGCTTTTCCGACGACGACGAGGCGCGCCTGGTGGCTGGCCTGCGCGACGTGCTGGCCGACGCCGCCGGCGCGCGCCCGCAGGATGCCGTGTCGCTGGCCGAGATCCGCGAGCTGGCGGCCAACATGCCGGCGGTGGCGCGCACCCTGCTGGCGCTGCACGCCGGCCAGCGCGAGGCCGACGAGCGCTTGGCCGCGCTGTCGCAGCAGCTGGAAGGCGCGGGCAGCGGCCACAGCGCCGGCAGCGCCGCACCCATGGCCTACGAGCAGGTGCGCGATTTTTTCTTCTCGCAGCACAACCACATCGCGCCGCTGGACGACGCGGCCGAAACCCTGGCGCAGGACTGGCGCCTGCCCGAGCGTGCCAGCGACACGGCCCTTGCCCAGCGGCTGCAGGATGCCCACGGCGTGCGCGTGGCGCTGCTGCCCGAACCGCCGCCGGGGCAGGAGGGCGACGCCGCGCTGCGCCGCTTCGACGCCGCCGATCGCGTGCTGCACCTCGCGCCCAGCCTGCTGCCCGCGCAGCGCGCCTTCCAGATGGCGACGCAGCTGGCGTTTCTGGAGATGGAGCCGCAGATGGCGCAGGTGCTGCAGGGCGCGCCCCTGACGGACGGCGCCGCGCACACCCTGGCGCGCATCGGCCTGGCCAACTACTTCGCCGGCGCCCTGCTGCTGCCCTACACGCGCTTCCTGCGCGCGGCGGAAGGCCTGCACTACGACATTGAGCGGCTGGCGCAGCGCTTCGGCGTGGGCTTCGAGACCGTGTGCCACCGCCTGTCCACTCTGCAGCGCCCGGGCGCGCGCGGCGTGCCGTTCTTCTTCATCCGCGTGGACCGTGCCGGCAACATCAGCAAGCGCCAGTCGGCCACGCACTTTCACTTCAGCAAGATCGGCGGCAGCTGCCCGCTGTGGAACGTGTACGAGGCCTTCGCCCAGCCCGGGCGCATCGTGCGCCAGTTGGCGCGCATGCCGGACGGGCGCTCGTACCTGTGGATCGCCCGCACCGTGACGCGCAGCGCCGGCGGCTGGGGCGCGCCGGCCCAGCAGTTCTCGGTGGCGCTGGGCTGCGACGTGCAGCACGCGGGGGCGCTGGTCTATGGGCGCGGATTGGACCTGGGCGACCCGGCGGCCTACGTGCCGATCGGGATGGGGTGCAAGGTGTGTGAGCGGGTAGGCTGCCCGCAGCGGGCGTTTCCGCCGATCGGGCAGGTGGGGCGAGTGAGCGAGGACAGGAGCAGCCTGGCACCGTACGGGAGAGGGTGATGCTATTTAAAGGATAGCTGGACGCGGTTTATTTGTATGGGCTGGCGGCTGTTTTGACCCTCGGCGGCGATGCGACTCGCGACAACAGGGGGCGGCAGGCTGGCGCTCAGGTTTCACTGCGGCGGGGACGCGCGGACGGGCTCGGGGGCAACACGGGCCAGCGCGTCGATGTCGCCAGTGACGATCAGGCCGAGGTGCTGCGTGATCCGCTCGATGGGCCAGTCCCACCACGCCAGGGCTTCCAGGCGGGCCACGCTGTCCGAATCGAAACGCTGCCGCAGGGGCTGGGCCGGGTTGCCGCCCACGATGGTGTAGGCCGGCACATCCGTCGTCACCACCGAGCGCGACGAGACGATGGCACCGTTGCCGATGCGCACGCCCGGCATGATGAGCGCGTCGTAGCCGATCCACACGTCATGGCCGATGACCGTGTCGCCCTTGTAGGGAAGGTCGCCCGGCTGGGGCATGACCTTTTCCCAGCCGTTGCCGAAGATCTGGAAAGGGTAGGTGGAGATGCCGGAGAGCTTGTGGTTGGCGCCGTTCATGATGAACTTGGCGCCGCGCGCGATGGCGCAGAACCTGCCGATGATCAGCTTGTCGCCGATGAAGGGAAAGTGGTAGAGCACGTTGCGCTCGAAGCCCTCCGAATCCTCCGGATCGTCGTAGTAGGTGTAGTCCCCGACCACGATGTGCGGGTTGCGGACGGTGTTACGGATGAAGCAGACCTGCGGAAAACCTTCCATGGGGTGCTTGTTCTTCGGGTCGGGTCCTTGCACGTCTTGCTCCAGTGGTCGAGAACGCATCTGCTGTGCCCCGCGCCGCGCGCGGGCCAGTCAGGGCCGGGTTTTGGGGCTTTTTGGTCTGCCGGGCGCAACGTGCTCAGGGCTTGCCTGTGGAGGGGGCATCCACCGACGCGCTCCACCGGTCCCCCCAGCCGCCGCGCAGCTGGTCGATATTGCGCCGGTCCCGCTTCGTCGGCCGGCCATCGCGCAGCGCCGCCGCCGGCTCCGGCGCCAGCCGCCGCGCCTGCGCCAGCCGCTCGCGCTCGGCCAGGCTCTCGGGGGTTTCCTCATACAGCTGCTGCGCCATCGGGGCCGGTCCGCGCATGTTGCTCAAGCCCCGCACCACCACGGTGCGCGGCACGCTGCCTTGGCGCAGCGCCACGGTGTCGCCCACGCGCAGGTCGCGCGCGGCCTTGGCCAATTGGCCGTTGACCATGACGCGGCCACGGCCGATTTCGTCGGCGGCCAGGCTGCGCGTCTTGTAGAAGCGCGCGCACCACAGCCACTTGTCCAGACGCATGGACTCGGCAGAAAGGTTCATGCGGGCGATTGTGGCGCGCCCGGGCGACAGGATGCAATCGCCCTCGGCGGCAAGCGGGATGGCATGGGGCTGGCCGCCCGCGCTCGCGTGCCTTGGCCATGCCGGCCGGCCAGCAGGCACCGCTTCAAGCGGCGCTCAGCTGCTGATTCAATAGCTGCGCGTCCTGGCTGCACAAGCGCTGGCGGCCGAATCGTTCAATCAAACAGCACCGGCCGCGCCGTCGGCCAGCCCGACAGGTGCTGCTGCGCGATCGCCCGCAGCGCGTCGATCCATGCCGGGCTGTCGTTCAGGCACGGGATGTAGCGGAACTCCTGGCCGCCGGCGTGCAGGAACGCCTCGCGCGCCTCGTCGTTGATTTCCTCCAGCGTTTCCAGGCAGTCGCCGGGAAAGCCCGGGCACATCACGTCCACGCGCTTCGTCCCGCCCTGCGCCAGGGCGACCAGCGTGGGCTCGGTGTAGGGCTGCAGCCACTGGGCGGGGCCGAAGCGCGACTGGAAGGTGATGGCGTAGCGCGACTCGTCCAGGTCCAGCGCCTCGGCCAGCAGCCGGGCGGTGGTGCGGCATTCGTCGGCGTACGGGTCGCCCAGGCGCACGTTGCGCTCGGGGATGCCGTGAAAGCTCATGACCAGCTTGTCCGCCGGGCCGCCCTCGCGCGCCCAGTGCGCGCGCACGCTCGCTGCCAGCGCGGCGATGTAGGCCGGGTGGTCGTGGTAGCTGTTGATGAAGCGCAGCTCGGGGTACACCCGCGCGCGGCGCACGAAGGCGGCCACGTCGTCGAAGATGCTGGCGGTGGTGGTGCTGGAGTATTGCGGGTACAGCGGCAGCACCAGCACGCGCTGCACGCCCGCGGCCTGCAGCGCGTCGATCTGCGAGGCGATGGACGGATTGCCGTAGCGCATGGCGTACTGCACGGCGACATGCTGGCCAGCCTCGCCCAGCCAGCCGCGCAGCAGCGTGGCCTGGCGCTGCGTCCACACGGCCAGGGGCGAGCCCTCGGGCGTCCAGACGGTGGCGTACTTGGCGGCCGAGCGCCGTGGCCGGGTGCGCAGGATGATGCCGTGCAGGATCGGCCACCAGGCCAGACGCGGGATCTCGACCACGCGCGGGTCGCCGAGGAATTGCGCCAGGTAGCGGCGCAGCGCCGGCGCGGTGGGCGCGTCAGGCGTGCCCAGGTTGCACAGCAGGACGGCGGTGGAAGGAGGCAGGGCAGGGGAAGGCATGGGGGGCGATTGTGGCCGCTGCGCACTGGCGCGCGGCGATTCATTGCTGCACTGCACCCAAAACTTCCGGGGGCTTGTGCCGCAGGGCTTGCCGCCAGGCGGCGGATGCGCTTGGAGCCGCCTGGCCTGGTTCTCCGCTCAGCGCAGGAAGTCGCGCAGCGCCGCCAGCGTGGCCTCGGGCGCTTCTTGCATCTGGTGGTGCCCCACGGGCAGCTCGACCACACGCACCGCCTTGCCGGCGCCGCGCGCCGCGTCGATCAGCGTGCGTGCGGCCTTCGGCGGCGTCATCTGGTCGCGCGCGCCCAGCACGAACAGCACCGGGCACTGCAGGGCAGCGATGGCCTGCTCGCCATTGGCGTAGCGGTCGCAGGCGATGAAACCGCGCTGGAAGACGTTGGCCGTGCGGTTGCCCTGCAGCACGCGCCGGCCCAGCGCCATCCCGGCGCCATAGACCCACGCGCCGGCACCACTGGGCGGCGCCAGCGTGCTGCGCGAGAACACGTTGACCAGTTTCAATGCCTGCTCGGGATCGCTTTGCGACGCCTCGATCAGCGCCGGTGAGACCTTCATCGGATAGGCCGTGCCGACCAGCACCAGGTGGCTGATGCGCTCGCCCAGATCAGCTGCCGCCTGCAGTGCGATCAGCGAGCCCCAGCTGTGCCCGACCAGCGCCGCGCGCTGCACGCCGGCGGCATCCAGCAGCGCGGCGACGAAGGCGGCGGCCTGCTCCACGCTCTCGGGCGCGTCGCCGCCGCTCCTGCCGTGGCCGGGCAGGTCCACGGCCAGCACGTTCCAGCCGTGGTGGGCCAGCCAGCGGCTTTGCCAGGCCCACACGCTGTGGTCGCCCAGCACGCCGTGGATGAGCACGGCGGTGGGCTGGGCCGGATCGAAGGGCTTGCCGCCGGTGTAGCAGTAGGCGGGGGCGCCATGGACTTCGTACTGCATCACGCACCTGCCTTTTCTGCCGCTTTCAGCGCACGCTTCAGGTCGTCGATCAGGTCGTCGGCCTCCTCCAGCCCGATGGACAGGCGGATCGTGCCCTGCCCGATGCCGCCGGCCGCCAGCGCTGCGTCGTCCATGCGGTGGTGTGTGGTGCTGGCCGGGTGGATGACCAGGCTCTTGGCGTCGCCCACGTTGGCCAGGTGGCTGAACAGCTGCAGCGCATCGATGAACGCCTTGCCCTGCGCGCGGCTGCCCTTCAGGTCGAAGCTGAAGACCGAGCCCGCGCCGCGCGGCAGCAGCTTCTGCGCCAGGGCATGGCTCGGGTGCGACTTGAGCATCGGGTGGCCGACGCGCGCCACGAACGGGTGGCTGGCCAGGAACTGCACGACTTTCTCGGTGTTGCGCATGTGCCGCTCCATGCGCAGCGGCAGCGTCTCAATGCCCTGCAGGATCAGCCAGGCGCTGTGCGGGCTCAGGCACGCGCCGAAGTCGCGCAGGCCCTCGCGCCGCGCGCGTAGCAGGAAGGCACCGACGCTGGATTCCTCGGTGAACACCATGCCGTGAAAGCCGTCGTACGGCTCGGTCAGCTCGGGGAATTTGCCCGCCGCCGCGCCGCCTTCCCAGTCGAAGCGCCCGCCGTCGACCAACACGCCGCCGATCACCGTGCCGTGGCCGGACAGGAACTTGGTGGCCGAGTGGTGGACCAGGTGCGCGCCGTGCTCGAACGGCTGGATCAGCCAGGGCGAGGTGAGGGTCGAGTCCACCAGCAGCGGCACGCCGGCGTCCTCGGCGATCTGCGCGATGGCCGGGATGTCCAGCACCTCCATGCCAGGGTTGCCCACGGTCTCGCCCAGCAGCAGGCGCGTGGTGGGCCGGATGGCGGCGCGCCAGCCGTCCAGGTCGCCGGGCGCGACGAAGGTGGTCTCGATGCCGAAGCGGCGCAGGGTGTAGTGCAGCAGGTTGTGCGAGCCGCCGTACAGCGCGCTGCTGGCGACGATGTGTCCGCCCGCGCCCATCAGGGTGGCGATGGCCAGGTGCAGCGCAGCCTGGCCGCTGGCGGTGGCGATCGACCCCACACCACCCTCCAGCGCCGCCATGCGCTGCTCCAGCACGGCGGTGGTCGGGTTGCTCAGGCGGCTGTAGACGTGGCCGGGCTGCTCCAGGTTGAACAGCGAGGCGGCGTGGTCGCTCGACTCGAACACGAACGAGGTCGTGAGGTACAGCGGCGTGGCGCGCGCGCCGGTGGCCGCATCGGGCGCGGCGCCGGCGTGCAGCGCCAGCGTGTCGAAGCCGGGGTCGGAGTAGCCGGGCATCCATGTCTCCAGTGTGGTCGGGGCGCCCGGGATTGTGGGCTATATTTTCCCGTGCCCCTGCGGCGCCGCCGCCTTCACTGCCCCTTGCGAGACACCCATGAAAGTCAGCGACATCCTGCGCCTGAAAGGCAACACCCTCTACACCGTGACGCCGGACGAGCGCCTAGCGCAGGCCGTGCAGACCATGGCCGAGAAGGACATCGGCTCGCTGGTGGTGATGGAATACGGCGAGCTGGTCGGCATGCTCACCTTCCGCGAGATCAACCAGGTGCTGGCCAAGAACGGCGGCAGCGTCGGCACGCTGCTGGTGCGCACCGCCATGGACGACGCGCCCGTCACCTGCACGCTGGAGACCGACATGGACGAGGTGCGCCGCATGATGCTGGGCTGCCATGCGCGCTACATGCCGGTGATGGAAAACCGCATGCTGATGGGCGTGGTCAGCTTCTACGACGTGGCCAAGGCGGTGGTGGACAGCCAGAACTTCGAGAACAAGCTGCTCAAGGCCTACATCCGCGACTGGCCGCAGGACGAAGCCGCGCCGCAGCAACAGGGCCAGCCCGGCTGAGGAAATTTCGGTCAAAACAGGCCCGGGCCGTGATGGGTAAATGGCCTGCAGCTATGCTTTTGATAGTGTAGGGGCTGGGCGATAATGCCGCCCCTATGAGCGGCAACACCATCGGCACCCTGTTTTGCGTCACCAACTTCGGTGAATCCCACGGCCCGGCCATCGGCTGCGTGATCGACGGCTGCCCGCCGGGCATGGAGCTGTCCGAGGCCGACATCCAGCACGACCTGGACCGCCGCCGCCCCGGCACAAGCCGCCACGTCACCCAGCGCCAGGAGCCCGACGCGGTGGAAATCCTCTCGGGCGTGTACCAGGGCCGCACTACCGGCACGCCGATCGCGCTCCTGATCCGCAACCAAGACCAGCGCAGTAAGGACTACGGCGAGATCGCCCAGCAGTTCCGCCCCGGCCATGCCGATTACACCTACTGGCACAAGTACGGCCTGCGCGACCCGCGCGGCGGCGGGCGCTCGTCGGCGCGCCTGACGGCGCCCACGGTGGCCGCGGGCGCCGTGGCGCGCAAGTGGCTGGGCGAGAAGTTCGGCACGCAGATCCGGGCCTGCATGACGCAGTTGGGCGAGCTGACGCTCCCGTTCGAATCTTGGGAGCACGTGCCGCACAACCCGTTCTTCGCGCCGGTGGCCGACGTGCAGCAGTACGAGGCGTACATGGACACGCTGCGCAAGGCGGGCGACTCCTGCGGCGCGCGCCTGCGTGTGCAGGCCAGCGGCGTGCCGGTGGGGCTGGGCGAGCCTTTGTACGACCGGCTGGACGCAGACATCGCACACGCGCTGATGGGCCTGAACGCGGTCAAGGGCGTGGAGATCGGCGACGGTTTCGCCAGCGCGGCGCAGCGCGGCACGCTGCACGGCGACTCGCTCACGCCCGAAGGTTTCGCCAGCAACCACGCCGGCGGCATCCTGGGCGGCCTGAGCACGGGCCAGGACATCGAGGCGACCATCGCCATCAAGCCGACCAGCTCCATCATCAGCCCGCGCACGTCCATCGACGTGCAGGGCCGCCCGGTGGACGTGGTGACCAAGGGCCGGCACGACCCGTGCGTCGGCATCCGCGCCGCGCCCATCGCCGAGGCGCTGCTGGCGCTGGTGCTGATGGACCATGCGTTGCGCCACCGCGCGCAGTGCGGCGACGTGCGCCAGGCCGTCCGCCCGATTCCCGCCAGCAACGCCTGAGGGGTGCTCTTGCTCCCTCTCCCTGTGGGAGAGGGTCGCGGTGAGGGTGGAATCCCTCTCTCAACGCTGTCGCATCACTCGGTTGTCAATAAAAAAAGGCGCCTGCCCATATGGAACAAGCGCCTTTAGCTATCAAAAATATAGCTTCCTACTCTCCGACCTCATCTACCAGGGCGCGGAACTCGTCCACGTCCTCGAAGCTGCGGTACACACTGGCAAAGCGCACATAGGCCACCTTGTCCAGCTTCTTCAGCTCGCGCATCACCAGTTCGCCCAGCCGGCTGGACAGCACCTCGCGCTGGCCCAGTTGCAGCAGCTCTTCCTCGATACGCTCGATAGCGCTGTCGATCTGCACCGTGCTCACCGGACGCTTGCGCAGCGCCAGCTTGAACGAACCGAGCAGCTTGGCGCGGTCATATTCGACGCGCCGGCCGTCCTTCTTGGCGATGGCCGGGAAGTTGACTTCCGGGCGCTCGTAGGTCGTGAAGCGCTTGTCGCACGCCGCGCAGCGGCGGCGGCGGCGCACCAGCGTGCCGTCCTCGGACACCCGGGTCTCGGCGACCTGGGTGTCGGGATGGCTGCAGAAAGGGCACTTCATGGGGGCGGTGCGGTGGGCGGGCAGGTGCCCGCCTGAGACATCAGCGGTAGACCGGGAAGCGGCTGGTGAGCGCGTGCACCTTGGCACGCACTGCGGCCAGGTGCGCCTCGTCGTGCGGGTTCTCCAGCACGTCGGCCAGCAGGTGGGCGGTCTGGCGCGTTTCCTCTTCCTTGAAGCCGCGTGTGGTGATCGCCGGGGTGCCGACGCGGATGCCGCTGGTCACCATGGGCTTTTCCGGGTCGTTCGGGATGGCGTTCTTGTTGATGGTGATGTGGGCTTTGCCCAGGGCGGCCTCGGCCTCCTTGCCGGTGATGCCCTTGGCACGCAGGTCCACCAGCATGACGTGGCTTTCCGTGCGGCCGCTGACGATGCGCAGGCCGCGCTCGGTCAGCGTCTCCGCAAACATCTTGGCGTTCTTTGCGACCTGCTGCTGGTAGGTCTTGAACTCGGGCGACAGCGCCTCCTTGAAGGCCACGGCCTTGCCGGCGATGACGTGCTCCAACGGGCCGCCCTGCAGGCCGGGGAAGATGGCGCTGTTCAATGCCTTCTCGTGCTCCGCCTTCATCAGGATGATGCCGCCGCGCGGGCCGCGCAGGCTCTTGTGCGTGGTCGAGGTGACGACGTCGGCGTGCGGCACCGGGTTCGGGTACTCGCCGGCCACGACCAGGCCGGCGTAGTGCGCGATGTCCACCCAGAAGATGGCGCCGACTTCCCTGGCGATTCTTGCGAAGCGCTCGAAGTCGATGCGCAGCGCATAGGCCGAGGCACCGGCGATGATGATGCGCGGCTTGTGCTCGCGCGCCTTGGCTTCCAGGGCGTCGTAGTCGATCTCTTCCTGCGCGTTCAGGCCGTAGGAGACGACGTTGAACCACTTGCCGCTCATGTTCAGCGGCATGCCGTGCGTCAGGTGGCCGCCCTCGGCCAGGCTCATGCCCAAAATCGTGTCGCCGGGCTTGGCGAAGGCCATCAGCACGGCCTGGTTGGCCTGCGAGCCCGAGTTGGGCTGGACATTGGCGGCCTCGGCGCCGAACAGCTGCTTCACGCGATCGATGGCCAACTGCTCGATCACGTCCACGTTCTCGCAGCCACCGTAGTAGCGGCGGCCGGGGTAGCCCTCGGCGTACTTGTTGGTCAGCTGCGAGCCCTGCGCGGCCATCACGGCGGGCGAGGCGTAATTCTCGCTGGCGATCAGCTCGATGTGTTCTTCCTGGCGGCGGTCTTCGGCCTGGATGGCGGCCCACACCTCGGGATCGGTTTGTTCGACAAGGATATTGCGTTGGTACATGATGGCGTTGCGGTGAACGTGTGTCCCCTGAAGAGCCAAGGGGTGCCCAGGCGAACGACGGATCGCGGCAGGGCATCACTTTCCATGCCTGCGCGGTACGCTTCCCAGTGGTTGGCAGGGCCTGCTGCCCTGCGAGGATTCCACGTCAGCGGCAGCAGCCCTGCAAAGGGCGCCGCGCCTATCGCCAGTCGCGTACCGTTCGAGTGTAGCCGAGCGAAAGTGCAGCCGGCACGCGTTCAGGCGCCGGCCAGCATCGCCACCTTGTCGGCGGTAGGGGGCAGCGCGGCCGAAGGCGTAGCCGGAGCCGCATCGGCCGGGGCCTTGGTGGACAGTACCGGCTTGGCCGGAGCGGGCGCCGGGCTGGCGGCACGGCCGCCCGCCACTTGGCGCAGGCGGAAGTGCTCGGCCAGCACCTTGGCGGCATAGCCCCCGTCGTGCGGCAGGTTGGCAGCGCCCACGTAGTAGCGCAGGCCGCCTTCCAGCGAGCCGGCGCGCGAGATGCACTCCTGTAGCACCTGCACGCCGACACGCAGGTTGGTCAGCGGGTTGAAGGCGGCCAGGTGTCCGCCGACGTCTTCATATTTGTCGGTGTGTACGCGTGTCATGACCTGCATCAGGCCCTGGGCGCCCACCGAGCTCTGCGCGAACGGATTGAAGCTGGACTCGATGGCGACGATGGCCAGGATCAGCGTCGGGTCCAGCTTGGCGCTGCGGCCCAGTTCATAGGCCTCGGTCACGAGCGCCGCCACGGGTTCCGGCGCCACGCGGTACTTCTTGCTCAGCCAGTAGGCGACGGCGGCCTGCTCGCGCGGCAGCTGCTGGGGGTTGATGGCGATGGGGCGCGGCGTTGCTGCAGCAGGGCGCGGTGTTGCCGGAGCGCTGACCGGCTGCGTCGCCACCTCTGCGGCCTGCGCTGTTTTCGTGTTCACCGGCTGGCGCGACTGCAGCCAGCCACGTAGCTGCTCCTCGCCGCTGTGGCGCAGGTCGGGACGCGCGGTCAGGGCGATGGCCACAAACGCCACGGCCAGGCCAAGCAGGGCGAAACTGCTGTGGGTGACGACGACCAGGCCGTTGACGATGTTGGCCGCAAAGGTGCGTACGCTGGCGACCACTGATCCAGACGCTGTCATAGCTCGTCCTTTCTCCAGACAAAAACGAGCCCCCGCAATGCGGTGCGCCGCATCAGATCGGCACTTGCAAGGGACTCTATATATGAGCCGGGCGTGCTCGCCCGGATTGGGTTGCCATATGGGTCCGTGCCGTGCGCGCGGCGCAACGGAAACTTGCGGACCCTCGAAGCCGGAATCGGCGGGGCTAGGGGTATGTACTGGGTACAAATGGAATCGGCGGATTCTAGGAGAGCCCTAAATTCATGGTCAATACTGATGTTTCTTTTTTTGATACAAAAAAGTTATATTCAAGCTGTTCGAAGATCCAGAAAACCCTTCTGAAGGATGTTCGTGAAGCTGTTTTCCCTGGGGCCCAAAGCAATGACAGCGGTAGATGCAAGGTGCGTGCATCACATGTGTCATTGCGCAACACTATTGCCTATCGCCCAGAAGCTTTGATAGTCTTGAATCGTCCGGCATCGGCCGGGCATGAAGCCTCGCAAGGCGGCAGTCATCAAGACCCTGCCTGGTGCGGCAACCCATGGAGGCAATCCCTTGTCTCCTGCTCCTGGGGACCAGACTCTCCCTTGGTGCAAGAAGCGATGGCATATGGACTGTCTGGTCCGCCATCGGACCCGGTGGCGGCATTCGCGCCACCGGGTTTCTTTTTTTCAGGCTTGCCGGGCAGATGGGCCGTCGGAAATGCCAGGGCTATCGGTTCGCATGCAGCAGGTCGCTGGCGCACCATGAGTGGGGCAGGGCAGGTCTTTCGGCTGCAGGCGGGTGGGTCTTTTGATGCAAGTCCCCTCAGGCTTGGCAGAGGTCTGAAGGCATCCATGGCAAACCGGGCCAAAATAGCGACCTGCAAGGCGCCATCAGCGCCTTGGCGCGTGCTGCGCAGCCCAGGTCGCTGTTTGGCATCCCTTCACCGCGAGCACCATGTTTTCTTTTTCTTCCCGCAGCAAAATGTCCGACGTTCCCGAAACCCCTCAACCTCAGGCCAAGACCAGCGAGCCCCATCCTCTGGATGCGGTGACCGGGGGGGCTTTTTCTGCCGCTACCTCGAGCGAGCGCGCGGCGCGGGTACGTGAATGGCTGGCCACCCAGCCGACGCCCGAGCGGCTGCAGGAGGTCTTCAAGGAACTCAGCGCACGCGACAAGGGCGCTGCCCGTGCCGTGCGCGAACGCCTGGACGAAATGCGTCGTGCGCAGGCACAGGAGGCCATCGCGGCGGACTGGGCGGCCAAGGCCGAGGCGCTGCTGGCAGCGCCCCGGTTGAACATTGCCGACGCCATGGCCTGGCAGCGCGACGCCGCGCGCGCCGGTGCACCACTGTCGCGCGAGCCGTTGTCGCAGCTGAAGACGCAGCTGGCCGAGCGCGTCAAGACCATTGAGGATCTGCAGCATCGCGTGCAGGTGCAGCGCGAGGCAGCAGTGCTGCTGGCGCAGCGCATCGAGGTGCTGTCCACCAAGCCATGGAAGGATGCGCAGGCGGCGCTGGCGTTGCTGAGCGCCGATGTCGAGCGCTGGCAGGCGCAGGCGCAGGAGCTCTCGGGCGATGCTTCGTGGCCCAGTGTCGAGCCGCGCTTCCCGACGCAGCTGGACGCTTCGCGCAGTCAGCTGCTGGTGGTCTGGGAGGCTTTCCAGTCCGCAGTCCAGCAGACCGTGGCGGCTGCCGCCGATCCGCAAGCCGCGTTGCCGCCAGTGCCCGTGTGGGCCGACGAGCTGCGGCAAGCGCGTGGCTTGCCCACCGAGGCAGAGAAGGCAGCTACGGCTCGTGGTCCGGCTGCGGCCGTCCCCGCCGTGCGCACCAAGGCCGATCCAGCGCAGCTGGAGGCGGCGCAGCAGGCAGTTGGCGAGGCGCTGGCCAAGCTGCAGGAGGCCACGGCGCAAGGTCAGGGCAAGGCCAGCACCGGTGCCGCAACCGCATTGCGCGCGGTGCTCAAGGTGCATGGCAAGCTGATCGATGGCGATCTGGAACAGAAGGTGCATGCAGCGCTGGTGGCAGCGGGCGAGCTGGAGGGCTGGCAGCGCTGGAGCGCCGACCAGGTGCGCGAGGAGCTGGTGGCCAAGGCCGAAGCGTTGAACCAGCGTCCGGAAGGCCAGGCGCTGGGTGGACGCAAGCTGCAGGAAACCCTGCGCCAGCTGCGTGAACAGTGGAAGCGCGCCGATCAGGGCGCACCGGCCAACCATGCCCTGTGGAAGCGCTTCGACGAGGCATGCAATCAGGCGCACAAGGCGGTGGAGGCATGGCTGGAAAAGGTGCGCGCCGAAAGCGCCCAGCACCGTTCCCAGCGTCAGGCACTGATCGACGAGGTCAAGGCCTGGGCTGCGCAGCAGGATGCTTTGGGTACGCCAGACTGGAAGGCCGCCAGCCGTGTGCTGCACCAGTTCGGCGAGCGCTGGCGCGCCAGCGGGCATGTCAGCGAAAAGGTGTTTGCGGAGCTGCAACCGCTGTGGAAGCAGGCGTTGTCCGAGGCTGGCGCACCGCTGGCGGCGGCGCAAAAGGCGAGCCTGGCTCAGCGGCACGCCATGATCGAAGAGGCGGCCGTGCTGGGCGCTGCTCCCCAGTTGCGTATCGACGCCGTGAAGGCACTGCAGCAGCGCTGGCAGGTCGAGGCGCAGGCAGTACCGCTGGATCGGCGCCAGGAACAGAAGCTATGGGATGCATTCCGCAAGCCCATCGACGATGCCTTTGCGCGCAAGAGCGCCGCGCGCGAGCGCGAGGCCGGCCAGCTGGGCGAACGCGACCGGGCCGTGCTGCAGGCCTCCAAGGCGCTGGAAGCGGCCAATGCCGCAGGCGATGCGCAGCAGATTCGCACGGCCATGGCGGCACTGGAGGCAGCTTTGCGCGAGCAGCCGGCAGCTGGCGCGCCCACCGAAGTGCCGGCAGCCACCGAGTCAGCGCCGGCGCAGCAGGATCAGTCCGAGGTGGCGCAGGAGCCTGCGGCCGAAGCTGCAGCAAAACCCAGTGTGCCTGCCGCGCAGCCGCGTGCAGTGGTGGCGGTCCGAGGCGACGACCGCCCTGGTGCGCGCAAGCCGGCCACGGAGGCGCCCGATCCTCGTGGTGGACGTTTCGGCGAGCGGCGTGACCGTGATGGCCAGCGCAAGCCGCGAAGCGATGATTCCTGGGGGCGCGCTGGCCGCGACCGCCATGCCGATGCTGGTCCAAGGGCGCCGCGCCTGGGCGATACCGCGTTCCGTGCGCAGCGCGACGCGCTGGATCAGGCCCAGGTCACCTTGCGCAAGCTGGCGGCGCAGGCCCATGGCGAGGCACTCACCCAGCTCGTGGCCGCCTGGAAGGCGCGCGATGCAGCGCAAATGCCCAGCGCGCAGGAGTTGGGCGGCCGGGTGACGGGTACCGGCCGTGCTGCCTGGACGCAGGCGTTGTCGTCGCCGGCGGCAGGCGACGCATCGGAAGCCTTGTTGCGCCTGGAGATCGCTGCCGATGTGCCCACGCCGGCCGAGCAGATTGCCGCACGGCGTGCATTACAGCTGCAAATGCTGACCCGCCGCAATGACCCTGCACCGGCCCAGACCTGGGAGCAGGACGCGGCGCGCGTGCTTGCCGCTCCTGCGGATGAAGGGCAATCGCGCCGCCTGCAGAACGCATTGAAGGCGTTGATGCGCAGGTAATGCCCCGCGAAGCCACGGGCCGTGGTGACCGGCCCGTGGTCATGGTGCCAACGGAGCAACCCAGACAGGGAGCGGCAGGCAAAAGCAAAAAAGCCGCTGATGCGAACATCAGCGGCTTTTGCTTGTCTTGGTGCCCAGGAGAGGACTCGAACCTCCACGCCTCTCAGCGCTAGTACCTGAAACTAGTGCGTCTACCAATTCCGCCACCTGGGCATTTCAGGGAAGCTACGATTGTAGGGGATAAATTTCGTCGTTTTGGAAAGTTTCGAAAAAACTTTCAGCAATTCCAGCGACGTATCACCCATTCATCACGGCTCTCACAAAAAAGCCGCTTTCAGATGAAAGCGGCTTTCGTGCGCACGACCCCGTTGGGATGTCGTTAAACTTGGTGCCCAGGAGAGGACTCGAACCTCCACGCCTCTCAGCGCTAGTACCTGAAACTAGTGCGTCTACCAATTCCGCCACCTGGGCATTTCAGGAAAGACAAGATTGTATAACCAAAAAAAACACCCCGGCGCGTTAACTGCGCAAAATTCTTCCACCGAGGAAATTGAAGGCACGGTTCAGGGGCATCGGGACGGCCACGGGTTCGTCATTCCCAACGATGGCGGCGTGGATCTGTACCTGCCGCCCAACGAGATGCGCGCCGTGCTTCACAAGGACCGGGTGCGCGCGCGCGCCGTGCGCCACGATCGGCGCGGCCGACCGGAAGGCCGGGTGCTGGAGATCATCGAGCGTCCGCCGCAGCCCATCATCGGCCGGCTGCTTCAGGAAAGCGGCGTCTGGCTGGTGGCGCCCGAGGACAAGCGCTATGGCCAGGATGTGCTGATTCCCAAGGGGGCTACCGGTACCGCCAGCGCAGGGCAGGTGGTGGTGGTCGAGCTGACCGAGCCTCCGGCGCTGTATGGCCAACCCGTGGGCCGCGTGGTCGAAGTGCTTGGCGAGGTGGACGACCCCGGCATGGAAGTCGAGATTGCGGTGCGCAAGTACGGAGTGCCGCACGAATTTTCCGAGGCCTGTCTGGCGCAGGCCAAGGCGCTGCCCGACAAGGTGCGCGCCAAGGACAAGCGCCAGCGCGTCGACCTGACCGACATCGCCCTGGTCACCATCGATGGCGAGGATGCGCGCGACTTCGACGATGCCGTGTACTGCGAACCTGCCAAGGTCGGGCGTGGCAAGGGCTGGCGCCTGCTGGTCGCCATCGCTGATGTCAGCCACTACGTGGATACGGGCAGCGCCATCGATGTCGATGCCTACGATCGTGCCACCAGCGTGTATTTCCCGCGCCGCGTGATTCCCATGCTGCCGGAAAAGCTGTCCAACGGTCTGTGCTCGCTGAACCCGCATGTCGAGCGGCTGTGCATGGTCTGCGACATGCTGATCAACGCCAAGGGCGAGATCCATGCATACCAATTTTTTCCGGCCGTCATGCGCAGCCATGCGCGCTTCACCTATACCGAGGTGTCCGCCATCCTGGCCAATACCCGGGGGCCGGAGGCGGCGCGCTACCAGGAGCGCGTGCCCGATCTGCTGAACCTGCATAACGTGTACCGGGCACTGCTGGCGGCCAGGCATGCGCGTGGCGCGGTGGATTTCGAGACCACGGAAACGCAGATCGTCTGTGACGACAACGGACGCATCGAGAAAATCGTGCCGCGCGTGCGCACCGAGGCGCACCGCCTGATCGAGGAGGCGATGTTGGCGGCCAACGTGTGCAGTGCGGACTTCATGGCCGAATCCAAGCGCGCCGGCCTCTACCGCGTGCATGAGGGACCTACGCCCGAGAAGCTGGAAATCCTGCGCGGCTATCTCAAGGCCATGGGCGTGGGCATCACGATAGGCGACGAGCCGCGTCCCGGGGACTTCCAGGCAATTGCCGAGTCCACCAAGGACCGATCCGATGCCCAGCAGATCCACACCATGCTGTTGCGCTCGATGCAACAGGCCATCTATACGCCCATCAACAGCGGGCACTTCGGCTTGGCGTTCGAAGCCTACACCCATTTCACCAGCCCCATCAGGCGCTACCCGGACCTGCTGGTACACCGGGTGATCAAGTCCATTCTGGGCAATACACGGTACGTGCTGCCGGCGCTGCCCACGCCAGGCGAGGCGCAGTTCAAGCTGGCCAAGCGCCTGGCGGCCAAGGCGGCCGAGCCCACACAGCAGCCGCGCAAGGCGCAAAGTGCCGCCAGCACGCGCGAAATCCTGGCATGGGAAGCCGCGGGCCTGCACTGCAGCGCCAACGAGCGGCGTGCCGACGAGGCCAGCCGCGACGTTGAGGCCTGGCTCAAGTGCCAGTACATGCGCGAGCACCTGGGCGAGGAGTACAGCGGCGTGGTCAGCGCCGTCACCAGCTTCGGAGTGTTCGTGACGCTGGATGCGCTGTATGTCGAAGGACTGGTGCACATCACCGAACTGGGTGGCGAGTATTTCAAGTTCGACGAAGCGCGCCAGGAATTGCGCGGCGAACGCACCGGGATCCGCTATGGCATCGGTGCGCGCGTGCGTGTGCAGGTCAGTCGGGTCGATCTGGATGGCCGGCGCATCGACTTCCGGTTGGTGCGCGATGGCCTCGTGGCACCGCAGGGCGAAGGCCTTGCGCGCGATGCGGGCCGGCGCCGTGCGAGCGCGGAGAAAACCGACTCCGGGCGCAGCCGCGAAGGTAAGGGCCAGGGCAGAAAGCCCGACAATGCCGGTCGTGGCGGGCGCCCGGCGTCACGCCATGGCAAGACCGGTGGCCGCGGCCGTTCCTGACGCTTATCTGGCCAGCGCCAGCTGCTGGCTTTTATCCCGTACATGAATCAGGGCGCATACGCTGCAGCCCTTGCATCCCAAGGAGAATTTGAATGTCCAGACCGGACACTCAGCCAGGCGTGGCCCTGGTGACTGGCGCAGGCACAGGCATCGGCCGCGCCGCGGCCCTGGCGTTGCTGGCCGATGGCTGGCGCGTAGCCCTCCTCGGGCGCCGCGAACAGCCGCTGCGCGACGTGGCGCAGGAGGCTGGCGCCGCCGGTCGGGCCCTGGTTTTGCCGACCGACGTGACCGACCCGGCTGCGGTGCGCCAGGCGTTTGATCGCACGGCAGGGCATTTTGGCCGGCTCGACCTGTTGTTCAACAATGCGGGAACCAGCGCCCCGGCCGTGCCGTTGGAAGAGCTCGGCGTCGAGCAATGGCGCGGGGTGGTGGACGTCAACCTGAACGGCATGTTCTATTGCCTGCAGAATGCATTCCGCCTGATGAAGTCGCAGTCGCCGCGCGGTGGGCGCATCATCAACAACGGGTCGATCTCGGCCCATGCTCCGCGTCCGCAATCCATCGCCTACACGGCCACCAAACATGCGGTCATGGGCTTGACCAAGACCGCGTCGCTGGACGGGCGCAAGTGGGACATTGCAGTCGGACAGGTCGACATTGGCAACGCGCGCACGGAGCTGGCAGAGCGCATGACGCAGGGCGTGCAACAGGCCAATGGCGAAATTGCCTCGGAGCCGCTGATGGATGTGGACATCGTCGGCCAGTCGGTGCTGTACATGGCCAATCTGCCCCTGTCGGCCAACGTGCTGTTCCATACCGTCATGGCGACCAAGATGCCCTTCGTCGGGCGCGGCTGATCAGGGTGAGATGCGATACCACTGTTTACTCGCTCCGTCATCCGCCGTGGCGATGCTTCGTTGTATGGGCGGATGGGCAGCCTGAAGATGCAAGCGTGCATGAATAGCAAGCCACTGCAGCCAGTCCAGGTTGAACCCGATGGCTGGCTGGTATGCCTGTGTGCCGAGTGGTGCAATGTCTGTCGGGAGTTCCGTCCGGCGTTCGAGGCCCTGGCGCTGCAATATCCCGGCTGGCGTGTGCTGTGGATCGATGTCGAGGACGAAGAGGACATCGTCGGCGAGGTGGAGGTGGAGACCTTCCCGACCGTACTGGTGGCGGATGGCCGTCAGGCACGTTTTTTTGGCCCTGTGTTGCCGCAGGCGGGAATGCTGACGCGCCTGGTGGATAACGTGCAGGCTGGAGAGGGCGGCGCGCCTTGCGGCAGCGACATCCAGCAGCTGCTGCAAAGGCTGTGGCAAGGGCGTTGAAAAGATCTGGCGCTATGCAAGATGCATGCCGCCAGTCTTTACAGAAAACGCATTTCAACGCTACAATGCCGGCTTCACGACCAAACGGGCGGGTTTTCACCGCCCTTTTTTTTTGGCGTTTGTTTTTGCGGCCCTGGCGTTTCGTGCGCTACGGGCTTTGCATTGGAACCGAAACGGATCGAGCGCACACACGTGGCATTGCAGCAAATCGTTGAACAGACCGTCACTGGCCTGGGGTATGACCTGGTGGAGATCGAGCGCTCCGCAGGGGGGCTGCTGCGCATCACCATCGACATGCCCTGGACGGCCCCCGCCGAAAATGCGCCGCTGTCCACGGAGCAGTTCGTCACCGTGGAGGACTGCGAGAAGGTCACGCGACAGCTGCAGTTCGCACTCGAGGTCGACGGTGTGGATTACCAGCGGCTGGAAGTGTCTTCTCCCGGCATCGACCGCCTGCTGCGCCACGAGCAGGATTTCCTCCGTTTCGAGGGCGAGGTGGTGGACCTCACGCTCAAGCAGCCCATAGGCGCAGCTGCGGGCGGCGCCGTGGCGGCAAATCGCAAGAAATTTCGCGGCACGCTGGAGCGTGCCGAGGGCGGCTGGCAGATCGTCTGGAGCGATGAGCCGCCGCCCAAGCCCGGCCAGCGGGTGAGCAAGAAACGGGTTCCGGCGCCGCTGCAGGCCATGGCCTTCACTCTGGAAGAGTTGCGGGAGGCGCGTCTGGCGCCCATCGTGAACTTCAAGGGTCGCGCTCCCAAGGATGACCCCGCCGCGACTTGATCCGGCATACAAGAATTGTTTCGGGCCGCCGGCTGCAGAAATCGGGAATTCGATTGCTATGCAGCGAGCGTGTCCGCAGGGAAAGAGCAACAGGAGAGTCGTCTTTATGAACCGCGAATTGTTGATGTTGGTGGATGCCATTTCGCGCGAGAAGAACGTTGAGCGCGATGTGGTGTTGGGCGCGGTGGAATCCGCGCTGGCGCAGGCCACGAAGAAGCTCTATGAGGGCGAGGTGGACATTCGCGTCTCCATCGACCGCGACAGTGGCGAATACGAAACCTTCCGCCGCTGGCTGGTGGTGCCTGACGATGCTGGCCTGCAGAATCCGGAAGCCGAAGAGCTGCTGATGGACGCGCAGGAGCGCGTGCCGGGCGTCGAGGTCGGTGAATACATCGAGGAGGGCGTGGATTCCGTGCCCATCGGGCGCATCGGCGCCATGGCCGCCAAGCAGGTCATCCTGCAGAAGATCCGCGACGCCGAGCGCGAGATGCTGCTGAACGACTTCATGAGCCGCGGCGAGAAGATCTTCACCGGCACGGTCAAGCGCATGGACAAGGGCGACATCATCGTCGAGAGCGGCCGCGTCGAGGGCCGCCTGCGCCGCAGCGAGATGATCCCCAAGGAGAACCTGCGCAACGGCGACCGGGTGCGCGCCATGATCATGGACGTGGACTTGACCCTGCGCGGCGCGCCCATCATCCTGTCGCGCTCGGCGCCCGAGTTCATGATGGAGCTGTTCCGCAACGAGGTGCCCGAGATTGAGCAGGGCCTGCTGGAGATCAAGAGCTGCGCGCGTGACGCCGGCAGCCGCGCCAAGATCGCGGTGCTGTCGCACGACAAACGGGTCGATCCGATCGGCACCTGCGTCGGCGTGCGCGGCACGCGCGTCAACGCCGTGACCAATGAGCTGGCCGGCGAACGCGTGGACATCGTGCTGTGGTCGGACGACCCGGCGCAGTTCGTGATCGGCGCACTGGCTCCGGCCAACGTGTCGTCCATCGTGGTGGACGAGGAAAAGCACGCCATGGACGTGGTGGTGGACGAGGAGAACCTGGCCATCGCCATCGGCCGAGGCGGGCAGAACGTGCGCCTGGCTTCCGACCTCACGGGCTGGAAGATCAACATCATGGATGCGGCCGAGAGCGCGCAGAAGCAGGCCGAGGAAACCAGCAGCCTGCGCCAGCTGTTCATGCAGAAACTGGATGTGGACGAGGAAATCGCCGACATCCTGATCGCCGAGGGCTTCGAGAACCTGGAAGAGGTGGCCTATGTGCCGCTGTCCGAGCTGCTGGAGATCGAGAGCTTCGACGAAGACACGGTCAATGAGTTGCGCACCCGTGCCAAGGATGCGCTGCTGACCATGGAGATCGCGCGCGAGGAAAGCGTCGGCGGCGTCTCGCAGGACTTGCGTGAACTGGAAGGCCTGACGCCCGAACTGCTGGAAAAGCTGGCAGCGGGTGGCGTGAACACGCGCGACGACCTGGCGGACCTGGCCATCGATGAGCTGACCGAGCTGACGGGTCAGACCGAGGAAGAGGCCAAGGCGCTGATCATGAAGGCACGCGAGCACTGGTTTGCCGCGGGGCAGGAATAACGGTCAGGGGAGATCGAAACGGATATGTCGAGTAACACTGTTGCCGAGTTCGCCAGCGAACTTAAGAAAACGCCTGAAATTCTGCTGGCCCAACTTCAGTCCGCCGGCGTGAGCAAGACCGCGTCCACCGATGTGCTGACCGAGGGTGACAAGCAGGCCCTGCTGGCACACCTGCAGGCCAGCCACGGCACGGCCGGCGCCGACCGCAAGAAGATCACGCTGACCAAGAAGTCGACCAGCGAGATCAAGCAGGCCGATGCGTCGGGCCGTGCCCGCACCATCCAGGTGGAGGTGCGCAAGAAGCGCACCTTCATCCGCCGCGACGACCCCGTGGCCGAGGCACGCGCTACCGCACCGGCTCCGTCCGCTGAGGACCAGGAACTGGCGCGTCGCGCCGAGGAGGCAGGCCGCCAGGCCGAGCTGATCCGGCGCCAGGAGCAGGAGTTGGCCGAGGAGCGCGCCGAACGCGAGCGCCGCGAGCAGCGCGAGCGCGAGGCCGAGGAGCGTGCTGCCGCCTACGCCGCCCAGCAGGCCGACAAGAAGGCCCAGGAATCTGCCGAGCGTGCCGAGGCCCGTGCCACGGCCCAGGCCGAAGCCGAAGCCCGCGCCGCCGCCCAGGCCGAGGCCCGCGCCAAGGCCGAGGCCGAGTCGCAGGCCCGCGCCGCCGAGGAGGCGGCCCGCGCTGCCGATCTGGAGGACCGCCGCCGCAAGGCGCAGGCCGAGGCCGAGGCGATCCGCGCCATGATGGCCGCGCCGCGCAAGGTGCTGGTGGCCAAGAAGCCTGAAGAAGCCAAGCCGGCTGCTGCAGCCAAGACCGCCGCCGATGCCAAAAAGGGCACGTTGCACAAGCCGGCGACGGGTGCTGCCGGTGCACGCCCCGGTACGGCACCTGCCGGGGGCAAGGAGGTCAAGTCGGCCAAGCTGTCGTCGAGCTGGGCAGGCGACGCTGCCAAGAAGAAGGAAATCAAGACCCGTGGCGACAGCAGCGGCGGCGTGGGCCGCGGCAGCTGGCGCGGCGGTCCGCGCGGTCGCCGTGGTGACCGCGGCGACGAGCGCCAACAGCAGGCGCCGGCCGAGTTCCGTGCGCTGGAAGTGCACGTGCCCGAGACCATCACCGTGGCCGAGCTGGCGCACAAGATGGCCGTGAAGGCCTCCGAGCTGATCAAGGTGCTGATGAAGATGGGCCAGATGGTCACCATCAACCAGCCGCTGGACCAGGACACGGCCATGATCGTGGTCGAGGAGATGGGCCACACCGCCAAGGTGGCGGCGCTGGACGACCGCGAAGCCTTCACCGACGAGGAAGTGTCCGAGCACCAGGCCGAGGCCCTGCCGCGCGCCCCGGTGGTCACCGTCATGGGCCACGTGGACCATGGCAAGACATCGCTGCTGGACTACATCCGCCGCTCCAAGGTGGCGGTGGGCGAGGCCGGCGGCATCACGCAGCACATCGGCGCGTATCACGTCGAGACGCCGCGCGGCATCGTCACCTTCCTGGATACCCCGGGCCACGAGGCGTTCACCGCCATGCGTGCCCGCGGTGCGCAGGCCACCGACATCGTGATCCTGGTGTGCGCCGCCGACGACGGCGTGATGCCGCAGACGCGCGAGGCCATCAAGCACGCCAAGGCGGCCGGTGTCCCGATCGTCGTAGCCATCACCAAGTCCGACAAGCACGAGGCCAACCCCGAGCGCGTCAAGCAGGAGCTGGTCGGCGAGGAAGTGGTGCCCGAGGAGTACGGCGGCGATTCGCCCTTCGTGGCGGTGTCGTCCAAGACCGGCATGGGCATCGACGAACTGCTCGAGCAGGTGCTGCTGCAGGCTGAAGTGCTGGAACTGAAGGCCCCGGTGGACGCCATGGCCAAGGGCTTGGTCATCGAGGCGCAGCTGGACAAGGGCCGCGGCCCCGTGGCCACGGTGCTGGTGCAGTCCGGCACGCTCAAGGTGGGTGACATCGTGCTGGCCGGCCAGACCTATGGCCGTGTGCGCGCGATGAACGACGAGAACGGTCAGTCGTCCAAGCAGGCGGGCCCGTCCATCCCGGTGGAAATTCAGGGCCTGACCGAGGTGCCACAGGCGGGCGACGACTTCATGGTGCTGGGCGACGAGCGCCGGGCCCGCGAGATCGCGACCTACCGCGCCGGCAAGTTCCGCAACACCAAGCTGGCCAAGCAGCAAGCGGCCAAGCTGGAGAACATGTTCGCCGACATGCAGGCGGGCGAGGTGCAGACCCTGCCCATCATCATCAAGGCCGACGTGCAGGGCTCGCAGGAAGCGCTGGCGCAGTCGCTGCTCAAGCTCTCGACCGACGAGGTCAAGGTGCAGCTGGTGTATGCCGGCGTGGGCGGCATCAGCGAGTCCGACGTGAACCTGGCGCTGGCCTCCAAGGCCATCGTCATCGGCTTCAACGTGCGTGCCGACGCCGGCGCGCGCAAGCTGGCCGAGACGCATGGCGTGGACCTGCGCTACTACGGCATCATCTACGACGCCGTGGACGAGCTGAAAGTGGCCATGTCCGGCATGCTGGCCCCCGAGCAGCGCGAGGAAGTCATCGGCACGGCCGAGATCCGCACGGTGTTCGTGGCCTCCAAGATCGGCACGGTGGCGGGCTCGTACATCACCTCGGGCATGGTGCACCGCAACGCGCGCTTCCGCCTGCTGCGCGACAACGTGGTCATCTACACCGGCGAAGTGGAGTCGCTGCGCCGCATGAAGGACGACGTCAAGGAAGTCAAGGAAGGTTTCGAGTGCGGTATCAAGCTGAAGAACTACAACGACATCCGCGAGGGTGATCAGCTGGAGTTCTTCGACATCAAGGAGATCGCCCGCACGCTGTAAGGCGCGCGGCGCGAGAACCCGACGATGGCTGCACGCAAGAAGTCCGCCGCTTCCGGCCAGCACCGCGGCTTTCAGGTCGCGGACCAGATCCAGCGCGACCTGACGGAGCTGATCCGCGAGCTGAAGGACCCGCGCATCGGCATGGTCACGCTGCAGGGGGTGGAGGTCACCCCCGACTATGCCCATGCCAAGGTGTTCTTCAGTGTGCTGGTGGGTGACGCCCAGGCCAGCCTGGAGGCGCTGAACCAGGCCGCCGGCTTTCTGCGCAACGGCCTGTTCAAGCGGCTGCACATTCACACCGTGCCCACGCTGCACTTCGTGTTCGACCGCACGCCCGAGCGCGCGGCCGACATGAACGCGCTGATCGCGCGCGCCGTGGCCTCGCGTTCCAAGGACGACGACGGGCAATGACGGCACGCGCTCCCCGCATCCGGGTGCAGCGGCGCCCGGTGCACGGAGTGCTGCTGCTGGACAAGCCCCTGGGCTTGTCAAGTAACGACGCGCTGCAGAAAGCCAAGTGGCTGCTGCGCGCGGAAAAGGCCGGCCACACCGGCACGCTCGACCCGCTTGCCAGTGGCGTGCTGCCGCTGTGCTTCGGCGCGGCGACCAAATTCAGCGCGCTGCAGCTGGATGCCCCCAAGACCTACGAGGCCGTGGCGCTGCTGGGCACGACCACCAGCACCGGCGACGCCGAAGGACAGGTGCTGCAGCAGCGTACCGTTGACGCGGCGCAACTCACGCCCCAGGCGCTGGCCGCCGTGCAGGCGCGCTTCACCGGCCGCATCCTGCAGGTGCCGCCGATGCACAGCGCGCTGAAGAAGGACGGCCGCGCGCTGTACGAGTACGCGCGCGCCGGCATCGAGATCGAGCGACTCGCGCGCGAAGTCGAGATTCATCAGCTGAATCTGGCCCTGGCCCATACGGAATCAGGGCTTCCAGCTATCAAAATCGTAGTGCAATGCAGCAAGGGCACCTACATTCGCACTTTGGGCGAGGACATCGGCGCGGCCCTGGGCTGCGGCGCGCACCTCACCTTCCTGCGCCGCATCGAGACCGGCGGGCTGACCGTCGATCGCTGCATCAGCCTGGAGGCGCTGGAGGCGCTGCCTGAACAAGACCGCCTGGCACAGGTATTGCCGGTACAGACGCTGCTGGCCGGCCACGCCGAGATCCCGCTCGACGAGGCCGAGGCCGGGCGCTTTTTGTCCGGCCTGCGCCGGCGTGGCCCCTGGCCCGATGCACCGGCAGTGGCCGTCTACGGCGCACGCCCGCGCGCGCTGCTGGGCGTGGGCCACGTGCGCGGCGGCGAGCTGATTCCCGACCGCCTGCTCAGCCCGCTGGAGATCCAGCAAATCCTGCAAGGCCTGTCGCCCGCCGATCCAGGCGCGCCGCACGCGCCATCCCCCATCACACACACCGCAAGCAACGCAACGCCATGAGCCAACAGATCCGCAACATCGCCATCATCGCCCACGTCGACCATGGCAAAACCACCATGGTGGACCAGCTGCTGCGCCAGTCGGGCACCTTCGCCGCCCACGAAAAGGTCGTGGACACGGTGATGGACAACAACGCCATCGAACGCGAGCGCGGCATCACCATCCTGGCCAAGAACTGCGCCGCCTCGTGGAAGGGCACGCACATCAACATCCTGGACACACCCGGCCACGCCGACTTCGGCGGCGAGGTGGAGCGCGCGCTGTCCATGGTGGACGGCGTGGTGCTTTTGATCGACGCGCAGGAAGGCCCGATGCCGCAGACGCGCTTCGTGACCAAGAAGGCCCTGGCGCTGGGCCTTAAGCCCATCGTCGTCGTCAACAAGGTGGACAAGCCCGGCGCCAACCCCGACAAGGTGGTGAACGCCGCCTTCGACCTGTTCGACAAGCTGGGCGCCAACGACGAGCAGCTGGACTTCCCGGTGGTGTATGCCTCGGGCATCAATGGTTGGAGCGCGCTGGAGCAGGGCCAGCCGGGCGAGCAGTGGGGCCAGGACATGTCGGCGCTGTTTGACACCATCCTGAGCCACGTGCCGGTGGCCGGCGGCGACGCGACCGCGCCGCTGCAGCTGCAGATCTCGGCGCTGGACTACTCGACCTTCGTCGGCCGCATTGGCGTGGGCCGCATCAACGCCGGCGTGCTCAAGGCCGGCCAGGACGTGCTGGTCATGCACGGCATGGACGGCAACACCTACAAGGGCCGCATCAACCAGATCCACCAGTTCCGCGGCCTGGACCGCGTGCAGGTCAGCGAAGCCGGCCCGGGCGAGATCGTGCTGATCAACGGCATCGAGAACGTCGGCATCGGCGAAACCATCACCGACCCGGCCAGTCCCACCCCGCTGCCGATGCTGAAAATCGACGAGCCGACGCTGACCATGAACTTCAGCGTCAACACCTCGCCCCTGGCCGGGCGCGAGGGCAAGTTCGTCACCAGCCGCCAGATCTGGGACCGGCTGCAAAAGGAGCTGCGCTCCAACGTCGCGCTGCGCGTCAAAGAAACTGACGAGGACGGCGTGTTCGAGGTCGCGGGCCGGGGCGAACTGCACCTGACCATCCTGCTGGAGGAAATGCGCCGCGAGGGCTACGAGCTGGCCGTCAGCAAGCCGCGCGTGGTCTTCAAGGACATCGACGGCGAGCGCTGCGAACCCATTGAACTCGTCACCGCTGACATCGAGGAAGGCCACCAGGGCGGCGTGATGCAGGCGCTGGGCGAGCGCAAGGGCGAGCTGGTGAACATGGAGCCGGACGGGCGCGGCCGCGTGCGGCTGGAGTACCGCATCCCGGCGCGCGGCCTGATCGGCTTCACCAACGAGTTCCTGAACCTGACGCGCGGCTCGGGCCTGATCAGCAACATCTTCGACAGCTACGAGCCGCACAAGGGCGAGATCGGCGGGCGCAAGAACGGCGTGCTGATCAGCATGGACGACGGCGAGATCTTCACCTACGCCCTGGGCAAGCTGGACGACCGCGGCCGCATGTTCGTGCGCGCGGGCGATCCGGTATACGAGGGCATGATCATCGGCATCCACAGCCGTGACAACGACCTGATCGTGAACGCCACGCGCACCAAGCAGCTCACGAACTTCCGCGTCAGCGGCAAGGAAGACGCCATCAAGATCACCCCGCCCATCGACCTGACGCTGGAGTACGGCGTCGAGTTCATCGAGGACGACGAGCTGGTGGAGATCACGCCCAAGAGCATCCGCCTGCGCAAGCGCCACCTGAAGGAGCACGAGCGCAAGCGCGCCAGCCGCGAAGGCGCCTGACGCCTCCCGCACCCGGGCCATGACCGCCGCCGCCGTTACGCCCGCCACCGGCCTGTCGCACGGCCGTGGCGTGGCGCTGATGGCGGCGGCGGCCTTGCTGTGGTCGATCGCCGGCGTGGTCACGCGCCACCTGGAGCAGGCGCGCGGCTTCGAGGTCACCTTCTGGCGCAGCTTCTTCATGCTGCTGTCGCTGCTGGTGCTGCTGCCGCTGCTGCGCGGGCGCTCGGCCTTCGCCGCGCTGCGCCGCGCCAGCGCGCCCGTGTGGCTGTCCGGCATTTGCTGGGCGGGGATGTTCTCGGCTTTCATGCTGGCGCTGATGTGGATGCCGGTGGCGCACGTGCTGGTCACCATGGCCGCGGCGCCGCTGCTGACCGCGCTGGTCGCGCGCGCCACCATCGGCCAGCGCATCGCGCCGCGCACCTGGGGCGCCATCGTGGCGGCGGGCGCGGGCATCGTCTGGATGTACGGCACGCAGGTCACCGGCGCGTCGCTGCCGGGCCTGGCCGTGGCGCTGTGCATTCCCCTGGCATCGGCCATCAACTGGACCGTGGTGCAGCATGCCCAGCGTCACGGCGTGGCGGTGGACCTGGTGCCGGCGGTGCTGCTCGGCGCCGCGCTGTCGGCGCTGGCTACGCTCCCCGGGGCGCTGCCGTTTGTCGCCTCGGCGCGCGATCTGGCGTTGCTGGCGCTGCTGGGTCTGGTTCAATTGGCCATTCCGTGTCTGCTGGTGGTGCGCTGCGCGCGCGTGCTGCAGGCGCCGGAGATCGCGCTGCTGGGCCTGCTGGAAGTCATTTTCGGCATCCTGCTGGTCTGGTGGGGCGCGGGCGAGCGGCCGGCGCCGCAGGTGCTGCTCGGCGGCACGCTGGTGGTCGCAGCCCTGGTTGTCAACGAACTGCTTGGATGGAAGGAACAAACCCGATGACGGAACAACACAGCGACATCGTCGCCGAGGTGCGCGGCCAGGTCGGCTGCATCACGCTGAACCGCCCGCGCGCGCTGAACGCGCTGTCGCTGGCCATGGTGCGCGACCTGATGGCAACGCTGTTGCAATGGCAGCACGACGACCGGGTGCTGGCCGTGGCGGTCCGCGGCAATGGGCGCGACGGGGCTTTCGGGGCCTTCTGCGCCGGCGGCGACATCCGCTTCCTGCACGCGGCGGGCAGCAGCGGCAACCCGCAGCTGGAGGACTTCTTCACCGAGGAATACGCCCTCAACCACCTGATCCACACCTACGGCAAGCCCTACATCGCCTTCATGGACGGCATTGTCATGGGCGGCGGCATGGGCATCAGCCAGGGCGGCAGCCTGCGCATCGTCACCGAGCGCACCAAGATGGCCATGCCCGAGACCATCATCGGCCTGTTCCCGGACGTGGGCGGCGGCTACTTCCTGTCGCGCTGCCCGGGCCGCGTAGGCGAATGGCTGGCGCTGACCGGCGAGACCATCGGCGCGGCGGATGCGATCGATTTCCGGCTGGCCGACGGCCTGTTGCCGGCAGAGCAGCAGGCGGCGGTCTGGGACGCGCTGGGCAGCCAGCGCTTTGCCAACGGGCAGGCGGTGCAGGACTTTGTTGCTTCTAAATTCGTAGCTGCGGGCCCTTGCAGTACAAGGGCTAGGGCCGAAATCGACCACTATTTTGCTCTGCCCGACGCCACGGCCATCGTGCAGGCGCTGGAAGCCGCCAGCGGCGACTGGGAGCACGCCACGGCAGCGCTGCTGCGCAAGCGCTCGCCACTGATGCTGCACGTGGTGCTGGAGCAGATCCGCCGCGCACGCGGCATGGACCTGGCGCAGGACCTGCGCATGGAGCGCGACATGGTGCGCCACTGCTTCTACCTGCGCCCCGGCCAGAGCGAGACGCTGGAGGGCATCCGCGCGCTGGCGGTGGACAAGGACTATGCGCCGCGCTGGAACCCGGCGCGTGTCGAGGAGGTGCCGCGCGAGCTGGTCGAGGCCTTTTTCGCCAGCCCCTGGCCGGCCTGGGCGCACCCGCTGGTGGCGCTGCGCTGAAACGGGCGCAAAAAAGCGCGGTCAGGCCGCGCTGGGTGACAGGTCACGTGTACAAACCCTGTGGCGGGTTTGCCGTGCCGTGCGTCAGGGGCGCACGGTCTTCCAGGTGCCGCCCATCAAGCCCTCGCCAGCCATGTCGCCGGGCTTGGCGTCGCGCACGAAGTAGTACAGCGGCTGGCCCTTGTACGCCCACTGCCGTGTGCCGTCCGAGCGGGTGATGATGGTGTAGTCGCCCATGGGCTTGGCGTTGGGCGCCACGGCCAGCGGCGGCCAGTTGGTGGCGCACTGGTCCACACAGGCCGACATGCCGTTGCTGTCCTTGCCGAACACATACAGCGTATTGCCGTTGGGACCGATCAGCCGGCCGTCGGCGGCACGGGTCGGCATATCGCGCATCTTGGCGTCGGCGGTGGTGTCCGACTTCTGGTGCGAAAACGGGTTATGGCCGGCACAGCCAGCCAGCAGGGCGGCGGACATCAGGGCAGCTGCAAGGATTTTCATGGGTCGCTCCTGGTTGGAAAAGAGCCAGTGTAGGAGCGCCCTGTCGAGCAGCCATGTCAGCAAACAGGCCGTCTGGCGCACGACGGCCCAGGCGCGCTCAGCGGTGGCGGCTCTTCATGGCGCGCTCGACTTCGCGCTTGCCTTCACGCTCCTTGATGGTGTCGCGCTTGTCGTGCTCGGCCTTGCCCTTGGCCAGGGCGATCTCGCACTTGGCGCGCCCGTCCTTCCAGTACAACTTCAGCGGCACCAGGGTGTGGCCTTTTTGCTCGACCTTGCCGATCAGCCGGCGGATCTCGTCCTTGTGCATCAAGAGCTTCTTGATGCGCGCGGCGTCGGGATTGACGTGGGTGGAGGCGGTGCGCAGCGGGTTGATCTGGCAGCCCAGCAGGAACAGCTCGCCGTCCTTGATGGCCACATAGCCGTCGGTCAGCTGCGCCTTGCCCTCGCGCAGCGCCTTCACTTCCCAGCCATGCAGCACCATGCCGGCCTCGTGGCGTTCCTCGAAGAAATAGTTGTATTGCGCCTTCTTGTTCTCGGCGATGCGCGGGTTCGGGTCGGGTTTCTTGGCCATGGTGCTCGTAGATGGGGCGCGGACCGGAAGATGCAAACGCCTTCCCTACAATGCTTGTCGTCTCGCGCCGTCGATTCTAGGGGGCGTGTCCATCCACACTTGCCCTGCATGAAAACCGTCAACAAGTCCGTCCTGATCTGGTACAGCCCCGAGGAGATGTTCGCCCTGGTCACCGATGTCGCGCGTTACCCGCAGTTCCTGCCGTGGTGCGACCATGCCCGAGTCGTGAGCGAGGAGCCGGACGGCACCAGCATGACGGCCGAGGTCGGCATCTCGTTTGGCGGCATCAAGAAGTCCTTCGTCACCCGCAACACCCATGAGGCAGGCCGGCGCGTGCAGATGCAGTTGGTCGAGGGACCGTTCTCGCAGCTGGACGGCGACTGGCATTTCCATCCCGTGGGCGACGGTACGCAGCGCGCCTGCAAGGTCGAACTGACGCTGCGCTACGGTTTCGACAGCCGCACGCTGGCGGCGCTGGTCGGCCCGGTGTTCGACCGCATCGCGGCGACGCTGGTGGACGCCTTCATCAAGCGTGCCGAGCAGGTCTATGGCTGACGATGCGCGCGCGCCGGCAGCGCTGCGCGTGACGGTCAGTGCGTCGCTGGCGCCGCGTGAGGTGTGTGAATGGCCGCTGGTGCTGCCGGCCGGCGCAACGCTGGCCGAGGCGCTGCAAGCCGCCGGCCTGGATCGGGCGCAATTGTCTGGTCTATCCGTGGGCATCTGGGGGCGCGAGTCGCCGCTGCAGACTCCGCTGTCCGATGGCGACCGGGTGGAGTGCTGCCGGCCGCTGATGGTAGACCCGAAGGTGGCGCGGCGCCAGCGCTTTGCACGGCAGGGCGCACGCACCGCCGGCCTGTTCTCCGCGCGCCGTCCCGGCGCCAAGCCGGGTTACTGAGCGCCGGTCACCGAGCCGGAGCGGGCGGCAGCGGCCCGCAGTCGCTTGCCACGATGTCCTGCGCGCGGCGCAGTTCCGCAGCCCGGGCGGCATCGTCCATGAACACCCGCTCGCCCTGGGCGTTGTGGTGCACCAAGGGGGTGCCCGAGGTCAGCGCGGCGCTGGACTGGCGCGCGCGCTGGCAGTTGTCGGCGCGCTCGCGCGCCAGCTGCGCGGCCTGGGCCTTGTCCTGGGCCTGCTTGCGCGCCGCCTCGGCGGCTTCAGCCCTGGCTTTCTTTTCCTCCAGTTGCGCGTCGCGTCCACTCGGCTTGGGTGCCAGCGTGGGCGCGGCGGGGCTCGCCTCGTCCGTCACCAGCGGCGCCACGGCGCGCGCGGGCGCAGCGGGCAGGGAGGGCTGCTTCAGGATGTTTTTGTCCGGCACTTCCTGCGGCGGCGGGCGGTCGCTGAACACCTTGCGGCCGTCCTTGTCGATCCACTGCCACTGAGCCGATGCCCCAAGTGACCAGGCGCATGCCAGCACGAGCAGGAAAAGCGGTTTGCGTTGCATGCCGGGCAGTGTAGTGCTGGCCTCGGGCGACCGACTGTTCGAGAAGCGGCAGGTACAATCGATTTTTTGGAGCTTTACTCATGCGCCTACTTGGAAAAGCGCTCACCTTCGACGACGTGTTGCTGGTGCCGGCGTACTCCCAGGTCCTGCCCAAGGACACCTCCCTGGCCACGCGCTTCACGCGCGACATCTCCCTGAATCTGCCTCTGGTTTCGGCTGCGATGGACACCGTGACCGAGGCGCGCCTGGCGATTGCCATCGCGCAGGAGGGCGGCATCGGCGTGGTGCACAAGAACATGACGGCCGAGCAGCAGGCGGCCGAGGTCGCCAAGGTCAAGCGGCACGAGTCCGGCGTGGTGCATGACCCGGTGGTCATCACGCCCGAGCACACGGTGCTGCAGGTGCTGGAGCTGTCGGAGAACCTGGGCATCTCGGGCTTTCCGGTGTGCGACGGCGGCAAGGTGGTCGGCATCGTCACCAGCCGCGACGTGCGCTTCGAGACGCGCTACGACGTCAAGGTGCGCGAGATCATGACGCCGCGCGAAAAGCTCATCACCGTCAATGAAAAGGACGGCACCACGCCCGCGCAGGCCAAGCAGCTGCTGAACCGCCACAAGCTCGAGCGCCTGCTGGTAGTCAACGATGCCTTCGAGCTCAAGGGCCTGATCACCGTCAAGGACATCAACAAGCAGACCATCTTCCCGAACGCCGCGCGCGACGCCGCCGGCAGCCTGCGCGTGGCTGCCGCCGTGGGCGTGGGCCCGGGCACCGAGGAGCGCGTGGCCGCTCTGGTCAAGGCCGGGGTCGACGCCATCGTGGTGGACACGGCGCACGGCCACAGCAAGGGCGTGATCGACCGCGTGCGCTGGGTGAAAAGCAACTACGCGCAGGTGCAGGTCATCGGCGGCAATATTGCCACCGGCGCCGCCGCGCTGGCGCTGGTCGAGGCGGGCGCGGATGCGGTGAAAGTGGGCATCGGGCCCGGCTCGATCTGCACCACGCGCATCGTCGCCGGCGTGGGCGTGCCGCAGATCATGGCCATCGACAGCGTGGCCACGGCGCTCAAGGGCACGGGCGTGCCTTTGATCGCCGACGGCGGCATCCGTTTCTCGGGCGACATCGCCAAGGCGATTGCCGCAGGCGCCAGCACGGTGATGATGGGCGGCATGTTCGCCGGCACCGAGGAAGCGCCCGGCGAGGTCATCCTCTACCAGGGCCGCAGCTACAAGAGCTACCGCGGCATGGGCTCGATCGGCGCCATGCAGCAGGGCAGTGCCGACCGTTACTTCCAGGAAGCCACCACTGGCAACCCCAACGCCGACAAGCTGGTGCCCGAGGGCATCGAGGGCCGCGTGCCGTACAAGGGCTCGATGGTCAGCATCGTCTTCCAGATGGCCGGTGGCGTGCGCGCGGCCATGGGCTACTGCGGCTGCGCCACCATCGCCGAGATGAACGACAAGGCCGAGTTCGTCGAGATCACCGCCGCCGGCATCCGCGAGTCGCACGTGCACGACGTGCAGATCGTCAAGGAAGCACCGAACTACCGCGCCGACTGACAATACTTCAGTATTGATAGCGCCCGGCCCTTGATGCATAAGGGCCGGGCGCTGATTTGTTTCAAAACCGCCATGCAACACGACAAGATCCTCATCCTCGACTTCGGCTCCCAGGTCACCCAGCTCATCGCGCGCCGGGTGCGCGAGGCGCATGTGTACTGCGAGGTGCACCCATGCGACGTGGGCAGCGACTGGGTGCGCGAATTCGCCGCTGACGGCCACCTGAAAGGCGTGATCCTGTCGGGCAGCCACGCCAGCGTGTACGAGGTCGAAGACCGCGCGCCCGACGCCGTGTTCGAACTGGGCGTGCCGGTGCTGGGCATTTGCTATGGCATGCAGACCATGGCCATGCAGCTGGGCGGCAAGGTCGAAGGTTCGCATTCGCGCGAGTTCGGCTATGCCGAGGTGCGCGCGCACGGCCACACCGAACTCCTCAAGGACATCCAGGATTTCGCCACGCCTGAAGGCCACGGCATGCTGAAGGTGTGGATGAGCCACGGCGACAAGGTCACCGAGCTGCCGCCGGGCTTCAAGGTGATGGCCTCCACGCCGTCGTGCGCGATTGCCGGCATGGCCGACGAGGCGCGACGCTTCTACGCCGTGCAGTTCCACCCCGAGGTCACGCATACGCCGCAGGGCGCGGCGCTGCTGGCGCGCTACGTGCTGGAGATCTGCGGCGCGCGCGCCGACTGGGTCATGGGCCACTACGTGGACGAGGCCGTGGCGCGCATCCGCGCCGAGGTGGGTGACGAGGAAGAAGTGCTGCTGGGCCTGTCCGGCGGCGTGGACTCCAGCGTCGCCGCGGCGCTGATCCACCGCGCCATCGGCGACCGCCTAACCTGCGTGTTCGTGGACCATGGCCTGCTGCGCCTGAACGAGGGCGACATGGTCATGGACATGATCGCCGGCAAGCTGCACGCGCGCGTCATCCGCGTGGACGCCAGCGACCTGTTCCTGGGCCAGCTGGCGGGCGTGCAGGACCCGGAGGCCAAGCGCAAGATCATCGGCGGCCTGTTCGTGGACGTGTTCAAGGCCGAGGCCGAGAAGCTCAAGGCCGCCGGCGGCGGGCACCGCGGCGTCACTTTCCTGGCGCAGGGAACCATCTACCCGGACGTGATCGAGTCTGGCGGCGCCAAGAGCAAGAAGGCCGTGACCATCAAGAGCCACCACAACGTCGGCGGCCTGCCCGAGCAGCTGGGCCTCAAACTCCTTGAGCCGCTGCGCGACCTGTTCAAGGACGAAGTGCGCGAGCTCGGCCTGGCGCTGGGCCTGCCGCGCGAGATGGTGTATCGCCACCCGTTCCCCGGCCCCGGCCTGGGCGTGCGCATCCTGGGCGAGGCGAAGCGCGAATACGCCGACCTGCTGCGCCGCGCCGACGCCATCTTCACCGAGGAGCTGCGCAATACCGTGGACCCGGCCACCGGCAAGAGCTGGTATGAGCTGACCAGCCAGGCCTTCACCGTGTTCCTGCCGGTCAAGAGCGTGGGCGTGATGGGCGACGGCCGCACCTACGACTACGTGGTCGCGCTGCGCGCGGTGCAGACCACCGACTTCATGACCGCCGACTGGGCCGAGCTGCCGTACGCGCTGCTCAAGCGCGTGTCGGGCCGCATCATCAACGAGGTGCGCGGCATCAACCGCGTGACCTACGACGTGTCGAGCAAGCCGCCGGCGACGATCGAGTGGGAGTGAATTGACGTCCTTCGGGGACTATCGCCAGCTATCGAAAAACTGACGTAACGTGTTGATTTAAAAGGAAATACGTCACGGCTTCTATCGATGGCTATCGCCGACCAGCGAAATGGGTTGACGGTAGAGCTGACGGTAAGAACCGGGGGGCGGATCAAGACCCTCCCGTTTACTATTGAGACCAAAACGGTCTTTGACGGTAAAGCGCTCCTCTGGAAAGCTTGTTTCATGCGGCTTTCCGGGCATCGACGGGTCTCCTGACCCCTGACGGTAAAAGCCGTCACGAAACAGGAGGAAAACCTCGATGCTTACCGACACAGCACTGCGCAATCTGAAGCCTAAGTCGTTGACCTATAAGGCTTCTGACCGGGATGGGATGTACGTGACGGTATCGACCGCCGGTACCGTCACCTTCCGCTACGATTACCGTCTCAACGGGCGCCGTGAGACCCTGACCATCGGCCGCTATGGCCCCGGTGGCATCTCGCTGGCCCTTGCCCGTGAAAAGCTTCTAGACGCCAAAAGGACCGTCGCTGCGGGCCGTTCCCCGGCGTTGGAAAAGCAGCGCGAGAAGCGTCGGCTGACCGCCGCCAAGAACTTCGGGGACGTCGCCGTGAAATGGCTGGCTGACGCCCGTATGGCCGACAGCACGCGCGCGATGCGCAAGCATGTCGTCGACCGAGACATCCTGCCGGTGTTCCAGAACCGGCTGCTCAACGAGATCACCGCCGATGACCTGCGGGCTCTGTGCAACAAGGTGAAGGCGCGCGGAGCGCCTGCCACTGCCGTGCATGTCCGTGACATCGTGAAGCAGGTCTATGCGTTCGCCATCCTGCATGGTGAGAAGGTGGACAACCCGGCCAACGACGTGGCTGCGGCCTCGATCGCGACCTTCGTTCCGAAAGACCGGGCGCTGTCGCCGGCCGAAATCCGGCTGGCGTTCCATCAGTTGGAGTCCATCGCGACCTATCCGACGATCCGCTTGGCGCTGCGCATGGTCCTGCTGACCCTGGTGCGCAAGAGCGAATTGATCGAGGCCACGTGGAGGGAGATCGACTTCGAGAAAGCAACCTGGACGATTCCGAAGGAGCGCATGAAGGGGCGCAACCCGCACGTGGTCTATCTGTCGCGGCAGGCCCTGGACATCCTCGTGGCGTTGCATACCTGTGCCGCTGGCTCCAAGTTCGTGCTGCCCTCGCGTTACGAGCCGATCCGTTGCATGTCCCATGCGACCTTGAACCGCGTCACCCATCTCATCGTCGGGCGGGCCAAGACCGCGGGCCTGCCGCTGGAACCGTTCACCGTCCATGACCTGCGCCGTACCGGCTCGACGCTGCTCAACGAAGTGGGCTTCAACGGTGACTGGATAGAGAAGTGCCTGGCGCATGAGGAAGGGCGCTCCTCGCGCTCGGTCTACAACAAGGCCGAGTACGCAGAGCAGCGGCGCCACATGCTGCAGGAATGGGCGGACATGGTCGATGCCTGGATTGATGGGCGAACCCATGTGCCGAAGCTGCTGCCGGACAACGTGTCGGTCCCGGTGCTCAGTGCAGTTTTGTGAGGGAGAGCCCCATGATGTTTTCATCGGCGCTTCTTGTCGGCGGACAGCGCGGGGTTTACATAGGTGGAAAAAGGCGCACTTTGGGTGATCTTTTCGGGAGTTTTTCAAACCACCAAGCCTTGGCGTTGGTTTATAAATCTGTTATTTTGAGCACTATGGATGCTCAAAATGCAGGAAAACTGAACCAGTTGCTGGCCGAACTGGGCGACACGCGCTTGGTATCCAGCCGCTGGCTACGGGCGCATGGATACTCCAACAGCCTTGTGGCGCGCTACATGGGCAGCGGCTGGCTGGTCTCGCCGGCGCGTGGCGTCTACATGCGCAGGGGCGGGCGGCTGCAATGGGATGGGGTGGTCCGCAGCCTGCAGCTCGGGGAGGGCATGCCGCTGCACGTCGGGGGACGCTTCGCCCTCGGCCTGCAGGGCCATGAGCACTACCTGCGCCTGGGCGATGCCGGGACGATCACGCTGTATGGGCCACGACAGCCGCCGGGCTGGGTGGGCAAGCTTTCACTGGAGCAGCGCTTCGAGTACCCGGGCAAGGGGCCGGTCGACCTCACGGCTGTGCCCGTCACTGCGGAAGTCTCAGGGACGGTGTTGTCGGAAGCGGGCCTGGCTTGGTACTCCGCTGCGCCTGGCGCCGATGCCCTGGTCTGCTCGACGCCCGAGCGGGCCATGCTCGAACTGTGCGATGGCGTATCGGGTGCGGCAGAGGTCTACGAGGCCGATGCGCTGATGCAGGCCATGACCACGTTGCGGCCGCAGCGGGTCGGCCTGCTGCTGCGGCACTGCCGCAGCATCAAGGCGAAGCGGCTGTTCCTGGCCCTGGCTGATCGCCATCGGCATGCGTGGCTGGCGCACATGTCCCTGGAGGGTGTTGATCTGGGCAGAGGCAAGCGTGCGCTCGTGCCCGGCGGACGCCTGCATCCGACCTACCAGATCACCTTGCCGGGAGATCTTGATGAGCACCTGGCTTGACCAATGGGACCGGCGCTATACCGACCGTGTGCGGCTGCTGGTCGAGATCCTGCCGGTGCTGGCGCAGGAGCCGGCTTTTGCGCTCAAGGGCGGCACGGCCATCAACCTGTTCGAGCATGATCTGCCGCGTCTGTCGGTGGACATCGATCTGGCCTGGTTGCCGGTGCATGACTATGCCGAGGACGCGAGGCTGATTGCCGCAGCGCTGGAGCGAATGGCGGATGTACTGCGCGCCCGGCCTTTGCAATTGCAGGTGCAGACTTCGGCGGGCGAGGGTGGGGCAGTCACTCGCTTGGTGGCCAGTCGCGGCCGTGCGCGCGTGCAGATCGAGACGACACCCGTCATGCGTGGAACGGTGCATCCGGTGCGAACCATGGTCGTGCGGCCACGGGTGGAGGAGGCCTTCGGCTTTGCCGAGGTGCAGGTGCTGGCATTCGCCGACCTCTATGCCGGCAAGTTGGCGGCTGCGCTGTCGCGGCAGCACCCGCGCGATCTCTTCGACGTGGGCCTGCTGCTGGAGGATGAACGCGCGGACGAGGGGCTCTGGCGGACCTTTCTCGTTTACCTGACGTGCAGTCCGAAGCCAGCCTGGGAGATGCTGGCACCGCGCGTGCCAGCGGATTTCGAGGCCACTTTCGAGGCCCACTTCAACGGGATGACGTCCGAGCCTATTGGTGTGGCCGCCTTGCTGGAGAGCCGCGAGCGCCTGTTGGCCCGCGTAGCGCATTGGCTGGACGGGCCGTCGTGCGCCTTCCTTCAATCCGTCGAGGATGAGAAGGCCGATCTCAGTTTGATCGGACTGGCCCATGCGGCCGAGTTGCCGGGGGTGCGGCGCAAACTGCACAACCTGGGGCAGCGCACGGCGGCCAAGCGTGCGGCAGATCGCCAGCAGCTTGACGAAACGCTGGCGCGGATTGCTGGTGCCCGATGACGAAGGAGGCTGACGCGATGGTTCACGATTTCACGCTGGTCTACGCACTGGACTCGGACATGGGGTCGCAGGAGGATGTCCTTCGTCAGTTGGCGGGTAGCGACTGCGCCGATGTCTCGGTCGGCTGGGGACGGCCGGGTCATGTCGGTCTTGCTTTCAGCAGGAAGGCGGACGACAGCGATGCTGCGGTCACGCTCGCAATGGCTCAGGCGGCACAGGCGTTGCCGGGGGCGGTGCTGGTCCGGGCGGATGGGGTGTAGTCAGTCGCCGCAAGCGCTTGATGGCGGATTCATCGAACAGGACGGTGCCGACGCAGTCTCACGTCCGGGCCGACCGATGCGCTGGTCTTCACGGATCGAGAGGCTTGCTTGCGGTCATCGATCCAGGCTTCGACTTCTGCCAGATCCCAGACGACGCATCGGGCGGTAAGGCGGAAGCGGCGCGGAAACTCGCCGCGCTGTTCCATTTCGTAGATCGTCGTCTCGGCCAGAGGCACGATCTGGTGCAGTTCGTGGCGGCGGATGGTGCGACGGAAAGGAAGAGGGCTGCTCTGCGAAAACTGGGGCAGAGCCTCGTA
The DNA here is from genome assembly GCF_900103645.1 of Oryzisolibacter propanilivorax. Lineage (GTDB taxonomy): Bacteria > Pseudomonadota > Gammaproteobacteria > Burkholderiales > Burkholderiaceae_C > Melaminivora > Melaminivora propanilivorax. Next base: position 107,857 of record NZ_FNHP01000009.1, read on the forward strand.
GGCTTCGGTGCCTGGCAAGGGAAGCGGCTGGTGAGCGTTTGTGCCGGCTGAATGGGATGTTTGACGTAGCTGTTCCACCTTGGACTCCATGAACGTGCTGTTATGGAGATATGGTGAGGTTCAGTACCTATCGGGACAACTTGCTGCAGCGTGGCCCGGCAAGCGCTGTGCGGCCAAACGCCCCCCGCTTCTCAGCGGCGTCTGTTGCGTCCCGGCCAGGCCAACTGACCCGTCAATTCGGCCAGGCCGCCGTCGTCCTCGACACGGACACCGAAGCGATTCACCTCCACTTCAGGCAGATCTTCGCTGTCGAACCACAGCAGCGACGTGGTGGTATCCGTGCGTGCGTAGTGTCTGGAGAGCTCCCAGAGGTCGAGGCCCTTTTCCCAGTTGTCGAACCAGATGTCTTGTGCAACCTCATCCGTGTCGGCAGCACTGCTGCCTGAAGAACGGAGGCGGTGAGCCACGGAGCCGACGGGGATGGCGGACCTGGGAGATATCCAGGCCCCAGCCTGTCGCAAGCTGGTGGAGCGCGCCGCGTAGCGTACTGCGCCGCGTTCCATGGTCACGAAGGCGCACGGGATGTCACTGAGCGAAGCGAACCGCGACGCTGCGGCAGGGAATGATGTGTGGAACAAGTCCGCCATGCGCTGGATGAGCGCCAGTGACGGTTCCTCGTTGGGCACAAGCGACAGCCATTGTTGATAAGGCATCAGCAATTCAGCGGCGAAGGTGTCGCAAGCAATTTCGTTCGGATGCCGCTTCGCATAGGACCAGGACGGCACTTCTTCGTGGCTCGACTCCAGCGCAAGGACGATGTGCGCAATTTCGTGGCAGATGGTGAAGCGTTGGCGCTCTTCTGTCTCCAGCGAATTCACCGTGATCACGTGCTTGCCATTCGGCTTGGTGATCGTGTAGCCGGACTCTCCCTCACCAAGCTCATCCTGCTTGACCTTGGCATTCGCCGCTACCACATAGGGTGTCAGGTCTTCTCGGATGCCGGACACATCAACCTTCGCAACAAAGGCCCGTGCTTTCTGTCTGACATCCGCTTCATCCATGTTCAGTCGTCCTCGTCCTCGAACGCTCGCTGTATCCGGGCGATCAAAGTCGCGGGATCAGGTCTGGCATTGCCACGATGCCTCACACCTGCTGCAGCAGAAAAGATGTCAATGCTGATGGACGGATCGTTCAGCACGAATTCCACAAGGCGCGGATCGGCCTCCGCATGGTCAACCAGCCACAGCACCAGTGCAGCATCTCTTTCACCTGGTTTAAGTACCTTCAGCAGTTTTTCGACCAAGTCGGCTGAGGGGTTTGTCTTCTCGCCGGACTCCAGCCGGTGGACATAGGCATGGTCCACCGAGGACAGTTGCCCGATTTCGCGCAATGAGAGGGTCCTGCGCTCGCGTAGCGTCTTGAGGGCGACGCCCAGGCCTGTTTGTGACATCCGTTCCGTTCCTTGGACTGAGGCGGACGGCGCGATGCGCCTGTCCCCGCAGCAACTGCGTTATGCGGCACCAAGCCCACCATTTGCAGCCTGGCACCAACTCTGATACATTGTTGTCCAGCCAGACAACAGACGTGGGTTCTTCGAATCCAGCAGGTTGATTTGGCTTGACTCACCCGTTGTCTGCAAGAGCAACGTATTTTGCTTCAGCAGGTGGTCATTGGCAACCCGGCCGGCTGGCCGGGGTCTCGATGGTTCAACTTTAGGGAATTCGCCATGACAGGCAAAAATCAGCATGTAGTTCCTCACCAGGACGGTTGGGCCGTCAAGGGTGCCGGCAATCAGCGGGCAACCTCCGTGCACGACACACAGCAGCAGGCCATTGACGCGGGGCGAGACATCGCGCGCAACCAGCAGTCGGAACTGGTCATCCACCGTCCGGATGGCCGCATCCGTGACAAGGACAGCCACGGCAACGACTCCTTCCCGCCGAAGGGCTGAGTGCAATGACGGGCGTGCCCACCTACCATGTGCTCGCCCTGTCTGGGGGCGGCTATCGCGGCCTGTACACAGCGACGGTCCTGGCCGAGCTCGAAGCCGTGCTGGGCCGCCCCATCGCTTCGCATTTCGATCTGATCTGCGGTACTTCCGCAGGCGGCATGCTGGCCTTGGGGCTGGCAGCAGAAATCCCGGCCATTGAACTCAAGGCGCTGTTCGAGAAGCAGGGCTCCCGCATCTTTGGTTGCCGCAGTCTCGCTCGGCGCCTTCTGGGCTTCTGGTTGACCGCCAAGCACGACTCCGCGGGATTGCGGTCGGTGCTGACCGAGCGCTTCCAAGACGCCACGATCGGCAACTTGAAGCACCGTGTTCTCGTGCCAGCCGTCAACTATTCGACCGGGCGTGGCCAGTTCTTCAAGACGCCTCACCATCCCTCATTCGAGATGGACCACCGCATGAAGATCGTGGATGTGGCGTTGGCGACCGCCGCTGCCCCCGTTTACTTTCCGCTGGCGCGCAACGACCGTGGCGTCTTTGCGGATGGGGGTCTGGTCGGCAACGCGCCCGGACTGTTCGGGCTTCACGAAGTCAATACGTTCCTCGCGCCTAAACAGAGTGCGCTGGTTCGGGTGCTGTCCATCGGCACGATGACGATCGGCGCAACGGTCCGCGGTGGCGCCAGCCTTGACCGAGGATTCGGCAAGTGGCGCGGGGGGCTCTTCGACCTGGTGATCTCCGCCCAGGAGTCGTCGGTGGACTACATGCTGCGACAGGCCTTGGGTGGCAACTACTTCCAGATCGACGACAAGGCCACGCCCGATCAAAGCAAGGACGTAAAAGCACTGGACCGTGTGTCCATCGGTGCCACGAACACGCTGAAGGACCGCGGCAGCCACGCTGCACAGCGCGCACTGGGCGACCCTCTGTTCCAACCGTTTCGAGCGCACCAGGCCGGCGCACCTACCTTCTATCACGGCCCCAACAAGAATGTGCCGGAGGCCGCATGCTGAACCTGAGTCCGCTTTTCTTCACCACGGTCGATGACGAATCCTGCATGCATGAAGAGCTGAATCTGTCAGTTGAACAACGTGCCTGGATCGCCAGCGCTCGCAACGATGTCAGAAACTGCCTGCGCACCGGCATCCCGCGCGTTTTGCGCGAACGCGGGTATACGGACGACGTGCCGCAGCCGCGCTTTTTCACGCAAGGATCGTGGGCGTACAAGACCTTGAACGCTCCTGCACAGCGCCCCCAGCAAGCGGATGTCGATGATGGCTGCTATCTCCCACTGAGCTTCGTCTCGCAGACGAAGCGCCCCAGCAGGGCCACGACGGTGTTCTTTGCCGCCGCCGAAGAAGCCTTGAAGCCGCTGGTCCAAGAGAAGCACTGGAAGCTGGTCACCGACAAGCCGACATGCGTCCGGATCGTCATTGCGGCCTATGCCCACATCGACGTTCCGCTGTACGCCATCCCCGATGAAGAGTTCGTCACGCTCGCGAAGGCCTCGATGGAGCGATACGGTTACGACTCGCTGACGGAGGCGGTGAACATGGCAGAGCGGGATGCCTGGACGGCACTGCCCGCAGACAAGGTGCTCCTGGCTCACCGCGAGTGCAACTGGATGCCCTCCGATCCCAGACCTGTCAAGGAATGGTTCTTGGGCGAAGTGGAGGCCAAGGGCGAACAGTTCCGCCGTGTGATTCGCTACTTGAAAGCGTTCCGCGATTGGCGGTGGTCCAGCGGCGGACCCGCCTCCATCCTGTTGATGGCTGCGGCGGCACCACTGTTCGAGAAGCGGGATCGGCGCGACGACCTGGCGCTGCTGGACGTCGTGGCGGCCCTGCCGGCCAAGCTGCGTGCAGGGGTGAACAACCCCGTGGATGAGTCGGAGTCGCTCACGGTGCGACTCGGCAAAGAGGGCGTCGAAGAAGCGGCGAAGGCGTTTGAAGCATTGGAGAAGGTGCTGCGCGGTGCAACTGACGCCGGCAGTCCTTCACAGGCCTGCATCTGGATGCAAGGCGAGTTCGGCCCGCGCTTCCCGAATGAACCGGCTCGGGTCAAGGTGGTATCCGTTGCAGCCACCATCGCCGCAGCGCCGGCCACGGCTGGTCCGAGCGAATTGGTCGGGCGAACGAAGGCGGGATGAGCAGCGTTGCCGCAGTCGCGGACGTGATCGAAGCCTTTGAGCGGCGAGGCTTCGAGTTCGTCGGCAAGACGGAAGACGGCTGGTTCAAGCTGCGGGGGCTGTTGATCCCTTGCGGCGCGGTCGATGGCATTGCATGCGAGGTTCAGCTCGACCCTGCCTTCTTCGACCTGCCTCGCATCCGGCTGCTTGAAATCCCGCCTGAACTGCCCAAGGCGGTTCCTCATCTTGGTGCGGATGGCAGCCTTTGCTATTTGGCCAAGGGGACCGTGGTATTGGACATCTACGATCCAGTCGGGCAGTCCTTGGCATGTCTGCAACGCGCGTCCGCCGTGCTGGGGCGAATATTGAAAGGCGAGATGATCGAAGACCTCGCCGAAGAATTTTTTGCCTACTGGAGCGGCTGGCTTTGCTTCGTGGACATGCAAGGCGAAGATCTGGGCCGGCAGAACTGTATCGTTGCGCAAGCCCATGGCAATCCGCTCTGGTTCATCACCGACAACGAAGAACGAACAACCAAAAAGCTGCATTCGCTCGGCTACCAGGTCACCGATAGAACGGTGCTGACCTACCGAGTCAAGACGACCGCTCAACCCCGGCCGCTGACCAGCCACTGGCCTCCCGAAACCGTGGGGGACGTGTTGGCTTGGCAAAGCACCCTGGACCCTCGGTGTCGGCGCAAGATTCACGAACGTATCAAGGAGGGGCAAAGCAAGAAGGCCAATGGTGTCCTCATCGTCATCGAGTCGCCATTGATGACGTATGGCTTTGTTGTGCTCTTTGACCACCAACCGTTGACGCACAAAGCCAAGCTCGCTGATCGCAGAGATTCAACCTTTGGACTGAAGGTGATGCCCGTCTCTGTGATCCGGATCGATGACCGGTATCTGGCCCAGCGCAACATTCCCAAGTTGAGAACGCTGGCGGGGAAACGAATCGCCCTTGTGGGGTGCGGCACGATCGGCGGATACCTCTCGGACATGCTGGTCAAGGCCGGGGCGGGCACATGCGGCGGAAAACTCACGCTGGTGGATTTCGACGCACTCCTTCCACAGAACATCGGGCGGCATCGCCTCGGATTTCCGGACCTGCTGTCGAACAAGGCCGAGGCCATGGCGCAGGAACTCAAGCGCTTGTCGCCAGGCGCCGAGGTTCACGCGCTTCCTGTAGATGTCAGACAGGCTCAATTGGGAAAGCTTGACCTGCTCATCGATGCCACCGGCGAAGAATCCCTCGGGCACTGGCTGTGCGGCCGCTATCGGGCGCCCACCCCCATGCTTTCTGTCTGGATCGAAGGGCCTGGAACAGCTGTGCGGGCGCTCCTGAGAACGACCGCGTCGGGTGCGTGCTACCGGTGCTTATGGCACAGCCACAGAAGAGGCGAACTTCGCTCGACCGTTGATGCTCTACCGAACATCTTGGCAGGCCATGGGTGCGAGGGCTTGTATGTGCCATTTCCGGCTTCGGTGTCGGTGCAGGCTGCCAGCCTGGGCGCTGATATGGCCCTTGATTGGATCAACGGCGCCCACTCTCCTGCGTTACGAACCCGGCTGATCGATCAGACCCATCAGCTGGCCACGTCCGACTGCGATCCTCAGCGAGATCGGGATTGCCCTCTATGCAATTCCTAGGTTCCTGGGCAACTGGCGGCAAAGGCACGTTGCTGCATTTTTCGGCAGGTACGCTGCAGACATTCAATCAGCATATTCAGGGCACTGATGCCGACTGCGAAGCTGGTGGGCTTTTGCTTGGCTCCGTGCATGGAGGCCACTTGCTCATTGAGCAAGCGACGGTTCCCACGGCTTGGGACAAGCGGTTTCGCTACCTGTTCGAGCGGATGCCGTTTGGACACGAAGCCATCGCCTTGTCTCGTTGGACGGCGAGTCAAGGAACGGTGCGCTATCTGGGCGAATGGCATACCCATCCTGAAGATCATCCCCATCCTTCTGGTCTCGACAGATCGGAATGGACCCGACTTTCAGCGCAGCGTCGAGACAAGCGGCCCATGCTCGCTGTCATCGTCGGGCGACAGTCCCTGTATGTCGAACTGGTGCCAAGTACGGGACGCGGTTCAGTGCTGATCCCTGTGGAATAACTGGCAATCGATATGCGGTCGTTCCGGCGTACCGCCGCCAGGCTCGCGGGCTGCGCCCCGGGTTTCGTGCCGCATCCCGGCTATCCGGCTTTGATCCTTGACGTCTGCGCGGCGTTGCCGCTGCGCGCTTCGCTTGCCAGTGCAATGCGGGCGGGGTGTGGGCTGGCTTGCTGTTCCCTTCATCCTTGCACACCGTTCTCGCGGTCAAGGTCTGCGCGCACTCGTGCGCTTGCGGCCTGGCGGCCGTCGTTGAACCTGTGACAGCTGCGCTGCGGCGTGCCGGTTCCGGTCTCGGGCAATACCGCCCGATCACTGGAGTTCGCCATGTCGCACGATCTGTTCTCTTCCCTCGATTCCTTCGCTGCCGTTTCTTCTGCTGCTGGTTCATTGCTCGTTCGCGATGTTGCGGGTGAGTACCGCTCGGCCGAGCCTGCCGAAGTGCTGCAGGCGGCGCTGCGGGTGCTGGCAGGCCAGTTGCGCGGGACCGAGATGCTGTCGTCGCCGCAGGCGGTGCGCGACTTCTTGCGCATCAAGCTGGGCACGCTGGAGCACGAGGTGTTTGCGGTGATCCATCTGGATACCCAACACCGGGTCATCGAGTATGTGGAGATGTTCAGGGGCACGGTGAGCCAGACCTCGGTGTACCCGCGCGAGATCGTCAAGGAAGCCCTGGCGCGAAATTCGGCGGCGCTGATTCTGGTGCACAACCATCCGTCGGGTGTGGCCGAGCCGTCGCGGGCGGACGAGATGCTGACGCAGACGCTCAAGAGCGCGCTGTCGCTGGTGGACGTGCGGGTCATCGATCACCTGATCGTGGCCGGGCCGACGATCCTGTCCTTTGCCGAGCGCGGGCTGATCTGAGCCCGCGCAACCGGGAGCCGCATGGGCTCCCGGTTTTTCGTATGCCGTGGACAGCGTGCCATGGCATGGCACGAGACCGTTGCAGGACTGGGGTGGGGCTGGCTTGCTGTTGCACCCAGCGTGCCACGCCGTTCTCGCCGTCAAGGTCGGCGCGCATCGGTGATGCGCTGGCGGCCTGGACGGCCGTCTTCGAACCTTGACCGCTGCGCTGCACCGTGACCCGGAGGCTGCGGGCAAACCCGCCCGGTATTTCTTCTGGAGTTCACCATGAACGCACTCATCAACGACGCGCAGCGCGTGCTGCTGCTGGCCAACGGCCGCGAATCACTGCAGAACGCCGACTTCGATCCGGCGCCCGTGGTCAAGCTGTTCACGCCCGATGCGGGCGCGACCTGGCTGCTGACGGAGATCGATCCTGACGACCATGACCATGCCTTCGGTCTTTGCGACCTGGGCCTGGGCGCACCCGAACTGGGCTGGGTCAGTCTGCAGGAGCTGGCAACCGTGCGGGGACGGCTGGGATTGCCGGTCGAGCGTGATCTGCACTTTCGCGCTGAGAAGCGGCTGAGCGCCTACGCGCGTGATGCGCGGCTGGCCGGGCGGGTCGTCGTCTGACCCGCCATCAGGGCGTCACCGACGCCCTGATCCTCAGGGTTTGAGCAGATCCGGCAGGCAGTCGGCGAATGCCGGCTGGACCTTGCTCATCGGCTTGGTGATGGCTTTATCGCCGGTGAGGACGGCCATCGTCATGGCGGTCATGGTGCTCAGGCCGTTCGAGTTGCGCAGCACCTGCAAGGCCAGGTGCATGGGGAAGCCATCGGCATTGCGTCGCAGGGGATGGATGCCGCCGTGCACGAACGAGTTCATGGCGTTCCAGGAGATGTCCTTGAAGTGGACCAGCATCTGGTGGGCCGCTGCCGGCGTGTCCTGTCCGACGCGTTTGCCGATCTGATCGATCATGTCCTTTGCGCTGGGCAGGTTCTTGGCGGCCTGTTCGGCTTCCAGCGTGAGCGGGGCCGACAGCTTCTCGATCGCGGTCTCGGGGGCCGCATAGATGAGCCACATCGCGCGGGTCAGCGCTTCGAACTGCAGCCGCATCAGGCCGGCAGCCGAGGTCGGCATGCCCAGCGCCATCAAGGCATGCAAGGCCGTGGCGTGTTCCATGGCGACCAGGCACATACCGAGAGCAGCTTCGCCGCGTGGAGAGCCGTCGAACTCGGCGTCGCCCAGCAGTTCGTTGAACCGTTCATGCAGGGCCTTCGAGCGCTGGAGCATGTGTTCCAGGGGATCGTCGGAATCGGCGTGTTCTGTCTCGGACATGGCGTCATCGTAAAGGCCACTTTGCGTTCGGACGTCCCCGGCCCCCTGGGAGATGGCCGGTCGCGCTGTCGTGCGCGTGGCGCATCGAGCCTCGCTGCGCAAGTCTCGCCCGCTTCGGGCTTCCATCGTTCCCTCGCTCCGCTCGGCTGACGCCTCCGGCCCGGCTTGCAGCTTCGGGCCTGCGCGCTTCGCTTGCCGTGCGGTCGGCGTGCAGTGCGGCCGTTGCCTGGTGAGCCGTCTTTCCCTGACTCCATCACCTTCTTCGCGACGGTAGCCCACGGCCCGGTGCCGTCAAGGCGCGCAGGGCCGTGTCCTCGGCTGTGCCTGCGGGCCGCACCCACCCTGCGCTTGTCTCCTTGACAGCCCCCGTCCGCGCGCTCCCTTTTGTCGCGGGCGATGAACTCAGGAATGACGGTGGCAACGAGGCCAACCGGGTTCTTCGTGCCGACCGCACCGAACAGCCACGAGGCTGGGCTCCGAATCTTGGAATCCGGTGTGCGGTTTCTTCAACAGCCAACGGACATCCGTTGATTTTTTCAGGAGAAAGACATGCAACTCGCCTCCCGCTTCGCTTCCCGTTCCCCGGTGCTGCGCTCCGAACACCCTTTGTCGGATGACCAGATCCGGGCCGTGGTGCCGTCCATCTTTGCCGACGCTCCCCATCAAAGCCGTTCGCAGCGTTACGCCTACATCCCCACCGCCGCCGTTCTCACCGAGTTGCGAAAGGAAGGGTTCCAGCCCTTCATGGTGGCGCAGACCCGCGTGCGCCAGGACGACCGGCGCGACTTCACCAAGCACATGATCCGGCTGCGTCATGCCAACCAGATCAACGCCCGCGAAGCCAACGAAATCATCCTGCTGAACTCGCACGACGGCACCAGCAGCTACCAGCTGCTGGCGGGCATGTTCCGCTTCGTCTGCCAAAACGGACTGGTGTGCGGCGACACCGTGGCCGATGTGCGCGTGCCGCACAAGGGCGACGTGGCAGGGCAGGTGATCGAGGGCGCCTATCAGGTGTTGGATGGCTTCGACCGGGCGCTGGCATCGCGCGAATCCATGCAGGCCATCTCGCTGGATGCCGGGGAGTCGGAAGTGTTCGCACGCGCCGCGCTGGCCCTCAAGTACGACGACCCCGACAAGCCCGCACCTGTCACCGAAACCCAGGTGCTGGCCCCGCGCCGCTTCGACGACCGCCGCCCCGACCTGTGGAGCGTGTTCAACCGCACCCAGGAAAACCTCGTCAAGGGCGGATTGCAGGGCCGCGCCGCCAATGGCCGCAGGCAGCAGACCCGCCCGGTGCAGGGCATCGACCAGAACCTGCGCCTGAACCGCGCCCTGTGGCTGCTGGCCGATGGCATGCGCCAGCTCAAGGCCTGACGCCCACCGATTTTTCCCGGAGGGGCTCGGCCCCTCCATGCCTTCCCTCGTGTTTGCTGTTTCCGTCCTTTTCGTTCTTTCTGTTCTCTCACCGTAGGAGTTTCATCATGAATGCCATCACCCATCCAGAAGCCCAGGCCCTCCACACCGCTGCGGCCAGTGCCGTCATCCCGGCGCAGCCCGCGCAGCACATGCTGCTGGTGCTGCTGTCGCATCTGCGCCCCTCGCGCCGCAACGTGCGCAAGACGGCCGGGCCGTCCATCGATGCGCTGGCCGCGAGCATCGAGCGCGTGGGCTTGCTGCAAAACCTGACCGTGACGCTGGCCCCCGATGGTGTGCATTACGAAGTGGTGGCCGGTGGCCGCCGCCTTGCCGCCCTCAAGCTGCTGGCCAAGAGACACCGCATCGCCCGGGATTGGCCGGTGCCGTGCCTGCAGGTGCAGGATGCCAGCGCCCGCACCGCGAGCCTGACCGAGAACGTGCAGCGCGAGGCCATGCACCCGGCCGACCAGTTCGAGGCCTTCGCCGCGCTGGTGGCCGAGGGCCGGCCCGTCGAGGACATCGCGGCAGACTTCGCCGTCACGCCGCTGGTGGTGGAGCGCCGCCTGAAGCTGGCGAATGTCTCGCAGCGCCTGATGGCCGACTACCGCGCCGACGCGGTGAGCCTGGACCAGTTGATGGCGCTGGCGATCACGGACGACCATGGCGCGCAGGAGGCGGCGTTCTACGGCGCGCCGCAATGGCAGCGCAGCCCGCTGGCTCTGCGCGAGCGGCTGACCGAGCGCGAGACGGGCGCGGCCGATGCGCTGGTGCGCTTCATTGGGCTGGCGGCCTACGAGCAGGCGGGCGGCAGCATCCGCCGCGACCTCTTCGCCGAAGGGGATGCGGGCGTGTACGTGACCGACACCGCATTGCTGGAAACGCTGGTGCGCGAGAAGCTGCAGGTGCAGGCCGAGGCCGTGCGCGCGGAGGGCTGGGCCTGGGTCGAGGCCGTGCCCAGCGCCACCCATGCCGACCTGCAGGCATTCCAGCGTGCACCGAGGGAGCGGCGCAGCCCGACCCGGCGCGAGGCCCAGCGCATCGAGAAACTGCAGGCGCGGATGCAAGCCATTGGCGAGGCCGTGGATGCGGCGATGGACGCCGACGACCAGGACAAGGCCGAGGTGTTGGAAGAAGAAGGCGAACGCCTGGGCGAGCAACTGCAGGCGCTGGAAGCGGGCTTGCTGGACTGCGCCCCGAGCGTGAAGGCCGCAGCGGGCGCCATCGTCACCATCGACCGGCAGGGGGAACCCGTGATCCATCGCGGGCTGCTGCGCGAGGCCGAGGCCCGGGCGCTGCGCACGCTGGGGCGGCTGCGGCTGGGTCAGGCGCTGGGTAGCGTGGAAGGCGCCGACACGAACGAGGGCGAGGATGGCGAGGCACCCCCGGCCGCGACCGTCTCCGACCGGCTGGCGCAGCGCCTGAGCGCGCACCGCACAGCCGCGCTGCAGGTCGAGGTGGCCCGGCACCCGCAGGCGGCATTGGCCGCGCTGATGCATGGCATGGTGCAGACCGTTTTGCAGGATCGCCACTATGGCCCCGGTCGCGATTCATTGCCGCTGGGCGTGCGCCTGACCGTGCAGGATCGGCTGGACACCCTGGCCCCCGATCTGCCGGAGTCGCCTGCCGCTGGCGCGCTGCGCGAGGTTCGGCAGGCATGGGCCGGGAAGCTTCCCGAGGACAGTGCCGCACGGTTCGCCGCGCTGCTGGCGATGCCGCAGGATGAACTGGTGCGGCTGCTGGCGGTGTGCGTGGCTGCGACGGTGGACGTGGTGACGCCGCGTGCCACACCGCACCCACCCGGCGCGGAACTGGCGCAGGCTGTGGGGCTGGACATGGCCGCGTGGTGGAAGCCGACCGCCGAGGGGTATTTCAAGCACGTTTCCAAGGCCGTGATCCTGGAGGCCGTGGGGCAGTTCGCGCCGGCGCATGCGGCCCGGCTGGCGAAGCTCAAGAAGACCGACATCGCCAGCGAAGCCGATCGGCTGGTGGAGGGGACGGGGTGGATGCCTGCGATGCTCAAGGCCGAAGGCGCGGGCGACAGCGAGCAGGACGCCGCTGCACCGGCCGAAGGTGAGGTGCTGTCTACCTGATCGGCCCCATGCCCTGGCAGGCCCGGCCTTCGGTCGGGGCCTGCCTTCAAATCCAGGCGCGGCGGTGGCCGCGCCCGGTTTCACCGCCAATCCAAGACTGCCACGCCACCGCCTTCGCGGTGCTCAGACGGCGGCGCATGCATATAGTTGTTGACTTAGAGCGTGCTCTAACTTCTAGGATCATCCCGTGGAATCTCAACTGAGCATTGATGAAGTCGCCAAGCGCACGGGCCTGACGGCCTACACCCTGCGCTACTACGAGCGCATCGGCTTGATCGCCCCTGTCGGTCGTGCGGCTGGGGGCCAGCGGCGCTACGCGGCATCGGATATGGCTTGGATTGAATTCCTGCTGCGTTTGCGGACGACGCATATGCCCATTGGCAAGATGCAGGCGTTCGCAAAGTTACGCGGCGCTGGGGACTCGACGGTGCCGGATCGTCGCCAGATGCTGGAGGAACACCTGACGGACGTTCTTGCAGAGATCGAAGCGATGCGGCAATCCGCAGATGCTTTGCAGGCGAAGATCGAGCACTACCGCTCGTTGGCGCAGTCCTTGGCGTCGGATTCAATCTCTGATGAAGGACGTGCTGATGAACATCGAAAACCGCTACGAACGCGGACTCGCAAAACTGCGTGAGATCGACGGCGAGGCCGGCGAGCGCGTCGTGCAAAGCCTGGAGGGCATTGCCCCCGACTTTGCGCGCTACCTGATCGAGTTTCCCTTCGGCGACGTGTATTCCCGTCCCGGCCTCGACCTGAAAAGCCGCGAAATCGCGGTGGTCGCTGCACTGACCGCGCTGGGCAATGCGGCGCCCCAGCTCAAGGTGCATATCCAGGCGGCTCTCAATGTGGGGGTGACACGCGATGAAGTCGTCGAGACCATCATGCAGATGGCCGTCTATGCGGGGTTTCCTGCTGCCTTGAACGGGCTATCGGCCGCCAAGGAAGTGTTTGCGCAAGGGGATGCCCGATGAAGCGAATCATTTCCTATGCGGGCTTGGTTCTGGGGGTTGCCGGTGCCGCCATGCCAGCAAGCGCCGCGCAAGCAGATGCAATACCCAGGACCCAGGTGGCCGAGCGGCAGCAGCCCATCCTCATCCATGACGGATTGAGTTCGCCCGTCGGCATGGCCCATGACGACGGCGGCAATCTGTACGTGGCCAACTGGTCGGCTGGCACGGTTCTGAGATTCGCGCCGGACGGGCGTCGCAGCGTCTTTGCCGATGGGCTGAGTGGCCCGTCGGGACTTGCCATCTCGCGGGCGGGCGACATCTATGTGGCTTCCTACAGCGAGGATTTGGTCTGGCGCTTCACGCCGAGCGGAAAGCGAAGCGTCTTTGTGCGGGGACTGGCGACGCCTGCGGGTTTGTCCTTTGATGCGAAGGGACGACTGTTGATCGCCAACCGGCGAACCCACCAGATTCTGGCCGCGCATCCGAATGGAAAGATCGACGTGGCAGCCGAAGGGCTGCAAACGCCAGTGGGCGCAGTCGAACTTCCCAACGGTGACATTCTGGTGAGCAACATCGCTGGAGGTATTTCTCTGGTGTCGGGCCGCCTGCAGGCCCGCACCATCAACGCTGATCTGGCAAGCCCCGGTCCAGGCATCGTGCGGTCAGGTGCCGATGCGGCCTATGTCGTGGACTACGGAGGTACGACCATCAGCAAAGTGGATCGCAACGGCAGGCGAACGGTGATTGCCGATGGTCTGAGCAGCCCTGTGGGCCTGGCACTCGCGCCCGATGGCAGCCTGGTGGTGGCGACCTGGGGGGCGAATTCAGTTTTCCGCATTGGGCGGCCGTAAGCACATCACCACGATGGGTCGCGAAGCAAGCAGAGGTTGAGCGTGCCGGCGCGTTGCGCCGTCGGGCTTTGCGGGCTGCGCCCCGTGCCGTCTTCGTCGTCACGGCCATTCGGCTCCAATCCCTCACGCCTTCGCGCCTGCGGCGCTGCGCGCTTCGCTTGCCTCCAGGGGATCGGCACAAGGCCCATCCCCGCCGCGCGGGCTTGGCGCCCCTTGGATACCGCCGAACCGGCATCGCCGGATCGGCAGGTTCAGCGCCCCTCCGCTACGGGCTGGGTGCGGCAGGTACGCCTTGGCTTGCTGCGGCAGGTTGCACGGATGCGTGCCGTCCTCGACGCTGGCGGTTCCTGCCTATCACGTCACGAAGGACTCACGGACATCCCGCCCGGCATCGCCATGGAGATTCCACGCCACGCCTCAAGGCCGGCGCCACACGGTGCGGCAGGGGCGTTCTCGCTTGTCGTCGGGTGGTTGACCTGGCGCGCGTCAGCGGGCGAGCCGGAGAAGCCTTCGTGCGGGGATGCCGAGTCGGCCCTGTCTCCTTTCGGAGCGGTTCGGCCCAAGGCGTCCTTGTGTTGTTGTGAATCCTGGCGGTGGCACGGCTGCGCCTCGGGCTTCATGGCCGCAACCGTCCGCCGAAACCAATTTCCCCTGCTTTGTCACTGCGTTCGGCGCATTCCTCGCGGAGCCAAATTGTTGTCGCCTTCCGGTTCTCCACTGCGTTGCGACCGCAGGCGGTGCAGCCCGCCCGTCCCCCGCCGGCCGGATCACAACAAGGACGCGATGGGCGCGAACCTTGTTCAACCGAAAAGGAGTTTCATCATGGCCAACATCGGCACCTTCACCGCAGACAAAGACGGCTTCACCGGCACGCTTCGCACCCTGACGCTCAATGTCAAGGTCAAGCTGGTTCCCAACGACAAGGGCAACAGCGAGAACGCCCCCGACTACCGCCTGCAATCGAGCAGTCACGATATCGGCGCGGCGTGGAGGAAGACCAGCGAGGCTGGGCGGGAGTACCTGTCCGTGACCCTGGATGACCCTTCGTTCCCTGCTGCGGTCTATGCCCGCCTGATCGAAGGCGAGGACGGAACTCACGACCTGATCTGGTCGCGCAGCAAACCACAGGCCGCCTGACATTCAACCCTGCGCCCCGCCCTGTGGGCGGGGCGCAGGGTTGAATGGAGCAAACGCTACACGGCGGCAGGGAGCCCGTATGGTTTGATGTGCGCCTGAGATAGGCTACTCGCGTACCACGCCATAAATCCCGCCGCCCATGCGCCCAAATGGGTTGTCCTTGTAGCCGCAGGCGGCGTGCAACTCCCTCACAAGCATCTCCACATCTTCGATCGCATGTCTCGCGTTCTCGATCGTGGCAAAGGCTTTCCAGTCCGACTCGCTCACGATTTGAGGCAAGCGCGGAACATCGGCATCAATCAGCATCGACACGTCCTCAGTGACTGTCTTGCCGTGCGCCATGCGATCACGGAAAGCGAAGAGTTGCACGAGCGTGACGTAGGGGCGGCGAGCGTAGTCGAATTCGAGGTTGGCGGACCGCGCAAACGTCTCAAACTTCTGCCGTTTGCTGCGCCTTCGCTCAATTTCATCCCAGTCGCTATGCCGCAACTTGCCGAGATGATTGAGATAGGCCTCGAGCGTGAAGGCACAGTAGATGAGTGCGCTCGTGAGCGTGTAGAGTTGGCCCTCGCTCGTCCTCTCGGCCAACTCCAGCATGTGTTTCGCGCCGATGTGCGTGTAGACGAACGTGATCGTCGTCTGCCTTCCTCTGACGCGTGCGCGTGCGCCGTTCTCGGTCATGTCGCGCTGTCCTCGTTCGTCATGACCATGTAGATGGTGATCGTCTTGCCTATTTCTGCAGCCGACTCCAGCAACATGCTCTGAGGAGGGACACGTTGTTCCAGGATCGCTCCAACGTCAAGACCAAGCGCGGAACGAGCGAGATCCTGCACGACCTTCTGCGCTCCCACCGATGCATTGAACGAGCCTTTGTCGTGCCTCGTTCCGTCCTGATTCCACGACGCTTGTTGATTCTTGGCTCTGACATGCCTTGCCCGCGCAATGTGAACATGCCTTTGCAACGGAATGGCCGGGTTGGCAGCGTCCACACGCATCATCCAGTCGGCCTTGCCAGAACCGATCCACTGACCTTCATTCAGCAGTCCGGCAGGTGGGACACACGTCTCGGGTAGGCAAACGACAAGTTCGTCGACATCGTCGAGATACGAGAATTCACGGAATCGCATCAATTCTCCAATCTTCGCTTGCGCGGCGTGACCGGTTTTCTTTGAGGTGAAGACCCTATGGTCGCCCCCACTATAGAGGTCATGGTGCCTCGGCCCCCAAAGCTACGGCGACAGGACAGATTGGACCGACACGCTTCGGGACGCGCTACTTTGCGTCTGCCCGTGGAGTCACGGCCTCCAATTCCTGCCACACCTTCGCCAGAAGCTGCTCGACCCGCCTTGCATCGTCGCCCGCATACGCCAGCGTCAACAGCGTGAGCGGATGCACTTCCATCACCTCGCACAGCTCGGCCAGTTTGTTGAGCGTCGGGCTTTTCAGGTCGCGTTCCAGTGAGCTCAGATAGGTGCGGCTGGATACGTTGGAGAACGCTTCCTGGCTCAGGCCGCGCGCCTTCCTGATGGTTTTCAACGCCTCCGACAGTGTGTGTTTCGCCGCCAATCCTGGAACTCCTCAAAGTCCAAGATGACAGTCGATTGCGCTCTATAGAGCTACAATCTATAGTGTTCATTTGCGCGGGGCGGCGCTTTCGTGCTTTTACGTAAATCCGTTTCTGCGGTTTTGAACAGAACCACGAAGCCGCATCCGTGCCTTTCCTCAAAGCCGCCGATGCGGCTTTGCGCTTTCACGCTTGGGCGGATTCGTGCAACCGGGAGGGATCGCCATGAACCGACTGATCACCGAGGACGAGCGCGGCCAGCTGCTGGCGCATGGCCAGGCCCGTGCGACAGGCCAAGCCATCGATCCACTGCCGGTGGCGCGGCTGTTCACGCCGGACGCGCACGCCATCTGGCTGCTGGCTGCGCTGGACCCTGCGGACGGCGACACGGCCTGGGCGCTGATCGACCTGGGGATCGGCATGCCCGAGCTGGGCGAGGTTCGTCTGTGCGATCTGGCGTCCATCGTCGGGCCGCGCCAGCAGCCCGTGATGCGGGATCGCTACTTCAAGGCGGTGCGGCCGTTGTCGGAGTACCTGCGCCTGGCGCAGGAAGACGGTTCAGTCCCCGATTGAGCCCTTCGCGCCACGGCCAAGCCGGGCGCATTCAGACGGTTTGGGTCATGTTCAAGACCGGCCGGGTCTGGATCCGCATGCTTGCACCAAGGCAGTGCCCTCATGCTGCAAACAGTCTCGATCACTTGCGCGGGCCGTGGCACGGTGGCTCTGTGCCGCGCACCGTTGTGGGTCTTGCGGTCGTCGCATCTGGACGATTTCTGCAACGACCCTGTGCCCATCCGTCTTGACACGTCATGTTACAGCTTGAGCCGATGAAGACAAGGGTTTTGACGCAGTAGCCCCGCAGAGGTCCGTGGCGACGTTTCTGTTGTTCGACAGGGAGCTTTCGTCATGGCCGATCCGCCCATCGGGCCGTGGTACCCCACGGCCGCCTACCTCTACGTGCTGCATCTCGACGGCCCCGCGCTCGCCTGGGAGTACCTGCGCCGCCATCCCGACTACCAGCTCGACTGGCTGCGCCATCGTCAACGGCCGCAGGCCGCACACCAGGCGGCCCAAGCAGCTCAACACTGGGGCCTGCGCCTGCTCGAAGCCCCGGCTCTGGATGCACGTGACGCGCACCCAGCGTGGTTCCCCGACCACGATGGCGTGCTGCAGCTCTACCCCGATGCCGACCCGCCGCCGGATGCCGGCACGTTCGAGTTCTGGAACGTGCCCGGGCGCAAGCACCTGGTCCACGACGGCAAGCGCCTCGTGCTGACGGCGCACTGGCCCGGCTGCTGCCTGCGCTTCGCGCTCGCCCCCGGCCTGGAGGACGGCATGGCCTGCCTCTACGCCACGCGGTCCTGCGCCACGCCCTGCGCCCGCTACCGCGCCTTGGCCGCCGGGCTGGATGCGCTGGCGGCCGCCATCGAAGCCGAACCGGCTGCGGCGGCCTGCGCGCGGCCCACGCCCGCTGCGCTGCAGGAACTGCACACCCTGCAGGCGCTCGACGCAACCCGGGCGGGTGCGTCCATGCGCGAGGTGGGTGAAGGCCTGTTCGGCACGGACGCCGTGGCCGATTGGTACAGCGACGGCGGCCTGCGCGCCAAGGTGCGCCGCCTGGTGCAGCGCGGCGATGCGCTGATGCGCGGCGGCTACCGCCGGTTAGCACAACTGCCGCCGCTTGAGAAGGGCCGATCTGCCCCCGGCGCAGATCGGCCCTGAGCAGGAAGGCCGCGTTTTCTGAGACTGCCTCCATCCGGTTGCGCTGTGCAGCCGGAGCTTTGACACCGATGGAGGTTCTCACCATGCGTCCTGCTCCCTTGCGGCCCGCTGCAACCCTGCCCACTGCGGCCGTCGCCGCGACGGCGCAACCCCAGCGCTACCTCACCAACGACGAAGCCGCCGAGTATCTGCGCCTGTCTCCGCGCACGCTGGAGAAGCAGCGCGTGATCGGCGGAGGCCCCAGGTTCCGCAAGTTCGGCCGACGCGTCATGTACGCCGTGGCCGACCTCGATGCATGGGCCGCCGAGCGCAGCTTCGACAGCACGTCCGACCCCGAGTACGCCGAGCACCATGCGGCGGACAGCCGTGCGCGCTGATCGGCGGCGCGCGGCCAGCCATCACCATGTCCAGCCCCGCGCTGCCCATGCGGCAGCGGCCTTCCGGGGGAGCCCGTCCAGAGCGCGAACAGCTCGACCTGTTCCGTGCCCTGCCGGGCGACATGGCGCCGCGCGACAGCCAGGACCTGATGGCGTTTCCGTTCTTCTCGCTGGCGAAGTCGCGGCGCGCGGCGCCGATCGACTTTCGCAGCGGCAACGTCACGATCCGCGTGGAGGGCACGGCCGAGCATGGCATCGCGACCATCTGGGATGCCGACATCCTGATCTGGGCCGCCAGCCAGATCGTGGAAGCGCGCGACGCGGGCCTGCGCCCCTCGCGCCTGATGCAGGCCACGCCCTACGAGATCCTGCGCTTCATCGGGCGCGGCACGTCGCTGCGCGACTACCAACGCCTCAAGGCCGCGCTGGATCGCCTGCAGTCCACCACGGTGGCCACGTCCATCCGCGAGACCACGGGCAGGCGCCTACACCGCTTCTCGTGGATCAACGAGTGGAAGGAGCTGGCCGACGCCCGGGGCTCGCCACTGGGCATCCAGCTGATCCTGCCGGACTGGTTCTACGCGGGCGTGCTCGACGCCGCCCTGGTGCTGACCATCGACCCGGCGTATTTCCGGCTCACCGGGGGCATCGAGCGCTGGCTGTACCGGCTGGTGCGCAAGCACGGTGGGCGGCAGGAACAGGGCTGGCAGTTCGACTTCCAGCACCTGTACCGCAAGTCGGGCAGCGTGGCGCGCTACTACGACTTCGCGGCCGACCTGCGCGCGCTGGTGGCGCGGCAGGCCTTGCCGGGCTACCGCCTGGGCATCGAGCACGTTGCCGGGCTCGCCTCCCCGCTGCTGACGTTCCGGCCCGTGCCGCACACGGCACGGGGATAAGCGGTGCGTGGCCTGTGGACGGGCTCGTGCCATCAGGCAACACCGGTGTCGTGCTATCGGGCAACGAAGCCTCGTGCTATCAGGCAACAGAATCGGCCGCCAGGCCAATGCCGGCGCGGGTTTCGGCCTCTCTTAACTTACCTAACTCAAATTCACTAACTGGTAGTAGAGGCACCGCGCCACGGTGGACAACCGCCACGCGGCTCGAAGCGCAGCAGCCAAAGCCCGGCTTTCCAGCAGGAAGGGGCGCGCCATGATCGTCGCGCTGCTCAACCAGAAAGGCGGCGTGGGCAAGACCACGCTCGCCACCCACATCGCCGGTGAACTGGCCATGAGAGGCCAGCACGTCATCCTGCTGGATGCCGACCCCCAGGGCTCTTCGCTGGACTGGACGCAGCGCAGAAGCCAGCAAGGCTTGCCCAGGCTGTTCAGCGCGGTGGGCCTGGCACGCGAAACCCTGCACCAGGAGGCGCCAGAACTCGCCAGGCGGGCCGATCACGTCGTCATCGATGGCCCACCCCGGATCGCAGCCCTGGCGCGCTCCGCGCTGCTGGCCGCCGAGCGGGTGCTGATCCCGGTACAGCCCAGTCCCTACGACCTGTGGGCCAGCGCCGAGATGGTGGCGCTGATCCGTGAAGCGCAGGTGTTCCGGCCAGCGCTGCGCGCGGCCTTCGTCATCAACCGGCGTGTCAGCACCACGGTGATCGGTCGCGAAGCGCGGCAGGCGCTGGCCGAACAGCCTCTTCCTGCGCTGCGCGCGGAAGTGCATCAGCGCATCGTGTTCGCCGACAGCGTGGCCGCTGGGCGGCTTGCGCGCGAGACGGCGCCCGGCAGCGCCGCCGCGCGCGAAGTCACCGCGCTGGTGGACGAACTGCTGCGGTGGCCGTCATGACCTCGAAGCCGGCACCGCACAGCCAGCGCACGGCCAAGCGGGTCGGCATCGGCGCGCGTCCGCCCGCGAACCCGCACGCCGAGGCCTGGATTCGCCAAGGCGACGCCGATGCGCTGAACAAGGGCGACCTCTACACCGCGCGCCTGACCCTCGACATCACGCCCGCCCTGCGCTCGCGCATCAAGGTCTCGGCCTTCACGCAAGGCGTGACGGTGGCCGAGCTGCTGCGCGCGCTGCTGGAGCGGGAGTTCCCCGAGAAGACACCATGAACAGCATTTCCCATCCGATTGCGGCGGCGTCTTCGGCCGCATCTGCGGTTGCCATGGCGGTTGCACTGCAGCCGCCTGCCGGCCAACCTGGCCGCACACCGTTGACCCGCGTCTCGCTGGCCTATGTGGAACAGCGCTTCAACCTCTATCTGCGCTTCGGCGAACCCACGCGCACCGTCCAGCTCGACCGCTGGCGGCGCTGCGCCGTGTTCCTGCCGAACGCCATGTTCTGCCGCATCCGCTGGCAGGCCAACGACTACGGAACGATCCGCTGGCAGCTCATGGTGCTGCAGGCCTGCACGCCGCTGGACGCCGCGCAGCGCATCCCCGGCGTGCGGCCGGGCGCGCGCATGCTGCTGCACGCCGAGGGCGAGCAGAAGGTGCGCGCCGTGCTGGAGAAGATCGACACCATCGAGGCGCTGGGCATCGCCGCCATCGACGTGTCGCCCGCGTACTGGGGCACGCTGGGCAACCGGCTGGCCGCGTGGACGGCTGGGCGCTCGTCTGCGCCGTCGTCTCTGCCGCTGCTGCTGCCGGACTACACCGCCGAGCGGCACGCAGCCTGGCTGGCCGGGCGGGGGCTGCAATGACGGCCACAACCACCACGGCTGCGCGCCCCAACGTGCGCACTCGCGTGCTGCTGGCGGCGCTGTCTGCCTGCGGCCTCGCCGCACTGGCCTGGGCGGCATTCGCGCGGCCACTGCCGCGCATCATCTACAACCCGTCCGACAGCGTGACAGTGGGCTGGTATCGCATCGAGCCGGCGCCTGCGCGGCCCGATGCGCTGCACGTCGGCAGCATCGTGTTGACCCGCTTGCCGACAGACGCTGCAGCGCTCGCCGCGCAGCGTGGCTATCTGCCGCAGCGCATTCCGTTGCTCAAGCGGGTGGGCGCCGTGGCCCCGCAACACGTCTGCATCGTCGCCGGTGTGGTGCGCATCGACGGTGTGCCGGTGGCAACCGTGCTGGCCGCCGACCGGCTTGGGCGGGCCTTGCCTTCCTGGCCGCACTGTCGGCAGCTACGGGCGGGTGAACTGTTCCTGCTGAGCAGCACCAATCAGGCGTCTTTCGACAGCCGGTATTTTGGGCCGGTCAGTGCAGCCGATGTGATCGGCGTTGCGCACCCGGTGTGGCTGGAGACACGCCCGTGATGGCCGCCGATTTGCTGCGCATCATCGTGCTATCGGGCGTGTCGATTCGGCAGCGCTCCGCGTGTCGTCGCGCGTGCAGTGCGAGCGCATCCGAGCTGCATTCCAACGTGCAGACATCTTGCCTTGAACGCGGCCGGCCTGCGGCCATCGGCGCGTTCCCCGGCGCGCTGGCTGCTCGTACAGCGGTGGCGCCGGGGCAGGACTGCCGGGAGCGAAAGCGGGAGGCAGGGATGCAAGGCAAGATTGAAGGGTGCGGCACCACGGTGCGCACCAAGCCAGTCTGCACGTGGGTTTGCGGCGGCACGCGCCCGAGGGCGCCTTCGTGCCGCCAGTGGCGCCAAGGCCTTGGCGCCATTGACCCATCCGCGTGCCGCCTTCGCCGGGGTGCGACGGGCTTGTCTGGGGCTGTGTCATGAGCCAGCGCGCTTCATCGGATGGGGATGACGGTTTCCGCCCACGGCCCGGCAAGCCCAAGCAGCGTGGCGACACCTTCATTGCGAAGGTGCTGCGCCAGACCAGCAAGGCGGCTGGCGCCACGGGTCGCCGGCGCGGTGCGGGTGGCAAAACCAGCGGCAAGGTCCCCGGCTCGCGCCTGGGGCGCGGCCACGTGGCGGCACGCTTCACCGGCCAGTCGCTGACCGCCCAGTCACGCCGGGCCACGGTGAAGGTGCGGCTGGTGTACCTGCAACAGGCCAGCGGCCGGTCCACCGTCCAGCACCTGCGCTACATCGAGCGCGAAGGCGTGGACCGCCAGGGCGGGCCGGGCCACGCCTACGGGCCTGCTACCGATGCGGCGGACACCGCTGCCTTCGAGGAAGGCGGCCGGGGCGACCGCCACCAGTTCCGCTTCATCGTCTCGCCCGAGGACGCGGAGCAGCTCGAAGACCTGCGCACCTACACCCGCCACCTGATGGCCCGCATTGAGGCCGACCTGGGCACCCGGCTGGACTGGGTGGCGGTGGACCACTGGAACACCGACAACCCGCACACCCACGTCGTGCTGCGCGGCACGGACGACACCGGCAAGGACCTCATCATCTCGCAGGCCTACATCACGCGCGGCGTGCGCGAGCGGGCGATGGAGCTGGCGACCGAATGGCTGGGGCCGCGCACCGAGCTGGAGATCCAGCGCACCCTGGCCCGCGAGGTGGAGCAGGAGCGCTGGACCAGCCTGGACCGCACCCTACAGCGCGAGGCCGTCGATGGCCTGGTGCGCACCGACCGCTTCAGCGCCCCTGCGTTGCAAGGCCAGCGCCTGCTGCTGGTCGGGCGCTTGCAGCGGCTGCAGCGCATGGGCCTGGCCACCGAAACCCAGCCCGGCACCTGGGCCGTGCATGCCGAGGCCGAACCCACGCTGCGAGCCATGGGCGAGCGCGGCGACATCATCCGCACCCTGCAGCGGGCCATGGGCGGCAAGCAGCGCGAGCTGGCCGTGTTCCAGCCCGGCCAGGAGAGCCGTGGAAGCGGCCACGCCATCATCGGCCGCGTGGCCGGCAAGGGGCTGGCAGATGATCTGTACGACCGGGGCTATCTCGTCGTCGATGGTATGGACGGCAAGGCGCATTACGTGGCCCTGCCGCCCAGGACCGAACTGGCGCAGTACCCGGTGGGTGCGGTGGTCGAGGTCAGGGGCTCCGCCGAGGTGCGCGCGGCAGACAGGAACATCGCTGCGCTCGCAAGCAATGGCCTGTACCGCACCGACTACCACCTGGCGATGGCGCGGGGGCAGGCAGAGGCCGGGCGCGACCCCCAGGAGGTCGTTGCCAGCCACGCCCGCCGACTCGAAGCCCTGCGTCGTGCCGGCATCGTGGAGCGCGTGGCCGAGGGGCTGTGGAAGGTGCCGGCCGACTTGCCCGAACGCGGGCGCCAATACGATGCGCAGCGCCAGGGCGGCGTGGCCGTGGAGTTGAAATCGCACCAGCCCATCGAGAGGCAGGCCCGGGTGATCGGGGCCACCTGGCTCGACCAGCAGTTGATCGGCGGTGGGCAGGGCCTGGGCGACATGGGCTTTGGCAGAGAGGTCAAGGGCGCGCTGCAGCAGCGCGCCGACTTCCTGGCCGAACAGGGGCTGGCCGAGCGGCGCGGCCAGCGGGTGATCCTGGCGCGCAACCTGCTGGCAACCCTGCGCAGCCGGGAACTGGCGCAGGCCTCGAAGGACATTGCCGCCGAAACGGGCCTGGAGCATCGGCCCGCAGCCGACGGCCAGCGCGTGGCTGGCATCTACCGGCGCAGCGTGCTGCTCGCCAGTGGGCGCTTCGCCATGCTCGATGACGGCAAGGGCTTCAGCCTGGTGCCGTGGAGGCCCGTCATCGAGCAGCGGCTGGGCCAGCAACTTGCCGCCACGGTACGCGGCGGCGGCGTTTCCTGGGAGCTGGGCAGGCAGCGCAGCCCGTCTATTGGCTGGTTATGAACGGCTGTGCAACCTACAGGCGCTGACGACCTATCCGTCACGACCGGGATCTCGTGTCGATCCAGATGATCCTGACGTGCAAAGCCTGACTTCGCTAGGCAGTATGGCGAATTGCCTGCGAAAAGCCTCAGCAAAGTGACTCATGTTGGTATAGCCCAACTCAGCAGCCACGACGCTGACAGAAACTTGTCCCTGTAACAGCCGCAGCCGGGCAGCGTTCATGCGCTCCACCTGGAACAGCCCGTGAGGGCTGTTGCCAAACAAGCGGCGAAATCCACGGGTCAACGAAGGCTCGCTCATGCTCGCTACCCGAGCCAGTTCGGCGAGTGCCGGCGCCTGACTAAGATCAGACAAAAGCCGGTCGCGTGCCCGCATGAGCCTTCTATCGCTCGCCTTGCTTGAGTCTGGCTCAGTGTCTGAGCCCCGCGACTCCAGGAACAGACCAATCAGGGACATCGCCTGCCCCTGGAACCACAGCGAATGACGCAAGGATGCATGGGATGCGTCCATCTCTGCCAACATCCGGTTGAGCCACTGTGCCGTGGCCAACAACTCTCCACCGCGGTGCCAGGAAGCGTATCCGCCCCTGGCGAGCAGGTTGCGCAGCTCGCTGTCTGGCTGGCCCATCCACGTCAGGAACACATCGGGGCGCACCATCACCGACAGGTTTTCCAGCGCACCTTGCTGCCGGTAGATCCCACGTCGTCCTGGGCTGTAGCTGATGCGCCCGGCTTTGTCCTCGATCCTGTGATGCACGCCGTCCTCGAACAGGCAGTCCGCTTGTCCTGCAAGATTGCAGTTAAAGCTAAAACTGATGCGCTCGCTGTCGTCGTACAGCGGAAGTTCTACGGGTTGCTCGAAATGTCCAGCCCAACGGACGATCTCCACACCATCCTGTAGCGGCAGCTTGCAGACTTTGCCGCAACGCCCCTGACCCAACGCCATCTCCGGCACGTTGGTGACAAGTTGCGAAACCAGAATGTCTGATGTGCCTATGGCGCTGGACATGGGAATAAATGATCGGATGGGGGTATTGATTGATCGGTTCGGGATGGCTAACGCGAATAAGAATCGTTACTGTATGCCATATCTAGATGTAACTCCACTTCTTCGCCGGCACGACGGCGTTTTCCCTGATCGAAATGGGCGGAGTCACGTTAAGTACGCCCGTCGTCGCATCTGAATTCAGCTCTTGAAATCCCTTGCTGCGGCGATCCCAGAGATCCTCACCGAAGGAAACCTCATGCCGCTCAAAGCCGAATCGCTTGCTTTCCCGCCCACCACAACTCAACTGCCAAACGCATTCCGCCCCATCATACTGTGCAGTTTGTTGGCGCTCTCCCACGGCCTCCATGCAGCGCCGAATGACGAGGCCAGGGCTGCCGGGGACACGTCGTCGGCCAAAGAAGACACAGTACAACTGGCTCCCGTTGTCATAAGTGGACGGAAATCTGATCTCGACGAGCCCAAGACACAACCCTATGGAACCACGACGGTCAGTGCCGAAGACCTGACCACGCAGCGGCTGGAAAGCGTCGAGCAGGTGCTGCGCGCTACTCCGGGTGTCAGTGTCAATTCATCGAGCGGCATTGTGGACAACAACGTCTACATCCGTGGCGTCGGTTCGCTCTACCAGAGCAGCAGCGACGACCTGAGTTTCGGCTTGTCCATAGACGGTGTGCAGGTGCCCTCCCGATATCTGTCGCTGGGCACACTCGATGCGCAGGGCATCAGCATCCTCAAAGGCCCCCAAGGCACGCGCACTTCCGCCAGTGGCGCCGCCGGCTTGATCGATGTACGAACCCAGCGGCCAACCTCGCGACTGGATGGCTACGTGCGCGCCGAAATCGGGCAGGACGGTAAGAATCTTGAGGAGGCCGCGATCAGCGGCCCTTTGACGGACAAGTTCAGCGGCCGCATCGCGATCCGGCACGCGGGCGAAGACCTCTGGGTGAAGAACAGCCAGACCGGCGGCCCGGCCAGCAAGCCGGACGATCTGGCCTTCCGCGCCAGCCTCCTGGGAGAAATCACCCCGCGCACCTTCATTGAACTGAACGCATCGCAGCAGCGCATCAAGGAGTCGCCCAACCTGCTGGTACTGCGCCCTTATGGCGGTTCACCACAGATCGACCTGCCTGCTGATGTCTATCGCGTCAACGACCAGAAGCTGGGCCTGTATTCGCTGCGTGTGAGCCATGACACCGATGCCAGCAGCCTCAGTGCGACAACCGGCTACACGACGACGGATTTCACCCGGGTGCTGGCCTACGACCAGAGCCTCTACCAGGCACTGTACGGCGTGCCGGGCTCCTACTGGCAGACCTATCAGGGCAGCGAGCACGTCTTCAGCCAGGATCTGCGCTGGGCCTCGCTCCAGGGAGCGCCAGTGGCCTGGAACCTTGGCGCGTACTTCTCGAACGGAAAGCGGTCGAACAACACGCTGAATCAGGCGCCGGCCAGGGGGAACATGTACGCCCGCGACTACGCCACCCGCCGATACGCGGTCTACGGCAACGTGACCTATCCGCTGACCGACGTGCTCAAGCTCGACACGGGCCTGCGCCACGACTGGTCGCGGCGGACCTACGATGCGCTCTACAACGGTTGGGGCGGGCCATCGATCGACCAGCGCCGCCTGGACGACGACTACACCACCGGACGCATCGGCCTGAGTTATGACTGGACGCAGCAGACCATGGTGTATGCGTCCTTGTCTCGTGGCCACAATCCGGCCTCGTTCCAGGATTTCGCCGGGCAGGTGGCCGACAGTGCGCCGTACAAGGCCGCCAAGGTCGATGCGCTGGAACTGGGGGTCAAATCGGCCACGGACGATCAACGCTTCGAGTTCAACGCGGCGGTGTTCTACAACAACGTCAAGGACAACCAGACGCTGGTCTACGACAGCGCGACCTACGTGAGCAACGTGGTCAATCTCGACACCCGCAGCAAGGGCGTCGAAGTCGGTGGCAAGTGGCGTGTGGACAGCAGCCTGAGCCTTACAGCTGGCCTGGCCTACACGGATGCGACGATAGCCAGCGCACTCAACACCTCGGTCGGCCGCATCGACAGTGGCAACCGCATGCCGGACGTGGCCAAATGGTCGGCGGCGCTGGGCGCGCAGTACCGCAAGTCGCTGCCGGGTTTCCTGGGCCTGTCCTCACCGGTCCTGAACGCCCAGGCGAACTATGTCTACATGGGACGCCGGGCAGCGGACCCGCAGAATCATTTCGACCTTGGCAGCTACGGCAAGCTGGATGTGCGCATCGGGATTCAGCAAGGGCGCGGTGAGTTTTACCTCTGGGCCGACAACGTGCTGGACAAGCAATACGACCTGTACGGCTACTGGGCCTCACCCACGGCCACCTATGGCGCGCCCTCGCGCGGGCGCATCGTCGGCGTCGGTTTCCGTTACCAACTGTGATGGCGAACGGCATCGTGACAGCAGCACCGATGACAACCGCGCCAACCGGCATCGCCAAAGCGACCTGGTGGCTGCTGGCCAGCCTCTACACCACGCAGTCGGTGGCGCTGATGTTCTTCATGGGCGCCTTCGTCGCCATCCTGCTGGAACAAGGCGCATCGATGGAGCGGGTCAGTCTGGTCTATGCGGTGGGCATGGTCTGGCCCTTCAAGTTGCTGTGGGCGCCCTTCATCGACCGCTTCCGCCTGGGCTGGCTCGGCCACTACCGTGGCTGGTTGATCCTGATGCAGTCCGGCCTGGTCATCACACTGGTCGCCCTGGCCGGACTGGACGTGGTCCGGGATTTCGAGGCCATCTATGCAGGGTGCCTGCTGATCGCCTTGCTCTCTGCCACGCAGGATATCGCGGTCGATGGCCTGGCCTGCCGTGTGCTGCCCCCCGCCCGGCGCGGCCTTGGCAACGGGCTGCAGATCGCAGGCGGGCTGATGGGCAACCTGGTCGGCGCCGGCGCGGTGCTCGTTGCCTACCGGTACGTGGGCTGGCACGGCAGCATGATGATCCTGGCGGCGGTCACCGCCGTATCGCTCGTGCAGTTGGTCTTTTACCGCGAGCCCCGCTGGCCTGCCGTGCAGGCCCGGACGCGGGACTTCGTGCTGCGCCTGTGGACCTTCTGGCGCCAGCCTGGCTGGCCGCGCTGGCTGCTGCTGGTGCTGTTCTACACGGTCAGCAGCAGCCTGGCCTATGCCCTGGTGATACCGTTGCTGATGGCGCGCGGCTGGTCACTGGATCGCGTGGGCTGGGTGGTCAACGTGTTCGGTTCGGTCCTCGGTTGCGCAGCGGCGATGGGGAGCGGCTGGGCACTGTACCGACTGGGGCGTCGGCGGGCGCTGGTCTGGGCGGCCGTGTTGCAGGTGCTCGGTGTGCTGGCGATCGCTCTGTTGCTGCGTGAAGAGCTGAGCGACGGCATCGCGATGGCTGCGGTCGGCGTGTACTTCCTCGGCTACAACCCGGCCGCCGTGGTACTGGCCACGCTGATGATGGACCACGTCTCGCGGGACAGCCCGGCCACCGACTACACCGTCCAGTACAGCCTGAACCAGTTCTTCGCGCTGGGCATGATTACGGCCGGCGCGGCGCTGGCGGTTCCGATGGGCTACGGCGGCGTGTTGGCATTGGCGGCGGCCGTGGCCGTGCTGGCGGCAGGGCTGGCCGGCATCTATCGCGAGCCCTTGCACATGGCGGCTGGAGGTGACGCATGAAGGCCGCATCCCTGGCTCCCCTCACGCAGCCCCAGAGCTTCTGGGGTTTGGCGCTGCGCGGTGCTCACACGCTCGGATGGGCCTGTGCCACCGCCATCCTGTCGGCGGCTCTCAGCGTGGCACCCTTCTGGTTCCTCTATCGCATCGCCATCGAGCTGTTCGCCCCTCGACCCGATCTGAGCGAAGTGCGCCGTCTGGCCGCCTGGGCGCTGGCGCTACTGGCACTGCGCTGGGCATTGATGGCCGTCAGCCACGTTCTGGCGCACAAGGGTGCGTTCGCCGTGCAGCACCGCTTGCGGGTGGGCATGGCACGCCGCCTGAACGAGGTACCGCTGTCCTTCTTCGCCGGACGTGGCAGCGGCCACCTGCGGCGCACGTTGACCGACGACGTGAACAACCTGGAAGGCTTCCTGGCCCATATGCTGCCCGATGCCATCGCCTCTGCCGCCGTCCCGCTGGCCGCGATGGCTTTGCTCTTCGCAGCGGACTGGCGTCTGGCGCTCGCCTCATTGCTGCCGCTGCCGCTGGCACTGGTCGCGCAGCACGTGCTGATGCGCCGAGCGGCCGGGCGCATGCGGGAGTGGAGCGAACTGCAAAAGCGCATCGCCGATCAGGTGGGTGAATACGTGCGCGGCATCACCGTGGTCAAGGCTTATGGCCGCGACGCGCGCTCCTTCGGCGAACTGTCGGGCGCGGTGCGCGGTGCCGTAGGCTGGGTCGAGGACTACGCACGTGACAGTTCAGCCGGCTGGGTGCTGTTCACCGGCCTGCTGTCGGCCAATCTGGTGATCGTCGCGCCGCTGGGTGCCTGGCTGCATGTGCAAGGGACGCTGGATCTGCCGACCTACGTGCTCTTTCTGCTGGTGGCACCGGCCGTGCTGCTGCCGCTGCTGCGCCTGACCTTTGCCCTGGGCGAGCAGTTGCAGCGTGCCGAGTCGCTGGCGCGGATCAACGACGTGCTGGGGACCCCCGCGCTGACTCAGCCGGCACAGCCAACGATCCCCGACGGTAGGCTGGACCTGGACTTTGCCGATGTGCGCCACCGCTACGGCAGCCGCCTGGCGCTCGATGGCGTGAGCTTGCGTGCTGAAGCCGGCTGCCTGACCGCACTGGTCGGTACCAGCGGTTCCGGCAAAAGCACGCTGGCGCGGCTGGTGGCCCGGCTGTATGAGGCCGAATCGGGGCATGTGCGAGTGGGCGGCATGGACGTGCGTGACTGGCCGCTGGATGCGCTGCTGGCGCGCATCGGCATCGTCTTCCAGGAGGTGTTCCTGTTCCATGGCTCGGTGGCCGAAAACCTCCGGCTGGCCCGTCCGGACGCCAGCGATGCCGAGTTGCAAGCCGCCGCGCGCGCGGCCCGCGCGCACGACTTCATCCAGGCCCTGCCGCTGGGCTACGACACACCGCTGGGCGAGCGCGGCGCGGGCCTCTCGGGCGGCGAGCGGCAGCGCCTGTCGATTGCCCGCGCCTTGCTCAAGGACGCGCCCATCCTGCTGCTGGACGAGGCCACCGCCAGCGTGGATGCCGAGAACGAAGCCCTGATCCAGCAGGCGCTGGACACGCTGTGCCAGGGCCGCACCGTGCTGATGATCGCCCATAGGCTGCGCACCGTGATGCATGCCGACCGCATCATCGTGCTCGACGCCGGACGTGTGGCTGGCCAAGGCCGGCACGACGAACTGCTGCGCGACTGCCCGGCCTACCAGCGCCTGTGGCGCGACCACGAGTCGGCGCGAGACTGGTCCCTGGCCGCCGACGGACGGCGTGACGCAGAAGAGGCCGCGCCATGATCCGCGACCTGCTGTTCGCCGGTCACCGGCTTTCAGGTCAAGGCGACACCCGGCTGCGGCGCGGCATCGCCCTGGCAGTGCTGGAAGGCGTGGCCGGCGCCGCCATGTACCTGCCCTTGATTCTGCTGCTGCAAGAGGTGGCGGCAGGCACGGTCACGCCGCTGCGCATTTCGACCTGTGCGCTGGCGATGCTGGCCTGCATGCTGCTGCGCATCATGGCCGGGCACATCGGCATGCCGATGCTGTTCGCTGGTGCCTACGCCATGATGGGCGAAGCCCGCCTGCGCGTCGCCGATCACCTGCGGCACGTGCCGATGGGCTGGTTCACCCGCCAGCGCAGCGGCGACCTGAGCGCGCGCCTCACCTCCGACCTGGAACTGATCGAACACCTGTGGTCGCACTTCCTGGGCAGCTTCGTCAGCGGGCTGGCGATGCCGCTGGCCCTGATGCTGTTTCTGGCCTGGGTGGACTGGCGACTGGTGTTGGTCGTGCTGGCCGGGTTGCCTCTGGCATGGATCGCCCTGGCCTGGACGCAGCACGTCGTCGCGCGGCCGGGCGAACGCCTGATCGCAGCCAGCGCCGCTGCGCAATCTGCCCTGTTGGAGTACGTGCAGGGCATCGCAGTGATCCGCAGCTTCGGCCGCTTTGGCGAGGCTTGGCGCCACCTGGTGGCGGTGCTGGACGAGCAGCATGCCGCTCTGGTGGCGGTGGAAGCCAAACCCACGCCCTGGCTGGTGTCCTACGGCTTCCTGCTGGAAGCGGGCTACATCGGTCTGGTGTTCGCTGGCGTCTGGTGGCTGGCTGACGACACGCTGACACCGCTGACGCTGGTTGCCTTCCTGGTCGTAGCGGTGCCGGTGTACCGACAGTTGTTCGAGGTCGGTCTGGCGACCATGATGTTGCGCTTCTCCCGGCGCGCGCTGCGGCGCATCGAGGCCCTGCTGGCTGTACCCCTGCTGCCGGAACCGGACGCAGGGAAGGCACGGTCGCCTGTCGACCACGACATCGTGTTCGACGGCGTGCGCTTCGCCTACGACGGGGGAGACGGCGCCGTGCTGGACGGCGTGAGCTGCACCATCCCGGCCCGAGGGCTGACGGCCGTGGTCGGCCCCAGCGGCGCGGGCAAAACGACGCTGGTGAACCTCATCGCCCGCCTGTGGGACGTGCAGGAAGGTTCCATCCGCCTGGGTGGCGTGGACCTGCGCGAGATCGGCACCGGCGAACTGCACCGGCATGTGGCCCTGGTGTTTCAGGACGTGGTGCTGTTCTCCGGTACCGTGCTGGACAACCTGCGCCTCGGTCGGCCCGAGGCCTGCCGCGAAGAGGTCACTGCCGCCGCCAGGCGGGCGCAGGCGCATGACTTCATCGAAGCACTGCCGCAAGGGTACGCCACGGTGCTGGACGAAGGCGGCGCGTCGTTGTCGGGGGGCGAGCGCCAGCGCATATCCATCGCCCGCGCGCTGCTCAAGGATGCCCCCATCCTGCTGCTCGACGAGGCCACCGCCAGCGTCGATCCGTCGGCCGAGGCAGAGATCCAGCGCGCCATCGCCGAGCTGGCGCGTGGTCGCACCGTGGTGGTCATTGCGCACCGGCTCAAAAACGTGCGCCACGCTGATCACATCCTGGTGATGGAGCACGGACGCCTGGTGGAACAAGGACGGCATGACGACTTGTTGTTGCAGGGCGGCCTCTATGCGCATCTGTGGTCACGGCAACAGGTTGCGCAGGGCTGGCGCGTTGGGACGATGTAGAAGCGGAGCACATGGCCAATCTGATCAGCCACATGGTCCGCCCTGCCTATTGGTGACAGGTGGTGAACGATGAGAAGTCGAGCGTTCACGGATCGAGCGTAGTGTTGGGAGGCGTGCCATGGACTTGCGGCATCTGCGTTGCTTCATGGCAGTGGCCGAGGAGTTGCACTTCGCCCGTGCGGCTGAGCGGCTGCACATGGAGCAATCGCCCCTGTCACGGGCGATCAAGGAGCTGGAAGAAGAACTGGGCACCTTGCTCTTCGTGCGCACCAGCCGCAGCACGCGGCTGACGCGGGCTGGCAAGCTGCTGCAGGAGCACGCGCCGCGCGTGTTCCTGGCGCTGGAGCAGGCGCGCGACAGCGTGAAGGCGGCGGCCAATGGTTTTCATGGGCAGTTGCGCATCGCGCTGTCGGACCGGATCACGCCCTCGCGCCTGCCCGCGCTGTTGGCGCGGTGCCGCGAGGAAGACCCGGAGATCGAGATCCGCCTGTTCGAGGTGACGCTGGCCCAGCAGATCAAGGGCCTGCACGACGACCTGTATGACGCGGGCTTCTCCATGTCCGACGAGGTGGGCGAAGGCCTCATCGTCGAGCCGACCTGGGAGGACGAGCTGATGGTGGCGGTGCCCGCGCGCCACCCCGTGCTGGCCTACAAGCGCGTTCCGCTGGACGAGGTGCTGCGCTATCCGCTGGTGCTGGGAGACCCCAATGCCTGCGAGGGCCACGTGCGGCAGGTGGATCGCATCCTGCGCAAGCACGACAAGGAGCCCTTGATCGTGCAGCGCGTGGCGACCTTCGAGGTCATGATGACGCTGGTGTCCGCCGGTTTGGCCCTGGGGCTGGCGGGTGCCGCACACATCGCGTCCACGCGCGAGCCCAACGTGGTCGCACGCCCCCTGGCCGGGCGGCCCCCGATGCTCACCACCTACCTGCTGCGCCCGGATGCGGAGCCTTCGCAGGCCTTGGCCCGCTTCATCGAGCGGCTGGAGTCCCTGGGGCCGGGCAATGCATAGCGCGTGGCGTTCCCAACCCGTACATCCCCTCACGCACTACCGTACCACTGCACCACACCTTGGAGGACGCAAGCCATGAAGCCTTTCCAACCCATCGCGCTGCTGTCCTTGCCGCTGGCGGTGCTGTTGGCCGCCTGTGGCCAGTCCGCCAGCAGCACGGAGACGGTGGAGTTCCTCGTCGGCAACCCCGAGCGCCTCAAGGAACTGCGCCAGCAGTGCAAGACCGACCGCGCCAAGCTGGGCGACGAGCTGTGCAACCGGGTGGCTGAAGCCACGCGGCGGCGCTTTGTCGGTGACGGCAAGGTGCCCTACACCCCACCCAAAGAGCAGCCCAAGTTCTGACGGACCCGGATCGTCTGCCGCCTGCAACAGCAGGCGCATGAATGTGCTCCACACGCCGCAACGCGCCTGCGCTTGCGGCGTTTTCGCTGGCCGCGCCAGTGCTGGAACCAATGCTTTTTGCGGCATCGACGTCCCGATAACGGTCTTTGACCGCAGCCTCCCACGGCACCGATCCTGAAGGGTGCGGCACGTTCCTGTGCCGTGAACGGAGGCTCAAGGCATGCAGGGAACGAACGTGCTGTTCGGTCAGATCGCCGTGGTGTTCGGCATCGTGATCGCCGGGGTGTGGGGCGCCACGCAGTGGACCGCCGCCGCCCTGGGCTACCAGCCACGCCTGGGCCTGCCCTGGTTCGATGTCTTCGGCACACCGATCTACCACCCGTGGCGGCTGTTCGAGTGGTGGTTCTTCTTCGACGCCTATGCGCCGCAGGTTTTCGACACGGGTGGCGCCATCGCGGGCGGGAGCAGCCTGGTGGCGGTGCTGGTGGCCATCGGCATGTCGATCTGGCGCTCTCGGCAGGCCAAGCTGGTCACGACCTACGGCACGGCGCGGTGGGCGAATGCGCAGGACGTGCGCCAGGCCGGGCTGACCCAGCCTGCAGGCGTGTTCCTTGGGCAGCACGACCAGCACTACCTGCGCCATGAAGGCCCGGAACACGTGCTGACCTTCGCGCCCACGCGCTCGGGCAAGGGCGTGGGCCTGGTGGTGCCGACGCTGCTGTCCTGGCCCGCGTCCGCCGTCATCCACGACATCAAGGGCGAGAACTGGCAGATCACCGCAGGCTGGCGCTCGCGCTTCTCGCACTGCCTGCTGTTCAACCCCACGGATGCGAAGTCGGCAGCCTACAACCCACTGCTGGAGGTGCGGCGCGGCGCGCATGAGGTGCGCGACGTGCAGAACATCGCCGACATCCTGGTCGATCCCGAAGGCGCGCTGGAGAAGCGCAACCATTGGGAGAAGACATCGCACGCACTGCTGGTGGGTGCCATCCTGCATGTGCTGTACGCGGGCGAGGACAAGACGCTGCGCGGCGTGGCCAACTTCCTCAGCGATCCGGCGTGCCCGTTCGAGCTGACGCTGCACCGGATGATGACCACGGCCCATCTGGGCGATGGGCCTCATCCGGTCGTCGCCTCTGCGGCGCGCGAAGTGCTCAACAAGAGCGACAACGAACGCTCGGGTGTGCTGTCCACGGCCATGTCGTTCCTCGGCCTGTACCGCGATCCCACGGTGGCCGAAGTCACCTCGCGCTGCGACTGGCGCATCGCCGACCTGATCGCAGCAGAGCATCCGGTGTCGCTGTACCTGGTGGTCCCGCCCTCGGACATCAGCCGCACCAAGCCACTGATCCGGCTGATCCTCAACCAGATCGGTCGGCGCCTCACCGAATCGCTCGATGGCTCCGACGGCATCGCGCGCCGCCACAAACTGCTGCTGATGCTCGACGAGTTCCCGGCGCTGGGTCGCCTGGACTTCTTCGAGACGGCGTTGGCCTTCATGGCGGGCTACGGCATCCGTAGCTTCCTGATCGCGCAGTCGCTCAACCAGATCGACAAGGCCTACGGCCAGAACCATTCGATTCTGGACAACTGCCATGTGCGCGTGACCTTCGCCACCAACGACGAACGCACAGCCAAACGCATTTCCGAGACGCTGGGCACGGCGACCGAGCTGCGCGCGCAGCGCAACTACGCCGGCCACCGGCTTGCGCCGTGGCTGGGGCATTTGATGGTCTCGCGCCAGGAGACGGCGCGGCCGCTGCTGACGCCGGGCGAGGTGATGCAACTCCCACCCGATGAAGCGGTGGTGATGGTCTCCAGCGTGGCGCCGATCAGGGCCAAGAAGCTGCGCTACTACGCGGACGGCAACTTCAAGCGCAGGGTGCTGCCGCCGCCAGTGCTTGCGGCCGGGCAGTACGCCGATGCGCCGCCGTCGCGCCCGGACGACTGGAGCGGGCTGGCGATTCCTTCAACGCCTGCCGCGCCTGACGCAGCCGCTACGCCATCCGCCCATGACTTCGGCAGCGCCGACGACGGCGGCCCACGCCGCCAGCCCGAGCTGACGGAGACCGTCGCCTACGACCCCGCGCTGGCCGCGCCCGCGCCAGACCTCGGGTTGCTCGATGACGACGACGACACGCCGCTTCCCCTCCCTCGCCAGCTCGATCCCGCCATGCAGCGCACGGCCCGGCTGGCATCCCTCGACCCCAACGACGGAATCGACCTATGAGCCCTCATCGTTCCAGCTACCGCCTCAACCTGTTCATCCAGCACGAGCACGCCAGGCGCCTGGACGAACTGGCCGCCAAGAAAGGCGTGTCCAAGTCGTCCATCGTTGCCGCTGCCTTGGCGTCCTGGCTGTCGCCCGATGCCGGCGACCAGCGCGAGGCGGCCATCGCCAAACGCCTGGATCGCCTGTCGCGCCAGGCCGAGCGTCTGGAGCGCGACCAGAACATCCAGATCGAGACGCTGGCGCTGTTCATCCGCTACTTCCTCACGGTGAGCACGCCGGTGCCCGAAGCCCATCAGGACGCGGCACGCGCGCAGGGCAAGGCCCGTTTCGAGCAGTTCGTGGAGCAGTTGGGTCGCCACCTGCTGCGCGGGCGCAGCCTGGTGCGTGACGTGGTGGAGGAACTGCATCCTGATCCGTCCCGCGTGAGCGAGGAACAGGAGCGCAGCCCATGACCACTGTTCCTGCATCGTTCACCGCCACCTCCCTGGACCGGCGCATCCGCATGCTGCGCACGGCGATGGGGCCGTTGATCGCCGCCGTGCTGGAAGACCCCGACGTGGTGGAGATCATGCTCAACCCCGACCGCACACTCTGGATCGACCGGCTGTCATCGGGCCGCGCGCCGATGGGCGTGGAGCTGCCCGAGGCCGATGGCGAACGCATCATCCGCCTGGTGGCGGCCCACGTCGGTGCGGAGGTGCATCGCGGCCAGCCGCTGCTCACAGCCGAGTTGCCCGAGACGGGCGAGCGCTTCGAGGGCATCCTGCCGCCGGCCGCGCCCGGCCCGGCCTTCGCGCTGCGCAAGCGCGCCGTTGGCGTGATCCCGCTGGAGCGCTACGTCATCGACGGGATGATGACGGCCGACCAGGCGGGGTTTCTGGTGCGGGCCGTGCGCGAGCGCCAGAACATCCTGATCGCGGGCGGCACCAGCACGGGCAAGACCACCTTGGCCAACGCGCTGCTGGCCGAGATCGCCGCCACGGGCGACCGTGTGCTGGTGCTCGAAGACACGGTGGAGCTGCAATGCGCCGCGCGCGACCACGTGCCACTGCGCACGCGCGCGGGCGTGGTGTCCATGACCGAGCTGGTGCGCTCCTCCATGCGCCTGCGGCCGGACCGCGTGGTGGTGGGCGAGGTGCGCGGCCCCGAGGCGCTGGATCTCATCAAGGTCTGGGGCACGGGCCACCCCGGCGGCATCGCCACGATCCACGCCGGCACCGCACTGGGCGCGCTGCTGCGCCTGGAACAACTGATTCTCGAAGTGGCAGTGAACCCGCCGCGTGCGCTGATCGCCGAGGCGGTCAACGTGGTGATCCACATCGGCGGGCGCGGGCGCAAACGCCGCATCGAGAGCATCGCCCGCGTCGTCGGCTTCGACGGCGCGGGCTACCGATTGGCGGATGGCCTGGCGAACGCAATGGACGCGCTGGACGCGCCATTGCCCGAGCTGCCGCCGATTCCCGACGCCGCACCCGGTGCGGCGCCTTCCTCGTCCCTGTCCCCATCCCTCAATCCCTCTGGAGAACTGCCATGACGCACGTTGATGCTTTCCGTATTTCTGTACATCCGGTTTTCAGCCCGGCCAGGCTGCGCAGCCTGGCGCGCCCTGCGGCGCAAGGGCTGTTGTTGTCTGCGCTGATGCTCTTGCTGGCCGGTACGGCGCAGGCCGCTGGTTCCGCGATGCCGTGGGAAGGCCCGCTGCAGTCCATCCTCGAATCCATTCAGGGGCCGGTGGCGCGCATCGTGGCGGTGATCATCATCATTGCGACCGGCCTGGCGCTCGCGTTCGGCGACACGTCGGGCGGTTTCCGCAAGCTGATCCAGATCGTGTTCGGCCTGTCCATCGCGTTTGCCGCGTCGAGCTTCTTCCTGTCGTTCTTCAGCTTCTCGGGCGGGGCGGTCGTATGAGCAGCCCGGATGCCTTCGCGGCCGGGTTCGCCAATGGGTTCGAGATTCCGCTGCACCGCTCGCTGACCGAGCCGATCCTGATGGGCGGCGCGCCGCGCACCGTGGCGATTGCCAACGGCACGCTGGCCGCCGCCGTGGGGCTGGGCCTGCAACTGTGGATTCCCGGCGTGGTGCTCTGGATCGTCGGCCACTCGCTGGCGGTGTGGGGTGCGCGTGTCGATCCGCAGTTCATGCAGGTCTTTGCGCGGCACATCAAGCACCGACCGCTGCTGGACGTGTGAGGGGACGCGAAGATGCTGAACCTCGCCGAATACCGCCAGCGGCCCGCGCTGCTGGCCGACTGGCTGCCCTGGGCCGGGTTGGTGGCACCGGGCGTGGTGCTGAACAAGGATGGTTCGTTCCAGCGCACGGCGCGGTTTCGGGGGCCGGACCTGGACAGCGCGACGCAGGGCGAGCTGATCGCCACGTCGGCACGGCTCAACAACGCGCTGCGCCGGTTGGGGTCGGGATGGGCAGTGTTCGTGGAGGCCGAACGCCGTGCGGCCGCCGACTACCCGCATTCGGACTTTCCGGAACCCCTGTCCTGGCTGGTGGACGAGGAGCGCCGGGCCGCCTTCGAGGACTCGGGCCACCACTTCGAGAGTGGCTACCACCTGACGCTGGTGTTCCTGCCGCCCGAAGAATCCCACGCCCGCGCGGCCGGGATGCTGTACGAGAACCGCCCCACCGAAGGCGTGGACTGGCGCGAGCGCCTGGCGGCCTTCGTCGCGGAAACGGATCGCGTCTTCGACCTGCTCGACGGCGTGATGCCGGAGATCGCCTGGCTGGACGACAGCCAGACCTTGACGTATCTGCACGCCACCATCTCGACGCGGCACTATCGCGTGGGCGTGCCCGAAGTGCCGTTCCATATCGACGCGCTGCTGACAGACTCCACCCTGGTCGGTGGTCTGGCGCCCATGCTGGGCGAGCAGCATTTGCGGGTGGTGTCGGTGCGGGGTTTCCCGACCTCGACCTGGACGGGGATTCTGGACGACCTCAACCGCCTGGGCTTTGCGTACCGCTGGAGTACGCGCTTTCTGTGCCTGGACAAAGCCGAGGCGGAACGGGAATTGGGGCGCCTGCGCCGCCAGTGGTTCGCCAAGCGCAAGAACGTCATCGCGCTGCTGCGCGAAACCATCTTCCAGCAGGAAAGCCCGCTGGTCGATACCGATGCGAACAACAAGGCGTCTGACGCGGACGCTGCTTTGCAGGAGCTGGGCAGTGATCAGGTCGCCTTCGGCTACCTCACCGCCACGGTGACGGTGCTCGATGCCGATCCGGCCGTGGCCGACGAGAAGCTGCGCAGGGTGGAGCGTGCCATCCAGGGCCGGGGCTTCGTCACCATCCCGGAAACGCTCAACGCCGTGGATGCCTGGCTGTCGTCCATTCCGGGCAATGCCTACGCCAACGTGCGCCAGCCCATCGTCTCGACGCTGAACCTGGCGCACATGATGCC
>NZ_FNHP01000006.1 GCF_900103645.1 Oryzisolibacter propanilivorax
GTATTTAATTCAATCCACTTCACTTCCCGCTTGCTGCACCGTCCAGCCCCAAAGACTGTGTGATGCAGCAAGCCCGCTAGTATAGCTGGGAAATTGGGGGCTGCGCGCGATTTAATCGAAAATTTTAAAACCAGGTCACAGCTTCCATTTTTCCAGCAGCTTTTCCGGCGTGAGCTGATCGTAGCCCTCGAAGGGCTGATGGATCCACGGATTGGTCGGGAGGAATTCCACGGAGTAATCGGGCGTGAAAGTCGAGAAGCCCTTCGTCCAGATGACGGCGCTGCGCAGCTCGGTGATGGGAGCGTAGTTGGTCTTCAGCATCTGGATCACCGCGTTGAGGGTGTGTCCCGAGTCCGCCAGATCGTCGACCAGCAGCACACGCCCTGCAATTTCGCCTTTGGGCGTGGTGATGAAGCGGGCAATGTCCAGGTGCCCTTGCACGGTCCCTGCTTCCGCACGGTAGGAACTGGTGGACATGATCGCCAGGGGTTTGTCGAAGATCCGGCTCATGATGTCACCGGGGCGTAGTCCACCACGCGCCAGACACAGGATGGTGTCGAATTCCCATTCCGACTGGTGCACCTTCAGTGCCAGCTTCTCGATCAGGCTGTGGTATTCGTCATAGCTCACATACAGGTGCTTGCCGTCTTCAGTCAGCATCATTAGCTCCAAAAATAATAACTGGATGCCATTGCTGGTCGCCGACATCCGGAGGTTTTGTTGCAGGAAAGATCAGTCGGCAACATACGGGTTGCGCATCAGGATGGTGTGGTCGCGGTCCGGGCTGGTGGAAATCATCGCAATCGGCACACCCGTCACCTGCTCGATGCGCTCCAGGTAGCGGCGTGCGTTGGCGGGAAGGTTGGCGTAGTCCGTGACCCCGACGGTGGTTTCAGTCCAGCCGGGAACCTGCTCATAGATGGGAGTGCAGCGGGCGATCTCTTCGGCACCCATGGGCAGCAGGTCGATCCGCTCGCCATCGAGCTCGTAACCGACGCACAGCGACAGCTCGTCAAGGCCGTCCAGCACATCCAGCTTGGTAATACACAGTCCTGACAAGCCGTTCACCTGGGCGCTGCGCTTGAGCAGAGCGGCGTCAAACCAGCCGCAACGGCGGCTACGCCCGGTTGTCACGCCACGCTCCGCACCTACGGTGCTCATGTGGTAGCCCGGCGTACCCGGCGTCTCCCAATCCAGCTCGGTGGGAAACGGTCCGCCACCGACCCGTGTGCAATACGCCTTGGTGATCCCGAGTACATAGTGCAGCAGTGATGGACCCACGCCAGAGCCAGCTGCAGCATTGCCGGCCACGCAGTTGCTTGACGTGACATAGGGATAGGTGCCGTGGTCCACGTCCAGCAGCGTGCCCTGGGCGCCCTCGAATAACAGGTTGGCGCCGGCGGCATGCGCCTCATTCAATTCGCGCGAAACGTCAGCCATCATCGGGCGCAGCATCTCGGCGTGGCGCATGGCCTCCTCGTATACCGGTTCGAACTGCACCTGGCCGTCGTGGATGTAAGGCTTGAGCGCATCACCGAATTGAAAGCCCGCAGACCCCAGAAACGTCGAAAGCACATGGTTGTGCAGAGCCAGCAGTTCGCGCAGCTTGGCGGCGAAGCGCTCGGGATGCTTGAGGTCCTGGACGCGCAGCGCACGCCGCGCGATCTTGTCCTCGTAGGCAGGGCCAATGCCACGGCCGGTGGTGCCGATCTTCTCCGCGCCGCCCTCCTCGCGGGCGGCTTCACGGGCCACATCCAGCGCCACGTGGAAAGGCAGGATCAGCGGACAGGCTTCGCTCACCCGCAGGCGCGAGCGGACTTCCACGCCGGCCTTTTCCAGGCCCGCGATTTCCTCGAACAGCTTGGCGGCGGAAAGCACCACACCGTTGCCGATATAGCATTTCACCCCCGGCCGCATGATGCCGCTGGGAATCAGATGCAAGGCTGTCTTCACGCCATTGATGACCAGCGTGTGGCCGGCGTTGTGCCCCCCCTGGAAGCGCACCACCGCCTGGGCGCTTTCAGTGAGCCAGTCCACCAGCTTGCCCTTGCCCTCGTCGCCCCACTGGGTGCCGACGACCACGACGTTGCGACCTTTGCTTGCCTGCATGTCAAACCCGATCCATTACTGAAAAAACCAAATCAAAGCGGCTGAACCTGCCACCGATCATCCTGTTGGACAAGCTGCCGGTCGCAGCGGAACTCATCGACCTCGCTGCCATGACCCGGCAGCATGCACACGACCGTCTCGCCCTGAGCACGCAGCGCGGCAACCGCCTCGGCCATGCCGGCCTCGCCCGTCCAGGGCGCGCGAATCGCAGCGCGCAACGGCCGTGGTGCCACCACGCCGACCAGTTGCTTCACGTCCAGGCTGAAACCTGCCGCGGGCCGGTTGCGGCCAAAGGCAGAACCCACCTCGTCATAACGACCGCCCCGCACCAGCGCATCACTGACGCCAAGCACGTAGATGGCGAACCGCACTCCGCTGTAGTAAGCGTAGCCACGCAAATCTGCCAGATCAAAGGTGACTGGCACGCCCTGCACATGCGACGCAATGGCACGCAATTCTGATAGCGCCTGACGCAGGCTTGACGAGGGCTTGAGCACTTTTTCGGCCTCATCCAGCACCTCAATACCGCCATACAGCTGCAGCAGGGCCAGGAGCCCTTCGCGCGCTGCAGCTGGAAAGTCGCATGTCAAGCGGGCCAGCTCGCTGGCATCCTTGGCCGCCAGCGCCGCGTGCACCAGGTTCAGGCGGGCCAGCTCCACCGGCACCCCAGCCAGCAGACTCCGCACGATGCGCACATCTGCCAGATCGACGCTGCATTGCGGCAACTGCGCCACGCGCAGGCATTGCAGGGCGAGCAGCAGCGCCTCGATATCGGCTTCCATGCCGGCATGGCCATAGATCTCCGCGCCGAATTGCAGTGGCTCGCGCGTGGCGTGGGGACGGTCTGGCCGGGTATGCAGGACGGGCCCGCAATAGCACAGACGGGTCACACCGCGGCGGTTGAGCAGGTGGGCATCGATGCGCGCCACCTGCTGGGTGGTGTCGGCGCGCAAGCCCATGGAGCGCCCCGACAGCTGATCGACCAGCTTGAAGGTCTGCAGGTCGAGCGCCTCGCCAGCGCCGCTGAGCAGCGAATCCAGATGTTCCAGCAGCGGCGGCATGACCAGCTCGTAACCGTAGCTGCTGGCAGCGTCGAGCAGGCCGCGACGCAGTTCTTCGATGTGCCGCGCCTCTGAGGGCAAGACATCGGCGATGTGATCCGGCAGGAGCCAGGCAGACATGGAAATGGGCAGGCTGTTAAAAAGAGGATTCTATCGGCTGGACGCACCGGGGCCTGACGGCCTGCCCGCGCGTCAGAGCAGCGCCAGCAGGGCGCCGCCGCACATGATGCTCAGCAGCGCACAGAACCGGATCTGGCCATCACGCAGCTGCAACAGCTGGGTGAACATGCGCCGCCAGCCACTTGGCGACAGAAAGGGCAGCAGCCCCTCCAGAATCAACAGCAGTCCGAGCGCAGCCCAGACGCTGCCGATATCGCCCATGGCTCAACGGCCAGTGCCCGGCGCAGCCGGTCCCGAGCTGCGCAACGCCTTGAAGAACTCGGTCGACGAAGGATCCACGACCATCACGTCGGTCTTCTTGTTGAAGCTCGACTTGTAGGCCTCCAGGCTGCGATAGAACTGGGCGAACTGCGGGTCCCGGCCAAAGGCCTCGCCGTAGGTGCGCGCAGCTTCGGCATCGCCCTCGCCCTTGACCTTCTGGGCGTCGCGGTAGGCGTTGGCGATGGTGATCTCGCGCTGGCGGTCGGCATCGGCACGGATCTTCTCGCCCTCGGCTGCGCCGGTGGAGCGCAGCTCGTTGGCCACGCGCTTGCGCTCGGCCTCCATGCGGCGGTAGACCGACTCGGTGATGGCCTCGACATAGTCCACACGCGTGATGCGCACGTCCACCACATCCACGCCCCAGGGCTTGGCACCGCGGACGGCCTCCAGCACCTCGCGCTTGACGTCCGACATCAGCGCGTCGCGCTTGGTGGAGATCAGCTCGCGCACCGTTCGGCGGTTGACCTCCTCCTGGAAGGCATTGCGCACCACGCGGTTGAGCTGCAATGCACCGGCATTCTCGTCCAGACCAACGTTGCGGATGTACTCCTGCGGGTCGCTGATGCGCCAGCGCACGTACCAGTCGATGACCACACGCTGCTTCTCGGCTGTCAGCATGGACTCGGTGTCCGAGCTGTCCAGCGTCAGCAGGCGCT
Organism: Oryzisolibacter propanilivorax; assembly: GCF_900103645.1. GTDB lineage: Bacteria > Pseudomonadota > Gammaproteobacteria > Burkholderiales > Burkholderiaceae_C > Melaminivora > Melaminivora propanilivorax. The sequence goes on from NZ_FNHP01000006.1 coordinate 4,268, forward strand.
TGTCGATGTAGCGCACGTTCTGGAACGGCGGCGGCAGCTTGAAATTCAGCCCCGGTTCGGTGATGACTTCCTTGATCTGGCCCAGGGCATAGACCACGCCGAACTGGCGCTGATCCACCACGAACAGCATGGAACTGAGCAGCGCCAGCAACACCAGCACGCTGGTGGCAATGAATCCGATTCTGTTCACGCGACAACTCTCCTATCGGGACTCGCGCTCGCGCGAGCGGGCATCGCGGGTGCGCGCATCGCCGGGCAGCGTGCCGGTTGATGGCGACACGGACGAAGGCGGCACAGCGCTCGCAGGCGGTGCCTCCAGCGCTGCTGGTGGCGTCTGCGCCACGCTCTGCATAATCTTGTCCAGGGGCAGATACAGCAGGTTGGATCCCTGGCGCGAATCCACCAATACCTTGGTGACGTTGCCATAAATCTGCTGCATGGTTTCCAGGTACATGCGGTCGCGCGTCACCTGCGGCGCCTTCTGGTATTCCGCCAGAATCGAAGCGAAGCGCTGTGCATCACCCTGGGCTTGGGCGACGATGCGCGCCTTGTACGCCGCAGCCTCCTCGCCCAGGCGCGACGCGGTACCCACGGCACGGGGGATCACGTCGTTGGCATAGGCCTGCGCCTCGTTCTTGGCGCGCTCGCGCTCCTGGCCGGCCTTGAGAACGTCGTCGAAGGCGGCCTGCACCTGCTCCGGCGGGCGCACGCCGCCCTGCTGCAGATTGATGCCCACGACCTCGACGCCAACGTTGTAGCGATCCAGGATGGACTGCATCAGGTTGCGCACGCGCGGGGCGATCTGGTCGCGCTCCTCGGCCAGGGCGCTGTCCATGCGCATCTTGCCGACCACCTCGCGCACCGCCGTCTCGGCTGCCTGCACCACTGCGTCGCCCGGGTTGCGGCTCTCGAACAGCCAAGCGCGCGCATCGTTCAGGCGGTACTGCACGGCAAACTTGATCTCGACGATGTTCTCGTCCTCGGTCAGCATCGCCGATTCGCGCAGGCCGGTGCTCTTGATCACGCTGTCGCGACCCACATCCACCGAGCGGATCTGCGTGACGAACACCAGTTCGTGGCGCTGGATCGGGTACGGCAGGCGCCAGTTGAAGCCGGCGTTGACCGTGCTCTTGTACTTGCCGAACTGCGTGATGACGGCCTGCTGGCCCTCCTGCACGATGAAGAAACCGGTACCCAGCCAGATCAGCACGGCGATGCCGGCGATCAGGCCCAGGCCCACCCCGGCATTCTTCATGTCAGGCTGAAAGCCGCCCCCGCCACCGGAGGCAGGACCGCGCCCGCCATTGCCGCCGCGGCCACCGAACAGGCCACCGAGCTTGCGATTCAGGTCACGCCAGAGCTCATCGAGATCCGGCGGCTGGCCGGCCTGGCTGCCGCGCCCACCGCGTGGCGGCTCATTGCCGGGACGCTGCTCCGGCTCCGGACGCGAAGCGCCGTCGCCATCCTCGCCCCGGCCCCAGCGCGGATCATTGAGATTGAACATCCCCCGGATGCGCGCCGGCAGCAGGGCCTGGCGCCAGGAGCGGTTAGGAAGGTGCATGCGCTTGGATTCTCTTGCTTCTTGGAGTGTCGAAACGGGTTGCCGGCATTGTGCCCAATCAGCCTGCGCCATCCGGCAATTCGGGCGCCGGGCCAGGGGACATCGGCTCGCGTGCGGCGCGCACCATGGCCGCCAACTGCTCGCGCAAAGCCGCCATGCCAGTGCCTCCCCGGGCGCTCACGAACAGACGCGGCACGGCGCGGCCGTCGATCTCATACTCGTCGCTCAGCGCCAACGGGCGGGCCTCGTCGGCCAGCGCATCCAGCTTGTTGAATACCAGCAGCTGGGCGATGTCGGCGGCGCCGATCTCGTGCAGCACTTTCTGCACCTGCGCGATCTGCTCGGGAAAGCCGGGATTGGAGCCGTCCACCACATGCAGCAGCAGGTCGGCATCCACCGCCTCCTGCAGGGTGGCCTCGAAGGCATCCACCAGACCGTGCGGCAGGTCACGGATGAAGCCCACCGTGTCGGACAGTGATACCGACCCGACGCCCTCGCCCAGGTAGAGCTGGCGCGTGGTGGTGTCCAGCGTGGCGAACAGTTGGTTGGCGGCGTACGCGCGCGCCTTGACCAGGGCGTTGAACAGCGTGGACTTGCCGGCATTGGTGTAGCCCACGATGGAGATGTTGAACGTCTCGTGCCGCTCGCGCTGGCGCCGCTGCGTGCCACGCTGGCGCTTGACCTTGACCAGGCGCTCACGTGTGCGCTTGATGGCGTCGTCAATCATGCGCCGGTCCAGCTCGATCTGGCGCTCGCCCGGACCACCGCGCGCACCGATGCCACCACGCTGGCGTTCCAGGTGCGACCAGCGGCGCACCAGCCGGGTGGACAGGTACTGCAGGCGGGCCAGCTCCACCTGCAACTTACCCTCGTGACTACGAGCGCGCTGCGCGAAGATCTCCAGAATCAGCAGAGTGCGGTCGTTCACCGGCAGGCCGAGGTGGCGCTCAAGGTTGCGCTGCTGCGCCGGGCTCAAGGCCTGGTCGAACAGCACCTCCTGCGCACCATGCATCTGCGCCAGCATGCGGATCTCGTCCGCCTTGCCGCTGCCCACGAACAACGCCGCATCCGGTACCTTGCGCTTGCAGGCGAGGCGGGCCACGGGTTCGAGGCCGGCGGTCTGTGCCAGCAGGCCCAGCTCTTCGAGTTCGCCGTCGAAATGCGGTAGACCAAAGTCCACGCCGACCAGCAGGACCGGCGTGGGCGGGCCGTCAAAGGGGAATTCAGGAGTGGTCAAGACCGCAGGCGCCGGGATGGCCCGGCGCTGGGAAAGAAGTGGCGCAGGAGTGCGCCGAAGGGCATGAAATCAGCGCGAATCGGCGCTGCTTGGCTGTTCCGAAGACTCGGCCGTGGAGAAATTGACCGCACGTCCCGGCACGATGGTGGAGATGGCGTGCTTGTAGACCATCTGCGTCACCGTGTTGCGCAGCAGCACGACGTACTGATCGAACGACTCGATCTGTCCCTGCAGCTTGATGCCATTGACCAGGTAGATCGAGACCGGCACATGCTCGCGGCGCAGCGCGTTCAGGAAGGGATCTTGCAAAAGCTGACCTTTGTTGCTCACGATATTCTCCGTGTTCGGATGTTGTTGTGATTCGGCACCTTACCACAGGCGGCCGGAGCCCCGTTCAATCCCGGCTCAGCCGCCGGACTTGTCGTTGAACGGATTGGCCTGGGTCTTCATCTCAATGCGCAGCGGCGTGCCCACCAGGTCGAATTCCTTGCGGAAACGCCCTTCCAGAAAGCGCTTGTAGGCATCGGTCACATGCTCCAGCGAATTGCCATGCACGACGATGATGGGCGGGTTCATGCCGCCTTGGTGCGCGTAGCGCAGCTTGGGCCGGAAACTGCCAGAGCGCTTGGGCGCCTGGAACTGCACCGCCTCCAGCAGCACACGGGTCAGCACCGGCGTCGGCATCTTGCGCGTGGCGGCGCGATAGGCCTGGGTCAGGGAAGACCAGACCGGCGCCAGCCCCTGGCGCTTGCGCGCCGAGATGAAATGCAGCGAGGCGAACTTGAGGAATGACAGGCGCGTCTCTATCGAGCGCTCCAGCTGCTCGCGCGCATAGCTGTCCACCGCATCCCACTTGTTCACCGCGACCACTACTGCACGGCCGCTCTCCAGGATGTATCCGGCGATGTGCGCGTCTTGGTCGGTCACACCCTGCGTCGCGTCCAGCAGCAGCAGCACCACGTGCGCCGACTCGATGGCCTGCAGCGTCTTGACCACCGAAAATTTCTCGATGGCCTCGAAAACCCGGCCCTTGCGGCGCAGGCCGGCGGTGTCGATCAGCTCGAACTTCTGCCCGCCGCGCTCCAGCGGCACCGATATCGCGTCGCGCGTCGTGCCCGGCAGGTCGAACGCGACCAGGCGCTCCTCGCCCAGCCAGGCGTTGATCAGCGTGGACTTGCCGACGTTGGGCCGACCAGCCACAGCCAGACGGATGACTTCGTCGCCTTCTTCCCCTGCTGCGTCCTCGTCCAATGGCTCAGACAGCGGCTCCAGCGCCTGCTCGATCAACCCGCGCACGCCCTGCCCATGCGCAGCGGAAACCGGCAGCACCTCGCCCAGGCCCAGCTCGTAGAACTCGGCCAGCTGCACACCGCCCTGCATGCCCTCGGCCTTGTTGCCGGCCAGCACGCACGGCTTGCCCAGGCGGCGCAGGTAGTTGGCGATGTCGTGGTCCTGCGCGGACACACCGGCGCGCACGTCCACCACGAACACCACCACGTCGGCCTCGGCCACTGCCTGCTGCGTTTGGCGCGCCATCTCGCGAAAGATGCCGCTGCCTGCGTCGGGCTCGAAGCCGCCGGTGTCGATGACGATGAACTCGCGCTTGCCCTGACGCCCGTTGCCATAGTGGCGGTCGCGCGTCAGGCCCGCAAAGTCGGCGACGATAGCGTCGCGCGAGCGGGTCATGCGGTTGAACAGGGTGGATTTGCCCACGTTGGGCCGCCCCACCAGGGCGATGACGGGTTTCATCCCTGTCCTTTGTCGATCAATTCAGTAAAGGTGGCCGCGCCATCAGTCTGGGCGGAAACCATGGATGGCGCCCTTGCGCGTGACCACCACCAGGGTGTCGGCAGCCACCACCGGCGCGGCGGCGATGCCCGAGCCGTCGGTGGACATGCGGTTCAGCGGCGCGCCGTCCTCACGCGACAGCAGGTGCACCAGGCCGGCGTCGTCGCCGACAACCACCGAGCGCCCGAGCAGCAGCGGAGCCGTGAGGCGGCGCCACTGCAGGCGGTCGGTGGACCAGGCGCGCGCGCCGTCGGCGCGTTTCCAGGCCAGCACACGGCCGTTGCCTTCGGTGCCGAAGAGCATGTCCTCGTCGCCGTCGATGCCCTCGCCGCCGCTGGCTGGCTGGGTCCAGGCGACGGTGCCGCGCGCCGCGTCGATGCAGCCCACGCTGGCCTGGAAGGCGCGCGCGCAGACGCTGTCGCCCACCCGGCTGGTGCGCCCGACGATTTCCACCAGGCGTTCGACGTCGTTGGTGCCGCGCGGGCTGGCCAGCGGCGCCTCCCAGCGCACGCTGCCGGTGTCCGGGTTGAAGCCGACCAGCCGTCCCGACAGGCCGGCGACCAGGGTGTCACCCACAGCCATCAGCACGCCACCCTGGCGCAGCACCAGCGGCTCGCCCGGACGCTGCTGGCGCCACAGCTGGTAGCCGGTGGCCGCGTCGAAGGCCGACAGCGAGCGGTCGCCCGCCAGCACGAAGATGCGCCCGCCCGCCACCAGCGGCGCCGTGTAGGCTTGTGCGGGCAGCGGCTTGCGCCAGACCTCGCGGCCGGCTTCCAGTGCGATCAGCTGGTTGTTCTTGCTGGTCACCGCCGTCCAGCGGCCATCGCTGCCCACGCCGGAGGCCAGCGGCACGCCCAGGCGCGTGCGCCAGACGTCGCCGCCGGTGCGCGCGTCGATCGCTGCGACATCGCCCGCGCCCGAGGCCAGCAGCACCGTGGAACCCAGCACGCGCACGTCCAGCGACAGGCCCTGGATATCGCCGATCTGGCTGTTCCAGGCCTGGCGCACGCCCAGCACGGGCACATTTGGGCCCAGTTCGGCCGGCTTGGGTCGCGACGGGCCGCTCCAGGGCAGCATGTTGTTCAGCGAGCTGAGCTGGGCGCAGCCCGCCAGGGCCAGGACGGTGGCCAGAAGCGCGGTCGGGCGCAGCATGCGGGTGGTCATCCTCATTGCGCACCCCCGCTGGCATTGCCGGCCGACGCCACCTTCTCGGGTTGCACCCCAAGCGCATTCAGCTTGGCCTCGACCAAGCGGCGGTAGTCGGCGCGCTCGTCCAGCGTGCCCCAGGCACGGCGGTACTCGTCGATGGCCTGGGGCTTCTTGTCCTGCAGTTGCAGCACGTCGCCCTTGCGGTCGGCGGCCAGCGCGGCAAACTCGCCCGGCATGGCGGCCGAGACCTGCGCCAGCGCCTCGTCATAGGCTTTTTGCTCGATCAGCAGGCCGGCCAGACGCAGGCGCGCCAGTGCGCGCAGGCCGTCGTCCTCTCCCTTGTCGGCGATCCAGGCCAGGATGGGTTTGGCTTCTTCGGCCTTGCCGGCGTCGACCAGCGACTTGGCGGCCAGCAGGCCGGCCTGCGCCGCCTGCACGGTGCCGCCGTAGCTGTCCTTCAGGTCGCCGAAGGCCTGCTGCACGCGCGCGGTGTCGCCGGCCTGCACGGCGGCGTCCACCGCCTCGGCCAGCGCCGTGGCCTGTTGCGCCTGGCGGCTTTGCCACAGGCGCCAGCCGTTCCAGGCGGCAAAGGCGCCCAGGATCACGATCAGCGTCCAGGTGATGAGGTTGCCCCAGGTTTTCCAGAAGTGCTTCAGCTCTTCCAGCTGTTCCTGCTCCTGCAGGTCGAAATTTTTGGCCATGTGCAGTGATCGTTGTAGAGGGGAGTATCAGCGCGAAGATTGTAGGGTGGCGGCCCAGTCGGCCAGGGCGGCCAGCGGACGCTCGACCTGCTCGCCCGCCTCGCGCAGCGGCTTGACGGTGACGACGCCACGCGCCAGCTCGTCGGCACCGAACACCAGGGCGAAACGTGCGCCGCTGGCGTCGGCCTTCTTGAACTGCGACTTCATGCTGCCCATGCCCTCGCCGGTGGCGGCGTGCACCTGCACCGACACGCCCAGCGCGCGCAGGCGCTGCACCTGCGCCATGACCTGGGGCAGTGCGGCGGCGTCGGGCACGATGGCGTAGGCGTCGGCCACCAGCTCGGGCACCGGCACGCCCTGGTCCTTGAGCAGTTCCAGCACCCGCTCGACGCCCAGCGCCCAGCCCACGGCCGGCGCGCTCTTGCCGCCGATCTGCTCGATGAGGTAGTCGTAGCGGCCCCCGCCGCAGATGGTGCCCTGCGACCCCAGCCGGTCGGTGACGAACTCGAACACCGTCAGGTTGTAATAGTCCATGCCGCGCACCAGGCGCGGGTTCAGGCGCCAGGCGACGCCGCTCTCGTCCAGGATGGCCTTGACCGTCTCGAAGTGCGCCAGCGACTCCTTGCCCAGGAAGTCCATCAGGCGCGGCGCGCCCTCGACCAGTACCTGCATGGCCGGGTTTTTCGTGTCCAGAATGCGCAGCGGGTTGCTGTACAGGCGCCGGCGTGCGTCCTCGTCCAGTTGCTCCTGGTGCTGCTCCAGGTACTGGATCAGCGCGGCGCGGTGCGCGCGGCGCTCCTCAGGCTGGCCCAGGCTGTTGAGCTCCAGGCGCACGTCCTGCAGACCTAACTCCTGCCACAGCGCGTGCGCCAGCAGGATCAGCTCGGCATCCAGCTGCGCGCCAGGAAAGCCCAGCGCCTCAGCGCCGATCTGGTGGAACTGGCGGTAACGCCCGCGCTGCGGCCGCTCGTGGCGGAACATCGGACCCAGGTAGTACAGCCGCTTGCCGCCGTCGTACAGCATGGAATGCTCGACCACCGCGCGCACCACGCCGGCGGTCGATTCGGGACGCAAGGTAAGCTGCTCGCCATTGAGCCGGTCCTCGAAGGAGTACATCTCCTTTTCGACGATGTCGGTGACCTCGCCCAGGCCACGCACGAACAGTGGCGTGGGCTCGACGATGGGCGTGCGGATGTTGCGGTAGGCGTGGCGCGCCATCAGCGCGCGCACCTTCTCTTCCAGCCACTCCCAGCGCGCCGACTCCGGCGGCAGGATGTCGTTCATGCCCTTGATGGCGACCAGCTTCTGCATCTTGCTTGTAATTCTTGAGATTTGAATGAAATCGGCCTTCAGCCCTTTAAACACCAGGGTTTGCAGCTATATTTTTTATAGCATCAGGCGGTGGCACTGCCATAGCGGCGCGCGACGTAGTTGTCGACGATGACCTGAAATTCCTCGGCGATGCGCTCGCCGCGCAGCGTCATGGCCTTTTCCCCGTCGATGAATACCGGCGCGGCCGGCGCCTCGCCGGTGCCGGGCAGGCTGATGCCGATGTCGGCGTGCTTGCTCTCGCCCGGGCCGTTGACGATGCAGCCCATCACAGCCACCTTCATGCCTTCCACGCCGGGGTAGCGCGCACGCCACAGCGGCATCTGCGCGCGCAGGTAGTCGTCGATCTGCTTGGCCAGCTCCTGAAACGTGGTGCTGGTGGTGCGACCGCATCCCGGGCAGGCGGTGACGCTGGGGACGAACACGCGCAGGCCCAGCGCCTGCAGGATCTCGGAGGCGACCACCACTTCCTGGGTGCGCGCCTCGCCCGGCTGCGGCGTGAGCGAGACGCGGATGGTGTCGCCGATGCCCTCCTGCAGCAGGATGGCCAGCGCCGCGCTGGAGGCCACCGTACCCTTGGTGCCCATGCCGGCCTCGGTCAGGCCCAGGTGCAGCGCGTAGTCGCAGCGGCGCGCCAGTTCGCGGTACACGGCAATCAGGTCCTGCACGCCGCTGACCTTGCACGACAGGATGATCTGTTCGCCCGCCAGGCCCATGCTTTCGGCCAGCTTCGCCGAGTCGATGGCCGAGGTGATCAGCGCCTCGTACATGACCTGGCGCGCGTCCCACGGCTGGGCGCGGCGGCTGTTGGCGTCCATCAGCGTGGCCAGCAGCTCCTGGTCCAGGCTGCCCCAGTTCACACCGATGCGCACGGCCTTGTCCCAGCGCGCGGCGGCCTCGATCATCATCCCGAACTGGCGGTCGCGCTTGTCGCCCTTGCCGACGTTGCCGGGGTTGATGCGGTACTTGGACAGCGCCTGCGCGCAGTCGGGGTATTCGGTCAGCAGGCGGTGGCCGTTGTAGTGGAAGTCGCCCACCAGCGGCACGTCGATGCCCATGCGGTCGAGCTGCTCGCGCACATGCGGCACGGCCTGCGCCGCCTCGGGCGTGTTGACCGTGATGCGCACCATCTCCGAGCCGGCCTGCGCCAGCTCCTTGACCTGGATGGCGGTGCCGATGGCGTCCACCGTGTCGGTGTTGGTCATGGACTGGATGCGCACCGGCGCATCGTCGCCGACGGTGACCACGCGGCTGCCCCAGCGCACACGCGCCTGGCGCGTGCGCCGCGGCGGCGGACCGGCCAGGGCGATGGGCATTTCGGCGCACGGCATCTGTTGGTTCGAATTCACGTCATTTCACCTCGAAGCGCGCCACATTCTCGCGCGTGACCGGCGCCAGGTCGAAACGCTGGCCGCGCACCACGACCTGGGTCACATCGGCCTTGCCAATCACCACCGACCACGGCGGCGAACCCGGCACCGGGGTGGTTTCGCCGGCCGCCAAGATCTTTTGCAATACCACCGCGCCGCCGCTGCGCACCTGCACCCACGAAGGCGCGGTGGCGCGCAGTTCCAGCACCGCGGCGGGCGCCGCAGTGGTAACCGCCGTCTCCGCCGGGGCCGGGGCCGGCGTCGGCGCGGGCGCTTCGCCAGCCGCGGGCACGGGTGCAGGCGTGGCCGGGGCGGGGGCTGCCGCGGGCGCTGACACCACCGGCTCGATAACCGTTGCAGTGGCAGCAGCGGAAGCAGCGGCCGGCCCCTCGCTGCCGGCGGGCGGCGCAGCCTCCACGGCACTGGCAACCGGCTCGGCTACCGTGGCCGCATCCGCCGGCTGCGCGGTTTGCGGCGCATCCCGCCCGGGCCACAGGCTGGCGAGGCTGAAATCCGCCGGCCACAGCGCAATGCCCAGTGCACCGATCAGCAGCACCGCCACCGCCGCCACCAGCAACCGCGAACGCGGCGACTCGTTGCCGCCGCTGAAGCTGCCGCGCGGCGATCGGTCGCGGAACGTGGCGTTGATGCCCGAGTCCATGCGCAATGCTGCCGGGCCGGCGCCCGGCAGCAGCGCCAGCACCGGCGCCGGGTCGCGCTTGAGCGCCCGGCAGGCACCAGCCGCCAGGGCACGCATGAAGACCTTGTCGCTGAAGGCGCCGTAGTCGTCGGCCTCCAGCGCCTCCAGGCGCTCCACCGCCACTTTCAAGGTCATCGCCAGGGCGGCGATATGCACGCCGGCGTCCTCGCGCATCCCGCGCAGCAGCTGGCCGGCGGTGGGGCCGGCCGCGTGCGGCTGCTGGTCGGCGGCATCGCCCTGCGGCTGCATCGCCAGGCTGGAATCATTCATCGAAGGCCCTCCTGTCCAAAGCCTGGGTCTGGCGCGCATCGGGGAAGCGCTTGCGCAGCTGTTCGGCCAGCTGGCGCATCGCCACGGCGTCGCCGAGCGCGCGCTCGATGCGGATGCCCAGCCACAGCGACTCGGCGTTGCCGAACTCGCCGTTGTTCACGCGGCGGATGTAGAACTGCGCGCGCTGCGCGTCGCCGCGGGCAAACATCAGCTCGGCCAGGTGATAGCCAGTCACCGGGTTGGCGGCATCCATCTCATGGGAGCGCAGCAGGGTCTGCTCGGCCTCCTGCAGGCGGCCTGCCTTTTGCTGGCACAGCCCCTGCGACATCAGCGTCTTGGCGCGCGCTGCGTAGCCGGGCCTTGCCAGCGCGCTGTCGAACAGCTGGTCGGCCTCCGGGTACTGGCCGCGCTGGCACTGCAGCCAGCCCAGGTTGTGCAGGATGTCGGCGTCGGCAGGCTTCATGCCTTGCGCCCGGCGCAGGCTCTGCTCGGCCAGCGCCTGCTCGCCCAGGGCCATGTAGGCCAGGCCACGCAGGTGGTAGGCATCGGCGTAGTTCGGATCGGCGGCCAGTGCCTGGCGCACTTCTTCCAGCGCCACCCGGGGCTGGCCACGTTGCAAATAACTGGCTGCCAGCTCCAGGCGGATGCGCGCACGCCGGCGCGCTTCGCTGTTTTCCTCCTGCGCGGAAGCAGAGGCACTGGCCTCGGGATCGGTATGGACACCCAGCTGCGAACATCCGCCCAGCAGGACCGCCCCCGCCACCAGGCCGGCCCAGGCCATGCCGCGCCAGCGCGCAGCCTGTTTGCTCACCGTGATCAACAGCTTGTCCTCCTCGTAGAGCGCGGAAAAAAGGGGCTGCGCCTTCCCGACATGCGAGGAAGGCACGCGAGCATGGAACACCCCGCAGCTGATCCCGCGCCCTGCCATCACGGCTGCGGGACGATGGGGATGGTGCGCAGCCGCGCCATGCGCTCGCCCACGCGGGTGCGGTCACGCACGTCGCCGGCGAGTTGGCCGCAGGCGGCGTCGATGTCGTCGCCGCGCGTCTTGCGCACGGTGGTGACGATGCCGGCGTCGCTCAAGGCCCTGGCGAAGGCTGTCACGGCCGCATTCGGCGAACGCAGCAGGCCGGATGCGGGGAACGGGTTGAACGGAATCAGGTTGAACTTGCACGGCACGCGCTCGGCCGCGCTACCGCCCACCAGGGCGACGAGCTCGCGCGCCTGCTCGGGCTGGTCGTTCACGCCGTCGAGCATGCAGTATTCGAAGGTGATGAAGTCGCGCGGAGCGTAGTCCAGGTAGCGCCGGCAGGCTGCCAGCAGTTCCTGCAGCGGGTACTTGCGGTTCAGCGGCACCAGGTTGTCGCGCAGCGCATCGCTGGGCGCATGCAGCGACACGGCCAGCGCCACCGGGCAGTCCTGCGCCAGCCGGTCCATCATCGGCACGACTCCCGAGGTGGAAACCGTCACGCGCCGGCGCGACAGGCCGTAGGCGTGGTCATCGAGCATGGTGCGCAGCGCCGGCACCAGGGCCGCATAGTTCTGCAGCGGCTCGCCCATACCCATCATCACCACATTGGAGATGACACGCTCGTCGCTGCCGCGCCGCTGGCGCAGTTGGTGTTCGGCGAACCACAGCTGGGCGACGATCTCGCCCGTGGTCAGATTGCGGCTGAAGCCTTGGTGACCAGTGGAGCAGAAGCGGCAGCCCACCGCGCAGCCGGCCTGAGAGGAGATGCACAGCGTGCCGCGATCGTCCTCGGGGATGAACACGGTCTCAACCGCGTTGCCGCCACCCACGTCGAACAGCCACTTGATGGTGCCGTCGGCCGAGGCCTGCTCGGTGGCAACCGGCAGGGCCGACACATGCGCGCAGCCCTTGAGTTTCTCGCGCAGCGACTTGGCCAGATCGGTCATCTGGTCGAAGTCGGCCACGCCGCGCTGGTGGATCCAGCGGAACAGCTGCGTGGCACGGAAGCGCTTCTCGCCCAGCTGGCCGCAGAAGGCGGCGATGCCGCCGAGGTCCAGGTCCAGAAGATTGGTGGTCATGGCGCTGTCCGTGGGTTCGCACTCTGCGGGCCACGGACAGGAGCGCGCAGCGCCCCCTCCGTGGCGGGCCGCATCAGCGTGCGTAGATGTTCAGGCCGGGGAAGAAGAACGCGATCTCGACCTGGGCGGTCTCGGCGGCGTCGGAGCCGTGCACGGCGTTGGCGTCGATGCTGTCGGCGAAGTCGGCGCGGATGGTGCCGGGGGCGGCCTTCTTCGGGTCGGTGGCACCCATCAGCTCACGGTTCTTCAGGATGGCGTCCTCGCCTTCCAGCGCCTGCACCATCACCGGGCCGGAGATCATGAAGTCCACCAGGTCCTTGAAGAAGGGGCGCTCCTTGTGCACGCCGTAGAACTGCTCGGCTTCGGCGCGCGACAGATGCACCATGCGCGCGGCGGCGATCTTCAGGCCGGCGGCCTCGAAGCGGGCATAGATCTGGCCGATGACGTTCTTGGCGACGGCGTCGGGCTTGATGATGGACAGAGTACGTTCGATAGCCATGGAGACTTTTCCTAGATTGTTGGGACGTTGCTACGATTTTTTGCCGCAAAGGCAAAACCGCGGATTTTAACTTTGGCCCGCGGGGTCAGCGCCCGCCGCGGCGCGGCTGCCCACCCCGACTGCGCTGTTTTTGCTGCTGGCGCTGACGCGCCAGGCTGTCCGCGCCGATGTAGCCGACCGAGGTCTTCATGGGATCGGGCTGGCGCGGCGGCCTGGGCTTGTCCTCCGTGCGGGGCGTCGCGCCGCGCGGCCCGGAGGCAGCGCCGCGCGAACGATCCGGCGCCCGACTGTTGCGGCTGCCGCCCGGCGCTTCCTGGCGTGGCCCCGGGGTCAGCTCTTCGGGCGTGGTGCCCACGGCGCGCATCAGCGAGCGGATGTCACGCTCGTCCAGCTCCATCCAGGCGCCACGCTTCAGCCCGCGCGGCAGCATCATGGCCCCATAGCGGATGCGGATCAGCCGACTGACGGCGTGACCTACGGCCTCGAACATGCGCCGCACTTCCCGGTTGCGCCCCTCGGAGATTGTCACGCGGTACCAGCAGTTGGCCCCCTCACCGCCGCCCTCCTCCACCGAACCGAAAGTGGCAGTGCCGTCGTCCAGCTGCACGCCGTCCAGCAGGCGCTGGCGCTCGTCATCGCTCAGGGCGCCGAGCACGCGCACGGCGTATTCGCGCTCCAGCCCGAAGCGCGGGTGCATCAGCCGGTTGGCCAGTTCGCCCGAGCTGGTGAACAGCAGCAGGCCTTCGGTATTCAGATCCAGCCGGCCGACCGATTGCCACTTGCCATGCGCCAGGCGCGGCAGCTTGCGGAACACGGTGGGACGGTTTTGCGGATCGTCGTGCGTGACCACCTCGCCCACCGGCTTGTGGTAGGCAATGACGCGCGCCGGCGGCGGGGCGATGCGCCAGCGGATGGGCTTGCCATTGACCTTGATCTGATCGCCGTACTGCACACGTTGGCCGACGTGCGCCGGCTCGTTGTTTACCGAGATGCGGCCTTCCAGGATCAACTGCTCCATCTCCAGGCGCGAACCCACACCGGCCTGCGCCAGCACCTTGTGCAGCTTGGGGCTCTCGGCGTGCGGCTGCAGCACGCGTTTCGGGCTGAAAGCTTGGGCATCTGCCTCGTCCTGGTCCAGTTGGCCGGAGACCACGTCGGCGAAGCGATAGCCGCTGGCTGCCTCATCGGGCAGTGAATCGGCTGGCGCCAGTACCGGCTCTTGCGCCGGAAACACCTCCACGTTCTCGCTGGCGGTTGCCAGGGGGGGGCGCGTCCGCGGCTTGCCGGGCGTGCGGTTCTGGCCGGTGGGCGATTTCTTGCGTGGACGCTTGTCGGATTGGTTCATATCTCGTCTTTCCAGGCGCTGCCGTCATCGGCGGCGCCATTGTCGGCCGCGGTGGCGGCCGGGATCGCTTGCGGCGGCTCGCCGCCAGGCTCACCATCGGCTGCGCCCGCCAGCACCATCTCTTCCAGTCCACTGCCCGGCAGCGCGGTTTCCTCCAGTGCCGACAGGGTCTGCAACACCGCATCACTGCCGGCAGCGGCCAACTCTGGCAGCTGGTCCAGGGAGTGCAGCCCCAGATCGTCCAGGAACTGGCGCGTGGTGGCCAGCAATGCCGGACGGCCCAGCGTTTCGCGGTGGCCGATGACTTCGACCCAGCCCCGGTCCTCCAGCTGCTTGATGATCAGGCTGTTCACGGTGACGCCGCGAATGTCCTCGATGTCACCGCGGGTGACCGGCTGGCGATAGGCAATGATGGCCAGCGTCTCCAGTGCCGCACGGGTGTAGCGCGGCGGCTTCTCCGGGTGCAGCCGGTCCAGGTACGGGCGCATCTCGGGGCGGCTCTGGAAACGCCAGCCGCTTGCCACCGCCACCAGCTCCACACCGCGCCCGGCCCACTCCTGCTGCAGCTGCAGCAACAGTGTCTTGACGGTATCGGCGCCCAGCGCATCGTCGAACAGCGTGCGCAGTTCACGCACCGACAGCGGCTGCGCGGCGCAGATCAGGGCGGTTTCAAGAACCCGTTTGGCATCCACCAGATTCATGGGCAGCTATGGCGGAAGGAAGACAGGGAGTGCAGCCGCACGCGCGGCGCGCCAGCAAGGAATGGGCGGCATGGGTACCGTCCTGGGCGCCAGGCGGCGCCGGTTCAGGTGGCGCGTGAGAGCCGCGTCAGTCAGCAGCGCGGCGAAGGCGCATTGTAGTCCAGACCCCAAATGGCCAGCGCCTGATGCAGGTCTGCCGGGGGCGGCGTGAAGAACTCCAGCGCCTGCCCGGTCATGGGATGGACGAACGCCAGGCGCCAGGCATGCAGCGCCTGGCGCAGCAGGCCGGAAACGGGGGCGCCGCCATACAGGGCGTCGGCCACCAGCGGATGGCGCAGCGACGCCATGTGCACGCGGATCTGGTGCGTGCGGCCGGTGTGCAGCGCGCAATGCACCAGGCAGGCCTCGGCATTGCCGTCCAGCAGCCGCAGGTCGGTGCGCGCCGGCTTGCCCGGATGCTGCGCCAGATCCACCACCGCCATGCGCAACCGATTGCGTGGATCGCGGCCGATGGGCGCCTCCACCCGGCGCTCGCGCGGGCCGCTCCAGGCGCCCCATCCCAACGCCAGATAGTGCCGGCTGACCTCGCGCGCGGCGATCAGGCGCACCAGCGCGTCCATTGCCGCGCGACTGCGCGCCACCACCATCAGTCCACTGGTGTCCTTGTCCAGGCGGTGCACGATGCCGGCACGCGGCACCTGCGCCGCGCGCGCATCGCGCCCGAGCAGGGCATTGAGTAGCGTGCCGCTCCAGTGGCCGGCAGCCGGATGCACCACCAGGCCCGCAGGCTTGTTCACCACCAGCAAATGCTCGTCCTCGTACACCACGTCCAGTGGCAGCTGCTCGGGACGGAAGGCCTGGCTCTGCAGCGTGGGGCGCATTTCCACGCTGACGAGCTCACCGGCATGGACTTTTTGCGCGGGCTTGACGCCCGCCCGCTGCTGCAGGCGCACGGCCCCCAGCGCCATGAGCTGCTGCAGATAGCTGCGAGAGAACTCCGGCACCAGCTGCGCCAGCGCCTTATCCAGGCGCTGCTGGTGCAAACCGGCGGGCACCGTGATCTCGCGCACTTCAGGTGGCGCGTCGGCATCCGGCGCCTGTTCCCAGGGGCCTTCGGCCTCGTCCTCGATGGCGCCGGACAGCCCGGCGGCAGGCGGCTGCGTCAACGCGCTGGCAGGTAGCGCGCCGGATCGACCGGCTTGCCCTGGCGCCGGATCTCAAAGTGCAGCTTGACGCGGTCGGCGTCGGTGCTGCCCATCTCGGCGATCTTCTGCCCACGGCGCACGTTCTGATCTTCCTTGACCAGCAGCGTCTGGTTGTGCGCGTACACCGTCATGTAGGTGTTGTTGTGGTTCAGGATGACCAGGTTGCCGTAACCACGCAGTGCGGCGCCCACATACGCCACTCGGCCATCAGCGGCGGCCAAGACCGGATCACCGGCCTTGCCGGCGATGTCCAGGCCCTTGTTGCGCGCCTCGTCGAAGCCGGCGATCAACGCGCCCGAGGCGGGCCACATGAAGTTGACGCCGTTGCTGGCACTGGCCGGCGCTGGATCGGCAGCCGGAGTTGCGGCTGGCGCTGCTGCGACAGCCGGCGCCTCGGACGTCGCGGGAGGCTTGGCCCCTGGCGCCGTCGGTGTCACCCCCGGTGGGGCGATAGGCCGCGTGACCACACCACTGTCGCTGGCCACGGCAGTCGCCGCCGAGGCGGCCGTGGGCGGAGCGACCCGCAGCACCTGGCCGACCTCGATCAGGTTGGCGTTGTCCAGCTTGTTCCAGCGGGCGATGTCCTTCCAGCTCTGGCCACTTTCCAGGCCGATGCGGATCAGCGTGTCGCCAGGGCGCACGGTGTAGTAGCCCGGCTTGCCAGCGTTCTCGGCGCCGGGCAGGGTCTTGGGATCCGGCAGATTGGCGCCACCCGTCACTACGCCATTTTGCGCACCCGTACCGGCGAACGTTCCCCGGTCCTCCACAGGCGCCCGGTTGACCGGTGTGCCACAGCCTGCCGTCACCAACGCAACGGCCACAGCGACAAGCCCCAGAGATCCTCGAACACGCAACACCGACATAGACAGCACTTCCCTTCAGGCAATCCCTGATTTTAAGGGGACGAAATGCACGCCCTCCAGCACTGTCTGCTTCAGTCCGTGCAATGTGCGGTCCACCACCAGCAGCGCCTGGCGCCCATCCGCCCCGGCCATGGGGGCCACCAGCCTGCCACCCACCGCCAGCTGCTCGGACCAGGCGGGCGGCAGCGCTTCGCCTCCGGCGGCGGCGATGATGCCGGCGTACGGCGCCCCAGCCGGATAGCCGAGCATGCCGTCGCCCAGCAGCAGATGCACGTTGGCCAGGCGCAGCGGACGCAGGTTGTCACGCGCCTTCTCGTGCAGGGCACGCAGGCGCTCCATGCTGTAGACCTCGCGCGCCACGCGCGCCAGCACCGCCGCCTGGTAGCCGCAGCCGGTGCCGATCTCCAGCACCCGCCCGAGGCCCTGCTCGCGTGCAATGTCAGCCCCGAGCAACAGCTGCACCATGCGCGCCACCACGCTGGGCTTGGAGATGGTCTGCGCCAGGCCGATGGGCAGGCTGGTGTCTTCATAGGCCTGGTTGGCCAGCGCCGAATCGACGAAGCGGTGCCGCTCCACCGCGCCCAGGGCCTGCAGCACGGCGGTCGAGTCGATGCCCGCCGCGGCCAGGCGCTGCACCATGCGCGCGCGCACCGCGGCCGAATCCAGGCCCATCCCACGCGGTGCCGCAGCAGGGCGCAGCACTCCGGGCTTCGCGGCAGGCGCGGGCACCGCCGCGCGCGGCGGCTGCAGACCGTCCAGGCGGGCCGGAAAGCCGGGGCGGCGCGGCGCCTGCATCAATCGGCCTCGCCCTGGCTGGCAGGACTGGCCATGCGCTGGACGGTCTGCCCCCAGTAGCCCAGGCCTTCGTGGTCGGTCAGATCCACTTTCAGTGGCGTGACCGACACATGGCCCTGGACGGTGGCATGGAAGTCCGTGCCCTCCGCATCGTCCTTGGCCGCGCCGGCGCCACCGATCCAGTACATGACCTCGCCGCGCGGGCTTTGCTGCTCGATCACGCGCTCAGCCGCGTGGCGCCGGCCCAGGCGGCACAGGCGCAACGGGCGCAAGGCGTCGAAGGGCAGACTGGGAATGTTCACGTTCAACAGCCAGGGCGCGGCACCGATCAGGCTGTGGCGCTGCATCTGCTCGACCATCTCGCGCGCCTTGCGCGCGGCAGCCTCCACCTCGCCCCAGCCCTTGTCCACCTGGGAAAAGGCAATGGCCGGGATGCCGAACAGATAGCCCTCCATGGCTGCGCCCACGGTGCCGGAATAGATGGTGTCATCGCCCATGTTGGCGCCGTTGTTGATGCCCGACACCACCAGATCGGGGCGGTAGCCCAGCAGGCCGGTCAGCGCGATGTGGACGCAGTCCGCCGGGGTGCCGTTCACGTAGCGAAACCCGTTGGCGGCGCGCTGCACATACAGTGGCGCATGCAGCGTCAGGGCGTTGGACTTGGCGCTGTTGTTGTGCTCGGGGGCCACCACCTCGACATCGGCAATCGCCTGCAGCGCGGCGTGCAGGGCGACGATGCCGGGTGCCTGGTAGCCGTCGTCGTTGGAAATCAGGATTTTCATGATGGGGCAAAGGCAAGCACGCATTGTAGGAGCGCTCCCACAGGCAGGCACCTCGTCCCCGTCGGGACAACTGGCGCCGCGGGGCGGCTTCTATGATGCTTTTACCCATGCCCGCTTCCAACCCGCAGGAGAAACCCCCATGCATGCCTGGCAATGCCGCGAGACCACCGGAGCCAAGGGCCTGGCTTGGACCGAGCTGCCGGCACCGGTGCCCGGACCTGGCGAGGTACTGGTCGCCATCCGGGCCGCCAGCCTGAATTTCCCCGATGTTCTGATGACCGAAGGCAGGTACCAGGTCCAGCCTCCCCTGCCCTTCGTGCCGGGCTCGGAATGGGCCGGCGAGGTGCAGGCCGTGGGCCCGGGCGTGACGCATCTGGCACCCGGCCAAAACGTGGCCTGCCTGAGCGGCAGCGGCGGCTTTGCAACGCACGCCGTGGCTCCGGCCGCACGCTGCCTGCCGCTGCGCCCCGGCTTTGACCATGTGGACGCCGCCGCCTTCATCATGACCTACGCCACCGCCCACCATGCCTTGCTGGACCGGGGACAGCTGCGCGCCGGTGAAACACTGCTGGTGCTGGGGGCAGCGGGCGGGGTAGGCACCGCCGCCATCCAGATCGCCAAGGCCTGCGGGGCCCGCGTCATTGCCGCCGCATCCAGCGAGGAGAAATGCGCCCTGTGCCTGCGCACCGGCGCCGATGCGGTCATCGACTACAGCCAGCAGGACCTGCGCGAAACCGTGCGCTCGCTGTCCGACGCGCGCGGCCCGGACTTGGTCTTCGACCCGGTAGGCGGCCGTCTGGCCGAACCGGCCTTCCGCTCCATTGCCTGGCGCGGGCGCTACCTAGTGATCGGTTTCGCCGGCGGCGCCATTCCGGCGTTGCCGTTGAACCTGCCCCTGCTCAAGGGTGCGTCCATCGTCGGCGTGTTCTGGGGTGAATACGCCCGGCGCGAGCCACAGGCCAATGCCGCCATGCTGCAGCAGTTGACCGACTGGCATGCAGACGGCCGCATCCGCCCGGTGATCGACCGCACCATGCCCATGTCGCAGCTGCCTGCCGCTATCGAACGCATGACCTCGCGTGCCGTGCTGGGCAAGCTGGTGCTGGTGAACTGACACAGCGCATGGCGTGCACCCACACGCCATGCAGCCCGCAGGCCAGCCTCTCTGTCACACTGCGGTTTTTGTTGCAAACGCTTGCAGTCCATGACGATGGCCGCCCTGTCCAGATCCCCGTCCGAAATTGCGCGTGAGACCTTGAAACAGCTGGCGCTGCGCCGTCTCAGCCCGACCCCGGACCACTATCTGGCGCTGTATGACGAGATTGCCGGGGTACCGAGCACGCCGGCATTTCCCAGTACCCCCCTGCGCGCCATCCTGCGCGTGTTGCCGGCGCAGACACCAGCGCAGAAACGCCTGCTGACGGCGTTGGACAAGGCCGTCGAGGAGCAGAGTTGGGCGCAGATGCAGAGCACGCTGGTCGGCTACGCCAACCTTGGCTTGGCGCCGGTGGTCACGGCCGACCAGGAACTGGCGCAGGCGGCGCCTACGCGGCTGCCTGAACGGCTGGCGGAAAACCTGGCCCGGCTGGTGGACAACACCCTGCCGGCGCTGGGCGAGGACGACGCCCGGCTGCATGAAATGGCACAGCAGCTGTGCGAATTGCTGCGCACGCACGACCCGCTGCCCGCTGACGTCGAGCGCCTGCTGGCCGACTTCAGCCACCGCGTGTCGTTCACCGCGCAGGACCAGGCAGCCATTCGCAGCACTCTGCTGGCGCTGCTGCGGCTGGTGTTCGAGAACATCGCGGCGCTATGCATCGATGATGCCTGGCTGTACGGCCAGGCACAGTCGCTGCTGGAAGCCTCCCAGCCGCCGCTGCAATTGCGCCGGCTCGACGGCGTGGCGCAGCGCCTGAAGGACGTGATCCACAAGCAAACCGAGGCGCGCGAACACACGGTGCGCGCGCAGGCGCAGATGCGCGAGCTGCTGGCCAGCTTCATCGAGCGCCTGGCGCGCATGGACGAGTCCAGCAGCAGCTACCACCAGCAGCTGGAGCAGTGCGCCGAGCGCATCAGCCAGGCACAGCGCCTGGAGGACATCGCGCCACTGCTGGAAGAAGTCATCGGCGCCACGCGCGCCATGGCCTTGAGCACCCGGGTGGCCCTGGGCGAGTTGCAGGACCTGCGCAGTCACGCCGACGCGCGCCACGCGGAGATCGACCAGCTGCGCCAGGAGCTGGACCGCGCCAGCAACCTGGCGCGCCACGACCCGCTGACCGGATCGCTCAACCGCAAGGGCTTCGACGAGGCGCTGGAGCGCGAGGTGGCGCGCGCACTGCGTCAGGACCGTCCGCTGTGCGTGGCGCTTTTGGACCTGGATGACTTCAAGGCCATCAACGACCGCCTGGGCCACGCGGTGGGCGACCAGGCGCTGGTGCACTTGGCGCAGGTGGCGCGCGACGCCCTGCGCCCGCACGACCAGCTGGCGCGCTACGGCGGCGAGGAGTTCGTCATCCTGCTGCCCGACACGGAGCTCGACGAAGCAGCGCAGATCATGCGCCGGCTGCAGCGCGCACTGACCACGCGCTTTTTCCTGCAGCAGGGCGAGCGCGTGCTGATCACCTTCAGCGCCGGCGTGGCCCAGGTGCGCGGCGACGCCGATGTCAGCGATGCCGTGCGCCGTGCCGACCAGGGCATGTACCTGGCCAAGCGCAGCGGCAAGAACCGTGTCGTCGCTGCCTGAAAAGCCGCTGCCGCCATGCTGGACCGCCGCCGCCTGCTGACCCGCGCCGCCTGGGCGGCACTGCCCGTGCAGCTGCCGCGCTGGGCCTGGTCGGCCCCCCGGCTGCGGCATGACCCTTTCGGCCTGGGCGTCGCCAGCGGCGAGCCGCAGCCCGACGGCGTGGTGCTTTGGACGCGCCTGCTGCCCCCTCCCGAGGTCGCCGCAGCCGATGCGCAAAACCCGCTCGCCTGGGCCGGCCCGGTCACCGTGCGCTGGGAAGTGGCCGAGGACGCGCAGTTTCGCCGCATCGCCCAGCACGGCACCGCCACCGCCCTGCCCGAGCTGGCGCACAGCGTGCACGTGGAGGTGCACGGCCTGGCGCCCGGGCGCTGGTACCACTACCGCTTCGTGCTGGGCGACGCGGTCAGCCCGCCGGCGCGCACCCGCACCGCACCGGCGCCGCACGAGCGCGTGCAGCGCCTGCGGGTGGTGCATGCCTCATGCCAGCGCTGGGAGCACGGCTACTACGCTGCCTGGCGCCATGCCTGTGCCGACGAGCCCGACCTGGTGCTGTTCCTGGGCGACTACGTATACGAGTACGCCACCCCGCCCGACACCGCCGGCCTGGCCCGCACCCACGCGCTGCCCCTGGCGCGCAGCCTGCACGACTGGCGTGCGCGCTACGCCTTGCACAAGGGCGACCCCGACCTACAGGCCGCCCACGCTTGCGCGCCGTGGTTGGTGACCTGGGACGACCACGAGGTGCAGAACGACTATGCCGCCGGCACTGGACGCAATGCGCCGGAGGATTTCCTCCCGCTGCGCAGCGCTGCCTGGCAGGCGTTCTACGAGCACATGCCGCTGCGCGCCTCGGCGCTGGCCGCCGGCGGCGGCTTTCACCAGCTGCAGCTGTACCGGCGCATGGCCTGGGGCCGCCTGGCGCGGCTGTACCTGCTGGACACGCGCCAGTGGCGCGACGTGCAGGCCTGCCGCCGCCCGGGTGCCGGCGCCGGTGCGGTGCGCCCCGGCCAGTGCCCCGAGCTGCTGCAAGACGGCCGCACGCTGCTGGGCTGGGAGCAGGAAGACTGGCTGACGCGCGGCTTGGCCGCCGACGCCCGGGACCGCGACACGCGCTGGAGCGTCATCGCCCAGCAGACGCTGTTCTCGCCCCGGCACTACCCGTCCGGCGTGCAGTCCAGTGACAGCTGGGACGGCTACCCGGCCGCGCGCCAGCGCCTGCTGCAGGCTCTGCAGCACCAGCCCCCGCGCAACACTGTGCTGCTGGGCGGCGACATCCACCAGAACTACGTGTGCGCCGTGCCGGGCGCCGATCCGCACTACCCTGCGGTCGTGGCCAGCGAGTTCTGCGGCACCTCGATCAGCTCGCGCAGCGGCACCACACAGGAGCGGCTGGACGCCATCCGCCGACACAACCCGCACGTGCTGCTGGCGCGCTGCGACGAACGCGGCTATGGCCTGAGCGACATCACCCCACGCAGCTGGACCACCACCCTGCGCGCCGTGCGCGACCCGCTGCGCGCCGACAGCGCGGCGTACGACTTGGCGCGCTTCGTCGTCGAGGACGGCCGCCCAGGGCCGCAGCCAGCCTGAGCGCCGTCCAGCCGGCGCACGATGCCTGACCGATGCCTGACAATTCCCGGTTGTGTTTTACCCGCCGGCCTGCGCCCGACCGACTGGCGCAGGCCGGCGCGCCACCCGATTGCCCTGCCCGATGGATACGCCCGACCTCAGCGCCCACACCCCCATGATGCAGCAGTACCTGGCCCTGAAGGCCGGGTTCCCGGACACCCTGCTGCTGTACCGCATGGGCGACTTCTACGAGCTGTTCTACGCCGACGCCGAGCGCGCTGCCGGACTGCTGGAGCTCACCCTGACCCAGCGCGGCCAGTCGGCCGGGCAGCCGGTGGTCATGGCCGGCATCCCATTCCATGCGCTGGAGCAGTATCTGACGCGGCTGATCCGCCAAGGCGAATCGGTGGCGATCGCCGAGCAGGTGGGCGAGGTCGGCGCCGGCAAGGGGCCCGTGGAGCGCAAGGTGGTGCGCGTCGTCACCCCCGGCACGCTGACCGACAGCGAACTGCTGCCCGACAAGCGTGAGGCCATCCTGCTGGCGCTGCACCAGGGCGCGCGCGGGCGCTGCGGCCTCGCGTGGATGAGCGTCACCCATGGCCTGGTGCACCTGGGCGAATGTGCGCCGGACGAACTCGGCGGCTGGCTGGCGCGCATCGGGCCGAACGAGCTGGTGCATGCCAGCGACACCGGCGCACCCCTGCAGGCCACGCTGGCCGCGCTGCGCCAGGGCGGCCAGCTGGCCTGCCCGGCCGTGGCGCGCCCACCCTGGCAGTTCGACGCCGGCCTGGGCGGGCGCAAGCTGCTCGACCAGCTGGGCGCCGCCAGCCTGCAGGCCTGGGGCGCCGAGGACCTGGCGCAGGCGCATGCCGCGGCCGCCGCCCTGCTGCACTACGCCGAGCACACCCAGGGCAGCGCCCTGACGCATATCCACGGCGTGCAGGTGCAGCGCGAGGACGCACTGCTGCAGCTGCCGGCCGCCACCCGGCGCAACCTGGAGCTGGTGCGCACCCTGCGCGGCGAGGACTCACCGACGCTGCTGTCGCTGCTGGACACCTGCATGACCGGCATGGGCAGCCGGCTGCTCCGGTCCTGGCTGCTGGAGCCGCACCGCGACCGCACCGAGGCGCGCCGCCGCCTGGCCGCCACCACCGCACTGCGCGAGGCCCCGGGCCCGGGCGGCTGGCGCGCGCTGCGCGAGCAACTGCGCGGCGCGGCCGATGTGCAGCGCATCACCGCGCGCATCGCACTGCGCCAGGTGCGTCCGCGCGAACTCGTGGGATTGGTGCAGACGCTACGAAAATCAGAGCTACTGACCCATGCAACACAAGGGCCAGAGCCTTATTTGGCTCAAATTTCGCAAGATCTGCAACCGCCGGCAGACTGCCTGGCGCTGCTGCAGGCCGCCATCGTCCCCGAGCCCCCGGCGCTGCTGCAGGCCGGCGGCGTGATCGCCCCCGGCTTCGACGCCGAGCTGGACGAGTTGCGCGGCATCCGCGACCACTGCGACGACTTTCTGCTGCAGCTGGAGGCGCGCGAGCGCGAGCGCACCGGCATCGCCAACCTGCGCGTGCAGTACAACCGCGTGCACGGCTTCTACATCGAGGTCACCAGCAGCCACGCCGACAAGGTGCCGCCCGAATGGCGCCGGCGCCAGACGCTGAAGAACGCCGAGCGCTTCATCACGCCCGAGTTGAAGGCCTTCGAGGACAAGGCCCTGTCGGCGCAGGAGCGCGCCCTGGCGCGCGAGAAGTGGCTGTACGAGCAGGTGCTGGAGCGGCTGCAGCCGCATGTGGCGCCACTGGCCCGGCTGGGCCAGGCGCTGGCCACGCTGGACGTGCTGTGCACGCTGGCCGAACGCTCCCTGAGCCTGGACTGGTGCGCGCCGCAGTTCGTCGAGCACCCGTGCATCGAGATCGAGGCCGGCCGCCACCCGGTGGTGCAGGCGCGCCTGGCCGAGGCGTCCAGCGGTGCGTTCATCCCGAACCACACGCGGCTGAACGCCAATACGCGCATGCAGATCATCACCGGCCCGAACATGGGCGGCAAATCGACCTACATGCGCCAGGTGGCGCTGATCGTGCTGCTGGCGGCCATCGGCAGCCACGTGCCCGCCGCCAGCTGCCGGCTGGGGCCGATCGACGCCATTCACACCCGCATCGGCGCCGCCGACGACCTGGCCAACGCCCAGTCCACCTTCATGCTGGAGATGACCGAGGCGGCGCAGATCCTGCACGGCGCCACCGCCCAGTCGCTGGTGCTGATGGACGAGATCGGGCGCGGCACCAGCACCTTCGACGGCCTGGCGCTGGCCAGCGGCATCGCCACCCACCTGCACGACAAGACGCGCGCCTTCACCCTGTTCGCCACGCACTACTTCGAGCTGACCGAACTGGCCACGCGCCACGCGCAGGCGGTGAACGTGCACGTCGGCGCGGCCGAGTCGGGCAGCGACATCGTCTTTCTGCACGAGATCCAGCCCGGCCCGGCCAGCCGCAGCCACGGCGTGCAGGTGGCACGCCTGGCGGGCGTGCCGGCCGGCGTGCTGCAGCACGCGCGGCATGTGCTGCAGGCACTGGAAGAGCGCGCGCGCCAGGGCGAGCTGCAGGTGGACCTGTTCGCCCCGCCGCCGGCGCCCGAGCCGGCGCCGCCCAGCGCACTGCAGGCGCTGCTGGCGCAGCTCGACCCGGACCAGCTCAGCCCGCGCGAGGCGCTGCAGGCGCTGTACCAGTTGAAAACCCTGGCGGAGCAGCTGCATGCCTGAGGCCTGGTTGCCGGCCGGCGCACGTGCCTCCGCCGGCCCAAAGGATGCAGGCGCCCTGCCCTGGCGCAGCGTACTCACGGTGGCTGCGCTGTACGCGCTGGCCTGGACGCTGCTGCCACCGCTGCTGGAATCGAGCTTCCCGCTGGATGTGGTGGAAAGCCTGACCTGGGGCCGCGAGTGGCAGTGGGGCAATTACAAGCACCCGCCGCTGTCGCCCTGGGTGCTGCACGTCTTCTACCGCGCCTTCGGCGACGTCGGGCCGTTCCTGCTCAGCCAGGTCTGCATCGGCGCAACACTGGTACTGGTGTGGCTGACGGGCCGCCGGCTGATGGATGCGCCGCGCGCCTTCCTGGGCACGCTGCTGGCCATGGGCGTGGCCTTCTATACCCGGCCGGCACTGGAGTTCAACCACAACATCGCGCAGATGCCGCTGTGGGCGGGGCTGGCCTGGGCGCTTCTGGCGGCGCTGCAGCAGGGGCAGCTGCGTCACTGGGCCGCCCTGGGGCTGCTGGCAGGGCTGGGAATGCTGACCAAGTATTCCGCCGGCATCCTGCTGGCCTGCCTGGGCCTCTATGTGCTGCTGGCACCCCACGCGCGGCGCCAGCTGGCCCGGCCCGGGCCATGGCTGGCCCTGGCGCTGATGCTGCTGGTGCTGGCGCCGCACCTGCTGTGGCTGCACGCCAGCGGCTGGCTGCCGATGGTGTATGCCAGCGAGCGCTCGGCCGCCGTCAGCGCGCATCCGCGCCTGGGGGCGCTGGGCTTTCTGGCCACGCAGGCGCTGAACCACCTGCCCTTGGTGCTAATCGCGCTGTTCGCTGCGTTGCGCGCGCGCCCGCATCTGGTGCTGCCCGCCGGCCATGACACGCCACGCTGGCGGCTGCACACGGCATGGCCAGGCTACCTGCTGACCATCGCCTTGGCGCCGGGTTTGCTGGTGACGTTGCTCGGGCTGGTGCTGGGCCTGCGCATCCGCGACATGTGGGGCGTGCCGATGTGGGCTTTCAGCGGCCTGCTGCTGACAGCTTGGCTGCCGCAACGCTGGCTCCAGCCCATGGCCCGGCCGCTGCGGCATGCATTGCTGGTCTGGCTGGTACTGGCGACACTGGCCTCCCTGGTCTGGCTGGGCTGGGGCGCGCAGTGGCGCCAGCGGCCGTCGCGCACCGACTGGCCGCAGGCAGCGCTGGCGCAGCAGGTCCAGGCCAGCTGGAGCGCACTGTCGCACTGCCCGCTGCGGGTGGTGGCGGGCGACTACTGGGTGGCCGGGCTGGCGGCGGTGCCCACGCCGGCGCGGGCCTCGGTGCTGATATCCGGCGACCCGCGCTACTCACCGTGGGTGACACGCGAGCGGCTGGTGCGCGAGGGGGCGCTGTGGCTGCACACCGCCGGCCAGGTCACGCCGCCGGCGCCGCTGGACGGCATCCACACCAGCGCCGGCATGCAGACCCACGAAGGCCGCTGGGCGCTGCCCTGGCCCTACGCGCCACAAGGCGCCCCATGGGTGCTGGAGTGGCGCGCCTACGTGCCCGCCGCCTGTGCAAAAGCTCCCACGGCAGATGGAACCGCGGCGGGCGGCCGATAGCGGCCCGTGCATCGGCCCGGTTGGTATTCAGGTGTCCAGTTGCAGTCGCGGCAGCGGGCCGCGCTGCACGCTGAGCCCAGCCTGCGCCAGATCCTGCGCGAAGGCGTCGGAGGTCAGGTAGCCGAACTCCACCGCCCGCTGCGCACCCAGCGCATCGCCCGGCACGGCGGCGCTGGCCGGGTGGCACATCAGCAGCCCACCCGGGCGCAGCTGCGCCAGCCAGCGCTGCATGTGCGCGCGGTAGGCGGCGGCATCCGGTGCGTCGAAGCCGTACACGCCGCCAAAACCGCGGTTGACCGGCACGCCGGCGGCGCGCAGCTGCCGCGAGGCGTTCCAGCCGCCCAGCAGGGCGATCACTGCCGCCTTCGGGTTGCGCCACAGCGTGCCCGCCGGCCGTGTGGAGCGCACCCAGGGCATTTCGCGTGGCGCATAGCGCGTGCGCAGCTCCTGCAGCAGCGCCTGGCGCACGCCGGGCAGCTGGTGCACGTGCTGGTGGCCGTCGATGAAGTCCGGCGGCGTGCCCAGAGCGCGCTCGAAGGCGTCCAGCTGCGTGCGCCAGGCGGCCTGCAGCTCAGGCCGCGGTAGCGCGTGCAGGTAGGCGGCGCGCAGTGTCTGTCCCAGCGAGCGCGCGGGCAGCGCGCCGCCGTGCCCTTCGGTCAGGTTGAAGTGCAGCCCCAGCATCAGCTGCGGTCGCAGCTCGGCCAGCGCCGGCGCGGCGCGGGGCCATAGCGGAGCAGTGGTCATGCAACTGGTGGCCGACAGCCGGCCGCTGTGCGCCAGCTGCTGCACGGCCGCGTCCACCAACGGATGCAAGGCATAGTCGTCGGCGCAGACGATCAGACCCGCCGCAGGGGCGTCCTGCGCGCTCACGCGGCACGCGGGGCGCGGAACGCCCAGAACTTGGCCAGCACGAAGGTGCCCGCGGCCACCAGCAGGATCACCGCCAGCAGGCTGGCCAGGTAGTGCCAGGGCAGCCAGCGCAGCGCCAGCGCGTACAGCACCTCGTTGGCCGCGAACGACCCGCTGGCGACCAGGAAGTAGCGCGCCGCCGCAAGCCAGCCGCGCGCGCCGCTGCCGGCGAACGTCAGGCAGGCATGGCCGGCGTAGCTGACGAAGAACGAGGTGAAGAACGCCAGCACGTTGGCCACCAGCGGGGCCATGCCGGTCAGCGCCACCCACAGCGCCACGGTGACCAGGTGCGTGGCCGCCGCCGCGCCGCCCACCAGCACGAACTGCAGCCCCTGCGGCAGGCGGCGCAGGAGCTGCAGCGCGCGTATCAGCAGGCCGCTCATGGCGCCGGGCCGTCGCGCAGCGGGCTGCGGTCCTCGTCGCGCGCCAGCAGGTAGCTGGGGCGGCGCTTGACCTCGTCGTAGATGCGCCCGACGTACTCGCCCAGCACGCCGATGGACATCAGCTGTACGCCAGAAAACAGCATGATGCCGGCGGCCAGCGTCGGCCAGCCGGCCAGCTCGTTGCCGAACAGCAGCGTCTCGACGGTGATCCAGCCGCCGTAGGCCAGCGCGCCCAGCGCCACCACGCTGCCGATCACGCTCCACACGCGCAGCGGCAGGGTGGTGAAGGATGTCAGCCCGAGCAGCGCCAGCGAGCCCAGGCGGCGCAGGTTGAAGCTGGACTCCCCGCCCGCCCGATCCTGTGGCACGAAGGGCAGCGCCGCGGTCTTGAAGCCGACCCAGGCATACAGGCCCTTCATGAAGCGGTGGTGCTCGGGCAGGCGCTTGAGCGCCTCGGCCACGCGCCGGTCCATCCAGCGGAAGTCGCCCGCGTGCGGCGGCACCTTGACGCGGTTGCCGCTGTTGAGCAGGCGATAAAACAGCCGCGTGCCCAGGCGCTTGGCGCCGCTCTCGGCGGTGCGGTCGGCGATCACGCCATAGACCATGTCGTAGCCGGCCAGCCACAGCTCGTGCATCTGCGCCAGCATCTCCAGCGGGTGCTGGAAGTCGGCGTCGATCAGCAGCACGGCGTTGCCGCGCGCATGGTCGATACCAGCCGACAGCGCCGCTTCCTTGCCGAAGTTGCGCGACAGCGCCAGGTAGCGCACCGGCAGCTCGGGCAGCAACGCCAGCGCCGCGTCGTGCGTGCCGTCGCGGCTGCCGTCGTTGACCACGATGATCTCGTAGTCCGGCGTAAGGGCGCGCACCACCTGTGCCAGGGCGCGCACGAACAGCGCCAGGTTGGCCTCCTCGTTGTGCGCCGGCACCACGCAGCTCAGGCGCAGCGCGGGTCGGGGCAAGGCCGCAGGCGGCGCGGCGGGAGCGTGATCAGCGTGCAGGAGGAATGCTTCGTGCATCGCGCGATTGTCCCAAATGTGCGCGCTCCCTTCGGACCTCACACCTACACTTGCGCGCCCCTATCCCGCCCGCTTGGATCCATGGCCACCATCGTCTTCTCGCACGCCAACAGCTTCCCCCTGGGCACCTACCGGGTGCTGCTGCACGACCTGCGCGCGCGCGGCTTTTCGGTCAGCGGCGTCGAGCGTTTCGGCCATGATGCGCGCTACCCCGTGACCAGCAACTGGCCGCACCTGGTGCAGCAGCTGGTGGATTTTGTGCAGGAGCAGCAGCAGCGCAGCGGCGAGCCGGCGTTTCTGGTCGGCCACTCGATGGGCGGCTTCCTGAGCGTCATGGCCGCCGCGCGCCAGCCGCAGCTGGCGCGCGGCGTGCTGCTGCTGGACTCGCCCCTGGTGGGCGGCTGGCGCGCCGGCGCGGTGGGCATGGCCAAGGGCACGCAGGTCATCGGCGCGGTCTCGCCCGGCCGGGTCAGCCGGGCGCGGCGCAATGCCTGGGCCAGCAACGACGAGGCGCTGGCGCACTTCCAGCGCAAGAAGATCTTCGCGCGCTGGGACGCGCAGGTGCTGCAGGACTATGTGCAGCACGGCCTGCGCGACGACGCTGCCGGCCGACGCGTGCTGGCGTTCGAACGCGAGGTGGAAACGCAGGTCTACAACACCATCCCGCACCACCTGCAGGGACTGCTGCGCCGCCATCCGCTGCGCTGCCCGGCGGCCTTCATCGGCGGACGCTCGTCGATCGAGATGCGCCAGGTGGGCATGGCGCTGACCGAGCGCGTGACCCAGGGCCGCATCATGATGCTGGATGGCAGTCACCTGTTCCCGATGGAGCAGCCGCATGTCACGGCAGCGGCGATCGAGGCCGCGCTGCTGAATCTGCAGGCCGTGACAGCTCGCAAGGCTTCTGGCTGAAATACTCGAAAATGATAGCTGGAGGCCATTGCGAATCAAGGGCTGGCGGCCGATTTGGCCGAAAAACTCAGGCGGCGGCCTGCAGGCGCCTGCCCATGGGACCGGACATCCAGCGCGTGCCATCGGCCGCCACCGCCAGCACGCCGACCTCCGGCCGACGCGCGCCAAAGGCCTGCACGCCGCCCAGGCCCTGCACCATCAGCGCCGTGCCCCAGCCATTGACCTCATCCACGCTGCGCGCCAACAGCGCGACGCCGTGTACCCCCTGCGTCGGCCAGCCGGTGCGCGGGTCCAGCACATGGTGCAGGTGCCGGCCCTGGTGCACGAAGGCACGCTCGTAGTCGCCCGAGGACGCCACCACCACCCGGCCCTGCACCGGCAGCACGCCCAGCAGCTGTCCGGGCGCCGCCGGATTGCGCACGCCCACGCGCCAGGGCTGGCCGTGGCGGTTGCCCAGCACCAGCACGTCGCCGCCGCCGTTGACCAGCGCATGCTCGATGCCCTGGCATTCGAGCACCTGCAGCCCGGCCTGCAGGATAGGCAGCTTGGCCACGCCGCCCAGGTCCAGGCGCATACCGTGCCGGCGCAGCTGCGCCGTGCCTTGAGATTCGTCCAGCGTCAAGGCGCTGCCATCGACCAGCGCCAGCGCGCGGGTGATGTCCCGGGGCGCCGGCACCGCGTGCCGGCCAGACTCGAAATGCCAGCCGTCAAGGGCACCAACGGTGGCGTCGAAGGCGCCGCCGCTGTCCCGGTGCAGGCGCTGCGCCTGCCGCAGCACGGCCAGCACCTCAGGCGCCACCGCCACCGCGGCGCCGCCCGCGGCGGCGTCCAGGCGCGCCACGTCGCTGCCTGGCAGGTAGCGGCTCATCAGCGCCTCCAGGCGCTGCATCTCGGCAAAGGCGCGTTGCATGGCCGCGTCGGCCTGGCGCGCGGACAGCCCGCCGGCCAGGGGCACTGCCATGTCCACCCGGGTGCCCATCAGCACCCGGCTGGCGCGCGCCAGGTCAGCCGGCGCCGCCAGCGCCGCACCCGCCACGGCGGGCACGCCCGCCAGCAGGGGAACGGCCATGGCGAAGCGCCGCCGCGACCAACGGCCGCTGGACTGCGGCACCATCTGCACCTGGTTCATCGCGCGCCTTTCTTCGATCAGCTGGACAGGGACACCATGTAGTCCACGGCGGACTTGACCTCGTCGTCGGACAGGCTGCTGGCGCCGCCGCGCGCCGGCATCACGCCCTTGGTGCCGGTGAAGCCCTCGATGGCATGCTTGTACAGCGTGTCCTTGCCCTGGGCGATGCGCGGGCCCCAGTCGTCCTTGTCGCCGGGCTTGGGCGCACCGGCAACGCCGGCGGCGTGGCACAGCGCGCAGGTCTTGTTGTAGACACCCTTGCCGGCGTCGGCGTTGGCCACCGGGGCCGGGGTGTCGCCGGCGGGAGCGGCTGCAGGGGCGGCGGCGGGAGCCTCGGCGACGGGCGCGGGCGCTGCGGGCGCCGGCGTCGTCTCCGGAGCGGGCGCCGGAGCCTGGCTGACCGGCGGCGGCGCTGCAGGCGCCGGCGCGTCGTTCTTGCCGCAAGCGGTCAGCAGCAGGGCCGAGCACGCCAGTGCCATCGCGAGGGTCGTCTTCTTGTACATGGTGAGGTCCTTCCTTCTCTTTTCTGGGGGTGAATGCCGTCGGCCTGCCGCGTCCACACAACGGCTCGCCCGGCGGGCTCCGATCATGCACCCGACCTGCCTGCGCAGTGTGGGAGTTTTTCCAATATTTCCGTTGACCCAGGTCAATTGGAAAAGAAACATTTGGTGTGACTATTTGCACCGGCCTTCAACGGCAGTTTCGTGGACCTCCACACCGGCCGAAGCGCACAACCCATTCATTGCCAATCCCCAAGAGGAATACATGAGCGACAAGACAGAGAGTTCGACCAAGGAAACCGCCGGCCTGGGCCGTCGCCGATTCCTCAACTCGGCCGCGCTGGCCGGCCTGACGGTGGGCGTTGCCGCGTGCAACGACAAGCCGGCCGCGGCGCCCGCCGCCGGTGCGGCCGCCCCTGCGCCGGCCGCGCCTGTCGCCAGCGCCCATGCGGCGTCGCCGGTGCACCTCAAGCCGGGCGAGCTCGACACCTACTACGGCCTGTGGAGCGGCGGGCACAACGGCGACATGCGCGTGCTGGGCCTGCCCTCGGGCCGCGAGATCCACCGCATTCCCTGCTTCGTGCCGGACGCGCTGGTGGGCTGGGGCATCACCAACGAATCCAAGGCCGTGATGGGCACCAAGCCCGACGGCTCGCTGCGCTACACGGTGGCCGACACGCACCACACGCACGCCTCGTACAAGGACGGCAACTACGACGGCCGCTACGCCTGGATCAACGACAAGATCAACAGCCGCATCGCGCGCATCCGCCTCGACTACTTCATCTGCGACAAGATCACCGACCTGCCCAACGTGCAGGGTTTCCACGGCATCTTCCCGGACAAGGCCGACCCGGTGGACCCGGCCATCAACTACACCACGCGCGTGTTCTGCGGCGGGGAGTTCGCCATCCCGCTGCCCAACAACGGCCAGGATGTGAACGACGCCACCAAGTACCGCTCGATGTTCACTTGCGTGGACGCCGAGACCATGGAGGTGCGCTGGCAGGTGCTGATCGACGGCAACTGCGACCTGGTCGCCACGTCGTACGACGGCAAGCTGGCCGCCACCAACCAGTACAACGTGGAGATGGGCATCCACTACGAGGACATGATGTCCGCCGAGCGCGACGCCTGCCTGTTCTTCAACGTGGCGCGCATCGAGGAGGCCGTCAAGGCCGGCAAGTTCAAGACCATCGGCAACTCCAAGGTGCCCGTGGTGGACGGCACGCACCAGGCCAACCAGGATCCGAAGACCGCGCTGGTCGGCTACGTCAGCGTGCCGAAGAACCCGCACGGCGTGAATGCCTCGCCCGACGGCAAATACTTCATCTGCGCCGGCAAGCTCTCGCCGACCACCACCACCATCGAGCTGGCCAAGGTGCTGGACTGGTTCGACGGCAAGCTGGAAAAGCTCGACGAC
Source organism: Oryzisolibacter propanilivorax (assembly GCF_900103645.1). Lineage (GTDB taxonomy): Bacteria > Pseudomonadota > Gammaproteobacteria > Burkholderiales > Burkholderiaceae_C > Melaminivora > Melaminivora propanilivorax. The sequence continues at coordinate 37,539 of NZ_FNHP01000006.1, forward strand.
GCCATCGTCGCCGAGGTCGAAGTCGGCCTGGGCCCGCTGCACACGGCGTTCGACGGCCGCGGCAACGCCTACACCACGCTGTTCCTGGACAGCCAGATCGTCAAGTGGAACGTGGAAAAGGCGATCGCCTTCCACAAGGGCGACAAGAACGCCAAGTACGTCATCGACCGCATCGACGTGCACTACCAGCCGGGCCACATCAACGCCTCGCAGTCCGAGACCAAGGCAGCGGACGGCAAGTACCTGGCCGTGGGCTGCAAGTTCTCCAAGGACCGCTTCCTGCCCGTGGGCCCGCTGCACCCGGAAAACGAGCAGCTGATCGACATCAGCGGCGAGAAGATGGTGCTGCTGGCCGACCACCCGGTGCGCGGCGAGCCGCACGACTTCATCATCTTCAAGCGCGACATCGTCAAGCCCAAGCAGGTGTATGACTTGGACGAGTCGCCGATCGCCATCAAGGACGCCAAGGAGTCCGGCGTGTTCCGCAACGGCAAGAAGGTGACGGTGAAGCTGACCTCGCAGGCGCCGGCGTTCAGCCTGCGCGAGTTCACCGTGAAGAAGGGCGACGAGGTCACGCTGATCCTGACCAACCTGGACAAGATCGAGGACCTGACGCACGGCTTCGCCATCCCGAACTACAACGTGCAGTTCCTGATCAACCCGCTGGAGACGAAATCGGTGACCTTCATCGCCGACAAGCCGGGCGTGTTCTGGGCGTATTGCTCGACCTTCTGCCATGCGCTGCACCTGGAGATGCGCACGCGGATGATCGTCGAGCCCTGAATCATCCCCCTGAGGCGCTGACGCGCCTTCCCCCTTCCCTGGCGTCGCTGCGCGACTTGGGAGGGGGACAACGCCAGCGCTGCGGGGCGGCCCTTGCGCGGCGTTCTCTGGCTCAGGTGGCGCCAGTACCAACGGAAATGCCCCACTTTTAGCCAAAACAGCCGCTAGCCCATGTATTGCATAGGCATGCAGCTATCAAAACAATAGTGCGATGCCCACCCCCGCCTCGCGGATCTCCGCCTTCTTCCTGGTACTGCTGCTGGCGCTGCTGGCAGCGCTGACGCCCCGCGCCCATGCCGGCGCCTACGAGGCCGAGCTGCCCGCCAACCTGGCGACGGCGCCCGACCTGTGTGCGCTGCTGCCCTGCGCCGAGGTGTTCCCGGACGCGCAGCGGTTCTCGCAGCGCAAGGGCCAGCCGCCGTATGTGGAGGCCTATGGCGCCGAAGGCGCCCTGCTGGGCTACGTCATGCTGTCCACCGACATCACCGACACACCGGCGTATTCGGGCAAGCCGGTGGTCACGCTGATCGGCATGGACAAGGAGGGCCGCTTCGTCGGCCTGAAGGTGCTCAAGCACTCCGAGCCGATCCTGCTGCTGGGCATCCCCGAGCAGGCTCTGATCAACTTCAACAACCAGTACCTGGGCAAGTCGGTCACCGACACCATCGAGGTCGGCCCCTCGCGCCCGGACGAGAACGTGGTCGGCGTGGACGCCATCTCCGGTGCCACCGTGACGGTGGTGGCGCAGAACCAGGTGGTGATGACCTCGGGCGCCGCCGTGGCGCGCCAGACCGGCATCATCGCGCCCACGGTGCGCGAGCCGGCGCGCTTCGTCGCCAACGGCCAGCAATATGACTGGGCGCAGCTGGTGCAGATGGGCGCGGTGCAGCAACTGCTGGTCAAGCCCGAGCAGGTCGGCCTGGAGCGCGGCCCCGAGCCGTTCATCGAGCTGTGGTTCGGCGACCTGAACCAGCCCGACATCGGCCGCAGTCTGCTGGGCAAGAACAGCTACGAGCGCCTGCGTGCCAGCCTCAAGGAGGGCGAGAACGCGATCTTCGTCATCCGCACCGCCGGCGCCGAGTCGTTCAAGGGCTCGGGCTTCGTGCGCGGCGGTATCTTCGACCGGGTGCAGGTCAAGCAGGGCGCGGACTCGTTCACCTTCCGCGACTTGGACTTCACCAACCTGTATGGCCTGGAGGCCGCCGGCGCGCCGCGCTACAGCGAGGCGGCGATCTTCATCATCCGCTCGCCGTCGTTCTCGGCCGCGTATCCGTGGAAGTTCGCCTTCCTGGGCAACCGCGTGGACCGCGCCACTGGCCACCGCAGTTTCACCGTGTTCGAGTCCAAGTACTGGCTGCCGGCCAGCGTGCTGGAAGGCGGGCGGCCCATCGTGGTCGAGCCTGACGCGCCCTGGGTGCGCATCTGGAAGAGCCAGGCCTGGCAGATCGCCGCATTCGCGCTGCTGCTGATCGCCGTGGGCGTGGTGTATGCCCTGCGCGAGCGCCTGACGCGCCTGTCCACGCACAAGAACAAGTGGCCGGTCAACGGCTTCAAGTACACCTTCTGGGCCATCAGCATCTTCGTCGTCGGCTTCGGGCTGATGGCGCAGCCGTCCATCACGCAGGTGCTGACCTGGTTCCACTCGCTGCTGTTCCAGTGGAAGTGGTCGCTGTTCCTGACCGATCCGTTCATCTTCCTGTTCTGGATCTTCATCATCGTCACCGTGTTCCTGTTCGGGCGCGGGCTGTTCTGCGGCTGGATGTGCCCCTTCGGCTCGCTGCAGGAGGCGATCTACAAGATCGCGCGCTTCGTCGGCCTCGGGCGCTTCCAGACCAAGCTACCGCAAAAATGGCACGACATCTTCAAGTGGCTGAAATACGCCATCTTCTTCGGGCTGCTGACGGTGTCCATGTTCTCCATGGGCCTGGCGGAAAAGCTCGCCGAGGTGGAGCCGTTCAAGACCACCTTCCTGGTCGGCGTCACCAACCGCGCCTGGCCCTACAGCCTGTTCGTGGCGGTGCTGCTGGGCATCTCGATCTTCATCGAGCGGCCGTTCTGCAAGTACCTGTGCCCGCTGGGCGCGTCGCTGGCCATGCCCAGCACGTTCCGCTGGTTCGGCCTGAAGCGCAAGCAGGACTGCAACAGCTGCAAGGCCTGCGCCGTGGGCTGCGGCGCGCAGGCGATCGACGAGAAGGGCCGCATCGACCACCGCGAGTGCCTGCACTGCCTGGACTGCATGATCCTGTACACCGACACCAAGGGCTGCCCGCCCCTGGCGCGCGAGAGAAAGCGCCGCGACAAGGACGGCCTGGAGCTGACCCCCATCGGCAAGAACGGCTACTTCATCCCCATCCACCCGGCGAAGGTGGAAGACCAGATCATGCCGCGCGCCGTGGGCGGCCCCGACCCGCGCATGCCCACCGACCCGACCCTGCCGGCGCACAAGCGCGGCGTAGGCGCCCTGCGCTGGCTGCTGCTGGAGCTGCGCGACCACCTGTGGCCGTGGAGTGCAGAGGGCTGGCGCAGCCAGCGCGCGCTGCAGATCGCCGGGCTGTCGCTGGCCGTGGCGGCCACCGTGGCCTGGGGCCTGGCGGCCACCGGCCACCTGTCGGCCGGCGCCATCATCGGCTGGTGGTTCGGCTGGAGCATGTACGAGGTGCTGATCCGCCTGTCCGGCCGCCGCTACGTCAAGGACGGCCCGTGGTGGCGCGACAATTACCGCGTTGCGGGCGTGATGGACATGATGAGCTACGTGGGATTCAAGAACCTGATGATCGGCGCGGCGCTGTTCCTGCTGCTGCAGGCGCTGGGACTGCTGGCGCCATGGTGAAGGCGGCGCTGACGACACACTGGCCGCTGGCCCTGGCGCTGTGTCTCGCCGGGGCCGTGCAGGCCGCCACCCTCACCGTGCGCCCGGGCGAGGACCTGGCCGCCACCGTGCAGGCGGCGCAGGCCGGCGACGTGGTGCAGGTCGAGCGCGGCCACTACCGTGCCAACCTGCTGATCGACAAGCCGCTCACCCTGCGCGGCCTGGACCGGCCCACCGTCAGCGGCGGCCTGCAGGGCGACACCATCCGCGTCACCGCGCCGGATGTGGTCATCGAGGGCCTGATCGTGCGCGACTCGGGTGACGACCTGAAGGCGCAGAACGCCGGCATCTACCTCTACCCCGGCGCGCACCGCGCCATCGTGCGCCGCTGCGACCTGGCCTACAACCTGTTCGGCCTGTGGATCGAAAAGGCCGACGACGTGCTGATCGAGCACAACAACATCACCGGCAAGCGCGAGTACGCCTCGCCCCAGCGCGGCAACGGCGTGCAGCTGTACAACACTAAGCGCGCCAAGATCTTGAACAACGAGATCAGCTTCGTGCGCGACGCGCTGTACGTGGACGTGTCGCACAACGCCGTGTTCAAGGGCAACCGGCTGCACCACAGCCGCTATGGCACGCACTACATGAACTCCTACCACAACCTGTGGGAGGACAACGACACCTACTACAACCGCGGCGGCCTGGCGCTGATGGAGGTGCGCCACCAGGAGGTGCGCAACAACCGCGCCTGGGGCAATTCCGACCACGGCATCATGCTGCGCACGTTGCAGGACTCGGTCATCGAGAACAACGTCGTCGCTGGCAACAGCCGGGGTTTCTTCATCTACGACGTCGAGTACATCACGCTCAACGGCAACCTGATCGTCGACAACACCGTGGGCGTGCACCTGTCGGCGGGCTCGAAGAACAACGAGGTCGAGGGCAACGACATCATTGGCAACCGCGAGCAGGTGCGCTACGTGGGCGCGCGTGACGAGACCTGGGGCGCGAAAAGCGGCAACCACTGGAGCAACTACCTCGGCTGGGACCGCGACGGCGACGGCCGCGGCGACGTGCCCTACGAGGCCAACGACATGGTGGACCGCCTGACCTGGCGCCACCCCAGCATCAAGCTGCTGCTGGCCAGCCCCGCGGTGCAGGCGCTGCGCCTGGTGGGCCGGCAGTTTCCCATTCTGCGGGCGCCCTCGGTGGTCGACCCCCAGCCGCGCATGCGGCCCGCACACAACAACTGGAGCGAATGGCGTGGCAAGCGTTTCCCCGGCCACTGACGGCCTGGCCATCACCCTGCGCGGCGTGCGCAAGCACTACGGCGCACTGCACGCGGTCGACGGCGTCGATCTGGACGTCCCCGAGGGCCAGATCCTCGGCCTGATCGGCCACAACGGCGCCGGCAAGAGCACGCTGTTCAAGATGATGTTGGGCCTGGTGGCGCCCACCGCCGGCGAGATCCGCGTGGCCGGCGCGCCGATCGCCGGGCGCGGCGCGCGCGCGGCGCGCCGCCAGCTCGGCTACCTGCCCGAGAACGTGGTGCTGTACGACAACCTGGACGGGCTGGAGACGCTGCGCTTCTTCGCCCGGCTGAAAGGCGCGTCGCTGGCGCAGTGCCCGCAGCTGCTGGAGCGCGTGGGTCTGGCGCACGCCGGGCGCCGGCCGGTGCGCGAATATTCCAAGGGCATGCGCCAGCGCCTGGGGTTCGCCCAGGCGCTGCTGGGCAGCCCGCGCGTGCTGTTCCTGGACGAGCCGACCAACGGCCTGGACCCGCAGGCCATCCGCGACTTCTACGCCCGGCTGCGCGAGCTGCAGGCCGGCGGCGTCACCGTCGTCATCACCTCGCACATCCTGGCCGAACTGCAGGAGCGCGTGGACCGCTTGGCCATCCTGGCCTCGGGCCGGCTGCAGGCCGTGGGCAGCGTGCAGGCGCTGCGCGAGCGCATGCAGATGCCGCTGACCGTGCGGCTGCAACTGGCGCCCGAACACCGCGCCGAGGCCGCCAGCGCGCTGGCGCAGGCTGCCGGTGCCACGCCCGAGGCCACCCCGGACGGCCTGGTGCTGCGCTGCGCGCGCGAGCGCAAGCTGGCGGTGCTGGCCGCTGTGGGCGCCCTGGGCGCGCGTGTGCAGGACGTGCAACTCATCGAACCCTCGCTGGAAGACGTGTTCTTCGGCTTTTCCGGCTGAAGGTACTGTCCATGGAACTGTCCCAAATCTTCACCATCGCCGCCAAGGAGCTGCGCGACCGCCTGCGCAACCGCTGGGTGCTGGCCGTGGCCCTGGTGTTCACCGTGTTCTCGCTGGTCATCGCCTACTTCGGTGGCGCGCAGCAGGGCCAAGTGGGCTTTCGCTCGATCGAATTCACCATCGCCAGCCTGGTCAGCCTGGTGATCTACCTGATCCCGCTGATCGCCCTGCTGCTAGGCTTCGACGCCATCGTCGGCGAGCGCGAGCGCGGCTCACTGGACCTGCTGCTGGCGCTGCCCATCACCCGGCTGGAGCTGCTGCTGGGCAAGTACTTGGGGCTGGCGCTGGCGCTCACCCTGTCCACCCTGGTGGGTTTCGGTTCGGTGGCGCTGCTGCTGTGGCGGCACATGAGCGCGAGCGCGCTGTACCACTACGCCGGCTTCATGGTCTCGTCGGTGCTGCTGGGGCTGGCGTTCCTGAGCCTGGCGGTGCTGCTGTCGGTCGTCGCGCGCGAGCGCACGCGCGCCTCGGGGCTGGCGATCGCCACTTGGTTCTTCTTCGTGCTGGTGTTCGACCTGCTGCTGCTGGGCGTGCTGGTCACCACCGGCGGGCAGTTTGCCGGCGACGCCTTCGCCTGGCTGCTGCTGCTCAACCCCGCGGACGTGTTCCGCATCCTGAACGTGTTCTCGCTGGAGGACGTGCGCACCCTGTACGGCCTGGCCAGCGTGGTGCCGGCCTCGCTCGGCAACCCGCTGACCATGGGCGGCGTGATGCTGGCCTGGATCGCGCTGCCGCTGGTGCTGGCCCACTGGAGATTCAAGCCATGACGACCTGTTCCTGCCACCATCCCTCGCGCCGCCGCGCGCTGGGCCTTGCCGCGCTGGCGGCACTGTCCGCCGGCGGCCTGCTGGCCGCCTGCGGCGACCAGGCAGCGCAGCAGGCGGCCATCGCCCCGGTGGAGATCGACCGCGGCACCAGCTGCGAGCTGGACGGCATGCTGCTGGCCGACTACCCCGGGCCGAAGGCCCAGGTGCACTACGCCGGCCAGGACCGGCCGTCGTTCTTCTGCGACACGGTGGAATTCTTCAACGTGCTGCTGGCCGGCGAGCAGGTGCGCGCCGTGCGCGCGGCCTACGTGCAGGACATGGGCCAGGCGCAGTGGGACGCGCCGCAGGGCCACTGGATCGACGCCAAGGGCGCGTTCTACGTAGTGGGCAGCAAGCGCCACGGCTCGATGGGGCCGACGATCGCCAGCTTCGCGCAGCGGGCCGATGCCGACAAGTTCGCCGGCGAGTACGGCGGCAAGGTGCTGGCCTTTGCCGAGGTCAAGCCGGACATGGTGGACCTGAGCGGCGGCGCGCTGCACGACACGCGCATGTAGGCGCCCCCAGGCTTCCACCATGCTTGCATCGTCCACGCTCGCCCTGCCTTGGTCGAACCGCCGCGCTTGGCTGGCGCTGGCGCTGGCCGGTACCGCCGGCGGCGCCGCGCTGCTGGCGCACCCCTGGCTGCGGCCGGCTACTGGGGTGGGGCTGCCTGAGGACGATGTCTGCGTGGTGGCGCCACCCCTGCCGCACGACCCGGCCAGCGGCCTGGCGCCGACGGCCGCGCGCGCCATCCCGCCCCAGGCGCGCTGCCCGGTGTGCGGCATGTTCCCGGCGCGTGCACCGGACTGGGCGGCGCAGCTCATCTTCGATGGCGGCGACGCGCATTTCTTCGACTCGCCGCTGTCGCTGCTGCAATACCTGCACGACATGCCGCGCTACAGCCCCGGCCGCGCACCGGGGTCGGTGGCCGCGCTGTACGTGACCGATGCCGGGCCGCAGCGCCATGGCTGGATCGACGCGCGCAGCGCCTGGTACGTGCACGGCTCCGACGCGCGGGGGCCGATGCGCGCCGGCAACCTGCCGGCGTTCGCCACGCGGCAGGCAGCGCAGGACTTTGCCGCGCGGCGCGGCGGCCAGGCGCTGGCCTTCGATGAGGTGGACGCGCGGCTGCTCGCCACGCTGGCGGTCCCCGTGCACCGGCACTGACGGCCCGGCCGCCGCAGGCTCACTCCGCCCAGGTCACCAGCCCCGACCAGGCCGTCGCCAGCACCACCAGCCCAAAGCCGATGCGGTACCAGGCGAACGGTACGAAGCTGTGCGAGCTGATGTAGCGCAGCAGCCAGCGCACACAGGCCCAGGCGCTCAGGAAGGAAAACACCAGCCCCACGGCGAACATCGGCAGGTCGGCGGCCGACAGCAGCGCGCGCTCCTTGTACAGGCTGTACACGCCCGCGCCGATCAGCGTCGGGATCGCCAGGAAGAACGAATAGTCCGTCGCCGCCTTGCGCGACAGGCCCAGCAGCATGCCGCCGATGATGGTCGCGCCGCTGCGGCTGGTGCCCGGCACCATCGCCAGGCACTGCACCAGGCCGACTTTCAGCGCGTCCAGCGGCGTCATGTCGTCCACGCTGTGGACGCGCACCGCCGCCTGCTGGCGCCGCTCGGCCCACAGGATGATGAAGCCGCCCAGGATGAAGGTGCTGGCGACGATCACCGGGGTGAACAGGTGCTCCTTGATGGCGCGGCCCAGCAGCAGGCCCAGCACCACGGCGGGCAGGAAGCCGATCAGCACGTTCAATGCGAAGCGCTGCGCCTGGCGCTGCGTCGGCAGCGCCACCAGCGTGGTGCGGATGCGCTGCCAGTACACCAGGATCACGGCGAAGATGGCGCCGGTCTGGATGGCGATGTCGAAGACCTTGGCCTTGGCGTCGTCGAAGCCCAGCAGGCTGCCGGCCAGGATCAGGTGCCCGGTGGAGGAGATGGGCAAAAACTCGGTCAAGCCCTCGACCACGCCCATGATGGCGGCCTTGAGCAGCAAAACGATGTCCACGCGCGGTTTCCGTTCGGTTGGCAAAAAATGCGAAGCGCGGATTATGGGCGCCGGCACGACAGCGCTGGTGGCGCGGGCGCGTTACGCTGTGCGGCATGACCCGCCCTGCCCCGGCGCCGCGTGCGCGCCCCCCGGCCTCCTCACGCGCCCTGCTGTGGATGCTCGTCGCGCTGACCTCCGGCTTCACCCTCAGCACCGCGTTCCGCACCGTCGCCGCCATGCTGGCCGCGCCGCTGCAGCAGGATTTCGCGCTGTCGCCGCAGGCGCTGGGCATCTTTGCCGGCACCTTCCACTTTGCCTTCGGCGCCATGCAGATGTTCATGGGCATCAGCATCGACCTGTACGGCGTACGGCGCACCATCCTGGCGGTGTTCCCGCTGGCCATCGGCGGGGCGCTGCTGTCGGCGCTGGCGCCGGGCTTCGGCTGGCTGGTGCTGGCGCAGGCGCTGATCGGCGTGGGCTGCGCACCGGCGTTCCTGGTGTGCACGGTGTTCATCGCGCGGCATTTCGCGCCGGCGCGCTTCGCCGCGCTGTCGGGCGCGGCGATGGCGCTGGGCACGGTGGGCATGCTGCTGACCGGCACGCCGCTGGCCTGGGTGGTGCAGGCGTGGTCGTGGCGCGCGGGCTTCGGCGTGCTGGCGGCGCTGGCGCTGCTGGCCTGGATGTGGATGTGGCGCGGCGTGCACGAGCCGGCCGTGGCGGCGACGGCCGATGCACCTCCGCGCGAATCATTGGCCGAGGCCGCGCGCCGCTTCGCCGCGCTGCTGGCATTGCCGCACACCTGGGGCATCGTGGCGCTGGGCGCGGTGACCTATGCGGCGCTGATCGCGCTGCGCGGGCTGTGGCTGGGGCCGATGCTGATCGCACGCCACAGCTGGTCGCTGGTGGACAGCGGCAACGTGGCGCTGGCGTTGTCGCTGGTGGCGCTGGCCGGGCCGCTGCTGTTCGGCCGCATCGACCCCGGTCCGGCACAGCGCCGGCGCTGGCTGCTGGCCTGCACGCTGGCCATGGCGGCGCTGTTCGCGGCGCTGGCGCTGCGCCTGCCGCCCGCGCTGGAGGTGGCGCTGATGCTGGCCATCGGGCTGCTGTCGGGCTTCATCGTGCTGCAGTACGCCGACGTGCGCGCGGCCTACCCGGCGCAGCTGACGGGCCGCGCCATGGCGGTGTTCACCATGGCCATGTTCCTGGGCGTGGCGGCGCTGCAGTGGTTCACCGGCGTGGTGGCGTCGCTGGCGCAGGGCCGCGTGGACGACCCGTTCGGGCCGGTGATGGCGGCGATCGCCGCGCTGCTGGTGCTGGCCGGCCTGGCGTTTGCCCGGCTGCCGCAGCCGCCGGCCGCCGGAGGTTGATGGCGGATGCTGCCGGCCGGCAGCGGTGTTTTCAACGAAAACCGGCTCCAGCCCTTGTATATCAGGGGCTTGCAGCTATGCAATTTATAGCTAAAGCCAACTTGTCACCCGCCCTGGTATAGCCAGGGCATATCCAGCAGCCGCTCGCCCAGCAGCCGCATGGCCGCATCGCGCCCCCAGCGCAGCAGGCCGGTGGCGTGGAAGATGGTGCCGTTGCGGCGGGAACGTTCCTGTACCCGGGCGTTGCGCTGCCAGCGCTGCTCGGCATAGCACTGCAGGCGTCGGGCAGTATCCAGACCGTGCATGGCCAGGCAGCGTTGCAGCGCCACGGCGTCCTCGATGGCCATGCCGGCGCCCTGCGCCAGATACGGCCGCATGGGATGCGCCGCGTCGCCCAGCAGCGCCACCCGGCCCTGCGCCATCTGCCGCGGGCCGGCGACCGGCGGGCGGTCCAGCAGCGGCCACAGGCGCCAGCCGCTGCCGGCCTGCGGCACGGCGCGCACCAGGTCCTGCAGCGGTGCGCAGGTCCGCGCCAGCGCCACTTCCAGCTGCGCGGCATTGGCGGCGTGGTCCCAATGCTCCAGGTCATGCGGCGCCTGGCCATGGTGGATGGCGACGACGTTCAGCAGCTCGCCGCGGCGCACCGGGTAGTGCACGACGTGCAGGCGCGGTCCCAGCCAGGCGGTGACGATCTGCGAGCGCAGCGCGGCCGGCAGCGCGTCCTGGCGCACCACGGCACGGTAGGCCAGATGGCCGCTGACGCGTGTGTCGGCCTCGCCCAGCAGTTGCGCGCGCACGCTGCTGCGCAGTCCGTCGGCACCAATCAGCGCGCGCCCCGGCACGGTCAGCAACCGGCCGTCGGCATCCAGCAGCCGGGCGATCACCACGCCCTCCTGGCATTCGTAGCCCTGCAGCGTGTGGCCGGTGTGCAGCTGTACGCCGGCCTGCCGGCGCACTGCCGCCAGCAGCAGCGCGTGCAGGTCGGCGCGGTGGACGGTGGCGTAGGCCGCGCCATGGCGCAGGGTGATGTCCGCGCCCAGGCGCAGCCGGCCCAATTCGCGGCCGCTGCCGGCGCTGCGCACCACCAGGCGTTCGGGGAACGCGGCTACCTCGCGCAGCGCGTCCGACAGGCCCCAGGCCTGGAGCAGCCGCACCACGTTCGGACCCAGCTGCACGCCGGCACCGACTTCGGTGAAGGCCGGCGCGCGTTCGTGGAGCCGTGCCGGCCAGCCAGCGTGCGCGCTGGCCAGCGCCGCGGCCAGGCCTCCGATACCGCCGCCGGCGATCAGGATGTGCGATTGCTGCATGGCGGCGATTGTCGCGTCCCGTGGTGCGGTGCCTGGCCTGCGGCGCCGGTCACGCCGCCGATGGCAGCAGGCTGCTTTCCAGCAGCGCCGCTGGCACCGGCCGGCCGAACAGGTAGCCCTGGAATGCCGGGCAACCATGCTGGCGCAGGAATTCGAGCTGGCTGTCGGTCTCCACGCCCTCGGCCACCACACCCAGGTCCAGGCTCTGCGCCAGCGCCAGGATGGTGCGCACGATGGCCGCGTCGTTGGGGTCACTGAGCACGTCGCGCACGAAGGTGCGGTCGATCTTCAGCTGATCCAGGGGCAGCCGCTTGAGGTAGGACAGCGACGAGTAGCCGGTGCCGAAGTCGTCCAGCGAGAAGCTGACGCCCTGTGCGCGCAGGTAAGCCATCTTGGCAATCGACTCCTCGATGTCGCTCAGCATCAGGCTTTCCGTCAGCTCCAGGCGCAGGCGCTCGGGCCGTGCGCCGCTGGCCTGCACAGCGGCCAGCACTTCCTGCGCGAAGCCGCTCTGGCGGAACTGCCGGGCGCTGACGTTGACCGACACGCTCAGCTCGCGCAGCCCTGGCTGGCCGGCCCATTGCGCCAGCTGCCGGCAGGCGGCGTCCAGCACCCAGCGCCCCAGCGCCAGGATCAGACCCGACTGCTCGGCCAGCTCGATGAACTCGCCCGGCGCCAGCAGGCCACGCTGCGGGTGCTGCCAGCGCACCAGCGCCTCGGCGGCGATGGTGGCACCGCCGGCATCCACCACCGGCTGGTAGTACAGCACCAGCTCGTCGCGCGGCAGGCCCAAGCGCAGGTCGGTCTCCAGTTCGGCGCGCGCGCGCATCTGCGCCAGCAGGCTGGGGTCGAAGAAGCGCACCACGTTGCGCCCGGCCCCCTTGGCCTGGTACATGGCAAAGTCGGCCTGGCGCAGCAGTTCCTCGGGAGCCAGCACCGGGTGGCGGAACATCGTCACGCCGATGCTGGGAGTGGAGTGGTAGGTTTCTCCGTCGCCCAGCACATATGGCTCGCACAGCGCCTGCGCGGCCTTCAGCGCCACGCGCTGCGCGTCCAGGCGCGCCTGCGCCGGGTCGAATGCCAGCGCATCCGCCAGCACCACGAACTCGTCGCCGCCAAAGCGCGCCACGGTGTCGCTGGCGCGCACGCAGTGGCGCAGGCGCCGCGCCACCTGGGCCAGCAACTGGTCGCCCAGGTCGTGGCCGCGCGTGTCGTTCAGGTTCTTGAAATGGTCCAGGTCGATGAACAGCAGCGCCGCGTAGCGTTTGCTGCGCTCCAGCGCGGCGCACAGACGCTGCAGCCGGTCCATCAGCAGGCGCCGATTGGGCAAGCCGGTGAGCGGGTCGTAGAACGCCAGGCGCTCGATCTCGCCCTCGACGCGCTTGCGCTCGGTGATGTTGCGCCCGACGCCGCGGTAGCCCTGCAGCGCGCCAGACTTGTCCACGATGGGCTCGCCGCTGAGCGAGATCCACATGACGCTGCCGTCCTGGGCGATGCGCTTGAGTTCCAGGTCGCGGAAGGTCTCGCGCGCCTGCACGCGTGCGCGGTGGCTGGCCCAGTCGGCCTCGTCCATGTTGGCGGCGGCGATATCCCACAGGGAATGCCCCTGCAGGCCCTGCAGCCGTGCGTCCTGGCGCACCGCCACGCCGGCGATGTCGGTGAATCGCAGCTGCGCGTCCTGCTCCCAGTACCAGTCGGACGACAGGTCGCAGAGGCTGCGAAAGCGCTCTTCGCTGCGCTGCAGCTCGGACTGCACGCGCACGTGGTCGCTCACGTCGGCGAAGGTGCGCACCAGGCCGCCATCGGGCAGCGTGCGCGTGCGCACTTCCAGCATGCGGCCATCGCGCGTGCGGCGCCAATAGAGGTCCGGCGGCGCGTCCAGCGCGCCGGCCAGCACGTAGCTGCGCCCGCGGACGTCGATCAGTTCGCACTGCGTGCCGAAGTCGTTGCGCTGTATCTGCAGCTGTGTCAACTCGGCCAGCGTGGGTTGGGTGGCCATCAGTTCGGCGGGCAGGTTCAGCAGCTCCAGCACGCGCGGGTTGTAGACGTTCACGCGGCCGGCGGCATCGGTCTGCAGGATGCCCTGGCTCATGCTGCCCAGGGCAGTCTGCATGCGCTGCAGCTGTACCTGCAGCAGCGGCACGGGCAGCTGGCCGGTGCCTCCATGCGCCAGCAGCAGGTCCAGCTGGCGCACCAGTTCGGGCAGATGGTCGCCTTCGCCGCCACGCAGCACATAGTCCGCCAGGCAGCCAGCGCGGCTGGCGGTGCGCAGCACCGGCGCGGCCAGCGCCTCGCCATCGGGCGGCAGGCATAGCAACAGGGGCCAGCGGCCGGCAGGCACCCAGTCAGGCAGCTGCCTCTCACCCTCGCCCAGGCACAGCACGACGGCGCTCCAGTCCTGCAGTGCCGTGGCACCGGCGTCCGGGCGCGGCACTGGCATGACCAGCCAGCCCCGGTCGCGCAGGGCCAGAAGTTGCAGCGCGCGGCGGGCGTGCGCGGGATCCGGGTCGATCCAGGCGATGCGTGTGGTCATGGATGGGACGGGCGTTGGTCGGTGCTCACATATTGTGACAGTAGCACCGGCGTCCGCTGCCCTGCAGCATGCCTGGCATTACCGGGTAAACCGCCAACACAGCGTCCTGCCGCGCCTGCGCGGCGAACCTGTCGCAGGCGCCGCGCGAAACCTGTGCACCTGCTGATGCACTGCACGCCACGGGAGCGGCAGGCTCCGGCTGTCTGTAACAGCACCCCGGTCGAAAGGCCGACTTCGGAGCACGCACGGGTCGTAGCAGCCCTGGCCTGCGACTCCCCGGACGGACGCGAAGGCGCCGCGTCCCCTAGGGTTTCACGCCTCCAGCAGCTGGCGCAGCACGAACGGCAGGATGCCGCCCGCCCGGTAGTACTCGACTTCGATAGGCGTGTCGATGCGCAGGGTCAGCGTCACCTCCTGCACCACGCTGCCGTCGGGTCGACGGATGACCATGCGCGCCTCGCTCTGCGGCGTGAGCTGCGGGTCCGGCAGGATGTCGATCAGCTCGTCACCCTTCAGGCCCAGCGTCTGCCAGGAATCATTGCCGCCGAACTGCAGCGGCAGCACGCCCATGCCGACCAGATTCGAGCGGTGGATGCGCTCGAAGCTCTTCGCCACCACCGCCTTGATGCCCAGCAGCTGCGTGCCCTTGGCCGCCCAGTCGCGGCTGGAGCCGGTGCCGTATTCCTCGCCCGCCAGCACCACCGTGGGCCGGCCGGCCTGCAGGTATTGCATGGCGGCGTCGAAGATGGACATCTTCTGGCCGTGCAGCGGGCCCTCGCCCTGGTACAGGGTCAGGCCACCTTCCTCGCGCGATCCGTCCTCCAGCGCCGGGATCATCAGATTCTTGATGCGCACGTTGGCGAAGGTGCCGCGCATCATGACCTCGTGGTGCCCGCGGCGCGAGCCGTAGCTGTTGAAGTCGAGCTTTTGCACGCCGTGCTCCATCAGCCACTGCCCGGCCGGGCCGTCCTGCTTGATCGAGCCGGCCGGCGAGATATGGTCGGTGGTGATCGAGTCGCCGAACAGCGCCATGATCTGCGCGCCGCACACGGCTTCGGGGTTATTCTGGCCTTCAGCCCTTGAGATTGAAGGGCTTGCCGCTACTTTTTCAATAGCAAAACCGTCGAAGTACGGCGGCTCGGCGATATAGGTGCTCTCGGGCCAGGAATAGACCTCGCCGGTCACGCCATGGATGCTCTGCCACAGCGCCCCAGGGTCGGTCTTGACCTTGGCATAGTTCTCGCGGAAGGCCGGGCCGTTCATGGCGAAATGCATCAGCGCATGGATCTCGTCGCTGCTCGGCCAGATGTCGCGCAGGTGCACCTCGCGCCCGTCCTTGCCCAGGCCCAGGCATTCGGTGGTCAGGTCGCGTAGCACGGTGCCGGCAATGGCATAGGCCACCACCAGCGGCGGGCTGGCCAGGAAGTTGGCCTTGATGTTGGGGTGGATGCGCGCCTCGAAATTGCGGTTGCCCGACAGCACCGCCGCGCACACCAGGTCGTTGCGCGTGATCACGTCGTTGATCTCGGGCGCCAGGTCGCCGGCGTTGCCAATGCAGGTGGTGCAGCCGTAGCCGGCCAGCGCGAAGCCGAGCCTTTCCAGATAGGGCAGCAGGCCGGCGCGGGTCAGGTATTCGGTCACCACGCGCGAGCCCGGCGCCAGCGAGGTCTTGATGTGCGGCTGCACCGTCAGACCCGCCTCCACCGCCTTCTTCGCCAGCAGGCCGGCCGCCAGCAGCACGCTCGGGTTGGAGGTGTTGGTACAGCTGGTGATGGCGGCGATCAGCACGTCGCCGTTGCCCAGGCTGAAGTCACCCTCGTCCTCGGGCAGCGCGGTGGCGCCCGCAGCCTCGTCGTGCATCAGCTTGCGGTCGGGCTTGTTGTTCTCCATCTCCTCGAGGAAACGGGGCGCGCCGGGGGGCGTGGGAGCGTCGCGCGGGATCTTGGCGCAGTCCTCGGTTTCGCCGTGGCGCACGTGGTGGCGCGTCTTCAGGATCTCGGCCGGCTGGTTGAAGCCACCCTCGGCCATAGGCTTGGAGAACAGCGCGGTGAACTGGCGGCACAGGCCGTCCAGCTCGATGCGGTCCTGCGGGCGCTTGGGGCCCGCCACGCTGGGCGTGACGTGCGACAGGTCCAGACGCAGCACCTGCGAATACTCGATCTCGCCCGGCTGTGGCACACCGAACAACCCCTGGGCACGGAAATACGCCTCCAGCGCCTCGATGGCCTCCTCGCTGCGGCCGGTGCCACGGAAATAGTCCAAGGTCTTCTCGTCCACCGGGAAGAAGCCCATGGTGGCGCCATATTCAGGTGCCATGTTGCCGATGGTGGCGCGGTCCGGCACCGACAGCGAACGCGTGCCCTCGCCGAAGAATTCAACGAACTTGCCCACCACCTTGGCGCGTCGCAGCTGCTCGGTCACGGTGAGCACCAGGTCGGTGGCCGTCACACCCTCGCGTAGCTCGCCGGTCAGCTCGAAGCCCACCACGTCGGGCGTGAGGAAGTACACCGGCTGGCCCAGCATGGCGGCTTCGGCCTCAATGCCGCCCACGCCCCAGCCGACCACGCCGATGCCGTTGATCATGGTGGTGTGGCTGTCGGTGCCGACCAGGGTGTCGGGGTAGTAAATGCCGTCCTTGCCGGCATGCACGCCAGGCGCCAGGTATTCCAGGTTGACCTGGTGCACGATACCGAAGCCGGGCGGCACCACGCCGAAGGTATCGAAGGCCTGCATGCCCCATTTCATGAACTCGTAGCGCTCGCGGTTGCGGTGAAACTCCAGCTTCATGTTCAGATCGAGCGCGTCGGGCGTGCCGTAGTGGTCGACCATGATGGAGTGGTCCACCACCAGATCCACGGGTACCAGCGGCTCGATGCGGCGCGGCTCACGGCCCAGACGGGCGGCTGCGCTGCGCATAGCCGCCAAGTCCACCAGCAGCGGCACACCGGTGAAATCCTGCAGCACCACGCGCGAGACGATGAAGGGAATCTCGTCCTTGCGCGGCGCGGTGGGGTTCCATTGCGCCAGCTGCGCGACGTGCTCCGGCGTCACCTTCAGGCCATCGCAATTGCGCAGCACCGATTCCAGCACGATACGGATGGAAACCGGCAGCCTTTCGATTCCTGGAAACTGCTGCGCCAGCTGCGGCAGCGAGAAAAACTTTCCCTGCCGCCCGGATGCCGTGGTGAAGGCCTGAATGGTGGAGGAAAAGGCGTGGGTGTTGTTGTCCTGCATGGGCAGCGTCATGGCGTTCTCCGGTTCAACGTGGTCAGCAGCCCATTCTGTCAGCCTTGAACGTCAAAGCCAATCAGCGGACCCAGCCCCAAGGCGATGCGCAGGCCCAAGGCTGATTTGCCTCACGCGGGCGCAGGCATTTTCCCTACGTAAAAACCACAGTCAAGGTGAACGCAGCCTGCTGCCGACCGAACAACGACGCACGCATTCAAGTCGCGTCAATTTCATACCACGCAAACGAAAGAGCCTGCTTGCGAGGGCAAGCAGGCTCTTTGCATGAGGGGGCGGAATGCTGACGACGCTATCTGGAAGAACATCCAGGCCGAATAATCATCGGCATGGCCCTTTTCATATCATCGTCGTGGCGCAGAACGCCGGGGCCGGGATCAGATGGCGAATTGCTCGCGATCCTGGCCTTGAATCCACAGCGGTGGTTTGCCGCGCCCGGTCCAGGTCTTGCCGGTCTGGGGATCACGATACTTTGGCGGAACCTTTTGCCCGGCGTTGGCTGCGGCAGAATTGCCACCTGCAGCGGCGCCACGCGACGCGCGGCCGCCCGGAAATACATCCTGCGGCGACATATCAAACTCGCTCACCAGTTCGCGCACTTGCGAAAGGGCCTTGGCAAATTCACGGCGGCGCGCTTCCTGGATACGCTGCTCGAGATCCTGGCGCTCCTTGAGCAGTTCCTTGTAGCTGGCTTCTTCAGTCATGGTGGTATTCATAATGCAGTGCGTAGATTGCGTTGACGCGGCGCATTATAGGGATATTTTGGTCCACAAGCACCGTCAGAAGCAATTAATCATTTTGCGCTCATTCCCACCTGTACAGTCGTAACACGGTACCTGCTGCACCAGACTGAGCTGCGAGTTCCATTCAGGCTGGCAGGCCCATACACATCCAGTCGGACCGACCCTTTACAAATCAACACATGAGCATTTACTGCATAGGTGACATTCAAGGCTGCGACAACGCATTGGACCGGCTGTTAGCACATATGGGCTATTCTCCCAGCCGCGATACCGTGTATTTGCTGGGCGACCTGGTCAATCGGGGTCCCCAGTCCGCTGCGGTATTGCGCCGCTGCCGCACGCATGAAGGCAGCTTGCTGCCGCTATTGGGCAACCACGACCTGCATTTGCTGGCGGTGGCGCATGGTGTGCGCAAACCGTCGCGGCGCGACACGCTGGCCAGCATCCTGGAGGCGCCCGACCGCGACGCCTTGCTGGACTGGCTGCGCCACCAGCCCCTGGTGCGCCAGGTCCCCTACGGAGCGGATGCATTGCTGTTGGTGCACGCTGGTGCCTTGCCGCAGTGGTCCGCCGCGGACGTGCTGCGCCATGCCGCCGAGGTCGAAGCCGTGCTGCGCGGCCCGAACCTGGCCGACTTCCTGCAGGAGATGTATGGCAACCAGCCGGCGCAGTGGCACGACGACCTGCGCGGCAGCGACCGCCTGCGCGTGATCGTGAACGCGCTGACGCGCCTGCGGTTTTGCACGCCGGCCGGCGAGATGGACTTCGACAGCGCCGAGAGCGCCGCCCAGGCGCCCGCCGGGCTATTGCCGTGGTTCGACGTGCCCGGCCGGCGCACCGCTGGCGCGCCGATCGCCTTCGGCCATTGGTCGACGCTCGGGCGCATGAACCGCCCCGACCTGCTGGCGCTGGATACCGGCTGCGTCTGGGGTGGCTGCCTGACGGCTGTGCGCTTCGGCGCCACCCTGGCGCAGCGTGAATTCATCCATGTGAACTGCCCACAGGCGCAGCAACCCGGCTGAAACCTGTCACCACGTGCGCTGCTCCCGAACGCAGCCAGGTTTCTTTATGCACCACAAAGCATATATGAAGACCTAAACGGTAGTTTGTTTTTATAACGCCTGCTCCTACAGTGGCGCCCGTTGCGTGACGCGGCGGGCCCTGCGGGCTTTGGCAGGCACTTCCCCGGCGCGTCACGGCCCCACCGAACGACCAGACACGACGCGCCATGTACCAGTACACCGAATTCGACCGCCAGTTCGTCCAGCTGCGCGCCCAGCAATTCCGCGACCAACTCGAACGCTGGGAACGGGGCGAGCTGACTGACGACCAGCTGCTGCCCCTGCGCCTGCAAAACGGCTGGTACGTCCAGCGCTACGCGCCCATGGCGCGTATCGCCGTGCCGTACGGTGAAATCAACAGTCTGCAACTGCGCACCCTGGCGTACATCGCACGCGAATACGACCGGCCCGACCCGGCCCTGCTGGCGCACGCCCAGGCCACGCAGGATGCGCTGGAGGCCGCCCAGCCCGGCCAGACCCTGGTCGCCTCGCCGCTGAAATACGGCTACGGCCACTTCACCACGCGCACCAACGTGCAGTTCAACTGGATTCCGCTGAGCCGCGCGGCCGACGTGATGGACCTGCTGGCCAGCGTGCACATGCACGGCATCCAGACCAGCGGCAACGACATCCGCAATATCACCTGCGACGCCTACGAGGGCATCGCCGAGGACGGCATCGCGGACTGCCGGCCGTTCGCCGAGATCACGCGCCAGTGGAGCTCGCTGCACCCCGAGTTCACCTACCTGCCGCGCAAGTTCAAGATCGCCTTCAACGGCGCGCGCGAGGACCGCGCCGCCACCGGCTGGTACGACATCGGCTTGCAGGCGGTGCGCGCCGATGACGGCGCGGTGGGTTTTGCCGTCAAGGTCGGCGGCGGCATGGGGCGCACGCCCATCGTCGGCACTGTGGTGCGCGACTTTTTGCCCTGGCCGCAGCTGCTGAACTACATCGAGGCCATCGTGCGCACGTACAACGCCTACGGCCGACGCGACAACAAGTGGAAGGCGCGCATCAAGATCCTGGTCAAGGCCGAGGGCCAGGCCTTCATCGACGCGGTCGAGCAGGAATTCCAGGCCATTACCGAACTGGACGGCGCGCCGCACACCATCACCCAGGCCGAACTGGACCGCGTCTCCCGCCACTTCGTGGTGCCCGAACTGCGCGCCGCGAACCTGCCCGCGCGCGTCAACCCCGAAGGCCAGCTGTACCAGCGCTGGCTGCGCCAGAACGTGCGCGGCCATGCCCTGCCCGGCCTGGCGGCGGTGACGCTATCGTTCAAGCGCGTGGGCTTCGCGCCGGGCGATGCCAACGCCGACACGCTGGACGCCCTGGCGCAGCTGGCCGAGCAGTTCTCCAGCGGCGAGGCGCGCCTGACGCACGAGCAGAACCTGCTGCTGCCCTGGGTGCATGAGAGCGACCTGCCGGCGCTGTACGACGCCGCCCGTTCCTTGGGCCTGGCGCAGCCCAACATCGGCCTGCTGACCGACATGATCGCCTGCCCCGGTGGGGATTTTTGCTCGCTGGCCAACGCGCGCTCGCTGCACATCGCCGAAGCGATCACGGCGCGCTACCAGGACCTGGATGAGCTGTTCGACCTGGGGCCCATCGACCTGCACATGAGCGGCTGCATCAACAGCTGCGGCCACCACCACAGCGGGCACATCGGCATCCTCGGCGTCGACAAGGACGGCAAGGAGTGGTACCAGATCACGCTGGGCGGCGCGGACGGCTCGCAGCTCTCGGGCCCCGCGATCGGCGGCAAGGTCGTCGGCCCGTCGTTCAACGCGGCCGAGGTGCCGGATGTGATCGAGGCCGTACTGGAAGTGTTCCGCGAGTTGCGCAAGCCCGGCGAGCTCTTCATCGACGCCCTGCGCCGCATCGGCCATGACCCGTTCAAGGCGGCCGCCAACGCCGCGCGCCACCCCAAGGTGGAAGAAGCCCTGGCCGAATGAGCCGCAACAGCCCTCCGACACCTTCCGCTCGCACTATGAAAATAATAGCTAACACCGCATATTCCGCGCAGGCTGAAGCCGGAAAAGCCCTGCAAATCGCCAACGACGCCGATCTGGGCGCGCTGGCTGCCAGCGGCGCCTTAGACGGCATCGCCTGCATCGAACTGCAGTTTCCGAAGTTCACCGACGGCCGCGCCTACACCCAGGCGCTGCTGCTGCGCCGACGCTACCAATTCGCCGGCGACATCCGCGCCACCGGCGACGTGCTGATCGACCAGCTGGTGCACATGCACCGCAGCGGCTTTTCCAGCGCGGTGCTGGCCGAGGGCGTCGATCCGGCCGCGGCACAGCGCCAGTTCGAGCGCTTCTCGGCCTTCTACCAAGGCGACGTGCTGGAGCCGCGCCCGCTGTTCGCCCGGGAGGCCGCATGACCACGCCTGCTGCAGAAACGCTGGAGCTGGCGCGCGTCAACGCCGAGCACGGCCACGACGCACCGGCGCTGGTGCGCTGGGCGCTGGGCCTGGAATTGCCGTCCATCGTCACCACCAACTTCCGGCCCTACGAGGCGGTGCTGCTGCACCTGGTCACGCAGGTGCGGCCCGACGTGCCGGTGGTCTGGATGGACCACGGCTACAACACCGAGGCCACCTACCGCTATGCCGACGAGGTCGCCCGGCTGCTGCAACTGCGGCTGCGCATTTACCAGCCGCTGCGCTCGCGCGCGCACCGCGAGGCTGTCGACGGCCCGGTGCCGGCGCTGGAGGACCCGGGCCACGCCGCCTTCACCGAGGAGGTGAAGCTCGAGCCCTTCGCCCGCGCCCTGCGCGAGACCGCGCCGCGCGTGTGGTTCACCGCGCTGCGCGCCAGCGACAGCGCCGTGCGCGCGCAGATGCAGCCGGTGAGCGTCAACCCCGACGGGCTGCTGAAGGTGGCGCCGCTCTTGCACTGGACGGCTAAGGACCTCTACCAGTACTGCGAGGCGCACGGTCTGCCGAACAACTTCGACTACCAGGATCCGACCAAGGGCGAGGCGCAGCGCGAGTGCGGCCTGCACTTGGCGCATTGAATCTCTGCCTGGCCCCCGCATCACTACCAAAAACATAGCTGCTCGCGCTTGTCCCACAAGGGCCAACGCCCGATTTGACTGGAAAACGCCATGAATGCCCGAGTCGATCCCGCCGTGCTCCACTCCTTGAGCAACCGCCACTTGGACGCGCTGGAAGAGGAAACCATCTACCTGCTGCGCGAGGTCGCCGCCGCCTTCGAGCGCCCGGCGCTCTTGTTTTCCGGCGGCAAGGATTCGCTGGTCATGCTGCGCTGCGCGGAAAAAGCCTTCGGCGCCGGGCAGCTGCCGTTTCCGCTGCTCATGATCGACACCGGGCACAACTTTCCCGAGGTCACGCAGTTCCGCGACCAGCGCGCGGCCGAACTCGGCGCGCGGCTGATCGTGCGCAGCGTGGAGGATTCCATGGCCCGCGGCACGGTGCGCCTGGCGCGCCCCGACGAGCCGCGCAACGCGCACCAGTCGGTCACGCTGCTCGAAGCCATCGAGGAATTCCGCTTCGACGCGCTGATCGGCGGCGCGCGCCGCGACGAGGAAAAGGCGCGCGCCAAGGAGCGCATCTTTTCGCACCGCGACAGCTTCGGCCAGTGGCAGCCCAAAGCGCAGCGCCCGGAGCTGTGGCAACTCTTCAACACCCGCATCGCGCCCGGCGAGCACTTCCGCGTCTTCCCGATCAGCAACTGGACCGAGCTGGACGTGTGGCAGTACATCGAGCGCGAAGGCGTGGCGCTGCCCAGCCTCTACTACAGCCATCCGCGCCAGATCGTCAAGCGCCGCGGCCTGCTGGTGCCGGTGACGGAACTGACACCGCTCAAGGACGGCGAGCAGGCGCAGACGCGCCAGGTGCGCTTTCGCACCCTGGGCGACATCACCTGCACCTGCCCGGTGGAGAGCCCGGCGGCCAGCGCCGCCGAGATCGTGCTGGAGACGCTGTCGGCTGAGGTGAGCGAGCGCGGCGCCACGCGCATGGACGACCAGACCAGCGAAGCCTCGATGGAAAAACGCAAGAAAGACGGGTACTTCTGATGACCACCGCCAGCATGGAAACTCCTGAGACCCTGGCTGCCGACGCGCTGCTGACGCAGACCCGGATGGACTTCGGCCTGGACGACCAGGCACAGCACCCGGCCCTGCGCTTCATCACCTGCGGCAGCGTAGACGACGGCAAGAGCACCCTGATCGGCCGCCTGCTGGTGGACAGCCGCGCGGTGCTCGCCGACCAGCTCGCCGGCGTCTCGCGCTCGGGCCAGGCGGACCTGGCGCAGCTGACCGACGGCCTGGCCGCCGAGCGCGAGCAGGGCATCACCATCGACATCGCCTGGCGCTACTTCGCCACCCCGGCGCGCAAGTTCATCATCGGCGACGCGCCGGGCCACGAGCAGTACACGCGCAACATGGTCACCGCCGCCTCGCAGGCCGACGCCGCCATCGTGCTGGTCGACGCGACCAAGCTGGACTGGCGCGCCAGCGAGCCCGCGCTGCTGCCGCAGACCCGCCGCCACGCGCTGCTGGCGCACCTGCTGCGCGTGCCGTCGCTGGTCTTCGCGGTCAACAAGCTGGACGCGGTGGACGAGCCGGCCGTGGCGTTCGCCCACATCCGCGCGGCGCTGGCGCGCTTTGCGCACGCGGCGGGCATCACCGTGGCGGCGACGGTGCCGATCTCGGCGCTGCAGGGCTGGAACGTCGCCGCCGCGCACGCCGGCTGGTGCGGCTACGACGGCCCGGCGCTGCTGCCACTGCTCGAGCGCCTGCCGCGCACGCCCGCCGACGGGCAGCTGCCGCTGGCGTTGCCGGTGCAGTGGGTGGAAAAGTCCGCCTCCTCGTCCAGCGACACCACCCAGGGCCGGCGCGTGTTCTGGGGCCGTGTGGCCGCCGGCCGCGTGGCGCCGGGCGACGAGGTGGAGGTGCTGCCCGGCGGCCAGCGCGCCCGCGTGGCGCAGGTGCTGGACCACGTGCGCCGCGCCGGCGCGGTGGTGGCCGGCACCAGCGCCGGCGTGGTGCTGGACCGCGAGCTGGACGTCTCGCGCGGCGACTGGCTCGTGGCCGCACCGGACAGTGCCGTTGCCGCGCCGGCCGAGGACGACTTCGACTTCGACGCTGCGTCCACAGCGCCCACCGCTTGGCCGCTGCAGCGCGAGATCGCCGCCACTGTGGCCTGGCTGGACGACGAGCCCCTGACCGCCGGGCGCGTGTACTGGGCACTGCACGGCCACCGCTGGGTCAAGGCGCGCGTGCGCCGCGTGCTGCACCGGCTGGACATCCACACCCTGGCCGAGACCGCCGCCGACGCGCTGGAGGCCAACGCCATCGGCCACGTCGAGCTGCTGCTGCAGGAGCCCATCCCCACCGCGCCCTTCGCGCAGGCCCGCGTGCCCGGCGCGCTGGTGCTGGTGGACACGGCCAGCCACCGCACGGCCGGCGCGGCGCTGCTTCGCTAGGCGCGCGCAGGCCGCTCCCGCAGCCGCCGGGCTTGATGCGCATCAAGGTAACCGGGCCCCGGCCATGGCCGGGCGCCCGGCCTGCCGCATGGAAGCCTAAAATTGCGGGCTATCCCGAATACCCAAAAACTCTACGATTGCTCCCATGACTCACGTCGTCACCGAAAACTGCATCAAGTGCAAATACACCGATTGCGTGGACGTGTGCCCCGTGGACTGCTTCCGCGAAGGCCCGAACTTCCTCGTCATCGATCCGGACGAGTGCATCGACTGCGCGGTCTGCATCCCCGAGTGCCCTGCCGAAGCCATCTTCGCCGAGGAAGACCTGCCGGCCGACCAGCTGCCCTACATCAAGATCAACGCCGACCTGACGCCGAAGTTCAAGAGCATCACCAAGCGCAAGGGCGCACTGCCGGACGCCGACGAATGGAACGGCAAGCCGGACAAGCTGCAGTATCTCGAGAAATGACGGCCACCCCCCTGAGGCGCTGGCGCGCCTTCTCCCCGCTCTTGCGGCGCTGCGCGCCCTGGGCATGGGACGACGCCAGCGCGGCGGGGGGGGCCAAAGCGCGGCGTCTGCCGGCATGGCGCGCGCTCTGGGCGCATGAGGTTCCAGGAACCAGCAGTTGCCGCAGTGCAACCCGGCACAGCCGTGTGCCGAATTTGTCGCCCAGAGATTCTTCTTTTGCCCATGTAGTTTTTCCCCAGGGGCGGCGGGCATGAGCTTTGAGTCAGATGCCACGGCGCTGCAGGCCGATGCCGTCGTCATCGGCGCAGGCCCCGTGGGCCTGTGGCAGGTGTTCCAGCTGGGCCTGCAGGGCATCGCGGCGCATCTGATCGACGCCCTGCCGCATGCCGGCGGGCAGTGCGCCGAGCTGTATGGCGACAAGCCGATCTACGACATCCCCGGCATCGGCGTGTGCAGCGGGCAGGAGCTGACCGAGCGCCTGCTGGCGCAGATCGTGCCGTTCGCGCCGGTGTGCCACTTCGGCCAGCAGGTCGAGACGCTGGCGGCGCAGCCGGACGGCCGGCTGCTGCTGGGCACCAGCGCCGGCACGCGCATCGCCGCGCGCGGCGTGTTCATCGCCGCCGGCGTCGGCGCCTTCGTGCCCCGCGCGCTCAAGGTCGAGGGCATTGCGCCTTTTGTCGGCACCCAGGTGCTGTACCACCCCGGCGACGTGCAGGCGGCGCGCGGCCGGCAGGTGGTGGTGCACGGCGGCGACGCGGCCGCGGTGCAGGCGGCAATCGACTGCGCGCTGCTGGCCGCCAGCGTCACCCTGCTGCACCGGCGCGATGCCTTCCAGGCCGCGCCCGGGCAGTTGGCGCAATTGCAGGCGTTGCGCGACGCCTGCCGCGTGCGGGTGCTGGCCGGGCAGATCGCCGGTGTGCAGGTCGAAGGCAAGCGTCTGTGCGCGCTCACGCTGCTGGACGCTGGCGGCCAGGCCAGCGCGCTGCCGCTCGACCTGCTGCTGGCCTACCTCGGCATATCGCCGCGCCTGGGGCCGATCGCCGACTGGGGCCTGGCCATGCAGCGCAAGCAGCTGCAGGTGGACCCGGCGACCTTTGCCACCAGCGTGCCGGGCATCTACGCGGTGGGCGACGTCGTCGCCTATCCCGGCAAGCGCCGGCTGATCGTGTGTGGCTTCCACGAGGCGACGCTGGCCGCCTTTGCCTGCGCCGAACGGCTGGCCGGCGCGCCGGTGCCGCTGGAATACACCACCAGCAGCGCGCGGCTGCAGCAGCGCCTGGGCGTGGTGCCGCCGCCCGGCGCCTAGAATCGCGCCCGTGCGCCAGCCGTGCCTTCGCGGCCGGCGCGCTTTGCTGGGGGTGCCCCGCTGTCTGGCCGATGGGCTGGCAGCGAGGGCTGAGACAGTCCCTTCGAACCTGATTGAGATCATCCTCGCGCAGGGAAAGCACGCCGCATCGCTCCGATGGGCCTCCAGGTACGCCGTGTCCGTGCGTGCCCGGCGCCGCGTGCTGCCTTTCCCGCGCGGCACGCACAAGGAGCACGCCGCATGAACCCGACCCC
The DNA here is from genome assembly GCF_900103645.1 of Oryzisolibacter propanilivorax. GTDB lineage: Bacteria > Pseudomonadota > Gammaproteobacteria > Burkholderiales > Burkholderiaceae_C > Melaminivora > Melaminivora propanilivorax. Next base: position 63,928 of record NZ_FNHP01000006.1, read on the forward strand.
TTCCCCCGCCGCCACCGCGCCGGCCAACGAGGCGCTGACGCCCGTGCCCGCGGGCGAGCGCGTGTTCCAGTGGCGCGACCACACGGCGCTGTGGTTCAGCCTTGGGGTGGGCCTGCTGGTGATGCAGGTGGGCGCCTACCTGATGCCTGCGCTGTCGCCGCCCGAGGCGCTGGCGGCCATCGTCGCCGGTTCGCTGATCGGCGGCGGGCTGCTGGGCTGGGTCGCCAAGATCGGCTGCGACAGCGGGCTGGCCAGCGCCGGGCTGATGCACGCGGTGTACGGCCGGCGCTTCGCCAGCCTGCCGATCGTGCTGAACATCGTGCAGCTGGTCGGCTGGGGCACGTTCGAGCTGGTGGTCATGCGCGATGCCACGCTGGCCATCGCGCGCCAGTCGCTGGGCGAAGGCAGCCTGGCCGGCAGCGCCTGGACACTGGCGGCGACGCTCCTATGGGGTGGCGTGGTGCTGCTGCTCATCAGCGGCTCGATGGTGCGGCTGGTGCGCCGCGTGATAGCGCGTGTGGCGCTGCCGCTGGTGGTGCTGTCGCTGCTGTGGCTGTCGTGGCAATTCCTGTCGCTGGCGCAGGCCCAGGGCTGGGCGCAACTGTGGCAGCGCCCGGGTGCGGGCGGCCTGGGTGTGATGGGAGCGCTGGATCTGGTCATCGCCATGCCCGCATCCTGGCTGCCGCTGGTGGCCGATTACGCGCGCCACGGCAAGAGCGGCCGCTCGGCGCTCACTGGCAGCTGGGCCGGCTACGTGCTGGCCAACATCTGGTGCTACAGCCTGGGCGTGCTGGTGGCGCTGGTGCTGCCCAGCCAGGACCTGGTCACGGCGCTGCTGCTGGCGCAGGGCGGGCTGATCGCGCTGTCGCTGGTGCTGATCGATGAAGTGGACAACGCCTACGGCGATGCCTACTCGGGCGCGGTGTCGGCGCACAGCCTGCTGCCGCGCTGGAGCATCCGCCGCTTCGGCGTGGTGATCGCGCTGGCGTGCACCGCCGGCGCGCTGGCGCTGCCGATGCACAGCCTGGAGCCGTTTCTGCTGATGCTCAGCTCCGTCTTCGTGCCGCTGTTCGGCGTGGTGCTGGGACGACTGGGGGGTGGCGCGGCCATCGGCCTGCGGCTGGACACAGCCGCGCCGGTGCACTGGTCGTCGGTGGGACTATGGCTGGCAGGTATCGCCTTCTACCACCTGGTGCCAAGGGTGCTGCCCGGCATCGGCGCGGCGCTGCCGACGCTGGCGCTGTGCCTGGTGGTGTCGTGGGCTACACGCGGCCAGGCACGGCAGGCCCTGGCGGCTTGAGCCGCCAGATGACGGCAGCCGGGCAGCTCTTGGGTGCCTGCAACCCAAGACCTCTGGGCTGCCATGAAAAGATCCAACCCCTCAGGCCGCAGCGCCTGTACCGCCCTCTGCTGCCGAGGTGCAGCAGTCGGGCAGCGCGGGAACGCGTCTTTCAGTGCTCCAGGGTTTCCGGGAGAGGTGCTCTGAAGAGCGCCGCCACCTTGCGCCGTGGCTTGATGTTGGGCGACAGGCCGGGACGCACCGGGCCGGAGCGCGGCGCGGCCTCCCAGCTCGGCGCCGCCTCGGGCGCGGCGCTGGGCTCATAAGGCCGCTCGAAGAACGGATCACGCGACACCGCAGCGCGGTGGTAGCTGCTGCCACCGCCGGCACTGCTGCCGCTGCTGCGCGCCGGCCGGCGTTCGGGCGCATGGGCGCCACGCCCGCCTGCATCGCCCTCGCCCCAGGCGCGGCGACCGTCATTGAAGCGGCCGCGCGGGCGCTCATCCTCCAGCTGCAGCGGCTCCAGCTCGATTTTCTTCTTGATGAGCTTCTCGATCTCGGCCACCAGGCGCGCATCGCTGCTGGCCGCCAGCGTGACCGCCAGCCCCGAGGCCCCGGCGCGGCCGGTGCGGCCGATACGGTGTACATAGTCCTCGGCGTTGAAGGGCACGTCGTGGTTGAACACCGCCGGCACGTCCTTGATGTCCAGGCCGCGCGCTGCCACATCGGTGCAGACCAGCAGGTCCACCTCGCCGGCCTTGAAGGCCTCCAGCGCCTTCAGGCGCTCGTCCTGGCTCTTGTCGCCGTGCAGCGCAGCGGTCTTCAAACCGTCGCGCTCCAGCGCGCGCGCCAAGCGCGCGCAGCCGAGCTTGCTGTTGACGAAGATGAAGGCCTGGCGGATGTTGCGTTCCTTGAGCACCTTGTGGATGGCGCGGCGCTTGTCGTCGCCGCTGACGCTGAAGAAGCGCTGCTCGACGGTGGAAGCGGTCTCGTTGGGCCGTGCGACCTCGATCACCACCGGTTTCTGCAGGTAGCTGCCGGCCAGGCGCTTGATCTCGGGCGAGAAGGTCGCCGAGAACAGCAGCGTGGTGCGCTGCTGGGGCAGGTAGCTCAGGATGCGCTGCAGGTCGGGCAGGAAGCCGATGTCCAGCATGCGGTCGGCCTCGTCGAGCACCACGTACTCGACCTGATTCAGCACCGCATTCTTGGCCTCGATATGGTCCAGCAGGCGTCCGGGCGTGGCCACCAGCACCTCGACGCCCTTTTTCAGCTCCAGCGTCTGCGGCTTCATGTCCATGCCGCCGAAAACCACGGTGCTGCGCAGCTTGGTGTATTTGGCGTACAGCGCGATCTGCTGCGCCACCTGGTCGGCCAGTTCGCGCGTGGGCAGCAGCACCAGCGCGCGCACCGGGTGGCGCGCGGGCGAGGCGGAGGCGTTTTCGTGCTTCATCAGGCGCTGCAGCAGCGGCAGCGAGAAGGCAGCCGTCTTGCCGGTGCCCGTCTGGGCCGCGCCCATCACATCCTTGCCCGTCAGCACCACGGGAATGGCCTCGGCCTGGATCGGCGTCATGTTCTCGTAGCCCATGTCGGCCACGGCGCGCTTCAAAGGTTCAGCCAGCGCAAGGCTTGAATATGCTTGTGTCATCAAGCCGCTATTGTCGCATTGCAGCAAAAAACGGCCACATTCAAAGGGCGGAGGCGTTGAATGTGTCGCAAGACTGCACGCTTCCCGTGCGATAGCCCTGGGTGAACCAGCGCACGCGCTGGGCACTGCTGCCGTGCGTGAACGCGTCGGGGCGCACGGCGCCGGTCTGCTTGCGTTGCAGCGTGTCGTCGCCAATCTGCTCGGCGGCATTGATGGCCGACTGGATATCGCCTTCCTCCAGCCAGTTGCGCGCCTGTTGCGAATGGTGCGCCCACAAGCCGGCGTAGCAGTCGGCCTGCAGCTCCAGGCGCACCGAGAGGGCGTTCTGTTCGCGCTGGCTGACCCGCCCGCGCCGGCTGTCCACCTGGCCCGTGGTGCCCAGCAGCGTCTGCACGTGGTGGCCGACCTCGTGCGCCACTACGTAGGCCTGGGCAAATTCGCCCGGCGCTCCGAGCTGGCGGCGCATGGTGTCGAAGAAATCCATGTCCAGATAGACCTTCTGGTCGCCCGGGCAATAGAACGGCCCCATGGCGCTCTGACCGGTGCCGCACGCCGTCGGGGTGGCACCGCGGAACAGCACCAGCTTCGGCGCCCGGTATTGCGCCCCGCCCTGACGGAAGACCTGGCTCCACACGTCCTCGGTCGAGGCCAGCACGGTCGAGACAAAGGCCGCCTGACGGTCGCCTTCGGGCGGTGCCTGGGCGGGGCCCTGCTGCACCTGTGGCGAACCGCCGCCCGACAGCACGCCGATGGTGGTCAGCGGATTGATGCCGAACACACCCCAGCCGATCAGCGCGATCACCACCGTGCCGATGCCGATGCTGCGCCCACCGATCATGCCGCCGCCGCCACCTCGGCGATCCTCGACGTTGCTGGATTCGCGGTTGCCTTCCCATTTCATGGTGTTGCTCTCCGACTGAAGGCAGGGCCCCAGGGCTCTGGCCGAACGTGGCGCGCCCGGCGCGCCGGACTCATCAATTGCCTGCCACCAGCATCCGTTCGCCGGATGCCTGGGCCGGCTGCGCCGACGCGGGCTGCTGCAGCGTCACCGTCACATAGCGCGCCGCCTGTGCCCGCGCATCGTGAACATGGCGTTCCACCAGCCGGTCGAAGGCCAGCAGTTGCAGGGCGATGAGCGCCAATCCAGCCAGCATCAGCCACAGCGGCGAGCACACACCATCGGCGGGCATTTTCGAGGAGCGAACGGGGGACGATGGCGAGGCGGGCGAGCGGGACATGGCAACGGGCTCCGGCGATTTCTGGTGGCTGAAAACTGGAGCCGATGCTAGGGCAGCGCGCCTGGGCCCGCGCAGGCAGGCACTGCCCGAACCCGCGTAGGACGGCGGCGGCAGCTGCCGGGTGCCCCTGCGCCCAGGCCTCGGTGCGTGCCTGCGAGCTCAGAACGCGTGAATGAACCCGGCGTGGCCGAGCAGGCCGCGAAAACGCAGCCGATCCAGGCGCAAAGCGCAGCCATGGCGTGGGCTATGGCGAGCATTGGCAACAACAAGCGGGTGTGTTTTGGCGGGATGAGCGGGCATGGCGGGTTCTTTCACCCGTTCTCAGGCCTTGGGCAGCGTCACGCCGCTCTGGCCCTGGTATTTGCCGTTGCGGTCGCGGTAGCTGACCTCGCAGGGCTGGTCGCCCTTGAAGAACAGCACCTGGGCGCAGCCCTCGCCGGCATAGATCTTGGCTGGCAGCGGCGTGGTGTTGGAGAACTCCAGCGTCACGTAGCCCTCCCACTCGGGCTCGAACGGCGTGACGTTGACGATGATGCCGCAGCGCGCGTAGGTGCTCTTGCCCAGGCACACGGTGAGCACGTCGCGCGGGATGCGGAAATACTCCACCGTGCGCGCCAGCGCGAAGCTGTTGGGCGGGATGATGCAGTGGTCGCCCTCGAAGTCAACGAAGCTCTTCTCGTCGAAATTCTTCGGGTCCACCACGGTGCTGTGGATGTTGGTGAAGACCTTGAACTCGCGCGCGCAGCGGATGTCGTAGCCGTAGCTGCTGGTGCCATAGCTGATGATCTTGCGGCCTTCTTGCTCGCGGATCTGGCCGGGCTCGAACGGCTCGATCATGCCGTGCTGCTCGGCCATGCGGCGGATCCACTTGTCGCTCTGGATGGTCATGCTGGGTCAACTCCTGGCGCGCGATTCTAGGGCAGCTACGCATTTGATAGCTGCATGTCTATATGCATCATGGGCCACGGCGCCAAATGGCTGCAGTGACGCCATGGCTGGCGGGGCGCTGCAGGCGCGGCGAAAATAGCCATCCCGCTCGTACAGCCGCCAGGCGGCTTCCAGCGACCCATCGGTTGTCCTCCATGCGCCTGCTTTCCCGTCTCGGCCGCGCCAGCCTGCGCGTGCAAATCATGCTGGTCTTCGGCACCCTGGTGCTGGTACTGGCGCTGCTGCTGTCGCTGGGCTTCAGCGAACTGCTGCGCCAGTCCACGCAGCGCAGCGTCGGCGCGGCGCTGCGCCATGTGGCCGAGAACGCCAATACCCTCCTCGCCGACGGCCTGCTGACGCGCCAGCGCGAGGCGCAGGTGCTGGCCAGCGCGCAGAACATCTGGGAGCATGGGCTGGACACGGCGGATGGCCGGCACCTGCTGGAGCGGCACAAGTCGCTCGACCCGTTCAACTCCTGGATCGGCGTGGCGGCGCCAGACGGCGCGGTGCTGAACGCCACCGGCGGCATGCTGGTCGGCCAGAGCGTGCGCGAGCGGCCGTGGTTCCAGCAGGGCCTGGCGCAGTCCTATGTGGGCGACGTGCACCCGGCCAAGCTGCTGGACAAGCTGCTGCCGCCCACCGCCTATGGCGAACCCAACCGCTTCCTGGACTTCGCCGCGCCGATCCGCCTGCGCGGCGAGGTGGTCGGCGTGCTGGGCGTGCACGGCAGCTGGGAGTGGACGCGGCATGTGCTGCAAAGCTTGGTGCCGCAGTCGGCCCGCGCCCGTGGCGTGGAGCTGTTCATCTTCAACCGCGAAGGCCAGCTGATCCTGGCGCCGGCGGCGCGCGACGCCATGCTGGAGGCCAAAAGCCAGCAGCTTCCCGCCGCGCTGGCATCTGGCGGCAGTGATGCGCCCGATCGCGACAGCGCCAGCCCGGACGGAGAAACGGCAGTGGTGCGCTGGGACGACGGCGTGCGCTACCTGACCGCCACCACCCGGCTGGCGGCGCGCACCACGGCCAGCGATCTGGGCTGGACCATCGTGGCGCGCCAGCCCATCGGCATGGCGTTCGAGGAGGCCGACCGCCTGGTGCGTCTGACGCTGGCCTGCGGCCTGGCCGCCGTACTGCTGGCCTGGCTGCTGGCCTGGCGCGCGGCGCACCGCCTGGGCCACGACCTGGAAACCCTGGCCGGCGCCGCGGCCCGGGTGCATGCCGGCGACAGCGAAGCGCATATCCCCGAAATGCGCAGCAGCACCGAGGCACGCCAGCTCGGCCAGGCGCTGGCCGGCATGACGCAGCGCCTGCTGGCGGCCAACCAGGCGCTGGAAGAAACCGTGCAGCAGCGCACCCGCCAGCTGCAGCAGGCGCTGCAGGCGCTGGAGCGCCAGGCCAGCACCGACCCGCTGACCGGGGTGCTGAACCGGCGCGGCTTCGACGCCCGCATGGTGGCCCTGCTGGGCCTGGCACGGCGCAGCGCACGCCCGCTGAGCGTGGTGGCGCTGGACGTGGACCATTTCAAGCGCATCAACGACACCCATGGCCATGGCGCGGGCGACGAAGTGCTGCGCCGCCTGGCGGCCAGCCTGCAGGCGCGTGCGCGGCGCTCGGACGTGGTGGCCCGCGTGGGCGGCGAGGAGTTCGTGGTGCTGTTGCCCGACACCGACGTGGCCGGCGCCCGCACCATCGCCCAGGCCCTGCTGCAGGTGGTGGCCGAGCAGGAAGACCCGGTGGTGGGCCGCGTCACCATCAGCGCCGGCGTGGCCGGCCTGCGCGGCCCCGAGGAAGAACCGGCGACGCTGCTGGACCGCGCCGATGCGGCCCTGTACCGCGCCAAGCGCGAGGGCCGCAACCGCGTCTGCGCGCAGGCCTGAAAGCGGGTGGGGGGCCTCCGCGCAGTGGCGCGGCCGCGCCCCCGGCCGGGCCGCATTGTCGCCAATCTTCAGGACAGCGGCGGCCATCGCTGCGGCTCGCGCCTTGCGGCCGGGCCTGCCTTCCTCGCACTGAGATTGCCAGCCTGCCCGGCGCGGCAACGCTGGCAACCTACTACCAAATCCATAGCTGGATGCCCTTTTTTGATAAGGGCCAAAGGCAGTTTTGGCTTGAAATCAGGCGATGACGGTGCGCTCGATCAAACGGTCGTCGCCCAGCACGATCATGGCGAACAGCAGCTCTGCCAGGTTGCCCGCCGCCTGCGTGCGCCGCGCCAGCAGCGGTGTGGCCCCGGGGTTCAGCACCACGAAGTCGGCTTCGCTGCCCGGCTGCAGGCTGCCCACGCTGCCTTGCAGGCCCAGCGCGCGCGCCGCGCCGGCGGTGTGCTGCCACCACAGCTGCTCGGGCGCAAGCGACACGCCCGGCTTGGCCCGGCCCTCGCGCCCGACGTAGTAGGCCGCCAGCATGGTGCGGAACGGGCTGAACGAGGTGCCGCCACCGACATCGCTGGCTAGGCCATAGGCCATGCCTGCGCGGTCCGCTGCCACGTAGTCGAAGAAGCCGCTGCCCAGGAACAGGTTGCTGGTGGGGCTCACGGCCGCAGCCGCGCCGCGCTCGCGCATCAGCGCGCGGTCGGTGTCGTCCAGGTGGATGCAGTGCGCGTAGATGGCGCGCTGGCGCAGCAGGCCGAAGTCGTCGTACACGCCCAAGTAGCTGCGCGCGGCCGGGAACAGCTCGCGCACCCAGCGGATCTCGTCCAGGTTCTCGGCGACGTGCGACTGGATCCAGACGTCCGGGTGCGCGGCGGCGATCTCGCCGGCGCCGCGCAGCTGCGCCTCACTGCTGGTGGGGGCGAAGCGCGGCGTGATGGCATAACCCAGCCGATCGGTGCCATGCCATCGGCGGATCAGCGCCTCGGTGTCGCGCAGGCTCTGCACCGTATCGTCGCGCACGCCGTCGGGCGAATGCCGGTCCTGCAGCACCTTGCCGGCGATCAGGCGCAGACGCCGGCGCTGCGCTTCCTGCATCAGCGCATCCACCGCCGGCACGTGCGAGGTGGCGAAGGTGAGCGCCGTGGTCACGCCGTTGCGCGCCAGCTCGTCCAGGAAAAAGCCTGCCACCTCGGTGGCGTGCTCCGGGTCGTGGAAGCGCGACTCGTGCGGGAAGGTGTAGTGCTCCAGCCAGGGCAGCAGCCCGTCGGCGGGCGAGCCGATCACGTCGGTCTGCGGGTAGTGGATGTGCAGATCGACGAAGCCCGGCGCGATGATGCGGCCGGGCCAGTGGGTGACGGGCTGGTCGGCGTAGGAGTGCCGCAGCGCCGACCAGGCGGCGGCGGCGACCACGCGCTGCACGCCTTGCGCGTCGGCAGCGGTGGCCAGCAGACCATCTTCTTCATACAGGGCCGAGCCATCGTCGGCAAAACGCAAAAGCGCGCAGCGGTACAGGTGTTGCATGGCGCCACTGTACGGCTGCGCGCGGCAGGCTTCATGCGCCCATGGCGATGGGCGCTATACGCTCAGGGAATCAAGGCGTGACGGGCGCGCCGGCTTCGAACCAGCGCTTGAATTCGCCGCGCTGCTCGTCGCTCAGGGCGCCAGGATTGCCGAACGGCATCTTCTTGAGCTGCACCACCTGCTGGTAGATCTGCTGCGCGTGGGCCTTGACCTGCTCGGGCGAGTCCAGACGCACGTTCTTCTGCGCAATGGCCGCGCCATGGCACATCACGCAGTGCTGCTGGATCAGCGCCTGCACCGGGGCGAAGCCGCCAGCGGCAGCTGCACCCGTGGCAGCGCCGGCAGCGGGCGCCGTGGCGGCAGCGGGCGCTGCGGCAACCGCTGCTGCGGGCGCCGGCTTGAGCCAGGCAGCCACGGCCAGCAGCACCACCACGCCGACGGCGGCATAGGGCCAGGGATGGCTGTTGCGGCCCAGCTTGAAGCCGTGGCGCATCACGAAGAACTGGCGGATGGCGGCGCCGGCGAACATCATCAGGATCAGCACCAGCCAATTCAGCTCGTGGCTGTACAGCCAGCCGTAGTGGTTGGACAGCATGGCGAACAGCACCGGCAGGGTGAAGTAGGTGTTGTGCACGCTGCGCTGCTTGGCGCGCTTGCCGTGCAGCGGGTCCACCGGGTCGCCGGCCTTCAGGGCAGCCACGACCTTGCGCTGGCCGGGGATGATCCAGAAGAACACGTTGGCGCTCATCGAGGTCGCCAGCATGGCGCCCATCAGCAGGAAGGCGGCTTGGCCGGGGAAGATGTGGCAGGCCAGGAAGGCTGCAATGCACACCAGCACCAGCACGCAGGCACCGACGATGCCGTCACCGTTCTCCTTCTGGCCGAAGGTGCGGCAGATGCCGTCATACAGCAGCCAGAACACCACCAGGAAGCCCAGCGCGGCCACGATGGCCATGGACGAGGACATGATGGGGTTGGACGGACTCACCAGGTAGATGCCGGCGTTCCACAGGTACGAGACCGTCAGCAGCGCGAAGCCGCTCAGCCAGGTGGTGTAGCTCTCCCAGTAGAACCAGTGCAGGTGGTCCGGCATCTTCGGCGGCGACACGTTGAACTTGACGGGGTGGTAGAAGCCACCGCCGTGCACGGCCCAGAGCTCGCCGCTCACGCCGTCGCGCTTCATCTTCTCGTCGACCGGCGGCGTCAGGCTGCTGTCGAGGAACACGAAGTAGAACGAGGAGCCGATCCAGGCGATCGCGGTAATGACGTGCAACCAGCGCAGCAGCAGGTTGGCCCAGTCCAGAAAGTAGCTTTCCATGGTGTTTCCTGTCTCGCCGGCGTGGGGTGCCGGCGCCAAGCTGCTCACCACTGCGGGCGCTCTGAGCAGGAATGAAAATCGGGCCGCGCACCAAGGCTGTGGAAGCCGGGCACCGCTGCGACCCATTTTGTGGACACGAAGTGTATGCAGTTTTTGCTGCCAATCGCCCTAGTAGTCACCCTAGTGCGATGCAGCGGCTCACCCCGGTGAAAGTTGCTGCAGCAACTGCGCCGCGACCGATACGGCAATGACCTGCGGCTGCTTGCCGCCGATTCCCGGCACACCGATGGGACAGGTCACATGGTCGAGTTCCGCCTGGCTGAACCCCCGCGCCTCCAGCCGGTGGCGGAACGTGGCCCACTTGGTGCGACTGCCGATCAGGCCGATGAATGGCAGGTCGCCGTGCTGGCGCTGGCGCTGCAGGCAAGCGGCGACCACGTCCAGGTCCTCGGCGTGGCTGAAGCTCATGATGACCACGAACGAGTCCGGCGCCAGCGTCGGCACTGCGGCATGCACCGGCTCGGAGTGCTCGCACAGCGCATCGGGCGCGGCCTGCAGATCGAACACGCCTTCGCGGCTGTCCACCCAGTGCAGCGAAAACGGCAGCATGCCCAGCACCCGCGCCAGCGAATGCCCGACATGCCCGCCGCCGAACAGCGCCACCGGCTGCAGCGGCGGCGCCAGTCGCGTGCGCAGCGCCGGGGCGTCCTGCAGGCCCACGCATTCCAGCCGCAGCTGCACCACGCCGCCGCAGCACTGGCCCAGGCTGGGCCCCAGCGCCTGGCGCAATTCCTGCACCGGCGTGGGCTCGCCCGCCAGGTGCCGGTCCAGCATCTGCCGCGCCTGCTGCAGTGCCACCATTTCCAGGTGGCCGCCGCCGATGGTGCCGAAGAACGCTGGCTCGCCGCGCGCCGGCACGGCCAGCCAGGCGCCGGGCTCGCGCGGCACGGAGCCCTGGGTGGCCAGCACCGTCACCAGGCAGGCAGGGGCGCGCTCCAGGCTTTGCAGCAGGCGCTGCAAGGGCTCGGTCACCGTGGTGGAGGTCATCATGGGGAAAGCTCTTGTCGTTGTGTGTCGTGGCCCGGCGCTGACGCATACTGGCACGCATTGCCATGCCCCACTCTTCCCGCCAGCGCGATCGAAGCCGCGCAACATCGGATCCTGCTGCGATCTGGCGCCGCATTCTGGCCCTGTTCGGCCATTCTGTTCCGTCGCAACCGGCACCGGAAACCCAAGCCGCTACGTTGCCGCAGCCCCGGCCGCGCACGGAGGCGGTCAATCCGCCCGCTGCGCCGGCATCGGCTGCTGCCAGTGACCGCGACTACCGCCGCGATGCCGCGGCGCATGTGTATGCCTTGAACGCCGGGCGCATCTACCAGGGCCCGCTGCCGCCGCTGCTGCATGCGATCGGCGTGCTGCAGGTGGAGATCGAGGCCAGCGGTGCGGTGCGGCAGCTGCGCTGGCTGCGCGCGCCGCGCCATGCGCCGCAGGTGGTGGCCGAGATCGAGCGCACGGTACATGCCGCCGCTCCGTTCCCGGCACCGCTGCGCCTGGGCCGGGTGACCTACACCGACACCTGGCTGTGGGATGAGTCCGGGCGCTTCCAGCTGGACACGCTGACCGAAGGCCAACTGTGACCGCCGCAGCCGCCGCTGCGGCTCAGGAGCCGCGGTAGGTCGAGTACGACCAGGGGCTGACCAGCAGCGGCACGTGGTAGTGCTGATCGGCGTGCGCGATGCCGAAGTCCAGGCTCACGCGGTCCAGGAAGTTGGGCTCGGGCAATTGCACGCCGCGCGCCTTGAAGTAGGCCGCGACGTCGAAGGTCAGGCGGTAGGTGCCGGTGCGCAGGCTGTCGTTGTCGAACAGCGGGCCATCGGTGCGGCCGTCATGGTTCAGCACCAGGCGCTTGATCAGGGTGGCCTGATCGCCGTCGGTGGAATACAGGGCGATGGCCATGCCGGCGGCCGGGCAGCCGTTCATGGTGTCGAGGACGTGGGTGCTCAGGCCCATGGTGGAAGTCTCCTGAAGGGGCGGACTCTGCGGCCCGCCTGCCATGTTGAGGGAATCAAAAAAAGACGCCGCGGCCCGTCGGCTGCGTGCCGCCAGGCCGCGGCGCCATCAAAGGACGGCAAAGTGTATACAGTTTTTGTACGCCTTTGCCGCCCCCTTCCCTGTTTTTACGATTCCTGGACCTTCTGGCCGACCTCGAAGTTGGCCATGAACTCCAGCGCGCGCACCATGCCCGAGTGGTCCCAGGCTGCGCCGCCGTGCGCCACGCAGGCGTTGAACAGCTGCTGCGCGTTTGCGGTGTTGGGCAGCGACACGCCCAGTTCCTTGGCGGCCGACAGCGCTAGATTCAGGTCCTTCTGGTGCAGTGCGATGCGGAAGCCCGGATCGAAGGTGCGCTTGATCATGCGCTCGGCGTGCACTTCCAGGATCTTGGAGGAAGCAAAGCCGCCCAGCAGGGCTTCGCGCACGCGGGCCGGGTCGGCACCGGCACGCGAGGCGAACAGCAGCGCCTCGCCCACGGCCTCGATGTTCAGCGCGACGATGATCTGGTTGGCCACCTTGGCGGTCTGGCCGTCGCCGTTGCCGCCCACCAGGGTGATGTTCTTGCCCATTTTTTCGAACAGCGGCTTGACGCGGGCAAAGGCTGCATCGGGGCCGCCGACCATGATCGACAGGGTGGCGTTCTTGGCGCCGACCTCGCCACCGGAGACGGGAGCATCCAGGTACTGGGCGCCGGCAGCCTCGATGCGCTTGGCGAAGTCCTTGGTGGCCACGGGCGAGATGGAGGACATGTCGACCACGATCTTGCCGCTGCTGCCCTTCAGGCCGGCGGCCACACCGTCTTCGCCGAACAGCACCTTCTCCACGTCGGGAGTGTCGGGCACCATCACGAAGATGATGTCGGCGCGCTCGGCCACGCCGCGGGCGGTGGTGCACTGGGTGGCGCTGCTCTCGGCGATGGGCGCCGGCACCTTGCCCACGGTGTTGACGAACAGCTGGTGGCCGGCAGCAATCAGGTGGCCGCACATGGGCGCGCCCATGATGCCCAGGCCGATGAAACCGAGCTTGAGGGAAGAGGCGTTCATGGTTTTTCTCCTAATGGTTCTGGGGGTCAAGGCTGGCCCGGCGCAGCGTTGCATGCGCGGGCCGCAGATCGGGCGCTACTCGCCCTGTAAAGCTCAGGCAGCGACGGCGGAGCGCTTCTGGCCGGCCACCTTCTCGATCCAGCCCAGGCCGGCCTCGGTGCTGGCGGCAGGCTTGTATTCGCAGCCTACCCAGCCGGCATAGCCGATGCGGTCGAGCAGCGCGAACAGGAACGGGTAGTGGATCTCGCCGGTGCCGGGCTCGTTGCGGCCGGGATTGTCGGCCAGCTGCACGTGGCCGATGCGCGCCAGATGCTTTTGCAGCGTGGCGGCCAGCTCGCCTTCGGTGCGCTGGGCGTGGTAGATGTCGTACTGCACGAAGGCGTTGTCCGCGCCGACTTCGTCCAGGATGGACAGGGCCTCGTCCGTGCGGTTCAGGTAGAAGCCGGGGATGTCGAACGGGTTGATGGGCTCGATCAGCAGGCGCAGGTCGGCCATCTTCAGCGCGGCGGCGGCGAAGCGCAGGTTCTCGACGAACGTGCGGCGCAGCGTGGCGGCGTCGACGCCGGCCGGCGCCTTGCCGGCCAGGCAGTTCAGCTGCGGCACGCCCAGGGCGTGCGCATAGGTCACGGCCTTGGCCACGCCGGCGCGGAATTCGTCCACGCGCTTGGGGTCGCAGGCGATGCCGCGCTCACCCGCGTCCCAGTCGCCGGCGGGCAGGTTGTGCAGCACGATCTTCAGGCCGGTGGCGTTCAGGCGCTCCTGGATCTCCTCGACGGTGTGGGCGTAGGGAAACAGGAACTCCACGGCTTCGAAGCCAGCATTGGCGGCGCGCTCGAAGCGCTCGAGGAACGGCACCTCGGTGAAGAGCATGCTCAGGTTGGCAGCAAAACGGGGCATGGCCAGGATCTCCAGGGAACGGTTTTTATCGGGAAGAAAGCAAATGCGAGGCAGGGCCACCGGCCCCGCCCCGTTCGGACACGCAGGTGTCAGTCAAGCATGGCCAGCGCGCTGGGCACGTCGGCCTTGTCCGAGGCGACGTCCTCGAACTCGACCACATTGTCGATCTCGGTGCCCATGGCGATGTTGGTCACACGCTCCAGGATGCACTCGATGACCACCGGCGTCTGGTGCTCGGCCATCCAGGCCTCGGCCTGCTTCATGGCGGCGTTGAACTCATCCGGGCTGTGCACGCGGATGGCCTTGCAACCCAGGCCCTCGACGACCTTGACGTGGTCCACGCCGTAGCCGCGGCTGACCTCGTCCTCGGACATGTTGATGTTGTCGAACGCCAGCTGCACGCAGTAGTCGATGGAGAACGCGCGCTGTGCCTGGCGGATCAGGCCCAGGTAGCTGTTGTTCACCAGCACATGCACGTAGGGCAGCTTGAACTGCGCGCCCACGGCCAGCTCCTCGATCATGAACTGGAAGTCGTAGTCACCCGACAGCGCGACGATCTTGCGCTTGGGGTCGGCAGCGCGCACGCCCAGGGCGGCAGGCACGGTCCAGCCCAGCGGGCCGGCCTGGCCGCAGTTGATCCAGCGGCGCGGCTTGTACACGTGCAGGAACTGGGCACCGGCGATCTGCGACAGGCCGATGGTGGACACGTAGGTCGTGTCGCGGTCCAGGTTGCGGTTCATGCACTGGTACACGCGCTGGGGCTTCATCGGCACGTTGTCGAAGTTGGTCTTGCGCAGGTACTCGACGCTGTTCTTGCGGCCCTGGCACTCGGAGACCCAGGCGCTGCGGTCCTTGAGCTTGCCGGCGGCCTTCCACTCGCGGGCCACGGCGACGAACTGCTCCAGCGCCGCCTTGGCGTCCGAGACGATGCCGTAGTCGGGCGCGAACACGCGGCCGATCTGCGTGGGCTCGATGTCCACGTGCACGAACTTGCGGCCGCGGGTGTAGACCTCGACCGAGCCGGTGTGGCGGTTCGCCCAGCGGTTGCCGATGCCGAACACGAAGTCCGACGCCAGCATGGTGGCGTTGCCGTAGCGGTGGCTGGTCTGCAGACCGCACATGCCGGCCATCAGCGGGTGGTCGTCGGGAATGGTGCCCCAGCCCATCAGCGTGGGGATCACCGGCACGTTCAGGATTTCGGCCAGCTCGACCAGCAGGTCGGAGGCGTCGGCATTGATCACGCCGCCACCGGAGACGATCAGCGGACGCTCGGACTCGCCCAGCATCTCGATGGCCTTCTCGGCCTGCTTGCGCGAGGCGGCCGGCTTGTACGCGGGCAGCGGCTCGTAGGTGTCGATGTCGAACTCGATCTCGGCCAGCTGCACGTCGATCGGCAGGTCGATCAGCACCGGACCGGGACGGCCCGAGCGCATCAGGTGGAAGGCCTGCTGGAAGGCGCGCGGCACCTGGGCCGGCTCGAGCACGGTGGTGGCCCACTTGGTCACGGGCTTGGCGATGGAGGCGATGTCCACGGCCTGGAAGTCTTCCTTGTGCAGGCGGGCACGCGGCGCCTGGCCGGTGATGCACAGGATCGGGATGGAGTCGGCGCTGGCCGAGTACAGGCCGGTGATCATGTCGGTGCCGGCCGGGCCGCTGGTGCCGATGCACACGCCGATGTTGCCGGCCTCGGCACGGGTGTAGCCCTCGGCCATGTGGCTGGCGCCCTCGACGTGGCGGGCCAGGATGTGGCCGATGCCGCCGTGCTTCTTCATTGCCGCGTACAGCGGGTTGATTGCCGCGCCGGGAACGCCGAACGTGATGCTGACGCCTTCCTTTTCCAGAACCTGGACGGCTGCCTCGATCGCTTTTATCTTTGCCATGGTGGCTATCTCCTTAAAACCTGGAGCCGACTGTAGGCAGCGGTGCCGCTTTCGGGAACGCCCGTGGAGGCTATAAAATTTATTCCCCCAAGGAATAACAGGCGGGAAACAGCCCATGAGCGAACGCGAACGCAGCAGCAGCCGCCGGCAGGCGATGGACCGCATCGACGCCATGCACATGTTCGTGCGCGTGGCCGAGACCGGCAGCTTCACCAAGGTCGCGCACGAGTTCACCACCACCCAGCCCACCGTGACCAAGCAGGTGGCGGCGATGGAGGCGCGCCTGGCGGTGCGCCTGCTCAACCGCAACACGCGCGGGGTCAGCCTGACCGAGGCCGGGGCGCTGTACTACGAGCGCTGCAAGGCCATCGTCTCCAGCGTCGCCGAGGCCGAGAGCGCCGTGCGCGGGCCGCAGACGCGCGTGCAGGGGCAGCTGCGCATCGGCAGCTCGGTGGCGTTCGGGCGGCGCGTGGTCATCCCGCTGGCGTTGGAGTTCATGCAGCTCAACCCCGAGGTGCAGGTGGACCTGAGTTTCGAGGACCGCTACACCGACCTGGTGGCGCACGGCATCGACGTGGCGCTGCGCCTGGGCAAGCTGGCGGACTCGTCGCTGGGCGCGCGCACGCTGGGCGTCAATCCTTGGGTGCTGGTGGCCTCGCCGCGCTACCTGCGCCAGCACGGCACGCCGCGCCGCCCGGCGGACCTGCGCGACCACGCCACGCTGATCTACAGCAGCGTGCAGGGCAACGATGTCTGGCGCATGCGCGGCGCGCAGGGCGAGCAGGTGTCCGTCACCGTCACCGGTCGGCTGCGCTCGAACAACCTGTCGGCGCTGCTGGCCGCGGCGCGCTCGCACATGGGCATCGCTGCCGTGCCGCGCTATGTGGCGCACGAGTCGCTGCAGGACGGGCGCATCGTCGAGGTGCTCAAGGCCTGCCGGCTGCCCGAGCAGGAGATCCACGCCGTCTACCCGTCGCCGCGCCTGGTGCCGCAGAAAGTGCAGGCCTTCATCGCCTTCCTGCAGGGGCGCTTCGACCAAGAATGGTGGGAGGCGCTGGGGCGCGAGGATGCTATCAAGAAGTGAGCTGGAAGCCCTCTGAGACAAAGGGCTTGCAGCACTTTTGACTTAAAAACGGCGATTACAGGACCAGCAGCGCGCGGAAGTCGTTGACGTTGGTGTGCGTGGGTCCGGTGACCACCAGGTCGCCCAGGCCGCCGAAGAAACCGTAGGCGTCGTTGCGCTCCAGGTAGTCGGTCAGGCGCTGGCCCTTGGCCTGCGCGCGCGCCAGCGTGTCGGGCGCGACGCGGGCGCCGGCGTTGTCCTCCACGCCATCGATGCCATCGGTGTCCGCCGCCAGCGCCCAGACGTTGTCCTGGCCCTGCAGCGCCTGCGCCAGGCCCATGCAGAACTCCCCGGCACGCCCGCCGCGACCCTTGGCGGCGCCGGGCTGGCGCGGACGGATGGTCACTGTGGTCTCGCCGCCCGACAGGAGGACGCAGGGCCGCGCAAAGGGCTGGTCGTGGCGCGCCACGGCGCGGGCCAGCGCGGCGTGCACCTTGCCGACCTCGCGCGACTCGCCCTCAATCTCGTCGGACAGGATGTGCGCGGCCACGCCGGCGGCGCGCGCGGCCTCGGCCGCCGCCTCCAGCGACTGCTGCGGGGTGGCGATCAGGTGCACCTCGTGGCCGGCGAAGCGCGCGTCACCGGGCTTGGGGGTCTCGAGCGTGCCGGCCTCCAGGGCGGCGCGCACGCTCGGGGCGATGTCGATGCGGTAGCGCGTGAGGATGGCCAGGGCGTCGGCGCAGGTGCTGGCATCGGGCACCGTGGGGCCGCTGGCGATGATGGACGGGTCGTCGCCCGGCACGTCGCTGATGGCCAGCGTGACCACGCGCGCCGGCGCGCAGGCCGCCGCCAGGCGCCCGCCCTTGATGCGCGAGAGGTGCTTGCGCACGCAGTTCATCTCGTCGATGGCGGCGCCGGACTCGAGCAGCGCGCGGTTGATGCGCTGCTTGTCGCCCAGCGTGATGCCCTCGGCCGGCAAGGTCAGCAGCGCCGAGCCGCCGCCCGAGATCAGGCACAGCACCAGATCGTCCTCGGACAGGCCGCGCGTCAGCTCCAGGATGCGCCCGGCGGCGGCCAGGCCGGCGGCGTCGGGCACCGGGTGCGCGGCCTCGACCACCTCGATGCGCTGGGCCAGGCCTTCGGGGCGCGGCGGCGTGTGGTCGTAGCGCGTGACCACCAGGCCCGACAGCGGCGCGTCCTGCGGCCACAGCGCCTCCAGCGCGTGCGCCATGGCGCCGCCGGCCTTGCCCGCGCCCAGCACCAGGGTGCGTCCCTTGGGCGGCGGCGGCAGGTGGCGCTCCATGCCGTGCAGCGGCTGGGCGCTTTGCACCGCGGTCTGGAACAGCGACAGCAAGAAGCCTTGCGGGTCGGCGAGCTGCGGGCGGGAAGGCGTGGTCATGTAGGTGTCTCCGTGGAAATGGGGCGCCCGTGCGGGCGAAAAAACCTGTGGCGATCGGCATGCCGCGGCAGGCTGCGGCGGCGTCTGGCAGCCACTCAGGGCGCATTGGGGCACGAGCCAGCACAAATTACAAGATTAGTCCACAAAAATTGCATACAAAAATTGTGTTCCGCCGGTATGATGGGCCTATGGAGACTTCCACCACTGGCTTTATCGTCGAGAGTCTGACGCGCGCCATCGTCGAGCATCGCCTGCTGCCCGGCACCAAGCTGGCCGAGCAAAAGCTGGCCGACCATTTCGGCGTCTCACGCACGCTGGTGCGCCAGGCACTGTTCCAGCTGTCGCAAAACCGCCTGATCCGCCTGGAGCCGGCGCGCGGCGCGTTTGTCGCCACGCCCTCGGTGCAGGAGGCGCGCCAGGTCTTCGCCGTGCGCCGCATGGTCGAGAGCGCCATGGTGCGCGCCTTCCTGGCGCAGAGCACCGCGGCGCAGATCCGCGCCCTGAAAGCCCACGTCGCGGCCGAGAAGAAGGCCATGGACGGCGGCGACGTCAACCAGCGCACCGAGCTGCTGGGCGACTTCCACGTGCGCATGGCCGAACTGATGGGCAACGACGTGCTGGCGCAGCTGCTGGGGGAGCTCATCTCGCGCTGCGCACTGATCACGCTGATGTACCAATCCACCAGCGCCGCCGAACACTCCCACGAAGAACACGAGGCCATCGTCGCCGCCCTGGCGCGCCGCGACGAGGAAGCTGCCGTGCGGCTGATGCAGGAGCACCTGGACAACGTGCAGGCCGGCCTGCAGTTCGACCGCGAGCTTCCCACCAGCGACCTGTCCCACGCCCTCTCGGGCGCCCTTGGTTGATTCCATCCTGCCATGACGAAGATCTACGACGCCTGCTCCTCCTACCCGCGCGACCTGGTCGGCTACGGCCGCCACACGCCGCACCCGCACTGGCCCGGCGGCGCCCGCGTGGCGGTGCAGTTCGTGCTGAACTACGAGGAAGGCGGCGAGAACCATGTGCTGCACGGTGACGCCGGCAGCGAGCAGTTCCTGTCCGAGCTGTTCAATCCGGCGTCCTATCCCGAGCGCCACATGAGCATGGACGGCATCTACGAATACGGCTCGCGCGCCGGCGTGTGGCGCCTGCTGCGCGAGTTCGAACGCCGCGGCCTGCCGCTGACGGTGTTCGGCGTGGCCACGGCCCTGAAGCGCCACCGCGAGCTGGCCCAGGCCTTCGACGAGCTGGGCCACGAGGTGGCCTGCCACGGCCTGAAGTGGATCCACTACCAGGGCATGTCCGAGGAGGTCGAGCGCGCGCACATGCAGGAATGCCTGGCGATCTTCGACGAGCTGTACGGCCAGGGCACGGACCACGCCCTGGGCTGGTACACCGGGCGCGACAGCCCCAACACCCACCGCCTGGTGGCCGATGCCGGCCGCTTCGTCTACGACAGCGACTACTACGGCGACGACTTGCCGCTGTGGATGCGCGTGGGCAAGACCGACGGCAGCCCGGCCACGCAGCTGATCGTGCCCTACACGCTGGACTGCAACGACATGCGCTTCGCCCTGCCCCAGGGCTACTCGCACGCCGACCCGTTCTTCCAGTACATGAAGGACAGCTTCGACGTGCTGTATGCCGAGGGCGACCCGGCCGGCGACAACGCACCCAAGATGATGAGCATCGGCATGCACTGCCGCCTGCTCGGCCGTCCGGGCCGCATCACCGCGCTGCAGCGCTTCCTGGACCACATCCAGCAGTACCCGGACGTCTGGGTGTGCCGCCGCATCGACCTGGCGCGGCACTGGGCGCAGCAGCACCCGGCGCCGTAAAACCAAGGCAAATCATGCGCCAGCCCTTTGGATACATGGGCTGGCAGCTATCTTTTTCGTAGTGATACAAGGAGACACCATGGCCCTGACCCTGGACCAACTCAATGCTGCCTCGACCCAGGAGGCCGTGGCGCTGCTGGACGGCGTGTACGAACACTCGCCCTGGATTGCCGAGGCGGCCCTGGCGCAGCGCCCGTTCAAGTCGCTGGCGCACCTCAAGCACGCCATGGTGCAAGCGCTGGAAGCGGCCGGCGTAGACAAGCAGCTGCAGCTCATCCGCGCCCACCCGGAGCTGGCAGGCAAGGCCATGGTCAGCAACACGCTGACGGCCGAATCGACCAACGAGCAGAACAAGGCGGGCCTCACCAACTGCACGCCCGAGGAGTTCGCGCGCATCCAGGAGCTGAACCGCCTGTACAACGAGCGCTTCGGCTTTCCGTTCATCCTGGCCGTGCGCGGCCCGCGCGGCCTGGGGTTGCCCAAGCAGGAAATCATCGACACCTTCGAGCGCCGGCTGCACAACCACCCCGACTTCGAGCGCGGCGAGGCGCTGCGCAACATCCACCGCATCGCCGAGATCCGCCTGAACGACAAGTTCGGCTACGAGCCGACGCTGGGCCACGACGTCTGGGACTGGCAGGAGCGCCTGAGCACCAACAGCGACCCGGGCTATGCCGAGAAGGGCCAGCTCACCGTCACCTACCTGACCGACGCACACCGTGCCTGCGCCCAGCGCATCAGCCACTGGATGCGCGACTGCGGCTTCGACGAGGTCGAGATCGATGCCGTGGGCAACGTGGTTGGGCGCTACCACCCGGCCGAGACGGGCGGCAAGTACGTCCTCACCGGCAGCCACTACGACACGGTGCGCAACGGCGGCAAGTACGACGGGCGCCTGGGCATCTTTGTGCCTATGGCCGTGGTGCGCGAACTGCACCGCGCCGGCCGCCGCCTGCCCTTCGGGCTGGAGGTGGTGGGCTTTGCCGAGGAAGAAGGCCAGCGCTACAAGGCCACCTTCCTGGGCTCGGGCGCGCTGATCGGCGACTTCCAGCAGGAGTGGCTGGACCAGAAGGACGCCGACGGCATCACCATGCGCGAGGCGATGGAGCATGCCGGCCTGTGCATCCCCGACATCCCGAAGCTCAAGCGCGACCCGTCCAAGTACCTCGGCTTCATCGAGGTGCACATCGAGCAGGGCCCGGTGCTGACCGAGCTGGACATCCCGCTGGGCGTGGTCACCTCGATCAACGGCAGCGTGCGCTACGCCTGCGAGATGCGCGGCATGGCCAGCCACGCCGGCACCACCCCAATGGACCGCCGCCGCGACGCCGCTCTGGGCGTGGCCGAGCTGGCGCTGTACATGGAGCAGCGCGCCGCGCGCGACGGCAACAGCGTGGCCACCATCGGCATGCTGGAAGTGCCCTCGGGCTCGATGAACGTGGTGCCCGGCCGCTGCAAGTTCAGCATGGACCTGCGCGCGCCGACCAACGAGCAGCGCGACTCCCTGGCCGCTGACATTCTGGCCAAGCTCGACGAGATCGCCCAGCGCCGCGGCCTGCAGTACACCACCGAAAAGACCATGGAAGCGGCCGCCGCGCCGAGCTGCCCGACCTGGCAAAAGCGCTGGGAAAACGCCGTGCAGGCTCTGGGCGTGCCGCTGTTCCGCCTGCCCAGCGGCGCCGGCCACGACGCCATGAAGCTGCACGAGGTCATGCCCCAGGCCATGCTGTTCGTGCGCGGCATCAACAGCGGCATCAGCCACAACCCGCTGGAGTCGAGCACCAGCGACGACATGCAGCTGGCGGTGGATGCGTTCAGCCACGTGCTGGAGCAGCTCGCCGACGAGATGGCCACCGAGACCGCCTGATCCAGTCCCGAATACCCAAGGAGCATTACCGATGAATCCCGACCGCCAAGCCACCTACGCCGCCCTGGACGCCTGGATCGACCAGCACTTCGACGAACAGGTGCAGTTCCTGCAGGAACTGGTGCGCGTGCCCACCGACACCCCGCCCGGCAACAACGCGCCGCACGCCGAGCGCACCGCCGAGCTGATCGCCCCCTTCGGCTTCGAGGCAGAGCGCCATGCCGTGCCCGAGGCCGAAGTGCGCGACTACGGCATGCAGTCCATCACCAACCTGATCGTGCGCCGCCCCTACGGCGACGGCGGCCGCACCGTCGCGCTGAACGCGCACGGCGATGTGGTGCCCCCGGGCGAAGGCTGGACGCACGACCCCTACGGCGCCGAGATCGTGGACGGGGCCATGTACGGCCGCGCCACCGCCGTGAGCAAGAGCGACTTCTCCACCTTCACCTTCGCCGTGCGCGCGCTGGAGGAGGTGGCCAAGCCGGCCAAGGGCGCGGTCGAGCTGCACTTCACCTATGACGAGGAGTTCGGCGGCCTGCTGGGCCCCGGCTGGCTGCTGGCGCAGGGTCTGACCAAGCCGGACCTGATGATCGCCGCCGGCTTCAGCTACGAGGTGGTGACCGCGCACAACGGCTGCCTGCAGATGGAGATCACCGTGCACGGCAAGATGGCGCACGCTGCGGTGCCCGAGACCGGCGTGGACGCGCTGCAGGCCGCCACGGCCATCATGAACGGCCTGTACGCCGAGAACGTGAAGTACAAGGCCGTGCGCTCCCAGGTGCCGGGCATCAACCACCCGTACGTGAACATCGGCCGCATCGAGGGCGGCACCAACACCAATGTGCTGCCCGGCAAGGTGGTGCTGAAGATCGACCGCCGCATGATCCCCGAGGAGAACCCGGCCGAGGTGGAAGCCAGCATCCGCGGCGTGATCGACCAGGCGGTGCAGAGCTTCAACACCGAGCGCGGCTACACCGGCGAGGACGCCGTGCGCGTGGAGATCAAGCGCCTGCTGCTGGCCAACGCCATGACGCCGCTGGCCGGCAACGCCCCGCTGGTGGACGCCATCCAGCGCCACGGCGAGCAGCTGTTCGGCGCCAAGCCCCCGGCCGTGGGCACGCCGCTGTACACCGACGTGCGCCTGTACGTCGAGCGCGGCATTCCCGGCGTGATCTACGGCGCCGGCCCGCGCACGGTGCTGGAAAGCCATGCCAAGCGCTCAGACGAGCGCGTGCAGCTGGAAGACCTGCGCCGCGCCACCAAGGTGGTGGCGCGCAGCCTGGTGGATCTGCTCGCCTGACACGGCGCCAGCAGCCCCGCACATGACCCGACCCGGCCAAGGCCGGGTTTTTTCATGGCTTCCTGACAACCCTTTGAGCCTGGACAAAACCTACATGACTCAGGGTTTTCACCGCCGGGTTTCCCCCTTCTGCGTCATACGCCGTTTTGTATACACTTTTTGTATGGATCGGTGTGCGCAATCTGGCGCCGATCCGGTATAGAGGCCTGCCCCAGGGCAGTGCCGCAACAGCATATCGAGGAACCAAGGAAGACCCTCATGGCAACGTCCGTCCATCCTGTCGACGAAAAACTCCCGTGGGGCCGCGCCACCACGCTGGGCCTGCAGCACGTGCTGGTGATGTATGCCGGCGCAGTCGCCGTGCCGCTCATCGTCGGGCGCGCGCTGAACCTGCCGCCCGACCAGGTGGCGCACCTGATTTCCGCCGACCTGTTTGTCTGCGGCCTGGTCACGCTGATCCAGGCCTGGGGCATGACGCAGTGGTTCGGCATCAAGCTGCCGGTGATGATGGGCGTGACGTTTGCCGCCGTGGCGCCCATGGTGTCGATGGCACAGGCCAATGGCGGGCAGGTGGGCGCGGGGCTGATCTTCGGCTCGGTCATCGGCGCCGGCATTGTCTCGATCCTGATCGCACCGGCGATGAGCCGCATGCTGCGCTTCTTCCCGCCGGTGGTCACCGGCACCATCATCGCGGTCATCGGCATCAGCCTGATGCGCGTGGGCATCAACTGGATCTTCGGCAACCCCGTCGGCCCCACGGCCCCTTCCGTGCCCAACCCCGAGCACCTGAAGTGGCTGGCCGAGGCGCAGGCCGCCGCCGGCGCGCCCGGCTCGTCGCTGCCGCCGGTGCCCAAGGGCTTCGCCGTGGTGCCCACGGTGCCCAACCCCAAGTACGCCGACCTGACCGGCGTGGGCATCTCGGGCATCGTGCTGGTGACTATCCTGCTGATCGCGCGCTTCGGCCGCGGCTTCTGGGCCAACATCTCGGTGCTGCTGGGCATCATCGTCGGCGGCGTGATCACCGCCGCCATGGGCCTGATGAACTTCAGCAAGGTCGGCAAGGCCAACTGGTTCGACGTCATCCTGCCGTTCCAGATCGCCACGCCGGTGTTCGACCCGATCCTGATCCTGACCATGACGCTGGTGATGATCGTGGTGATGATCGAGTCCACCGGCATGTTCCTGGCCCTGGGCGACATGACCGGCAAGGAGATCACCCCCGCAGACTTGAAGCGCGGCCTGCGCACCGACGGCCTGGGCACGCTGATCGGCGGCATCTTCAACACCTTCCCCTACACCAGCTTCTCGCAGAACGTGGGCCTGGTGGCGGTGACCGGCGTGAAGAGCCGCTGGGTCTGCATCGCGGGCGGCTTCATCCTGATCATCCTGGGCGTGCTGCCCAAGATGGCCGCGCTGATCGAGTCCCTGCCCACCGTGGTGCTGGGCGGCGCCGGCCTGGTGATGTTCGGCATGGTGGCTGCCACCGGCATCCGCATCCTGTCAACCGTGGATTTCCAGCGCAACCGCAACAACGCCATGATCGTCGCCGTGTCCATCGGCGTGGGCATGATTCCGCTGGTCGCGCCGAACTTCCGCCAGTGGATGCCGCACGGCATCCACCCGCTGATCGAATCCGGTATCCTGCTGTCTTCGCTCGCGGCGGTGGCCCTGAACGTGTTCTTCAACGGCGCCAGCCACGACACCTCGGCGGCTGTGCTGGCCGCCAAGCAGGCCGATGCCCACTGACGGCACCGTGACGCCGCGTTCCCCCACAAGGGGGCGCTGAAAATCCCGCCCCGCCGGCCTGACAGCCGTCGGGGCTTTTTTGGTCTTGCGGTGCGGCGCTTAGTCACCGCCCGCACGAGATGTGTTTTGATTGTTTCAGACCGGCACATCGCCGGTTTTTCCTTCGAGCTGTCGCTCCTTTTCTGCCATGACCAAGACTCTGTCCGCCGCCGAATCCGCCCTGCGCGAAGCTGCCCGCGAATACCACCGCAACAACACGCGCGGCAAGATTTCCGTCACCCCCACCAAGCCCCTGTCCAACCAGCGCGACCTGTCGCTGGCCTACTCACCGGGCGTGGCCTATCCCTGCCTGGACATCCAGGCCGATCCGTCCAAGGCCTTCGACTACACCTCGCGCGGCAACTTGGTGGGCGTGATCACCAACGGCACGGCCGTGCTGGGCCTGGGCGACATCGGGCCGCTGGCCGGCAAGCCGGTGATGGAAGGCAAGGGCTGCCTGTTCAAGAAGTTCGCGGGCGTGGACGTGTTCGACATCGAGCTGGACGCGCGCGACCCGGACAAAATCATCGAGATCGTCGCCGCGCTGGAGCCGACCCTGGGCGGCATCAACCTGGAGGACATCAAGGCGCCCGAGTGCTTCTACATCGAGCGGGAGCTGTCCAAGCGCATGAACATCCCGGTGTTCCACGACGACCAGCACGGCACGGCCATCATCAGCAGCGCCGCGCTGCTCAACGGCCTGGAACTGGTGGGCAAGGACATCGGCGCGGTAAAGGTCGCCGTCTCCGGCGCTGGCGCCGCGGCCATTGCCTGCGTGGACGTGATGGTCGGCCTGGGCGTGAAGCGCGAGCACGTCTTCATGGTCGATTCCAAGGGCGTGATCTACGAGGGCCGCGGCAGCATGGACGCGTCCAAAGCGCGCTATGCCCAGAAGACCGACGCCCGCATCCTGGCCGACGTGGTCAACGGCGCCGACGTGTTCCTGGGCTGCTCGGCCCCCGGCGTGCTCACGGCCGAGATGGTCAAGACCATGGCCGACAAGCCCATCATCTTGGCGCTGGCCAACCCCGAGCCCGAGATCCGCCCGGAGTTGGCCAAGGCCATCCGCCCGGACTGCATCATGGCGACCGGCCGCTCGGACTACCCGAACCAGGTCAACAACGTCCTGTGCTTCCCCTACATCTTCCGCGGCGCGCTGGACTGCGGCGCGACCAAGATCACCGAGGAGATGAAGCTGGCCTGCGTGCGCCAGATCGCCGCGCTGGCCAAGGAGAACGTCAGCGAGGAAGTCGCCGCCGCCTACGCCGGCACCGAGCTGACCTTCGGCCCCGACTACCTGATCCCGACGCCGTTCGACTCGCGCCTGATCCTGAAGATCGCCCCGGCCGTGGCCCAGGCCGCCGCCGACTCCGGCGTGGCCACGCGCCCGATCGAAGACATGGAAGCCTACCGCGAGCAGCTTGCGCGCTACGTCTACCAGACCGGCATGCTGATGCGCCCGGTGATCACCGCCGTCAAGACGCTGCCCGATGACCAAAAGCGAGTGGCCTATGCCGACGGCGAGGACGAGCGCGTGCTGCGCGCCGCGCAGGTGGCCATCGACGACCACATCGCCCGCCCGATCCTGATCGGCCGCCCGGCGGTGATCGAGGCGCGCATCGCCAAGGCCGGCCTGCGCATGCAGCCCGGCGTGGACGTGGAGATCTGCGACCCCTCCGACGACCCGCGCTTCCGCCAGTACTGGGAGACCTACCACCAGCTGATGCGCAGAAACGGCGCCACGCCCGAGGTGGCGAAAGCTGCCGTGCGCCGCTCCAACACCATCATCGGCTCGCTGATGGTCAGGCTGGGCGACGCCGATGCGCTGATCTGCGGCCTGGCGGGCACCTACGAGACGCACCTGGAGCGTATCGACAGCATCATCGGCCGCGCCGAGGACGCGCGCCAGTACGCGGCGCTGAATGCCGTCATGACCTCGACCAGCGGCACGCTGTTCATCGCCGACACGTACGTCAACGAAGACCCCAGCGCCGAGGAACTGGCCGACATCGCCTGGGCCTCGGTGCAGGAGGTGCAGCGCTTCGGCATCCCGCCGAAGGTGGCCTTCCTGTCGCACTCCAGCTTCGGCTCCTCGCGCAGCGCCTCGGCGCGCAAGATGCGCGCCGCGCGCGACCTGTTCGTGCAGCGCCACCCGGACATCGAGTGCGACGGCGAGCTGCACGGCGACGCCGCACTGGAGCCGCGCGTGCGCGAGCGCTACCTGGGTGATTCGACGCTGACCGGCTCGGCCAACGTGCTGATCTGCCCGAACCTGGATTCGGCCAACATCCTCTACAACGTGCTGAAGACCACCAGCAGCGGCGGCGTCACCGTCGGCCCGATCCTGATGGGCACGGCCGCCACCGCGTACATCCTGACGCCGGCCTCGACCATGCGCCGCGTGCTGAACATGACGGCCCTGGCCGTGGCCAGTACCGCCGCGCGGCGCAAGGAATAAGCCACCGTACCCAGCTTGGCCTGGCCAGGCCAGGCCAGGCCAGGCACCTGAGCCGATCACGGCCCCTGCATGTCCGCATGCAGGGGCCGTTGTCTTTTGTGCGCCCGGGCAGGTCACGCTGGCCACGCCTCGTCTCCTGTCGGCACGGCGTCTTCACGTCTGCGCCAGCACGGGGTAACGCCGTGTCTTCCGTCCAGCACTTTTCACAAACTTTCCGCTGAATACGTGTTTTCCCTCACATGGGACATGGAATGAGCGGCGCGCCACCCCGCTCTAGACCACCATGATCCCCACCGCAGAGTCGCGCTACAACCAATGGGTGCGCGAGCATTACCGCTTCCTGCTGCGCAGCGCCTGGGCCCTGACGGGCTCGCGTGCGCTGGCGGAAGACGTGGTGCAGGACTGCTTCACCAGCGCCTGGCGGCACCGCGACCAGCTGCGCGATGCCAGCCTGGCGCGCGCCTGGCTGTTCCAGATCATGCGGCGCCACGCGCTGCGGCATCTGGCGCCGCAGCAGGCGCTGGTCTACGACGATGCCCAGGCCGTGGGTGCACTCGAGGCCCAGACCTCGCCGCAAGCGCTGGACGACCAGCTCGACGTGGTCAAGGCACTGGCGCGCATCGCCCCCATCCACCGCGAAGTGCTGGTGCTGTACTACTTCGACGACATGCCCACCGCGCAGATGGCCGAGGCACTGGACATCGCACCCGGCACCGTGCTGTCGCGCCTGGCGCGGGCGCGCGATGCCCTGAAGGCGGCGCTGGCGCCGCCGCGCCCTGGCGCCGTGGACGCGGCCTCTGCCGATGCGCGCGCAGCCGAGCCGAGCGCCAGCGTCATCCCGTTGCGAAAGAGCCTGTGATGCATCCGTCGGAACTCCCCCCGGAAACCGCGCTGGACCTGCGCGCGCGCGCCGAGCTGGCGCTGGCCTTTCCCGCCGGCGACCCGCCGGCCAGCCTGTTCCGCCACACGCCGTGGCATGCGCAGCGCGGCGTGCGCCGGGTGCTGGCGGCGCTGCTGATCGGTGGCGGCGCGGCCTCGGCGGTGTTCGCCATGCGCCCGCCCGAGCTGGTGCGCGCAGCACTGGAACATGAATACCACGAGCGCACGCTGCGCGGCAGCTTCCTGCAGGAGGCCGAGATCGCGCGCCGCCTCGACCTGCCCGCCGGCCGCCCCCTGCCCGGCTACACGCAGCTGGTGCGGCCCTGCGACATCGACGGCACGCGCGCCTACCACCTCACCACCTTCTTCGAGCGCGGCGGGCTGGTCACCGTGATGGCCTTCGAACAGCCGCAGCAACTGGCCGATGGCCAGGGCTGGTGGGGCAACACCTACTGGAAGGTGGCGCGCTCGCAGCAAGGCCGCCCGCTGCTGTTCATCTCGCAGAAGAAGCAGGCGATTGCCGTGGCCAGCCAGGCGCTGGCGGCAGCGCCCGCGCACTGACCTTTACCCCCTGTTTGCTTCACCCACGACCCACCCTGAGGAGACACCCATGACCACCGCTACCCCAGCCACCAACCTGCCACGCCGCCGCCTGCTGGCCGGCAGCGCCAGCGCCCTGGCTGCCGCCGGACTGGCCGGCATGCATGGCGGCGCGCTGGCGCAGTCCGCCGCCGCACCGGCCGCCACGCCCGCAGGCAAGCCCCTGCCGGGCTATGCCAGCTGGAAGAACGCCGACGCCGTCACGGTGCACAGCGCCACCACCATCGAGACCAAGCGCAGCGCCTTCGGCACCAGCGTCATCACGCCCACCGACCAGCTGTACGTGCGCAACAACCTGCCCACGCCGCCCGAGTCCATCGTCGCCGACCGCGACGCCTGGAAGGTGCAGGTCGAGGGCGTGAAGCAGCCGCGCGCGCTCAGCGTGGCCGAACTGAAGACCCTGGGCCTGGACACCATCACCATGGTGCTGCAGTGCTCGGGCAACGGCCGGGGCTTCTTCCCGTCCAAGCCCAGCGGCACCGCCTGGACCGTGGGCGCCGCCGGCTGCGTGGTCTGGAGCGGCGTGCCGGTGCGTGACGTGGTCGCGGCGCTAGGCGGAGTGGCCGATGGCATGCCTTACATGACCGGCACCGGCGGCGAAGTGCTGCCCGAGGGCATCGACCCCAAGACCGTGGTCGTTGAGCGCTCGGTGCCCGTCGCCGCGATGCAGGACGCATTGCTGGCCTGGGAGATGAACGGCGAGCCGATCCCGCTGGCGCACGGCGGCCCGCTGCGCCTGATCGTGCCGGGCTTCACCGGCGTGAACAACATCAAGTACATCAAGCGCCTGGCCTTCACTCCGCAGGAGAGCGAGGCGCGCATCATGGCGCACGGCTACCGCATCTCGCCGCCTGGCGTGAAGGCCGACCCGAGCCAGCCCTCGGTGCAGGAGATGGACGTCAAGTCCTGGATCAACAGCCCGCTGCCCGAGGACGGCACGCAGGCCGCCGGCCTGGTGCAGATCAACGGCGTGGCCTTCGGCGGCATGCACGCAGTCAAGGGCGTCGAGGTGTCCACCGACGGCGGCAAGACCTGGCAGCCCGCGCGCCTGATCGGCCCGGACATGGGCAAATACGCCTGGCGCCAGTTCGTGCTGTCCACGCGCCTGCCCAAGGGCACGCACACCCTGGCCAGCCGCGCCACCAACACCAACGGTGCGACACAGCCCCAGGAACGCCTGGAAAACCGCAGTGGCTACAACAACAACAGCTGGGCCGACCATGCGGTGACGGTGACCGTCGCCTGACGCCGAACCTTCGCTGATTCCCCGTGCAAGTGCCCCCGCCCGCCGGGCGGGAGGCCCTTGCCTTGCCTTTTTTGCCTCACTTCTTATCTCTTCGCCCCGCCATGAAACACCAGAACCTGATCCGCGCCGCCTCCCTGACCGCCCTGCTGCTGGCCGGTGCCGGCGCCCATGCCGCCGATGAGGCCGCGCAGATGAAACTGGGCAAGCAGCTCTTCACCAGCGCCAAGCCGGTGGCCTGCGCCGTCTGCCATACCCTGAAGGACGCCGGCAGCGAGGGTGCCATCGGCCCGGTGTTCGACGAGCTGCAGCCCGACGCGGCGCGCGTCTCGCGCGCCATGCGTGACGGCATCGGCGCCATGCCGGCGTTCAAGAGCACCCTGAGCGATGTGGAGATCGCCGCCGTGGCGCTGTACGTGAGCCGCGCCAGCCGCATGAAGTAAGCGCGCGGCCGGAACGCTGCCGGCGCAGGCGCCGCGGCACGGTTTTGGGTAAAAATTCGCCTCAGCCCTTTCAAACAAAGGGCCTTTAGCTATATTTTCAATAGCGCATTAATTCAGCCACCGGCCGCCGCCGGGTCCGCTGCATGCACCAGCGCCGCCGCCGCGGCCCGCAGCGCCGGCAACTGGACACTGACCTGCGCCAGCTGCTGGCGCAGCACCGACGGCTCGGCCTCCGGGCCGGACGGAGCGCGCAGTGCCTCGGCCCAGGGCAGCGCGGCGTCAGCCACCAGCTCCTCCTCTATCACCGCCTGGACGCGCAGCGCCTGCGCCAGTGCCTCGATGCGGGCGGCGAGCGCCTCGCCCACCTGCACCGCCCGTGCATCGCCCTCCGCGCCGGCGGACTGCAGCTCGCGGTGCGCGCCCAGCGCCGACAGCTGTCCCAACAAGGTATGCACCTGCACCAGCAGGTCCAGGCCCGCACGCGCGTGGCGCCGCACCCAGGGCGGCTCACGCAGCATGTGACCCAGCATGGCCGACAGCGCCGCGTCGGCGTCGTGGGCGCGCCGCCGCGCCACGCGGTAGGCCAGGTCGTCGACGCGGCCGGTGGCGTACTGGCCCACGATCTGGCGCAGGTAGGCGGCGCAGGCGGCCAGCGCGTCCGCCGCCGACGCCCCCAGGCGCCGGCCCTGCCAGTCGGGCAGCACCAGCAGCTGCGCGGCAGCGGCGATCAGCGCCCCGGCCAGCGTGTCCAGCAGGCGCGGCACGATGAGCGCGGACGCCGCGCCGGTGCCGTGGTTGAACAGCATCAGCACCATCAGCGTGACGGCGGCGCTGGCCAGCAGGTAGCGCTGGGCGCGGGTGACGAAAAACACCACGCCGCCCGCCACCGCCAGCAGCGCCTGCAGCTGCGGCTGCGGAAACAGCCGCATCAGCACCCAGCCCAGCAGCAGCCCCGCCACCGTGCCGCCCATGCGCTGCGCCAGCCGCGCCAGCGTGGCCCCATAGGTCGGCTGGCAGACGATCAGCGTGGCCATCATGATCCAGTAGCCGTGCGCCGGGTCGGCCCACTGCATCAGGCCCCAGGCCGCCGCCAGCGCCAGCGACAGGCGCACCGCGTGGCGGAACAGCGGCGAGCGCACGCGCAGCTGGGCGCGCACCCGCGACCAGGCTTCGGCCAGCGACTGCGGCGCTGCGTCCCGCAGCGCCACATCGTCCTGGACCGGCGCGGCGCCCTCGCCGGTGGCCGCGGCCAGCTGCGCCCCCAGCCGGTCCAGGTTGCGCGCCACTGCGCGCAGCGTGGCCAATGGCCGGCGCCAGGCGGCCAGGTCCTGGCGCGCCAGCCAGGCCAGCGACGCATGCAGGTCGGCCAGCGCCTGGCCATGTGGCGCCTGCACGCGCGGCGGCCGGCCGCGCCGCAGCCCCTGCGCCAGCTGTTTGCAGGCGTCGGCCTGCAGCAGCAGCACGCGCTGGCAGCGGTACAGCACGTCGCTGTGGAACAGCTCCTCGGTCCACTGGCCATAGGGGTAGTGCGAGGCACTGGCGCGCTCGTGGATGTCCTGGGCGATGAAGTACCCCTGCAGCAGCCGCGCCAGCGCCGCCGGCGGCGGCTGCCCGGGCACTGTGCGCGCCAGCAGGCTTTCCTTGGCAGCGTTCAGCGCCGCGACCACGCGGGCGTTGGACCAGGCCAGCGCCAGGCGCCGCTGGCGCAGGTCCACGCCGCGCACCGGCTCGAACATCGCCGCCTTGCGCCGCAGGTGCGCCGCCAGCGCGGCATACACCCCGGCCAGCGCCCGGCGCACCGGCGGCAGCGGCGCGGCCGCGCTCCACAGCACCGACAGCAGGCCGTAGCCGGCGGCGCCGGCCAGCAGCAGCGCCGCCACCTGTCGCGCCGGCAGCCGGGCGGCGCCGCCGGTGCTTTCGGTCATGGCCGCGTACAGCGCCAGGATGATGGTGGCCGCGGCGATGGCGCGGTAGCGCCCGCCGATGGCGCCCAGCAGCGTGAACACGAAGCTGCACGCCAGCAGCGCTGCCAACAGTGCCGGCGGGCGCGCCGCCAGCTCCGTGACCGCCAGGCCCACGCTGCCGAAGCACGCCAGCGTCACCGCCAGCGCACGCAGACGCCCACGCCAGCTGTCGTCGGTCTCGGCAATCGCGCTGGCGAACACGCCCAGCAGCAGCGGCACCAGCGCCTCGGCGTGGCCGCCCCACAGGCCCAGCGCCAGCACGGCCGACAGCGCCAGCGCCAGCCGCGCGGCATAGGCCCAGGCAATGTCGGCGCCCAGGCGCTGCGCCCACGGCGGCGCGATAAAGCGGTCCATGCGTTGCGGCCCGGCGCGCGTCAGCCGGTATTGCGCAGGCCGGCGGCGATGCCGTTGATGCAGATGTGGATGCCGGTCTGCACGCGCTCGTCGCCCTGGCCGGCGCGCCAGCGCCGGATCAGCTCGACCTGCAGGTGGTGCAGCGGATCGATGTACGGGAAGCGGTGGCGGATGGAGCGCGCCAGCGCGGTGTTGCCGGCCAGGCGCTGGCGCGTGCCGGTGATGCGCGCCAGCGCATCGGCAGTGCGCTGCCACTCGGCCTCGATGGCGGCGAACACGCGCCGGCGCAGGCGCGCGTCGGGCACCAGTTCGCTGTAGCGCGAGGCCAGCGCCAAGTCGCTCTTGGCCAGCACCATGTCCATGTTGGACAGCAGGGTGTGGAAGAACGGCCATTGGCGGTACATCTTTTGCAGCAGCTGCAGGCGCGCCCGGGGGTCCTCGCCAGGGGCCTTGACGAACGCCTCCACCGCCGCGCCGAAGCCGTACCAGCCCGGCAGCGTCAGGCGGCACTGGCCCCAGCTGAAGCCCCAGGGAATGGCGCGCAGGTCCTCGATCTTCTGGCTGGCCTTGCGCGAGGCCGGGCGCGAGCCGATGTTCAGCTCGGCGATCTCGCGGATCGGCGTGGCGTTGAAGAAATATTGCGTGAAGCCGGGCATCTCGTACACCAGCGCCCGGTAGGCGGCCATGCTGGCGCGCGACAGCTGCTCGGCGGCTTCCAGGAAGGCCTCGGTGGCCGGCTTGGTCGGCTGCAGCAGCGTGGCCTCCAGCGTCGCCGCCACCAGGGTTTCCAGATTGCGCCGGCCGATCTCGGGGTTGGCGTACTTGGAGGCGATGACCTCGCCCTGCTCGGTCAGGCGGATCTGTCCGCGCACCGTGCCCGGCGGCTGCGCCAGGATGGCCTGGTAGCTGGGCCCGCCACCGCGCCCCACGGTGCCGCCGCGGCCGTGGAACATGCGCATGCGGATCTGCGCCACGCCGCGCGCGGCCTCGGCATTCAGCTCGTCGAAGAACTGCACCAGCGCGATCTCGGCGCGGTACAGCTCCCAGTTGCTGGTGAAGATGCCGCCGTCCTTGTTGCTGTCGCTGTAGCCCAGCATGATGTCCTGCAGCGCCCCGCCGCGCCGCACCAGCGCGGCGATGCCGGGCTGCGCATAGAACGCGCGCATGATGGGCGCGGCATTGCGCAGGTCCTCGATGGTCTCGAACAGCGGCGTGACGATCAGCTCGGCCTGCGCATCGGCGTCGCCCAAGGCGCCGTGCATCAGGCCGGCCTCCTTTTGCAGCAGCAGCACCTCCAGCAAGTCGCTGACGGTTTCGGTGTGGCTGATGATGTAGTGGCGGATGGCCTGGGCGCCGAAGCGCCGGCGCGCACTGGCGGCGGTCTCGAAGATCGCCAGCTCGCCCTGGGTGTGCTCGCTGTAGGCCGCGCCGACCACGCGCAGCGGCCGCGCGTCCTGCAGCAGCGCCAGCAGCAGCGCGCGGCGCCGCTCCTCGTCCAGGGCGGCGTAGTCGGCCTCGACGCGCGCGGTGGCCAGCAACTCGGCGACCACGCGCTCGTGCTGGTCCGAGCTCTGGCGCAGGTCCACGGTGGCCAGATGGAAGCCAAACACCTCCACGGCGCGCATCAGGGGCCGCAGCCGGCCTTCGGCCAGCACCGCGCCCTGGTGCGAGCGCAGCGAGGCGTCGATGACGCGCAGGTCGGCCAGGAACTCGTCGGCATCCCCATACGGGTTCTGCGGCGCGACGGCGTGGCGCGCGGCCTCGGTGCCGGTCAGGTTGCGCAGCGTGGCCGCCAGGCGCGCATAGATACCGGTTAGCGCGCGCCGGTAGGGCTCGTCCAGCCGGTGCTCGCTGGTATCGGGCGAGCGCTCGGCCAGCTGGCGCATCTCGGGCGAGACCTCCACCAGCCGCGCCGACAGCGACAGCTCGCCGCCCAGCAGGTGGACCTCGGTCAGGTGGTGGCGCAGCGCCACCTCGGCCTGGCGCGACAGGGCCAGCGACAGGGTGGCGGCGCTGACGTTGGGGTTGCCGTCGCGGTCGCCGCCGGTCCACTGGCCCATGCGCAGAAAGCTGGCCACCGGCTGCTGCCCGCCCAGCTCGCGTTCGATGTCGGCGTAGATCTTGGGGATCTCGGACAGGAAGGTGGTCTCGTAGTAGGACAGGGCGTTCTCGATCTCGTCGGCCACCGTCAGCTTGGCGTGGCGCAGCAGCCGTGTCTGCCACAGCTGCGCCACGCGCGCGCGCAGCTGCGCCTCGTTGGCCGCCAACTCGCGTGGGGTGAGCGTGTCGCGCGCGCTCTTGTACAGCTGCGCGCGGGTGGCGATGTCGTCGCGCTGCGCCAGCAGCTGGGCGATCTCGCGCTCGGCGTCCAGGATGCTCTTTCTCTGCACCTCGGTCGGGTGGGCGGTGAGCACCGGCGCCACGTAAGCGCGCGCCAGCGTCTCGGCCACCGTGCGCGGCGCGATGCCGGCCCAGCGCAGGCGCGCCAGCGCCACCTCGATGCTGCCCTCCTGCGTGCTGCCGGCGCGCTCGTGTACCGCGCGGCGGCGGATGTGGTGCCGGTCCTCGGCCAGGTTCGCCAGGTGGCTGAAGTAGGTGAAGGCGCGGATCACGCTCACCGTCTGGTCGGTGGTGAGCGACTTCAGCAGCTTCTTCAGCGCCCGGTCGGCCTCGTGGTCGGCGTCGCGCCGGAAGGCCACCGACAGCTTGCGCACCTGCTCGACCAGGTCATAGGCAGCCACGCCCTCCTGCTCGCGGATCACATCGCCCAGGATGCGCCCGAGCAGGCGGATGTCCTGGATCAGGGGCTGGTCCTTGTCCGCCCGGCGGGGCGCGGGGGCGGCCGGGGCCGGGGCGGTGCTGGCGTCGGCCTCGCGTGGGGCTGCGGCGTCGGGGGCGTTCATGCGGTTGGGTCTCCTGGCGCACCAGGCAGAACACGGAAGAAAGCAGCAAGACGGCCCGGCGCGGCTGTTGCAGCGCAGCATGCTAGCATCCCGCGCGGCCGGCGCCAGCCCTTCGGCGCCACGGGCCGCCATACGGTTTTGCTGATGTCCTCCTCCCCCGATTCCCCCTCCCTTTCCATCGTCATCGCCACCCGCGAAAGCCAGCTGGCGCTGTGGCAGGCCGAGCATGTGCAGCAGCTGCTGGTCGCGCGCGGCCACCGCGTCAGCCTGCTGGGCATGACCACGCGCGGCGACCAGATCCTGGACCGCACGCTGTCCAAGGTCGGCGGCAAGGGCCTGTTCGTCAAGGAGCTGGAAACCGCCCTGGAGGAAGGCCGCGCCGACATCGCCGTGCATTCGCTCAAGGACGTGCCGATGCAGCTGCCGGCCGGCTTCGCGCTGGCCTGCGTGATGGAGCGCGAGGACCCGCGCGATGCCTTCGTCTCGCCGCGCTTCGCGTCGCTGGACGAGGTGCCCCGCAGCGGCGTGGTCGGCACCTCCAGCTTGCGCCGGCAGGTGCTGCTGCAGGCGCTGCGCCCGGACCTGCGCATCGAGCCGCTGCGCGGCAACGTCAACACCCGGCTGCGCAAGCTCGACGAGGGCCAGTACGACGCCATCGTGCTGGCGGCCGCGGGCCTGAAGCGCCTGGGGCTGCACGAGCGCATCCGCAGCATCTTCGAGCCCGAACAGATGCTGCCCGCCGCCGGCCAGGGCGCCCTGGGCATCGAAATCCGCGCCGGTCGCGCCGACCTGACGGCGGCGCTGGCGCCGCTGGCGCACCAGCGCACCTGGCTCACGGTGACGGCCGAGCGCGCCGTCAGCCGTGCCATGGGTGGCAGCTGCTCGATGCCGCTGGCCGCGCACGGCCAGTGGCAGGACGACGGCACGCTGCGCCTGCGCGCCGCCTGGGGCGACGTCGAGCAACGCGTGCCGCTGGTGCGCGCCGAGGGCGCAGCGCCGGTGACGACCCTGGAGCAGGCCGACGCACTGGGGCTGGACGTCGCCGGGCGGCTGCGCGCGGCGGGCGCCGTCGGCGCGGCGTGAGCCGGGCAGCCGTGCCAGCGCCGCGCGCCATCGTCACCCGCCCGGCGCGCGAGGCCGCACGCTGGACCGCCGACCTGTGCGCCCACGGCATCGACGCGCAGGCGCTGCCGCTGATCGAGATCCGCACGCTGCGCGAGCCGGCGCTGCGCCAGGCGTTGGAGCAGGCGCGGCGCGACCTGACGCGCTACCGCGCGCTGATGTTTGTCAGCCCGAATGCGGTGGCGCATTTTTTCGCCGATTCCGAGTCAAATCCGGCCCTGGTCCATATGCAGCAATGGCCTGCAGCTATCAATACCAGAGCATGGGCACCCGGCCCCGGCACCGCGCAGGCGTTGCGCGCAGTGGGCGTGGCGGACGTGCTGATCGACGCCCCGCCGGCGGACAGCGCGCAGTTCGACTCCGAGGCGCTATGGCCGGTGGTGGCCGCGCAGCTGCGCCCGGGCGACCGGGTGCTGGTGGTGCGCGGCAGCCAGACGCCCGCCGTGCCCGGCGGCCAGGGCCGGCAGTGGCTGGGCGAGCAGCTGCAGGCCGCCGGCGTGCAGGCCGATTTCGTCGCCGCCTACGAGCGCGGCGCGCCCTGCCTGGACGCCGCGCAGCAGGCGCTGGCGCGCAGCGCCGCGGCCGATGGCGCGCTGTGGCTGCTGAGCAGCTCCGAAGCCGTGGCGCACCTGGGCGCCGCCCTGCCCGGCGCCGACTGGAGCCGCGCCCGCGCGCTGGCCACGCACGGCCGCATCGCGCAGTCCGCACGCGCGGCGGGTTTCGGCACGGTGCATGAGTGCCGCCCGGCGCTTGCCGACGTGGTGGCGTCGATAAAATCGCTGCATGTCCACTGAGCCAGCTTTCGAGCCAGCCAAGTCGCCCGCCGCCGCGCCCCGGCCGGGCCCTGATGCCGCGCTGCGCGCCGGGCTGTGGCTGTTGGGCATGCTGGCGTTGGCCGGGCTGGTCAGCTCGCTGCTGCTGTGGCAGCGCCTGTCGTCCATTCAGGAGCAGCTGGCGCGCCAGAGCGCCGACGCGGGCGCGCAGTCCATCGAGGCGCGCACCCTGGCGCGCGAGGCGCAGGAGCTGGCGCGCGACACCGCTGCGCGCCTGGCGCTGACCGAGACCCGCGTGGCCGAGGTGGCGCTGCAGCGCAGCCAGCTCGAAGAACTCATGCACAGCCTGTCGCGCACCCGCGACGAGAACCTGGTGGTGGACATCGAGGCCGGCCTGCGCCTGGCGCAGCAACAGTCCCAGCTCACCGGCAGCCTGCAGCCGCTGGTGGCCGCGCTCAAGAGCGCGCACCAGCGCATCGAGCGTGCCGCGCAGCCACGCCTGGCACCAGTACAGCGCGCCATTGCCCAGGACCTGGAAAGCCTGGAGCGCGCCAAGGTCACCGACACCGCTGGCCTGCTGGGCCGGCTGGACGACCTGGTGCGGCAGGTGGACGAGCTGCCGCTGCTGGCCGCCGTGGCGCGGCCGCACGACATGCGCGGCGCCGGCCAGCTGCCCGAGGCCGAAAACCCGCCGGCCGACGAGCCGGCCTGGCGCGCGCTGCTGCGCCGCGCCTGGGACGGCGCGCGCGACGAGGCGCGCGGCCTGGTGCGCGTGCGCCGCATCGACCATCCGGACGCGGTGCTGGTCGCGCCCGACCAGGCGTTCTTCCTGCGCGAGAACCTCAAGCTCAAGCTGCTGAACGCGCGTCTGGCGCTGCTGGCGCGGCGCACCGATTCGGCGCGCGCGGACCTGCAGGGCGCGAATGCGGCGCTGGCCAAGTATTTCGACCCGACCTCGCGCCGCACCCAGGGCGCCATCGCCGCGCTGTCGCAGCTGCAGGGGCACATCCAGTCGGCCGAGCTGCCGGCGCTGGACAACACGCTGGCCGCGCTGGCCACGGCGGCGGCGGGGCGCTGACGGCATGCGCGCCGCGTTGTGGCTGTTGGCCCTGTTTGGCGGTGCTGTCGCCGTCGCCCTGTTCGCCGGCAGCAACCAGGGCAGCATCACCATCTTCTGGCCGCCCTACCGGGTCGACCTGGCGCTGAACATGGTACTGGTGCTGCTGCTAGCTGCCTTCGTGCTGCTGTACGCCGCGCTGCGCGGCTTCGACACGCTGGCCGGACTGCCGCTGCGCGCGCGCCGTTGGCGCATGCTGCAAAAGGAGCGCGCCATGCACGGCGCGCTGCTGGACGGCTTGGCGCAGCTGCTGGCCGGGCGCTTCCTGCGCGCACGGCGCGCCGCCGAGGCCGCCATTGCCCGCGAGCGCAGCCTGGCCGAAGGCCCCGAGCGCGTGCCGCACGGCCGCCAGCTGCGCGTGCTGGCGCACCTGCTGGCGGCCGAGGCCGCGCATGCGCTGCAGGACGGCGGCCTGCGTGAATCGCACCTGCAGCGGGCGCTGGACAGTGCCGGCGCCGCAGCTGGCAGCGAGGCCGAACTGCGCGAAGGCGCACAGCTGCGCGCCGCGCGCTGGGCGCTGGACGAGCGCGACGCCGAGGCAGCGCTGGAGCGCCTGGCCAGCCTGCCCGTGGGCGCGTCGCGCCGCACCCTGGCGCTGCGCGCGCGCCTGAAGGCGGCGCGCCTGACGCGGCGCCACGGCGAGGCGCTGGACACCGCGCGGCTGCTGGCCAAGCACCACGCCTTCTCGCCCGCCGCGGCGGCCAGCATCGTGCGCGGTCTGGTCTTTGAACGCATCGACGATGCACGCGACAGCGCGCAGCTGGAGCAGCTGTGGGCGGAGCTGGAAAGCAGCGAGCGCGCCATGCCCGAAGTCGCCATGCACGCCGCGCAGCGCCTGGTGCAGCTGGGCGGCGAGCCGGTGCGCGTGCGCGCCTGGCTGCTGCCGGCCTGGGAGCGCCTAGCCAGCCCGGACACGCAGCCCCCGCTGCTGGAGAGCCAGGCACGCAAGCTGATCACGGTGCTGCAGGACAGCCTGGGCGGCCTGGACGCCGCCTGGCTGGCACGCATCGAGGCCGCCAGTCAGGCGCGGCCGCAGGACGCGCGGCTGCAATACCTGTCGGCCATGGCCTGCCTGCAGCGCGGGCTGTGGGGCAAGGCGCAGCAGCTGCTGGCGGCCTGCGCCACGCAGCTGCCGGACGCCGTGCTGCGCGCCAACGCCTGGCGTGCCCTGGCCACCCTGGCCGAGCAGCGGGGCGACGCGCCGGCCGCCGCCCAGGCGTGGAAGGCGGCGGCACAGGCCGGCGTGCGCTGAGGCCACGTGCTGGCGCCACGCCTTTTTTCTTGTGAAAACCCGCTCAGGCCCTTGTGAAAAAAGGGCTTTCAGCTACTGAAAGCATAGTTGCATCACCTCAACGCGGGCGCCGCGGGCGCACGCCCATGGCCTGCTTGTGCCGGTCGATGCGCTCTTGGCGGCGGCGCTCCATCTTCTCCATGGCGCGGCGCTTGCTCAAGCCCGACGCATCGGCCCAGCCCCACCACGCGGCGGTGACGGCGAACGGCGCCAGCACCCACCACCACGACCAGCCCGCGACCGGAGCCACCCCCAGGTACTTGAGCGTGATCAACAGAAGACCCAATAGCAGGCTGTACATGCCGCTTCCTCCCCGGTGACGCCGGCGCCGCAGGCCCCTGCGTCAACCGCGAACACTACAATCGCATTGAAAAGAACCAATGTACTGCAACCCCCACAGGAACCTCCGCATGAAACGCACCTTGTTCACCCTGGCCATGGTCCTTTCCGTGGCTGCCCCCGCCATGGCCGACGAGGCCCTGGCGAAGTCCAAGAACTGCATGGCCTGCCACTCGGTGGACAAGAAGCTGGTCGGCCCGGCCTACAAGGACGTGGCCGCCAAGTACGCCGGCCAGGCCGGCGCCGCCGACAAGTTGGCTGAGCACATCATGAAGGGCAGCTCCGGCGTCTGGGGCCCCGTGCCCATGCCGCCGAATGCCCAGGTCAACGCCGACGAGGCCAAGAAGCTGGCCAACTGGGTGCTGGCGCAGAAGAAATAAGCGCCCTGCCCCGCGCCATGGCCCTGCACTGCAGGTAGCCATGGCAGGCAAAAGCCGCAGCACCCTGTCGGGCCTGCGGCTTTTTTGTGCGCCCGGGCGCGGCGCTCAGGGATGCAGTCCGGGCTCGATGCGGGTGGCCGTGGGCGTGTCGGCGCGGCGCTGCTGCAGCTGGTCGCCGAGCTGCCCGACGTAGGCGGCGGTGACGTTCTCGGTCTCGCGCACGCGGGCGTTCATGCGCGCCTCCAGCGCGTCCATGCGCGCCAGCACCGCCCCATGCTGCAGCTCCAGGAAGTTGCGCAGCTCGGTGAAGCGCGAGGCCTCGGCCTTGTCGGCCAGGTCGCGCTGGGCGGTCATTTCCTTGTTGTGCCGGCGGGTTTCCATCAGCACCGTGCCCTGCAGGGTCAGCACGTAGGCGACGAAGAAGATGGCCAGCAGCGCCGTCAGCGCGAGCATGATCAGCCCCAGCGGCGCTTGCACGGTGGTCAGACCCAGCGAGACCACGGTGGGCGCCGACAGCGTGGGCCAGTTCAGCGCCGCCAGCGCGCCGATCGCCAACACCACCAGCAGCAGGATCAGGGTTCGCAGGTTCATGGATGCCATCCTCGGAAGTGGAACACGCCCGTTTGTAGCGGATGCAGCTACGCCAGGGCGTGCATCCAGGTCGGCTTGCGCCCTGCTCCTACAGCGCCTGCCCCCTGTGGAGCGGAAAAAAAGCCGCCCCGGCTTGACCGGGGCGGCTGCAAGAGCGTGTTGGCGCGCAGCGGCGGTCAGTTGTTCTCCGCCAGCTGGTCGAGGATGGCCGGGTTCTCCAGCGTACTGGTGTCCTGGGTGATGGACTCGCCCTTGGCCAGCGAGCGCAGCAGGCGGCGCATGATCTTGCCCGAGCGTGTCTTGGGCAGGTTGTCGCCGAAGCGGATGTCCTTGGGCTTGGCGATCGGGCCGATCTCCTTGGCCACCCAG
Organism: Oryzisolibacter propanilivorax; assembly: GCF_900103645.1. Classification (GTDB taxonomy): domain Bacteria; phylum Pseudomonadota; class Gammaproteobacteria; order Burkholderiales; family Burkholderiaceae_C; genus Melaminivora; species Melaminivora propanilivorax. Next base: position 105,671 of record NZ_FNHP01000006.1, read on the forward strand.
TCGCGCAGCTCCTTGGCGATCTGCTTGGCTTCATCGCCGGTGGGGCGCGGGCGCTTGAGCACCACGAAGGCGCAGATGGCCTCGCCGGTCAGATCGTCGGGCCGGCCGACCACCGCGGCCTCGGCCACGATGTCGGACTTGGCGACCAGGGCGGATTCGATCTCCATCGTGCCCATGCGGTGGCCCGAGACGTTCAGCACGTCGTCGATGCGGCCCGTGACGCGGAAGTAGCCGGTAGCCTTGTCGCGCACCGCGCCGTCACCCGCCAGGTAGGCGCCGCGCATTTCCTCGGGGAAATAGGTCTTCTTGAAGCGCTCGGGGTCGTTCCAGATGGTGCGGATCATGCTGGGCCAGGGGCGCTGGATGACCAGCATGCCGCCCGAGCCGTCCGGCATCTCATTGCCGGTCTCGTCCACCACCGCCGTGTAGATGCCCGGCAGCGGCAGCGTGCACGAGCCCGGCACCATCGGCGTGGCGCCTGGCAACGGGTTGATGATGTGCCCGCCGGTCTCGGTCTGCCACCAGGTGTCGACGATCGGGCAGCGCTCGCCGCCAACGTTCCGGTAGTACCACATCCAGGCTTCCGGGTTGATCGGCTCGCCCACGCTGCCCAGGATGCGCAGGCTGGACAGGTCCCAGTTCTTCGGGTGCACGGCCTCGTTGGAATCGGCGGCCTTGATCAGCGAGCGGATGGCGGTGGGCGCGGTGTAGAAGATGGTGCACTTGTGGCGCTCGATCATCTGCCAGAAGCGCCCGGCATTCGGATACGTCGGAATGCCCTCGAAGATGATCTGCGTGCCGCCGGCGGCCAGCGGGCCGTAGGCGACGTAGCTGTGGCCGGTCACCCAGCCGATGTCGGCGGTGCACCAAAACACGTCCTCGGGCTTGAGGTCGAAGCTCCACTGCATGGTCATCTTGGCCCACAGCAGGTAGCCACCGGTGCTGTGCTGCACGCCCTTGGGCTTGCCGGTGGATCCGCTGGTGTAGAGGATGAACAGCGGATGCTCGGCGCCCACGGGTGTGGGCGCGCACTCGCTGCTCTGGCCCTGCATGGCCTCGTCGAAGGTCTTGTCGCGGCCCGCGACCATGTTGCAGGCAGTAGGCGTGCGCTGGAACACGAAGACGTTCTTCACGCACTCGCAGCCGCCCAGGGCCAGGCCGTCGTCCACGATGGCCTTGAGCGGCAGTTCCTTGCCGCCGCGCAGCTGGTAGTTGGCGGTCACTACGGCGACGGCCTGGGCGTCCACGATGCGCTCCTGCACTGCTTTGGCCGAGAAGCCGCCGAAGACCACGCTGTGCGTGGCGCCGATGCGTGCGCAGGCCTGCATCGCCACCACGCCCTCCACGCCCATCGGCATGTAGATCAGCACGCGGTCACCCTTGTTCACGCCGTGGCTCTTGAGCGCGTTGGCGAACTGGCTGACGCGGGTGAGCAACTCGCGGTAGGTGTAGGTGATGACCTGGCCGTCGTCGGCCTCGAAGATGATGGCCGTCTTGTGCTCCGCCGGCGTGCCCATGTGGCGGTCCAGGCAGTTGGCGCTGGCATTCAGCTCGCCATCGTCGAACCATTGGTAGAACGGCGCGTTGGACTCGTCCAGCACCCGGGTGAAGTCTCGGGTCCAGTGCAGGTTCTCGCGCGCCTGGCGTGCCCAGAAGCCCTCGAAGTCGCGGTCGGCCTCGGTGCGCAGAGCCTCGTAGTCCTGCATGCCGGAGATGCGCGCCTGCTGCACCAGGGCTGGCGGAGGCTCGATGACGCGGTTCTCGACCAGCACGGACTGGATGGCGGACGGGGATGCACTCATGGTTTTGTCTCCTGCAAGGCTGACGGATGGTGAAATTTTGGCGTATCACTGTCGTCGGTGGGACTTACAAGCCACTGACGCAGCGCCACAGTGGCAGGCACCTCCTGCCACGGCGCGGCCGTCCTTTCGGCCAGCGGCCCAGCCATTTTTCAATGAAAAACGGCTTCAGTCATTGAAAAACAATGGCTGGCAGCTATCTATTGGATAGCAATAGCGAATCTCGTTGCCACATGGTTAGCATATTTACAAAAACCTGTGTTTTGACTCAAACATAAGTAATAAATATACTGAATCGGTGTTTTACAACCTGCCACGCAGGTAATCCGGTTTTGGCGAGGCGTTTCTTGGCGTCTGACCAAAGGCGGATCCCGGTGGCGGCGCTCCCTGCCTGATGCGCAGTGGCGCCCGCTGCTCTGGCCGAGGTTTCGGCCCTGATGCCTTTTGCCGGGCGCCCCGCCGCATTGCGCGGCGCCGTGGCCCCGGTGGGTTCCGGCGCGACGATTCGTGCGCCGACCCGTCTGTCCTGGCGCTTTTTGCCGGGCCCTTGCGCACTGCCTTCGACCAGGTGCCATGCGGGTCCGGGCCCAGGCTGGTTCATCGCCTTCGTCGGCGTCGGCCATCCGGTGTCCCCTGTCGCGTTCGCTCCGCCGGAGCCTGAATGCCGGTGGCGGGCGCCAAAGCATCGGGGTTTGCGGTTCACCTGTGACCGCCCTGCCTCGGCCTTCGCGTTCCGCGAGGCCGTCCTGGCTTTTCGGGATATTTCATGACCCCACAAGCGAGGGAGGCTGCCCCAGCATGGCCAAGCAAATCATCATCGACCACGTCTTCAAGGTCTTCGGCGACGAGCCGAAGCAGGCCCTGGACCTGGTGGCCCAGGGACTGTCGAAGCAGGAGATTCTGGCGCGTACCGGCCAGTCCATCGGCGTGTTCGACGCCAGCTTCACCATCGAGGCCGGCGAGATCTTCGTCGTCATGGGCCTGTCGGGCTCAGGCAAATCCACCCTGGTGCGCATGCTGAACCGGCTGATCGAACCCACCGCCGGGCGCATCCTGGTCGAGGGCCAGGACATCGGCTCCTTGAGCGACCGCGCATTGCGCGCGCTGCGCCGCAAAGACATCTCGATGGTGTTCCAGTCCTTCGCCCTGATGCCGCACCTGACGGTGCTGGACAACACCGCCTTCGGGCTGGAGCTTGCCGGCGTCGGCCGCAAAGAGCGCGAACAGGCCGCCGAGCAGGCCCTGGCCCAGGTCGGCCTGGACGGCTGGGGCGCCAGCTACCCGGACGAGCTCTCGGGCGGCATGCAGCAGCGCGTCGGTTTGGCGCGGGCGCTGGCGTCCGACCCGTCCATCCTGCTGATGGACGAGGCGTTCTCGGCGCTGGACCCGATCATCCGCACCGAGATGCAGTCCGAGCTCTTGCGCCTGCAGGAGAAGAAGCGCCGCACCATCGTCTTCATCTCGCACGACCTGGACGAGGCCATGCGCATCGGCGACCGCATCGCCATCATGAAGGACGGCCAGGTAGTGCAGGTCGGAACGCCCGACGAGATCCTGCGCTGCCCGGCCGACGACTACGTGCGCAGCTTCGTGCGCGGCGTGGACGCCGCTGCCGTGTTCAAGGCCGCCGACATCGCGCGCCAGGCGCTCACCGTGGTCTCCACGCACGACGACCGCGGCTGCCGCGCGGCGCTGCGCATCCTGGAGGATTCGGATCGCGAGCACGCCTATGTGCTGGACAACGACAAGCGCCTGCTGGGCGTGGTGTCCTCGCAATCGCTGCGCGAGGCGCTGCACGGCCACCAGGGGCCGCTGGGCCTGCGCCAAGCCTTCCTGGCCGATGCCCACCCGGTCAGCGCCGACATGCCGGTGGCCGACCTGTTTGGCCCGATGTCGCACGCGCCCTGCCCGCTGGCGGTGGTGGACGAGGCCGGCCGTTACCTGGGCGTCATCAGCCGCACCGGCGTGATGCGTTTCCTGGACCGCGACACGCCGCCGGTGCCGCCGCAGGAGCAGGAACTGGCACCGCTGCAGCTGAACCCGCACTACACCCACGCCGCCGCCGACCCTGTCGCGCCGGCGCACTGAATCGAAGAAGACTGCAAGGAGGCTTGATGAGCACCACCGAGACCCTGCCCGCCACCCAGAACGCCGCCGGCGTGGAAACCCCGGCCTGGAGCGCGGATGCGCCCGCCAGCGTGAGCGCCCCCGACGCCGCCCCCACGGCCGTCGCCGCCGACCCGTGGACCGGCGAACCCATGGCCGACACGGCGGCGCTGGCCAGCGCGTCCGACCCCTGGGCGGACGCGGGTGCCACGCCGTCCGTGGACGCGGCCGACCCCTGGGCCGAAGCTTCCGACGGCGGCGCCAGCGCCGCGGCCGCCGACCCCTGGGCCACATCCGACGGTGGCGCAGCTGCCGACTGGCTGAGCAGCGGCGCGGCAACACCCGACGCCGCACCCGACACCGGCCTGGCCGCCCTGTGGCACCAGTGGCAGACCGACGGCCTGCCCATCCAGGGCTGGATCAACGACGGTCTGGCCTGGAGCGTGGACCATCTGCGCCCGTTCTTCCAGAGCGTGCGCGCGCCCATCGACGCCACCCTGACCGGCGTGACCGACCTGCTGCTGGCCGTGCCCATGCCGGCCATGATCGTGCTGGCCACGCTGCTGGCCTGGCAGTTCGCGGGACGCACACTGGCGATCGGCACCGCCGTGTCGCTGGCTGCCGTGGCGGTGCTGGGCATCTGGCCCGACGCCATGGTGACGCTGGCGCTGGTGCTCACCGCCCTGCTGTTCTGCGTGCTGATCGGCCTGCCCGCCGGCGTGCTGCTGGCATCGAGCGACCGCACCCAGCGCTGGACGCGCCCGCTGCTGGACGCCATGCAGACCACACCCGCCTTCGTGTACCTGGTGCCGGTGGTCATGCTGTTCGGCATCGGCAACGTGCCGGGGGTGATCGTGACCATCGTTTTTGCGCTGCCACCGCTGATCCGCCTGACCAACCTGGGCATCCGCCAGGTGCGTCCGGACCTGATCGAGGCCAGCCGCGCCTACGGCGCCTCGCCCTGGCAGCTGCTGTGGAAGGTGCAGCTGCCGCTGGCCATGCCGTCCATCATGGCCGGCATCAACCAGGCGCTGATGCTGTCGCTGTCGATGGTGGTCATTGCCTCGATGATCGCCGTGGGCGGTCTGGGCCAGATGGTGCTGCGCGGCATCGGCCGCCTGGACATGGGCCTGGCCACCGTCGGCGGCCTGGGGATCGTGCTGCTGGCCATCGTGCTGGACCGCCTGACGCAGGCTATGGGCGTGCCGCGCCGCGGCAGCGACCGCTGGTGGCAAAACGGCCCGGTGGGCTTGGTGGCGCGCCTGGCGCGCCCACGTGCCACGGCCCAGGCACCGGCAACGCCGGCCGCGACCGAGCCGTCTGCGCCCAAGGCCGACGCCGCTGCGAAGGCTGCCTCCCCGGCAGCGCAGCGCAGCGCCGCTGCCCCGGCCAAGCCGCGCTCGTTGCCCGGACAGCCGGCCGTCTGACCTGGCTGCCGCCGCGCTCAAGGCCGGTGCGGCGGCAGCTCCCTGCCTTTCGCATTTTTCCGCCCACTCACACATATACAAGGACTTTCCAAGGATGACGTATCACATGACCTTTTCCGCCACGCCTTTCCCTGCCGCGCACGCCGCACCGCGCAAGCTGCGCATCGCCCTGGCGACCGCCGCCACCGGCATGGCACTGATGTGCGCCGGCACTGCCGCCTGGGCCGCCGGTGACCTACCCGGCAAGGGCGTCACGGTGCAGCCACTCAAGAGCTCGCTGGCCGAGGAAACCTTCCAGACCACGCTGGTCATGAAGGCGCTGGAGAAGCTCGGCTACACCGTCCAGCCAATCAAGGAAGTGGAATACCCCACGGCGCACATCGCCATCGCCAATGGCGACGCGACCTTCATGGCCGACCACTGGAACCACCAGCACGCCGACTACTACAAGAATGCTGGCGGCGACGCCAAGCTCTACCGCAAGGGCGTGTTCTCGGACAACGCGGCGCAGGGCTACCTGATCGACAAGAAAACCGCCGACCAGTACAAGATCCATAACATCGAACAGTTCAAGGACCCGAAGATCGCCAAGCTGTTCGACACCGATGGCGACGGCAAGGCCGATCTGACCGGCTGCACCCCCGGCTGGGGCTGCGAGGTAATGATCGAGCACCAGCTGGACGCCTACGGTCTGCGCCCGACGGTCACGCACCAGCAGGGCACCTACTCGGCGCTGATGGCCGACACCATCACGCGGTACAAGGCCGGCAAGCCCATCCTGTACTACACCTGGACGCCCTACTGGGTGAGCAACGTGCTCAAGCCCGGCAAGGATGTGGTCTGGCTGGAGGTACCGTTTTCCTCGCTGCCCGGTGAACAGAAGGGCCTGGACACCAAGCTGCCCAACGGCAAGAACTACGGCTTCGTGGTCAACAGCCAGCACATCGTCGCCAACAAGGCGTTCACCGAAGCGCACCCGGACGCCGCCAAGCTATTCGCTCTCATGCAGCTGCCGGTGGGCGACATCAATGCCCAGAACCACCTGATGAGCCAGGGCCAGTCCAAGCCGGCGGACATCGAGCGCCACGTGAACGGCTGGATCAAGGCGCACCAAAAGACCTTCGACGGCTGGATCGATCAGGCCAAGGCCGCCGCGAAGTAAGCCGGCCCCTGCCGCACGCGGCCTGTGCGTGCGGCGCCATGGCGCGCTCGCTACGCGCCGGGGCTGGCGCCCTACCGGCCCTGTTTTCAGCGCCCCGGCCCGCACGCCGGGCGCGCACCCGCAGCCCTCCCGGGCTTTTGTCACACACACCGCCCCACCGGCGCACGGCCCCCATGCGCCCGGCTGGCGCGGACTGCATATGGAGTATCCCTTCGCATGACGACGACCGTTCGACCGTTCTCGCTTCCCACCTTCCTGCGCGGCACCAGCCTGGCTGCCGCCCTGTCGCTGGCCGCGCTGGGGGGCGCCGCCCATGCGTCGACGGACCAGCCCGGCAAGGGCGTGAAGGTGACGATCCTCAAGAGTTCGCTGGCCGAGGAGTCCTTCCAGACCGTGCTGGTCATGAAGGCACTGCAGAAGCTGGGCTACGACGTCGCGCCGTACAAGGAGGTCGAGTACCCGCTGGCGCACATGGCGGTGGCCAACGGCGATGCCACGCTGATCGCCAACCACTGGAACCCGCACCACTCCGAGTTCTACAAGGCCGCCGGCGGCGACGCCAAGCTGTCGCGCAAGGGGGTGTATTCCGCCGGCGCGGCGCAGGGCTACATGATCGACAAGAAAACCGCCGACCAGTACAACATCAAGAGCATCGACCAGCTCAAGGACCCCAAGCTGGCCAAGCTGTTCGACATGAGCGGCGACGGCCGCGCCGATCTGGTCGGCCCCAACGCCGGCTGGGGCGGCGAGGCGGTGGTCGAGCACCAGATCAAGGAGTTCGGCCTGGGCAAGACGGTGAACTACACGCAAGGCAACTACCCGGCGCTGATCACCGAGACGCTGGCGCGCTACGAGTCGGGCAAGCCGGTGCTGTTCTACGCCTGGACGCCGCACTGGCTGAGCAACGTCCTCAAGACCGGCCAGGACGTGGTCTGGCTGGAGGTGCCCTACTCGTCCATGCCCGGCGTGCAGGCCGGCACCGACACCAAGCTGTCCAACGGCAAGAACTACGGCTTTCCGCTGAACAACGAGTACATCGTGGCCAACAAGGAATGGGTGGCGAAGAACCCGGCCGCCGGCAAGCTGTTCGAGATCATGCAGATCCCGCTGGCCGATATCAGCGCGCAGAACCGCCTGGTGCACCAGGGCGAGAAGAGCGCCGCCGACATTGAGCGCCACGCCGACGCCTGGATCCGCGCCCACCAGAAGACCTTCGACAGCTGGATCGACCAGGCGCGCGTGGCCGCGCAGAACTGACGCAGCCCGCAGGGGCCTGCACGCCCGGCCGGGCGCACACCCGCCGGGCCTGGAATTTTTGCAGCCGTCCTCGGCAGCACTGCGCGGTGCGAGCCGGACGGCTGCTTTGTTTTTGATAGCTGCAAGCCCTTTGTTATCGCGGGCTACAGCCTCTAAACGCTCAAAATTTCGCTCTCCGCCGCACGGGGGCACAGCGCTCTCCCACGCGGCGCGGTGGCGCACGCCGACAGCCCCGGCAGGGTCGCCGCGGTGTGATCGTCGCATGCCCACCGCCCCTGCGCCCGCCCCCGCCCGCCCGCCGCGCCTGCCCGCCGGCCTGGTATATGTGGACCGCCGCCGGCCCGGCATCACCCGCGTGCGCGACGGCGACACCTTCCGCTACCGCACGCCGCAGGGCGACTGGCTGCAGGACGAAGAACACCTGGCGCACATCCGCCGCCTGGCGATTCCGCCGGCCTACGCCGACGTGTGGATCTGCCCGCTGCCCAACGGCCACCTGCAGGCCACCGGGCGCGACGCGCGCGGACGCCTGCAGTACCGCTACCACCCCGACTGGCGGCGCGTGCGCGACACATCCAAGTTCGAGCGCATGCGCGCCTTTGGCCAGGCGCTGCCGCGCATCCGCCGCTGCATCGAGCGCGACCTGCAGGCTTGCAGCAAGAAAACGCTGACGCGCCAGTGCGTGCTGGCGGCCATCGTGCGGCTGCTGGACACGACCTACGTGCGCGTCGGCAACGAGGAATACGCGCTGGCCAACGGCTCCTATGGCCTGACCACGCTGCGCACGCGCCATGCGGCGGTGAAGGGCAGCAGTACCGTGCTGCGCTTTCGCGGCAAGAGCGGCGTGCAGCAGCAGGCGCAGCTGGACGACCCGCGCGTGGCGCGCGTGGTGCGCCGCTGCCAGCAGCTGCCGGGGCAGGAGCTGTTCCAGTGGCAGGACCAGGACGGCGGGCTGCATAGCGTCGGCTCGGGCGACGTGAACGCCTATCTCGCCGAGATCGCCGGCGAGGCCGGGCACTTCACGGCCAAGGACTTCCGCACCTGGCACGGCACGGTGCAGGCACTGGAGCTGACGCGCGTGGCCTGCACGCGCGCCGGCGAGCCCGACGCGCTGCCAGCGCGCGGCGTGGCGCGGCAGATCCTGGTGGAGGTGGCGCGCCAGCTCGGCAACACGCCGGCGGTGTGCCGCAAGTCCTATGTGCACCCTACGGTGCTGGCGCTGGGCGAGCGCCTGGCGTCAGACGCCGGGCCGGGCCTGCAGCGCGTGTGGCAGCGCCTGGGGCGCACGGGCGCCAGCCCGCGCGGCCTGAGTGCGGCCGAGCGGCGCCTGCTGGCCTTCCTGCGGCGCCCGCCCCGGCTGCCGGCGCAGCCGCCCGCCGCGCCGCGCAAGCGGCCGGGAGCCAGCCCAAGCAACGCGGCAGCCGGCAAGAGCGCGCGCCAGAGTCTGGCCACGCAAGGCCGCCAGCGCGGCGCACGCCCCGCCGCAACCAGGCGTCATGCTGCCCCCGTGCGACGCGGCGCACCCCCTGCGGCGTCCATGCAGCGCGCTGCGTGAGCCGGGCAAGCCAGCACCAGTCACTCATGTTTTGATAGCTGCACGTCCTTGCGAATAAAGGACTGGATGCTGATTTGCCATCAAAATGGCTGGCAGCGGCTGGCAGCGGCTGGCAGCGGCTGGCGCCGCTGTTCAGCGCCCGACCATCTTGCCCGGCACCACCCACTCGTCGAACTGCTGCGCCGTCACATGCCCCAGGGCCAGCGCCGCCTCGCGCAGGCTGGTGCCTTCTTTGTGCGCCTTCTTGGCGATCTGCGCGGCCTTGTCGTAGCCGATATGCGTATTGAGCGCCGTCACCAGCATCAGCGAGCGCTCGACCAGCTCGTCGATGCGCTGGCGCTGCGGCTCGATGCCGACGGCGCAGTGCTCGTTGAAGCTGACCATGCCGTCGGCCAGCAGGCGCACGCTCTGCAGGAAGTTGTGCGCCACCATCGGGCGGAACACGTTCAGCTCGAAATTGCCGCTGGCGCCGCCGATGTTGATGGCCACGTCGTTGCCCATGACCTGGGCGCACAGCATGGTCAGCGCCTCGCACTGCGTCGGGTTGACCTTGCCCGGCATGATGGACGAGCCGGGCTCGTTCTCGGGGATGGTGATCTCGCCGATGCCGCTCCTCGGCCCGCTGGCCAGCCAGCGCACGTCGTTGGCGATCTTCATCAGGCTGGCGGCCAGGGTCTTCAGCGCGCCGTGCGCCGCGACCAGCGCGTCGCAGCTGGCCAGCGACTCGAACTTGTTGGGTGAGGTGACGAAGGGCTGGCCGGTGAATTGGGCGATCTCCTGCGCCACCTGCTCGGCATAGCCCCTCGGGGCGTTCAGCCCGGTGCCCACGGCCGTGCCGCCCAGCGCCAGCTCGCACAGGTGCGGCAGCGCGTTGCGCACGTGCCGCTCACCATGCGCCAGCTGCGCCACCCAGCCGGAGACCTCCTGGCCCAGGGTCAGCGGCGTCGCATCCTGCAGGTGCGTGCGGCCGATCTTCACGATGTCGTCGAAGGCTTCGGCCTTGGCCTGCAGTGTCTCGCGCAGCTCCTGCACGGCCGGCAGCAGCCGGTGCACCAGCGCCTGCACCGCCGCCACGTGCATGGCGGTGGGGAAGACGTCGTTGCTCGACTGGCTCTTGTTCACGTCGTCGTTCGGGTGCACGCGCCGGCCCTCGCCGCGCTCGCCTCCCAGGATCTCGCTGGCACGGTTGGCCAGCACCTCGTTGACGTTCATGTTGGTCTGCGTGCCCGAGCCGGTCTGCCAGACCACCAGCGGAAACTCGCCGTCGTGCCGGCCTTCCAGCACCTCGTCGGCAGCGGCGACGATGGCGCGCGTCTTCTCCGAGTCGAGCAGGCCCAGCGCCTGGTTGACCTTGGCCGAGGCGCGCTTAACCTGCACCAGCGCGCGGATCAGTTCGGCCGGCTGGCGCTCGCCCGAGATGTCGAAGTTCTGCAGCGAACGCTGCGTCTGCGCGCCCCACAGCCGGTCGGCCGGCACCTCGATGGAGCCGAAGGTGTCGCGCTCGGTGCGCGTGCCGCCGCCGGCGTGCGGGTCGGGGTGGGGGTGGTCGTTGTTGCTCATGCGGTCATGCTCCTCACGAAGGGGATCGAAGAAAACCACTGGCTGGGGGTGGTGCGTGCGCCGGCGCGGGTGCGCGCCACCCTGGCTGGGATTGGCGCCCATGCTAATCAAAGCCGCGCGGCCCTGGCGCGGGTGCGGTCGCCGCGCCAGATCCGCGCAAGGTGCCAGGGGGATAATCCGGCGCGTTCGTTTTTCCCTTCCCCACGAGAGTCCATAAGACCATGACCACGACCATCCGCTACGGCGATCTGGTGGAATCCATCGCCGGCGCGCTGCAATACATCAGCTACTACCACCCGGCCGACTACATCCAGCACCTGGCGCGCGCCTACGAGCGCGAGCAGTCCCCGGCGGCCAAGGACGCGATGGCGCAGATCCTCACCAACAGCAAGATGGCCGCCTACGGCCACCGCCCGATTTGCCAGGACACCGGCATCGTCAACGTCTTCCTGAAGGTCGGCATGGACGTGCGCTGGGAGGGCTTCCCGGCCGGCACCGGCCTGGAGGACGCCATCAACGAGGGCGTGCGCCGCGGCTACCAGCACCCGGACAACACGCTGCGCGCCAGCGTGGTGGCCGACCCGCACTTCGCCCGCAAGAACACCAAGGACAACACCCCGGCCGTCATCAGCGTGCAGCTGGTGCCCGGCGGCACCCTGGACGTGACCGTAGCGGCCAAGGGCGGCGGCAGCGAGAACAAGTCCAAGATGGTCATGATGAACCCCAGCGACAGCCTGGTGGACTGGGTGCTCAAGACCGTGCCCGAGATGGGCGCCGGCTGGTGCCCGCCGGGCATGCTGGGCATCGGCATCGGCGGCACGGCGGAAAAGGCCGTGCTGCTGGCCAAGGAAAGCCTGATGGACGACCTGGATATGTACGAGTTGCAGGCCAAGGCCGCGCGCGGCGACAAGCTGGACCAGGTGGAAGAGCTGCGCCTGGAACTGTTCGAGAAGGTGAACGCCCTCGGCATCGGCGCGCAGGGCCTGGGTGGCTTGGCAACGGTGCTGGACGTGAAGATCAAGATGTACCCGACGCACGCCGCCAGCAAGCCTGTCGCCATGATCCCCAACTGCGCCGCCACGCGGCACGCGCATTTCGTCATGGACGGCAGCGGGCCGGTGTACCTGGAGGCGCCCAGCATCGACCTGTGGCCGCAGGTGCAGTGGGAGCCCAACACCCAGACCAGCCAGCGCGTCGACCTGAACACGCTGACGAAGGAAGAAGTCGCCAGCTGGAAGCCCGGCCAGACGCTGCTGCTGAACGGCAAGATGCTCACCGGCCGCGACGCCGCGCACAAGCGCATCCAGGACATGCTGGCCAAAGGCGAGAAGCTGCCGGTGGACTTCACCAACCGCGTCATCTACTACGTCGGCCCGGTCGACCCGGTGCGCGACGAGGTCGTCGGCCCGGCCGGCCCGACCACCGCCACGCGCATGGACAAGTTCACCCGCATGATGCTCGAGCAGACCGGCCTGATCGCCATGATCGGCAAGTCCGAACGCGGCCCGGTGGCCATCGAGGCGATCAAGGACAACCGCAGTGCCTACCTGATGGCGGTGGGCGGTGCGGCCTACCTGGTCAGCAAGGCCATCAAGCACGCGCGCGTGGTCGGCTTCGAGGACCTGGGGATGGAAGCGATCTACGAGTTCGACGTGGTGGACATGCCCGTCACCGTGGCCGTGGACGCGGGCGGCACCAGCGCCCACATCACCGGCCCGGCCGAATGGCAAAAACGCATCGCCAGCGGCGAGTTCAAGGGCATCGCGCTGGCGACGGCCTGAGGCGGCAACGGGCGGCGGCGAGGCGAATCAGGTTTCACCATGTGTTTTGCCCCCGACCCTGATCACCCGCTCAGAGCCGCGCCGCCGGTCTCGGTACGCCTCGCAACCGCCCCCGGCGTGCACGCCTGCGCGGCACCGCCTTGGGGCCTTGGATGAGCCCGCCGCGCCTGGCCGCGCTGTCAGCCCTGGCGATGCTGGCGTTTGCCTGCAACTCGCTGCTGTGCCGCCTGGCACTGACGCAGACCGGCATCGACGCGGCGTCCTTTGCCGTCACCCGGCTGGTATCCGGCGCGGCCGTGCTGTGGCTGATCGTGCGCCTGCGCCAGAGCGCGCGCGCCGGCGGCAACTGGCGCTCGGCCACGGCGCTGTTCGCCTATGCCGCCACGTTTTCCTATGCCTATGCCACCCTGACGGCCGCCACAGGGGCGCTGCTGCTGTTCAGCGCGGTGCAGGCCACGATGATCGGCTATGGGCTGTGGCAGGGAGAGCGGCTGCGCCCAGGGCAACTGGCGGGCGTGGCGCTGGCCGTCGGCGGGCTGGCCGTGTTGCTGGCGCCCGGCCTGGCGGCGCCTCCGGCGGGTGGTGCGCTGCTGATGGTGGCGGCAGGTGCTGCCTGGGGCATTTATTCGCTGCGCGGGCGCGGCGTCGTCGACCCGCTGGGAGTCACCGCGGGCAACTTCGGCCGGGCGGCCTGGCTGGCGCTGGCCCTGGTGCTGGGTGCGCTGGCGGCGGGCAGCGCGCGCTGGGACGGTCCGGGGCTGGGCTATGGCGTGCTGTCCGGCGCCCTCGCGTCCGGCATGGGCTACATCATCTGGTACGCCGCGCTGCCGGCCCTGCGCGCGACCAGCGCCGCCATCATGCAGCTGAGCGTTCCCGTTCTGACCGCGCTTGGCGGGGCACTGCTGCTGCAGGAAGCGCTGACGCCGCGGTTCGTGTTGTCGTCATTGGCCATTTTGGGCGGCATCGCCCTGGTGGTGCGGCACCAGGCCCAGCCAGCGCCACCGCCCGCCTCGCATGGCCCCGCCCGCTGACAGCGCGCCCGGCGGGGTTGCGCCCACCCTGTGACGCGGCTTTGCACGACACGCGTGCCAGACAAAGCCGGCAGTACGGCAGCGACGCGCGTGACCAGACTGGCGCCTCGGATTATTCCTTCTCAGGAGCACACATGCAGCGCAGCCAGGAATTCAAGAACGTCGCCCAGGCCATGGGCAAGATCGACTTTTGCATGATGCAGACCGTCGGCGAGCAGGGCGTGCGCACACGGCCGATGTCCAACAACGGCGAGGTCGAGTACGACGGCGACAACTGGTTCTTCACCAGCGCCGACACCGTCAAGGTGCGCGAGATCCAGCAGGACGCGCGGGTGCAGCTGGTCTTCGTCGACAGCCAGGCCGTGAACTTCATTGCGGTCTGGGGCCGGGGCGAGGTGGTCGAGGATGCCGGCTTGAAGAAGAAACTCTGGCGCGAGGAACTCAAGGAGTGGTTCCCCGAGGGACCTGAGGATAAGGACGTGCTGCTGATCAAGGTCAGCGCCACCCGCATCCAGAGCTGGGGGCAGATGGGCGAGCACGTGCTCCACCTCGACGCCTGAGCGCGGGCTGACGCTCAGGCCCTGCCCCGGCCTCGTCAAAGCAAGGCTCCGCCCAGCACCGCCGCCGCCACCGAGAAATAGATCACCAGCCCCAGCACGTCCACCAACGTGGCCACCAACGGGGCCGACGCGCTGGCCGGGTCCAGCCCGAGGCGCTGCAGCACGAATGGCAGCATCGAGCCGATGGACGAGCCGAAGCACACGATGCCCACCAGCGATGCCCAGATGGTGGCTGCGATCAGCAGGTAGTGTTCGCCATAGTCATAGAAGCCCAGGTGTTGCCAGGCCACGATGCGCGCAAAGCCGATGGCGCCCAGGCCTGCGCCCAGCACCAGACTGGTGGGCAGCTCGCGCCCCAGCACGCGCCACCAGTCGCGCAGGCGCACCTCGCCCAGCGCGAGGCCGCGGATCAACAGCGATGTGGCCTGCGAGCCCGAGTTGCCGCCCGAGCTCATGATGAGCGGGATGAACATGGCCAGCACCACGGCCTTTTCCAGCGCCAGCTCGTAGTGCTGCATGGCGCTGGATGTCAGCATCTCGCCCAGGAACAGCAGCGCCAGCCAGGCGCCGCGCTTTTTCACCATGGCCAGAAAGCCGGTCTCCAGATACGGAGCACCCATGTGCTCGCCGCCGCCGAAACGGTTCATGTCCTCCTGCGCTTCCTCCATCAGCGCGTCGATCACATCGTCCACGGTGACGATGCCGATCACGCGCTGCGCCTCATCGACCACCGGCAGCGCCAGGAAGTTGTACAGCCGGATCAGGCGCGTGACGTCTTCGCGGTCGGCCAGCGCGTGGACGGTGATGGGCGCGGCGCCGCTCCACAGCGCGGCCAGCGGCTGCTCCGGGTCGGCGTTGACCAGCTCGCGCAGCGACAGCACGAAGCGCAGGCGGCCTTCCGCATCCGCCACGTAGAGGGCATACACCGTGCCGTGGCGATGACCTGGCTGGCGCAGGTACGCCAGCGCCTGGCCCGCGCTCCAGTCCTGCGGCACCTGCACGAAGCGTGTGGTCATGATGCGGCCGGCCGAGTCCTCGGGGTAGTCCATCAGCTGCTGCACCGACGCGCGCGTGGCAGGCTGCAGCAGGCGCAGCGCGGCATCCCGATCGGCTTCGGGCAGCCGGGCCAGCCGGTCGGCCAGGCGGTCGTCGTCCATGCCCTCCAGCACATCGGCCGCGCCGTCCTGGACGATGGCGCGCAGCAGTGGCACGCTGCGGCGCAGCTCGGCGCTTTGCAACACCTTCACCAGCATGGCGCGGTCGAGCTGGTGCGCCCAGGCGACCACCTCGTCGCGCGGTAGGGCGTTGAGATAAACGACGGCGTCGGCGACGTGCAGGAAGGTGGGCGCGGAAGTCGGAGGGGTCGTCACGTCGGGTGGCAGCCTTTCGCAGTAAACGGTTGAAACCAGACAGCTGCGCCAGCGCGGGAAGGCGGCGCGGCCCGCAGCTCGGCCGCCCAGCGCAGTGACGACCAGCCTGCAGGCGTACAGCCAAGCATAGTCGCCCATCCGGCGCCTGCGCCAGGCCGTGCGCAAGCCACCCTGCACGGCAGGCAGCGCGCGCAGCCACCCCGGCATTACAGTAGCCTCAGGGCTGGCCGCATGGCGCGGCCGCCCATGCCCGGAACATGCCGATGAAAATTCTCCGCGCCCTTGCTTCTGCCGTTGCCGGCGCCAGCGTGCTGGCGGCCTGCTCGCATGACGTGCCCTCGTCCGCCGCCGGCGCGTTCGGCACGGCAGCGCATCGCTTCCGCTGCGACGATGGCAGCACGCTGGTCGTCGCTTACCCGACATCCGATACCGCCACGCTGCAGCTGCGGGGCGCAACGCATGCGCTGCGGATCGCGCGCTCGGGCAGCGGCGCGCGCTACACCGGCAGCGGGCTGCAGTGGTGGAGCAAGGGCAATGCAGGCACGTTGTCGCGCTTGGGCCCCGACGGCCATGGCGCGCAGCAGCTGGCGCAGTGTCAGTTGCAGTGAGGCGCTGGCGCGCCCACCTGCACCACCCGTCGGGCCTGCGCGACGCAGTTGCGCCGCCTGCATGGATTTTTTACATGTTTTTGGCCACCAGCCCTTGCCAACAAAGGGCTCTCAGCTATGAATAGCGAAGCAATCGCTCGGCTGTTGGCCAGCTTTCCCACGGCGCTATGCCCAGCGTGCATGCGCCCTTGTCCTGTCCTGTCCCGCGTATTGCCATGACCGATTCCCCCGTTCCCGTCGACACCTGCGCGCCCGGCCATTTCGAGCGCCAGCACGAGTGCCTGGATGCGCTGCTGCACGCTCATCTGCTGGATGTCGTCGGCGGCGACTTCGCCAGCGCCCTGGACCGCCTGCGGCAGTGGCGCGCGGGCCTGGCCGAACACATCGAGATCGAGAACACCCTGCTGCTGCCGCACGTGCCCGAAGGGGCGCGCTGGGCGGCGCGCGTGTACCTGGTGGAGCACGACCGCATCGCGCTGCTGGCCGATGAATACCAGGACAAGGTGCGCGCTGCGGCGCAGGCGCCTGCCGCTGCCGATGAACGCACCCGGCGCGAGCGCATTCTGGCGCTGGTGGATGCGGCGCATGCGCTGCGCCATGTGCTGGAGCATCACCACGAGCGCGAGCACACCGCGCTGGCACACGAATTGCCGGCCGCGCTGCAGGAAGCAGCGTGGCGCGACACGCCCCTGGGCAGCAACGCGCCCACCGAGGGTTAGCCCTCTCGGCCCGGCAGCCGCCGCGGGCGGCGCCCGGCCCCCCGGTCGGGCATGCGGACTGCCGTGTCCGCGCCAGCCTGTCCGTCCGCGCAGGGCGGGAACACGGCTTTTTCCTACTGCGACAGCTGCGTCCGGCAGCAACGGACTGCGCCGCCGCCTGTTTCACACTGGAGCGACGACCCGCGGCCATGCATCGCCGCGCCGGCTGCGCCTGCCCTTTGCCTCCCCTGCCCTGAAAGGACCCAGACCATGGAACACGCTCACCCCTACCGCCGCTTCCTGCTCATGATCGCCGTGGCCTCGGTGCTGATGTACGTGTTGATGTACCTGAACACCTACGAGGTGGCCCACGTGCATTTCAGCCAGACGCGGCTGTTTATGACCTGCATCATGGCCGGCAGCATGGCCTTGGTGATGCTGTTCTTCATGCGCCACATGTACCAGGACCGGCGCGCCAACACAGCTATCGCGATCGGCAGCGTCGTGCTGATCATCGCCGGCCTGGGCCTGGTGCGCAGCCAGGCCACGGTGGGCGACGTGGCGTGGATGCAGGCCATGATTCCGCACCATTCGATCGCCATCCTGACCAGCGAGCGCGCCCGCATCACCGACCCGCGCGTGCGCAAGCTGGCCGACGGGATCATCGAGACGCAGCGGCGCGAGATTGGCGAAATGGACGCACTGGTCGCCGACCTCAAGAACCAGGCGCGCCGCTGACCACTGCATGAAAAATCCCCTGCGCCTTGGCAGGCCAGGGGATGGGTGCTCTTGCCCGGGGCGCCCTGTTTCAAGCGCGCCCCTCCAGCGTCTTCAGGCCGGCGCCGTGGTGCGGATCAGGTGGTCGAAGGCCGACAGCGCGGCCTTGGAGCCCTCACCCGCGGCGATCACGATCTGCTTGTACGGCACCGTGGTGCAGTCGCCGGCGGCGAACACGCCCGGCACGTTGGTGTGGTTGCGCGCATCGACCTCGATCTCACCGAAGCGCGACAGGTTCACCGTGCCTTTCAACCAGTCGGTGTTGGGCAGCAGGCCAATCTGCACGAAGATGCCCTCCAGCGCGACCTGGCGGGTCTCGTCGGTGGTGCGGTCCTTGTACATCAGGCCGTTCACGCGGCTGCCGTCGCCCAGCACCTCGGTGGTCTGCGCATTCAGGATCACGTCAACGTTGGGCAGGCTGCGCAGCTTGCGCTGCAGCACCGCGTCGGCTTTGAGCTCGGGGGCGAATTCCAGCACCGTCACGTGCGCCACCACGCCCGCCAGGTCGATGGCCGCCTCAATGCCCGAGTTGCCGCCGCCGATCACCGCCACGCGCTTGCCCTTGAACAGCGGGCCGTCGCAGTGCGGGCAATACGTCACGCCCTTGGTGCGGTACTGCTCCTCGCCGGGCACGTTCATGCTGCGCCAGCGCGCGCCGGTGGACAGGATGACGGTGCGGCTGCGCAGCGTCGCGCCGTTCTCCAGCTCGACCTCGATCAGGCCGCCCTCCTCGGCCGCGGGCTTCAGGGCCTTGGCGGTCTGCAGGTTCATGATGTCCACCTCGTAGTCGCGCACGTGGCGCTCCAGCGCAGCGGCGAACTGCGGGCCTTCGGTCTTCTGAATGGAGATGTAGTTCTCGATGTCCACGGTATCGAGCACCTGCCCGCCGAAGCGCTCGGCAGCAATGCCGGTACGGATGCCCTTGCGCGCGGCGTAGATGGCGGATGCCGCGCCGGCCGGACCACCGCCGACGATCAGCACGTCGAAGGCTTCCTTGGCGCCGATCTTGGCCGCATCCTTGGCGGCCGCGCCCTTGTCGATCTTGCCGACGATCTCGGCCAGCTCCATGCGGCCCTGGCCGAAGCGCTCGCCGTTCAGGAACACGGTGGGCACGCCCATGACCTCGCGGTCCTGGATCTCCTGCTGGAACACGCCTCCGTCGATGGCGGTGTGCGTGATGCCGGGGTTCAGCACGCTCATCAGGTTCAGCGCCTGCACCACGTCCGGGCAGTTGTGGCACGACAGCGAGTAGTACGTCTCGAAGTGGTGCTCGCCTTCCAGGTTCTTCACCTGCTCGAGCAGGTCGGCGGCTTCCTTGCTGGGGTGGCCGCCGACGTGCAGCAGCGCCAGCACCAGCGAGGTGAATTCATGGCCCAGCGGCACGCCGGCGAAGCGCACGCCGCTGTCCAGGCCGGGGTTGGTGATCAAAAACGACGGCTTGCGCACCGGCACGTCGTTGGCTTCCACCACGGTGACCTTGTCCGACAGGGAGGCGATCTGGTTCAGGAGTTCGCGCAGCTCGCGCGCGGTGGCGCTGTCGTCCAGCGTGGCCACCAGCTCCACGGGGCGCTGCAGGCGCTCCAGGTAGGCTTTCAGTTGGGCTTGGAGGTTGGCATCGAGCATCGGAAAACTCCTGACATTTCTGGTTGTTCGGGCAAAAAAAAGCCCGGGCGCCTCAGCACCCGGGCGTCGTAGCCTGGTTGCTCGGGCAGCCAGGGCTTGCAGGCGGGTAGCCGGTGGCTTAGATCTTGCCGACCAGGTCCAGCGACGGGGCCAGGGTCTTGGCGCCCTCTTCCCACTTGGCGGGGCAGACCTCGCCGGGGTGGTTGCGCACGTACTGGGCAGCCTTCACTTTGCGCAGCAGGTCGGCGGCGTTGCGGCCGATGCCCTCGGCGGTAATTTCCATGGCCTGGATCACGCCGTCCGGATCGACGATGAACGTGGCACGGTCGGCCAGGCCCTGGCCTTCGCGCAGGCAGTCGAAGTTCTGGCTGATCTGCCAGCTGGGGTCGCCCAGCATGGTGTACTTGATCTTGCCAATGGTGTCGGACGTGTCGTGCCAGGCCTTGTGCACGAAGTGCGTGTCGGTGGAGACGGAGTACACCTCGACGCCCAGCTTCTGCAGCTCGTCGTAGTGATCGGCCACGTCACCCAGCTCGGTCGGGCAGACGAACGTGAAGTCCGCGGGGTAGAAGAAGAACACGGCCCACTTGCCCAGGACGTCCTTTTCGGTCACTTCGATGAACTTGCCGCTCTTGAAGGCCTGGGTCTTGAAGGGCTTGATGGTGGTGTTGAGCACGGACATGTGTCGTTTCCTCTCGGGTTGGTTGATGAACAAGAACGAGACTGAAGTCTAGGCCCTTCATCATGATTGATCCAATGAATTGAGGGAATCATTTTGATTGATACACGCTATCAAACGATGTTGGCGATACGAAAACGACTCAGCATCACCTGCAGGCCACCCCGCGCGGCGGGGGCATTGCCTTGCCGCCTGTGCCGGGCGTCGTGACAATCGACCGTCAACCCACCCACAAGGAGAAGAACGATGCAAGGCGATCCCCAGGTCATTGCCCATCTGCAGGCGCAGCTGAAGAATGAACTCACCGCCATCAACCAGTACTTCGTGCACTACCGCATGCTCAAGCACTGGGGCCTGGAGCGGCTGGCCAAGAAGGAATACGACGAGTCCATTGGCGAGATGAAGCACGCTGACCGCCTGATGGACCGCATCTTCATGCTGGACGGCCTGCCCAACCTGCAGGACCTGGCCAAGCTGCAGATCGGCGAGGACGTGCCCGAGATCCTGGAATGCGATCTGCGCAGCGAGCGCGGCGCCCAGGCCACCATCAAGGACGGCATCGCCTACTGCGAATCGGTGCGCGACTATGTCTCGCGCGACCTGCTGGAGGACATCCTGGAGGACACCGAGGAGCACATCGACTATCTGGAGACCCAGATCTCGCTGCTGGAGAAGGTGGGCCTGCAGAACTATTTGCAGTCGCAGATGGGTGACGCCAGCTGACACGCGCAGCCGCGCAGTCACGAATGCAACGGGCCTGCGGGCCCGTTTTTCATGGGCACAGCCAGCGCCAGCGATGCGGACAACCCTGTAAGGCAAATTCCTACAAAGGGGTATCGCCGACCAGACGCAGCGCAGCGCCAACCCCCGACTTAATTTCCTTTTGGCCTGGTTTCACAATCCATTTCACCGAATCAACGCAACACATGCAACTGCATGCAACGCCGCGATTCGCTGCTGCAAAGGACCGAACCATGACCTCCGAACAACTGTTGGCCGAAATCCGCGAAGCCAACCTGACCTACCTGATGCTGGCGCAGACCCTGATCCGGCAGGACAAGGCTGAGGCCGTGTTCCGCCTGGGCATGAGCGAGGAGGCTGCCGACATTCTCGGCGCGCTGTCGGCCGCGCAAATCCTGAAACTGGCCTCGCGCAACACCCTTCTTTGCAGCTTCCGCGTGGACGACGACCTGGTCTGGAGCCTGTTGACCAGCCACAACACGCCGCGCAAGAACGCCAGCGAGGCCGCCAACGCCATGCACGCCAACATCCTGATGGCCAGCCGCGTGTCGGAAGTGCTGTAAGCCTGCCTTGCCCCATCCGCCTGCCCTGCCCCACCGTCGAAAGTCCGCCATGTCCGCTGCCGCCCCCGCCAAGAGTGTCCTGAACGAGTCCAAGCAGATCGAGCGTGCCGTCATGCTGATCGAGATGGGCGCGCGCATGCAGGTGCTGGAGTCCGAGACCACGCTGTCGTACGAGCGTCTGATCCGGCTGTACAAGGAAGTGGCCGGCAAATCGCCGTCCAAGGGCCAACTGCCGTTCTCCACCGACTGGTTCCTGACCTGGCAGGAGAACATCCACAGTTCGTTGTTCATGAACATCCACGTCTACCTGTCCAAGGGCGTGGCGCTGGAGCCGGCCGAGCTGTTGACCAAGGCCTACCGCCTGTACCTGGAGCAGATCGAGGTGCTGGGCGTGGAGCCGCTGCTGTCCTTCACACGCGCCTGGCGCCTGGTGAAGTTCATGGACGCCGGCATGCTGACGCGCACCGCCTGCTCGCAGTGCAAGGGCCTGTTCGTCTCCGAGCTGTACGAGAACCGGCACTACACCTGCGGCCTGTGCAACCCGCCGGCGCGTGCCGGCAAGAGCAAGAACGCCGGGGCGCTGACGCTGCATTGAGCGCTCCCGCAGGCCGGCTCGGACAGTTTTCGAACAAAATAGGCCCTCAGCCCTTATAAATAAAAGGCCTTTAGCTATTTAAACCATAGCAAACATTCCATCTACCCGAAACGCCAAGGCCCTGCGATGCAGGGCCTCGTGGTTTTCATGGCCGCCGCGGCGGCAGGGAATGCCTCCCCGGTCAGGCCGGCTGCGCGAAACGCTCGAAGCAGTCGTCCAGCCGGTTCTGCCAGGCGCGGCGCTGCTCATCCGGCACGAAGCTGGCGGCGAAGCTGTTGTGCGCCAGCTGCCAGGCGTGCTGCGACGTCAGCTCGGGCACGGCGGCAAAGAGCTCGGTGAAGTTCTGGTTCAGGTAGCCGCCGAAGTACGCCGGGTCGTCCGAGTTGACCGTGGCCGCCAGGCCCGCGTCCAGCAGCTGGCGGATGTTGTGCTGCGCCAGCTCGGGGAAGACGCACAGCTTCAGGTTGGACAGCGGGCACACGGTGAGCGCGATCCGTTCCTCGGCCAGGCGGCGCATCAGCGCCGGGTCCTGGATGGCCTGCACGCCGTGGTCGATGCGCTCCACTTTCAGCACGTCCAGGGCGCTCCAGATGTACGCGGCGGGCCCTTCCTCGCCGGCGTGCGCCACGCGGTGCAGGCCGAGCTCGCCGCAGCGCGCGAACACGCGGGCGAATTTTTCCGGCGGGTTGCCGACCTCGCTGCTGTCCAGGCCCACGCCGATGATCCTGTCCAGGAAGGGCTGGGCCTGCTCCAGCGTGGCGAAGGCGTCCTCCTCGCTCAGGTGGCGCAGGAAGCACAGGATCAGCGAGGAGGAAGTGCCCAGCTCGGCCTGCGCGTCCTGCGTGGCGCGATACAGCCCGTTCACCACCGTCTCCATGGCCACGCCGCGCGCGGTGTGCGTCTGCGGGTCGAAGAAGATCTCGGCGTGCACCACGTTGTCCTGCGCCGCGCGCAACAGGTAGGCGCGCGCCATGTCGTAAAAATCCTGCTCGTACAGCAGCACGCTGGCGCCGGCGTAGTAGATGTCCAGGAAGCTCTGCAGGTCGGTGAAGGCGTAGGCGCGGCGCAGCGCCTCGACATCGGCATAAGGCAGCGCCACGCCGTTCCTCTGCGCCAGCGCGAAGATCATCTCGGGCTCCAGCGAGCCTTCGATGTGGATGTGCAGCTCGGCCTTGGGCATGGCGGCCAGCAGCGCCGGCAGGCGTTCGCGGGCGATCGGGGGCGGGGTCGTGGGTGCGGGCATGCAGCCTCTCCTTGTGATGCGACGGGGAAAATCAGTGGGGCGCGGCGCCGAACATGCGGTGGTGCAGCCTTTTCAGCGACCACCAGACCGACAGTGCTGCCACGGGAATCGCCAGCGCCGCCGTGGTCTCCGGCGCCAGCGGCCAGCCCAGGTGCTGCGCACCCTTGGCCAGGTAGCTGACCAGGCCGACGATGTAGTAGGTGATGGCCGCCACCGACAGCCCCTCGACGGTGGACTGCAGCTTCAGCTGCAGCCCCTGGCGCTGGTTCATGGTGGCCAGCAGCTGCTGGCTGCTTTGCTGCTGCTCGATCTCCACGCGCGTGCGCAGCAGGCTGCTGATACGCGAGACGCGCTGCGACAACGCGTCCTGGCGCCGCGCCGCCCATTCGCAGGTGGCGCGCGCCGGCGACAGGCGCCGGTCCATGAACTCGCGGATGGTCTGCAGGCCGTTCAGGCGCGACTCGGCGATCTCCTGCACGCGCGTGTCCAGCAGCTCGAAGTACGCCCGGCTGGCGGAAAAGCGCGAATGCGTGGCCGCGTACTGGCTCTCGACCTTGCCGGCCAGCCGCGTCAGGCGGTCCAGCAGCGCCGGCTCGTCGCTGCGCCCGGCACTGCGGATGGCGCCTGCCAGCGCCGCCAGCTCGCTCTCGGCCAGCGCCAGCTCGCGCCCGGCGGCACGCGCCGCCGGCAGGCCCAGCATGGCGGCCATGCGGTAGGTCTCGATCTCCAGCAGGCGCAGCACCAGGCGCCCCAGGCGGCGCGGCGACAGGCTCCCGGCCAGCAGCAGCATGCGCGAATAGCCATCGGCGTGAATGCAGAAATCGGTATAGACCTCGCCGTAGCCATCGGCCACGCTGGAGGCGACCACGTTGTCCTCGCGCAGCACATGCCGCACCAGCACACTGGGCTCCGCCTGGCGCGCCGGCAGCACCCACAGGTGCAGGCCGCACAGCAGCTCGCCGGGCAGGGCCGCGGCCCAGGCCTGCGGCACCGAGTGCAGGGCGATGGGCGGCTCGGCGCCGGCGAAGGTCTGCTGGGCGTTCAGCGCGACGGTGAAGGTCCAGGTGACGAACTCGGTGTGCAGCTCCCAGCGCAGCCGCCAGCTGCCGAAGTCCACGCGCAGGTGTGTGCAGTGCGCGTCCGGCGGCGCCTGGTGGTGGTCGCGCAGCAGCGCCGCCAGGTGCGCGCGGCTGGCTTCGCGCCCGGCCGCATCGGTCCACATGACGATGTGGGTGAGCGCCAGCGGCGCGGCGAGAGCCTCGGGCGGACGCGCGTGCACTTCGTTGTGCAGCACGGCACGGTCCGGGTGCTGGTGGGGCAGGGGCAGCGGATGCATCGCAGGCGGAAATACGAAAGGAGATGGTGCACGGCCAATGTGACACCGGTGTGCCGGCCGCATGACGCAAACGGGCCGCGCAAGGCGGCCCGTGAAGCGGCAGCGGCGGCGTGCCGGCAGGCCTGCGCGCACGGCGCCAGGCGGCTCCCGCCGCGTGGGCCGCGGCGCGGCCGGCCAGAAGGCGCCTTACTTGTTCGCGCCCGGCACCTGGCCTTCCACGCCCTTGACGTAGAAGTTGATGCTGGTGAGGAACTTGTCGTCGGCGGCGGCGCCTTCGGGCAGTGCGGTCTTGCCGGTGTTGTCCGTGACCGGGCCCTTCCAGATGACCAGCGAGCCGTCCTTCAGGCCCTGCTTGGCGGCTTCCACCTTGGCCTTCAGGTCGGCGGGCACATCCTCGGCGATGGACACCAGGTCGATGGCGCCTTCCTTGACGCCCCACCACGCCTGGCCGGTGGTCCAAGTGTTCTCGAGCACGTCCTTGACGGACTTGGTGTAGTACGGTGCCCAGTGGATGACGGCCGAGCCCAGGTGCGCCTTGGGGCCGTAGGCGGTCATGTCCGAATCCCAGCCGAAGGCGCGCTTGCCCTTTTCCTCGGCGGTCTTGAGCACGGCGGGCGAGTCGGTGTTCTGGAACAGCACGTCGGCGCCGCCGTTGATCAGGCTGGTGGCGGCCTCGGTTTCCTTGGGCGGGCTGAACCATTCGTTGACCCAGACCACCTTGGTCTTGATGTTCGGGTTCACCGTCTGCGCGCCGAGCGTGAAGCTGTTGATGTTGCGCAGCACCTCGGGAATCGGCACCGAGCCGACCACGCCGAGCGTGCCGGTCTTGCTCATGCCGCCGGCGATGATGCCGGCCAGGTAGGCGCCCTCGTAGGTACGGCTGTCGTAGGTGCGCACGTTCTCGCGCGTCTTGTAGCCGGTGGCGTGCTCGAACTTGACGTCGGGGAATTCCTCGCCGAGCTTTTGCATCACGTCCATGTAGCCGAAGGTGGTGCCGAAGATCAGCTTGTTGCCCTGGGTCACCAGGTCGCGCAGCACGCGCTCGGCGTCCGGGCCCTCGGGCACGCTCTCGACATAGCTGGTCTTGATCTTGTCGCCGAACTCGGCTTCGAGCTTCTTGCGCGCCTGATCGTGCGCATAAGACCAGCCGCCGTCGCCCACCGGGCCGACGTAGGCGAAGCCGATCTTCAAGGGCTCGCTGCTGGCAGCGGGCGCCGGCGCGGCAGCGGGCGCAGGTTCGGCGGCCGGCGCGGGCGCCGGCTCGTCCTTCTTGCCGCAGCCGGCCAGGGCGGTGGCGGCCAGGGCCGTGGCGGCTGCCAGCTGCAGCAGCGAGCGCTTGTTCAGGTCGGTCATATACGCAGTCCTTCAGTCAGGAAAAAGAATGGTTGGGATCAGCGAAGCACGGCGCCGCCGCCGGCGGCGCCAAACACGGGAAGATTACTTACCTTCGGTACCGGGCACGCGGCCTTCGATGCCGTTGACGAAGAAGTTGATGCCGGTGAGGAACTTGTCGTCGCCCTTCTGCCCGGCCGCCAGCAGTTCCTTGCCGGTGTTGTCCTGGATCGGGCCGGTCCAGACGGCGAAGCTGCCGTCCTTCAGGCCATCGCGCGCCTTGGCCACGCGGTCCTTGATCTCCTGCGGCACGTCGTCGGCGATCTTCAGCAGGTCGATGGCGCCTTCCTTGACGCCCCACCAGAAGTTGCCGCCCTGCCAGTTGCCGCCCAGGGTGTCCTCTACCACCTTGCTGTAGTAGGGTGTCCAGTCGATCACGGCTGAGCCCAGGTGTGCCTTGGGCGCGAAGGCGCTCATGTCGCCGTCCTTGCCGAAGGCACGCGCGCCGCGCTCCTCGGCGGTCTTGAGCACCGCCAGCGAATTGGTGTTCTGGTACATCACGTCCACGCCGCCGTTGATCAGGCTGGTGGCGGCCTCGGCCTCTTTCGGCGGGCTGAACCATTCGTTCACCCAGACCACCTTGGCCTTGATGGACGGGTCGACGCTCTGCGCTCCCAGCACGAAGCTGTTGATGTTGCGCACCACCTCCGGGATCGGCACCGAGGCCACCACGCCGACCATCTTGGTCTTGGTCATGCCGCCGGCGACGATGCCCGCCAAGTAGGCGCCCTCAAAGGTCTTGGTGTCGTAAGTGGCAACGTTGTCGGCCTGCTTGTAGCCGGTGGCGTGCTCGAACTTCACGTCCTTCAGGTCGGCCGCGACCTTCTGCACGAATTCCTGGTAGCCGAAGCTGGTGGCGAAGATCAGCTTGTTGCCTTGGCCCGCCATGTCGCGCATCACACGCTCGGCGTCTGCGCTCTCGGGCACGCTTTCGACGAAGCTGGTCTCGATGCGGTCACCATACTTTTCCTGGATCGCCTTGCGGCCCAGATCATGCTGGTAGGTCCAGCCACCATCGCCGATCGGGCTGACGTACATGAAGCCGATCTTCAGCTTGTCCTGCGCCGGCGCCGCGGCGGGTGCGGCGGCCGGGGCGGCGGCCTCCTCCTTCTTGCCGCAGCCGGCCAGCGCAGCCAGGGCGATGGCCGACAGGGCGACGTGCTGGAGCAGGGAGCGTTTGTTCAACAGGCGCATGGGGTTCATGAGGTAGCAAAAAAGGAAGAACAAAGAAGAAAAGCGAAAGGGCCACCGGGCGGAAATCAGGTGCCTGGAGCGAATACCCGCCCCAGAGAGGCCGGCATGTTCGCACGAATCCACCCCGGATTGCGCGAGATCAGTACCAGCACCAGGATGGTCGCGACGTAGGGCAACATCGACAGCAGCTGGCTCGCCAGTTGCACGCCCGAGGCCTGCAGGTGGAACTGCAGCATGGTCACGCCACCGAACAGGTAGGCCCCGAGCAGCACCCGCGCCGGGCGCCAAGTGGCGAAAGTCGTCAGCGCCAGCGCGATCCAGCCGCGCCCGGCGACCATGCCCTCGACCCACAGCGGCGTGTAGGCGGTGGACAGATAGGCCCCGGCCAGCCCGCACAGTGCGCCGCCGGCGGCCACTGCCCCCAGGCGGATCAGGCGCACCGGGTAGCCCAGCGCATGCGCCGACTCGGGCGACTCGCCCACCGAACGCAGCACCAGCCCGGCGCGCGTGCGGTACAGAAACCACACCTGCGCCGCCGCCAGCAGCATGGTCCCATAGACCAGCGGATGCAGCGAGCCCAGTGCCGGGCCCAGCAGCGGCAGGTCGCCCAGGAGCGGCCAGGCGAACTTGGGTGTCTCCGGCAGCTTGGCCTGCACGTAGTTGATGCCGACGAAGGCCGAAAAGCCCACGCCGAACAGAGACAGCGCCAGCCCGGTGGCGTACTGGTTGGTGTTGAACCAGATCACCAGCACCCCGAACAACGCCGCCAGCAGCGCCCCGGCGGCCATGCCGGCCACCAGCCCCAGCACGAAGCTGCCCGTGTGCACCACGGTGGCGAAGCCGGCGATGGCGGCGCATAGCATCATGCCCTCAGCGCCCAAGTTGACGATGCCCGCCTTCTCGTTGATCAGCAGGCCCAGCGACGCCAGCGCCAGCACGGTGCCGGCACTGAGCGTGGCGCCCAGCAGCAATGCATAACTTTCCATGGTTATCTCCGTGTCTCCAAAACCAATTCCTCAGGCCTTCATTGGCGCGACCCGCGGCCCGGGCCGGTCCAGCGCATCCTTGAGCCGCAGCGCACGCGCCTCTATCGCATACCACGACAGTACTGCAGCCAGCAGCGACAGCAGCGTCGAGGCACCGAACACCATCCAGCCGTTCCATTCGGGCCTCCAAGACACCAACGCCTGCTGGATCGGAAAGCCAAACAGGTAAATGCCGTACGACAGATCGGGCCAGCCGGACGGCTCCGGCCAAATGCGGCTAACAGCGGCCACTACGTTCAGCACAAACCAGGCCAGCATCGCCACCCGCAGCAGGTCGAGCCAGCGCCACAGCGACTGCTCGGCCGGCCAGTGCCAGGTCAGCCAAGAGGCTGCCAGCAACAACATCCCCGGCAGCAGCCAGCCCGTGAAGACACGCTCGCGCCACAGCGCCAGCAGCATGCCGCACAGGAAAGCGGCGTAGTAGCGCGGCAGCCAGTTCGCAATGATGGCGGCGCCGAACAGGTTCAGGGCGCCGCCCCATAGGGTGACGGCCACCAGCGCGCCCAGCACCACCGTGGTGGCGGGGCTGCTGCGCCTGAGCAGTCCCGATACGCCAAGCAGCAGCACCCACAGGTAACAGGTCATCTCCAGCGGCAACGTCCACAGCGTGCCGGTCGCGCCAGGGCCAGCCGGGTTGCCATTGAAGACACCTGGCAGCACCAGCACATTGCGCAGCAGCACGTTGCCCAGCACGTACTCGCGCAGCTGCGGGTGCGTCCAATAAGCTGCTGTCGGCAGGCTGCCCAGCGCCCACCCGAGCAAGACCGCAAAGGCGATGCACGCCCACAGCCCCGGCAAGATGCGCAGCAGGCGGTGCCATGCGAACACCGTCGCGCTGCGATGCCGCTGCCAGCTCTGCGTGACCAGATAGCCGCTGACGATGAAGAACAGCGTCACACCCAGGCCGGAGATGCCAACCAGGAGCGGGAAAGCGCGCAGCAGGCCCATCGGCAGCTTGCCGCTGAGTTCGAATGAATGGGCGAACAACACGCACAGCGCAGCAAAGTGCCGCACTGCCCAGTAGTTGTGTCGCCGCTGCGTCGTCATTGCGTGGCACGCGCCAGGGGGCGTGTCCAGCGCACGCGGTAGGCGATCAGCGTGTCGCAGGCCAGCAGCGTGAACAGTAGCAGGCCCTGGAACACGCCCGTGAGCGATTTGGGCAGGCCCAGGCGCGACTGCGCGAGCTCGCCGCCGATGTAGAACATGCTCATCAGGAGCGCCGACAGGATCATGCCCACCGGATGCAGACGCCCGACGAAGGCGACGATGATGGCGGCGAAACCGTAGCCGGCTGGCACATACGGCGTGAGCTGGCCGACCGGGCCGGCCACCTCCAGCGCCCCCGCCAGGCCGGCCGTGCCGCCGGAGATCAGCAGTGCCGTCCACAGCGCGCGGCGCGAGGAAAAACCGGCGTAGCGCGCAGCCGCCGGCGCCAGCCCGCCCACTTGCAGGGCAAAGCCGGCGCGGGTGCGGAACAGGAACACCCACAGCAGCGCCGCCCCCAGCAGCGCCAGCGGCAGGCCGATGGTCACGCGCGAGCCGGCGAACAGCTTCGGGATCTGCGTGACCCGCTCGAACATGCGCGTCTGCGGGAAGTTGTAGCCCATGGGGTCCTTCCATGGGCCATACACCAGGTAGCCCAGCACCAGGATGGCCACATACACCAGCATCAGGCTGACCAGAATCTCATTGGCATTGAACCGGTCGCGCAGAAAAGCCACGATGGCCGCCCAGAACATGCCGCCCAACACACCCGCGCCCAGGATGGCCGGCACGATCCACGGGCCCGAGTTCTTGTCCGCCAGCAGCGCCATGCCGCCCGCGGCCACGGCACCGATCACGAACTGGCCTTCGGCGCCGATGTTCCAGACGTTGGAGCGAAAGCACACCGCCAGGCCGAGGGCCACCAGCAGCAGCGGCGTGGCCTTCACCGCCAGTTCGCCCAGGCCGTAGCCGGTCCGGATCGGCTCCCAGAAGAACACCTGCAGCGCCTTCACCGGGTCCTTGCCCAGCAGGGCGAACAGCATGACGCCGATCAGCACCGTGATGGCCAGGGCCAGCACTGGTGATCCCCAGGTCCACAGGCGCGAGGCCTGCGGACGCGCTTCAAGCCTGAGCATGACGGCCTCCCCGGTCCTGCGCCTGGCGCTCCAGGTGCTGCTGCACCTCGGCATGCCACAGACCGCTCATCCATTCCCCGATACGTTCCACGGTCGCCTCCTTGCGCGGCACCGAGGGCGACAGCCGGCCCTTGGCCAGCACGTGCAGGCGGTCGCAGATCTCGAACAGCTCGTCCAGCTCCTCGCTGACCACCAGCACCGCGCAGCCCGCGTCGCGCAGCTTCAGGATCTCGCCGCGAATCTGCGCCGCCGCGCCTACGTCCACGCCCCAGGTGGGCTGCGAGACGATGAGCAGCTTCGGCCCGGCCTCGATCTCGCGCCCGACGATGAACTTCTGCAGGTTGCCGCCCGAGAGCGACTTGGCCGGCGCGTCCGCACCCCCGGCCTTGACCGAGTAGCGCGTGATGATGCCCTGCGCCTGCTCGCGCAGCTTGGCCATGCGCAGCCAGCCGCCGGCTCCGACGGCATCGGTACGGGTCAACAGCAGGTTGTGCGCCAGGCCCATGGTCGGCACCGCACCGCGGCCCAGGCGCTCCTCGGGCACGAAGTGCAGGCCCAGCTGGCGGCGCTGGCGCGGCGCCATGCGACCTGCTTCCCGGCCGGCCACCTGCACCATCTCGGCCCGCGCGCGCGTGTCCTCGCCCGACAGGGCGTACAGCAGCTCCTTCTGGCCGTTGCCCGAGATGCCGGCGATGCCCACCACCTCGCCGGCGCGCACCTCCAGGTCGATGCTGACCAGCGGCACGCCGAAAGCGTCGCCCGCAGGCAGCGACAGCCCGCGCGTGCTCAGCACCACCTCGCCCACGCGGGCCTCGCGATGCAGCAGCGCCGGCGGCTCGGCGCCGATCATCAGGCGCGACAGCGACGCATTGGATTCGCGCGAGGGATCGCACACGCCCGTTACCTTGCCACCGCGCACCACCGTGCAGGCAGTGCACAGCTCGCGGATCTCGTGCAGCTTGTGGCTGATGTAGAGAATGGAGCAGCCCTCGCTGGCCAGTTGCCGCAGCACGACGAACAGCTTGTCCACCGCCTGCGGGGTCAGCACCGAGGTCGGCTCGTCCAAGATCAGCAGGCGCGGGTTGGTGAGCAGCGCGCGGATGATCTCCACGCGCTGCATCTCGCCCACCGACAGGGTGTGCACCGGGCGCTGCGGGTCGATGTCCAGGCCGTACTCGGCGGCCTTCTCGGCAATGCGCCGCGTCACCTCGGCCAGCGACTGGCTCTTGTCCAGGCCCAGCCAGACGTTCTCGGCCACCGTCAGCGTGTCGAACAGGCTGAAGTGCTGGAACACCATGGCGATGCCCAGGGCGCGCGCCTCCTGCGGGTTCTTCACGGCGACCGGCTGGCCATCGAACAGCATGCTGCCCTCGTCCGGCTTGGTGGCGCCGTAGATGATTTTCATCAGCGTGGACTTGCCGGCGCCGTTCTCGCCCAGGACGGCGTGCACCTCGCCGGGCAGCACGGTCAGCGAGATGCCGTCATTGGCCACCACCGCCGGATAGCGCTTGGTGATGCCCGTCAGCTGCAGCCGCGGCGGCGCGGCCGCGGTCGCGGGTGGGTGTGTGGGGTTCATGGTGTGATTGTCTCCGAAGTCCTGGACTGTCTTTTTGTGGTCACATCGCCCCCTGGCGCTTACTGGTTGCTGGCCTACAGCTATGGTTTTCGTAGTGCCGTGGCCACTTCGCGGATGCCCTCGCGCAGCCAAGCGCCCGCCGCCGAATGGTGCGTGCGCGCATGCCACAGCTGGTAGTACATGAGTTGCGGAAAGCTCACCGGGCACGGCAGCACCGCCAGCGACAGGCGCTCGGCGTAGCGCTCGCAGAACTGGCGCCCGCTGGTCAGCACCAACAGGCTGCCCGAGACCATGGATGGGATCAGGCTGAAATGCGCGCAGCGCACGGTGACGTTGCGCACCAGGCCGAGTGCGTCCAGGTGCAGGTCGATCACGCCGCGCGCGCCGGGGTGGGTGGGCGTGGGCGCCACGTGCTCGGACGCCAGCCAGTCCTCCACGCTCCAGCCGCGGCGCAGCGCCGGGTGCTCGCGGCTGACCAGGCACACCACCTCGTCGGCGAACAGCCGGCCCATGTGCAGGTCGCCCGGCGGCTCGGGCCAGTTGCCGATGACCACGTCGGCCTCGCCCTGCGCCAGGTGCGCGTGGTAATGGCTGTCGGCCGACAGCGGCAGGATCTCCACCGGGCACAGCGGCGCCTCGGCCTTGATGCGTGCCACCAGGCGCGGCAGGAACAAGGGGTCCAGATAGTCGCTGGCGGCAATGCGGAAGGTGCGCTGCGCAGTGCGCGGATCGAAGCCGCGCGCGTCGGAGAACAGCGCTTCGGCCGCACGCAGGATGCTGGCGGCCGGCTCGACCATGGCCAGCGCCGCATCGGTCGGCTGCATGCCCGAGCCCGAGCGCACCAGCAGCGGGTCGCCCGCCAGATCACGCAGGCGCTTGAGCGCGCTGGAAACCGCCGGCTGGTGCATGCCCAGCCGGATGGCGGCACGCGAGACGCTGCGTTCAGTGATCACGGTGTGCAGGACCCGGATGAGATGAAGGTCGATCTTGTCGAAAAGGAAAGGTTCTCTCATAACGTCTCGGGCATGCAAGCCATGGCACAACTGGTATGCCACAGGCTGCAGCGCACCGCTATATGGCAAGCCCTGCAGCGCCTGCGGCACTCCTGTGCGGCGAAAAAAACAGCGCACTCTACACGCCACCGCAGGCGCGGCGCATCGGGTTTTCAAGCAGTGCCGGTGCCGGGCTCCAGGGTCGGCACTGGCCCGTTTCGGCCATCGCCGGCGTGTCAGCCGCAGGCTGGCGTCCACGCCGATCCGCCGCGGCATCGGGCGGCCGACCCGCCCGGCCTCCTGCGCAGCGTCAGCCCGGTGGCTCGGACGGCAGTGCCACCCGGCGCACCTCGACCCGGTTGCGGCCGGCGCGCTTGGCGGCATAACAGGCCATGTCGGCGGCGTGCAGCAGCGGCGCCACGTCGCGCAGGCCGGCGGGCAGCGGCACCAGGCCGATGCTCAGGCCCAGAGTAAAGCTGCGCCCGCCGTAGCACGGCTCCCAGGCCTGTACCGCGGCGCGCAGCTGCTCGGCCACGGCCTGGCCGCGTGCCGGCGTGGCGCCGGGCAGCACCAGCGCGAACTCGTCGCCGCCCAGGCGCGCCGCCCAGCCGGTCTGGCGCACTTCGGACTCCAGCAGCCGCGCCATGTAGCGCAGCACGTCGTCGCCGGCATCGTGCCCGGCCAAGTCGTTGATGACCGCGAAATGGTCCAGGTCCATGAACATCAGCACGCCGTCGCCGTCGTCGCCATACAGCCCTGGCGTGGCCGGCGGGCGGGTGCCGCCGCGTGCGGCGCGTGCATGCAGCAGCGCGCGCAGGCGCCGCTCGAACGCGGCGCGGTGCGGCAGCAGCGTCAGCGCGTCGTGCGAGTTCTGCCAAGCCGGCTGCTGGCGTGCGTCGCGCGTGGCGCTGCAGTCCTCCAGGGTCCAGACCGTGCCGGCATCGGGTTCGCCCACGCGCACGGGCCGGCCGTGCGCGCGCACCCATTGCACGCCGCCATCGCGGCGCAGCAGCGGCAACTCGCCGTCGAAGGCGCCGTGCGCGGCGAACTGCGCGCGCACATGCCGCGCCAGGCGTTCGGTATCGCCGCTGGCCGGCGCCAGCAGCTCCAGCAGCTCGCACCCGTGCAGCTCGGCCGGGGTGTGCCCCAGCAGGCGGCAGGCCTGCAGGCTGACCACTTCCACCCGCTCGGCACGCGTCACCGCGATGCCCAGCGGCACGTGCGCCAGCACCGCCTGCAGCTGGCGCATCAGCGCCTGCGAGCCGTGCTGCTGCGCGCGCCGGTGTTCCAGCAGCCCCAGGCACACACGCACCACGTCGTCCACCTCGCCGGGTGAGCGCGGCCAGTCCGGCAGCGCCGGCGCCGCACCCGAGCGCGACTGCAACTGCATGGCGCGCTGGCGCAGCAGCGCCAGCGGCCGCGCCAGCGCGCCCATGGCCAGCAGCGCCAGCAGCGCCACCACCACCGTGGCGGCGCCGGCCTGCAGCCAGGCGCGCTGCTGCATGCCCTGCACCGGCTCCAGCAGCGCGCCCGGGTCGCTGACCCGCGCCACCATCCACTGCGGCATGGGCACGGCGGCCAGGCTGACGACGTGGCCAGAGGGCAGCTGCGTCATCTCCTCGCTGGGCAGCAATGGCCGGCCGCGACTGCGCCACAGCGCGTAGGCCTCGGCCAGGCCAGGCTCGTCACGCACCTGGCCCAACACCCGTGCCGGATCGGGGTGCGACAGGATCACGCCGTCGTCGGTGAACACCACCAGGCGCGAGTCCGGCCGCGCCGGCAGCGCCAGCGAGTGCGGCAGCAGCCCTTGCGACTGCAGGCGCAGCACACCAGCCACGGCGCCCGCCGGTCGGCCCTCGCCGCGCAACAGCGGCACGGTGAACATGACGCGCGCCTCCTGCGGCGTGCGGCCCAGCAGGCCCGAGACCAGCGGCTTGCCGTCCAGCAGGGTGCGCCGCAGGTGGTCGCGCTCCTCAGGGTCCAGCTCGGAGGGTGGCTCCAGCCGGCCGTAGCGCAGGTTGACGCTCAGCCGCCCGTCGCGCCGTACCACCTGCATGGCGTCGAAAAAGCGCACCGCCGGCAGGCCCTGCTGCAGCAGCCATTCCAGCGAGGCGGGCGAATCCAGCATCTGCGGCGAAATGCTCTCGGCCACGGTAGCCAGCACCTTCTGGCTCTGCTCGATCTTGCTGGCCAGCAGGCGCGCGACCAGTTCGACCTCATCGCTTTGCTGCGCCACCAGGCGCTGCAGCGCGTCGTGCGCGGCGGCGCGCGCCATCAGCCAGCCCGACAGCGCGCCAGCGGCGGCCACGGCCAGCAGCGTCACCAGCATCAAGCGGCGCACCAGCGGGCCGGGGAACCAGCCGCCAGGCAGCTCGGGCGGATCGTTGAGCACGTCGCCAGCATCCTCCAGTGGTGCGGTCAGCGCCTCGTCGGCCGGCAGCGGGGCGCTGCCGGCTGGCGGCGCGGGTACCGAGGTGTGCTGCGCGGCGCCGGGCGGAGCGTCGTCCGGCGGCAGCGCCGAGAGCGCGCGCAGTGCCGCCGCGTGCTCGACCGGCGTCATGCCCGCTCCCGGAGCGGGGCGGCGGCGAGGGGGAAGGAAGAGAGAACGCGGCGCATGGAACGGAACGGGCGAAGGCCCGCACAGGCCGCGGGCCGGCCCAATATACGCAGCGCACGGCACCACCCGCTTGGGGTGGAACCCTGGAGGACACGCAGGAAAACCCTGACCAGCCGCCCGGCGCGCGCGGCTCAGTGCAGGAGCAGGAAGGCCAGCCTCAGGCGCCAGCCACCGCACGCAGCGCGTGCGGCTGCGGCAGGCTCAGCAGGTTGCCGGTGCCGGCGATCAGGCCATGCTCGCGCAGGTGGCGCAGCACGCGCGACAGCGTCTCGGGGGCGATGCCCAGCTGTGCGGCGATCAGGCGCTTGCGCTGGTGCAGCGTGACGCGCAGGCTGCCGTCCTCGGTGGGGTGCGCGTGGCGCAGCAGCCACTGGGCGCAGCGCGCCTCGGCGTCCTGCGCCAAGCGGCTGACGGCCAACTCGGTCTGGCGGCAGTAGCCGGTCGCCATGTCGCGCAGCAGGATCTGCGCCTGCTGCGGCAACTGCTCCAGGCTGCGGCGAAAATCCTCCAGCGGCATGCGGCGCAGCTGCACATGCGTGTCCGCCACCATATCGACGGTGCACGGCTGGTCCAGCACGGCGGTGGCGGCATCCAGCCACGACGGGCCTTCCACGACGCCCAGCTGGTGGCGCATCACCCCTTCCTCCCGCACGCCCAGCAGCACACGGCCGCTGTCCAGGTACAGCACGGAGATCGGGTGCTGGTTGCGTTCACGCAACACTTCGCCCGCGGCGGCCATTTCGGTCTGGGTGGAGTGATCGGAGGACGGCAAGGGGAACATGGCGCCGACTGTGCCGCCCAGCCTACAACTGCGCATTGAGGCATATCAAATATGCGCGGCCGGCATGCCACCACATTTGCATTCGCACACAATAGCTGCAAGCCCGCGCGCCGGTGGCGTGTAGGCCTATTTCCCCTTTTTACTTTTTCCACGATCCAAGGACACACTCACCATGCATCGCAAACTGATTCCGCTGGCCGCACTGCTGTGCGTCGCGGGTGCTGCCCAGGCCCAGAGCTCGGTCACGCTGTCGGGCACCATCGACGCCTATGCCGGCTCGATCCGCATGGCGGGTGACGCCGGCCGCAAGTCGGTCATCAACAGCGGTGGCATGACCACCTCGTGGTTCGGTTTCTCGGGCACCGAGGACCTGGGAGGCGGCCTGAAGGCCGGTTTCGCGCTGACCTCCTTCATACAGGTGGACAACGGCACGCAGGGCCGCTTCCCCAACGACACCTTCTTCTCGCGCGACGCCAACGTCAGCCTGTCGGGCGGCTTCGGCACGGTGCGCCTGGGCCGCTGGATGGCGCCCAACTTCCTGCCCTCGGTGCTGGCCAACCCGATCGGTGACTCGTTCGTGTTCTCGCCGCTGATCCTGCACAAGAACGTGCCGCTGTTCAACGCCTCCGGCTGGCAGGCGACGACGGCGGCCGACACTGGCTGGAGCAATCAGATCGCCTACTCCACCCCCGACTTCGGCGGCTTCAAGGCCAACATCCAGTACCAGTTCGGCGAGCTGCCGGGCGACAACGGCAAGAAGAACGTCGGCGCCAACTTCTTCTACTTCGGCGGCCCGCTGCTGGTCACCGGCTACTACGAGCGCAACCAGATCAGCAACCCTGGCCAGGGCACCTATCTGGGCACGACGCGCGACGACTGGATGCTGGGCGCCGCCTACGACTTCAAGTTCGTCAAGCCGTACCTGACCTACGGCCGAAGCGACGTCAACCTCGGCACTGCTGCCATGGTCAACCTGGACAAGGGCAAGACCCTGCAGGTTGGCGTGTCCGCGCCCGTGGGCGCCGGCAAGGTGCTGGCGTCGTACGCCATGACCGACCTGTCGCGTTCCGACCTGGACCGCAAGACGCTGACCGTCGGCTACGACTACAACCTGTCCAAGCGTACCGACGCGTACGCCATGGTGATGCATGACCGCATCACGCGCCAAGACTCGGGCACCAGCTTCGGCGTCGGCATCCGTCACCGCTTCTAAGCCGGCCTTACCGGAATCCAAGGTTGAAGGCACGCGCCGCAGGGCGCGTGCCTTTTTTTTCGTGGTTCAATCGGGCGCTGGCCGGTATTAGACACTGGCTTCCAGCTATTTTTTCAATAGCAACCAGGAGCGCCCATGCCCATGTTCGTCGACCCCTCGCCGCCCGGCCAGTGCATCTTCTGCCGGCTGGTGGCCGGCGAGATCCCCGCGGCCATCGTGCACCAGGACGACCTGAGCATCGCCTTCATGGACATCGGCCAGGTCACGCCCGGCCATGTGCTGGTGGCCACGCGCCGGCACGCCGCGACGCTGCTGGACATCTCCGCGGAGGAAGCCGCCGCCGTCATGCAGACCGCGCGCCGCGTGGCGCAGGCGGCGCAGGCCGCTTTCGACCCCGAAGGCCTGACGATCCTGCAGGCCAACGGCGCCGTGGGCGGGCAGACCGTGAGCCATTTCCACCTGCACGTCGTGCCGCGCCACACCGGCGACGGCATCACCTTCACCTGGCCGCGCCAGGAGCCGCCCGCGCAGCTGCTGCACGACTACGCCGCGCGGCTGCGCGCGGCGCTGTGATCGCATGAGCAGCCACACCGCCCCCCTGCCCGCTTCCCAAGGCCCCGAGGCCATCGCCCTGGTCGGCCCCACCGCCTGCGGCAAGACCGCCGGCGCGCTGGCCATCGCCGCCGTGCTGGCACCGCGCGTGCCGGTGGAGATCATCAGCATGGACTCAGCCCTGGTGTACCGGGGCATGGACATCGGCACCGCCAAGCCGCTGCCGGCCGAACGCGCGCAGGCACCGCACCACCTGATCGACATCCGCGACCCGCGCGATGCCTACAGCGCCGCCGAGTTCGTGCACGACGCCACACGGCTGGTCCACGAGATCCGCGCGCGCGGCGCGCTGCCGCTGCTGGTGGGCGGCACCATGCTGTACCTGCGCGCGCTGCTCGATGGCCTAGACGACATGCCCCCCGCCGACCCGGCCGTGCGCGCGCGGCTGGACGGCGAAGCCAAAGCCATCGGCTGGCCCGCCATGCACGCCCGGCTGGCCAAGGTGGACCCGCCCACTGCCGCGCGCCTGGCGCCCGGCGACAGCCAGCGCGTCCAGCGCGCGCTGGAAGTGTGGACGCTCACCGGTCGTCCGCTGTCCAGCCTCCACACTCCCAAAACAGGAGCGGACCGCCCATGCCCCATCAGGGCCGGGGCCGTTTTTTCCCTGGAACCTACCGACCGCGCCTGGCTGCACGCGCGCATCGCCCAGCGCTTCGACGCCATGCTGGCCGAGGGCTTTCTGGACGAGGTGCAGGCCCTGCGCGCGCGTGGCGACCTGCACCCGGACCTGCCCAGCATGCGCTGCGTCGGCTACCGCCAAGCGTGGGAAAGCCTGGACGGCCTGCACCCGCTGGACAGCCTGCGCGAGCGCGGCATCGCCGCCACGCGCCAGCTCGCCAAGCGCCAGATCACCTGGTTGCGCAGCATGCCGGAGCGCCACGTCATCGCCTGCGACGCGCCCGGCGCCACCCAGGCGCTGGTCGAGGCCGTCTGGCAGCACCTGCGCGTGAACCGCGCCGAATGAGCAACGCCGCCGCCGTGCCCGACACCACCGCCCCCGCGCTGCAGGTCGAAGGGCTGGCCAAGCACTACGGCGAGGCAGCCGTGTTCGCCGATGTGACCTTCAGCATCGCGCCAGGCGAGTTCGTCGCCATCGTCGGCGACTCGGGTGTGGGAAAGTCCACGCTGCTCAACTGC
The DNA here is from genome assembly GCF_900103645.1 of Oryzisolibacter propanilivorax. Lineage (GTDB taxonomy): Bacteria > Pseudomonadota > Gammaproteobacteria > Burkholderiales > Burkholderiaceae_C > Melaminivora > Melaminivora propanilivorax. Next base: position 144,822 of record NZ_FNHP01000006.1, read on the forward strand.
CTGGCCGGCCTGGACCACTGGGACGCCGGCCGCATCACCCACGGCGCGGTGGACCTGAGGCCGATGGACGACACCCGGCGCGCCCTGTGGCGCCGGGCGCACGTGGGCTTCGTCTTCCAGGCGTTCCACGTGCTGCCGCACCTGACCGTGGCGCAGAACGTGGCGCTGCCGCTGATGCTGCTGGGCCGGGACAACCCGGCGCACGTCGCCCGCATGCTCGATGCCGTGGGACTGAACGGCCTGGCCGAGCGCCTGCCGCAGCAGCTCAGCGGCGGACAACTGCAGCGCGTGGCCATCGCCCGCGCGCTGGTACATCGCCCGCCCCTGCTGCTGGCCGACGAGCCCACCGGCAATCTCGACCCCGGCACCGCCGCGCGCGTGATGGACGTGCTGGTTCAGCAGACACGCGAGCACGGTGCGGCGCTGGTGCTGGTCACGCACTCCGAAGCCGCCGCCGCGCGCGCCGACCGGGTGCTGCACCTGACGGCCAGTGGCATCCGCACCCCCGCGCCACCGCCCGCGCCCTGAAGCCGCCCTCACCCACGCCAGGCGCCCCACCCCATGCTCGCCCTGCTGCGCACCTTCTCCTGGCAGGAACTGCGCCACCACCCCTGGCGCAGCGCCGCCGCCGTGGTGGCGGTGATGCTGGGCGTGGCGCTGGGCTTTGCCGTGCATGTCATCAACGCCTCGGCGCTGGACGAGTTCTCGCAGGCGGTGCGCTCCGTCAGCGGCCAGCCCGACCTGGAGTTGCGCGCCGCGCAGGGCGCGCTGCCGGAAGGCCTGTACGGCCAGGTGGCCGCGCGCCCGCAGGTGGCGCTGGCCAGCCCCTGGCTGGAGCTGTCGGCCCAGGCCAGCGCCGAGGCCAGCGCCGCGCAGGGCCCCGCCGCCCGCGTGCCGCTGCGCGTGCTAGGGGTGGACGCGCTGGTGCTGCCCGCCATGGCGCCGTCCCTGATGCCGCGCGCCTACGAGGGCGCCGAGCGCCTGGCCATGCTGGCGCCGGGCAACGCCTTTCTGAACGCCAGCGCGCTGCAGGCACTGGGCCTGCCGGCGCAGGGCAATAGCCCGCCCGCCACCCTCACCTTGCAAAGCGGCCTGCAGACCTGGCGCGTCACCGTCGCCGGCACGGTGGCCGCCGGCGGCGCGCCGCTGGCCGTCATGGACATCGCCGCCGCGCAAGACCTGTTCGGCCGCGGCGGGCAGCTCACGCGCATCGACCTGCAGTTGCGCCCCGGCGCCCAGCGCGCGCAGGTCGAACGCGCGCTGCAGGCCCTGCCCGGCTGGCCGCGCAACGTGCGCATCGGCGAGCCCGGCGACGCCGCCCAGCGCGTCTCCAACCTGTCGCGCGCGTACCGCGTCAACCTGACGGTGCTCGCGCTGGTGGCGCTGTTCACCGGGGCGTTTCTGGTGTTCTCGGTGCTGGCCCTGAGCGTCGCGCAGCGCGCGCCGCAGTTCGCGCTGCTGGCGGTGCTGGGCGCCACGCCGCGCGAGCGGCTGGCGCTGGTGCTGTGGGAATCCGCCGCGCTGGGCCTGATCGGCAGCGCCGCCGGCATCGCCCTGGGCACGGTGCTGGCGGCGCTGGCGCTGCGCGTGCTGGGCGGCGACCTGGGCGGCGGCTACTTCGCCGGCGTGCAGCCGGCGCTGCAATGGAGCGCCCCGGCCGCCCTGCTCTACGCCGCGCTGGGGCTGGCCGCCGCGCTGGCCGGCGGCTGGTGGCCGGCGCGCCAGGCGCAGGCACTGCCACCGGCGCAGACCCTGAAGGGCCTGGGCGCGCACGGCGGGGCCACGCGCGGCGGCGCCATCGGTCTGGTTTTGATAGCGGCTGGCGCAGTGCTGGCGCTGGCTCCGCCCGTTTTTGGCATTCCGCTGGCGGCGTACGTGGCGGTGGGCCTGCTGCTGGTCGGCGGCATCGCGCTGCTGCCCTGGGGCGTACAGGCGCTCTTGCAACTAATGCAGCCGCTGGCCGCGCGCCGGGCGGCCCGCGCATCGCCCCTGATGCTGCTGGCCGTGGAGCGCGCGCGCCGCATGCGCGGCAGCGCCGCCGTGGCGGTGGGCGGCGTGGTGGCGGCCCTCAGTTTGGCGGTGGCGCTGACGGTGATGGTGGCCAGCTTTCGCGGCTCGGTCATCCAGTGGCTGGACGCCGTGCTGCCCGCGCCGCTGTATGTGCGCCTGGCCGGCAGCAGCGCGGGCGACGACGCCGCAGCGCTGCCGCCCGGCTTTGCCGAAAGCGTGGCGCAGCTGCCCGGCGTGGAGCGGGTCGAGGCCCTGCGCGTCACCAGCGTGTTGCTGGACCCGGCCCGCCCCGCCGTGGCGCTGATCGCCCGGCCGCTGCAGGGCGACCCCGCGCGCGCCCTGCCGCTGGTGGGCGATGCGCTGCCCGTGCCGCCCGGCCGCGTGGGCGTGTACGTCAGCGAGGCCGTGGCCGAGCTGTACGGCGCGCGCGTGGGCAGCGACTGGCCGGCGCTTTCAGCGGCTTTTGGGGTGCTGGCCCAATCGAATCAAGGGCCTGCAGCTATCTTTTACGTAGCAGGCGTGTGGCGCGACTACGTGCGCCAGTTCGGCGCCGTGGCGCTGGACAGCCGCGACTACCGCCGCCTGACCGGCGACGCGCGCACCAACGACCTGGCGCTGTGGCCGCGCGCGGGCGCCGACGTGGCGGCGCTGCAGGCCGGCATCGCCGCGCTGGCCCGGGGCGCTGCGGCCACCGGAACCGCGCCCGGCGTGGAGGGCCCCGGCTCACCGTCCGCCGGCGCCGTTGATGCACCCGACGCGCCTGACGCCGTGCCACTGGAATTCACCTCGGCCGCCGCCATCCGCGCCCGCAGCCTTGCCATTTTCGACCGCAGCTTCGCCGTCACCTACTGGCTGCAGGCCGTGGCCATCGGCATCGGCCTGTTCGGCGTGGCCGCCAGCTTCAGCGCCCAGGTGCTGGCGCGGCGCAAGGAATTCGGTCTATTGGCCCACCTGGGCCTGACGCGCGCGCAGGTGCTGGCCGTGGTGGCCGGTGAAGGCGCGGCGTGGACGCTGGTGGGCGCCGCCGCCGGCACGCTGCTGGGGCTGGCCGTATCGGTGGTGCTGGTGCATGTGGTGAACCCGCAGAGCTTTCACTGGACGATGGAGCTGCGGGTGCCGGGGGGGCGGCTGACGGCGCTGGCAGCGGCGGTGGTGCTGGCAGGGACGGTGACAGCGTGGCTGGCGGGACGGGCTGCGGCGGGGCGGGATGCGGTGATGGCGGTGAAGGAAGATTGGTAGCGCAAGTTGAGGCATCTAGACTGACGCACAAGGAGTTACACATGGCTAACCACTTCGCGAGCAATCCTGCCCTGCTAGAGCCTGCTCAGACAACTGGTGGGCAAGGCCGCGCCACCCAAGTATTCAAGCCGCATCAGATTCAGTCACAGTTTCCATGGCACATATTTCGCTTGGAGGATGTGTGATGGCAGGAAAAAGCGCCACGCCTGCTACTTCAACGATGCATCACGAAGCGCATGATGCATCTGCGCCAGGCGAGCTTGCGCCGCTGATCGGGCAGTTGCGCCGCCTGATTGCCAATGCGCGCGAGCAAGCGCTGCGCGCCGTAGATGTAATCCAAGTGCAAACCTGCTGGCAGGTAGGTCGCCACATCGTGGAGTTCGAGCAGGGCGGACAGCAGCGCGCCGGCTATGGCAAACGCCTGTTGCCTCTGCTGGCCGAGCAGCTGACGCAGGAGTTTGGCAAGGGGTTTGATGCCTCCAACCTGCGCTACATGCGCCTGTTCTATCAGGCGTTTCCAAAGTGTGACGCGCTGCGTCACGAATTGAGCTGGACGCACTACCGGCTGCTAACGCGGCTGGAGGATGCAGCAGCGCGCCAGTGGTACATGCACGAAGCGGCCGAGCAGAACTGGAGTTCGCGCGCGCTGCAACGGCAGATGGGCACGCTGTACTACGAGCGCCTGCTGCTGAGCCAGGACAAGGCGGCGGTGACCGCCGAGGCGCAGCAGCACGTGAAGGCCCTGCCATCCTCACCCCGCGCCTTCGTGCGCGACCCGGTGATGCTGGAGTTTCTGGGCTTGCCCGGCAGCGGCAAGCTGCTGGAGGCCGGGCTGGAACAGGGTCTGATGGACAAGCTGCAAGCCTTCTTGCTGGAGCTGGGCAAGGGCTTTGCCTTCGTGGCGCGCCAGCAGCGCATCAGCACCGAGAGCAAGGACTTCTACATTGACCTGGTGTTCTACAACTACCTGCTCAAGTGCTTCGTGCTGATCGATCTCAAGACCACCGAACTGACCCATCAGGACATTGGCCAGATGGACATGTATGTCCGTATGTACGACGACCTGAAGCGCGGCGAAGGCGATAACCCGACCGTGGGCATCTTGCTGTGCGAGGACAAAGACCAATCGGTGGTGCGCTATTCGGTACTCAACGGCAGCGAACAATTGTTTGCCAGCCGCTACAAGCTGGTGTTGCCCAGCGAAGAGCAATTGCGTACCGAACTGGCGCGAGAGGCGGAGGCTTTGCGCTTGGCCATGGCGCTGCATGAGCAGGGAGATGGGTGTGACCACTGAAACAAAAACCAATGCCGGGCCCAGGGAAGGCAGCTCTCACCGAGAGCTGATGCTCGACCGCCGGAGGCTGTGCTTTTCCTAATGTAGGAGGTCTAAAACGCCAGCCTTAGCTCCTAGGTACTGGCACGGCGTCAGGAATTGGGTTTGTTGGCCCACCTGGGCCTGACGCGCGCAGGTGCTGGCAGTAGTGACCGGCGAAGGCGCGGCTTGGACGCTGTTGGGCGCCGCCGCCGGCACGCTGCTGGGGCTGGCCGTGTCGGTGGTGCTGGTGCATGTAGTGAACCCGCAGAGTTTTCACCGGACGATGGAGCTGCGGGTGCCGGTGGCAAGGCTGGCGGCGCTGGCGGCGGCGGTGGTGTTGACGGGGACGGTGACGGCGTGGCTGGCGGGGGCGGGGTGCCACGGGGAAAGATGCAGTGATGGCGGTGAAGGAAGATTGGTAAAACTGGTCGATCGCGAGCTTTTACCACTTAAATCCAAAAGTTCAATATGCCCGCCAATACCACTTAGTAAATTTATATTTCACTCTCGAACACCTCTTCCTTGTAAATACAGGCGTTTCACCAAAATAACAACTTAAACACTATGTCCAATCGAATTCCGCTTTTCCCGTATTTTATAAAAGCAAGACAAAAATCTACACCCAAATGATTCCAATGAAAGACAATAAATTATAACGAGTCAATATGATACCAACCTTCGAACTAATTATTTTTCTAAAATGAACGACAACACCATTACGCTCGCCGAAAATCAAGATAAATCAACCATGGAACCAGAAAATAATAAAAATAACCCCTCCGCAAGAGCACAAGAAGAATATGAAAAAGACCTCCCCATCAAACATGCTCTTGAGCGGTATCTAGCTGCCATTCGAAGCATTGGCACGACAGCCAACATTACCCTGCCACATATAGCAAAATGGTGGATATCAGAGGTAGAAAAATCGCGAAAAAATATCGAAAAGCATCTCCCAGAAAAAACGGAAGATAATGATTGGCCAAAACGTTTTACTCTTGAATCAGCCAGAGAATTCGCGGAATTCTCTTCAGCTGCACGTGAATTTAATGAACTTCGCGAGCAAAAATTTACGAAGGTCCTAACCAAAAGCCTCTTTACGCAACTATTTGCAGAATTTGATGCATTCATTGGCGAATTGCTGAAAGCGATCTATCTCAAAAATGACAAGCTACTGAAAGGAATATCCCGCGAGATTTCTCTATCGGATTTAATGGAATTCGATGATATAAATTCCGTAAAAATCTCGATGCTCAACAAGGAAATAGAAACCTTCAGGCGAGATAGTTATATAGACCAATTCAGCACTCTAGAGAAAAAATTCAACATAAAGTTGCGAAAGTTTAGCGAATGGGGAATGTTTGTGGAGCTTTCTCAGAGAAGGAATATATTCACACATAACGGAGGGGCCGTAAGCGACCAATATCTTCTAGTTTGCGAAAGAGAAGGATATAAATTCGAGAATCGCCCAAAAATTGGTGAAATAACCGATGTTACCTTCGAATATTTTGGTAGCGCAAGTAGACTTCTTTCCAAGGTCGGGCTGATGTTGGCCTATACCCTTTGGAGCAAAGTATTCCCACATGAAATTTCGGAAATTCACACAGCTCTGAATGACACTATATTTCGATGCCTACAGCATAAACGTTGGCGCTTTGTGGCCGAGCTATCAGACTTTGCATTGAGCGAGCCTATGCGAAAAAATATCTCAGAAATCGATCTAAGGATTCGTATAATTAATGCAGCAATAGGGTTGAAATTCTCAAATCTGGATGATGAAGCAAAGAAAATCCTAAATTCCGTTGACTGGAGTGCCAGCTATCGAGATTTCAAACTAGCTATTCTTGTTATTCAAGAGCAATATGATGAAGCAATAAAAATAATGAAATCCATCGGTAAATCCGGGGAAATAATTCGACAACCCGACTACCATACCTGGCCCCTATTTAGTAAATTTCGTGAGCAACCGGAATTTTATGATGCTTATTATGAAGTTTATGGCGAAGCCTTTGCAGAGCGCATAGAAACGCCAAAAGGCGCTGTTGAAGCAAGTGCAAAATCCGGCAAAGTCAGCGCCCGAAAAAAAACGAATAGCTCTATAACTGACATCACGCCTTCTATAACATCACACAAGAGCGCAATAAGCAAAAATAAAACGAAAACGACAAAGGTTCTAAAGCCGAAAACTTCACCCTAGAAGTTTAGATGTGGCTTTTTTTAAATGTCCCTGGGATTTTCTCAGAAATCAATATTGCTCGAGAATTCCAATTAAATATGCTATATAGTTTGTGGCTCCCCACCGCCATCGCCCTCATCGAAGCCGACTACCAACGCAGCGCCGACACCCACCTCATCCCCCTGCCCCTGCCCGCCTACGCTGCCGCCGGTATCGACCTGTACCTGAAGGACGAATCCACCCATCCCACCGGCAGCCTCAAGCACCGGCTGGCGCGCTCGCTGTTTCTCTATGCGCTGTGCAACGGCTGGGTGCACGAGGGTTCGACCATCGTCGAGGCGTCCAGCGGCTCCACGGCGGTGAGCGAGGCCTACTTTGCCCGCCTGCTGGGCCTGCCCTTCGTGGCGGTGATGCCGCGCTCGACGTCGGCCGAGAAGGTCGCGCTGATCGAGTTCTACGGCGGGCGCTGCCACTTCGTGGAACACGCGGGCGAGGTGTACGCCGCCGCGCAGCGCATCGCCGACGAGACCGGCGGGCATTACATGGACCAGTTCACCTACGCCGAGCGCGCCACCGACTGGCGCGGCAACAACAACATCGCCGAGAGCATGTTCACGCAGATGCAGCGCGAGCGGCACCCCATCCCGCGCTGGATCGTGGTGGGCGCGGGCACGGGCGGCACCAGCGCGACCATCGGGCGCTATGTGCGCTTTCAGATGCACGCCACGCAGCTGTGCGTGGCCGACCCGGCGGGCTCGGTGTTCAGCGCCTATCACCGCACGGGCGACAAGACGTTGACCGCGCCGGGCTCGCGCATCGAGGGCATCGGCCGCCCGCGCGTGGAGGCGAGCTTCGTGCGCACGCTGGTGGACCGCATGGAAGAGGTGGCCGACCAGGACTCGATCGCCGCCATGCGCGCGCTGTCGCTGCTGCTGGGCCGGCGCGTGGGCCCGTCCACCGGCACCAACTTCGTCGCCATGCTGCGCCTGGCGCGCGAGATGCGCGAGACGGGACAGCAGGGCTCAATCCTGTCGCTGCTGTGCGACGCGGGCGAGCGCTACCTGGACACCTATTACAACAACGCCTGGGTGCAGCAGCACATGGACGTGTGCGACGTGACCAGCGCGCGCCTGCAGGCGCTGCTGGCATGAGCCTTAGCGCGCTGGTGGAGGCAACGACATGACGCAACGACGCACGGTGACTGCCAGGGTTGCGCGGCTCGGCCTGGCGCCTCGCATCGAACGGCGGTGCGCAGCGACGTTCGCCCCGATGAGCGCACCCGTCCGCGCGCAGAGGCCGGGCCAGCGCCGCACCAATGCAGGCCTTTGATCGCCGCATGCCTTTCGCGCCCGCAACCTTGCCTGGCGCTGGCCGCCCTGCCCTGCCGGCCGCCGCGCTGATGCTGGCGGCCCCGTCGCGGCGCCGCTGGCTGGCCGCTGCACTGGCCGGCGCGGCGCTCGGCCTGCCGGCGGGCCGCACGCACGCCTTGCCCCTGCGCACACTGGCCTTCCCGCGCGACCACGGCAGCCACCCGGACCTGCGCACCGAGTGGTGGTACATCACCGGCCACGCCCGCGCGGACGGGCGGCTGTGGGGCTTTCAGGTGACGTTCTTCCGCTCGCGCGTCGATGCCACGCAGGCGCTGCGGTCGGCCTTCGCGGCCAAGCAGCTGCTGTTCGCCCATGCGGCGCTGACCGATGTGCAGGGCCAGCGCCTGCGGCACGACCAGCGCATCGCCCGGGCAGGGTTCGGCATTGCCGAGGCGTCCGAGATGGATACGGCGGTCCACCTGCGCGACTGGCACGTGATGCGCAGCCCGCTCGATGGGCCCGGCCACAGCCGCTACCGCGCGCATGTCGAGGGCGACGGTTTTGCGCTCGATCTGACGTTCGACAGCACGCAGCCGGTGCTGCTGCAGGGCGACCAGGGCCTGTCGCGCAAGGGTCCGCAGGAGCGCCAAGCCAGCTACTACTACAGCCAGCCGCAGCTCAGCGTGCGCGGCCACATCGCCCTCGCCGGGCGGCGCATGGCCATCGAGCCCGGCGGGGCGCACGACAACCGCGCGTGGCTGGACCACGAGTGCAGCGAGGCGCTGCTGCACCCGGACGCCGTGGGCTGGGACTGGATCGGCATGAATTTGCACGACGGCCGGGCGCTGACGGCGTTCCACCTGCGCCGCGCGGACGGCAGCGCGCTGTGGGCGGGCGGGTCGGTGCGCGCGGCGGGCGCCGTGCAGACGCAGGTGTTCGCGCACGATGCCGTCACCTTCACGCCTCTGCGCTGGTGGATCAGCGCCTCCAGCGGCGCGCGCTATCCCATCGAATGGCGCGTGGACACGCCCGCGGGCGCCTTCACCGTGCACGCGTTGCTGCCGGACCAGGAGCTGGACAGTCGGGGCTCGACCGGGGCGATCTACTGGGAGGGGCTGTGCGAACTGCGCGACGCCAGCGGCCAGGCGGTGGGCCGGGGCTATCTGGAGATGACGGGCTACGCGCAGCGGCTGCGGCTGGGGTGAGCGGAGCGGCCCCGGCATCCGACTGCTATTTTTTCAATAGCTGGAGGCCGTTGATGCATATGGGACAGAGGCCATTTTTGCATCAAAACGGGCTGCACCCCGCTGGCAGCCCGTGGTGTGGCCCGCCTGCCCGGCATGCAGCGCGCGGGCTGCTGCCGGGGGCGCTGCGGCCGGCTTACTCGATGGTCAGCCGCTGGCCGCGACCGCCCTGCTTCTTGGGCAGGTTCAGCGTCAGCACGCCATGCTCATACTTGGCCTGGCAGCCATCGGCGTCCAGGTCGGCCGGCAGCTGGAAGCTGCGCGACACACTGCCGTAGTAGCGCTCGGAGCGCAGCAGCTTCTCGCCCTCGGTCTTCTCGTCGCGCTGGCGCACCTCGGCGCTCAGGGTGACGACGTTGCCGTCCACCGAAACGTGGATTTCCTCCTTCGGCACGCCGGGGATCTCGGCCGTCACCAGAAACCCGCCTTCGTTCTCGCGCACGTCCACCTTCATCTGCGAGGGGCCGGGCAGCGGGTCGCCGTGCAGCGGGCGCACGTAGAAGCCCGGGTTCATGTCCTTGAAGAAGTCGTCGAACAGGCCACCACGGCCAATCAGTGCGTTCATGGCAATCGCTCCTTTCGTTCGTTGAGTGGGTCAGGAAAGGGGCCGGCGTCGGCCGGCCTCATGCGGTCATCTAGGGCGGGCGCGGGGCAATTCAAGGGGTGGCGGGGCCGCATGGCCGGCCACGAAAAAACCGCCCGGGTCACGGGCGGTTGTGCGGGGATGGAGCAGGCGGTCAGCCGCGGCCGCGCCGGCGCTCAGCCCAAGCGATCAGCTCGCCCATGATGCCGCGGCGGAAGGCCAGCACGCAGACCACGAAGATCAGGCCGGTGACGATGGTGACCGACTCGCCCAGGGTGTGGAACCACTCGATGCGCGTGATGTCGGCCAGGAAGGTGCCCAGCTCGCCGATCTTGTTTTCCAGCAGCACCACCACGGCCGAGCCGACGATGGGGCCGCTCAGCGTGCCCATGCCGCCCACCAGCGTCATCAGCACCACGTGGCCCGAAGCGGTCCAGTGCACGTCGGACAGCGTGGCGAAGCCCAGCACCAGGGTCTTCAGCGAGCCGGCCAAGCCCGAGATGGCGGCCGAGATGACGAAGGCCAGCAGCTTGAAGCGGTTGGTGTCGTAGCCCAGCGAGATGGCGCGCGGTTCATTTTCCTTGATGCCGCGCAGCACCTGCCCGAAGGGCGAGTGGATGGTGCGCACGATCACCAGGAAGGCCAGCACCACGACGATCAGGCAGACGTAGTACATCGTCAGGTCGCTGGACAGGTCGATCAGCCCGAACAGCTTGCCGCGCGGCACGCCCTGCAAGCCGTCCTCGCCGCCGGTGAAGGGCGCCTGCAGCGCAGCGAAGTACAGCATCTGCGCCAGCGCCAGGGTGATCATGGTGGCGTAGATGCCCTGGCGGCGGATGGTGAACCAGCCCATCACCAGCCCGAGGAAGGCGCCGCTGGCCAGTCCCAGCAGCAGGCCGATCTCGGGCGTCACGGCCCAGGCCTTGAGCGCGTGGCCGGTGACGTAGGCCGCGCCGCCCAGGAAGGCCGCGTGGCCGAAGGACAGCAGGCCCGTGTAGCCCAGCAGCAGGTTGAAGGCCGAGGCGAACAGTGCGAAGCACAGCAGCTTCATCACGAACACCGGGTAGGCGCCGACAAAGGGCGCGGCGATCAGGCCCAGCAGCAGCAGGCCGTAACCGATGGGAGCGAATTTCTGGACGTTCATGTGGTGCACCCCGTCGCTTACTTTTCTTTGCCGAACAGGCCGGCGGGGCGGATGAGCAGGACGATGGCCATGATGACGAACACCACGGTGGACGAAGCCTCGGGGTAGAAGACCTTGGTGAAACCTTCGACGATCCCCAGGCCGAGGCCGGTGAGGATGGATCCCATGATGGAGCCCATGCCGCCGATGACCACCACGGCGAAGACCACGATGATCAGGTTCTGCCCCATCAGCGGAGTGACCTGGTAGACCGGCGCGGCCAGCACGCCGGCGAAGGCCGCCAGCGCCGCGCCAAAGGCGTAGGTCAGCGTGATCATGACCGGGACGTTCACGCCGAAGGCCTCGACCAGGCGCGGGTTCTCGGTGCCGGCACGCAGGTAGGCGCCCAGCTTGGTCTTCTCGATCACGTACCAGGTGGCCAGGCAGACGACAATGGAGGCCACCACCACCCAGGCGCGATAGTTCGGCAGGATCATGAAGCCCAGGTTGGTCGCGCCCTCCAGCAGCTCGGGCGTGTCGTATCCCAGGCCGGAGACGCCGTAAATGGAGCGGAACACGCCCTCGATCAGCAGCGTCAGGCCCAGGGTCAGCAGCAGGCCGTACAGGTGGTCCAGCTTGTAGATCCAGCGCAGCAGCAGCCGCTCGATCACCACCCCGAACGCGCCCACGATCAGCGGCGCCACGATCAGCATCACCCAGTAGTTGACGCCGAAGTAGTTCATGGCCATCCAGGTGGTCAGCGCCCCGAGCATGAACAGCGCGCCGTGCGCGAAGTTGATGACGTTGAGCAGGCCGAAGATCACCGCCAGCCCCAGGCTGAGGATGGCGTAGAACGAGCCGTTGACCAGCCCCAGCAGGAGCTGGCTCAGCATGGCCGGCATGGAGACACCAAAGAATTCCATGGAAGAACGCGGTTGCGGTAGGGAGGTGAAAGGGGTGGGGTCAGCGGCGCGGGCGGGTTACTTCCACAGCGCGCATTTGCTCTCGGCCTTGGTGGTGAAAACTTCCTCACCGGGCAGCTTCTTGACGATCTTGTAGTAGTCCCAGGTGCCCTTGGATTCCTTGGGCTCCTTGACCTGCACCAGATACATGTCGTGGATGTAGCTGCCGTCGGCACGCAGGTAGCCCTTGGCGAAGAAGTCGTCCATCTTCATGCCGCGCCAGGTCTCCATGACCTTGTCGGCATCGGTGGTGCCGGCGGCCTGCACGGCCTTCAGGTAGTTCATGGTGGCCGAGTAGTCGGCGGCCTGGATCTCGGTGGGGCGGCGGTTGGTCTTCTTCATGTAGGCGTCGGCGAACTTGCGCGAAGCGTCGTCCATGTCCCAGTACCAACTGGTGACGAACTGCATGCCGGCGGTGTTCTTCAGGCCCAGGCTGTGGATGTCGCTGTAGAAGACCAGCAGCGGGGCGATCTTCATCGTTTTGTCGATGCCGAACTCTTTCGCCGCCTTGATGGTGTTGATGGTGTCGCCGCCGGCGTTGGCCAGGGCCAGCACCTGGGCCTTGGAGTTCTGCGCCTGCAGCAGGAACGAGGAGAAGTCGGACGCATTCAGCGGGTGGCGCACGGCGTTCACCACGGTGCCGCCCTTGGCCTTGACGACGGCCGAGGCATCGGCCTCCATGGCGTGGCCGAAGGCGTAGTCGGCAGTCAGGAAGAACCAGCTCTTGCCCCCACCGTCCACGATGGCGCCGGCGGCGCCCTTGGACAGCGCCACGGTGTCGTAGGCGTAGTGGACCGAATACGGCGTGCAGGCCTCGTTGGTCAGTGCCGAGCTGCCGGCGCCGTTGTTGATCATCACCCGCTTCTTCTCGTCGGCCACCTTGGCCAGCGCCAGGGCGGTGCCGGAGTTGGTGCCGCTGAAGATCATCGTCAGGCCCTGGGTGTCGATCCATTCGCGCGCCTTGCTGGCGGCGATGTCGGCCTTGTTCTGGTGGTCCACGGTGAGCAGCTCGATGGGCTTGCCCAGCACCTTGCCACCGAAGTCGTCGATGGCCATCTGGATGGCCGTGGCGCCGCCCTTGCCTTCCAGGTCGGCGTACAGGCTGGACATGTCGCTGATGTAGCCGATCTTGACCTTGTCCTGCGCATGCGCGGCGGGAGCTAGGCCCGCCGCGGCCAGCGACAGGATCAATGCGGTGTGGCGAATGTTCACGGTTGTCTCCAGAGGCTTTGTTGTGGTGCAACCCGCCGCGCTGTGGCGGCGCGGCGGGCAGTCGGCTCAGTGCGGCGACATCACTTCCACAGCGCGCACTTGCTTTCGGTCTTGGTGGTCCAGACCTGGTCGGCGGGCAGCTTGGCGACGACCTTGTAGTAGTCCCACGGCTGCTTGGATTCGGATTGCGACTTCACCTGCATCAGGTACATGTCGTGCGCGAAGCGGCCATCGGGACGGATCGTGCCCTTGGCGTAGAAATCGTCGATGGGCGTGGACTTGAGCTTTTCCATGACCTTGTCGGCATCCGTCGTGCCCGCAGCCTGCACGGCCTTCAGGTAGTTCATGGTGGCCGAGTAGTCGGCCGCCTGGATGTCGGTGGGCATGCGCTTGGTCTTGTCGAAGAACTTCTTGCCGAAGGCGCGCGTCTGGTCGTTCAGGTTCCAGTCCCAGCTGGTGGTGAGCAGCAGGCCTTCGGTGTTCTTCAGGCCCAGGCTGTGCACGTCGGTCAGGAACACCAGCAGGCCGGCCATCTTCATGGTCTTGTTGATGCCGAACTCCTTGGCGGCCTTGATCGAATTGATCAGGTCGCCGCCGGCGTTGGCCAGACCCAGGATCTGCGCCTTGGAGTTCTGTGCCTGCAGCAGGAACGAGGAGAAGTCCGAGGCGTTCAGCGGGTGGCGCACGCTGCCCACCACGGTGCCGCCGGCCTCCTTGACGACCTTGGCCGTGTCGGCTTCCAGCGCGTGGCCGAAGGCGTAGTCGGCGGTCAGGAAGAACCAGCTCTTGCCGCCGTTCTTGACCACCGCCGCACCCGTGCCCTTGGCCAGGGCCACGGTGTCATAGGCGTAGTGCACGGTGTAGGGTGTGCACTGGTCGTTGGTCAACGCCGAGGAGCCGGCGCCGCTGTTGAAGTACACGCGTTTCTTCTCGGCCGCCACCTTGGCCGCGGCCAGCGCCGTGCCCGAGTTGGTGCCGCCGAACAGCATGGTCAGGTCCTGCGTGTCGATCCATTCGCGCGCCTTGCTGGCGGCGATGTCGGCCTTGTTCTGGTGGTCGGCGGTGAGCAGCTCGATGGGCTTGCCCAGCACCTTGCCGCCGAAGTCGTCGATGGCCATCTGGATGGCCACGGCGCCGTTCTTGCCTTCGACGTCGGCGTACAGGCTGGACATGTCGGTGATGAAGCCGATCTTGACCTTGTCCTGCGCATGCACCTGCACGGCGGCCAGCATCAGGCCGGCAGCGGCGAGCATCGAGGCGGTGGTCTTGAGGGTGTGCTTCATGGCAGTCTCCTGGTAATGCATGGTTGGAGGAATCTTGAGGGAAATAAGGGCCGGCAGGCCCGTCACACGCCCAGCAGCTCGTTGAGCACGGGCATCTTGTCGGTCAGCTCGGCGGCGGTGAAATGCTCGACCATGCGGCCGTGTTCCATGACGTAGAAACGGTCGGCCAGCGGCGCGGCGAAGCGGAAGTTCTGCTCGACCATGACCACCGTGTAGCCCTTGTCGCGCAGCATGGTGATCATGCGGGCCAGCGCCTGCACGATGACCGGCGCCAGGCCTTCGGAAATCTCGTCGAGCAGCAGCAGCCGCGCGCCGGTGCGCAGAATGCGCGCCACAGCCAGCATCTGCTGCTCGCCCCCGGACAGGCGCGTGCCCTGGCTGTTGCGGCGCTCGGCCAGGTTGGGGAACATGGCGTAGATCTCGTCGATGCCCATGCCCGGCTGGCCGGTCTTGAGCGCCGGCGGCAGCAGCAGGTTTTCCTCGCAGGTCAGGCTGGAGAAGATGCCGCGCTCCTCAGGGCAGTAGCCCACGCCCAGGTGGGCGATGCGGTGCGTGGCCATGCCGATGGTCTCGGTGCCGTGGATGCGCACCGAGCCCTTGCGCGCGCCGGTCAGGCCCATGATGGCGCGCAGCGTCGAAGTGCGCCCGGCGCCGTTGCGGCCCAGCAGCGTCACCACCTCGCCGGGCTGCACCAGCATGTCCACGCCGTGCAGCACGTGCGACTCGCCATACCAGGCCTGCAGG
Organism: Oryzisolibacter propanilivorax; assembly: GCF_900103645.1. GTDB lineage: Bacteria > Pseudomonadota > Gammaproteobacteria > Burkholderiales > Burkholderiaceae_C > Melaminivora > Melaminivora propanilivorax. The sequence continues at coordinate 160,020 of NZ_FNHP01000006.1, forward strand.
CCGCTGATTTCCAATGCGGGTGTCACCATTTCAATCATTCTTTTCGTTCGACATCGCACATGCGGCCGGCAACGGTCGCGCCCCGTGCCAGCAGCCGCCGCGCAAGGGCCGCCCCGCCGCGCGGGCGCCGTTACCCTTCCCGCAGCATGCAGCACAGCGAGAGAGGCGGCCAGCGACGCAGCCGCTCAGAGGGTTGTGCCGCATCAATGCGCTCCCTGCAGCTGGCCGTCGGTGGTGCCCATGTAGGCCTCCATGACCTGCGGGTTGCGCGAGACTTCCTCGTACGGGCCTTCGGCCAGCACGGCGCCGCGCTGCAGCACCGTGATGCGGTCGGCGATGGTCGAGATGACCTTCATGTTGTGCTCGACCATCAGGATGGTGCGGCCGGCCGAAACCTTCTTGATGAGCTGCGTGACCCGGTCCACGTCCTCGTGGCCCATGCCCTGCGTGGGCTCGTCCAGCAGCATCAGCTCGGGCTCCATGGCCAGGGTGGTGGCGATCTCTAGCGCGCGCTTGCGGCCGTAGGGCAGGTTCACGGTGACCTCGTCGGCCATGTCCTCCAGGCCCACCTCGGCCAGCAGCGCGCGCGCACGGCCGTCGAGCTGGTGCAGGCTCTTGTGGCTGCGCCAGAAGTGGTAGGAGGTGCCCAGGCGCCGCTGCAGGCCCATGCGCACGTTCTCCAGCAGCGTCAGGTTGGGGAATACCGCCGAGATCTGGAACGAGCGGATCACGCCGCGCCGGGCGATCTGCGCCGGCTGCTCGCGCGTGATGTCGGTGCCGTTGAAGCGGATGGTGCCCGAGGTGGGCGTGAGGAACTTGGTCAGCAGGTTGAAGCAGGTGGTCTTGCCGGCGCCGTTCGGCCCGATGAGCGCGTGGATGGAGCCGCGCCGCACCGACAGGTTCACGTCGCTCACGGCCGTGAAGCCCTTGAATTCCTTGGTCAGGTGGGAAGTTTCGAGAATGATGTCGCTCATGGCCTTGTGGGTGTGCGCGCCTGGATGCGGCAGGCTACGAGGAAGGGTTGCGGCGCATCGTAAGTGCCCGCCTTGCACTGCAGCACTGGGACAAGTGCCTATGTATAAACGCCTACGCGCGCAAGCCCCGTTCGGGGGATCGGCGCCGCCGGCGGCCTCATGAAGCGGCCAGCGCCACGGCGGATTCCTCCGCCACCAGCAGCACGCGCGAACGCGCGCGCAGGCCGGAGCCGGCATCGGCGAAGCCGACCAGCGTCAGCCCGCCGGGCAGCTGCGCCGCCACCTCGTCGCCCAGCGCGCCGCGCGCCACGCGCGTGACCTGGCCGTGCCACTGATTGCCCGCGCCCTCGGCCGCCGTTGCCGATGCCGGCAGCACCCGCACCGCCGTGGCCTTGCACAGCGCCTGCACCGCCACGCCCGGCTCTAGCGCCAGCAGCTCGGCGCTCTCGCGCGTCACGCGCGCCCAGAGCAGCTGCGGCGCGCTGCCGCCTGCTTCCTGCACTGCCTGCGACAGCGCCTGCAGCTGCACGCGCACCAGCGGGCCGCTGCGCTGCAGCTGCTGCACCGTGCACGGCCACTGGTTGCGCATGCTGGTGCGCACCGCCAGCGCCAGCGCCGCCGTGCGCGTGCTGCCCGGCTGCCAGCCGGCGGCGACCTGGGCACGCGCGGCGTGCATGGCGCCGGCGGCGGCCAGCAGGTCGTGGCCGGCGGCCGTCAGATGCGTGCCGCCGCCGCCGCTGCCGCCCACGGCGCGCTCGACCAGCGGCACGCCGGCCAGGTTGGTGAGCGTGTCCAGCGCCTGCCAGGCGGCCTTGTAGCTCACGCCGACCTCGCGCGCGGCCTGCGAGATGGAGCCCACGCGGCCGATCTCGCGCAGGATGGCCAGGCGCCGGTCGGCCGGCCCATGGCCCAGGGCCTCGGCATGGAAAGGGTGCTGCAGCATCATGGCCCGGGATCATGCACCGCCTGCGCCTATACTCATTCGCTATTCCGTCACTGAATAGCGAAAGGTCTTTTCATCATGTTCCCAGCACGCAAGACCCTGCTGTCCGCCCTGGCTGCCGTCGCCGTGGTACTGCCCGGCGCTGCCAGCGCCGACGAGGTGGCGGTGGCCGTCGCCGCCAACTTCACCGCGCCGATGCAGAAGATTGCGCAGCTGTTCGAGCAGGACACGGGCCACAAGGCGGTGCTGTCGTTCGGCGCCACGGGCAAGTTCTATGCGCAGATCGCCAACGGCGCGCCGTTCGGCGTCCTGCTGGCGGCCGACGACACCACGCCTGAGAAGATCGGCAAGGAAGGCCTGGGCGATGCCTCCACGCGCTTCACCTACGCCATCGGCCAGCTGGTGCTGTGGAGCAAGCAGGCCGGCTATGTGGACGAGGGCGGCAAGGTGCTGGAAAAGGGCGACTGGCGCCACATCGCCATCGCCAACCCCAAGCTGGCCCCTTATGGCCAGGCGGCGATGGAAACGCTGGACAAGCTGAAACTCACCGACAAGGTCAAGGGCCGCGTGGTGCAGGGCGAGAACATCGGCCAGACCTACCAGTTCGCCGCCTCGGGCAACGCCGAGCTGGGCTTCGTTGCGCTGTCGCAGGTGCTGGAGGATGGCAAGCTGCGCGAGGGCTCGGCCTGGGTGGTGCCGGCCAGCATGCACGAGCCGATCCGCCAGGACGCCATCGTGCTCAAGCCCGCGCAGAACAACCCGGCCGCCGCCGCGCTGATGCAATACCTGCGCGGCGACAAGGCGCGCGCGGTGATCAAGTCCTACGGCTACTCATTCTGACCCGGCCCCGCCCTGCCCGCTTCGGCGGGTTTTTTGATGTATTGGCTGCCGAGCCCTTATATTAAAAGGGCCTTCAGCTATATTTTTGATAGTAGTGGACGCTTTCCATCTCGGCCCCGAAGACTGGGCCGCCATCCGCCTGACGCTGCGCCTGGCGGGCATCACCACCGTTTTGCTGCTGGTGCTGTGCACGCCGCTGGCGTGGTGGCTGGCGCACACGCGCTCGCGCTGGCGCGGGCCGATCGGCGCGGTGGTGGCGCTGCCGTTGGTGCTGCCGCCCACGGTCATCGGCTTCTACCTGCTGGTGGCGATGGGGCCGAACGGCTTCCTGGGGCACCTGACCGATGCGCTCGGGCTGCACCGCCTGCCCTTCACCTTTGCCGGGCTGGTCATCGGCTCGCTGGTGTATTCGCTGCCGTTCACGGTGCAGCCGCTGCAGCGCGCCTTCGAGGCGCTGGGCCCGCGCCCGCTGGAGGTGGCGGCCACGCTGGGCGCGGCGCGCCTGGACCGCTTCTTCACCGTCGCCCTGCCGCTGGCGCGCCCGGGCTTCATCACCGCCGCCATCCTGACCTTCGCGCACACCGTGGGCGAGTTCGGCGTGGTGCTGATGCTGGGCGGCAACATTCCCGGCGTGACGCGCGTGGTCTCGGTGCAGATCTACGACCACGTCGAGGCCATGGAATACACCCACGCGCACTGGCTGGCCGGCGGCATGGTGGCGTTCTCGTTCCTGGTGCTGATGCTGCTGCAATGGCTGCAGCCAAGGAACACACGATGAGCGCGACCGACACCCTGGGCGAGCACGAACAGATCCAGGCGCGGCTGCAGCTGCAGCGCGCCGATTTCTCGCTGGACGTTCAACTCGAGCTGCCGGGCAAGGGCGTGACCGCGCTGTTCGGGCCTTCGGGCTGCGGCAAGACCACCTGCCTGCGCGCCATCGCCGGACTGGAGCGCGCGCGCGGCAGCGTGCACGTCAACGGCGAGACCTGGCAGCACGATGCCACCCGCACCTGGCTGCCCACGCACCGGCGCGCGCTGGGCTATGTGTTCCAGGAGGCCAGCCTGTTCGCCCACATGGACGTGCGGCGCAACATGGAATATGGCTGGAAGCGCCTGCCGGCCGCGCGGCGCCGGGTGTCGCTGGAGCAGGCGGTGGACCTGCTTGGCCTGTCGGCGCTCACGCAGCGCATGCCGCAGACGCTGTCGGGCGGCGAGCGCCAGCGCGTGGCGATTGCCCGTGCCCTGGCGGCCAGCCCGCGCGTGCTGCTGATGGACGAGCCGCTGGCCGCGCTGGACGCCGCGCGCAAGGCCGAGGTGCTGCCCTATCTGGAGCGGCTGCAGCGCGAGCTGTCCATTCCCATCCTCTACGTCACCCATTCCGCCGACGAGGTGGCGCGCCTGGCCACGCACCTGGTGCTGCTGCGCGGCGGGCGCGTGCTGGCGCAGGGAACGCCCGCCGAGCTGATGGCGCGGCTGGACCTGCCGCTGGCCAGCGGCGACGGCGCCGCGGCGCTGGTGCAGGGCCGGGTGCAGGCCTGGGACGCGGCCGACCAGCTGCTCAGCGTGGGCTTCGGCGGCGGCCTGCTGCACGTCGCCACCGGCCATGCGCGCACGGTGGGCGACGGCGTGCGGCTGCGCGTGCTGGCGCGCGACGTGAGCCTGGCGCGCAGCCACCCGCAGGCCACCAGCGTGCTGAACGTGTTGCCGGCGCGCATCGTGCAGATCGCGCCCGATGCGCCGGGACAGGTGCTGGTGCGCCTGGACGCGGGCGGCACGGCGCTGATGGCGCGCATCACCGAGCGCTCGCGCCGCGAGCTGGCGCTGACCGAGGGCGAGGCGGTGTTCGCCCAGGTCAAGAGCGTGGCGCTGGCCGACTGAAGGCGGCGCCGGCGCAGCGGCATCCGCGCAACTACGCACAATCCCTTATTGCTATCAATAATGTAGCTTGAAGTCCATGTATTTCATGGGCTATCGCCGTTTTTGAGGGCGACACGGCAGGGCCGGTAAATACGTAGAATGCCGCCTTCGCAAGTTTTTGTTTCAGCCCGTCGCAGCCACCCCTTGCGCCGGGCTGTTCTTGTGCGCACCCCGCCATTCCATCCTGTGGAGACACCATGCAGGCACTCCTCGCCCTGTCCCGGGCCATCGACCGGCTGAACGCCTTTGTCGGCAAATATTGCATCTGGCTGATTTTTGCCGCCACCGTCATCAGCGCCGCCAACGCCGTAGTGCGCAAGATCTTCAACTACAGCTCCAACGCCTTTCTGGAAGTGCAGTGGTACCTGTACGCCTGGTCGTTCCTGATCGCCGCCGGCTACACGCTCTTGCAGCGCGAGCATGTGCGCATCGACGTGCTCAACAGCCGCCTGTCCAAACGCACGCAGGTCTGGATCGACATCTTCGGCTTCGTGTTCATGCTGACGCCAGTGTGCATCCTGGTGCTGTGGCTGGGCGTGCCGATGCTGATCAGCAAGTACCAGTCGGGCGAGATCTCGGGCAACCCGGGCGGACTGATCCGCTGGCCGGTGTGGGTGGCGCTGCCGGTGGGCTTCTCGCTGCTGATGCTGCAGGGCTGGTCCGAGCTGATCAAGCGCATCGCCTTTTTGCGCGGCCAGGGCCCGGACCCGATGGGCCGGCTGAGCAGCCAGACCGACGAGCAGGCGCTGGCCGAGGCGCTGCGCATGCAGGCCGCCGAAAAAGACCGCCAGGCCGCCTCCGCCGCCGGCACGGCCCGCTGACCGACCGCCCGGAGCACCCTTTCCATGGAATTTCTCACCACCAATTTCGCCCCGATCATGTTCGCGGGCCTGGCCTGCTTTCTGATCCTGGGCTTTCCCGTGGCGTTCAGCCTGGGCGCCTGCGGGCTGTTCTTCGGCCTGGTCGGCATTGAGCTGGGCGTCTTCCCGGCCACCATCCTGGCCTGGCTGCCCGAACGGCTGATCGGCATCATGGCCAACGACACGCTGCTGGCGGTGCCGTTCTTCACCCTCATGGGGCTGATACTGGAGCGCAGCGGCATGGCCGAGGACCTGCTCGACTCGGTCGGCCAGGTCTTTGGCCCGCTGCGCGGCGGCCTGGCGCTGGCGGTCATCTTCGTCGGCGCGCTGCTGGCGGCGACCACCGGCGTGGTGGCGGCCTCGGTCATCTCGATGGGCCTGATCTCCATGCCCATCATGCTGCGCTACGGCTACAGCCGGCCGCTGACCAGCGGCGTCATCGCCGCATCGGGCACGCTGTCGCAGATCATCCCGCCGTCGCTGGTGCTGATCATCATGGCCGACCAGCTCGGCCGCAGCGTGGGCGACATGTACAAGGGCGCGTTCACGCCGGCCTTCATTCTGGTGGGGCTGTACGTGCTGTGGGTCATCATCCTGGCGATCTTCAAGCCCCAGGCCGTGCCGGCGCTGCCGCCCGAGGCACGCACGCTGCGCGAACCCGACGGCAGCGCGGGCTATCCGTCGCTGGTGGTGGTGGTGCTGCTGTCGGCGGCCGTGGCCTGGGTGCTGGAGTCGCACATGGCCGACCTGCATACCTGGTGGAGCGGCGAGACGGTGGAGTTCGTGCCCACCGACGAGAAGGTGGTGGTGGCCGCCTGCGGCGGCGCCTTCGTCGCCTGGCTGATCGCCGTGGTCAACCGCGTGACCAAGATGGGCTTGCTGTCGCGCCTGGCCGAGCGCGTCACGTTCGTGCTGATCCCGCCGCTGCTGCTGATCTTCCTGGTGCTCGGCACCATCTTCCTGGGCGTAGCCTCGCCCACCGAGGGCGGCGCCATGGGCGCGGTGGGCGCGCTCATCATGGCGCTGGCGCGCGGGCGGCTGTCGTGGTCGCTGCTCAAGCAGGCGCTGGGCTCGACCACCCGGCTGGCGTCGTTCGTGATGTTCATCCTGATCGGGGCGACCATGTTCAGCATGGTCTTCCAGGCCGCCGACGGCCCGCGCTGGGTCGAGCACCTGCTGGCCGACCTGCCCGGCGGCCCGGTGGGCTTTTTGATCTTCGTGAACGTGATGATCTTCTTCCTCGCGTTCTTCCTGGACTACTTCGAGCTGTCGTTCATCGTCGTGCCGCTCTTGGCGCCCGTGGCCGATAAGCTGGGCATCGACCTGATCTGGTTCGGCGTGCTGCTGGCGGTGAACATGCAGACCTCGTTCCTGCATCCGCCGTTCGGCTTCGCGCTGTTCTTCCTGCGCTCGGTCGCCCCCGAGAAGCCCTACGTGGACGCCGTGACCGGCAAGGTCATGGAGCCGGTGACGACCATGCAGATCTACAAGGGGGCGATCCCCTTCCTGATCCTGCAGCTGACCATGGTCGGCATCCTGATCGCCTTCCCGGGCCTGGTGACGGGCAGCCTGGACAAGAAGGTCGAGGTGAACATGGACGCCATCGGCGCGCAGATGCTGGAAAGCCTGGGCCAGGACAACGGCTACGGCGCTGGCGAGCCCTTGCCCGAGGCCGGCAGCAGCGACAGCCCCGCCATGCCCGAGCCGGAAAGCCCGAGCGCCGACGCCGCACCCGCCGAGGACGACCCCTTCAAGGCAATCCAGGAAGCCGTCCAGGGCGCGCCGGCAGAAGCCACTCCCGCGCCAGCGGAACCGGCGGCCCGTTAGGTTTCCCTAGCCCCTGCCCTGGCGCGACAGCGCCGACGGGCTCGTCCAACAAAATGCCGCCCACGAAGGCGGCATTTTGTTGCCGGGCACGCTGCTCGGTCAGTTCGGACAGACGGTTGCAGGAACCGCTTCACCCCCTCTCCCGCATGGCGGGAGAGGGCTGGGGTGAGGGTGAGAGGGCTGGTGCAGGCGCTGCGCCCGAACCCAAGCCCCCTCACCCCCGCCCTCTCCCCCTGGCGGGGGCGAGGGAGCAAGAGCGGGATACGCGTCGCCTGCCCATGCGAGGCCGCGCGCAGCGCCGGCCCGAATCGTCTCCCCGGCTTCCCCCCTTGTGCCCGTACCGAGAAGCGCAGGGCGCGGGGCGGGCGCGTGCGCCGCAGGCACACGCGCATCAATATCTGACTTGCTGCGCTTGTCTGAACGAAGCGCGCGAGCGCGCAGTGAGTTGCGCAGCACCGTCCCGCGCCCGAGCATCGCAGGCTGCCCCGTAGCGCAGCGAAGGGGCTACGGGCACCGGGGGCGCACTTCTTTTGCCTCCTTTTCTTGTGCGAGCAAGAAAAGGAGGTCGCCCGCCGGGGCGAGTCCCGGCCCCCGCAGTCAAAACCAGAACATCAGCCAAAACAGCCTCAAGCCCATACGAAAAAAGGGCCACCAGCTATCAAATCAGGAACAAGCTCAACGCAATGCAGGCGCCACCTGCCCCCCCGCCAGCGCCTTCATCGCCCCCGCCCCCACGGCTGCGCCAAACCTGCGCGCCAGCCGCTCCGCCACGTTGTCGCGCCGCGTGTAGTCGATGACGTCCTCGGCCTTGACCACCTCGCGCGCCACGTAGTCCAAGTTGCCCAGCTGGTCCGCCAGCCCCAGCTCGACCGCTTGCTGGCCGGTCCAGAACAGCCCGCTGAAGATCTCCGGCGTCTCCTTCAGGCGCTCGCCGCGCCCGGCCTTGACCACGCTGATGAACTGCTCGTGGATCTGGTCCAGCATGGCCTGGGCATATTCGCGCTGGCGCTCGCTCATGGGGCTGAACGGGTCCAGGAAGCCCTTGTTCTCGCCGGCGGTGATCAGGCGCCGCTCCACGCCCAGCTTGTCCATGACGCCGGTGAAGCCGAAGCCGTCCATCAGCACGCCGATGCTGCCGACGATGCTGGCCTTGTCCACGAAGATGTCGTCGGCGGCCGAGGCGATGTAGTAGGCGGCCGAGGCGCAGGTCTCCTCGACCACGGCATACACCGGCTTGCCGTGCTTGGCCTTCAGGCGGCCGATCTCGTCGTTGATGATGCCAGCCTGCACCGGGCTGCCGCCGGGCGAGTTGATCAGCAGCACCACCGCCTGCGAGCCTGGGTCCTCGAAGGCGCTGCGCATGGCGGCAACGACGAACTCGGCGCTGGCCTCGTTGCCGGCGGCGATCTCACCCTTGATGTCCACCACCGCCGTGTGCGGGCCGCTCTTGGCGGCGCCGGCCAGCTCGCGCGAGCCCAGCGTCCACAGCACGGCCAGCACCAGCGCAATCCAGGCGAAGCGCCAGAAGATGCGCCAGCGCCGCGCCGCGCGCTGCTCACGCACCGTGGCCAGCACCAGTTTTTCCAGCACCTCGCGCTCCCAGCCAGGCCCGGCCGCGGCAGCGGGCCGCGCCGCTTCATTGGTCGTGGCAGCCTGCGCCCACAGGTCGGGGGCCGGCTGCCCATCGGGCTGTGAAACCCGGGGTTGGTCGTGGTGCGGATCGGTCATGGTCAGGGCGATGGATCAGGACGCTGGCGGCTGCAGCAGGGGGTCAGTATGCCAGTGCACCAGCCCGTCTTTTTCGCTCAGCCGCACCTTCACCAGACCGCCCCGGCAGGGCCCGCCGACGCAGGCGCCGGTGTCCGGCGCATAGGTCGCGCCGTGTGTGGCGCACAGCAGCCAGCGGCCGCTGTCGTCGAAGAACCGGCCTTCCTGGTAGTCCATTTCCATAGGCACGTGGCTGCAGCGGTTCAGGTAGGCGTGCACCGCGCCCTGCCAGCGCACGGCGAAGGCGCGGCAGGGCTGGCCGGCGTACACCACGTCGAAGGCGACGGCGCGCGCGCCCTCGGCCAGCGCATCGCTGGCGCACAACAGGATGGCCTGGCAGGCCCCGTCCGGATGCATCAGGCGTGCTCCTGCAGCCATTGGTGCAGGTCGGCCACCGACGCCGCCACGTGCAGCGGCGCCAGCGCGGCGAACCCGTCGGTGCTGTGCGCGCCATAGCCCACGCCGACGCTGGCGCAGCCTGCGGCGCGCGCCATCTCCAGGTCGTGCGTGGTGTCGCCGATCATCAACGTGCGTTCGGGCGGCACATCCAGCTCGGCCATCAGCTCGTGCAGCATCAGCGGGTGCGGCTTGCCGGCGGTCTCATCGGCGGTGCGCGAGGCATGGAACATGCCGCGCAGCTGCACCGCCTGCAGCACCTGGTCCAGGCCGCGGCGGCTCTTGCCGGTGGCCACCGTGAGCAGGTGGCCGCGCTCTTTCAGCATCTCCAGCAGCGGCAGCACGCCGTCGAACAGGCTCAGGTCGTCCTGGTGCTGCAGGTAGTGGTAACGGTAGCGGTTGGCTAGCTCGGCATGGTGCTCGCGCGGCACGTCGGGCGCGGCGTGCGCCAGCGCCTGCGGTAGCGCCATGCCGATGACCCAGGCAGCGGCCTCGGCCGTGGGCACCTGCCCGCCCACATCGCGCACCGCGTCCTGGATGGAGCGCACGATGATGGCGGTGGAGTCGAAGAGCGTGCCGTCCCAGTCGAAGGCGATTAGGTCGAAGCGGCGCGGATGGGAAAAAGGCATGGGGGCAGAGGGCGTGGACACGCGGCGGTCAGTCGCAAGAGAAGGAGGAGTAAGAAGAAGGCGCTGCGGGCAGAAAGCCCGCCAGCTCGTGGGGCAGCTCGGCGTGGAGCGTGACGCGCTCACCGCTGGCCGGATGCTGGAACTGTAGCCGCCAGGCATGCAGGAACATGCGCTTCAGGCCCGCCTTGTACGCGCGCCGGTTCAGCTCGAAGTCGCCGTACTTGTCGTCGCCGACGATGCCGTGGCCGCTGCTGGCCAGGTGCACGCGGATCTGGTGCGTGCGCCCGGTCTTGATGGTGACTTCCAGCAGGCTCATCGCCGGCAGGCCCAGTGCGGGCTGCGCGGCGAACTGCTGGCGCACCCGCACCAGGGTCAGCGCGCGCATGGCGTCGGGGTCGTCGACGCTGGTCACGCGCACACGGCGCTCGCCGTCGGCCTGCAGGTACTTGTGCAGCGGGCTGTCGATGACCTTTTTGTTCGCCGGCCAGCTGCCGGCCACCAGCGCCAGATAGGTCTTGCCGGTCTCGCGGCCACGGAACTGCTCCTGCAGATGCGTCAGCGCCGAGCGGCGCTTGGCCACCAGCAGGATGCCCGAGGTCTCGCGGTCCAGCCGGTGCACCAGCTCCAGGAACCTCGCCTGCGGCCGGGCGCGGCGCAGCTGCTCGATCACGCCGAAGCTGACCCCGCTGCCGCCGTGCACCGCCACGCCGGCGGGCTTGTCCAGGGCGATCAGCTGGTCGTCCTCCAGCAGCAGCGGAAACTCGCGCGCCGGCGCGGCACGGGCCGGGTCGTCGGCCGCGCGCTCGGCCACGCGCACCGGCGGCAGCCGCACCTGGTCGCCCTCGGCGACGCGCGCGTCGGCGCTGGTGCGCCCGCGGTTCAGGCGCACCTCGCCGCTGCGGATGATGCGGTAGACATGGGTCTTGGGCACGCCCTTGAGGTGGCGCACCAGGAAATTGTCCAGGCGCTGGCCGGCCGACTCGGCATCGACCTGCAGGATGCGCGCGGCGGGCGCCGCTGCGCCCGGGGTTGTGGGGCGATGCGCGGCCGGTTTGCCGCCTATAATCTGTTTCACCTGTGCGACGAATGTGTAAGTGGTTGATTTGTCTGAATTTTAGTGGACAGCAGCCCGACTTGCCGCGCAGGCTGGTCGATGCCTCCGGGCGTCGTGCGCGTTTTCTGCAGGCCTGAATCGTCGCCTGCACGCCCGCACGCCGCACGGCGGGCCGACGCATCGAAACACGGAAAACCGACGGAAATTCCCAGCCCGTCGCCCGGCCCCCTGACAGCGGGCACGGCGGCTGGCGGATCAAGGCGAACAACAAACATGGTGTGGCTGCTGGCATGGATCGTGTCATCGTGGCGGGGGCTGGTGCCCTGGCCCGGCACGGCCGTCCTGCGGGCAGCGCCCTGTGTCCCGGCGCTGCGCGCAACCCCGCCCTCGCGGCTGCGGTCACGCTTCCTGCGCTTCGCTCCCATCCACGCCCCTCCCGCTCCACGCCTGCGTGCCTGAGCGGTCCCTAGCAGGACCGCCAGCATCTGCACGGCCGCGTGAAGCCCGCGGACCTTTCCTTCGTTTCGCTGCGCCAGCCCCGGCATTTTCGGCTCCGACAGAGCCTGTGATTGTGTGCCTGGCTGCCGGCACCACGCAGCTGCGCCGCTCCCGCCGAGGGACTGCGCGGCGCGCCGGCGGCGCCTGAATTTTGAAATACGAAGGAATCCCATCATGAAGCGGATGCTCATCAACGCCACGCAGCCCGAGGAACGGCGCTTGGCGATCGTAGACGGCCAGAAGCTGCTGGACTACGAGATCGAGATCGAGGGGCGCGAGCAGCGCAAGGGCAACATCTACAAGGCCGTGGTGACGCGCGTCGAGCCCTCGCTGGAGGCCTGCTTCGTGGACTACGGCGAGGACCGCCACGGCTTCCTGCCGTTCAAGGAAATCTCCAAGCAGTACTTCGCCGAGGGCGTGTCGCCCTCGCAGGCGCGCATCCAGGACGTGATCCGCGAGGGCCAGGAACTGCTGGTGCAAGTCGAGAAGGAGGAGCGCGGCAACAAGGGCGCGGCGCTGACCACCTTCATCAGCCTGGCCGGCCGCTACGTGGTCCTGATGCCCAACAACCCACGCGGCGGCGGCGTGTCGCGCCGCATCGAGGGCGAGGACCGCGCCGAGCTCAAGGAGGCGATGGACCAGCTCGAGTACCCCAAGGGCATGAGCATCATCGCGCGCACCGCCGGCATCGGCCGCTCGGCACCTGAGCTGCAATGGGACCTGAATTACCTGCTCAAGTTGTGGAACGCCATCGACGGCGCGGCCAAGGCCGGGCGCGGCGCGTTCCTGATCTACCAGGAATCGAGCCTGGTGATCCGCGCCATCCGTGACTATTTCAACAACGACATCGGCGACATCCTGATCGACACCGACGACATCTACGAGCAGGCGCAGCAGTTCATGCAGCACGTCATGCCCGAGCATGCGCCGCGTGTGAAACGCTACCGTGACGACGCGCCGCTGTTCAGCCGCTTCCAGATCGAGCACCAGATCGAGTCGGCCTACGCGCGCACCGTCACCCTGCCCTCCGGCGGCGCCATCGTCATCGACCACACCGAGGCGCTGGTCAGCGTGGATGTGAACTCGGCGCGCGCCATCCGCGGCGGCGACATCGAGGAGACCGCCACCCGCACCAACCTGGAGGCCGCCGACGAGGTGGCGCGCCAGATGCGCCTGCGCGACCTGGGCGGCTTGATCGTCATCGACTTCATCGACATGGAGGAGAGCAAGAACCGCCGCGACGTGGAAAACCGCCTGCGCGACGCACTGCGCCAGGACCGCGCGCGCGTGCAATTCGGCACGATCAGCAAGTTCGGCCTGATGGAGATGAGCCGCCAGCGCCTGAAGCCCTCGCTGTCCGAGGGCGCGCACATCCGCTGCCCGCTGTGCGACGGCACCGGCCACGTGCGCGACACGGAAGGTTTTTCGCTGCAGATGCTGCGCATGATCCAGGAAGAGTCCATGAAGGACAACACCGCCGCCGTGCACTGCCAGGTGCCGGTGGAGGTGGCCAGCTTCCTCTTGAACGAAAAGCGCACCGAGATCGCCAAGATCGAGCTCAAGCAGCGCGTCAGCGTGGTGCTGATCCCGAGCAAGGCGATGGACACGCCGCACTACAAGCTCGAGCGCCTGAAGCACGACGACCCGCGTCTGGAGGACATGCAGGCCAGCTACAAGCTGGCCGATCCCGAGCCCGAGGAGCCGAGCATCACACGCCGCTCGCAGGAGCCGACGAACAAGCAGACCCCCGTCATCAAGGGGGTGCTGCCCGACGCGCCGGCCCCGGTGGCCGAGCCGCGTCCTGCACCCGCACCCGGCCAGGCCGCGCGCGGCCAGGGTGGCCGTGGCGGCCAGCAGCAGGCACGCGCCAGCGCCCCGGCGCCCGCGCCGCAGCCGCAGCGCCCGGCACCCGCGCCCGAGCAGGGCTTCTTTGCCTGGATCAAGAGCCTGTTCGGCTTTGGCGCAGCGCCAGCCGCCGCGCCCGTGGCCCAGTCCGTACAACCCGAGCCGGCGGCGCGCACCGACGCGCGCCGCGGCGAAGGCCGCTCCGGAGGTGAGCGCGGCCGCCGCGGTGGCCGTGGCGGCGACGCCGGTGCACGCGGTGAAGGCGCCACCACCAACGGCAGCGCCCAGGGCGAAGGCCGTGGCCGCCGTGGCGAGGGCCGCAACGGTGGCAACGGCGAGCGCAGCGTCGAAGGCCGCGAGGCCCGTGGCGAGTCGCGCGGCAATCGCGGCGGACGCGGCGAGGCCGCCAACGGCGAGGCCGCAGGCGAGAGCCGCCGCGAGCCGCGCGAGGGCCGCGCACCGCGCGAACGTGGTGAGCGTGGTGACCGTGGCGAGCGCCCCAGCAGCATCGCCCAGCCGGACCTGACCGCAGCTGACCACGGCGACAGCGGCATGCCGCCGGCACGCGGGGAGCGTGCGCCGCGCAACGGCGAGCGTTCGGGCGAAGGCCGAGGCCGCCGCGGTGGCCGCGCGCCGCGCACCATCGACGCCGACGCACCGGCACCCGCCGCCGACCAGGCGCTGGCCGACGCCCTGCCCCTGGCATCGCTGCCCGACCTGGACCTGACCCCGGCGGCCGATGTGTCGCAAACCGAAGGCCAGGACGCCGGCACGCTCGAGGCCGGTGCCGAGCCGCGCCGCGAGCGCCGCTCGCGTGACCGCTATGGCCGCGACCGCCGCGACCGCGCGCCGCGCAACGCCGAGGCCGGCAGCGCCAACGAACTGCCCGAGGCCGACGCCGCGGCGCTGCCGGAGGCGGACTGGAGCGCCAGCCCGGCGCCGGTGGCCGAGTCGCAGGCCGAGCAGCCCGCGCGCCGCAGCTACTTCGCAGCCTCCGGCCAGAGCGGCGGCGCTGCGGCTCCGGCAGTAGCACCGGTGACGCCTGTCGCAGCCGACGAGGCTGCACCGGTGGCACATGCCGCAGCGCCGGTCAGACAGCCTGCGGCTGTTGCGGCATCCCTGGCCGAGCAGTCCACAGCCGCCCCGGCGCCCGTGGCCGAACAACCCGGCGCAGCGCAGGCTTTCAGCGCCGCCCCGGCGTCCGTGGCCGGCGACCTGAGCGCAGCCGTGCCTGCTGCACCAGCGTCAACCGTGGTCGCCCAGCCACCGGCAGCCGCCGCGCAGCCGGTCAGCCTGGCGCATGCAGCAACCGAGGCGCCTGCAACGCAAGCAGCCGCCGCGCCGGCCCGCACGGCCACGGCCGAGCCGCAGGCCTTCGTGCTGCCGGTGGACACGCTGGCCGAGGTGGCGCGCGCCGCCGGCCTGCAGTGGGTGAACTCGGACGCGGACAAGATCGCCGCCGCCCAGGCCGCCATCGCCGCCGAGCCGCGCCCGGTACGCGTGCCGCGCGAGCGCCCCGCGCCAGTGGAGCTGGACGACGGCCCATTGGTGCTGGTGGAGACGCGCCGCGACCTGCGCGAGCTGCGCCTGCCGTTCGAGCAGCAGCAGCCCGGCGCCTGACGCGCCAGCGTCCCGGCCGCCCGGAATGTCCGTGCGGCCGGCCGCGGCTGGAGCGGCGCAACGCCGGCCAGCCGCCGCATCCGGCCCTGGTTACCCCGCCGCAGCCAGGGCCGATGCACAACAGGCTGCACGCCAACCCCGGCCCTGCTTCTGGTCCAGCTTGGCACTCGCTATTGAAACTATAGCTAGATGCCCATGATTTCAAAGGGCTAGCGCCTGCTTTCATTCAAAACCTGGCCGCTCCATACCTGCCATGCTGATCCTGCTCTCGCCCGCCAAGTCGCTGGATTACGACAGTCCCCTGCCCGCCGGCCTGCCGCACACGCAGCCGCACTTCATGACCGAAGCCGCACAGCTGGTCGAGGTCCTGCGCGATCTGGCGCCCCAGGACATCGCCGCGCTGATGTCGCTCAGCGACAAGCTGGCGGCGCTGAATGTGGCCCGTTATGCCGCCTGGCAGCCCACCGCATCGGCGGACAACGCGCGCCAGGCCGTGCTGGCGTTCAACGGCGACGTGTATGAGGGCCTAGACGCGCGCACGCTGGAGGTGGCCGATCTGCGCTGGGCGCAGCAGCACCTGGCCATCCTGAGCGGCCTGTACGGCGTGCTGCGCCCGCTGGACTGGCTGCAGCCCTACCGGCTGGAGATGGGTACGCGCCTGGCCAACGGCGAGGGCAGCAACCTGTACCAGTTCTGGGGCACGCGCATCGCCGGGCACCTGAACCACTGGCAGGCCAAGGAGGCCGACCCCGTGGTGGTCAACCTCGCGTCGCAGGAATACTTCAAGGCAGTGGACCGTGCAGCGTTGCGTGCGCGCGTGGTCGAATGCGTGTTCCAGGACGGGCGCGCCGGGCAGTACAAGGTCATCAGCTTCCACGCCAAGCGCGCGCGCGGGCTGATGGCGCGCTGGATCATCCAGCAGCGCGCCCGCCGGGTGCAGCAGCTGCAGGGTTTTGCCGTCGAGGGCTATGCTTTCGCCGCCGACGCCTCGACGCCCGAGCGGCTGGTGTTCCGCCGCCGCGCGGACTGACGGCTCGGCACGCACCCCTTTTCGCCCACCGCCGCCGACCAGGAAGGACCCGATGACCGCCACGCCCTCCTCCGCCCCCGCTGCCGCCGACCAGCCCGTCACCCCCGAACTGCGCCAGTGGATCATCGACCAGGCCGCCAGCGGCATCACCGCGCCGGCGCTGATCGACGCCATGGTGCAGGCCGGCTGGCGCGAGGACGTGGCCGTCGGCGCGGTCGAGCAGGTGCTGCGCGGCCACGTCGAGCAGGCCGCGCAGGCGCAGGGCCTGCCGCCTGCCGTGCCGGTGCCGCAGCCGGCGCTGCACGACTCGCCCCTGTTCGTCGATGCCGGCGACCGGCAGGTGCAGGTGCTGATGCAGCTGGCCAACCCGCGCATCGTGCTGTTCGGCGACCTGCTGTCGCCCGAGGAATGCCAGGCGCTGATCGACGCCGCGCGCCCGCGCATGGCGCGCTCGCTCACCGTGGCCACCGCCACCGGCGGCGACGAGGTCAACGACGACCGCACCAGCGACGGCATGTTCTTCCAGCGCGGCGAGAACGACATCGTGCAGCGCCTGGAGGCGCGCATCGCGCGGCTGGTGAACTGGCCGGTGGAAAACGGCGAGGGCCTGCAGGTGCTGCACTACCGCCCCGGCGCGGAATACAAGCCGCACTACGACTACTTCGACCCGGCCGAGCCGGGCACGCCCAGCATCGTGCGCCGCGGCGGCCAGCGCGTGGCCACGCTGGTCATCTACCTGAACGACCCGCTGCTGGGCGGCGGCACCACCTTCCCGGACGTGTTCCTGGAAGTCGGCCCGAAACGCGGCAACGCGGTGTTCTTCAGCTACGAGCGCCCGCACCCCAGCACACGCACGCTGCACGGCGGCGCGCCGGTCATCGCTGGCGAGAAATGGATCGCCACCAAATGGCTGCGCGAGCGCGAGTTCGTCTGACCACCCCAGTTTTCTCTGTCCCGCTGCCCCCAGGGGCAGCCATCCTTCCATGACCTCCTCCCCGCGCGAATTCACCCTGCGCGGCGTCCTCCTCGGCGCCCTCATCACCCTGGCCTTCACCGCTGCCAACGTCTACCTGGGCCTGAAAGTCGGCCTGACCTTTGCCTCGGCCATTCCGGCGGCGGTGATCTCGATGGCGCTGCTGTACCGCTTCCAGGACTCCAACATCCTGGAAAACAACCTGGTGCAGACCCAGGCCTCGGCGGCGGGCACGCTGTCGTCGGTGATCTTCGTGCTGCCGGCGCTGTTGATGCTCGGGCTGTGGACCGGTTTTCCGTTCTGGCAGACGGCATTGGTGTGCGCCGCCGGCGGCACGCTGGGCGTGCTCTACACCGTGCCGCTGCGCCGGGTGATGGTGGTGCAGTCCACCCTGCCCTACCCCGAGGGCGTGGCCGCCGCCGAGGTGCTGCGCGTGGGCGAGGCGCAGCGCCACAAAGGTGATGGCCAGCCGCGCGGCGACGGCCTGCGCAGCCTGGGCTGGGGCGCCGCTCTGGCGGCGCTGTTCAGTTTCCTGAGCGGCGGCCTGCGCGTGCTGGGCGACGCGGTGAACTTCTGGATTCCGGCCGGTGGCGTGGCGTTTCGCGTCGCCGCGGGCTTCTCGCCCGCCCTGCTGGCCGCCGGCTACCTGATGGGGGCGGCCGCGGGCGCGGCGACGCTGCTGGGCGTGGTGCTGTGCTGGGGCGTGGTGGTGCCGTGGTTGACGGCCCAGGCCACGGCCGCCGACGGCCAGGCCATCAGCGCGCTGGCGATGCAACTGTGGGCCGGCAAGGCGCGCTTCCTGGGCGCGGGCGTGATCGCCGTGGCCGCGCTGTGGACCGTGGGCACCCTGATCGGCCCGATCGTGCGCGCCATCGCGCGCCAGCCGGCGCGCGCGCCGGGCGCGGCCAGCGCCGCCACAGCGCAGGACGAAACCGACCGCGACATGCCGCGCAGCTGGATGCTGGCCATCGGCGCGGCGGCGCTGGCCGTGCTGTGGGCAGTCACCAACGACTTCATCGGCCAGTACCTGGGCGATCTGTCCGCCGGCGCGCGCTGGGCGCTGGCCGCGCTGTGCGTGCTGTTCGCCGCGGTGTTCGGCTTTCTGGTGGCCGCCGCCTGCGGTTACATGGCCGGGCTGGTGGGCTCGTCGGCCAGTCCCATTTCCGGCATCGGCATCATCGCCACCATCCTGATGGGCCTGGTGCTGCTCGTTCTGGGCCAGCTGGTGCCGGCATTCGCCGCCGGCGTGACCGGACGGCTGGGCGTGGCGCTGGTGCTGTTCATGGTTTCGGTCATCCTGGCGATGGCCGCCATTTCCAACGACAACCTGCAGGACCTGAAGACCGGCTACCTGGTGGGCGCCACGCCCTGGCGCCAGCAGGTGGTGCTGATCATCGGCTGCCTGGTGGGCGCGGCCGTTATCCCGCCCGTGCTGGACCTGCTCTACCACGCCTACGGCTTCGCCGGCGCGCTGCCGCGCGAGGGCATGGACCCGCACCAGGCGCTGGCCGCGCCCCAGGCGACGCTGATGCAGCAGATCGCCAGCGGCATCTTCAACCGCTCGCTGGACTGGACCATGCTCGGCCTGGGCGTGGCCGTGGGCGTGGCGGCCATTGCCGCCGACGCGGCGCTGCGCCGCAGCGGACGCGGCGCGCTGCCGCCGCTGGCCGTGGGCCTGGGCATCTACCTGCCGCCGACCATCGGCGTGACCCTGGCCGTGGGCGCGGCGCTGGGCTGGCTGGTGCAGCGCGGCGTGCGCGCCTGGGCGCAGCGCGGCGGCGCGGACTGGGTGGCGGCCGCTGAGGAGCGCGGGCTGCTGCTGGCCTCGGGCCTGATCGTCGGCGAGAGCCTGATGGGCCTGCTGCTGGCCGCCGTGATCGGCCTGAGCGGGCAGGATGCGCCGCTGGCGCTGGTGGGCGAAGGCTTCACGGTCGCGCCGTGGCTGGGCCTGGCGGCGTTCGCCGCGCTGGCCGTGTTCTTCCATCGCAGCGTGCTGCGCCGCTGACGCATTTCTTCTGGAGCCGCCCCCATGCACACCCCCGAACAATCGCAACTGGGCCAGCGCTCGGCGTACGTGGACCAGTACGACGCCGGCCTGCTGTTCCCGCTGCCGCGCGCGCCCAAACGCCTGGAGATCGGCATCGCCGGCGCCGCGCCGTTCTTCGGCGCCGACCTGTGGAGCGCCTACGAACTGTCGTGGCTGAACGAGCGCGGCAAGCCGCAGGTGGCCATCGCCCACCTCACGGTGCCGTGCGAGACGCCGCAGCTGATCGAGAGCAAGTCGCTCAAGCTGTACCTGAACAGCTTCAACAACACGCGCTTTGTCAGCGCCGATGAAGTGCGCGCGCGCCTGCGCGCCGACCTGGGCGAGGCCGTCTGGCGCGGCAGCGGCCAGAGCGGCGGGGTGGGCGTGCGCCTGCTGGCGCCCGAGCAGTTCGACGCGCAGCAGGTGCAGGAGCTGGACGGCCTGCTGCTCGACCGCCTCGACCTGGACTGCACGCACTACCAGCCGGCGCCCGAGCTGCTGGAAGCCGACCACACGGAAGCGCCGGTGACCGAGACGTTGGTCAGCCACCTGCTGAAGAGCAATTGCCTGGTGACCGGCCAGCCCGACTGGGGCAGCGTGCAGATCGCCTACAGCGGCGCGCAGATCGACCAGGCCGGGCTGCTGCGCTACCTGGTGAGCTTTCGCAACCACAACGAATTCCACGAGCAGTGCGTGGAGCGCATCTTCATGGACATCTGGACGCGCTGCCGCCCGATCAAGCTGGCCGTGTACGCCCGCTACACGCGCCGCGGCGGACTGGACATCAACCCCTTTCGCACCAGCCACCCGGGGCCGCTGCCGGCCAACGTGCGCACGGCGCGCCAGTAGCCGACCGCGCGCCGCGTCACTCGGCCCCGTCCCGGGGCTTTTGCTGGCGGTTGATCTGCTCAGCGACGAGGCTGTCGGGCAGGACGTTGCTCATGGCCACCATGACCTTGTTCTTCAGGCCCGAGACAACCTTGGCGTCGCCGGACAGGAGCGCGTCGTGGCCGTCCCTGGCCACCTGGGCGGGGTCGGCCAGCTTGCTGTCCAGGATGCGCGAGTCCAGCATGCCCGCCTTGCGGAAGAAATCGGTGTCGGTGGCACCGGGCTGCAGCGCCGTGACGGTCACGTGGGTGTCCTTGAGTTCGTTGGCCAGTGCCTCGCTCAGCTGCAGCACGTAGGCCTTGGTGGCATGGTAGACGGCCTGCCAGGGGCCCGGCGCCTCCGAGGCGACGGAGGCCAGCTGCAGCACCTTGCCCTGGTTGCGCGCCACCATGTCCTTGAGGAAAAGGTGCGTGAGCGCCGTGACGCTGGCGACGTTGAGCTGGACGATGTCCAGCAGCCGCTGCAGGTCCTGCTCGACGAACAGGCCGAACTGGCCCTGGCCCGCGTCGTTGACCAGCACCTCCACCGTGAGGCTGCGCGCCTGCACATCGTCGTACAGCGCAGCGGCCGCGCCGGGCTGCATGAGGTCGCAGGCGATGGGCACCACATCGACGCCGTACTGCGCGGACAGCTCCTGCGCGCGCTGCTGCAGGGCGCTGTCGGTGCGCGCCACCAGGATGAGGCCGTAGCCGTCCTGCGCGAAAAGCCGGGCCAGCTCGTGGCCGATGCCTTCGGTGCCGCCCGTGATCAGGGCATAGTGCCGGGATAGTGCTGCCATGGTCTTGTCCCCAGGGTCCAGAGAAGAACCGGGGCACTGCCCGTGTCCGGGCAGCGTGCCGGCTGCGCATCCAGGCCGCGAACGGCCGGGACGAAAAAATTACCCACCCGCAGCGCGCCCTCGTGTAGGCGCGCGCCGGGACCTTCTCCACTGCTCCTGCCTTCGCTGACAGATTCCATGGCCGCCTCCACCGCTTCACCCACCCGCCAGCCCACGCTGTTCATCCCGCACGGCGCGGGCCCCTGCTTCTTCATGGACTGGAACCCGCCGCGCGCCTGGGATGCCATGGCCGCCTTCCTGCGCTCCCTCCCGGATCTGCTGCCGACGCGCCCGCGCGCCATCGTGGTGGCCAGCGCGCACTGGCGCGCGCCGCAGCCGTGCATCGGCGCCCAGGCCGCCCCCGGGCTGCTGTACGACTACCACGGCTTTCCGCCGCACACCTACGCGCTCACGTACCCGGCGCCGGGCGCGCCGCAGTTGGCGCGGCAGATGCACGAACTGCTGGCGGGCGCCGGGTTCGAAGCGGTGCTGGACACCGAGCGCGGCCTGGACCACGGCGTGTTCATCCCGCTGATGCTGGCCTTCCCGCAGGCCGACATTCCGGTGCTGCCGCTGTCGCTGCTGTCCAGCCTGGATGCCGACGCGCACCTGCGCCTGGGGCGGGCACTGGCGCCGCTGCGCGACGACAACGTGCTGATCATCGGCAGCGGCATGAGCTACCACAACATGCACGGCCATGGCAGCGCGTACTGGACCGGCGTGGCCGAGGCCTTTGACCAGTGGCTGCTGCAGGCGCTCAGCCTGCCCGCGGCCGAGCGCTGGGCCGCGCTGGCTGACTGGGAGCGCGCCAGCGGCCCGGCCGGGCGCCTGGCGCACCCGCCGGGCGCCGAGGAGCACCTGCTGCCGCTGCATGTAGCACTGGGCGCCGCGGGCGACGACGCGGCCACGCGGGTGTACGCCGAGCGGCTGCTGACGGTGGACGTTTCGGCCTTTCGCTTCGGCTGAAAGGCAGGGCCGCGCAGCTCGACCGTCAGCCGTCAGAACAGCTCGGCAATGACCGGGGCGCGCGCGGCGTTGGACTGCACCGCATCGGCGCGCACCAGCGAGCCCACGCGCACGCCCAGCAGGCGCAGCGGCTGCTCCAGCGGCACGCGCTTCAGGCACAGGCCGGCCAGGCGGCGGATGGTGGCGGCGTCCTGCGTGTGCTGCAGCGTGGTGTGGTCGCGCGTGGCGATGCGGAAGTCGTCGTAGCGCAGCTTGATGCCGATGGTCTTGCCGGCGTAGCCTTTGGCAGCCAAGTCGGCGGCCACCTGCTGGCACAGCGCGGTGAAGATGCGCGACAGCTCGGCGCGGTCGCGCACGGCGTGCAGGTCGCGCTCGAACGTGGTCTCGCGGCTCATCGACACCGGCTCGCTCTCGGTGACCACCGGGCGCTCGTCGCGCCCCCAGGCGGCGTCGTGCAGCCAGGCGCCGTAGGCCCGGCCGAAGTGCGCCTGCAGCCAGTCACGCTCGCGCGCGGCCAGCTCGCCGATGGTGCGGATGCCATGGCCCTGCAGCTTCGCGTCGGCCTTGGGGCCGATGCCGTTGACCTTGCGGCATGGCAGCGGCCAGATGCGGGTCTGCACATCCTCGGCCTGCACGATGGCGATGCCGCGGGGCTTGTCGAACTCGCTGGCCAGCTTGGCCAGCAGCTTGTTGGGCGCCACGCCGATGGAGCAGGTCAGGCCCGTGGCGGCGTGGATGCCCTGCTGCAGCGTGCGCGCCAGCGCCCGCCCGCCGTCCTCCTGCCCGCCGGGGGCATGGGTGAAGTCGATGTACACCTCGTCCACGCCGCGGTCCTCCATGACCGGTGCATGCGCCAGGATCACGGCCTTGAACGCGCGCGAGAAGCGCCGGTACTCGGTGAAGTCCACCGGCAGGCGGATGGCGTCCGGGCACAGGTGGGCGTTCTTCATCAGCCCCATGGCGGACCCCAGGCCGAAGGCGCGCGCCGGGTAGGTGGCGGTGGTGATGACGCCGCGGCCGCGGTAGTCCGCCAGCCGCGGGAAGGCGGTCAGCGGGATGGCGTGCAGCCGGCCGGCGTACTCGGCCGCCAGTTGCTCGTCCTGCGCGCTGCGCCCGCCGCCGATGACCATGGGCAGCCCGGCCAGCTGCGGGTAGCGCAGCAGCTCGACGGAGGCGTAGAACGCGTCCATGTCGAGGTGGGCGATGCGGCGGGGAAGCGCGCAGGCGGCAGCGGTATCAGTCACGGGAGGCGCATTGTGGCGCGCCGCTCAAACCCCCTGCAGGCAGATCAGCACCAGGCCGGCGAGCATCACCGACATGCCGATCTTCTCCACCCGCGTGAAGCCCTCGCCCAGCCGGCGCGACACCAGCCAGCTGAAGGCCACCTCGACCATGCCCAGGGTGCGCACCGGCGCCGCGTCCTGCATGGCGTAGGCCGTGAACCAGGCCAGCGACGCGGCCGCGCCCATGCTGCCGGCCAGCAGCGACACGCGCCAGCTGCGCGCCAGCCGCACCAGCGCCGCCGGCGCGCGCCAGGCGATCCAGGCCCCCAGGCCGATGCTCTGCAGCGTTTGCGCCAGCAGCACGCCCCAGGCGCCGGACAGCCACGGCGGCGCGTCGCCCAGCGCCAGCGCCGCGCCGCGAAAGCCCACCGTGCCGATGGCGAAGCACGCGCCACAGGCCAGGCCGTACAGCGCCGACGGGCTGGTCCAGGCCGACCACTGCAGCAGCTGCCCGCGCGGCGGCAGCGACAGCAGCAGCACGCCCGCGGTGGCCACCGCCATGGCGACCAGCGCCAGCGGCGTCGGCAGTTCGTGCAGGAAGACGCTGGAAAACAGCGCCACCTGCAGCACCTCGGTCTTGGACAGGGTGACGGCGATGGCGAAGTTGCGCTCCTGCATCGCCAGCAAGAGCGCCGCCGTGGCCGCGACCTGGAAGAACGCGCCCAGCGCGATCCAGCCGGCCCAGGCCCAGGACAGCGCCACCGCCGGCTGGCCACCAGGAACCAAGTGGTACAGCCCGAGCAGGAACACGGCGGCGAACGGCAAGCCGAACAGGAAGCGCGCCAGGGTGGCCGCCAGCGTGCCGACCTCGGAGGTCAGCGAGCGCTGCGCGGCGTTGCGCACGGTCTGCGCCAGCGCGGCGAACAGCACCACCGGCACCCACAGGCCGGGCAGCAGGGAGGGAACAACGGTACTCATCAGGAGGGCCAGCATAGTGGCCCTGCAGGGCGCGGCGCCGCGCCCATCGGCGACGCCGGACGGCGCGGACGGCGATGGCGCCAGGCCGCCGGTTTTCAGGTCAAAACCGGCTCCGGCCCATGCAAATCAAGGGCTTCCAGCTATCAAAGCAGGAGTCACCGATCCGCCGGCGGCAGCGGATAGGTGCCCGGCACCAGGATGTGCCGGCCCACGTCCAGCAGGTTGGTGTGGCCGCAGAACGCCATGGACACGTCCAGCTCCTTGTAGATCAGCTCCAGCGCGCGCGTCACGCCGGCCTCGCCGTAGGCGCCCAGGCCATAGACCATGGCGCGGCCGATCATGGTGCCGCGCGCGCCCAGCGCCCAGGCCTTGAGCACGTCCTGGCCGCTCCTGATGCCGCCGTCCATCCACACCTCGGTCTGGCCGCCCACGGCCTGCACGATGGCCGGCAGGGCTGCAATGGACGATGGCGCGCCGTCCAGCTGCCGGCCGCCATGGTTGCTGACGACGATGGCGTCGGCGCCGTGGTGCACGGCCAGCAGCGCGTCCTCGGGCTCCATGATGCCCTTGAGGATCAGCTTGCCGCCCCACTGCTCCTTGACCCACGCCACGTCGGCCCACGACAGGCTGGGGTCGAACTGCTCGTTGGTCCAGGCCGAGAGCGACTTCATGTCCGACACGCCCTTGACGTGCCCGACCAGGTTGCGAAAGGTGCGCCGCTGCGTGCCGGCCATCCCCAGGCACCAGCGCGGCTTGGTCATCAGATTGACGATGTTGGCCAGCGTCGGCCGCGGCGGCGCGGACAGGCCGTTCTTGATGTCCTTGTGGCGCTGGCCGATGACCTGCAGGTCCAGCGTCAGCACCAGGGCGCTGCACCTGGCGTCCTTGGCGCGCTGGATCATGCGCGCCATGGCGTCGCGGTCGCGCATCATGTACAGCTGGAACCAGAACGGCGCGCTGGTGTGCGTGGCCACGTCCTCGATCGAGCAGATGCTCATGGTGGACAGGGTGAACGGGATGCCGAATTTTTCCGCCGCGCGCGCGGCGTGGATCTCGCCGTCGGCGTGCTGCATGCCGGTCAGGCCGACCGGAGCGATGGACACCGGCATGCGCGCCATCTGCCCGACCATGGGCGCGGCGCAGCTGCGCCCTTCCATGTTCACCGCCACGCGCTGGCGGAACTGGATGGGCGAAAAATCGGTTTCGTTGGCGCGGTAGGTGGTCTCGGTCCACGAACCGGAGTCGGCATAGTCGTAGAACATGCGCGGCACGCGCCGCTCGGCGACCTGGCGCAGGTCTTCGATGGTGGTGATCTTGGACAGGTCGGGCATGGCGGGGCTTTCGGGCGGGCAGGGTCGGAAGTGGGGTGCAGGCGGCACCAGCCGGCGATGGTAGTGCCCGCTGACGCCGCGCGGCGTGAGGCTTTTTTGCCGCGCTTGAAGAAAATTCGCGCCAGCCGCCTGTCATGCGGTGCCGCTCACTTCATATCGGCCCAGTGGCGTACCGCCATCCACCGCCCAGCTGCCGACTGCCCTCTTCTCGCCCGCTGCTAGCGCGACCGCGCCAGTGCCACGCCGGCGATGGTCAGTGCAAAGCCGGCCAGCTGCGCCAGCGTCAGGGTCTCGCCCAGCAGCGCCCAGGCCTGCAGCGCCGACAGCGGCGGCACCACCAGCAGCAGCGCGGCGGTGCGCGTGGCCTCGCCATGGCGCATCAGCCAGATCAGGAGCGTCGCGCCGCCGACCGACAGCACCAGCACCGCGTACGCCAGGTAGCCCCACAGAATGGCCGAGCCGTCCCAGCGCGGCGTACCCACGGCCAGGGCCATCAGCGCCAGCACGCTCACGGCGCCCAGGTTCTGCAGGCAGCTGGCGCTGCGCAGGTCGCCCGCGGCCAGCGGCAGCTTCTGCACCATCGCGCCCACCGTGAGCGACAGGATGGAGCCGATCGCCACCAGCACCACCGGCAGGGGCAGCGCGTCCAGGCCGGCCTGCGCCTGCAGGCGCGGCCACAGCACCAGCGCCACGCCGCCAAAGCCCAGCACCAGCCCGGCCCAGGCGCGGCCCGGCAGGCGCTGGCGCAGCACCAGCACGGCGATCAGCGCGGTAAACAGCGGCTGCAGCGCGCCGATCAGCGCCATCACGCCCGCGCCCAGGCCCTGCGCCATGGCCCACCAGCTCGGGCCCAGGTACAGGCCGCTCATCAGGGCGCCGGCCGCCAGGTGCAGGCTGATGCGTCGCGCCCCGCGCGGCCAGGGCACGCGTGCCAGCCACGCCGCGCCGGCGAACAGCAACGCCACCAGCGCGAAGCGCAGCGCCAGGAACCAGAACGGGTCGGCATGCCGCCCCACGTCGCGCCCGACCAAGAAGCCCGACGACCAGATCAGCACGAACGCCAGCGGCGCCAGCAGGTGCGGGCCAGCGCCAGGAACGGTGGCATGTCGGGGCTCGGCGACGCGGCCGGAGGCCGGAAGGTGTGGTGGGGCCATGGGAACCAAGGAAGAAAAGCCCTCAGGCGGGCCGATGCGGGAGCAGCGGAGCGAACGGGCATGGAGCGCCGACGCGGGCGCGCCAGACGCGCCGGCGGTCGTCCAGGCAGCCACGCACGCCCCAGGGCCGGCCAGCACCGCCGAAGACGCAATTGTCTCGTGCCCGCCATCAGCGCCGGGCCGCACGCACGCCGGCGCCGCGCACCTCGATGCGCACGCTGTCCAACACGTGGCCGCGCGTGTCCACCAGTTCCAGCGTGTGCCGGCCCGGCCACGGCAGCCAGCCGGCATCGGAGCCCTGCGCCACCGCCTGACCCTGGATGCGCCAGGCCAGCGCCTGCCCCGCCGGCGTGTCCTGCGCCAGCAGGCGCAGGTGCTGGTGCGCCGGCGGGATGTCGGGGTCGAGGGCGATGATGGTGCCCGGCGCCGGCAGGGCGATGCGCGCGGTGGGGGCCTGCGCCGCCGCAGCCGCGGCAGTGGAAGATTTCAAGTCTTTTTGGCCTCCGGCCCTTGTTCCACCCGGGCTCCCAGCTCCTTTATCCATAGCAAACAGCGCCTGCTGCGTGCCTGCCAGAAACCATTCCTGGCGCGGGCTCTCCAGCCAGTCGCCAGCGGGCTGCGCGGCGGCGAAGCGCACCGCCTGGCGCACCACGCCGCCCGGCGGCTTCGGGGCGCGGCTGGGCAGGTCGCGGTGCAGCCACTGCATGAGCTCGGCCCACACCGGCGCGGCGCCGCTGGAGCCGCTCACGTCGTGCATGGCGGCGCCGCTGGCATTGCCGACCCACACCGCCACGGTGTAGCGCTCGGACCAGCCCACGGCCCAGTTGTCGCGCATGTCCTTGCTGGTGCCGGTCTTCACCGCCGTCCAGAAGCGCGTGCCCAGCACGCTGTCGGTGCCGAAGGTGCGCACGCGCGCGTTCGTGTCCGAGAGGATGTCGCCGACGATGAAGGCGGCGGCGGCATCCAGGGCCTGCACGGGCCGGGGCGGCGGGGCTGCCGGCTCCATGCGGGACTGGGCGCCGCCCGCATTCGTCCTGGTGGCTGGCGCCGTGCCGGTGGTGCCGCGCCTGTTGACCCCCGCGCCGGTGCTGCCCGGCCGCTCAGCGGCTGCCGCGCGCAGCCGCACCGGCGTGAAGCGCCCGCCGTTGGCCAGCGCCCGGTAGGCGTTGGCCAGGTGCAGCAGCGGCACCTCGCTGGCGCCCAGCGCCAGGCTGTAGCCGTAGTAGCCGGCGCCTTGCGCCAGCGGCAGCCCCAGCGCGCGCAGCTGGGCGTAGAACGCATCGGGCGTGACCATGACCAGGGTGCGCACCGCCGGCACGTTCAGTGACGCCGCCAGCGCCGTGCGCACCGAGACATGGCCCTTGAACTGCCGGTCGTAGTTCTGCGGCACGTACAGCCCGCTGGCGGTGGGGATGTGCGCGGCCGAGTCTTCGACCAGCGACGCGGCGGTGAGGCGCCGCTCGGCGATCGCCTGGGCGTACAGGAAGGGCTTCAGCGTCGAGCCCGGCTGGCGCGGCGCCAGCACGGCGTCCACCTCGGCCGCCTGGCTCAAGGGGCCGGACGAGCCGACCCAGGCCAGCACCTCGCCGCTGCGGTTGTCCAGCACCACCAGCGCGCCGTCCTGCACGTGGCGCCCAGACAGTTCGCGCAGGTGGCGCGCCAGCAGCCCGGCGGCCACGCGCTGCAGTGGCGCGCTCAAGGTTGTGCGCTCGCCGCGCCGCGCGGCGTCCGGCCCGGCGGCGCGCAGCCACTGGCGGGCGTAATGCGGCGCGATGCCGGTGCTGGGCGCCCAGCCGCGGCGCTGCAGCGCGCCTTCGGTGAACAGGTCCAGCGCATCGCAGTCCACGCGCGTGCCGGCCTGCATGTCGCGCAGCACGCCGCAGGCGCGGCGCGCCACCACGGCGGCGCGCGCATTCGGCGCGCGTACCAGCGCCGCGGCCACGGCCGCCTCGCGCGCGTCCAGGCCATGCGCGGCCTTGCCGAACAGCGTGCGCGCCAGCGCGTCGATGCCCACCAGTTCGCCGCGCAGCGGCACCAGGTTCAGGTACGCCTCCAGGATCTGGTCCTTGCGCCAGCGCCGGTCCAGCACCTGTGCGGCCACCGCCTGGCCGAGCTTTTGCGCCGCGCTGCGCCCGCCGGCGCCGGCACGCCAGTCGTCATCGAGCAGCCCGGCCAGCTGCATGGTGATGGTGCTGGCGCCGCGCGTGCGGCGGTTCCACAGGTTGGCCCAAGCGGCGGCGGAGACGGCCGCCCAATCCACGCCGCTGTGCGCGTAGAAGCGCCGGTCCTCGCTCAGCACCAGGGCGGTGCGCAATGCCGGCGAGATGTCGGCCAGCGCCAGCCAGTCGCCGCGGCGCACGCTGTCGTCCAGGCGCACGCGCTGCAGGGGCTCACCCTCGCGCGACAGCAGCTGCACGTCGGACGGCCGGTGCGCTGCGCGCACCTCGTCGAAGGTCGGCAGCGCCCGGGCGGCGGGTGCGGCCAGCAGGCACAGGAGCAGCAGCAGGATCGGCAGGCGGCGCATGGGGCAAAAACGGCGGCAGGCAATGGGCGGGAACAGGGCGCTTCAGCAACCGCTGCCGGCAATGGTAGGCGCAAGCCCACTGCAGCGCCCTGCCCCGCTTGCTTGATGCACATCAAAACCGCACCGCGCGCATGTTCCCAGACTGCCCGGCATGGCCTCCACACCCGGCCCGCGCCGCAAGAAATTCCCCGTCAATCCCGCCCACCCCGAGCGCACCTGCTGGGGCTGCGACCGCTACTGCGCGGCCGACGCCATGCTGTGCGGCAACGGGTCGGAGCGCAGCCAGCACCCGGCCGAGCTGTTCGGCCCGGACTGGGCTGAGTGGCTGCCGCCCGAGGAGGGCGGCGGCGCGGCCGAAGCCAATGGCGCGGCGGGCGCCGGAGACGGCACCGGCGGTCAGCCCAGGGACAGCAGCACGGGCTGATGGTCGGAGGCCTGCGTCTGGCCGTCGATCCGCACCTCGC
Source organism: Oryzisolibacter propanilivorax (assembly GCF_900103645.1). Lineage (GTDB taxonomy): Bacteria > Pseudomonadota > Gammaproteobacteria > Burkholderiales > Burkholderiaceae_C > Melaminivora > Melaminivora propanilivorax. The sequence continues at coordinate 189,564 of NZ_FNHP01000006.1, forward strand.
GCACGCGGCCCTGCAGCGAATCGCTGACCCAGACGAAGTCGCAGGCGATGGGCGCCTTGGCATAGCGCCGCTCGTACAGGCAAAACGTCGGCGGCTGGGGCGTGCCGGGGTGGCGCAGCGCCCAGGCGTCGTGCAGCGGCACCGCGCCGGCGGCGGCCCAGCCGGCGGCCTCCTCGCTCGACAGCGGCGCGGCCAGCGCGGCGTATTCCGGGTCGTGCGCCTGCAGATTGAAGTCGCCGCACAGCACGGCGTGCGGCGTGTGCACCTGGGCCTGGAAGGGCGTGCCGTCGTCCTCGCCAGCGGCTGGCTGCGCCGCATGGGCGCACGCCTGCAGGTGCAGCGCGCGCAGGCGGCGCGCCTGGGCCATGCGCTGAGCGTGCGAGTAGTACTCCAGGTGCGTGGCCATGACGCGCACCGGCCCCAGCGTGGCGTGGTCCACCGTCAGCACGCTGCACAGGCGCGGCATGCTGCTGCGCACCTGCGGATCGAACGGGTATGGCAGCAGGTGGTGCTGCAGCTGCAGCACCGGCAGGCGTGTGGCGATCAGGTTGCCGAAGCGCTGGCGGCCGGCACCGGTCCAGGCATCGACCGCCGCGCCGAAGAAGACCTGCCAGCCGGCGGGCAGCAGCGCGCGCACCTCGGCTTCCTGGTCGCCGGGCGCGCCGGGCAGGCGCGGAAAGTCGACGGCGATCTCCTGCAGGCACAGCACGTCCACGTCGCCCAGCGACAGGGCGTGCCGCACGATGCGGGCCACGTCCACGCGGCCGTCCATGCCGCGGCACCATTGCGTGTTCCAGGTGACGAGCTGCATGTGCTAGGCCTTTCGGGTTTCAGTCGTGCACCACCGGGTAGAACGGCCGGCCATGAAATTGCCCGGGGTGGCGCATCATGACGTCCAGCAGCACCGGCAGCACGCGCGCCAGCAGCGCCCGGCCGTCGCGCACCTGGGCGCGGTTGACCGAGCTGCTCCAGGTGGCGCCGCCGTGCATCAGCTGGTTGCGCAGGGTGTAGAGGCGCACGAAGACTTCGTAGAGCACGCGCTCGGTGTCCTGGTGCGCCAGCGCCCGGTGCACGCGCTGGCGCGCCTCGTCGAAGGACTCGCGCCAATAGGTGGGCGTGCTGCCGTCGGCGCGCGGGTTGTTCAGCGCGTCCCAGAACGGCTGGAACAGGTAGCGGTTGTCCAGCAGCACGCGCACCGGGCCGGGGAAGACCTGCCAGACCAGCGCCTCCAGCGCACGGTCCTCGTCCAGCCGGCAGACCTCGGTCAGGAAGTTGCGAAAGCGCTGCTGCTCGGACGTGCTGCCCACCGCCTGGCCAGCGTCCTGGGCGTAGGCAGCGTTGAAGGCGATCCACAGGGCGATGAAGGCCACGTCGTCGTCCTCGCCCGGCTGCGTCTGCTGCGCGCGCTGCAGCCAGCTCAGGGCGCGGTGCATGCGCAGCGTGAAAGTGTTGCGCTCGCCGGCGACCAGCGTTTGGTGGCGCAGCGCCAGGCTCTCCAGGGTGGGGGCGGGTGCGGCAGAAGCAATGGCAGCGGACATGGCAGCAGGCAGCGCGTGGATCGTGCCGCCATGATGCCGTACTGCAGCCGCCCTACCAGCCGGCGCTGCGCCTCGCGTCACAGCAGCCGCGTGCCCGGCTCCACCGCGTGCTCGGGCACGCACAGCGTGACGGCGCCCTGCGCATCGTGCAGGCCGGTCACCAGACATTCGGACATGAACGGGCCGACCTGCCGCGGCGGGAAGTTCAGCACCGCCAGCACCAGCTTGCCCACCAGCTCCTCGGGGGTGTAGTGCGCGGTGATCTGGGCGCTGGACTTGCGCTGGCCGATCTCCGGGCCGAAGTCGATCCACAGCTTGTAGGCCGGCTTGCGCGCTTCGGGGAACGCCTCGGCGCGCAGCACGCGCCCGACGCGCAGCTCGACGCGCAGGAAGTCGTCCCAGGTGATCGGAGCCGGCACGGGCGCCGGCGGCAAGGCGTCCGCCTGCGTCATAACCCGCGCGACGTGCGCTGCATCACGTCGATGGCGTAGGTGAAGTACTCGGGCACGCACTGCAGGTGCCCGGACGGCTGGGTGCGCACGCATTCCTGCAGCGACACCGGCGCGCCGCGCGTGGCGGCCAGCGTGTCGTAGGCCGACAGGCCGGCGGCGAACGGCACGGTCTGGTCCTGGCGGCCGTGGAACAGATAGACGGGCGCGGTCGGCGTCCAGCCCCAGTGCACGCTGCTGAACTCCTTCAACTCGTCCTGCCGGTCGGCCAGGTACAGGTCGATGAAGCGGCCGTCGTAGTCCACGTCGGCGTCGCCAGGCAGCAGCGCGCGCATCAGCAGGCGACGCACCTCGGCGCGCAGGCTGCTGCCCAGGTGGCGCAGCGTGCCGGGCTTGAGCAGCCAGGCGATCTCCGGGCGCTCGTCCTGGACGCGCTGCAGCAGCCCGTCCAGCGTGGCCTGCACGTCGTACGGCCCGGCGCCGGGCACCGAGGCCTGCAGCTGCGCCAGCAAGGGGTGGCCGCTGCGCTCCATCTCGCGCTGCGCGGCCATGGTGGCGTAGCCGCCTTCGGAGTAGCCCACCAGGTACAGCTGGCCGGTGTCGGCCACGGCGTTCTGGCGGCGCCAGGTCTGCGCGGCGGTGAGCATGTCCAGCACCGCGCGCGCCGTCGGGTGCGCCTGCAGGTAGGGGTGGGTGCGTGCGTTGCTCTCGCCGAAGCCCACGTAGTCGGGCGCGACGACGATGTAGCCCAGCGAGGCCAGCACGATGGGCGGCTCGGCGGGCTCGAGTTTGCGCGACGGGGCGTTGTCGTTCTGGAAGGTGGTGGCGTGCTGGTAGCCGATGACCGGGCTGGCCGCGTTCGCGCCCTTGTCCGGCAGCGCCACCAGGCCGGAGGCGCGCACCAGCGTGCCGTCCTTGTCCTCGGTCAGATAGGTCAGGCGCCAGGTGCTGACGCTGTAGCGCGGCGCCACCTCGGGCACCTTGCTGTGGTCTTCCGCCAGCGCAGCGCTGATGACGCGGGGCGTGATGCTGGCGCCGCCGGCCAAGCGCTCGGCGTGCAGCAGCTCGCCCAGGCCCTGGGGCGCAGGCGCCGGAGTCGGCGGCGGCACGGGAACCTGCTTGTCATCGTCATCGCCGCCGCCACCGCAGGCCGCCAGCGTGGCGGTGGTGGCGGCCAGCGCCGCACACTGCAGCCAGCGCCGCAGGCCACGGCGTTGCTCGGGATTGAAGGGAAGAAAGGCGTTCATGGCAGAAATCCTGGGGACATATCCTGGAGGGGCAGTCGCGCTTCAGCGCGCCGGCTGCACCGTCACCCGCGCGTTCGGCGCCTCGCCGTGCATCTCGGGCGCGTACAGCGCCTCGACGCGGCTGGCGGGCAACTGGAAGGTGCCGGCGTTGTTCAGCCGCACGGTGTACTGCATTGTCACCGTGCCCTTGGGCAGGTGCTCGTAGTAGCTGCGGAAGGCCTCGAAGCTGCGCTCCTCGTAGGCCGGCCAGCCGGCGCCCTCGCGCGGGCGCTCGTCCTGGGTGGCGATTGCCGAGTCGCGCCCCAGGCCGCTGCCCAGGATGGTTGCGCCGGCCGGGATCGGGTCGGTGATGGCCACCCAGGTCATGTCGGCGCTGCCGGTGACCTCCAGCGTCACGCGCAGCACGTCGCCGCGCCGGTACTGGCCGGCGGGCAGCGCCGGCTCGGCCGGGTCGACGGGCGTGACGGTCTTCTTGATGGAGAACCCGGCCGAGAACGGCGCGGCCAGCGGCACCGCCGCCAGCGACTGCAGCGTCAGCCACGGCTTGCCCGGGCCCTGGTGCGTGACGGACAGCTGCTGCGCGCCGCTGCCCCAGGGCAGCAGCATCTGGTTGCCGATCAGCTGGCCCGGCGCGGCCGGGGCGCCGTAGTGGCTGGCCTGGTGCTCGGCGCCCTGCGGGTCGGCGCTGGTGGCGCGGCGCACGCGCGCCCAGTCCACGGCGGCGCTGGCCGTGCCCAGAGCGGCGCGGGTGCTGCCGGCCACCGGCACGGACTCGAAACGGGCGCTGAAGCGCTCCAGCGCCAGGCCGCCCCACAGGTTGGCGGTGGTGGTGTGCCAGGCGCCGCCCTGCTGGCGCGCGATGAAGCCGCTGGCCAGGCGCGGCAGGTCGTCCTGCCAGCCCGGCTCGTCCAGCACTGCCAGAAGCAGCCGTGCCAGGTTCACGTCGCCGCCCTGCATCAGCCACCACCAGGCATCGCTGTCCTCGGTGGCGAAGCCGACGCGGCTGCCCTGCCAGGACAGCCGCGCGCGCAGCACCTGCTGCGCCTCCTGCAGGCGCTGCTCGCGCTGGGCGATGCCTTCCACCCGCTTGAGGATCAGCAGCCAGTCGATGACCGCGTGCGTCGGCCACTGCTGCGGCGCGATGGCGATGCTGGCCAGCATGCGCGCCTGCGCCTGGCCGTAGCGCGACAGCGCCTCGATGGCGGCCAGCTTGCGCACGTCCAGATCCTTGCGCGGGCTCCAGAAGTCGCGCTGGATGCGCCCCTCGACGAAGGCGATCAGGCCGCGCTGAAGCGGCGCGCGCACCTCGGGCGGCAGGGCGAACTCGGGGTGCAGCGCCGCGGCCTCGTGCGACGCCGCCAGCAGGTAGGCCGTCAGCGTGTCGCTGCCGCGATGGCCGCTGCCCTGGCGCGGCGGGAAGTACTGCGCCAGTCCGTCCTCGTCCAGGTAGGTCGGCAGGCGCGCGACGATGCCCTGCCACAGCGCAGCGTCGCGCAGGCCCACGGCGCGGCTGGCCTGCTGCTCCAGGCAGCTGTACGGGTAGCGCGCCCACCAGTCGCGCACGCCCGGCAGGCCCTCGGCCAGCTTCGGGCTGAACGCCAGGCGCACGCCGCCACGGCCCGGCAGCGCGCCCGCGGGCGGCGCCACCTCACGCTGCAGCGCGCCGTCGACCTGCACCAGCGTGGCCTGCTGCACGCTGACCGGCACGGCCGGCAGCACGTGTTGGCTCACTTTCAGCGCGTCGCGCGCGCCGGAGGTCTCGTCGCGCGCCTCGATCTCCCACAGCAGCTGCGCGGCGCGGGTGTCGGCCAGCGCCTCGGGCACGGCCACGTCCCAGCCGATCTCGCGCGCCTCGCCCGCGGGCAGGTCGAGCTGCTGCGCGGGCAGCTCCAGCAGCGTGGCGCGCGGGCTGGCCTGCACCCGCATCGCCTTGGTGGTGGTGTTGCGCAGCGTGAGCTGCGCGCGGAAGCGGTCGCCGGTGCGCACCAGCGGCGGCAGGCCGCTGACGATCTGCAGGTCCTGCGTGGCGCGGATGCTGGCCGCGCCGGTGCCGAACAGCCCGGTGCCGGCGTCGGCCACGGCGACGATGCGGAACGTGGTGAGCGCGTCGTTCAGCGGCACCGTGACCTTCGCCTGGCCGTTGGCGTCGAGTTTCAGCGCCGGCTGCCACAGCAGCAGCGTGTCCAGCAGCTCGCGCGTGGGCGCGCGCCCGCCGCCGCCGCCGGCCGGCACCGCCTTCTTGCCGTAATGGCGCCGGCCGATGATCTCCATCTGCGCGGTGGAGGTTTCCACGCCCCACGGGCGGCGCGCCAGCATGGCGTCCAGCAGGTCCCAGCTGGTATTGGGCATCAGCTCCAGCAGCGCCTGGTCGACCGCCGCCAGCGCCATCTCCGCACCGGCCGCAGGCCGGCCGTCCGGCAGGCGCGCGCTCACCGTGACCTGGGCGCGGCCGCGCACCGGGTAGCTGTCCCGGTCGGCCTGCACCTGCACGGCCAGGCGGTGCGCGGCGGCGCCCACCTGCAGCTCGGCCACGCCCAGGCGGTAGGCGGGCTTGGCCAGGTCCACCAGCGCGGTCGGCGCGACGTATTCGCGCCCGTCGTGCCAGAAGGCCTGCCACCACTGGCGCGGCGTTCTGTAGCCCCAGGTGAAGAAGCTGTACCACGGCACCTCGTGCAGCCGGCCGCGCAGCGCCAGCACGCTGACGTACACGTTGGGCGCCCAACTGTCCTCGATCTTCAGCTCCAGCGTCGGGTCGCTGCCGTGCAGCTGCACCACGCGCGTGTCGATGATGCCCTCGCGCTCCACCGCCACCAACGCCGTGGCCGAGCGAAACGGCATGCGCACCTGCAGCCGCGCGGTCTCGCCGGGCTCATAGCGCTTTTTCTCGGGCAGCAGGTCGATGCGGTCGTGGTCCTCGCCGCCGAACCACAGCTCGCCGCGGCGCGTGACCCAGATGGAGGTAGCGGCCTCGGCCTCGTTGCCGTCCTTGTCGCGCGCGCTGGCGACCAGCTCGACCTCGCCGGGGTCGTCCAGCTTTACGTCGCACAGCAGCAGGCCGCGGCTGTCGCTCTTGCCAGTGCAGACGATGCCCAGCTCCTTGGTCTGCGACTGGTTGTCGTAGCTGTAAAAACCCCCTACCAGGCGCTTGCGGCTGGTGCGCGTGCTGCGCGCCACGGCCTGCACGGTCAGCGGCACGCCGGCCAGCGGCTTGCCGTCGAGCGACAGTGCCAGCGCCTGGAAGCGCGCGCGCCCGGCCGCCGAGGCCCAGCCCTCGGCCTTGATGCCCGCGACCAGCGCCGCCGGCCACAGCGTGCGCGTGCCTCGCAGCGTCTGCACCTCGCCGCTGGGGTCGGCGTAGGTGGCCTCCAGCACCAGCTCTTGTGGCTGGCGCGAGGGCGGCAGGCCGTCGATGCTGGCGCGGCCGGCGCCGGCCTGATCCAGCACCAGGGGCAGCTTGTCGGCCACCACGCGCGTGTCCTGGCGCGCGGCGGGCTCCTCGTCATCGCCCCCTTCGCCGCCCGCATCCGGCCGGCGCCGGGGCTGGAAGCTGAAGTCGTCGTAGCCGTCGAACTGCAGGTACCGCCCCTGCACCATGGCCGACACGCGCACCGGCAGCCGCGCCGCCGGGCCGCCGGCTACGTAATGCACCTGCACGTCGGCCTGCACGCTGCGCGCGCGCACCAGCGGCTGCTTGCCGGCCGGCGCGATGCTGCCCTGCAGCACCGGCAGGCGGAACTCCTCCACCCGAAAGCTGCCGCTGTCGAAGCTGGGCATGCCTTCGCCGCCGCGCAGCGTCACCTGGTACAGCCCCAGGCGCGCGGCCGGCGGCACCTTGAACTCGCTCTCCGCGCTCAGTCCCCCGGTGGCGGTGCGGCGCCACGCCAGCGCCTGGGTGAACTCCTGTCCGCTGCCGACGTGGGTGACGACCAGCTGGCCCGGCCGGGCCTGGGGCAGGCCGAAGCCCTGCGCCGTCTGGCTGCGCAGCAGGTGCTTCATCGACAGCGTCTCGCCGGCGCGCAGCAGCGTGCGGTCGAAGATGGTGTGCGCCAGCGCGTCGGGGCGGGCGTCGCTGCTGGTGGGCAGGTTGAAGCGCCAGGGCTCGATGCCGCGCTGCCAATCGCTCCAGGCGAACGCCAGGTCGTCCCCGGCGCGGGCGCTGACGAAGTAGGCGCGGCGCCATTCGCCCTCGCCGCTGCACTCGAGCGGTTCGGGCGACAGGCCGTCCAGGCGCGCCACGCCGTGCGCGTCGGTGGTGGCGCTGGCCAGCGCGCGACCGTCGCAGGACGAGACCTGCACCCGCGCGCCCGCCACCGGCTGGCCCTTGTCCAGGCTGGTCACCCAGGCCAGGGCGTTCTCGCGCCCCAGCTTGAAGTGCACACCCAGGTTGGTGACCAGCGCGCCGGTGCGCACGTACATCGTGCGCGCGTCGCCGTGGCGCGCGTCCAGCAGCGCCGCGCCCAGCAGCGGCGAGGCGATCTCGACCACCGAAAAACCCGGCGGCAGCGGGATGCCGACGACCTCGAACGGGCGCGGGTCGCCTTGAGCCGGCACGGGCAGCTCCAGCTGCTGCACGCCGGGCCGGCCGGCCAGCAGCGACAGCATGCGCGACTGCACTTGGTCGTCGTCGCTCTCCAGCGCTGACGGCAGAGTGCCCTTGACCTCTCGCCGCGCCTGCTTGCGCGAGACGCTGAACTGGTCGTAGCGCTCCAGCCGGCGCAGCCAGGCAATGATGTCCGCGTCACCCTGCGGCTGCAGCGTGCCGACCTGGCTCTTGGGCGCGCTGCCCGCGCCCGGCTGCAGGGCCTGCACTGCCAGTTGCGCCTCGACGTTGCGCAGCGTGACGGGCAGCAGCGCCGGGCCGTCCGGGCCTTCGGCGTAGCGCTCGACGATGCCGAACGGCGCGGCGGCGAACTTGGCCAGCGGCGGCATGGCGCCGGTGGCGACCTCCATCGGAAAGTTCTGCGCGTTGCGCGGCGCGCGCCCGGCGTCGTCGCGCAGGTCGGCCGGCAGCGTCAGGGTGTAGCGCGCCTGGGTGGCGAAGGGCGGCGCGAAGGTGATGGAGCGCACCGCCGCATCCTGCTTGGCGCCCTCGTCACCCTCGCCTTCGCCTTCCAGGCGCGGCGTCAGGGTCTGGCCCGCGCCCTTCAGGCGGATGGCGCGCGCCAGCTTGGCCGGCACCGGCGCGTTGAAGCTCACACGCATCGGCCGGATCGGCAGGCAGCCGGACTGGGCGTTCTCGCGTTCGCAGGAAAAGTCCACCGCGAACGGCTCGCGCACCCGGTAGGCAAAGCGTTTTTCCACGCGGTTGCCCACGCCGCTGGGCGTGGCCACGCCGGCGCCGAAGACCAGCTGCAGCCGGCTGCCGGCGGTGAGGCGGCGCGCGCAGCTCAGCGCGGCGTAGCGCTGCGGCGCCCGCTCGGCCGCCTGGGCGACGCGCGCGCCGGCCAGCACCTGCTGGCGCTCCTTGCCCTGCAGCAGGCGCACCGGGATGCGCTCGCCCACGCCGTCGGCCACGCACCAGACATGCTCGGCCAGGCTGGCCGGCGTGGCCGCGCCGCTGAGCTGCAGCACGAAGGCCTGCTCCTCGTCGATCTCCTGCCAGGTACCGGGGCGCACCTGCTGCACGAACGGCCCGCCGGTATTAAAACGATAGCTGGACACCCCCGCCAATACTGCGCCAGAGCTGGATTTGAACCCTGTGTTGGCGCTGGCCTTGCAGCGCACGCCGGGCGGCAGGTCCTGCGCGAACTCCCAGACCCATTCGCGTTCGCTGTTCCAGCGGCCGGTGCCGCGTGCGGCGTCCGCGTCGCTGCACGACACGGTGAACGGCGCCGGCGCGCGCGCATCGCCGAACTGCACCGCCGGCGCGTCGAACTTGGCGACCACTTGGCGCACCTGCGCCACCTCGCCCTGAGGCGACAGGCTGGTCACGGACAGCGCCTGCGCCGCGCCGGCACCCACCAGCAGACTCAACAGGGCCGCATGGCGCGCGGTGCGAGAAAAAGCGGGAGCAGCAGCAGCGGCGGCGGTCATGCGCGTGTCCTTGTGGTCGGGCAGTCATGGCGCCCGGCGGCACGCGCGGCGGCCGGGGTCGGGGCGGTCAGGCGGGCGCGCGCTACTGCGGCGTGAAGCCCGCGTCCTGGATGATGCGCGTCCACACCCGGGTGTAGGCGCGCTCGCGTTCGGCCAGCTGCGCCGGCGGCATGTAGCCCACGCTCAGACCCATGGCGGTCAGCTGGCCATGCACCTCACGCTGCGCCACCACCTGCGCCAGCGCCTGGGCGAAGCGCTGCAGCGCCGCGTCGGGCGTGCCGGCGGGGGCGTAGAAGCCGTAGTACGGCGTGTCCTCGAAGCCGGCCAGGCCTAGCTCGGCGAAGGTCGGCACGTCGGGCAGCGCCGCCTGGCGCTGGCCGCCCAGCACCGCCAGCATGCGCAGCTTGCCGGCACGGTGGTGCTCGATGAAGTCCTGCACCGAGCCGATGCCGGCCGGGATCTGGTTGCCCAGCATGTCGCCGATCATCGGCGCGCTGCCGCGGTACGGCGCGGCCACCAGGTCCAGCTGGTAGCGGCGCGCCAGCAGGCGCACCAGGAATTCCGGCGTGGACGCCGGCGCCGGGATGCCCACCGCGCTCTGCCCGCCGGGCTGGCGCTTCACCCAGGCGACGTACTCCTGGAAGGTCCTGGCCGGCGTGCCAGGCGACACCGCCAGGCCGTTGACGAAGGTGGCGAAGCCGCCCGCGGCCACGAAGTCGCGCGCCGGCTCGAAGCCAGCGTTCTTCACCACCTGCGGCAGGATGGAGATGGTGTGGTCGTGCGTCAGGAACAGCACGCTGCCATCGGCCGGCGCGTTTTTCAAGGCCAGCGCGGCGATCTGCCCGCCGGCGCCGGGGCGGTTTTCCACCACCACGGTCTGGCCCAGCACGGCGTGCAGCTTCTCGGCCAGCAGCCGCGCCACGGCGTCGGTGCCGCCCCCCGGTGGGAAGCCGACCAGGATGCGCAGCGTTTTGGACGGCTGCGCCCACACGGGCGCCCCGGCGGACAGGGTGCTGGCAGCGGCGACGGCCTGGGTCAGCAGGTGGCGGCGGGTGAGGGACATGGCAGGCCTTTGCAAGGGTTGCGAGAACGAAAAACAGCCGTGCTGGCGCCGGTTTTACATCAAATCCGGCCTTGGCCCATACCAACAAAGGGCCTCCAGCTACTCTTTATATAGCAATCTCAAGCGGCCAGCCGTGCCTGGTGGCGCTCCAGCTGTGCGCGCACCTGCGCCGGCGCGGTGCCGCCCAGGGTATTGCGCGCGTTCAGGGAGCCTTCCAGGCTCAGCGCGTCGAACACGTCGCCCTCGATGGCGGCATGGAAGCCCTGCAGCGTGGCCAGCGGCAGCTCGGCCAGGTCCACTCCCTGGTCGGACGCGGCCTTGACGGCGTGCGCCACGGTCTCGTGCGCGTCGCGGAACGGCAGGCCCTTCTTCACCAGGTAGTCGGCCAGGTCGGTGGCGGTGGCGTAGCCCTTCAAGGCGGCGGCGCGCATCGCCTCGGCGTTCACCGTGATGCCGCCGGCCTTGGCGCCGGTGGCCGGGTCCGCCTGCCCGCCGACCATCTCGGCGAAGATGCGCAGCGTGTCCTTCAAGGTGTCCACCGTGTCGAACAGCGGCTCCTTGTCTTCCTGGTTGTCCTTGTTGTAGGCCAGGGGCTGGCCCTTCATCAGGGTGATCAGGCCCATCAGGTGGCCGACCACGCGGCCGGTCTTGCCGCGCGCCAGCTCGGGCACGTCGGGGTTCTTCTTCTGCGGCATGATCGACGAGCCGGTGGTGAAGCGGTCAGCGATGCGGATGAAAGCGAAGTTCTGGCTCATCCAGACGATCAGCTCCTCCGACAGGCGGCTGACGTGCACCATCACCAGGCTGGCCGCGGCGGTGAATTCGATGGCGAAGTCGCGGTCGCTCACCGCGTCCAGGCTGTTCTGGCACACGCCGTCCATGCTCAAGGTGCGCGCCACGCGCTCGCGGTCCAGCGGGTAGGTGGTGCCGGCCAGCGCCGCGCTGCCCAGGGGCAGCACGTTCACGCGCCGGCGCACGTCCTGCATGCGCTCGGCGTCGCGCGCGAACATTTCCACGTAGGCCAGCAGGTGGTGCGCGAAGCTCACCGGCTGCGCCACCTGCAGGTGGGTGAAGCCGGGCAGGATCACGTCGACGTTCTTCGCGGCCACTTCCACCAGTGCCTGCTGCAGCTCGCGCAGCAGCTGCGCGATCAGGTCGATCTCGCCGCGCAGCCACAGGCGCACGTCGGTGGCCACCTGGTCGTTGCGGCTGCGGCCGGTGTGCAGGCGCTTGCCGGCGTCGCCGACCAGCTGCGTCAGGCGCGCCTCGATGTTCAGGTGCACGTCCTCCAGGTCCAGCTTCCAGTCGAAGCGGCCGGCCTCGATCTCCTGGCTGATCTGGGCCATGCCGCGCTGGATGGCGGCGTGGTCGTCCTGGCCGATGATGCCCTGCGCGGCCAGCATCTCGGCGTGCGCCAGGCTGCCGGCGATGTCGGCCTGCCACAGGCGCTTGTCGAAGAACACACTGGAGGTGTAGCGCTTGACCAGGTCGCTCATGGGCTCGGAAAACAGCGCGGACCAGGCCTGGGACTTGGTGGCGAGCTGATCGTGGGACGGCTGGGGCGTGGTCGAGGCAGAGGACATGGAGACAATAATCCGGTGAGGGCGCGGCTCCCGCCGCCCTGTAGGCTCCGGTGGCACGCATGCAAAAGCCGCAAATTTTATCGACCCGCCCCGCCACTGCCGCCGCGGCGCCTTCACGGCACGCAATGGCCACGCCGTCGGCATCCCTGTACGACGCCTGCCATACCGGCGTGGTGCTGCGCGCCGTGCTGTTCGTGCAGGCGGTGCTGGCCGTGGGCGCGCTGTACGGCGCGGACTCGACGCTGGACTGGCTGATGCGCCTGGCGCTGCTCACCGGCGGCGCGCTGCCGGCCACGCTGGCCTGGCTGCTTATCGGCTGCGCCGCGCAGCACGCCCTGGCGCGGCTGGCCGCGCCGCTGCAGCAGGCCGCCGGCGTGCTGCTGGGAGCGCTGGCCGGCCTGGGCGCGTGCGCCGTGCTGGTCTGGGCCAACCCGGCGCCGCCGCCCTGGCTGGCCGCCGCCGCCAGCGGCGCGCTGCTGGCAGCGGTGCTGGTGGCGGCGCTGGCGCTGCGCGCGCGGGCGCGCCTGCCGGCGGCCACCACCGCGCGCCTGACCGAGCTGCAGGCGCGCATCCGGCCGCACTTTTTGTTCAACACCCTGAACAGTGCCATCGCCCTGGTGCGCGAGGAACCGGCGCGCGCGGAGAGCCTGCTGGAAGACCTGAGCGACCTGTTCCGCCAGGCCCTGGTCGAGCAGGCCGAGGCGGTGCCGCTGCACGAGGAGATCGAGCTGGCGCGCAAGTACCTGGCCATCGAGCAGGTGCGCTTCGGCGCGCGCATGCGCGTGCAGTGGCAGTTGGATCCGCAGGCGGGCGGCGCGCGCGTGCCGCCGCTGCTGCTGCAGCCGCTGGTGGAGAACGCGGTCAAGCACGGCGTGGAGCCGGCGCGCGATGGCGCGCGGCTGCGCATCGCCACCGAGCTGCGCGGCGCGCGCGTGCGGCTGACCATCACCAACACCCTGCCCACCGCCAGCGACGCGGCCACGCCGGCCGGCACGCGCGGCCACGGCATCGCCCAGGCCAACGTGCGCGACCGCCTGCGGCTGCTGCACGACGTGGACGGCGACTTCCGCGCCGGGGTGCAGGACGGCCTGTACCGGGTGCGCATCAGCTTGCCGGCGGCATAGCGCACAGCGCCCCGCATCGCTTGACACTGTCCAGGTCGCGGGTTTGCGCTGTGCAAACAAAAATGAATGTAATGTGAATCTTAGAATCGGCCTGCTACGCATAGCACGCCGATGCCTGTTCGCATTTGCGCTGCGTCAAGAACATTCCGGCGCCCGGCTCGCGCCACCCACGAGAAAGGAACTCCGTCATGGACAGCGCCCTGCTGAGCCTGGCCGGCGCCTTCCTGCTGTCGATCATTGGACTTTTTGTCTTTATGTGGTCGATGCGCAAGGGGCTGCTGGTGGAAAACCCACGCGCCGCCTCGGTCATCTTCGCCCCCGGCGAGATCGGCAAGGTGGACGATCCCGCCCTGCCCCCGGCCGAACGTGCCGAACTGCAGTCCGCCGCCACCGAGCCGCAGGACACGGCGCACCCCACCGATGAGGCCGCGCTGGAGCAGCGCTTGGATGCCGACCGCTCCAGCGCCTTTCCGGTGTTCATGTTCATCGCCTTCGCCTGCCTGTGGCTGATCCTGGGATCGGTGGCGGGCCTGACGGCGTCGCTGAAACTGCACATGCCCGACTGGCTGGTCAGCGAGGCCTGGATGACCTTCGGGCGCATCCGCACCGTGCACCTGACCGCTGTGCTCTACGGCTGGATCACCAATGCCGCCCTGGGCGTCATCATCTGGCTGCTGCCGCGCCTGCTGCGCACGCCGCTGATGGGCGCGATGTGGGTGATGCTGGGCGGCGCGCTGATCAACGTGGCGGTGGCCAGCGCCATCGGTGCCATCGGCGCCGGCTGGACCGACGGCATGGAGTATCTGGAGATGCCGTGGCAGATCGGCCTGTTCGTCGTTGCCGGCATGGTCTGCATCGTCGGCCCGGTGCTCTACACGCTGGTCAACCGCAAGGTCGAGTCGCTGTACGTCACCGTCTGGTACCACGTCGCGGCGCTCTTGTGGATTACGCTGCTGTTCCTGGTGGCCAAGCTGCCGGGCGTGCACTTCGGCGTGCAGCAGGCCACCATGAACTGGTGGTACGGCCACAACGTGCTGGGCCTGTGGTTCACGCCGGTGAGCGTGGGCGCCATCTACTACTTCCTGCCCAAGATCATCGCGCGGCCGGTGCGCTCGTACAACCTGTCCATTCTGGGCTTCTGGACGCTGGCGTTCTTCTACGCGCAGGTCGGCGGCCACCACCTGGTGGGCGGGCCGGTGCCGGGCTGGCTGGTCACGCTGTCGATCGTGCAGAGCATGATGATGATCGTGCCGGTGGCGGCTTTTTCCATCAACATGGCCGGCACCATGTGGGGCCGCACGCGGCTGGCGCTGTACTCACCGACGCTGCGCTTCATGATGTTCGGCGGGCTGATGTACATGCTGTCGTCGGTGCAGGGCTCGTTCGAGGCGCTGCGCTCGATCAACCAGGTCACGCACTTCACGCACTTCACCGTGGCGCACGCGCACCTGGGCGCCTACGGCTTCGTGACCATGGTGCTGTTCGGCGCCATCTACTTCATGATGCCGCGCGTGCTGCACTGGGAGTGGCCGTACCCGCGCCTGATCACGCTGCAGTTCTGGCTGGCGGCCATCGGCATCACCATCTACTTCGTCGGCCTGTCCATCGGTGGCTGGCTGCAGGGCGAGTACATGCTGGACGGCGCGCGGCCGTTCATGGACTCGGTCGCCGTCACCCTGCCGTGGCTGAAGTCGCGCAGCGTCGGCGGCGCGCTGATGGTGGCCAGCCAGATCGTCTTCGTCGGCCACTTCATGGCCATGGCGCTGCGCTTCGGCCCGCAGCGCACGGGCGCCGCGCTGCTGCGCGCCGGCGCACACACTCTGGAGGTGGCGCATGGAAAATGAAGTCAAGCTGGCCGCGGGCGCCATGGTGACGCTGGGCCTGGCCACGGCGGCGCTGGTGGTGCTGCCCTACATCCAGGTGCGCGACGTGCATCCGCCCGAGGGCCTCAAGCCCTACACCAGCGCCGAGCTGCGCGGGCGCGCCACCTATATCGCCAACGGCTGCGTGTACTGCCACACCCAGCAACCGCGCGATAAGAGCTTCGGCCCCGACGCCGAGCGCGGCTGGGGCCGCGCCACGGTGCCGGGCGACTACACCTACGACCGCCCGCACCTGCTGGGCAGCATGCGCACCGGCCCGGACCTGATGAACATTGGCGTGCGCCAGCCGAGCAAGGACTGGCACCTGGGCCACCTGTACCAGCCGCGCGCCTACGTACCGGGCTCGATCATGCCGGCCTACCCCTACCTGTTCGACGTGAAGGACAAGGCCGAGGCGGGTGAAGAAACCCTGAAGCTGCCACCGGGCTTCACGCCGCCGGGCAAGGTGGTTGTGCCCACGCCCGAGGCGCTGGACCTGGTGAAGTACCTGCAGTCGCTCAACCGCAGCTATCCGGTGCTGCCGCCCGAGCCGCGCGAGGCGCCCGGCGCCGCCGCCGCGCCCGCGGCAAAGCCCGCTGCCGCATCGTGAAAGGCCTGCCATGAAACGCTCCGACGACCGGCGCGCGCAGCAGCGCGAGCATGAAGACCCCGAAGAGGCCATCCGCCCGATCCCGATGCTGGCGGTCTTCGTGACCCTGGCGATGGTGGTGTTCGGCGTGGCCTACCTCTTCACCTCCGAGCCGCTGGACCACGCCGACCTGGGCGACCAGCGCACCGTGGCCGACCTGGCCGGCAAGCCCGCAGCCGCCGCCGGCGCGGCGGTGGACGGCAAGGCGCTGTTCGCCGCGCAGTGCGCCGCCTGCCACCAGGCCACGGGCAAGGGCCTGCCCGGCGTTTTCCCGCCGCTGGACGGCTCGGAGTGGGTGAAGGGCGAGCCGCGCGTTCTGGCCAACATCCTGCTGCACGGCATCAACGGCGAGATCACCGTGGCCGGCACCAGCTACCAGGGCGCCATGCCGGCGTTCGCGCAGCTGAGCGACGACGAACTGGCCGCCGTGGCCAGCTACATCCGCTCCGGCTGGTCGAACCAGGCCGAGGCCGTGCCGGCGGCGCTGTTCGCCACCGAGCGCGCCGGCAGCGAACGCAAGACGCCGTTCGAGGGCGGCGCCGCGCTGAAGGCGCTGACACAGTAGCGCCGTGCTGCGCACCGCCATTGCCAGCGTTCTGTTGCTGTTGTGCGGCTGGTCGGCGGCGGCCTGGCTGACGCATGACTTCCAGGTCTGGACCGACGAGGGCGCGCGTCGCCTGGAGGTGGCGTTGCGCCCGGTTCCCGTACCCGAGGTGCTGGCGCAGGACACCGAAGGCCACACCGCGCCGCTGCGCACGCTGCTGGCGGACAGCGACGTGACCATCGTCGATTTCTTCTACACCCACTGCGAGACGGTGTGCCTGTCGCTGGGCAGCAGCTTCCAGCAGTTGCAGGCCGCCCTGCAGGCGGACGCGGCGGCGGGCGGTGCGCCGGCCGTGCGGCTGCTGTCGCTCAGCTTCGACGGTGCGCGCGACGACCCGGTGGCGCTGCGGCGCTACGCGCACGGGCTGGGCGCCGATGCCGCGCTGTGGCGCTTCGCGCGCGTGCCCGACGCGGCGCAGCAGCAGGCGCTGCTGCGCCGGCTGGGCGTGGTGGTCGTCCCCGACGGGCGCGGTGACTACGAGCACAACGCGGCGCTGCTGGTGTTCGACGCGCAGGGCCGCATGCAGCGCGTGTTCGACCTGGCCGAGCAGCAGCTGGCGCTGGCCTATGCGCGCCACCTGGCGCGCCGGAGCCGGTCATGAACGCCCGGACTCTGCGCGCCATACTGCCCACCTGGCCGGCCCTGGCATGGCCGCCACACTGGCAGGCGCTGGCCGGGTTGCTGCTGTTGCTGGCGCTGGCACTGCCCTGGACCCGCGGCGCACTGGAGGCCAGCATGTGGCGCCACATGCTGCTGCAGCTGCCGCTGCTGGCGCTGGCCGGCGCACTGATGGCCGCGGCCCTGCCCGCGCGCAGCCGCACCGCGCTGGCGCGCTGGAACGCGCAGGGCATCAGCGGGCTGGTGCTGGTGGCAGTGGTGCTGGCGGTGCTGATGGTGCCGCGCGTGCTCGACCTGGCGCTGCGCAGCGCCGGGGTGGAGGCGGCCAAGTTCGCTGCACTGGTGCTGGCGGGGGCGGCGTTGCGCCTGTCCTGGGCGCCAGCCGGGCGCATCGTGCAAGGCTTCTTTCTGGGCAACACCCTGCCGATGACCTTCGTGGTCGGGCAGCTGTACGTGGACGCGCCGCTGCGCCTGTGCAACGCCTACCTGCTGGACGACCAGGAGCGCCTGGGCCACTGGCTGATGGCACTGGCCGCAGTGCTGGCCAGCGCCTGGCTGGCGCGGGTGTTCTGGCAACTGGCGCGCGCGCCGCAGCAGCAGAGCCCGACAGACCACGGCTGAAGCGCCGCAAGGGCGGCCTAAGATCGGGCTCTTCCCTGGCCTTGACCTTCGCCTGCCATGCACATCCTGATCGTGGACGACGAATCCCTGGCACGCAGCCGGCTGCGCCGCCTGGTGCTCGACTGCGACGCCAGCCACCGCGTCAGCGAAGCCGAGCACGCGGCAGGCGCCCTGGCCCTGCTGCAGGCGCCGGGCGGCCCGGCGGTGGAACTGCTGCTGCTGGACATCCGCATGCCCGGCATGGACGGCATGGTGCTGGCGCGCCAGTTGCAGGCGCTGCCCACGCCGCCGGCGCTGGTGTTCGTGACCGCGCATGCCGAGCACGCCCTGGGCGCCTTCGAGCTGGATGCACTGGACTATCTGACCAAGCCGGTGCGCCTGCAGCGCTTGCAGCAGGCGCTGGCCAAGGTGCAGCGCAGCGCCGCGCTGCCGGCGCCGGCGCGGGTTTCGGCAGTGGCCGACGACGGCCCGGCGCTGCTGGTGCACGAACGCGGCCGCACCGAGCGCGTGCCCCTGGCCGAGGTGCTGTACCTGCGCGCCGAGTTGAAATACGTCACCGTGCGGGCTTGGGCGCGCAGCCACATCGTGGACGAGCCCCTGAGCGAGCTGGAGGCACGCCACGCCCAGCATTTCGTGCGCGTGCACCGCAATACCCTGGTGGCGCGCCACGCACTGCGCGCCCTGGTGCGCCACGAAGGCGAGGAAGGCGAAGGCTGGGCCGTGCGCCTGCACGGTGTGCCTGACCCGCTACCGGTATCGCGCCGCCAGGTGGCGGCGGTGCGCGAGGCGCTGGCCGGCTGAGTTGCCGGCCGCACTCAGTGCGCGTGCCCGCCGTGCGCCAACTGGCTGGCCAGCGTCACCGCGGCAATGCCCAGGCCCAGCCAGGCTACCTGCGCCAGCACCTGCGACACCGGCAGGCGCCGCTGCAGCTGTGGGATCAAGTCCGCCAGCGCGACATAGACAAAGCTGCTAGAGGCCACCACCAGGAAGTACGGCAGCGCATCGTGCCAGTGCCCGACCAGGACGTAGCCGACCACCCCGCCCAGCACCGACACCGCACCCGCCAGCGACACCTTGAGCAACGCCACGTTGCGCGCCGCGCCGCGCTGGCGCAGCACGATCAGGTCGCCGATGTGGTGCGGCACCTCGTGCGCCAGCACCGACAGCGCCGCCACCAGTCCCAGGCGCATGTCGGCCAGAAAGGCCGAGGCGATCAGCACTCCGTCGCCAAAACAGTGCACGCTGTCGCCGGTGAGCAGCGTCCAGCCGCCGGGTCCACGGCGGTGGTGATGGCCGTGGTCATGGCCATGGTGGTCATGCGCGTGCTGTTCGGCCGGGTCGTGCTCGTGCCCGTGGTGCCACAGCTCGGCCTTTTCCAGCAGGAAGAAAAACACCAGCCCGACCAGCAGCGTGGCGAACAGGTTGTGCGCCTCGACATGGCCCTCGAACGCCTCGGGCAGCAGATGCATGAAGGCAGTGGCCAGCAGCGCACCGGCGGCCAGGCTCAGCAGGTGCTGCGGGCCGACACGTCCACCCCCGCCCAGGCCCAGGCGCAGCAGCACCTCGGCCAGCCACACGCTGCCGATGCCGGCGGCCAGCGTGGCCCCGATGATTGCTACCAAAGTCATAGCTCCCTGCCCTGATCACATTTGCGCAAAGGGCGGATTTTGCACAAAACCCGGCCCCGCTGCCGGGCGCCGGCACCGAAGCGAACACGGGATGGCGGCCGACACGCCCTGGCGGCGGCTGCGAGCATGCACTGCCGCCCTGCCCGCGCGACGATGCGCAGACGCGCAAGCCCGCCGCAGCGCGGTCGTCCTGCATCCGCCATCCATCCATCCGAAGGACTCGCCATGACCACCCACGCTTCGCCCCGCCCCTGGCATGTGCCCGCGCTGCTGGGCTGGCTGGCCTTGTGCTTCGTCGCCGCCGGCATCGGTGCCGTCGCCTCGACGAACGCTCCGCAGTTCTATGGCCAGCTGGTGCAGCCGCGCTGGGCGCCGCCGCCCACGGTATTCGGCCCGGTGTGGAGCGTGCTGTACCTGCTGATGGCCGTAGCCGCGTGGCTGGTGGGCCGCGAGTGGCCGGGACCCGGGCGCCGGCGCGCGCTGGCGCTGTTCGGCGTGCAGCTGGCGGCCAACGCGCTGTGGAGCTGGCTGTTCTTCGCCTGGCACCTGGGCGGCTGGGCGTTCGCCGACATCGTGCTGCTGTGGCTGCTGCTGGCCGCCACCGTGGTGCACTTCTGGCGCCTGCGGCCGCTGGCCGGGGCGCTGCTGCTGCCCTACCTGGCTTGGGTCGGCTTCGCGCTGGTGCTGAACCTGGTGCTGTGGCGCGCCAACCCGCAATTGCTGGGCGGCTAAAGAAAGGCGGCGTGCCTCACCGCTCCAGCCACCACTGGATGACGATCTTGGCCAGGAAGCCGGTGAAACCCACGCCCAGGCCCAGGAACAGCACGAAGGCGCCGAAGCGCCCGGCCTTCGACTCCCAGGCCAGCTGGCCGATGATGAACAGCATGAAGACGATGAAGGCGCCGATCCCGTAGGTCAGAAAGAAACCCGAGATCTGCTCCTCGGTAAAACCAAAAATCACGTTGCCATTCCGTTGGAAACCGTCGTCGAAGAAAGGCCGGCCGGATCGCCCGCCGCCGGCTCGCGCGGCGCCAGCGCGTCCGCATCCAGCAGCTCGCGGTAGGCATGCCAGCTGGCATGGCCCAGCACCGGCATGACCAGCACCAGGCCCAGCATCCAGGGCGCCAGCCCCAGCAGCGTCAGCGCCAGCAGCAGCGCCGCCCACAGCGCCAGCGGCAGCGGGTTGGCCAGCACCGCCTGCCAGCTGGCCAGCACCGCCTGGCGCAGCGTGGCGCGGCGGTCCAGCAGCAGCGGGATGGCCACCACGCTGGAGGCGAAGATGGGCGCCGCCAGCAGGCTGCCCAGGGCCAGCCACAAGGCGAACAGGCCGCTATCGCGCGCCAGCACCACGTGCTGCACGAAGTCCGCCGGCGCGCGCACCGGCTGCGGCGCCAGCAGCGTGATGAGCGCGGCCGAAGTCAGTACCCAGCCGGTGCCGGCCAGCGCCAGCAGCAGGCCGAACTTCACCAGGCACCAGTAGTCCTGGCCATCGGCGTGGTCCTGCCTGCCGCGTTGCCAAAACAGGCAGGTGCGCAGCACCGCCTGCAGGTTCGCCGGCTCGCCACGCTCCAGAGCGCGGCTGAGCACGTAAAAACTGGTGGCCAGCACCGGCGCCACCACCAGAAAGCCCGACAGCGCGCCCACCAGCAGCCAGAAGCGTTCGCGCGCCACGGCGGCGATCAGCAGGCCGAACAGCGCCAGCGCCGCGCCGTGCGCAAGGCTGAGCATGCCGACACGGCGCAGGTCGCGCCAGCCCAGCGCCAGCCAGGCCAGCGGCCGGCTGGCGGCGATGCGGCGCACCGGGGGCAGATACGGCGTGGGGCGTGGCATGGCAGGGCTCCGCGGGTGGGCAGGTGGAAGAAAAAGGGCCGCGCTGCCGGCCGGACAGGCCAGGCCGGCGCGCGGGTCGGACGCAGTTTAGGCCAGCCCCATCAGCCCGCACAGCGCCTGCAGGTCCGACACCACCGGGCAGGATGGGGCCGCGCCGGGCGCATGCGGCACGTGGCCGTCGTGCGCCGCTCCGGGCCGGCCGGGCACCGTGCCGGGGGGTCGGCGCAGCCACACGGCCTGCAGGCCGGCGTCCAGCGCGCCCTGCGCGTCCAGCAGCGCGTCGTCGCCCACGTGCAGCAGCGCCCCGGGCGGCACGCCGGCCGCCTCGGCGCCCAGGCGGAAGATGCGCGCGTCGGGCTTGGCGACGCCCACGTCGGCGGCGCTGACGGACGCCTGGAAGAAACGCCCAATGCCCACCCGCTGCACGTCGGCGTTGCCGTTGGACAGCGCCACCAGCGGCCAGCGCGCGGCCAGCGCCTGCAGCGCCGGCAGGGCGTCGCCGAACAGCGTGACCTCCTGGCGCGCGGCCAGAAACACCGCGTACGCGGCATCGGCCAGCGCCGGGTCGTCGCCCGCCCGCACCAGGATGCGGCGGATGGCCTCGCGGCGCAGCGCCCCCAGGTCGTGCGCCAAGCCGGCGTGCTCGGCCTGCACTTCGGCGCGGATGCGCCGCACCACGCCCTGCTGCGCGGCCAGAGCGCAGGCGGCGGGCGCGTGCACGGCCAGCCAGTCCTGCAGGCGTGCCTCGGCATGGGCGATGGTCGGCCACACGGGCCACAGGGTGTCGTCCAGGTCCAGGGTGATGGCGCGGACGCGCGCCACGTCCAGCGGCGCGGGTACGGATGCGGTGGCGCCCGTCAATGCGCCTCCTCCCAGTTGGCGCCAAAGCCCACCTCGGCCAACAGCGGCACCTGCAGCTGCGCCACCCCGGCCATGATGCGCGGCACCTCGGTGCGCACCCAGTCGGCCTCTGCTTCGGGCAGTTCGAACACCAGCTCGTCGTGTACCTGCAGCACCATCAGGATGTCCGGGCGCTCGCGGTCCAGCGCGTCCTGCACCGCCACCATGGCCATCTTCACCAGGTCGGCGGCCGTGCCCTGCATGGGCGCGTTGATGGCGGCGCGCTCGGCGGCGCTCCTGCGCGGGCCGTTGGGCGAGTTGATCTCGGGCAGCACCAGGCGGCGGCCGAACACGGTCTCGACATAGCCGCGCTCCTTGGCCTCCAGCCGGGTGCGGTCCATGTAGCGCCTGACGCCGGGGTAGCGCTCGAAATAGCGGTCGATGTAGTTCTTCGCCGCCGCCGTGCTGATGCCCAGGCTCTTGGCCAGGCCGAAGCTGCTCATGCCGTAGATCAGCCCGAAGTTGATGGTCTTGGCGTAACGGCGCTGCTCGGACGTGACCTGCTCCAGCGGCACGTTGAACACCTCGGCCGCCGTGGCGCGGTGCACGTCCAGCCCGGCGGTGAAGGCATGCAAGAGCGCCGCGTCGCCGCTGATGTGCGCCATGATGCGCAGCTCGATCTGGCTGTAGTCGCAGCTTCCGATCAGCCGGCCCGGCGGCGCGACGAAGGCCTCGCGGATGCGCCGGCCCTCCAGAGTGCGGATGGGGATGTTCTGCAGGTTCGGCTCGTTGCTCGACAGCCGGCCGGTCACCGCCACCGCCTGCGCGTAGTGCGTGTGCACGCGGCCGGTGCGCGGGTCGGCCAGCTGGCCGAGCTTGTCCGTGTAGGTGCCCTTGAGCTTGGCCAGGCTGCGGTGCTCCAGCAGCGTGGCCGGCAGCGGGTAGTCCTCGGCGAGCTTTTCCAGCACCTCCTCGTCGGTCGAGCGCGCGCCGGTGGCGGTCTTCTTGATGACCGGCATGCCAAGCTTGTCGAAGAAGATCTCGCCCAGCTGCTTCGGGCTGCCGAGGTTGAACGGCTGGCCGGCGATCTGATAAGCCTGCTGCTCCAGCGCCATCAGCCGCCGGCCCAGGTCGTGGCTTTGCGCGGCCAGTTGCTGGGCGTCGATCAGCACGCCGTTGCGCTCGATGCGAAACAGCGTCTCGCTGCAGGCGATTTCCAGCTCGTAGATGGCGCGCAGCTTGTCATCGGCCTGCAGCTGCGGCCAGAGCACGCCGTGCACGTCCAGCGTCTGGTCCGAGTCCTCGCACGAATAGGCCGCGGCGCGCTCGACCGGCACCTGCGAGAACGGGATCTGCTTGGCGCCCTTGCCGCACAGGTCCTCGTAGGACAGGCCGGTGCGGCCGGTATGGCGCTCGGCCAGACTGGACAGGCCGTGCGGCTTGTGCACCTCCAGCACGTAGCTTTGCAGCATGGTGTCGTGCACGTAGCCGCGCACGTCGATGCCGTGGTTGGCGAGCACATGCCGGTCGTACTTGATGTGCTGGCCCAGCTTGTGCGCAGCCGGGTCTTCCAGCCAGGGTTTCAGCCGCGCCAGCACTTCGTCCAAAGGCAGCTGCTCGGGCGCGTCCGGGCCGTCATGTGCCAGAGGGATGTAGGCGGCGCTGCCGGCCTCGACGCTGAAGCTCAGGCCGACGATGCGCGCGCGCAGCTCGTCCAGCGAGGTGGTCTCGGTGTCCAGCGCCACCAGCGGCGCGGCCTGGATGCGCGCCAGCCACGTGTCGAACTGCTCCCAGGTCAGCAGGGTTTCGTAGTGCACCTCGCGCTGCTGGGCGGCGCTGGCGACGGCGCTGGTGTCCAGGCTGGCCGCGTCGGCCGTAGCGCGCGCGCCGCCGTCCTGCAGCGCGCGCGCCAGGCTACGAAAGCCGTATTTCTCGTAAAAATCGTGCAGAGCCAGCGTATCCATTGCGCCGACAGCTATCGAATCGAGAGCATCGGGAAAGCCCGGCAACTCCCGGCCCAGGTCGCAGTCGGTCTTGATCGTGACCAGCTGGCGACCGGTGGGCAGCCAGTCCAGCGCGCCGCGCAGGTTCTCGCCGGCCACGCCCTTGATGGTGTGGACATTGGCGATCAGGTTGTCCAGCGAGCCATGCTCGGCCAGCCACTTGGCGGCCGTCTTCGGGCCGACCTTGGGCACGCCCGGCACGTTGTCCACCGCGTCGCCCACCAGGGTCTGAAAGTCCACCATCCGCTCGGGCGGCACGCCGAACTCGGCGGTCACGCCGGCCACGTCGCGGCGCTTGCCGCTCATGGTGTCGAGCACCGTGATGCGCTCGTTGACCAGCTGCGACAGGTCCTTGTCGCCGCTGGCGATGATGACGCGCAGGCCGCGTGCGGCGCCCTGCCGGGCGAGGGTGCCGATGACGTCGTCGGCCTCCACGCCTTCGACGCACAGCAGCGGCCAGCCCAGCAGGCGCACCACCTCGTGGATCGGCGCCACCTGCGCGCGCAGGTCGGGCGGCATGGGTGCGCGCTGCGCCTTGTAGTCCGGGTACAGGTGGTCGCGGAAGGTGGGGCCGCTGGCGTCGAACACGCAGACGGCATACGCGGCGGGCACCTCCAGGCGCAGCGCGTTCAGCATGTTGACCATGCCGCGGATGGCACCAGTGGCCGGGCTGTTCGGGTCGCCCGGCACGGCGCGCAGGTCCGGCATGGCGTGGTAGGCGCGGTACAGGTAGCTGGAACCGTCCACCAGCAGCAAGGTTTGGGGATCGCTCATGGCGGCATTTTGCCCACGATGGCGCCGGCGCGCGGCGGCACAATGGCCTTGTCCACCTTGATGCGCCCTGCGCGCCCGCGCCATGAAACCCTTCTTGTCCGCCCTGCTGCTGGCCGCCTGCGCGCCGCTGGCGCTGGCCCAGCAGCCCCCGACGTTCACCGACGTGCCGCCCAGCCTGCAAAAGGCGCTGCAGGGCCACGGCCTGCGCAGCGCGCAGCTGGACGGCGGCACGCTGCGCCTGGTGAGCGGCAAGCCGCAGGTCAGCGAGCTGGCGTTCGCCAGCTTCGTTTTTCACGGCATCTGCGCGCACCAGTGGCGCCAGCCGGCCGAGTTCGCGCGCTGGCAGCTGGCGCGCGTGCAGCTGCTGGACGCCAGCGGCCAGCAGGGTTATGCGTTCGACGCGCGTGGCGATGTCTGCCAGCGCCTGGGCGAGCGTGCGCAGAACTACCACGCGCTGATCCAGCGGCACACCCAGGCCTGTGCCGCCGGCGCGTGCCCGGCGCAGCCATGAGCCGCAGCACGCGCCAGCGCGTCGCGCTGGGCCTGGCGGCCGGGCTGGCGCTGGGCGCGCTGGCCGGCTGGTTCAGCCTGGACCGCGAGACGCGCGGCCTGCTGCGCACGCTGCCCACCAACCGCGACATCCTGTTCTGGAGCCAGGACCAGCGCGACGCGGCCTTCCGCGCCATGGACCGGCTGCCCATCCTGGCCAGGTCGCGCACCATGCAGGCCGGTGGCGCGCCGCGGGCCCTGCCGCCAGGCCCGCCGCTGGCCCTCGATGTGGATGTGGACGCCTACCTGCAGGACCAGCGCGCGGCGGCGCTGCTGATCGTGCACGACGGCCGGCTGCGGCTGGAGCGCTACGGCCTGGGCTTCGGGCCCGAGGGGCGCTGGACCAGCTTCTCGGTGGCCAAGTCGTTCACCTCGACGCTGGTGGGCGCGGCGCTGCGCGACGGCTTCATCCACAGCCTGGACGACCGCGTCAGCCGCTACATCCCGGCGCTGGCTGGCTCGGCCTACGACGACGTCAGCGTGCGCCAGCTGCTGACCATGACCTCGGGCGTGGCCTGGAACGAGGACTATGCCGACCCCGACTCGGACGTGGCGCGCTTCAACAACCACCAGCCCGAACCCGGCGTGGACGCGCTGGTCAGCTACCTGCGCCGCCTGCCGCGCGCCGCCCCCGCCGGCGAGCGCTGGAATTACAGCACCGGCGAGACCAACCTGGTCGGCATCCTGGTCAGCCAGGCCACGGGCAAGACGCTGGCGCAGTACCTGGAGGAGAAGGTCTGGCGCCCGGCCGGCATGCAGCAGGACGGCACCTGGCTGCTCAGCAAGACCGGCCAGGAGATCGGCGGCTGCTGCATCCAGGCGGCCGCGCGCGACTACGCCCGCTTCGGCCTGTTCATCCTGGACGGCGGGCGCAGCGGCGGCGTCTCGGTGCTGCCGGACGGCTGGCTGGCCCAGGCCACGCAGCGCCAGGCCGACATCGGCGAGCCGGGGCGCGGATACGGCTACCAGTGGTGGACCTACGACGACGGCAGCTACGCCGCGCGCGGCATCTTCGGCCAGGGCATCTTCCTCGACCCGAAGCGCCGGCTGGTCATCGTCTCCAACGCCAACTGGGCCGGCGGCGCGCGCGACCCGGTGGCGCTGCCGGCGCGCGACGCTTTCTACCGCGCCGTGCAGCAGGCGCTGGACCGCGAGGCGGCGGCGCAGCCCGCGCGCTGACACCGCAGCGCGGCGAGCGCCCGCCCGGCAGGCCCGCCCGCGCCGCCTACAATCCCCGGCATGCGCGCCCTCTCCTTCCTGCCCCCGCTGCTGCTGGCCCTGGCCGGCAGCCCTGTCCTGGCCCAGAATCCGGGCCAAATCGCCCCCTCGTCCTCTGAAACAAAGGGCGAACAGCTATTGAATCAGGAGCAAGCGCAGGACGGCCGGCGCAACCAGCGCGTGCAGCGCATCGTGATTGAGGACGCCGGCAGCCGCGTCGACGAGCTGCGCGTGGGCGGGCAGACGCAGAGCATCACTGTGCAGCCCAAGACCGGCACGCCGCTGCCGGCCTACGAGGTGAACACCCAGGACGGCGCGCGCGCCCGGCCCGGCAACCTGGACGCCTCCGACAGCATCAAGGCGCCGCGCGTGTGGAACCTGGGCCGCTTCTGAAGCGGCGCGCCGGCTCCTTTTTTCTTCCTTCCCCTCTTCCTTCCGGTACGGCGCGCCTGACGCCGCCCGCCCTCCGACCGTCCCGCACCCGACCCGATGGCCGTCTTCACCGTAGTCTCCAACAAGGAGGCGCGCGACCTGCTGCGCCGCCTGCAACTGGGCAAGCTGCTCGCGCTCACCGGCATCGAGGGCGGCATCGAGAACACCAACTACTTCGTCAGTTGCGAGGGTGGCGAGTTCGTGCTGACGCTGTTCGAGCGCCTGACCGCCGAGCAGCTGCCGTTCTACCTGCACCTGATGCAGCACCTGGCGCGCGCCGGCATCCCGGTCCCCGACCCGCAGCCCGACCGGCGCGGCGCCATCCTGCACCAGGTGGCCGGCAAGCCGGCGGCGCTGGCCACGCGGCTGCGTGGCAAGAGCCAACTGGCGCCGCAGGCCGCGCACTGCGCCGCCGTGGGCGCCATGCTGGCGCGCATGCACCTGGCCGGGCGCGACTACGAGCGCCAGCAGCCCAACCTGCGTGGCTTGGCCTGGTGGAACGAGACCGTGCCGGTGGTGCTGCCGCACCTGAACGCGCAGCAGGCCACGCTGCTGCAGTCCGAGCTGGCCTACCAGAACCACGTCGCAGCCGGCAGTGACTACGCCGCGCTGCCGCGCGGGCCGGTGCACGCCGACCTGTTCCGCGACAACGTGATGTTCGACGGCGAGGAGCTGACCGGGCTGTTCGACTTCTACTTTGCCGGCGTGGACACCTGGCTGTTCGACCTGGCGGTGTGCCTGAACGACTGGTGCATCGACCTGCCCACCGGGCGGCATGTGGCCGAGCGCGCCGACGCGCTGCTGGCCGCCTACCAGGGCGTACGGGCGCTGACGGCGGCCGAGCGCGCGCTGCTGCCGGCCATGCTGCGCGCCGGCGCCCTGCGCTTCTGGATCTCGCGGCTGTGGGACTACCACCTGCCGCGCGAGGCCAGCCTGCTGACCCCGCACGATCCAACCCACTTCGAGCGCGTGCTGCGCGAGCGCGTGGCCCATCCGCCGGCGCAGGCCTGATACCGGATGGGCGGTGCCGTGCAAGCCCCGGCCTGCGGAGCGGCACCGGGCACTGGGGTAAATTCCCTGCACGCGCCGCCCGGGCGGCCCCTTTTCTTGCCTGTTCTGCCTTCATGAAACTGCACATCGTCCCTGCACGCGCGGGCCTGGAATGGACCCGCCTGGGGATCCGCGTGTTCTGGCGCCAGCCGCTGGCGCTGGCGGCCCTGTTCTTCCTGTGCATGGCAGCGATGTCGCTGGCCACCGCCCTGCCGCTGGTGGGCCCGGCGCTGGCGCTGGCGCTGCTGCCCTCGGCCACGCTGGCGATGATGGTCGCCGCCGCCGAGGCGGGGCAAGACCGCATGCCCACCCCGAAGCTGCTGCTGGTGGCGTTTCGCACCGGTCGCGAGCGGCTGCACGCCATGCTGACGCTGGGCGCGCTGTACGCGGGCGGCTTTCTGCTGATCATGGGCCTGTCGGCGCTGATTGATGGCGGGCAGTTCGCGCAGGTCTACCTGGGCGGTGCGCCGCTGACGCGTGAAATCGCCGAGTCCGGCGACTTCCAGGCGGCGATGTGGTTATCGTTGCTGCTGTATGTGCCGCTGTCGCTGCTGTTCTGGCACGCGCCCGGCCTGGTGCACTGGCACGGCGTGCCGCCGGTCAAGGCGCTGTTCTTCAGCATCGTCGCCTGCGTGCGCAATCTGGGCGCGTTCACCGTCTATGGCCTGGCCTGGACCGGCGTGTTTGTCGGCGCCGCCATGGCCGTCAGCCTGGCGGTGGCGCTGCTGTCTGGCCTGGGTTTGGGCGCGGGCATCGCCGGGGCAATGATGGTGGCCACCGCCATGATGCTGGCGTCGATGTTCTTCACCTCGGTAGTGTTCACCTTCCGTGACAGCTTCGAGCCGCCGCCCAGCCGCGCCAGCCGGCAACCGCCGGCCGACGTCATCGACACCGACTGAGGGCTTTCAGATCCCGATCACGCCCCCATCGTCGCGCGTGATAACCAGCGTGGCCGAGCGCGGCCGCGCCTGCCCGCCGTCAGGCCAGTGGCTCTGGAAGCGCGCCGGCGCGCCGATGTCGGCCGCGGCCGTGTCCTCGCCCGGATGCTGCACGTTCACGAACAACGCGCGGCCGTCGCCGGATTCGGCGATGCCGGTGATCTCGCAGCCCCTGGGCCCAACCAGAAAGCGCGCCAGCTGCGTGCCCTGCTCGCCCGGCCGCGCGCCGACGAAGGTGGCTTGCTGGCGCGTCTGCGCGCCGTCCTGGTTATTGACCGTGCGCGGCCCGCCGTCACCCACCTGCCCGGGTATGGCAGCCAGCAACATGCAGTTGGTAACGTCGGTGTAAGCGCCATCGTCGGTCTCCAGCCACAGCAGACCGGGCGTGGCTTGGCTGAACCACAGGCCGTCGGGGCTGGAGAAATCGTTGTCCGCCGTCAGCCCCGACAGGTTCACGTCCGCCGGCGCCGTGGCGCGTGCGCCGAACAGGTACACGTCCCAGGTGAAGCGGGTCGCTGCCGGGTCGCGCCCGGCGTCGGCGAAGCGCACCACGTGGCCGTTGGGATTGCCCTTCTGGTCCTTGCCGTTCTTCGGGTCGTTGTACGAGCGCGGGTTGGCGGCGTCGGTGCGCGTGGGAGGGCGGCCAGCGGCATTGTTGTTGGTCAGCGTCAGGTACACGTCGCCGTTGAGCGGGTTGATCGACGTCCATTCCGGTCGATCCATGCGCGTGGCGCCCAGCGCGTCGGCGGCATGGCGCGCGTTCAGGTACACGTCGGCCTCATCGGCGAAGGCGTAGCCGGCGTAGCCGCGGATGGCAGGTTGCGCCAGCGTCAGCTGCAGCCACTCGCCGCTGCCATCCTCATGGAAGCGGGCAACGTAGAGTCGGCCCCGGTCCAGGTACTTGTCGCCGGCGGCCATGCCACGACCCTGGTCGGCCGGGTCCCAGATGGCGTCGGAGACGAACTTGTAAACGTATTCGTTGCGCGCGTCGTCGCCCATGTACCAGACCAGCGGCCGCCCGGCCTGCACCGGCCCCAGCGCCGCACCCTCATGGCCGAAGCGGCCCAGCGCGGTACGCTTGCGCGGCGTGCTGGTCGGATCGAACGGGTCGATCTCGACCACCCAGCCGTAGGTGTTGGGGCCCAGGCGGTAGTCATCGGCGGCACCGGCGCCACGCGCCTCGGCATTCCAGCGGTCATAGCTATCCTGCTCGGCGGCGCTGGCGGCGCCCTGGGTGGTGGCCCACAGCTCGCGCCCCGCGCCGGAGACGCCGTAGCGCTGGTAGTTGGCGCGGGTGCGCGCATCCAGCCCCTGGGCCGAGGTCAGGCGGAAGTAGCCGGCCCAGTTCTCCTCGCACGTCAGGTAGGTGCCCCAGGGCGTGCTGCCGTTGGCGCAGTTGTTCAGCGTGCCGCGCACGCGCACGCCCGTAGGGTCATGGCGCGTGGCCACATGGGCGCTGCCGCGCACCGGCCCGCTCAACTCCATCGGCGTGAGCGTGTGCACGCGGCGGTTGAAGCGGGAATCCTGGGCATAGCTCCAGCCGCCGTTCTCGGCCCGGGCGGTCTCGACGATGCTCACGCCATGCAGGTAGAACTCGCGCAGCACCTCGCCCGGCACGGTGCGCGCGCCATCCTCCACCGTTTGGCCTTCGGGGTGCAGGAATACCGGCGTGATGGCCTCGTGGTTCTGCACCAGCAGGCCGCGCGCCGGCGCCTGGGGGCTCCAGCGCCCCTGGGCGTCCATGCCGAACCAGGTCATGCCGTCGTGGTGGTCGCCGGCGCGGCGGTCATAGGTGGCAGGGTCGTCGCTGCCGTCGTTGCGGTAGGCGGGCACGTCGGCGGCGATCGGGTCGCCCAGGCGCAGCAGCACGCGGGCGCTGTAGCCGGCGGGCACGACCACGACGTCGGCCAAGCCCTTGGCCACCGGCGAAAAGCCCAGCTGCAACCGCCGCGAGGGCGGCGGCGCGTCGTCATCGCCACCCCCGCCGCCGCAGGCCACCAGCGACACGCTGCCCAGCAGAGCGCCGCCGGCGCTGGCGGCGCTGCCGCGCAGCAGGTTGCGTCGGCTGAGCCGGGCCTGCACCAGCGTGGCGAATGCGGGGTTGCGCGTGGGGTTGTAGCCAATGTCGTCAGGGTCGACACCGGCCGCCGGGACGTGGGTGGTGGGGAAGTTCATCGTGCATGCCTTTCGTGGGTGGTGCATCCGCTGCACCGGCAGCGGAACAGCCCACGATGCTGCGCACCCGGCATGACAGCCGCGTGACCGCCGCATGACGGTCACATGACAGGCGGTGCGCGGCGGGCCCTAGCCGCCCGTGAACAGGAAGTACGCCAGCACGCACACCGCCAGCGCCACCACCAGGCGCGCCAGCCACGGCGTGACCAGCCAAGTGCCCAACACCCATGCCAGCCGCTGCCAGACCGGCGCACCGGCAAGCCCCGAACCCGCCGCGCGCAGCGGATGTCCGCAGCCCGGGCAGGCCTGCGCCTGTTCGGACACTTCACGCCCGCAAGCCGGGCAATGGATCAGCGCCACGGCATCAGCCCCCGCGCGCCAGCGGCTCGATCAGGATCTGCACGCGCCGGTTGCGCTGGCGACCTTCGGGGTCGTCGCTGCCGTCGGGCTGCGCATTCGGCGCCACCGGCTGGCGCTTGCCCTGCCCTTGCGTGCGCGCCTGGCGGCCGGTGCGCACGCGCAGCGCCTCGGCCACCGCCTGGGCGCGGCGCAGCGACAGGGCGTCGTTGTAGGCGTCGGACCCTTTGCCATCGGTATGGCCGACCACCATCAGGGGCGCCTGTGGATAGCCCTCGACCAGCTCGGCGGCCTTGGCCAGCGACGATGCGGCATCGGCGCGCAGGTCGGCGCGGTCGAAGTCGAACAGCACGTCGGCCGGCAGGTCGATGGCGACGGCCTGGTCCGGCTGCGGCCGGGCCTGCAGCTCGACCAGCAGCACGCGCGTGCGCTCCAGCCGCGCCGGGGGCACCTCGGCGGCGCGCAGCAGGGTCTGCGGCCCGGCCACGGAGCGCAGCGCACCCGGCGTCTCGCCCGCCGTCAGGCTGCCGGCCTGGGGCTTGTGCTGCAGCGTGGTGTCCGGCGCGCTGGCCGGTGCCAGATGGGTGGGTGTCTGCGCCAGCGGCTGGCCGCTGCGCTGCACCGACAGCGCCTGCGCCCACGCCGTGGGCGCACCTGCCGATGCAGCCAGCGTGCCGAGCGCCAGTGCGCTGGCGGCGCGGCGGTGCAGGCGCGTCATGACAGCGGCAGCTCCATCACCAGCCCGGGCGCGACGATGTTGTCGCCCTCATTGCCGTCGTTGAACACCAGGCGCAGCTTGCGCGCCGTCGGTGCGACGCTGCCCAAAAAAACCAGCTGGCCATCCAGCGTGTCGCCCTCGCGGATGGTGATATCGCGGTTGTCCGCTGGCCGCTTGATGTGCAACCGCGCGCCGCCCTCGTCCTCCAGGAAGGTATCGGCCAACGCCAGCATGGTGCTGTTGGTGATGCGGTTGGCGAACGAGATGCTGACGTCCAGCACCGTGGCATCGCCGCCCAGCTCGATGCCCTTGACACGCACCGTCACCCCGGCCGGCGCCACGCCCTGCACGCCCAGCGGCAGCTTGCGCGGGGCGGCGGCCACAGAAGCGGCGCCCCCCGCAGCAACCGCTGCTGCCGGCGCCGCGACGGGCATGGGGGCGGGGGCGGCAGCCGGCATTGCTGGCGCAGTGCTGGCCGCGGCTGACGCAGCGGCAGCGGCAGGGGCGCTGCCTGATGCTGTCTGCGGGTTGCTCACCTGCTCCTTGCAGCCTGCCAGGCTCAAGGCGGCGGCTGTGAGCAGCGCCAGCGGAAATGCGGCACCCGGTGCGCGAACGGCGAAACGTGGCATGTGTGGGGGCATCCCCTTCCTCCTGTGCAGGTATGGCCTGGCGTTGCCGCGCTGCCCACAGGCCTGTACGGGAGCCTGCGCCAGCGGCCTGGCCCAACAAAAAAAGCGCCGCCGAAAACGGCGGCGCGGGCATTGTTGGCCAGGCGGGCACAAGCCCGGTAAGCAAACGTCAGCACAGGCGTCTTGACGCGGTCGCGGGCCCGCCCCAAGCGCGGCGCCATTCAGGCAGGCACTACTCCACCACTGTCAGCTTGGCCACGCCCAGCGCCAGCCACTTGGTGCCGTGGCGCGGAAAGTGGATCTGCGCCCGTGCGTCGTCGCCCGCGCCCTCGATGGCCAGTACCTTGCCCTCGCCGAACTTGGTGTGGAACACCGTCAGGCCCACGCGCAGGCCATGCCCGGGAGCTGCCTTGCGCGGCGGCACGGGCGGGTTGGCGAAAGACGCGGATTTCATGTCAAAACCGCGCCCGGCCCTTGCATTGCCCCGGTGTGCAGCTATCGGATCAGGAGCAAACAGGCCAAAGCCGGCATTGCGCGGCGTGAGCCACTTCAGCGCCTCTTCCGGCAGTTCGTCGAAGAAGCGACTGCGCACGTTGTAGCGCGTCTGCCCATGCAGCAGGCGCGTCTGCGAGTGGCTGATGTACAGGCGCTTGCGCGCCCGGGTGATGGCGACATACATCAGCCTGCGCTCCTCCTCCAGCCCGGCGGCGTCGCTCATGGCGTTCTCGTGCGGGAACAAGCCTTCTTCCAGCCCGCCGATGAACACGCAGTCGAACTCCAGCCCCTTGCTGGCATGCACGGTCATCAGTTGCACGGCGTCCTGGCCGGCCTGGGCCTGGTTGTCGCCGGCTTCCAGGGCAGCGTGCGTCAGGAAGGCCGCCAGCGGCGACAGCGTCTCGCCGGTGTCCTGGTCGATCATCTCGCCCGGCGCGGCCAGCGGCAGGTTCGGATCGAGCCCCTGGCTGGCCGGGCTCTGCGTCAGCGGCGCGCCCTGCTCGTCCAGCGGCAGCGCCACCGCGTCGCGCCCGAAGCCCTCTTGGGTCACGAAGCTCTCGGCGGCGTTGACCAGCTCGTCCAGGTTCTCCAGCCTATCTGCGCCTTCCTTGTCGTTGCGGTAGTGCTCGACCAGGCCGCTGGCCTGCAGCATCTGGCCGATGATGCCGCGCAGGTTCTGCCCCTGCGTGCCCTCGCGCAGCACGTCGATCAGCGCGACGAAGGCCGACAGATTCGCGCCGGCGCGTCCGGTCATGGTGCTCACCGCGTCGTGCAGCGAGCAGCCGGCGCCGCGCGCCGCGTCCTGCAGCTGCTCGAGCGTGCGCGCGCCGATGCCGCGCGGCGGGAAGTTCACCACCCGCAGGAAGCTTGTGTCGTCGTGCGGGTTCTCCAGAAGGCGCAGGTAGGCCAGCGCGTGCTTGATCTCGGCGCGCTCGAAGAAGCGCAGGCCGCCATAGACGCGGTAGGGCACGCCGGCGTTGAACAGCTGCGACTCGATCACCCGGCTTTGCGCGTTGCTGCGGTAGAGCACGGCAATCTCGCGCCGGGGCACGTCCTCGCGCACCAGGTGCTTGATCTCCTCGACCATCCACTGCGCCTCGGCCAGGTCGGTGGGTGATTCCTGCACGCGCACCGGCTCGCCGGGGCCTTGCTGCGTGCGCAGGTTCTTGCCCAGGCGGCCCTGGTTGTGGCTGATGAGGGCGTTGGCGCAGTCCAGGATGTTGCTGAAGCTGCGGTAGTTCTCCTCCAGCTTGATGGTCCGCTGCACGCCGAACTCGCGCATGAAGTCCTGCATGTTGCCCACGCGCGCGCCGCGAAAGGCGTAGATGCTCTGGTCGTCGTCGCCCACGGCGATAACGCTGCCGCGCGGCGCCAGGCGCCCGCCCTCCTCCACGTCGCCGGCCAGCTGCTTGAGCCAGGCGTACTGCAGCCGGTTGGTGTCCTGGAACTCGTCCACCAGGATGTGCGAGAAGCGGCGCTGGTAGTGCGCGCGCACTGCGTCGTTGTCGCGCAGCAGCTCGTAGCTTCTCAGCATCAGCTCGGCGAAGTCCACCACGCCCTCGCGCTGGCACTGCTGCTCGTACAGCTGGTAGACCTCCACTTTCTTTTGCGTCTCCGGATCGCGCACCGGCACGTCCTGCGGACGCATGCCTTCTTCCTTGCAGCCGGCGATGAACCAGGTGAGCTGCTTGGGCGGAAAGCGCTCCTCGTCCACGCCGTGCT
Source organism: Oryzisolibacter propanilivorax (assembly GCF_900103645.1). GTDB lineage: Bacteria > Pseudomonadota > Gammaproteobacteria > Burkholderiales > Burkholderiaceae_C > Melaminivora > Melaminivora propanilivorax. The sequence goes on from NZ_FNHP01000006.1 coordinate 224,313, forward strand.
GCTTGCACAGGCGCTTGACGGCCGAGAGCTGGTCCTGGGTGTCCAGAATCTGGAAGGTGGACGGCAGGCCGACCAGCTTGTGGTGCGCGCGCAGCAGGCGGTTGCACAGGCCGTGGAAGGTGCCGATCCACATGCCGCGCACGTTGATCGGCAGCATGGCCGACAGGCGCGCGACCATCTCCTTGGCCGCCTTGTTGGTGAAGGTGACGGCCAGGATGCCGCCGGGCGAGGCCTGGCCCGTTTGCAGCAGCCAGGCGATGCGGGTGGTGAGCACGCGCGTCTTGCCCGAGCCGGCACCGGCCAGGATCAAGGCATGCCCGGCGGGCAGCGTAACGGCAGCGAGCTGTTCGGGGTTGAGGTGCTGCAGCAGCGGGGATGGCGGGTCGGCGGCAGGCGCTGCGCCGGCGCCAAAAGGCGCGGATGCGCCGGCGAACAGGTCTTGGGGGGGCATGGGGCCGATTGTAGAAAGGCCCGATCCCTTGGGGGTTACCCGTAGGGGTCGGTACAATCGGGCACCGGGCCCAAGTTTCTTGCGCCCGGTTTTTTTTCGTCCGCGTTTTGTGCAAAGCGCCCACGCAGGAAGCCGGAGCCCAAGCCAAGCGCCCTCTTGGCACGCCGCGAATCCCTCGCCGGCGCGCATTCCCTACGGAGCTTGGAACCTCATGGAAATCTTCGACTACGACAACATCCTGCTGCTGCCGCGCAAGTGCCGCGTGCAAAGCCGCGCCGAATGCGACGCCAGCGTGGAGCTGGGCGGGCGCCGCTTCAAGCTGCCGGTGGTGCCGGCCAACATGAAGACGGTGGTGGACGAGAAGATCTGCACCTGGATGGCGCAGAACGGCTACTTCTACGTCATGCATCGGTTTGACTTGGACAACGTGCAGTTCGTGCGCGACATGCACGCCAAGGGCTGCTTCGCCTCGATCTCGCTGGGCGTGAAAAAACCCGACTACGAGACCGTGGACCGCTTCGTCGCCGAGGGCCTGTGCCCCGAGTACATCACCATCGACATCGCCCATGGCCATGCCGACACGGTGAAGGAGATGATCGGCTACCTGAAGGCCAAGCTGCCGCGCGCCTTTATCATCGCCGGCAACGTCGGCACGCCCGAGGCGGTGATCGACCTGGAGAACTGGGGCGCCGACGCCACCAAGATCGGCATCGGCCCAGGCAAGGTCTGCATCACCAAGCTCAAGACGGGCTTCGGCACCGGCGGCTGGCAGCTGTCGGCCGTGAAATGGTGCGCCCGCGTGGCGACCAAGCCGATCATTGCCGACGGCGGCATCCGCAGCCATGGCGACATCGCCAAGAGCATCCGCTTCGGCGCCACCATGGTCATGGTCGGCTCGCTGTTCGCCGGCCACGAGGAATCCCCCGGCGAGACGGTGGAGGAAAACGGCGAGCGCTTCAAGGAGTACTACGGCTCGGCCTCGGACTTCAACAAGGGCGAGTACCGCCACGTCGAGGGCAAGCGCATCCTGGAGCCGATCAAGGGCAGCCTGGCCGACACGCTGGTCGAGATGGAGCAGGACGTGCAAAGCTCGATCAGCTACTCGGGCGGCACCAAGCTGATGGACATCCGCAAAGTGAACTACGTGATCCTGGGCGGCGACAACGCCGGCGAGCATCTGCTGATGTGATTTTTTGCCTGGGCTGATCCAGCCGGGCAAAAAACTCGTGCATAATCGCGGACTTCGCTGCACAGGCTGCAGCGACGTTCCGCAAGGAACAAGGGCTCTTAGCTCAGTTGGTAGAGCAGCGGACTCTTAATCCGTTGGTCGAGTGTTCGAGTCACTCAGGGCCCACCAAACAAATCAAGCACTTAGGCCAGTTCTTCGGGACTGGCCTTTTTGTTTTCCGGCAGCTTGTAGGCAATCTGTAGGCACTTTTGCTTTTTCTGCGGCGGGCAAGCGCGGCAAGCTGGGGCGGTTCAGCGGGCGCGGTCTATGTTCGACATAGGGCGTTGCTACGCGCGCTGCGGAAACCTGCCAGGGTGTGAATCAGGTTCACCCCCTTCCTGCCTTTGATGGCCTGCGCGCGCTGGCCCTGAAACTCTGCACATTCGTAGAGAAAGGCTCAGGGGTCGCATTTGAAGTTGCACCCTTGCCCATACCCCAAAACTGCGGGCCATGTCCTGCCACCAGGGGCGGGGCTGTCAAAAGTTGATGCCTGCGGCTTGCTGACCGGCCAGCTCATGCACCAGCGCAAAGCGTCCAGAAAAAAGGCTGCGCAGGCAGGGCGTTTTTCGGGCCTCTGCGGCGCTGCGGCAGTGGCATCAAGGGCAAAGGTGCCGGCGGGTGCTTCGCGCGCTGTGCCGCCTTTTTTTGCAGCTTGCGATTGCAAAGGCGGAACCGGTCGGTCTGGGACTTCAACCTTCCCGCGATTTCTGGCGCTCGCAGTAGGGCAGCAGTGCGCGGGCGCAGTCCAGGCGCAGCGGCACCGGCAAAGCTGGGCAGTTCATCGCGGCCAGCAGCCATTGCATGGGGCAATCGGTGCGGGGCAGTTCCACCAGCACGGGCGGATTGCGCGGCCTTCCAGCCCCGGCGCGGCGGCCCCCTGCGTTTCTTTCGTGCGCCTCCACTGCGCCCTTTGATTCCGGCCATTTGCTGAATTCTTTCAATGGGGCGGTATTTTGTGCGCGTGCGAAACGGCGGGGTGTCCGGGCGGCGTTGCCTTTGAACATTTAGGCCACCCCCCCGGCCTAGGGCTGCACCACAAAAAAGCTGCCATTGCGCGGACACGCGTGTGGCAAGAACTGGCCGGTCAGCAAGCGCCATCGCCAGACTTTGCACCTGCCCCTACCCAGCTCAGACGCTGCGCCAGACGGTCACGGCGGGCGCTGTTGCCGTGCAGCGCGCTTGCAGCGCCTCGACAGTCTCGCCAGCCAGCCGCGCCACAGTAGGGCCTGCCGGGTGCTGCGCGGCAAAGCCTTGCGGCTCGCGTCCTACGATGGTGACGAACAAGCGCAGCAGCTCAGGCGCTGCGGCGGCGGCATCTTCCAGGCGCTGCAAACGGGCTTTGATGCTCATGGCGCGAACACCTCTGCCAGCTCGGCAAGCGCAAGGTGCTTATCCGATTCGCTCAGCTCGATGACGTGCCGGCCTTGCTGGCGCAGGCGCTGCACCTGGGCTTGCACTGCATCGCGCGCCGGGCCGGCTTCGTCTGGCACCACCAGCACCACGGGCAGATACTGCGCGCCGTGCGATGCCGTCAGCCGCGCCAGGCGGGCGCGCAGCTCACGCGCGGCCATGCTGCGCTTCCAGTGCGGCAATGCGTTGTTCCAGCTCGCACGTCTCGACAATCTTTGCCAGCGTGCCCACGGCCCCTAGCAGCGCGGCGGCCTGTGCGGGTGCCAGCTCACCAGCCCCAGCAGCGGCCAGGATGGCAGCGCCTTGCGCGGCCAGCGTCCCGCCTTCGGGCAGGGGCACGGCCTGGGGCAGCTCTTGCGGCTTCAACGCCGGCAGGGCGCGTTCCAGCAACACGCGGGCGGCCTGTACGTCGCCTGCTTTTGCTTGCTGCACCAGCACGGCCACGATGGCGGGCACGTCTTGCGCGATGGCATCGCGCATAGCCTGGGCTTTGCTCGTTCCACGCGGGCGGCCTGCCGGGTTGCCGGACTGTCCCGGCTTCCAGGGCGCGGCCTTCGTTCGCTTTGGTTCGCTCATGGGCGGTGTTCCTTTCTTGCTCAATCAGGGGCCAGCAGGCGCGGCAGCTCTTCAAGCGTTCCCAATCATTCCCAACCGTTCCCATGCGTTCCCACGGCTGCGGGAACGGATGGCATGGGGAATGGGGCAACCAGCCCATTCCCATGCATTCCCAATGTTTTTTTCTAAGGGAACGGATGAAACGGGAACGGATGAAAAGTTGCTCACGGCTCATCAGGAATCGCTACTGTTTCTGTAGCGTCTTGCGTTTCTTCGGGAACGGATGAAATGGGCCTCTTCCAGCTCTCAGGAATGGCGGCCTTGTCCTGGGGCAATGGCTCACCCCGGCGCACGGCATCGCGCTCTGACGTGTCCAAGTTCACCAAGAAACTGTCTTTCCGGGGATGCGTTCGCACGTCGCGCGGAACGTGGATTTCCTGTAGCCAGCCTTCCGACAACAGCCGCTCGATACACGCCACCACTTCGGACGCTTTGCGGCGCACCTTCGCTTTCACGCCAGCACGGTTCAGCGGGTGCCCCTCTTGCCACGCAATCTGCACCACATCGCGCACTTCCTGCCGTAGCTCGGCTTCGTCTTGCAGCGCCTGGGCTTCGCGTGCCTTGGCGGCCAGTTCCTGCCGGCTGCCTTCCTGGGGCTGGGCAATGGCCCATCGCAGCGCCAGCGGCTCAGGCTCGCCAAACCGGTCATAGCCCATCGTGTCGGTGCAGTGGCTTTGCAATTGCAGCTCAGGCCAGCGGGGTTCAAACCGGCGCTTTCCCAACGTCAGCCAGCGGGAAGCGTTCATGCCTTCGCCTTCCTTTACCAAAAACGCGGTAGCGTTCGCGTCGGCTTCCCATGCGCTGGCCCCCCGGCTTGTCAGGTGCTGCACGTCGCTGCGGTTCAAGTTCTGCTTTGCCAGGTGCGCCACCAGCCACACAGGCAGCCCGGCAAAGTGCTGTTTAAGCATGGCGACGGCGGCGGATGCTTCGCTGTTGTCGTTTTCCGATTTCAGCGCAATCGTGGCGGCCTGGGTGTCCAGCACCACCAGCGGCAGCAATTCCACGCCTTGCACGCTGCGGCTGTAGCGCTCTCGGTAGGTGCCGCCCACTTGCACCAGCACGGCAGCGGGCAGGCGGCGCGCGTCCACCAAGTGCAGTCGCTCGGCAATGGCAGCGGTTGTCGTTTGCAGGTGCCCGGCCAGCCCGTGCAGGATGCGCTGCGCCTGGGCTGTGTCTTCACAGATGTACACCACGCTTCGCCAGTGCTTCGGTGCCAGCGGCCAGCCCGGTTCATGGATACCGGCAACCCCAGCGGCCAGCGGCAGCAGCGCGGTTGTTTTGCCCACGCCATGCCCACCAGCAATCAGCGTCAGGCCAGCGGCCAGGAAGCCCGGCAGCAGCCATTCGGGCGCTTGCAGTGCAGTGCAGGGCTGCACGATGCGCGCCAACGGGTGTTCCGCTTCTTCAGCTCCTGCGGTGTCGAAATGCTGCGGCTCGAAAGCCACCGGCAAGCGCGGCGCGGACGCTTTCGGCAGCCCTTCATAGCTGGGGCTGGCCAAGCCGGTAGCGTGGGCGCTTTTGAGCGTCTGGCGCACTTCAGCGGGTGCCAGGCCGGCAGCCAGGGCAGCACGTTCCAGCACAGCGGCGGTATGGTGCCAGTCCAGACGGCCAGCCCCAGCCAACCGCGCCAGCCCATAGGCGGCGGCGTTCAGCTTGTGGTTACGCTCACCTTCACCAGCGGCCACAACGTCGCTTGCGGCGCGTTCAATGGCGCGCTGGGTGTAGGGGTCGTGCTGGTGCTTTTGAAGCGCTGGCGCGGCTGCTACGGGGCTTGCTGGCGCGGGCTTTTCTTCGGTCAGCACGTCCAGCAGCCAGCGCGGGCACTCTGCCGGCTCGCAGTCGTTCAGCAGGCGGTAGGGTGTGCCGTTGATGGTGCTGCCTGGGGCCACCAGATAGCCACCAGTGGCGCGCACGTCAACGCCAGGGCGCAGGCCGGCGCGGTTCTTCACCCGCACATCGGCGGGCTTGCGAAACAGCAGGTGCCAGCCCCCGGACGCGGTTTGCACGGTGCGGGTTTCGGGCAGCTTGCCATGCTCGGCAGTCAGGGCGGCAAGCGTTGCGAAACCGTCAACGTCTTTCACGTCGATATCGACGGCCAGCACGTCAGCCGGCAGCGCCATGCCGATATTGGCGCTGGGCTGCTGGTGCCACCACGCGCGGATGGTGTCCGGGTCGGTGCTGGCATCCTTCAGCCCGTGGGCGGTGGCCGGGCGCTTGCCCCCGGCCACCAGCGGGAAGACAGGGTAGCCAGCGGCGGCGTGTTGCAGGGCGTCTGCGGCGCTCATACGGCATCCCCCTTCGCACAGCGGGCCTGCCACTGGTGCAGCTTGCGGCGGTCGGCAGGCGTCAGGAAATACACGCCGGGCCGGCAAATGAACCCGTCGCGGTCAACAAAGTTGATGCGCTTGCAGGGCACTTCCAGGCCACGGCGGCGCAGCGCTGCCACCAGTTCCGGCCCATTGCTGCACCCGGCTTCGCTGTCCAGGTTTTCACGCGGCATGGGGCGGCGCAGCAGCGCGGCAATCGCACGCAGGTGACGCGGGTTGTCGGTGCCAGTAAACTTCGCGCTGTTCGGGGCGCTCGGGTTTTCTTTGGAAGGCTCGGGCGTTTTCATTTGGCCCCCTTCCACGCGCGCCAGCGCAGCAGCAAATAGAACGCGGCGGCCATCATTGCTGCACCCCCATTTCCTCAGCCAGCGCCAGCAGCTTTGCAGCCACCTCGCGCAAGCCCCACGGGCCAATCAGCGCATAGGCGCTCGGCCCCTCAGCGGCGTTGAACAAAAACAGGCGGGAATTGGCAGCGTCAAATTGAATGGTGCCTTCGCCGTCCGGGTGACGGTAAATCGGGGCGGCCATCATTGCGCCACCCCCAGCAGACGGCGGATATCGGCAGTGCGCCATGCCAAGCGGCCATGAACGCGAACGGGTGCAATGGGATGCTCGCGCATGGCCCAAAGCCTCAGCGTCTGTTCAGCGCGGTTCAGGTGCCGTGCAGCTTCGCGGGTCGGAAGCGTGTCCCGCGTCTCTTGTGCCAAGGGCACGGTTTGAATGGTCTTTGCAGCCATGTCGTTTCCCTCTCGGGTGTTGAACATGGTTGCCCATCATTTGCATAAAGCGCGGCGCTGCAATTTGCCGCGCGCTGTCGCGTGCTGGCGCGCGTTATCGCGCGTTGGTTGGCGCTTTCCTCAGACGGCGCATACGGTCGCGCAAGGCACCTATGTTCAGCTCTTGCGGTGCATCGTTCGAGTCTCGCCATTGCACGCGCCCATCCTCAGTGACGCCTCTTAAGGGCGGGACAGGCGGCGGCTGCTCTGCCCATACACGCAATGCGCCAAACACTCTTTGCACGTCTTCGCCATGCTCTGAAATGGCCTTCTCAATTAGCGGGGTCAGCAAATCCCGGCGCCGCAAAGCTGGCTGTTTTCGTGCAAGGCGCGCAATGCTTCGCGGCGGCGCGGTTGCAGGGCTTGCTGAAACCCCTTCTACAGCACTAGGCAAGGGCGGCAAGGCTTCCACCTTCAAGGGGCGCGGAGCTGGCTGTAGTGCAGCCCATTCGTCAATGATGCGTTCCATGCGCATCTGCCGCGCGCTGCTGTTAAACGCGTTAGGACATACAGAACCTAGGGCGGTCACCATGTCCTTCATGTCATCCAATTGCAGGCTGGCCCATGCACGCAGGTGGCCCAAACCAAACCCGTGCAGGTCAAGCTGGAATCTCTCAAAAGCCCCCGGACGATTTGCCAAGCGCGCGCGGGCAATTTCCAACAGTAGCTTTTCGTCGTGCTTGTTCATGATTGCACCCCTTCAAGTGCAGCCTTCGCAAAAGGTGCCCCAGCAGGCGGGCGAAGGTGTCCCGCTTTTCGGCCAGGTTTCGAAGCTGGCCTATCTGGGGCAAAACTGTTCAGGCGTGTATCGGGGTCACGCTCAGGCGCAGGCCCATTGCGTGCAAAACCTTGTGCAGCGTGTCAATCGTCGGATTACCGTTTTCGCTCAGTGCGCGAAATAGGGATTTCTCGCCCACCTCTGCCCGGCGCGCCACCTCAGCCATGCCGTGCGCCTTCGCCACATGGCGCTGCGCCAGCAGCAGCGCGGCGGGGTCTTCCAGTTCAATGGCGGCTTCGATGTAGGCGGCGGCTTCTTGCGGGTCTTGCAGTGATTCAGTCAGCCAAGCCGTATAGCTTGTATCGCGCGGCGCGTTCATGGTCTGCCCCTTTCCTTGTGGTCAGCTCAGGCCCATTCACGCGCAAACGTTCGCACTTCGCTTGGCACGGATAGCCCGCAGGGCTTTGGGCTTGGTGACGCGGATAGAGGGAGCCATACCTGCGGCAGCGGCCATGTCCATCAGCGCATCCAAGGAAAACAGGGCCACCTTGCCGCGCACCAGGTCTGAGACACGGGGCTGGGTCACGCCAAACAGCTCTGCGGCCTGTGCCTGCGTCATGTCCTGCTGACGCACGGCTTCGGCCAGTTCCATCATCAGCTTGGAGCGCGCGCGCATGCTCGCAGCTTGCTGCGGCGTGTCCTCCAGAGCATCCCAAACGCTGGAAAATTTCTGCTGGCTGGTCATGGTGCAATCTCCTTCATCAGCTCTTTCAGGCGGGCGCGGGCCAGCTCTATGTCGCGCTTGGCAGTCTGCTGGGTCTTTTTCTGAAAGCAGTGCAGCACATAGACGGCTTCGGCTAGCTTGGCGATGTAGACAACGCGAAAGGTGCCTGCCTCATCCCATATGCGCAGCTCTGTCACGCCGGCGCCGATGCTGGGCATAGGCTTGCAGTCACTTGGCGCCAGCCCATGCTGCACGCGGTCCAGTTGGTAGCCCGCCTCGCGCATGGCACTCTGCGGAAAGCTGCGCAGGTCAGCTAGGGCGCTGCCCCTGAAGGCTATGGGCTTCATGCTGTAATTATATCGATACTTGTATATTTATCCACCCACGGCGCGCAGCTTGCCCGGTTGCTGGGCAGCATCGAACTGCACCCCGGCCTGTTCCAGAATCCACGCTTCCAGCCGCTCATGGTGCAGGCGCAGCAAGTCCAGGGGCCGCACGCGGTAGTGCTTTTCTGCCGTCGCGCTGGGCTTGTGGCCTTGAATCTGCGCCACCACGCCGGCAGGCAGTTCCAGCCACTCGGACAAGGTGCCAAAGCTGCGGCGCAGCCCGTGCAGCGTCAGCCCGTCGATTGCGGCCACGGCGCAGGCGCTGGCGTGCGCCTTGTGCGGCTTGCTCATGGGCTTGTCGCCATCCTCGCCGGCAAACACGTACTGCCCACGGCGCGGCAGGCCGGCCAGCAGGTGCCAGACATAGGGAGTCAGGGGAATGACGCGCTCGCCTTCTACCTTGTCCCGGATGGTCAGCCCGCGCCATTGCGTGTTCATATCGTCCCAGCGCAGCCCCAGCAGCTCGCCAGGACGTGCGCCCACCAGCAGCAGGCCTTGCAGATAGGCCGACTGCGCCGGGTTGCGGATGGCCTGCACGGCAGCGAACCAGCCCGGCAGTTGCTCTTTCAACAGGGCATCGTCCTTTGCCTGGGGCTTGCCCAATGCCTCACGCGCGCGGCGGCTCTTGGCCGGGTTGCGCTCAGGCACGGCGGCGCGGTAGTCGGGATGCTCGCTGCACCACGCCAGGAAGGCACGCAGCAGGCGCCACGCCAACCGGGCCACTGTCGGGCGGGTTCGCCCTTCGCGCTGCGCCCATGCTTCGATAGCGGGCGTTGTCAGCTCCCGCAGGGGCTGGGACATCAGCGGATGCAGCGGGCCGGCCACTGTTACGCCACGGCCACGGGTGCCACGAACGGCGGATTGCCCACCAGCGCGGGCCAATGCTTCATGGTCGCTGTAATGGCGCTCGCCCCAGTGCGGGCGGCGGTCTGCCAGGTAGGCAGCCCATGCTTCGCCCACGGTCACGGCCTGGGCAGCCAGCGCGGCAGCTTGCGCGGCTTGCTCGGCTTCGTGCTGGCGCTTTTGTTCGCGCGGGTCGGTACCACTGTCCACCAGCAGCGTCAGCCGGGTTGCCTCAGCCCGTGCAGCGGCCAGGGTCCAGGCGCGCACGTCGCCAATACTCAGGCGCAGCGTCTTGCCGTGCAGGCGTGATTCGAAGGTGTAGGTCTTGCGCCCTGTCGGTGTCGCGCGAACGGCCAGGGCGGGCGCGTCGGTGTCCCACAGGAAGGCCTGGGACTTGCCCGGCGGGCAGGCGAAGGCTTCAACGCGGGCGGCGGTCAGTCTGGCGCGGCTGGGCACTGTGGGCATGGCGGCTTGTAGGCAGGTTGTAGGCAATCTGTAGGCAGATTTGCCAAAAACAGGCGAATCCCAATCAACGCCTGCACCCTGTCAAAATCGCATAAGTTGTTGATTTGCATAGATTATAGCTACGCCAATCAACATCACCAAACACCCACTAGGCCGGACTCTTAATCCGTTGGTCGAAGGTTCGAATCCCTCAGAGCCCACCAACCCAGTTCACCCGCTACCGCCAGCCGGCCGTAGCGGGTTTTTCGTTGCTGCGTGCGCAAAAAGAAAAACCGGCATGCAGCCGGTTCTTGCGGAAAGCTTGGCGCTTGGCCCGCTGCTGCGGCCACCCGTCACCGGGGGCCACAGACGTGCAAGCTGCCGGGCAATCGATCAGTAGCGACCGCCGCGGTAGCCGCCGCGATCGGCGCCGCCGGAGCGCGCTTCCATCGGGCGTGCGACGTTGACCGTGAGCGCGCGGCCGTCCAGCGGCTGCCCATTCAGGCCATCGATGGCCTTCTGAGCTTCTGCATCGCTGGCCATCTCGATAAAGCCGAAGCCCTTTGAGCGGCCGGTGTCGCGTTCCATCATCACCTTGGCAGAGTTGACGGTGCCGTATTGGGAAAACTGTTCCAGCAGCGCTTCATCGCGCACGGAGTAAGCCAGGTTGCCTACGTAGAGTCGGTTGTTCATGTGTCGGAATTTCGTAAAAAAAGCTGACCGGGTGCAAGAGTGAACCCGGCATGGTCTTGAGGCAAGGGACCCGCGAGGGAGGAAAAAGCCTCAGCGGCGCCGACGCGCGCCCGGCGGGCCGGTGCGTGTACGGTTTTCGATGTGGCGGAAAGTAATGCGACCCTTGGTCAGGTCGTAGGGCGACATCTCCAGGGTAACCAAGTCACCTGCCAGGATGCGGATGCGGAACTTGCGCATCTTGCCGCCGGTATAGGCCACGAGTGCGTGGCCGTTGTCCAGCGTCACACGGTAGCGGGCGTCGGGCAGGACTTCATCGACCTTGCCCTGCATTTCGATTAATTCTTCTTTGGCCACGGATCTCCTTCGTGAGTGGTGGAAAGAAAGGCCTTTCAGCCCAGCTGGCCATGCAGCACCAGGCTGCGGCCCTGCGCCAGGGCGTACTGAACCGCCTGCGCATCGCAGGCAAAGCGCGGCAGAAACCGGAAAATCCGGTCGTGCACGCCGCGGCGGATGGAAACCGAAGCAGCAAATAAGCCGCCATCGGAGGAACAGGTAAGCGGAGTGACCACATAGGGGCCAATACGCTCGATGTTGGATAGGTCTGACATTGCAAGCCCGGCGGCACGTACCGCACAGGCAGCGCACCGGGAAATGAAGGGAAGAGTCCCTGCGACGCCAAGCGCTGGAGGGGCCGGGCGGACCTTGGACTTGAAGGTGCGGATCCGCGGTGGGCTCGCCGTAGAGTCTGGGAATGTCAGCCGGCAGACTTGGGAGGAACGCGCGGTAGGTTAACCGGTAGGCTGTCAAACAAGCGCTGCCTTGAAGCGAGCAAACAGGCAGCGCAGCCGAGCATTATATTTCTATTTTATAAATTTTTTTATTTTTATTCGAGCAACGCATATTTCTGGCTGCTCCAGCGGGAGCCCGGCCATCGCCAGCACGACAGCAGCGTCACGGGGATGCAAGTGGCAGGATCTGCGCGAAGCAGCAGAGGCGAAAGAAGGTATGGGTATGCAGGGCAAGTGACCGCGCTGACTGGACGCCGGCATGCAGGCCTGCATGAGGCTGGGCGGGAGGAATTTCATCAGACTGCCCTGCATTGCGGCGGCGCCACGACGTGTGGAAGCTGGATCGCCGCGCCGCTACCGCCGGGGTTCAATACGCCATAGCCAATACCTACCCTTGGGGCGAAGTCCCGCTCTGCATCATCCGCACGGCGCGCACCGAGTCCGATCGGCTGCGAACTGCCGCGCCCGTTCCAGGGGTCGGCAGCTCAGCCTGGCGTGCTGTGGACCATCGGTCCCTCGCAGCCGGTGCCGCCGTCCGTGCGCGGGCGCCACAGTCCCGGTGCGATGCGCCAGGCCAGCACGCCATAGCCGGCACACCACAGCGCCGCGCTGGCTGCCAGCGCCGCGGCGCCCCAGCCGTTCCACCCGGCCAGCGCGCGCAGCAGCGTCGCTGCCAGCACCAGTGCCGCGCCCAGCGGCACCCACGGCCCCGGGTCGGGCAGCAGCCCGGCGTGCGCGCGCCCGGCGATGGCGATGACGATGAACACCCCCAGCCCCACCGCCCCCGCGCCCAGCAGGTGCCAGCCGGCGCCGGCACCCGGCAGCGCGCCCAGCTGCGCCAGGCCGAGCGCGCCCCAGCCCAGCGCCATGCAGGCATACATTGCGTACAGCAGCAGCGGAAAGCGCCGGCGCCACAGCGCCGGGCCGACGTGCCAGTCGCCCATCAGGTGCAGCACAGCCGCGGCGGCGGCCAGCTGCAGCCAGCCGGCCAGGGCACTGCCCGGGCGCACGAAATGCGCCAGCGTCGCCAGGCCGATGCACAGCGTCGCCAGGTGACGCTTCGGCGGGCGCGCCAGATACGGCGCCGCGCCGGGCGTGACCTGCTCGATGGCGCGGTTGACCATGCGCATCGAGATGCGGCTGGCTGCCACCACGATCAGCAGCATCAGCACGCCCAGCGTGGCATGCAGCCAGCGCAGGCCGGGCGCGCCGGCCAGCGCGTCGGCATAGAAGCCCGCCGCCGTGCCGGCCAGCGCCAGCAGTGCCCAGCCAAACGACTGGTGCGCGCGCCCGGCGGCCGAGAGCAGCGGCCGCGCCAGCGCCGCCGCCGTGGCCAACGGCAGCGCCACCTGCGCCGCCCCGGCCAGCCACAGCGCCGGCGTGCCCGCCCAGCCCGAGGCCCAGAAGCCCGCGCGGGCCAGCAGCCACAGCAGCACCAGCGCGCGCAGCTGGGCGCGCGTGGCGCCGGGCTGGCCGGTGAACTCGGGCAGCGCGGTGAGCGCAAAGCCGGCCACGCCGGCCATGGCGAAGCCGAATACCAGCTCGTGCACGTGCCAGACCACCGCCCCGCCGGCCACGCGCGGCGGCGGCGCGCCGGCGCCCAGCACCAGGCCCCACAGGCCTAGCAGGCCGAGCGCCGACAGCAGGGCCAGCAGGAAGAACGGGCGCATGCCGCACATCCACACGGGGTGGGCGGCGCGCAAGGGGTTGAGGGAGGAGATCACTTCAAAAACAGGAGCTGCAGACCATTGATTCACGCGGGCTTCAAGGGGTTTTGGCATTCAAGACGGTGCAACCGGGCAACCCGCTGGCCTTTACTATGGAAAAAGGAGCTGCAAGCCATTTATTCATATGGGCTGCCGGCCGATTTGATGCAAAAAACCCGTGCCGGACCAGCGTATCCACGCGGGCGCGGCGCCGACACGCATCCCGCATCCCCACCCTCTCCCCTCCAGGGGGCAAGGGAGTTGCAGCGCCGCAGGGGCTGTCGATCGGTGCGCGCGGGCAAGCCAAACCCCAGGCCCGGCCGGGCGCGCCCCCTCTGCCGCGTGCGGGAGAGGGCCAGGGTGAGGGTAGACGGCCTGCGCAGGTGTCCGTCCGGGCAGCGGCGCGTCAGCATTCATCCGCCATGCCGGCCGGCGTGGCCGCGCTGGCCGGGGCCGCCAGCCAGGCGCCCGCCACCTGCGCGGGCGGACGGGATCGGTCTTCCGCCTGCCCCTGCCCTGCCTCCAGCCGCGGCAGCCCGAACGCGGCGCGCACGGCGGGGTGCTGCTGCAGCTCGGCGGCGCAGTGGTGTACCAGCGCCTCGCCGCGGGTGCGCGCCGCGCCGGGTGGGGCGTAGCGCGCGACGATGCGCCCGGGCGCGGCGGCCAGCACCAGCACCTCGTCGGCCAGGCGCACGGCCTCCATCAGGTCGTGGGTGATGAGCAGCACCGCCATGCCGGTGTCGGCCTGGCGCGCCAGCAGCAGCCGGTGCAGCTGGCCGCGCAGGCCCACGTCGAGGGCCGAGAACGGCTCGTCCATCAGCAGCAGCGCCGGCTGCAGCACCAGCGCGCGCGCCAGCGCGGCGCGGCTTTGCATGCCGCCGGACAGCTCCGCCGGGTACTGCGCCAGGGCCTCGGCCGGCAGCTCCAGCTGCAGCGCCGCCGCGCGGGCGCGGGCGTGGCGCTCGGCTTTTCCCACGCCGCGCGCCTTCAGGCCCAGGGCGATGTTGTCCAGCGTGGACATCCAGGGCAGCAGGCGTGGCTGCTGGAACATCACCGCCGCCGGCGCGAAAGGCTGCTCGATGCGGCCCTGCTGCGGCGCCAGCAGGCCGGCGCACAGGTGCAGCAGCGTGGTCTTGCCGCAGCCCGACGGGCCGATCAGCGCCACCACGCGGCCGGCGGGCACCTCCAGGTCGATGGGCTGCAGCACCTCGGTCGGGCCATAGGCGTGGCGCAGGCCGCGCACGCGCAGGGTGTCGGGGCTGGGGCGATCGGCGTCAGTCGGCATGGCAGGGTTTCATCCGTGCGCCGGCGTGCCAGCGCCGGCCTGGCGCCAGCGCTCCAGCTCGCGCTTGACGGGTTCCAGCAGCGCATATTCCAGCACCAGCAGACTGCCGACCACGGCGCCGATCCAGGCCAGCGACGCGGCGGTGTCCAGGTGCGCGCGCGTCACCGCCAGCGCCGCGCCCACGCCGTCGCTGGTGGCCAGCAGCTCGGCCATGACGGCCACCTTCCACGACGAGCCCAGGGCGGTGATCCACGCCGGGAACAGGTAGGCCGCGACGTGCGGCAGGTACAGGTCGAGCAGCCGCATGCGCCACGGCAGGCGGTAGGCGCGCGCCATGTCCTTCAGGTGATGGTCCAGCGTGCGCGTGCCCTGCAGCGCGCCGATGAACACCACCGGCAGGCAGGCGACGAACACCGTGAAAACGGGCGTGCCGTCGCCCGCGCCGAACCAGAGCATGGCCAGCACCAGCCAGGCAATCGGCGGCATGCCCAGCAGCAGCGTGACCCAGGGGCGCGCCATCATCGCCGCGGTCATCGACAGCCCGGCCAGCAATCCCAGCGCGCTGCCGACGCTGACCGCCAGCGCCAAGCCGGCCAGCGCGCGGCGCGCGGTGGTAGCCAGTTCGGTCCAGGCGCTGCCGGCCGCGATCAGGCCGCGCAGCGTGGCCAGGGTGTCCAGCGGCGTGGGCAGGATCAGCGGGCCGTAGAGGCCCGCGCCCAGCTCCCACAGCGCGACGAACAGCAGCAGGCTGGCGGCCGCGCCCCAGCCGCTCCAGACATAGGCCGGCAGGCCGCGCAGCCATCGCGCCAGCAGCTTCATGCGGCGCCGGCGTAGTAGAACGCCGCGTCCGGCAGGCGCCCGCCAACCAGCGCCGCATCGCGCGCCAGCAGCTGCTGGAAAAAGAATTCCAGCTCGGGCCGGGCGGCCTGCGCCGGCACGGCCTCCAGGTGGCTGGCGCCGATGGCGCCGGCCACGGCGTCCGGCGTCAGCTGGCCGATGCGCGCGGCCACCATGCGCCCGCACTCCTGCGGGTGCGCGCGGCACCAGGCCAGCGACGCGGCATGCGCCTGTTGCACGGCGGCCAGCACGTCGGCACGTGCGCGCACCGTGCCCACGGCGGCGATACCGGCCTGCGGGATGCGCGGCGCGCGCTGGAACACCCGGCCCCACTCCTGCTGCAGGTCGGCCCCACGGTGCAGCTGCGGCGCCACCAGGCTCACCGGCAGCGTCTGCGCACGCTGCAGCGCCATGGAGATCGCCGGCTCGCCCAGCAGCGCATGGTCGACGCGGCGCGTCAGCAGCAGCTGCAGCGCCTCCATCGGCGTGGGCACGTAGCGCACGCGCAGGTCGCGGCGCACGTCCAGGCCCTGCTTGGCGGCCAGCAGCTGCAGCAGCAGGTCGGGCATGTCGCCCCGGAACGGCACCGCCACCTCCTGGCCGCGGTAGTCGGCCAGGGTGGTGCGCCCGGCGTCGCGCGTGACGATCCACAGCGAGCCCCAGGTGGAGATCGTCAACAGCGCCACGCCGGCGCCGCGGTTGTGCAGGTTGGCCGCGACGTTGCTCGGCATGGCCAGCACGTCGGCCTTGCCACCCAGCGCCATCACGCGCAGCTGGTCGGGGTCGCGCCAGGCAGTGAATTCGGTCTGCGCGGCGACGCCGGCCAGCGCCTGGGTCTCGGCCATGTGGATCAGCGGCGCCGAGACCAGCGCTGGCGGGCCGGACAGCACGATGCGCGGCAGCGGCGCTGCGGTGGCAGCGGCATGCGCGGGGCGCAGCGCGGGGGTGGCCAGCGCCAGGGCGCCAGCGGCGCGCAGCACGGCGCGGCGGGTGGAGGGCATGGATGCGGTCATGGTCAGAAGCGGTAGCTGAGGCCGGCCGAGACGCTGCGCCCCAGGCCCGGCAGGTAGCCCGGCTGCGCGGCGCTGGCCTGGTTGCGGATGGCAAAAGCGCTGGCGTAGCGGCGGTCGGTGACGTTGTCGGCCAGCACGAAGGCGCTCCACGGGCCCTGGCGGTATTCGACCTTGAGGCCCAGCAGCGCATAGGCGTCCTGCCCGCTGCCGGGGGTGTTGGCGTGGTCGGTGGGCGTGGAAAGCGGCATCCAGCGCAGGTTCGGGCCGAAGCGCCAGGTGCCGCTGCCCGCGGCCACGCGCCACAGCAGTTCGGCGTTCAGCAGGTGGCGCGGCACGCCGGCGATGCGGTTGCCGGCGTAGAGGCCGTCCTTGAACCGGAAATCGCTCACCGTCCACGAGCCGCGCCAGTCCAGCGCGCCCATGCTGCCCAATGGCCAGCTGCCCGACAGGCCGGCCTCGATGCCCTGGTGACGCGTGCCGCCGGCGTAGTTGTAGGTGCCGACCTTGACGCCGTTCTCGTCGGTAGTGCTCATCAGCTCGTCGGCCACGTGGCTGCGGTACACGGCCAACTGCCAGTGCAGGGCGCGCGCGCCCTCGCCCCAGTGGCCGGCACCGCCGACCTCGGCGGTGGTGGCGCGCTGCAGGCGCAGGCGCACCAGCTCGCTGCGCGCGGCAGCCGGCGCATTGGGCGCGACGGTGGCTGCGACGATCTCCCAGAACGTGGGCGCCTCCTGGCTGCGGCTGAGGTTAGCCCACCAGCGCACGCTGCTGGCCGGCGTCCAAACCACGCCGATCTTCGGCGTGGAGAACGACCACTGCTGGTCCAGCGCGCTGCCGTCCTGGCGGCTGTCCGAGTCGCGGCTCTGGCGGCTCCAAGCCCATTGGCCGACCAGTGTCCAGGCCGGCGCCAGGCGCCAGTCGGCGCCTGCCTGGGCCTGCAGGTTGTCGGCGCTCAGGTCATAGGCGCCGAAGCGCTGCAGCGGCGCGCCGGTGGCCGGGCTGGTGGCGTCCAGGTCGCGGTCCATGCGGCTGCGGGCCCACGACAGGCCGGCGCGCCAGGCCAGGGGGCCGCCGGTGTCGCCGCGGGCCTGCCACTGGGCGCCGGTGGTGCGGCTGTGGGTGATGCTGTAGCTGGTCTGGTTGTTGAACAAGTCGTCGGTGTCCTGCCAGTACACGCCCACTTCCTGACGCAGCGCGTCGCTGCCCCAGCGGGCGCGGTTGGCCAGGCGCCACTGGCGCGCCTCGCGGCGCGGGTCGCGCTGCAGCACGTTGATCAGCTTGTCCTGCGGCGTGTTGCCCTCGCCCATCACGCCGCGCGGGTTGCTGTGCACGCGCTCCTTGGGCACCACGGTGGGGATGTCGAAGTCCAGATCCGTCCATGACAGGTAGGTGCGGTTCTCCAGCCCGTTGCCGACCTGGAAGCCCCAGTTGGCGTGCAGCGCGTCGCGCCGCGAGGCCGAGTGGTGCCGATAGCCGTCGAAGCGGTCGCCGCTGACGGCGATGCGCCCGTCCCACTGCGCGCCCTGCAGGCCCAGGGCGCCGTGCAGCGCCTGGCGGCCGAAGCTGCCGGCCTCGGCACGCACGGCGGCGCGCTCGTCGGCGCCGGTGAGCGACTGGAAGTCCAGCTCGCCACCCAGCGTGGTGGCGCCGGGCGACAGGGTGTTGGCGCCGCGCCGGGCGCTGATGAGGGCGGCGCTGCGCGGCTCGATCAGGCCGATGACGAAGGAGCCGTCGGCCTCGTTCAGCGGCAGGCCGTCCTGCAGCAGCAGCACGCCGCGGTTCACCGGGTTGCTCTGGATGCCCGAGCCGCGGACCGACAGGCGCGGCTGGTCGGTGGCGCCGAAGAAGTCCTGCAGCACGATGCCGGGCTGGTAGTCCAGCGCATCGCGCAGCGTGGCCAGGCGGGCCTCTTGCTGCGGCAGCGCCAGGTTGGTGCCGCCGGGCACGCGCTCCAGCCGCTCGCGCTCGGCCTGCACCGACGGGCGCAGCGGCGCGCTGGCGGCGGCGGCATCGGCACTGTCCGCACGCACGGTGACGGCGGGCAACTGCGCCGCGCCGGACTGTGCCAGCGCGCCCCAGGGCGCCAGCATGCCTGCCAGGGACAGCACCAGCGCACGCGCCGGCAGGGGACAACGGGAGGAAGGGGGAAGGGAGGACATGCAGCGGCTCGCCATACAATAAATGCAACTAATTCTTATTCGTGAGCATGCCAGCATTGAACGGGAATCCGGAATGACTTTTATCAATGCGCCCGGGACAGGTGTTGCGTGCGCGCCGCGCGCCGCCGGCGCACCGCCTGCGCCTGCCGCACATGCCGCCGCGCTGGCGCTGCTGGCCGGCAACCGGCTGCTGCAGGGCACGCCGGCGGCGGCGCTGGACGCGCTGGCGCGCCAGGCGCTGCTGCGCAGCCACGGCGACGGGCAGGTGCTGTTCCACGAAGGCGAGGCCGCCAGCCACTGCCTGCTGGTCGAGCGCGGCGCGATCGAGGTGCTGCGCTACGCCGCCTGTGGCGACGAGCGCATGCTGCATCGCTTCGGCGTGGGCGAGCTGGTGGCCGAGGCGGCGATGTTCATGCCGCACGGCCTGTACCCGATGACGGCGCGCGCGCACGGCGCCGCACGCGTCTGGCGCCTGCCGCGCGCGGCGCTGCGCGGCGCCTGCGAGGCGCACCCGGCGCTGGCGCTGCGCCTGCTGGAAGCGCTGAGCCAGCGCCTGTACCGGCGCGTGAACGAGGTCGAGTGGCTCACGGCCAGCAGCGCGCCGCAGCGCCTGGCGGCCTACCTGCTGGCGCAGCACGGCGTGCAGGGCGACGAGGTGCAGCTGCCGACCAGCCAGCGCCAGCTGGCAGCGCAGCTGGGCATCCGCGCCGAGACGCTGAACCGGCTGCTGGCGCAGTGGCAGGCGCAGGGCTGGATCGCCGGGGAAAAACGCCGCTGGCAGCTGGGCGACGCGGCGCGGCTGCGCCAGCTGGCCGAGCCGGGCGCGCGCGCCTTCTGAAGCCGGCGCGGCGCTGGCACAGCGGCGGCGCCGCACGGATTCAGAAAAGCGCGTCTGCATCCGCGCTGCGCCACATGCCGATAATCGGCCGCCATGTCCGTCCTGCACTGCCCTCCCCGGCTGGCCCGCCTGCTGCTGGCGTGCTTTGCGCTGGCGCTGGGCGTGGCCTCGGCCGCGCCGCTGGTGCAGGCCCCGGCGCTGCAGCAGCTGTGCAGCGCAGCGGGCGAAGTGCGCTGGGCACCGGATGACGGGCCGGGCGCGCCCGCGTCGGCGCACGCGCTGGAATGTGCGCTGTGCCTGCCGCCGCTGTTGCCGGCCCCACCGCCGTGGCTGACGCCGGCGGTGCATGCCGCCCCGCAGCCGGTTGCCGCGCCGGCCCACTGTCCGGCACGGGTGGCGCAGCTCAGCCGCGCGCCCTTCCCACCGCGCGCGCCGCCAGCCTGAAGCTGCAGTCCCATCGGCCGGCCAGCGCGCGCCCTCGCCCGTTGCCAGGCCCGCGGGCGCCGCGCCCTGCGGCGCCTGCCCGCCCTTCCTGATTTTTGCGAGAGATTGCTTCCATGACCATTTCCAAGACCCCCCTGCTGCGCAGCCTGGCCCTGGCCGCCACCCTGGTCGCCGCCGGCGCCGCCCATGCCCAGGTGCAGGTGCAGGACGCCTGGGTGCGTGCCGCCGTGCCGCAGCAAAAGGCCACCGGCGCTTTCATGCGCCTGACCTCGGCGCAGGACGCGCGCCTGGTGTCGACCAGCAGCCCGGTCGCCGGCATCGCCGAGGTGCACGAGATGAAGCTCGAGGGCGACGTGATGAGGATGCGCGCCGTGCCGGCGCTGGACCTGCCCGCCGGCAAGGCCGTCGAGCTCAAGCCCGGCGGCTACCACATCATGCTGCTGGACCTGAAGCAGCCCGTGGCCGCCGGCGCCAGTGTGCCCTTGTCGCTGGTCGTCGAAGGCCGGGACGGCCAGCGCCAGACGCTGCAGGTCAGCGCCCCGGTGCGCGCCCTGGGCGCCGCTACCGGTCATGACGCAGGCGGACACGGCGCGCATGGCATGCGCCATTGATCTGACCGTTTTAGGCCAATGGCCCTTATGGATAAAGGGCCTGCAGCTATTTATAAGATAGCAAAAATGCCGGTCGGCGGCAACGCCGGCACGGCATCTCGCGGATAATCGCCGGCCCTATCGTCCTGCCCTTTCCTGCCCATGCACTCTCCAGCTTCCGACCTGTGGCGCGGCCCCCGCTGGGCCCTGGCCGTGCTGCTGGCGCTACTGGGCATGGTGGGGCCGTTCTCCATCGACACCTACCTGCCGGCGTTCGGCGCCATCGCCGCCTCGCTGCAGGCCACGCCGGTGGAGATGCAGCAGACGCTGTCGGCCTACCTGTTCGGCTTCGCCTTCATGACGCTGTTCCACGGCTCGCTGTCCGACGGCTTCGGGCGCCGGCCGGTGGTGCTGTGGGGCCTGGCCATCTTCACCCTGGCCTCGGCCGGCTGCGCGCTGGCGCAGAGCATCGGCCAGCTGGTGCTCTTCCGCGCGCTGCAGGGACTGTCGGCAGGCGCCGGCATCGTCGTCTCGCGTGCCGTCATCCGCGACATCTACCCGCCGGCGCAGGCCCAGCAGGTCATGAGCCAGGTGACCATCTTCTTCGGCGTGGCGCCGGCGATCGCGCCCATGGTCGGCGGCTGGCTGTCGGCGCACCTGAACTGGCACAGCGTGTTCTGGTTCCTCACCGCCGTGGGCGTGGCGCTGTGGCTGGCCAACTGGCGCCTGCTGCCCGAGTCGCTGCCGCCGGCGGCACGCCAGCCGCTGCGCATGGGCCACCTGCTGCGCGGGTACTTCGAGCTGATCACCAGCGCGCGCTTCCTGCTGCTGGCGCTGGCCAGCGGCGTGCCCTTCAACGGCATGTTTCTGTACGTGCTGTCGGCGCCGGCCTTCCTGGGCGACCTGCTGCACCTGGCGCCGACGCAGTTCTTCTGGTTTTTCCTGCTGAACATCGCCGGCATCATGGGCGGGGCCTGGTTCAGCGGGCGCCTGGCCGGGCGCATCGCGCCGAAGCGCCAGATCCGCCACGGCTTCGTGATCATGCTGGCCATGGGCCTGCTGAACCTGGCGCTGAACCTGGTGTTCGGCACGCCACCGCTGCTGCTGGCCATGCTGCCGATCGCGGTATTTTCCTTCGGCTGGGCGCTGATGGTGCCGGTGGTCACGCTGCTGGTGCTGGATCTGTACCCGCACCGGCGCGGCATGGCCTCGTCGCTGCAGGCCTTCGTCGGCTCCACGGCCAACGGGCTGGTGGCCGGCGTGGTGGCGCCGCTGGTCATGCACTCGACGCGCTGGCTGGCGTTTGGCTCGCTGGCGATGCTGTGCGTGGGATTGTTTTCCTGGGTCTGGCTGCACCACCGCTGGCCCGAGATCGGGCGCGTGGCGCAGGGCTGATGCGCCCGCCCGCCGGCACTGGGCTGGCGGCTCAGCCGCCGCGCCCGCGCCGCTCGACGCCGCGGTCGGCGTAGTAGCGCGCCTTGTGCGCGTACATGGCGTGATCCGCCTGGTGCACCGCCGCCTCCAACTGGTCGCCAGCGTGCGCCACCGCGCTGCCGATGGACAGGCTGAGCGCCTGGCCCGGATAGAACTGGTTGTTCAGCTCCTGCAGCGACAGCAGCCGCTCGGCCATGGCGTGCACGGCACGCTCGTCGCCGCCGCCGGGCAGCAGGATGCAGAACTCGTCGCCGCCGATGCGCGCGGCGCAGGCCGGCGGGTCCACCGCCTTGCCCAGCACCTCGCCGGCGCGGCGCAGCAGGGCGTCGCCGGCGGCATGGCCCTGCTCGTCGTTGACCACCTTCAGGCCGTTCAGGTCGACCACCAGCACGCCCAGCGGCCAGGGCCCCTTGCGCGACAGGCGGTTCAGCTCCTCGACGTAGTAGGCGCGGTTGCGCAGGCCGGTCAGCACGTCGTGCTTGCCCAGGTATTCCAGGTAGGCCTCGGCCTTCTTGCGCGCCGAAATGTCCACCAGCGAGACCAGTACCCTGCTCCAGTCGTGCTCGTGGCCCGGCAGCACGGCGAACTGCATGTGCATGTGCAGCGTCTCGCCCGCCAGGGTGTAGTTCACCACCTCGCGCTGCTGGAACAGCTGGCCGGCCCACAGGTCCAGCAGGCCCTCCTGGAACGAATCGCGCATCTCGTCGCGGAACATCGAGTGCACGCCGTCCACCAGCTGCGCCTTGCTGCCGGCCCCGAAGATGCGCAGGGTGAGCTGGTTCACGTCCAGGATGCGGATCTCGCGCATGCACTGGTCGACGAACTCCGGGTGCACTTTCAGGAAGGTCTTGAAATCCTCGATGCCGCGCGCACGCAGGTCGCCCAACAGGCGATGCACCTGGCTGAAGTCCTCAACCCACAGCGACACCGGCGAATGCTCGAACAGGCCGCGCGCGTACTGCTCGCTGCGCTGCAGCTGGCGCTGCGCCTCCCGCTCGCGCGTGTTGTCCTCCAGCGAGACCAGCACCCGGTCCCATTCCTTTTCGTGCCCGGGCAGGATGCGCACGCGGATGTGCACGTCCAGGCGCCGGCCGTCCAGCGCGTAGTTCACGGTCTGGTTGGAATACTCCAGCTCGCCGCGCCACAGCGGCTCGACCTCGCCGATGGCATGCTCCAGCATGTCGCCACGGAACACCTGGCCGAGCGCGGCCTCCAGCGCCGACTGGTCGTGCGCGCCGAGCAGCTCCAGCGTGCGCCGGTTCACGCGCAGCACGCGGATGGCGGCGCCGTAGTCGGCCAGGCGTTCAGGGTGGCGGCGCAGGAATTCACCCACGTCAGTCACGCCGTCGGCGCGCCAGCGCTCGAACAGCGCGCGCACCGCACTGTAGTCTTCCAGCCACAGCGAGACGGGGGCCAGTTCGAACATGTGTTCGAAGTCGGCGTGGGAAGACGGGTCGGCACGGTCCATGGATCACCTCGTGGGGAGTGCCGCATTATCCGGGCCGGCGCGCGCAACAAAAAAGCCAGCCCGCGGCAAGGCGGGCTGGCTGGGCAAGGCCGGGGGCCGCAAGGGTGCGCACGGCGCACCCGCGACCAAGGTCGATCAGCGGACCGGGCGCTCGTTGCGACGCGGCGCGCCGTCGCCCCGCGGAGCGTACGGGCGGCCGGCGCCCTGCGGCTTGGCGAAGGCCGGCTTGGCCGGACGGGCGAAGTCGCCACGACCGAAGTCGCTGCGCGGGGCGTCGCCGAAGCCGCCCTTGCGGCCATAGCCGCCCTCGTCGCGGCGCGGGCCGTGGCCGTGCGGCGCGTGGCCACGGGCGCCACCGCCGAAGCCCTCGCGGGCCGGGCCACGCGCACCGCGTGCGTCGAAGTCCTGGCGCGGTGCGCCGCGCTGGTCGTCGAAACGCGGATCGAAGCGCTGCTGCTCGCCGGCATGGCCGAAGCGGTTGCCAGCGCCATGGCCGCCGAAGCCGCCGCGGTCGCCGCGGCCGCCGAAGCGCTCGCCGCCGCGCCCGCGTGCACCGCCCGCTCCCCGGCCGTTGCCGCCGAAGTCGCCGCGCCCGCCCTGCGGGAAGCGCTGCGTCGGCTCCAGGCCGGCGATCACCTCGGGCTTGAACGGCTGGCGGCTGTAGCCTTCGATGTCGAAGATGCGTCGGCGGTCGCGGAACTCGGCGAACGTCACCGCCAGGCCCTGGCGGCCGGCGCGGCCGGTACGGCCGATGCGGTGCGTGTAGTCCTCGGCCTTCATCGGCAGGCCGTAGTTGAAGACGTGGGTGATGGTCGGCACGTCGATGCCGCGCGCGGCCACGTCGGTCGCCACCAGGATCTGCACCTGGCCGTTGCGCAGCGCCATCAGGCGGCGGTTGCGCAGGCCCTGGCTCAGCGCGCCGTGCAGCGCCACGGCAGAAAAGCCCGCCTGCTGCAGCTCGCCGGCCAGGCCGTCGCACTCGATCTGGGTGCTGGCGAAGACGATGGCTTGGTCGATGCCGGTGTCGCGCAGCCAGTGGTCCAGCAGCTTGCGCTTGTGCTCGGCGCTGTCGGCCCAGTACAGCATCTGCTT
Organism: Oryzisolibacter propanilivorax; assembly: GCF_900103645.1. Classification (GTDB taxonomy): domain Bacteria; phylum Pseudomonadota; class Gammaproteobacteria; order Burkholderiales; family Burkholderiaceae_C; genus Melaminivora; species Melaminivora propanilivorax. The sequence continues at coordinate 248,582 of NZ_FNHP01000006.1, forward strand.
GATGTTGGCGTGCTTTTCCTGCGGCGTGTCGATCTGGATCTTCTTCACGCCGGCGCCGCCGTCGTGCATCACGCGCATGGCCAGCTGCTGGATGCGCGGCGCGAAGGTGGCGCTGAACATCATGGTCTGCTTGCGCGCGGCCGTGAGCTCGTTGATCTCGGCCAGGTCGTCGGAGAAGCCCAGATCGAGCATGCGGTCGGCCTCGTCCACCACCAGGAACTGCACCTGGTCGAGCTTGATCTGCATCGAGCGCTGCAGGTCCAGCAGGCGGCCGGGCGTGGCCACCACCAGGTTGGCGTTCTGCAGGCGGGCGATTTGCACCTGGTAGGGCATGCCGCCGACCACGTTGGCGATGCGCAGGCCCTTGCAATGCTTGACCAGCTCGATGGCGTCGTGCGCCACCTGCTGCGCCAGCTCGCGCGTCGGGCACAGCACCAGGGCGCCAGGGGTGGCGGCCTTGAAGTTGCGCGGGTGCGTGGGGTTCTTGCGCTTGGCGCGCTTCGGCCCGGCCTCGCCGCGCGCGGCGGCTTCGGCAGCGGCACGCTCGTACTCGGCGCGGGCCTCGGCCTCGGCCTCGGCCTGCTGCTGCAGCAAGGTGTGCAGCACCGGCAGCAGGAAGGCGGCGGTCTTGCCGCTGCCGGTCTGGCTGGAGACCATCAGGTCGATGGCGCGGCCGTCCTCGGTACCGGTGCCCATGGCCAGGGGAATGGCCTGGTCCTGCACGGCGGTGGGCTGGGTATAGCCCAGGTCGTGCACGGCCTGGACGAGCTCGGGCGCCAGGCCCAGGCGCACGAAGCCTTCGGGCAGCGCGGCGACGGGAGCGGCTTCGGGAGTTTCAGTGGCTTGCACGGCCTCGGGCGCGACGACGGCAACGTCGGCGGCAGCGGACAGCAAGGAAGAATCGGCAGGCGCGGCGTGGCCCTGCACAGGCAGTTGGTCAGTCATGGATTTTCAGCGGACAACGAGCGCCGCAGGCGCTACCTGCGGGGGTCTCGTCGATGGTTACAAGACATCAACCATCAAACGAAACCGGGGCCGTAGCGGACGGCCCGGGTGGGCATTCAGTTTGCAAGGAGCGCCGCGCTGCCGAGAGATGGAGCGGGTGGCGTGCAAGCCCGTGAGTGAAGGGAGATGCGCAAAAAAAGCTGCACCACCCATCTCGGAGCGGTGCAGCCGCGCATTATCGCACGGACCGGGTTTTCCCGCATGCCGTGCGTGGGTACTGCGTGCCTCAGTAGCTGGCCAGCGGCTTGGCCTTGCCGCCCTCGAACGTCATGACCACCACCGGCGCCTTCACGCGGTTGCCCTTGTCGTCATAGGCGTATTCGCCCATCACGCCCTTGTAGGGGTGCTGGTGCAGCCACGCGCCGACCTTGTTCGGGTCGGTGCTGCCGGCCTTTTCCATGGCCTGGCCGAGGTTCATGACCTGGTCGTAGTAGAACGGGCCGTACACGTCGGGCGCCTGACCGTAGCGCTGCTTGAACTTGTCCTGGAAGGTCTTGGCGCCGGCGTCGCCATCCACCAGCATGCCGGCGTAGGCGCAATACACGGCGCCGTCCACCGCGTCGCCGCCCAGCTTGGGCATCTCCGGGCTGCACAGGGTGTCGCCGCCCAGCAGCTTGGCATTGATGCCCAGCTGCTTGATCTGGCGCGCCATCGGCGCGGCCTGCGGCGCGTAGCCGCCGTAGAAGATGGCGTCGGGCTGCTTGGCCTTGATGTTGGTGAGGATGGCCATGAAATCGGTGGCCTTGTCGGTGGTGAACTCGCGCCCGACCACAGCCAGCCCCAGCTTTTGCGCCTCGCGCGCGAACTCGTCGGCCAGGCCCTGGCCGAAGGCGGTGCGGTCGTCGATCACGGCCACTTTCTTGGCCTTCAGATCCTTGGCGGCATAAGTGGCCATGTTGGCGCCGGCCTGCACGTCGCTGGCGACGATGCGGAACAGGTTCTTGTAGCCGGCCTGGGTGATCTTCGGGTTGGTGCCGACGGTGGACACCAGCGTGCCGCCGTTGTCGTACACGCGCGAGGCGGGGATCGTCACGCCCGAGCAGTACGGGCCCATGACGTAGCGCACGCCGGTGTCGACGAACTTCTGCGCTACCGCCACGCCCGTCTTGGCGTCGCACTGGTCGTCCTCGGACACCACCTCGAACTTCAGCGTCTTGCCGCCAACCTTGATCTTGCGCGCGTTCAGTTCCTCGACCGCCAGGCGCACGCCGTTGTCGTTGTCGCGCCCGGCGAAGGTGTTGGGGCCGGACAGCGGGCCGCTGTGGCCGATCTTGACGACCTGCTCCTGCGCAAGGGCGGTGCCGGCGCAGGCCAGCAGCACAGCGCTGGCCAGGGTGGTGCGGTAGAGGAAATGTGGCATGCGAAAGTCTCCGTTATGGATGCCGGGCAGGCATGGGCCGGTAGGCCCGCCTGCGCGGCGCTGCCGCCCGGATGTGGGCGGCCGGGCGTCATTCTGCAGCAGCAGGCGGGAGCGCCAGGAAATGCGTGCGGTAGTGCGCCAGCTCGTCGATGGACTCGTACACGTCGGCCAGCGCCGTGTGCTTCTGCGCCTTCTTGAAGCTGCTGTAGGCCTCGGGCTTCCAGCGCTTGGCCAGCTCCTTCAGAGTGCTCACGTCCAGGTTGCGGTAGTGGAAGAACGCCTCCAGCTTGGGCATGTAGCGCACCAGGAAGCGCCGGTCCTGGCTGATACTGTTGCCGCACATCAGCGCCTTGCCCTTGGGCACGTAGCGCTTCAGGAAGGCGATCAGCTCGGCCTCGGCCTGGGCTTCGGTCACGCTGGAGGCGCGCACCTTCTCGATCAGGCCGCTGCGGCCGTGCGTGCCCTTGTTCCACGCATCCATGCCGTTCAGCACGTCGTCGCTCTGGTGGATCACGAACACCGGGCCCTCGATGCGCGGCGCGAGCTCGGGGCCGGTGACGACCACGGCGATCTCCAGCAGGCGCTCCTTGTCGGGGTCCAGGCCGGACATTTCGCAGTCCAGCCAGACCAGGTTCAGGTCGGATTTGGCGAGGGTGGGGGCAGGCGTCGGGGTGGCGGTGGCGGTATCAGGCATCCGGGCGATTTTCGCCGATGCCATGCCGCCCTGCCGGCCATTGGCTGCGCCTCTAAACTTGCACGGCCATGCCGTCCCTGCTCTCGCCCTCGCTGCTCCTGACCTACGCCTTCGCCGCCGCGCTCGTGCTTGGGCTGGTGCTGAAGATGTGGCTGGCCTCGCGCCAGATCCGCCATGTGGCGCGCCACCGCGGCGCGGTGCCGCCGGCCTTTGCCGCGCGCATCCCGCTGGCCGCGCATCAGAAGGCCGCCGACTACACGCTCGCCCGCGCGCGCTTCGGCCTGCTGCAGCTGGCCTTTGCCAGCGCCGTGCTGCTGGGCTGGACGCTGCTGGGCGGGCTGGATGCACTGAACCAGGCGCTGCTGGCCTGGCTGGGAGGCGGCATGTGGCAGCAGCTGGCGCTGCTGGCGGCGTTCGCGCTGTTCAATGGCCTGCTGGAGCTGCCCGCGCAGCTGTACCAGACCTTCGTGCTGGAGCAGCGCTTCGGCTTCAACCAGATGACGTGGCGCCTGTGGCTGGCCGACCTGGGGCGCTCCACCCTGGTGGGCGCGCTGATCGGCCTGCCGCTGGCGGCGCTGGTGCTGTGGCTGATGCACGCCACCGGCCCGCTGTGGTGGCTGTGGGCCTGGGGCACGTGGACCACGTTCAACCTGCTGCTGATGGTGGTCTACCCGCTGTGGATCGCGCCGCTGTTCAACCGCTTCCAGCCGCTCCAGGACGAGGCCTTGCGCGCGCGCGTGGCGGCGCTGATGCAGCGCTGCGGCTTCACCGCGCGCGGCCTGTACGTCATGGACGGCAGTCGGCGCAGTGCGCACGCCAACGCCTACTTCACGGGCTTCGGCGCTGCCAAGCGGGTGGTGTTCTACGACACCCTGCTCAAGCAGCTGACGGGCGATGAGGTCGAGGCGGTGCTGGCGCACGAACTGGGGCACTTCCACCACCGGCACATCACGCGGCGCATGGCGGGCCTGTTCGCACTTAGTCTGGCCGGCTTCGCGCTGCTGGGCTGGCTGTCCACGCGCGGCTGGTTCTACACCGGCCTGGGCGTGGTGCCGAACTTGAATCTGGACGGCTCGGCGCCGAACGATGCGCTGGCGCTGCTGCTGTTCCTGCTGGCCGCGCCGGTGTTTTCCGTGTTCGTCACGCCGCTGATGGCGCGCCTGTCGCGCCGGCACGAGTTCCAGGCCGACGCCTATGCCTGCACGCAGGCCGATGGCGGCCAGTTGGCCTCGGCGCTGCTCAAGCTGTACGAGGACAACGCCTCCACCTTGACGCCGGACCCGGTGTACGCGCGCTTTTATTACTCCCACCCCCCGGCGACCGAGCGACTGGCACGCTTGCCCGCCGCTCCCGTCCCCATTGCCACCCCTGCCCTGTCATGATCGCTGCCACCCCTTCCATGTTTCCGAAGCAAGACTGGTCGGCCACGCGCCGGCACGCATTGACCGCGACGCAGGTCGTCGGCCAGCTGGCGCAACTGCCCGGCTGGCGCCTGTCGGGCGACGGCGCCGACGTCGCCATCGAGAAAACCTTCACGTTCGCCAATTACCACGAGACCATGGCCTTCGTGAACGCGGTGGCCTTCATCGCCCACGCGCAGGACCACCACCCCGACCTGTCGGTGCACTACGGCCGCTGCACGGTGCGGCTGAACACGCACGACGTGGGCGGCATCTCCGCCACCGACATCGACTGCGCCGCGCGCATCGACGCGCTGCTGGCGCCGGGCGCGCCTGCATGAACGCCGAGCACGAGGGCCTGGTGGTAGCCAGCCACGGCCGCCACTGCGTGGTCGAGACCGCGGATGGCGAGCGCCGCATCTGCCACCCGCGCGGCAAGAAAAGCCAGGCGGTGGTCGGCGACCGCGTGCGCTGGCGCGCCGCCGCGCCAGGACAGGGCGACGAGGGCACGATCGAGCAGGTGCTGGCGCGGCGCAACCTGTTCTACCGCCAGGACGAGGTGCGCACCAAGTCGTTCGCCGCCAACCTGGACCAGGTGCTGGTGCTGATCGCCGCCGAGCCGGTGTTCTCGGAAAGCCAGCTGGTGCGCGCGCTGATCGCCTGCGAGGCGGCGCACATCCCGGCGCTGATCGCGCTGAACAAGAGCGACCTGGTCGAGCCCTTCGCGCGCGCCTGGGAGCGGCTGTGGCCCTACCGGCACATGGGCGGCGACGGCCAGGCGGCGCACCACTACGGCGTGCTGCCGCTGTCGCTGACGCAGTCCGGCGACGTGGACCGCGAGGCGCTGCTGCCGCTGCTGCAGGGCAAGACGACGCTGGTGCTGGGTCCCTCGGGCGCGGGCAAGAGCACGTTGGTCAACCTGCTGGTGCCGCAGGCGAAGGCGCAGACGGGCGAGATCTCGCAGGCGCTGAACTCGGGCCGGCACACCACCACCAGCACCCAGCTGTACTGGATCGACGACGAACGGCGCACGGCGCTGATCGACTCGCCGGGCTTCCAGGAATTCGGTCTGCGCCACTTGGTGCCGAGCGACCTGGCGCGCTGCATGCCGGACATCGCCGCACACGCCGGCGAGTGCCGCTTCTACAACTGCACCCACCTGCACGAGCCGGGCTGCGCGGTGCTGGCGCACGTCGGCAGCGATGCGCGCACGCCCGGCGCCATCAGCGCGCAGCGCCACCGTATCTACGGCGAGCTGTTCGACGAGCTCAGCCAGAGCCGCTACTGAACGCCAGCCTGCAGCGTTTTCAAGCCAAATCGGGCGATTGTCCTGACCAACAAAGGGCCTGCAGCTATTGAAAACATAGCAAAAGCCCTCAGCCCAGCAACCGCGCCAGGGTCAGCAGCGCCAGCAGCAGCAGCCATACCACCACCGAGCGCCAGACCAGTCCGACCACGCTGCGCAGGTGGCCCACCTCGGGCTCGCGCCCCGGCGTGGTGCCACTGTCGCCCAGCGCCGCGCCGGCCTCGAAGCCGGGGCTGACCAGGCCATCGCCTCCGGCCGCGCTGCGCAACGCCTCGCCACCCAGGCGCACGTTCAGCGCGCCGGCGGTGGCCGCCAGGATCACGCCGTCGTTGTCGTTCGGAAAGCGCTGCGCGTGGAAGCGCCAGCCCTCGATGGCCTCCTCGAAGCTGCCGACCACCGCGAAGCACAGCGCCGTCAGGCGCGCCGGCAGCCAGTCGATCACTGTCCAGGCCTGCGCGGCCACCGCCTGCAGCGCGGCACTGGCCGGGTGCGCGGTGGCGGTGCGCGGCGCCCAGTAGCGTGCGACGAACTCGGCCAGCCGGTACAGCACCGCCCCGGCCGGGCCCAGCCCCAGCGCGGCGCCGACCGAGTACCAGGCCAGCACGCCGAAGACGTGCCGGTGCGCGGCGATCACCGAATACTCGATGACGTGGCGCACCACCTCGCTGCGCGGCAGCTCGCTGGCGTCCACTTGCCGCCACTGCGCCAGGCGCGCGCGCGCCGCGGCCGCGTCGCCGTCCTCCAGCGCATCGCGGATGCCGGTGAAGTGGTGGCTGAACTGGCGAAAGCCCAGGGTGACGTAGAGCACCGCCACGCTCCACACCAACGCCAGGGGCCAGCCGATGAAGTAGGTCAGTGCTGCGTGCACCGCCAGCACCAGCACCGCCGGCAGCAGCACGCCCAGGCACCAGGCCAACCAGGCATGCGCGGGCGTGCCGGCGTCGAAGCTGCGGTTGACAGACAGCGCCCAGGCACGCAGCCCGGCGTGGATCGGGTTGCTGCGCGCCAGCGGCCGCGCCTGCTCAATCAGGAGGGCCAACAGGATGGCGAAGAAGCTCATGCGGCCGATCATAGCGGTGCGACTTTTGGGCCGGCGCCGCCCGGCCCTACTCGCGTTCAGGCGCGCAGAAAGCGGTACAGGTTGCGCAGCATGCCGGCGGTGGCGCCCCAGATGAAGCGCGTGGTGGCGCCCTCCTGCCAGGGCATGGCGAACCATTCGCGCTGCTGGTCGCCCCAGCGCAGCAGGTGGCGCTGGTGGTGCGCCGGATCGAGCAAATAGTCCAACGGCACCTCGAACACGTCGGCCACCTCGTGCGGATTCGGCGTGAGCGGCGCGTCCGGGCGCACCAGCCCGACCACCGGGGTGATGACGAAAGCGGTGCCGGTCACGTAGGTCGGCAGCGGGCCGAGCACCTCGACCGCGCCAGGGTCCAGGCCGACCTCCTCGTGCGCCTCGCGCAGCGCGGTGGCGATGGCGTCGCGGTCCTCGGGATCGGTGCGCCCACCGGGAAACGCCACCTGGCCGGAATGCGTGGACAGGTGCGCCGTGCGCTCGGTCAGCAGCACTGTCGGGCGCGCGTGCAGCACGATGGGCACCAGCACTGCCGCCCGCGCCGGTGTGCGGCCGGTAACGAACTGCGGCTCGCGCCGGATCTCGGGCGTCCAGGGCGGCGGTGCGGCGAAGCGCCGGCGCAGCGCCTCGGGCTGCTGGGCGGCAGGCGGCACCGGCGGCAGGTGCGCGTCCACGCCGACGACGGGCACGGTGCGTGGGTCGAACGCGGGCAGGCTGGGGGGCAGCGGCGGCATCGAAGGAGAAGAAAACGGTCAGGGCGCCGGCAGCGGGCGCACAAAAAGAAAAACCGCCACAGGCCGGGGCACTGTAGCGGTTTCGTTCCAGCGGCGCTGCGCGCCGCCAGAGACTGCTGCTTTACGCGGCTTCGGTCTGGGCGACCTTGACGCGCGAAGGCAGCTTTTCCTTGATGCGGGCCGACTTGCCGCTGCGGCCGCGCAGGTAGTACAGCTTGGCACGGCGCACGTCGCCGCGGCGCTTGACCTCGACGCCGGCGATCAGCGGGCTGTAGGTCTGGAAGGTGCGCTCGACACCTTCGCCGCTGGAGATCTTGCGCACCGTGAAGGCGCTGTTCAGGCCGCGGTTGCGCTTGGCGATGACCACGCCTTCGTAGGCCTGGACGCGTTTGCGCGAGCCTTCGACCACATTCACGCTGACGATCACGGTGTCGCCGGGGGCAAAGGACGGGACCTTTTTGTTCAAGCGGGCGATTTCTTCCTGCTCGAGGGTCTGGATGAGGTTCATGGTTGCACTCGCATCGATCATGTCCGCGCCATGATTGGCATGCGGCGCCCCGATTGGCGCCTGTGGGCTGTGCGGCTCGAAAGCGTGGTGCGCAGCGGCCGGATAGAGGATCGAAAAGCCCGCCATTATAGCCCGGCGGCGCAAAATGCCTGCAAGGGCGCTCAGCCGGCCCCGCCCGCAAGCGGCAGCTGCGCCAGGAACGCCTCGTCGGCGCGGCCGAGCGCGCCCTGCGCGCGCGCCTGGGCCAGCAGGTCAGGGCGGTGGCGCGCGGTGATCGCCAGGCGCTGCTCGCGCCGCCAGCGCTCGATCTGCGCGTGGTGGCCGGACAGCAGCGCAGGCGGTGCGGCCTCGCCCTGCCACACCTCGGGGCGGGTGTAGTGCGGGCAGTCCAGCAGACCGTCCAGCGCCGGGTTGAAGCTGTCGAGCTGGTGGCTGCCGGCGTCGTGCAGCACGCCGGGCTGCAGCCGCGCCACGGCGTCCAGCAGCGCCATGGCAGCGATCTCGCCGCCCGACAGCACGAAGTCGCCCAGGCTGATCTGCACGTCCACGTGCCGGTCGATGAAGCGCTGGTCCACGCCCTCGTAACGGCCGCACAGCAGGATGGCGCCGGTGCTGCCGGCCCAGGCCTGCACGCCCGCGTGATCGAGCCGCTGGCCGATGGGCGAGAACAGCACCAGTGGCGCCTGCCCCTCGGGGCCCTCAGAGCGCGCCGCGCGGATGGCCGCCAGGCAGCGCGCCAGCGGCTCGGCCAGCATGACCATGCCGGGCCCGCCGCCGAACGGCCGATCGTCCACGCGGCGGTAGTTGCCCTCGGCGTGGTCGCGCGGGTTCCACAGCCGCACCTCGACCTGGCCCGAGGCGTAGGCACGCCGCGTCACGCCGCTGGCCAGCAGCGGCGCGAACAGCTCCGGGAACAGGGTGATGATGTCGAAGCGCATGCGCGGTCGCGGCCCGAAGGCTCAGAAGTCGGGCTGCCAGTCCACGGTGATGCGTTTTCCGGCCAGGTCCACTTGGTCGACGAAGGCCGAGACGAAGGGGATCATGCGCTCGTGCGGCTTGCCGCCCTCCTCGTACTGCAGCACCAGCGTGGTTTGCGGGCCGGTGGGCAGCAGCTCGCGCACCACGCCCAGGGGCACGCCCTCGCGGTTCACCACCTCCAGGCCGATCAGGTCGACCCAGTAGAACTCGTCCTCGCCCTGCGTCTGCGGGAAGGCCGAGCGAGGCACGAACACGCGCGCGCCGCGCAGCGCCTCGGCGGCGTCGCGGTCGTCCACGCCCTGCGCCCAGGCGACGACGGCGTCCGAGTGCACGCGCGACTGGCGGATCTCCAGCGCCACCGTGCCGGTGAAAAAGCTTTTGGCACCGCGCTCGGCCGGTTGCAGCAGCCAGCTGCGCGCGCCCAGCAGCGCCTCGGGCTGGCTGCTGTAGGGCAGCACCTTGAGCCAGCCCTTGACGCCCCAGGCATCGGTGATGCGGCCGACCTCGACGGCATCAGGCGGCAGTTCGGCGGCAGGCAGCACGGGCAGGTTGGGCATGGACGGTCAGAGAAAGGGGAAACGAAGCGCCTCAGGCGAGTGTCGGGCGGAGAAACGAAAAAGGCGAGCCGGGCCGGTCGTCCCGGTCCCGCTCGCCTTCAGGCGCTATTGCGGCGTATCAGGCAGCAGCAGCTTCGGCGGCAGCCGCTGCGGGCTGCTGCTGAGCGGCCTGCTTGAACAGACGCTCCACGGTGGGAGACGCCTGGGCGCCGACGCTCTTCCAGTAGGTCACGCGGTCCTGCGCGACGCGCAGGGCTTCCTCGCCGCCCTTGGCCGAGGGGTTGTAGAAGCCCAGGCGCTCGATGAAGCGGCCATCGCGGCGCACGCGCTTGTCGGCGACGACGATGTTGAAGAAGGGACGGCCCTTGGAGCCGCCGCGCGAGAGTCGAATCACGACCATGATGAATCCTTCGGGTGGTTGCGGCCTACAAGTGACAATGCACCGCACGGGCCGCGGCGTTCTTGCCGCGTTTGAGACACGCGACTGGCCACCCGGCCAGCGACACGCAGCAAAGCCCGCGATTATATCCCCAACCGTGTGCTTGGTTCCATGCCCCTCATCCGCCCCAGTCGCGATGCCGACCTGCCGGCCATCGCCGCCCTATATGCCCACCATGTGCTGCACGGCACCGGCACCTTCGAGACCGAGCCGCCCACGGCGGCCGAGATGGCAGCGCGCCGCGCCGAGGTGCTGGCGCGCGGCCTGCCCTGGCTGGTGGCCGAGGACCAGGCACAGGGTACGCTGCTGGGCTTTGCCTATTGCAACTGGTTCAAGCCGCGCCCGGCCTACCGCTTCTGCGCCGAGGACTCGGTGTACGTGCTGGATGCGGCGCGCGGGCGTGGCATCGGCGGGCGGTTGCTGCAAGCGCTGGCCGAAGAGGCCGAGGCGCGCGGCGTGCGCAAGCTGCTGGCGGTGATAGGCGACTCGGCCAACGCCGGCTCGATCGGCGTGCACCGCGCCGCCGGATTCACCCAGGCGGGCGTGCTGCGCTCAGCGGGATGGAAGCTGGGCGCCTGGCGCGACGTGGTGTTGATGGAGAAAGCCCTGGGTCCGGGCGACACCACGCCACCCGACGGACCCGGCCAATAATCGGCGCCCATGAAAAACAAGACTGTGGCCGCCTGGCTGGCCTTTCTCGGCGGCCCGCTGGGCCTGCACCGCTTCTACCTGCACGGACTGGGCGACATCGTCGGCTGGCTGCTGCCGCTGCCCACCGCGCTGGGCGTCTATGGCATCGAGCGCGTGCAGCAGTGGGGCGTGGACGACCACCTGAGCTGGCTGCTGATCCCGCTGCTGGGCTTCACCATCGCCGGCTGCGCGCTGCGCGCCATCCTGTACGGCCTGATGACACCCGAGCGCTGGAACGCCCGCTTCAACCCCCGGGCCGAGCCCGACGCCGCCCCGGGCCGCACCGGCTGGCCCACCATCTTCGCCATCGCCCTGGCGCTGATGGTGGGCACCGCCGTGCTGATGGCCAGCCTGGCCTTCAGCTTCCAGCGCTACTTCGAGTACCAGATTGAGGAGGCGCGCAAGATCTCTCAATGAAATACGGCCGAAATCCATAAAGGACGCAGGCCTTTAGCTATCTAAAAAATAGCATCCAGCGCAACCGTCGAGACGGACCCCCCGTCATGCCAGCGGACGCCGTGGATCTGACTTTGCCAGTCCACCAGCGTCGTCCCCCTTCCCGACGCGCGCAGCGCGGCGAGAGAAGGGGGAAGCCGCGCAGCGGCTCAGGGGGTTGTTCTCTAGTACAACTGCAAACTGACCCAGTACGCGATGGCGGCGACGAAGGCGCTGGCCGGGATGGTCAGGATCCACGCCCAGACGATGTTGCCCGCCACGCCCCAGCGCACGGCGCTGGCGCGCTGCGTGGAGCCCACGCCGACGATGGCGCCGGTGATGGTGTGCGTGGTCGAGACCGGGATGCCCAGGGCGGTGGCGATGAACAGCGTCATGGCGCCGCCGGTCTCGGCGCAGAAGCCCCCGACGGGTTTGAGCTTGGTGATCTTCTGGCCCATGGTCTTCACGATGCGCCAGCCGCCGAACATCGTGCCCAGGCCGATGGCCGCGTAGCACGAGATGATGGCCCAGGTGGGCGGCGCGCCGTCGCTGGCCGACGAGTAGCCGGTGGCGATCAGCAGCAGCCAGATGATGCCGATGGTCTTTTGCGCATCGTTGCCGCCGTGGCCCAGGCTGTAGGCGCCGGCCGAGACCAGCTGCAGCCGGCGGAACCACTTGTCGATGCGGCTCGGGCGCATGCGCCGGAAGGTCCAGGCCACGGCGACCATCATCAGCGAGCCGAGCAAGAAGCCCAGCACCGGCGAGATGAAGATGAAAGCCACCGTCTTCAGGATGCCGCTGGCCACCAGCGCGCCGGAGCCGGCCTTGGCGATCACCGCGCCGACGATGCCGCCGATCAGCGCGTGCGAGCTGCTGCTGGGGATGCCGTAGTACCAGGTGATGACGTTCCAGGTGATGGCGCCGACCAGCGCGCCGAAGATGACGTGCGTGTCGACCACGCCCGGGTCGACGATGCCCTTGCCTATCGTCGCCGCCACGCTCAGGTGGAAGACGAAGATGGCGACGAAGTTGAAAAACGCCGCGAACACCACGGCCTGCGTGGGTTTGAGCACGCCCGTGGAGACCACGGTGGCGATCGAGTTGGCGGCGTCGTGGAACCCGTTCATGAAGTCGAACAGGATGGCCAGCGCCACCAGCAGTGCGACGACCCACAGGGCGGTTTGCATGGTTTCCATGGGAAGGGGGCTGAACCGGGCGGCGGTGGCGCCGACCGGGCTCAGGAGTTCTCGAGGATGATGCCCTCGATGTGGTTGGCCACGTCCTCGCAGCGGTCGGTCACACCTTCGAGCAGTTCGTAGATCGCCTTGAGCTTGATCAGCTCGCGCACGTCCACTTCCTCGCGAAAGAGCTTGCTCATGGCGCTGCGCAGCACGCGGTCGGCGTCGCCCTCCAGGCGGTCGATCTCCTCGCAGGTCTTGAGCGCGGCCTCGGCCACGGCCGGGTCGGCGATGCGCGCCAGCAGCTTGACGGCGTCCTGCACGCGCTCGCAGCACTTCAGGCTCAGGTCCGTCAGGCGGGTGATTTCCTCGGTCATGTGCTGCACGTCGTACAGCGCCATGGTCTCGGCCGCGTCCTGGATCAGGTCGGCCACGTCGTCCATGGTGTTGATCAGCGAGTGGATCTGCTCGCGGTCGATGGGCGTGATGAAGGTCTTGTGCAGCGTGCGGTTGACCTCGTGCGTGACGCGGTCGGCGGCGCGCTCGGCGTTGTCCACGTCCAGGTTGTAACGGTCGCGCAGGTGCTGGTCGTTGTAGTTGGCCACCAGCTGCGAGAACGCGCGCGCGGCCTCGACGATGCGCTCGGCATGCTGGTTGAACATGTCAAAAAAATTGCCTTCGCGCGGCAACAGCTTGCCAAACAGCATCAGGTTTCCTGGTGGAATAGTCGGGGAATACGGGGACGGTGCCGCGCCGCACGGCCCATCGTGTGACCCGGAGCGCGGAATGGGCGCGAGTTTAACCGCGCCCGAAACGCCCCTTCAGGCGCCGCGAAAGATGAAATACACCGCCCCGACCAGGCACAGGCCGGCCCACAGGTAGTCCCACTTCAGAGGTTCGCCCAGGTACAGCGCGGCGAACGGCACGAACACCGTGAGGGTGATGACCTCCTGCATGATCTTCAACTGCCCGACGCTGAACTGGCTGTGGCCGATGCGGTTGGCCGGCACCTGCAGCAGGTATTCGAACAACGCGATGCCCCAGCTGACGAGCGCCGCGACGTACCACGGCGCGCTGGCCAGGTTGCGCAGGTGGCCGTACCAGGCGAACGTCATGAAGACGTTGCTGGCGGCCAGCAACGCGATGGTCTGCAAGGGTATGGGCAGGGATTGCAGGGATTGCATGGCAACAGCGAAAATTTCAATGAAATCGCACTGTAGCCCTTTTGATGCAAGGGCCTGAAGCTATCAAAAACGTAGCCTCCGGGGCCGCTGCCGTGCGCCGCCCTACTCGCCCAGGTAGGCCGCGCGCACGCGCGGGTCCTCCAGCAGCTCGCGCCCGGCGCCGGACATGCTGATCAGGCCCGACTCCATGACGTAGCCGCGGTCGGCGATGGCCAGCGCGCGGCTGGCGTTCTGCTCGACCAGCACGATGGTCACGCCGAGCTGGTACACGTCGCGCACCACCTCGAAGATCTTGTCGACCATGATCGGCGACAGCCCCATCGACGGCTCGTCCAGCAGCAGCACCTTGGGCTGGCTCATCAGCGCCCGGGCCATGGCCAGCATCTGCTGCTCGCCGCCGCTCATGGTGCCGGCCAGCTGGTCGCGGCGCTCGCGCAGGCGCGGGAAGATGCCGAACATGCGCTCGACATCGGCGGCGATGCCGGCCTTGTCGGTGCGCGTATAGGCACCCATCAGCAGGTTCTCGGTGATGGTCATGCGCGCGAACACGCCGCGCCCCTCGGGCACCATCACCAGACCGCGGCGCACCAGGTCCCACGCGCCCTGGCCGCGGATGCTGCGCCCCAGGTACTGGATGTCGCCGTCGTTCATCGCCAGGCCGCCGGTGATGGCCTTCATGGTGGTGGTCTTGCCGGCGCCGTTGGAGCCGATCAGCGTGACCAGTTCGCCCTCGCGCACCTGCAGGTCCACGCCCTTGACGGCCTGGATGCCGCCGTAGGCAACCTTCAGGCCCTGCACCTGCAGCAGCACCGGGCGGGTCTGCGGGTCTGGCTGTGCCGGGGCCGGCGTGTGTGCCATCTGCGTCTGCGTCATCGCTCAGTGTCCTCCGGTGCCGAGGTAGGCCTCGATCACCTTCTCGTTCTTCTGCACCTCGGCCGGCGTGCCCTCGGCGATCTGCTTGCCGTAGTCCAGCACCGTGACGCGGTCGCACAGGCCCATGACCAGCTTCACGTCGTGCTCGATCAGCAAGATGGTGCGGCTGTCGTTGCGGATGCGGTCGATCAGCTCGCGCAGCTGCACCTTCTCGGTGGCGTTCATGCCGGCGGCGGGCTCGTCCAGGGCAATCAGCTGCGGGTCGGTGGCCAGGGCGCGGGCGATCTCCAGGCGGCGCTGGTCGCCGTAGGACAGTGTGCGCGCCTTGAAGTCGGCGTAGCGGGCGATGCCGACATAGTCCAGTAGCTCGCGCGCGCGGGCGGCGATCTGCGCCTCCTCGTCGCGAAAGCCCTTTGTGCGAAAGATGGCGCCCGCCAGCCCCGACCGCGTGCGGATGTGCCGCCCGACCATGACGTTCTCCAGCGCCGTCATCTCGGCGAACAGGCGGATGTTCTGGAAGGTGCGGGCGATGCCGGCCTTGGCCACCAGGTGCACGGCGCGCGGCTCATAGGGCCGGCCGGCCAGCGCGAAGCTGCCGCTGTCGGGCGTGTACAGGCCGGTGATGACGTTGAAGAACGTGGTCTTGCCCGCGCCGTTGGGGCCGATCAGTCCGTAGACCTGGCCGCGGCGGATGGTGATGCCCACGTCCGACAGCGCCTGCAGGCCGCCGAAGCGCTTGGAGATGCCCGCGACCTGCAGCACCACCTCGTTGTCGTTTGTCTCTGCCATGGATGTCTTCGCTGGTGGCGGGAATCAAGCCTTGTGGGCCAGGCTCTTGCCGTGGTCGGGCGCGGGCCAGATGCCACGCGGGCGCAGCAGCATCACGCTGATCATGGCCAGCGCGATCAGCAGCTGGCGCAGGATGGAGGCATCGAGCCGCCCGTCGGTCATGGCCTGCAGCGGCCCGGCGACATAGCGCAGCACCTCGGGCAGCGCCGACAGCAGCACCGCGCCCAGGATCACGCCGGGAATGTGGCCGATGCCGCCCAGCACCACCATGGCGACGATCATGATCGACTCCATCAGGCTGAACGACTCGGGCGAGACGAAGCCCTGGAAGGCCGAGAACATGGCCCCGGCCACGCCGCCGAAGGACGCGCCCATGCCGAAGGCCAGCAGCTTCATGTTGCGCGTGTTGATGCCCATGGCCTTGGCGGCGATCTCGTCCTCGCGGATCGCCATCCAGGCGCGGCCGATGCGCGAGTCCTGCAGCCGGTAGCAGATCACGATGGTGACGAGCACCAGCGCCAGGAACAGGTAGTAGTACAGCGTGACCGAGCTGATGTCATAGCCGAACAGCTCCAGCCGGCGCCCCAGGTCCAGCCCGAACACCTTGACCGAATCGATCTGGCCCAGGCCCTTGGGGCCGTTGGTGATGTTGACCGGGTGGTCCAGGTTGTTCATGAAGATGCGGATGATCTCGCCGAAGCCCAACGTGACGATGGCCAGGTAGTCGCCGCGCAGTTTCAGCACCGGGATGCCCAGCAGCACGCCGGTGATGGCCGCCAGCAGCAGCGCCAGCGGAATCACCGCCCACAGCGACAGGTGCAGCCCTTCCGGGAAGTGCTGGGCGAACCAGGCGAAGTTCTCCGCCAGGTGCGGCGAGGCCAGCAGGCCGAACATGTAGGCACCCACGGCGTAGAACGCCACGTAGCCCAGGTCCAGCAGGCCGGCGTAGCCGACCACGATGTTCAGGCCCAGCGCCAGTATGACGTACAAAAGGGCCAGGTCGGCAATGCGCACCCAGGCATTGCCGAAGTACTGCAGCACCAGCGGCAGCACCAGCAGCGCGATGCCGCCCACGATCCATTGCAGCGTGCGGTTGGTTCTCATGGTGTTCGGCCCCTTCACGCCCGGTCCGCCACGCGCTCGCCCAGCAGGCCCGAGGGGCGCAGCGTGAGGATGATGATGAGCACGATGAAGGCGAAAATGTCGGTGTAGTGGCTGCCCAGCACGCCGCCCGTGAGCTGGCCGATGTAGCCCGAGCCGATGGCCTCGATCAGCCCCAGCAGGATGCCGCCGATGACCGCGCCGGCCAGGTTGCCGATGCCGCCGAATACCGCCGCGGTGAAGGCCTTGAGGCCCGGCAGGAAGCCCATGGTGTGCTGCGCCGTGCCGTAGTTGGAGGCGTACATGATGCCGGCGATGGCCGCCAGCACCGCGCCGATGATGAAGGTGGCCGAGATCACCATGTCCGGCTTGACGCCCATCAGCGCCGCCACGCGCGGGTTCTCGGCGGTGGCGCGCATGGCGCGGCCCAGGCGGGTGTAGTTCACCAGATAGACCATGGCCGCCAGCGCCACCACCGTCACTGTCAGGATCAGCACCTGCGTGGGCGTGATCACGGCGCCGCCGAGCTGGAACGGGGTGGTCGGCAGCAGCGTCGGATAGGGCTTGTAGTTGGGCTTCCAGATGATCATCGCCAGCGTCTGCAACAGCAGCGACATGCCGATGGCGGTGATCAAGGGCGCCAGGCGCGGGCTGTTGCGCAGCCGCTTGTAGGCCACCTTCTCGATGGTGAAATTCAGCACCGCGGCGACGACGCAGGCGATCAGCGTGGCCAGCAGCAGGATGGACCAGCCGGGGGCGTCGGGCATCGCCTCCTGCATCAGGCCAATGCAGCTCCAGCTGGTGAGCGCGCCGATCATCAGCACCTCGCCGTGGGCGAAGTTGATCAACTGGATGATGCCGTACACCATGGTGTAGCCCAGGGCTATCAAGGCGTACATGCTGCCCAGGACCAGACCATTGATGATCTGCTGCAGCAGGATGTCCATAACGTGCGTTCCTTCGCTGTGGCGCAGTCGGCATGACCCGCGGCCGCGGCAGGCACCCGGGGATGCAGCCTTGTGGGCCGCCGCATTGCTAACAAAAAACCCGCCAGATGGTTGCTGTGCGGGTTCGGCTGCGAAATTCTGTCACGGCTTGTGCGCGCGCCACGGCACGGCTTCAGCGGGGTTTTCCCTTGATCAAGCCAGCGGCAAAGATTCGCCGGTGGCAGCCGTGGCCGGAATGTCGTCGCGGCCGCAGGGTATGTGCCGATGGCCTCCGCCAGACACTCCGCGCCAGCGCTGCCGCGTGTCAGGCCGGGTCGCCCGGCGGCACGTCGTCCGCCGACGCTGCTGCCGCATTGCGCGCGCGCAGCTCGTCCAGCTTCTGGCCGATCTTGATCTCCAGCCCGCGCGGCACCGGCTGGTAGAAGCCCGGCGGCGCCATGCCGTCGGGCAGGTAACTCTCGCCGGCGGCGAAGCCTCTTTCTTCGTCATGGGCGTAGCGGTAGCCGCGGCCATAGTCCAGCTGTTTCATCAGCTTGGTGGGCGCGTTGCGCAGGTGCAGCGGCACCGGGCGCGTGGCGTCGCCCTTGACGAAGGCGCGCGCCTTGTTGTAGGCCGCGTAGCCGGCATTGCTCTTGGGCGCGACGGCCAGGTAGATCACGGCCTGGGCCAGCGCCAGCTCGCCCTCGGGTGAGCCCAGACGCTCGTAGGTCTGCGCCGCCTCGTTGGTGATCTGCATGGCGCGCGGGTCGGCCAGGCCGATGTCCTCCCAGGCCATGCGGATGATGCGCCGCGCCAGGTACTTCGGGTCGGCGCCGCCGTCGAGCATGCGCACCAGCCAGTACAGCGCCGCATCCGGGTCGGAGCCGCGCACCGACTTGTGCAGCGCGCTGATGGTGTCGTAGAACTGCTCGCCGCCCTTGTCGTAGCGGCGCACCTGCTGACCCAGCACATTGAGCAGCCAGGCGTCGTCGATGCGCTCCACGCCCGCCTGGGCGGCGGTGAGCGACAGCGTCTCCAGCGTGTTCAACAGCCGCCGTGCATCGCCATCGGCATAGGCGATCAACCGCTGCAGCGCTTCGTTTTCGATAGCTGGCAGCGCTTGCTCCGCCTGGGCCCGGGCCACAATTTGCTGCAAATCCTCGTCGGTCAGGCTGTGCAGCACGTACACCGTCGCGCGTGACAGCAGCGCCGAGTTGACCTCAAACGACGGGTTCTCGGTGGTCGCGCCGACGAAGGTGAACAGGCCGCTTTCCACGTGCGGCAGGAAGGCATCCTGCTGGCTCTTGTTGAAGCGGTGCACCTCGTCGACGAAGACGATGGTGCGCTGCGGCACCAGTCCGTCCCGGGCACCTTCGGCCAGCTGCACCGCCTCGCGGATCTCCTTCACGCCGCCCAGCACCGCGCTGATGGCGATGAACTGCGCATCGAAGGCCTCGGCCATCAGGCGGGCGATGGTCGTCTTGCCCACGCCTGGCGGGCCCCACAGGATGCAGCTGTGCGGCCGGCCGGATTCGAACGCCAGACGCAGCGGCTTGCCCGGCCCCAGGATGTGCTGCTGGCCGATGACCTCGCCCAGGGTGCGCGGGCGCAGGCGTTCGGCCAGCGGCTGGTGGTGGGCGGCGGAGGCGGAGGTGTTGGTGTTCATGGCGGTCGCGGGCGGCACGGTCGATCGTAGCGGCTGGCGCAGCGCCCGGCTTGCACTGGCGCGCGCCCGCCCAACATGCAAGGCATGTCCCCTGCCCACACGCCACCGCTCGCCTCCCTGCCCCTCGATCCGCTGCTGCAGCGCGTGCGCGCCTGCACGCTGTGCGCGCCCTTCCTGCCGCTGGGCCCGCGCCCGGTGCTGCAGGCGGGCACCGGCGCGCGCATCCTGATCGCCAGCCAGGCGCCCGGCACCAAGGTGCATGCCTCGGGCGTGCCGTTCGACGACGCCAGCGGCGAGCGCCTGCGCGACTGGCTGCAGCTGCCGCGCGAGGTGTTCTACGACGATCAAAGGGTGGCCATCGTGCCGATGGGCTTTTGCTACCCGGGCCGGGCCGCGTCGGGCGATGCGCCGCCACGCCCGGAGTGCGCGCCCACCTGGCGCGCGCCGCTGCTCGCGCGCCTGCCGAACGTGGCGCTGACCGTAGCCGTGGGCCGCCATGCCATCGGCTGGCACCTGCCGGGCAGCCGCGGCCAGACCCTGGCGGACATCGTGCGCACCAGCGGCGCACCGGACAGCCCCGTGATCGCCCTGCCCCACCCCAGCCCGCGCAACAACGGCTGGCTCAAGCACCACCCGTGGTTCGAGGCGGAATGGCTGCCGGTGGTGCGCGCGCGCATGGCGGCGGCGCTGGCCCTGCCTTCGGCAAAAAAAGGCCCGCAGTCCTGATGGAACACGGGCCTTCAGCTATCGAAAAAATAGCAATAGGTGATTACTGCGAGAGCACGTCCGCACCTGCGGGCGGCTTGAAGGTGAAGGTGCCCGCGGGCAGTTGCGGGTTCAGGCGCATGCCGGTGAAGCGGATCAGCGAGCGCTGGCCGAAGCTGTCCAGGATGTCCAGCGCCGCCAGTGTCTCGCCGTCGAACCCCACGCGCACGCTCTTCAGCTGGCCGTCGCGCGCCTTCGGGGTGGCCAGCACCCACTGCAGGCCGTCGGCGTCGGGTGCGGATTCGAGCGTGAAGTCGGCACGCAGCGCCGCCAGGTTGGGCGCGGAGGCCAGCAGCGCCGCCGGCGTGGAGCCCAGCGCCTTGTCCTGCGCGCGGCGCGTGACCTGGTTCAGGTCGGCGTCGTACAGCCACAGCGTCTTGCCGTCGGCGACGATGGTCTGCTCGAACGGCTTTTGGTAGATGAAGCGGAAGTGCCCGGGGCGCTGGAAGTCGAACGTGCCGCTGCTGGTCTTGCTGCGCGCAGTCTGGCCGTCCTTCGGGGGCGAGGTCACCGTCTGTGTGAACTGGGCGCTGCCGCTTTGGGCGGATTTCATGAAGCCTTCCAGGCTGGACAGGCCATCCGCCCAGGCCCACGAGGCGCTGGCGGCAATCACGAGAGTCGTCAGTAGTCTTTTCAAAGCCTTGGGTTCCTATTCGCTGCGTGCGGGCACCAGCACCTCGCGCTGGCCGTTGGACGTGAGGGCGCTGACCAGGCCGGCGTTCTCCATGTCCTCCAGCAGCCGCGCCGAGCGGTTGTAGCCGATGCGCAGCTTGCGCTGCACGTAGGAGATGCTGGCCTTGCGGTCCTTCAGCACCACCTCGACAGCCTGGTCGTACATGGGGTCCTTCTCACCCCCGCCGCCCTCGCCGTCCAGCGCGCCGAAGCCGCTGTCCTCGCCGTCGACGGTACCGCCCTCCAGCACGCCGTCGATGTAGTCCGGCGCCCCCTGCGTCTTGAGGTAATCGACCACGCGGTGCACTTCCTCGTCCGACACGAAGGCGCCGTGCACGCGCACCGGCAGGCCGGTGCCGCTGGGCATGTAGAGCATGTCGCCCATGCCCAGCAGGGCCTCCGCGCCCATCTGGTCCAGGATGGTGCGGCTGTCGATCTTGCTGCTGACCTGGAAGGCGATGCGCGTCGGGATGTTGGCCTTGATCAGGCCGGTGATCACGTCGACGCTCGGGCGCTGCGTGGCCAGGATCAGGTGGATGCCGGCGGCGCGGGCCTTCTGCGCCAGGCGTGCGATCAGCTCCTCGATCTTCTTGCCCACGACCATCATCAGGTCGGCCAGCTCGTCGATGACGACGACGATGTGCGGCAGCCGCTCCAGGGGCTCGGGCGCCTCGGGGTTCAGGCTGAAGGGGTTGGGAATGGACTCCTCGCGCGAGCGCGCTTCGTCGATTTTCGTGTTGTAGCCGGCCAGGTTGCGCACGCCCAGCTTGCTCATCAGCTTGTAGCGCCGCTCCATCTCGGCGACGCACCAGTTCAGGCCGTGCGCGGCCTGCTTCATGTCGGTGACCACCGGCGCCAGTAGGTGCGGGATGCCCTCGTAGACGCTCATCTCCAGCATCTTGGGATCGATCATGAGCAGGCGCACGTCGCGCGCCTCGGCCTTGTACAGCAGCGACAGGATCATCGCGTTGATGCCCACCGACTTGCCCGAGCCGGTGGTGCCGGCCACCAGGCAGTGCGGCATCTTCGCCAGGTCGGCGACGATGGGCTGGCCGACGATGTCCTTGCCCAGGCCCACGGTGAGCAGGCTGCGTGCGTCGTGGTAGACCTGCGAGCCCAGCACTTCCGACAGGCGGATGGTCTGGCGCCGGGCGTTGGGCAGCTCCAGCGCCATGGTGGTCTTGCCCGGGATGGTCTCGACCACGCGGATGGACACCAGCGACAGCGAGCGCGCCAGGTCCTTGGCCAGGTTCACGATCTGCGAGCCCTTGACGCCCGTGGCCGGCTCGATCTCGTAGCGCGTGATGACCGGGCCGGGCGCGGCGGCCACCACCTCGACCTCGACGCCGAAGTCCTTGAGCTTCTTCTCGATCAGCCGGCTGGTCATCTCCAGCGTTTCCGGCGTCACCGTTTCCTGGCGCGACTGCGCCGCGTCCAGCAGGCTGACCTGCGGCAGGGTGCTGTCGGCGGCTTCGGTGAACAGGGGCTTTTGCTGCTGCGCACGCGCGGCGCGCGGCGCGGCCGCCGCGTCTGGTGCGGCGGCGGCTGGCAGCGGCGCGGACGCCGCGGCGGCGGTGCCGGCAGGTTCCTTGCGCGCGCGCGGCGGCGCGGCGAAGGCCGGCTCGTCCGCCATGGCGGCGGTGGGGAGGGACGCCGGCAGGTCGAGCGGCTCGTGGCGCGGCTCCTCGCGCTCCTGCGCAGCCTCGCGCTGGCGTGCCTCGCGCTCGCGCGCGGCGCGCTTGCCCACGGCCGCGTCGCGCACGCGCTCGCGCTGCGCCCGCCCGGCCAGCACCAGGGCGTCGATGCGCCCACCCAGCCGCTCGGCCAGATGCCCCCAGGAAAAGCCGAACACCAGCGCCGCACCCAGCACCACCAGCATCACCCCGGCCAGCCCCGAGCCGGTGAAGCCCAGCCAGCGCACCGCCAGCGGGCCCGTGGCATAGCCCAGCATGCCGCCGGCGTGGCCGGGCAGCAGGTCCTCGAAACGGTACAGGCGCGACCACTCCAGCGCGCAGCTGGCGGCCAGCAGCAGCACCAAGCCGGCCCAGAACAGGCCGCGCTGGCGCCAGGGCCGCTCGGCGGCGTCCCCGCCGCCGCGCATCCAGCGCGCCAGCGACGCCAGCCAGGCATGCACGGCCGCGGCCACTGCCCACCAGGCGGAGAAGCCCAGCAGGAAGTAGCTGGCATCGGCGGTCCAGGCGCCCAGGCGACCGATCCAGTTCACCTGCACGCGGCCGCCGGCGGCGCCGGTGGTCGACCAGGCCGCATCCTGCGGCGAGTAGCTGACCAGCGCCAGCAGCCACAGCAGCAGCAGCAGCAGGGCCACCACCAGGACGAGTTCGTGGCTGAAGCGCGCCACCCCGCTGCGCACCGCCCCTTTGGCTGGTGGCGATCCGTTCAGGGTATTCAAAGAATAGGTCATACGGGAAAACGAGCGCGCCAAGCTTACCCCATGCCCCGCGCGCCGGCAGGGGTCGGCGGGCCATCCCTACAATGGCCCGGCCGCGCAACGGCGTGCGCCTGCCGCCTGCCACTGTGCCATCCGCCTTCTGAAGAACCTGACGAACTGCCCATGTCCAGCACCCAAACCCAGCACGCCAAAGTCCTGATCCTTGGCTCCGGCCCGGCCGGCTACAGCGCCGCCGTCTATGCCGCGCGCGCCAACCTGCAGCCGCTGCTCATCACCGGCATGGCCCAGGGCGGGCAGCTGATGACCACCACCGAGGTGGACAACTGGCCCGGCGACCCGCTGGGCGTGCAGGGCCCGGACCTGATGCAGCGCATGCTGGAGCACGCCGAGCGCTTCAAGACCCAGGTGGTGTTCGACCACATCGGCGCCGTGGACCTGTCCAAGCGCCCCTTCACCCTGACCGGCGACAGCGGCACCTACACCTGCGACGCGCTGATCATCGCCACCGGCGCCTCGGCCAAGTACCTGGGCCTGCCGTCCGAGGCGGCCTTCATGGGCCGCGGCGTGTCGGCCTGCGCGACCTGCGACGGCTTCTTCTACCGCGAGCAGGACGTGTGCGTGATCGGCGGCGGCAACACCGCCGTCGAGGAGGCGCTGTACCTGTCCAACATCGCCCGCAAGGTCACGCTGGTGCACCGCCGCGACAAATTCCGCGCCGAACCCATCCTGATCGACAAGCTGATGGAAAAGGCCGCCGAGGGCAAGATCGAGCTCAAGACCCACTTCACCCTGGACGAGGTGCTGGGCGACGACTCCGGCGTCACCGGCATCCGCATCCGCAGCACGCAGGACGCGGGCCGCACCGAGGACATCGCCCTGCAGGGCTGCTTCATCGCCATCGGCCACGCGCCCAACACCGACATCTTCCAGGGCCAGCTGGAGATGGAGGGCGGCTATCTCGTCACCCAGGGCGGGCACAAGGGTTTCGCCACCCAGACCAGCGTGCCCGGCGTGTTCGCCGCCGGCGACGTGCAGGACTACATCTACCGCCAGGCCATCACCAGCGCCGGCACCGGCTGCATGGCGGCGCTGGACGCGCAGCGCTTCCTGGAACAGGTGGAATAAGGCGCCCGGGGCCACGCGCGAGGGCGGCCCCCGAGGATTTGACAGGCCGCGCTATAATGCGCGGCTTTGCTGCTTTTTGCAGGCGGCAACGGGCTACCGCCACCCGAATCCAACTGGCGAGGTGAGGCCCGCCGGCCCCGCCCGGGCTCCTTGCAGCACCGGGTTCGCAGGGCAGGCAGGCCGTCGACAACTACCGGAGTGTCCCCATGGCACGCGTATGTGAAGTAACGGGCAAGAAGCCCATGAGCGGGAACAACGTTTCCCACGCCAACAACAAGACCAAGCGCCGCTTCCTGCCCAATCTGCAGTACCGCCGTTTCTGGGTGGAGAGCGAGAACCGCTGGGTGCGCCTGCGCGTCTCCGGTGCCGCCCTGCGCCTGATCGACAAGAACGGCATCGAGTCCGTGCTCGCAGACATGCGCGCCCGCGGCCAGGCCTGAGCCGCAGAATCGAACTGAAGGAGTACCACCATGGCTACCAAAGGCGGACGCGAAAAGATCAAGCTGGTGTCCTCGGCTGCGACCGGGCATTTCTACACCACCACCAAGAACAAGAAGACGATGCCCGAGAAGATGAGCATCATCAAGTTCGACCCCAAGGCGCGCAAGCACGTCGAATACAAGGAAGCCAAGCTGAAGTGATTCGGCTGCAGGCTGCCTGACGGCACAGCAAAAAAACCGCCAGCGGCAGCCGCCCTGGCGGTTTTTTGTTGCGCGCTCCCGTCGCGCAGCGGGCCGCGTACGGCCCGCATGCCCTGCCCGGCTAGCGCCGCTGCCACACGGCGGCAAAGAATCCGTCGGTCTGGTGCCGATGCGGCCACAGGCGCAGGAACTGTCCGCCATCCGCGCCGCCGCTGGTCAGCTGGTCGGCGCCCTCCACCTTCAGCTGCGCCAGTAGCCCGGCCACCGGCACTGGCTCGAAGTCGCGCTGCGCGGCCGAGAAGGCCTCGGCGACGGCCTCGTTCTCCTCGGCCAGCAGGCTGCAGGTGGCGTATACCAGCCGTCCGCCGGGTTTGACCAGCCGCGCGCTGCTGGCCAGGATGGACGCCTGCAGCGCCGCCAGCTCGGCGATCGCCTGGGGCTTGACACGCCACTTCAGGTGCGGGCTGCGCCGCAGCGTGCCCAGGCCCGAGCAGGGAGCATCCACCAGCACCCGGTCCATCTTGCCGGCCAGGCGCTTGATGCGCTCGTCGCGCTCGTGGGCGATGGCCACCGGGTGCACGTTGGACAGCCCGCTGCGCGCCAGCCGGGGTTTCAGGCCCTCCAGCCGGTGCGCCGACACGTCGAAGGCGTACAGCCGTCCGGTGCCGCGCATGGTCGCGCCGATGGCCAGCGTCTTGCCGCCAGCGCCGGCGCAGAAATCGGCCACCATCTCGCCGCGTTTGGCGTCCAGCAGCAGCGCCAGCAGCTGCGAGCCCTCGTCCTGGATTTCCACCGCGCCGCTGGCGAACGCCGGCACGCGCGCCAGCGCCGGCTTGCCGGCCACGCGCAGGCCCCAGGGCGAATACGGCGTTGCTTCGGTTTTGATAGCTGCTTGCGCCAGCTCCTTCAGGGCCTGGTCGCGCTTGGACTTCATGACGTTGACCCGCAAATCCAGCGGAGCCGGCTGCAGCAGCGCCTCGGCCAGCGCGCCGAACTGCGCCTCGTCGCCCAGCTGCTCGCGCAGCGCCGTCGCCAGCCACTCGGGCAGGTTGTACCGGTGCGGGGCCAGCAAGTCCTCGGCGCGCACGGCGTCGCACTGCGCCAGCCACTGGCGTTCAGTGTCGTTCAACGCGCTGTTCAGGAAGTCGCGCGGGCCGCGCGTGGCGGCCGGGTCAGCGGCGCGCGCCTGCTCGTCCTGCACGGCGGCGAGGCCGAGGATGGCCAGGCGCCGCTCGCGTGGGCCGCTGCCCGAGCGCGCCAGTTGCTCCAGCAGCAGCTTGCGGCGCAGCACCGCGTAGGTGACGTCGGCCAGCGTGGCGCGCTCGCGCGGGCCGAGCTGGCGCTGTTCACGGAAATGCCGCGCCACGACGGCGTCGGCGGGATGCTCGAAGGTCAGGACCTGCGCCAGCAGCGTGGCGCAGGCGTCGACAAGGGCTTTGGAATGCATGGGCCCATTGTCCCATCGGCGGCGAAGGCACCGCCACGACAAGGACGGCTTATTCTTGACCCGCATCAAATATGGCCCCAGCCCTTATGGGCTATCCACTGGTGGCTACTTTTTTTGTAGCACTGCGCGAGCAGCACACCTGCGCCGTCAAGGCCGCGCAGCACCGTCCTACGACACCCCCGGGTGCGTGGGGCTACGGTGGCGCCATCCCGTCATTCAACCCCTGAAAGGCGGCCGGGCTCCAGGTCCGCCGCGAAAAGGAGCACCCCATGGACTATCTTCTGCAAGGCATGTTCGGTGAGAAATCGCTCACCAAGGTCGTGGCCCTGTACGACGACAAAGCCAGCGCCGAGGCCATGGTCGGCCGCGTGCTGCGCCTGCCCGGCATGGAGCCGACGCAGGTGCGCCTGCTCAGCCAGGCTGACCTCAAGACACACCGCGCCGACCTGTTCGGCCGCAAGATGGAACCCGAGCAGCGCGGCATCTTCCATACCGCCTTCCGCGCGCACCTGGTGGCGGGTTTCTGCGGCTTCGTGCTCGGCCTGCTGCTGTACGCCTACTGGATGAACACCGGCCATGTCATGGTCACCAGCAGCCCGCTGCTGGCCTTCATCGCCATCGTCGGCTTCTCGACCACCTTCGGCCTGCTGCTGGGCGGGCTGGTGACGCTGCGGCCCGACCACGTGCGCGTGATTACCCAGGTGCGCTCGGCCTTGCGCAAGGGCCGCTGGGCCCTGGTGGTGCACCCCACCGATTCGCACCAGACGCAGCAGGCGCAGGAGTTGCTGGAGGGCAGCGGCGCCAAGGTGCTGCGCACGCTCTGACCGGCCCCTGGCTCCGACACAAGCGCCCGTGCCCTGCGCACGCGGCGCTTTTTTGCGTCGCTCACCCGGCTGGCTGGCGCAGCAGGTGCGCCAGCACGGCGCGCGGGTAGATCAGGTGTTCCTGGCTCAGCACGCGCGCGGCCAGGGTCTGCGCATCGTCGCCCGGCAGCACCGGCACCACCGCCTGCTCCAGGATGGGCCCGGCGTCCAGCTCGGCCGTCACCTCATGCACCGTGCAGCCGGCGAAGCGGCAGCCCGCGTCCAGCGCGCGCTGGTGCGTGTGCAGGCCGGTGAAGGCCGGCAACAGCGAGGGGTGGATGTTCACCAGCCGCCCGGCGTAGTGCGTGACGAAGGCCGGCGTCAGGATGCGCATGAAGCCGGCCAGCACCACCAGCGCCGGCTGGTGGCCGTCAATGGTGCGCGCCAGGGCGGCGTCGAAGTCCTCGCGCGAGCTGTGGGCCCGGTGGTCCAGCACCTCGGTGGCGATGCCATGTTCGCGCGCGAAGGCCAGGCCGCCGGCGTCGGCACGGTTGCTGACCACTGCCGCGATGCGGATGCCGTGGCGCGCCTGCCAGCGCTGCTGTTCGGCCGCGCGCACGATGGCCGCCATGTTCGAGCCGCCGCCCGAGATCAAAATCACCACGTTCCTGTTGTTCATCGGCGCGGATTATCCGCGTCGCCTTTTGCCATGCCCTTCGACACCCGTACCCAGCCCCTGACCGCCATCCAGGCGCGCGTGCTCGCCACGCTGATGGAGAAGTCGCGCACCGTGCCCGACAGCTACCCGCTCACCCTGAACAGCCTGCTGGCCGGCTGCAACCAGAAGTCCAGCCGCGAGCCGGTGATGCAGCTGACTGAGGGCGAGGCGCAGGACGCCCTGGACGCGCTGCGCAGCCGCGCGCTGGTGGTCGAGATCGGCGGCGCCCGCACGGCGCGCTGGGAGCACAACTTCCCGCGCGGCGCGGGCGTGCCGGACCAGTCGGCGGTGCTGCTGGCGCTGCTGGCGCTGCGTGGGCCGCAGACCGCCGGCGAGTTGCGCATCAACGCCGAGCGCTGGCACCGCTTCGCCGACATCTCCTCGGTCGAGGCCTTCCTGCACGAACTGGCCGAGCGCAGCGACGAGCGCGGCGGCCCGCTGGCGGTGCTGCTGCCGCGCGCGCCCGGCGCGCGCGAAAGCCGCTGGGCGCAGCTGCTGTGTGGCCCGGTGGATGTGCAGGCCCTGGCCGCGGCCGCGCCGCGCAGCGCGCCGGCAACTGGCGATGCGGTGCTGCACGAGCGCGTGCAGGCGCTGGAGGCAGAGGTCGCCGCGCTACGCTCCGCCCTGGCCCAGCTGTGCGCGCAACTGGGCGTGGATTTGCCCGCCGGCTGACTCACCCGACCGCGGGCGTGTCCCAGGCCTGACAGCACCGGCGCGAACGCCCGTGCTACAACCGCCTGCGCTGCACAGGAGACACCCGATGGATCTGGCATTCACCCCCGAGGAGCAGGCCTTTCGCGCCGAGGTGCGCGCGTGGGTCCGCAGCCACCTGGCGCCTGAGCTGGCGCACAAGGTGCACCAGGGCCTGCGCCTGACGAAGGATGATTTGCAGGGCTGGGCAAAGGTGCTCGGCCGCCAGGGCTGGCTGGCCTATGCCTGGCCGACGGAGTTCGGCGGCCCGGGCTGGAGCGCGGTGCAGCGGCACCTGTTCGAGGAAGAGCTGGCGCTGGCCGGCGCGCCGCGCATCCTGCCCTTCGGGCCGGTGATGGTGGCGCCGGTCATCATGGCCTTCGGCACGCCCGAGCAGCAGCGGCGCTTCCTGCCCGGCATCGCCAGTGGCGAGGTCTGGTGGAGCCAGGGCTACAGCGAGCCCGGCGCCGGCTCCGACCTGGCCAGCCTGAAGACCCGAGCCGAGCGCGTCGGCGACCACTACATCGTCAATGGCCAGAAGACCTGGACCACGCTGGGCCAGCACGGCGACTGGATGTTCAACCTGGTGCGCACCAGCACAGAGGGCAAGCCGCAGGCGGGCATCAGCTTTCTGCTGATGGACATGAAGAGCCCCGGCATCAGCGTGCGGCCGATCCGGCTGCTGGACGGCGAGTGCGAAGTCAACGAGGTCTTCTTCGACAACGTCAAGGTGCCGGCCGACCAGCTCGTCGGCGAGGAAAACCAGGGCTGGACCTACGCCAAGTACCTGCTGGCGCACGAGCGCAGCAACATCGCCGAGGTCAACCGCGCCAAGCGCGAGCTGGAGCGCCTCAAGCGCATCGCCCGCACCGAGGGCGTGTGGCAGGACACCCGCTTTCGCGATCAGATCGCGCTGCTGGAGGTGGACATCGTGGCGCTGGAGATGCTGGTGCTGCGCGTGCTGTCGGCGCAAAAGAGCGGCAAGAATTCGCTGGACATCGCCGGCCTGCTGAAGATCCGCGGCAGCGAGATCCAGCAGCGCTACGCCGAGCTGATGATGCTGGCCGCCGGCCCATTCGCCCTGCCGTTCATCGAAGAGGCCATGGAGGCCGGCTGGCAGGGTGACGCTAGCGCAGGGGCGCTCGGCGGCTTCCCCGGTGGCGAGGTGGCCAACGCGCCGCTGGCCGCCAGCTATTTCAACCTGCGCAAGACGACCATCTATGGCGGCAGCAACGAGGTGCAGCGCAA
Source organism: Oryzisolibacter propanilivorax (assembly GCF_900103645.1). Taxonomy (GTDB): domain Bacteria; phylum Pseudomonadota; class Gammaproteobacteria; order Burkholderiales; family Burkholderiaceae_C; genus Melaminivora; species Melaminivora propanilivorax. Next base: position 277,996 of record NZ_FNHP01000006.1, read on the forward strand.
CATCGTCGCGCAGACCGTGCTGGGCTGACGCCAGCGAAGGAAACGCCATGGACTTCGACTTCTCCGACGACCAGCAGCAGCTGCGTGACGCGGTGCGCCGCTGGGTGGACAAGGGCTACGGCTTCGAGCGGCGCCGCGCCATCGTCGCCGCCGGCGGCTTCGACCGCGCGGCCTGGGACGAACTGGCCGGACTGGGCCTCACCGCCCTGACGGTGCCCCAGGCGCACGGCGGCCTGGGCCTGAGTGCGGTGGACGCCATGGTGGCGCTGGAAGAACTCGGGCGCGGCATCGTGCTGGAGCCGCTGGCGCAGACCTTCATCGCCACGCGCGTGCTGGCCGAACATGCGCCCGCGCCGCTGCAGCAGGCCTGGCTGCCGCGCATCGCCAGCGGCGCGGCGCTGGTGGTGCTGGCCTGGCAGGAACGCGGCGCGCGCTACCGCCCTGATGTTTGCGATGCAAAAGCGGCTCCAGCCCAGGGGGAATACCGGCTTGCAGCTATCAAAAGCATAGTGCCCGCCGGTGACCGGGCCGCCGCCTTCCTGGTGCCGGCGCAGCTGGACGGTCGCATCGCCCTGTTCCTGGTCGAGGCCAGCGCCCCCGGCGTGGCCACGCGCGGCTATCTGACGCAGGACGGCAGCCGCGCCGCCGAGCTGCAGCTGCAGGATGCGCCGGCGCAGCTGGTCACCGCTGACGGCCTGGCGGCGCTGGAGCTGGCGCTGGACGTCGGCATCGCCGCCACCTGCGCTTATGGCGTGGGCGCCATGGAAGAAACCCTGCGCCTGACCACCGACTACATGAACCAGCGCCGGCAGTTCGGCGTGCCGATCGCCAGCTTCCAGGCGCTGCGCCACCGTGTGGCGGACATGAAGATGCAGCTGGAACTGGCGCGCTCGATGAGCTACTACGCCAGTCTGAAGCTTCATGCACCGCCCGAGGAGCGCCGCCAGGCCCTGGCGCGCGCCAAGGTACAGCTGGGCCGGTCGATGCGCTTCGTCGGCCAGCAGTCGGTGCAGCTGCACGGCGGCATCGGGGTGACCGACGAGTACGTCGGCAGCCACTACTTCAAGGCGCTGACGCAGCTGGAGATGACGTTTGGCGACACACTGCACCACCTGGGCGAGGTGTCGGCGCGCATGCAGGACAAGGCTGGGGTGTTCGACTGACGGCCTCGCGGGCCGCGCCGCCGGGCGATCAGCTCAACAGGCGCGACGACCGGGGCACATGCGCCAGCAGAAATTCCATCTGATCGGCCAGGATGCGCCGGTTGCGCAGGATGAAGTCCTCCCACAGGCTGGGCTGATACGGCGTGTACAAAAGCGGCATGCGCGCCTGCTCGGGCGTGCGCGCGCCCTTGCGGTGGTTGCAGGCGCGGCAGGCCGTCACCACGTTCATCCAGTGGTTCAGACCTCCGCGCGCCACCGGGGCGATGTGCTCGCGCGTCAACAGCGACTCGTGGAACTGCCCGCCGCAGTAGGCGCACAGGTTGCGGTCGCGCGCGAACAGCTTGGGGTTGGTGAGGCTGGGCGTCATCTCGAACGGGTTGATGCCCGGCGCGCCGCGCGTGCCGATGATGCTGCTGATGGCGATGCGCGACTGCACGCCCGTGGCGGCGTTGTGCCCACCGCGGAACACCGCCACCGGCGCGCCCAGTTCCCAGCGCACGTCGCCGGCGGCATAGTGCGTGGCGGCATCCTCCAGGCTGATCCAGGACTGCGGCAGCCCCTGGGCCGACAGTTTCAAGACCTTCACACGGACCTCCTCACGGGCAGCGCCCGGGCGCTGCGAAACAATACGCATGGCGTGGCCGGACAATATACTCCCTGGCTGCAAAAACACACGTAAGCCCTTGATGACATTGGGCACTACGCTATGAAAAAACGAGCACAGCGATGAACATCTTTCGCGGCTTCCAGCACCCTGCGGTGGCGCGCGAATGCGCGCTGACCATCGGCAACTTCGACGGCGTGCACCTTGGCCACCAGGCCATGCTGGCGCTGCTGGCCGGCGAGGCGCAGCGCCGCGGCCTGCCCAGCTGCGTGCTGACCTTCGAGCCGCACCCGCGCGACTATTTCGCGCGCGTGCACCAGCGTGCCGACCTGGCGCCGGCGCGCATTGGCACGCTGCGCGACAAGCTGTGCGAGCTGGCGCGCTGCGGGGTGCGGCAGACGGTGGTGCTGCCGTTCAACGAGCGGCTGGCGCAGCTGTCGGCGCAGCAGTTCATCGACCAGGTGCTGGTGGACGGCCTGGGCGCGCGCTATGTGTTGGTGGGCGACGATTTCCGCTTCGGCGCGCGGCGCGCGGGCGACTATGCGCTGCTGGACGCGGCCGGCCGCGCGCAGGGCTTCGACGTGGCGCGCATGAACAGCTACGAGGTGCATGGCCGGCGCGTGTCCAGCTCGGCGGTGCGCGACGCCCTGGGCGCGGGCGACATGGACGAGGCAGCGCGCCTGCTGGGCCGGCCCTACGCCATTTCCGGGCACGTGGTGCACGGGCGCAAGCTGGGCCGGGCGCTGGGCCGATCGGCCGCGCAGGGGCCACACCAGGACGGCTTTCGCACACTGAACCTGCGCTTTTCGCACTGGAAGAGCGCCGCCAGCGGCATCTTCGCGGTGCTGGTGCACGGCCTGCACGACGAACCCCTGCCCGGCGTGGCCAATCTGGGCGTGCGCCCGTCGCTCGACCCCCAGGACGTGAACGGAGGGCGCGTGCTGCTGGAGACGCATTGCCTGCAGTGGCCCGCGCACCTGGGCGCCGAGGGGGCCTACGGTAAAATCATCCGCGTGGAACTGCTGCACAAACTGCACGACGAGCGCAAGTACGAAAGCCTGGAGGCCCTCACGGCCGGCATCGCCCGCGACTGCGACGAGGCGCGCGCCTTCTTCGCCGCCCTGCCCCCGGCCAGCCACGCCGAGACCCGTCGCCAGACCACGCGCGACCGAATTTGACGGCCGTCCTGCCCCGTCATCTTTCCCCCTTCCACCTGCCCTGCGCGGCACCTCGTTTTTTCTGCCGGTCTGGCCACCACGCCCGCCCGGCCCCAGCCCTTGAAGGCGCGTGAACCCATGTCCGAATCCAATACCAAGAACGCCCCGGCGAGCAGCTACCGCAGCACGCTGAACATGCCCGACACGCCGTTCCCCATGCGCGGCGACCTGGCCAAGCGCGAGCCCGCGTGGGTCCGGGAATGGAACGAGAACGGCACCTACCAGCGCCTGCGCGACGCGCGCCGGGGCGCGCCGAAGTTCATCCTGCACGACGGCCCACCGTATGCCAACGGCCAGCTGCACATCGGCCATGCGGTGAACAAGATCCTCAAGGACATGATCGTCAAGGCGCGCCAGCTCGAAGGCTTCGACGCGCTCTACACCCCGGGCTGGGACTGCCACGGCCTGCCCATCGAGAACGCCATCGAGAAGCTGCACGGGCGCAACATCCCGCGCGACGAGATGCAGTCTCGCGGCCGGGCCTTCGCCACCGAGCAGATCGCGCAGCAAAAGCAGGACTTTCAGCGCCTGGGCGTGCTGGGCGAGTGGGACAACCCCTACCAGACCATGGCCTACGCCAGCGAGGCCGGCGAGCTGCGCGCTTTGAAAAAGGTCATGGAGCGCGGCTTCGTCTACCGCGGCCTGAAGCCCGTGTACTGGTGCTTCGACTGCGCCTCGTCGCTGGCCGAGTTCGAGATCGAGTACCAGGACAAGCAGAGTCAGACGCTGGACGTGATGTTCCCGGCGGCGGAACCCGAGAAGCTCGCCGCAGCGTTCGGCCTGAACGCGCTGGAACAGCCGGCGTTCGCCGTCATCTGGACCACCACCGCCTGGACCATTCCCGCCAACCAGGCGCTGAACGTCAACCCCGAGCTGGAATACAGCCTGGTGGCGACCGAGCGTGGCCTGCTGATGGTGGCCAGCGCGCTGTTGGAGCAGTGCCTGGCGCGCTGGGGCCTGGAGGGCACGGTGGTCGCCAGCGCGTTGGGCGAAAAACTCGACCACATCAACTTCCGCCACCCCCTGGCGCACGTGGACCCGGCCTTCGACCGCCTGTCGCCCGTGCTGCTGGCCGAATACGCCACGGCCGAGGACGGCACCGGCATCGTGCACTCGGCGCCGGCTTACGGCGTGGACGACTTCAACTCCTGCGTGGCCGACGGCATGCGCTACGAGGACATCCTGAATCCGGTGCAGGGCAACGGCGTGTACGCGCCGGATCTGGGCCTGTTCGGCGGCCAGCACATCTGGAAGGCGGTGCCGGTCATCATCGACGCGCTGAAGGTCGCCGGCCGGCTGCTCGACAGCAAGACCATCACCCACAGCTACCCGCACTGCTGGCGCCACAAGACGCCGGTGATCTACCGCGCCGCCGCGCAGTGGTTCATTCGCATGGACGAGGGCGAGGGGGTGTTCACCGACCCGGCGCAAAAGCCCGAGAAGACCCTGCGTCAGATCGCCCTGGAGGCCATCGAGCACACCAGCTTCTACCCCGAGAACGGCCGTGCGCGCCTGCGCGACATGATCGCCGGACGGCCGGACTGGTGCATCTCGCGCCAGCGCAGCTGGGGCGTGCCGCTGCCGTTCTTCCTGCACCAGGAAACGGGCGAGCTGCACCCGCGCACGCTGGAAATCATCGATCAAGCCGCCGAGATCGTCGAGGCCGGCGGCATCGAGGCATGGAGCCGCGTCACGGCCGAGGACATCCTGGGGCCGCAGGACGCGCCGCACTACCTGAAAAGCACCGACATCCTGGAGGTCTGGTTCGACTCCGGCTCGACCTTCTGGCACGTGCTGCGCGGCACGCACGCCGGCATGCACCACGACGAAGGGCCCGAGGCCGACCTGTACCTGGAGGGGCACGACCAGCACCGCGGCTGGTTCCACTCGTCGCTCTTGCTGGCCTCGGCCATCTTCGGGCGCGCGCCGTATCGCGGCCTGCTGACGCACGGCTTCACCGTGGACGGCCAGGGCAAGAAGATGAGCAAGTCGCTCGGCAACACGGTGTCGCCGCAGGAAGTCAGCGGCAAGCTGGGCGCGGAGATCATCCGCCTGTGGTGTGCCTCGACCGACTATTCGGGCGATCTCGCCATCGACGACAAGATCCTGGCGCGCGTGGTGGACGCCTACCGGCGCATCCGCAACACGCTGCGCTTTTTGCTGGCCAACGTCAGCGACTTCGACCCGGCCGCCGACGCGGTGGCGGAAGCCGACCTGCTGGAGATCGACCGCTGGGCCCTGGCGCGCGCCGCGCAGTTCCAGACCGAGGTGCTGGCGCACTACCAGGTCTACGAGTTCCACCCGGTGGTGGCCAAGCTGCAGCTGTTCTGTTCCGAGGACCTGGGTGGCTTCTACCTGGACGTGCTCAAGGACCGCCTGTACACCACGGCGCCGAAATCGCTGGCGCGGCGCAGCGCGCAGACGGCGCTGCACCAGATCACCCACGCCATGCTGCGCTGGATGGCCCCCTTCCTGTCGTTCACGGCCGAGGAGGCCTGGAAGCTGTTCGGCCACTCGCCCAGCATCTTTCTGGAGACCTTCACTACCCTGCCGGCCGGCGACGAGGGCCTGCTGGCCAAGTGGCAGCGCCTGCGCGAGATCCGCGACGCGGTGAACAAGGAGATCGAGGCGGTGCGTGCCGCCGGCACCGTCGGCTCGTCGCTGCAGGCCGTGGTGCGGCTGGCCGCTGGCCCCGAGGATCACGCGCTGCTGGCCAGCCTGGGCGATGACCTGAAGTTCATCTTCATCATCTCCGATATCGAATTGGTAGCTGCAGACGCCTTGCATATCACGGTGAACGCCAGTTCCGACGTGAAGTGCGAGCGCTGCTGGCACTGGCGTGCCGATGTCGGCCAGGACGCCGCGCATCCCACGTTGTGCGGGCGCTGCACCGGCAACCTCTACGGCGCGGGCGAAGCCCGGCTGCACGCCTGATGGCGCGCGCGGGCAGCGCACCGGCCGGCCGGATGTGGCCCTGGCTGCTGTGGGCACTGGCGATCTTCGTGATCGACCAGCTGACCAAGCAGCTGATCCTGAACACCTACCGGCTGGGCGACGCCACGTCGGTCACCGGCTTCTTCAACATCGTGCGCGCGCACAACACCGGCGCGGCGTTCTCGATGTTGGCCGACGCCGGCGGCTGGCAGCGCTGGGCGTTCACCGCCATCGGCCTGGCTGCGGCGGCGTTCATCGTCTGGCAGCTGCGCCAGCACCCCGGCCAGCGGTTGTTCGCGTTTTCGCTGTCCAGCATCCTGGGCGGCGCCATCGGCAACGTGGTCGACCGGCTGCAGCACGGCTACGTGGTGGACTTCCTGGACTTCCACTGGCCGTTCCTGTCGGGCATGTTCCACGGCGGGCACTTCCCGGCGTTCAACGTGGCCGATGCCGGCATCACCGTCGGCGCGGCGTGCCTGATCGTGGACGAGCTGCTGCGCGTGCGCCGCGGAGGCTGAGCGCCCCGCCCTGATCCGGCAGGGCGCGGCGCGCGTTCAACGCGGCGCCAGGCCGGTGGCGCTGCCGCGCTCCAGGCGGAAGGTGGCCGCCACGCGCGCCAGCTCCGCGGCCTGCTCCTGCAGTGCGTCGGACGCGCCCGAGGTCTGCTCGACCAGCGCGGCGTTCTGCTGCGTCACGCCGTCCAGGTGCGCCACGGCCTGGTTGATCTGCGTCAGGCCCAGCGCCTGCTCACGGCTGGCGGCGGCGATCTCGTCGACGATGTGCGCCACGCGCCCGATCACGCCGACGATTTCCTGCATGGTGGCGCCGGCCTCGCCGACCTGCGCACTGCCTTCCTCGACCTTGGTGGCGGCGTCGGTGATCAGCTGCTTGATCTCGCGCGCCGCCTCGGCGCTGCGCTGCGCCAGCTGGCGCACCTCGCCGGCGACCACCGCGAAGCCCCGGCCCTGCTCGCCGGCGCGCGCCGCTTCCACCGCCGCGTTCAGCGCCAGGATGTTGGTCTGGAAGGCGATGGAGTCGATCACGCCGATGATGTCCACCACCCGCAGCGAGGCGGTGCGGATGGCCTGCATGGTGTTCACCACCTGGCCGACCACCGCGCCGCCGCGCTGCGCCACGCCGGTGGCGGAGGCGGCCAGCTGGCTGGCCTGGGCGGCGTTCTCGGCGTTGTTTTGCACCGTGCCCGAGAGTTGCTCGGTGGCCGATGCCGTCTGCTCCAGCGCGCTGGCCTGCTGCTCGGTGCGCGCCGACAGGTCGCGCGTGCCCGCCGCCACCTGGGTCGAGGCACCGGCGATGGTGCCGGCGCCATCGCTGACCCGGCCGACGACCTGGTTCAGGTTGGCGCGCATCTCCTCCATGCGCGCCAGCATGGCCCCGATCTCATCGCCGCCACTGGCCGGCACGCGCTGGCTCAGGTCGCTGCCGGCTATCGCCAGCGCGGCGCGGTCCACGGCACTGAAACCACGCGCCAGCCGCGCCAGCAGGCCCAGCCCCAGGGCGGACGCCGGCAGCCCCAACAGCAGCGTGGCCAGCGCGAAGATCCACAGCGCCGTCTCGTAGCGCTGCTGCGCCTGGGCGCGCGCGGAGTCGGCGCGCTGCACCTGCAGGGCGCGGAACTGCAGCGATGCGGCCACCATGGCCTCGTTCTCGGGGCCGCCCACCTGCAGGAAGCGCGCCATGCGCTCGGGCGTGTAGTCGCCCTGCTGCACCGCGCGCGTGGCTGCGTCCAGCTCGGCCACCCAGGTGTCGCGCTTGGCCTGCAGCGCGGCGAAGGCCTGGCGCTCGGGCTCGTCCTGCAGTGCTGCCTCGATGGCCTGCAGCGCCTGCGACACCTTCTGTCGGTTGGCGCTCAGCAGCGCCAGGTGTTCGCCCACCGGGTGCTGGTGGATGGCGGCCAGCGGGTTGTCCGGCGCATGCTGGAACGCCAGCAGCACCTGCATGCGGTTGTGCACCGTCAGCGCCACCAGGTCATCGGCTTGCAGCGCCAGTGCCATGGCGTGGCCATGCACCGTGCGCAGTCCGTCACGCGCGGAGTACAGACCCCAGTAGCTGACCGCGATCACCGCCGCGCCCGACAGCCAGAAGGCAACAAGGGCCAAAATGAAGCGATGGGTAATGCGCAGACGATTCCACATAGTTGGTAACACGTTCGGTCAATTGATACCGAATGTTAAACCGTGCGGCACTGATGGTGAGGGCAATACCTGTGGTTAACCCTGGGGCATCGCGCTCTACATGCAGCTGCTGTGCCAGTGCCGCGCGTGGCGTTGGGTTTATCGCGCGCTTGACTGCCGAAGGGATGGTGCGGCGCTATGCTGCAGCGTTGGGCCGCGTCACAAGCTCCATCCGGGCGCAGATCCGCTGTTGGCTGGCGGGCTGCTCCTTGCCGCGCCGCCCTGCGCCTTCTCCTGAATATGAAGCATCTGCTGAATCTGCTGGCCGCCGTCGCCCTGCTGGTGTGGGGCACCCATCTCGTGCGCACGGGCGTGCTGCGCGTGTTCGGCGCCAATTTGCGCACGTTGCTGGCGCGCAGCCTGGGCAACCGCTTCTCCGCCGCGCTGTCGGGTATCGGCGTCACCGCCCTGGTGCAGTCCAGCACCGCCACCTCGCTGATGACCGCCTCCTTCGTTGGCCAGGGCCTGATCAGCCTGCCGGCGGCGCTGGCGGTGATGCGCGGCGCGGACATCGGCACCGCCCTGATGGCCATGCTGTTCGCGCAGGACCTGTCGTGGCTGTCGCCGGTGTTCATCTTCGTCGGCGTGGCGCTGTTCATCACGCGCCAGGCCAGCACCGCCGGGCGCGTCGGCCGGGTGTTCATCGGCCTGGGGCTGATGCTGCTGGCGCTGGAGCGCGTGGTGCAGGCCACCGAGCCGATGATGGCCTCGCCCGTCACGCAGATGCTGCTGACCAGCCTGGCCAGCGACCTGTGGATGGAGATCCTGGTGGGCGCGGTGCTGGCCATCGTGTCGTATTCCAGCCTGGCGGTGGTGCTGCTGATCGCGGCCATGGCCGACACCCATGTGGTGCCGCTGAACATGGCGCTGGGCATGGTGCTGGGGGCCAACCTGGGCAACGGCCTGGCCGCCGTGCTGACCATGGCCAAGTCCAGCGTCGAGGTGCGCCAGGTGACCATCGGCAACATGGTCTTCAAGTTCCTGGGGGTGCTGCTGATGGGACCCTTCATCGGCCAGTGGATCGCGCACGTCGAGCCGCTGCTGCCGGGCACGGCGCACAGCGTGGTGCTATTCCACCTGGCCTACAACATCATCATCAGCGTCGGCTTCATCGGCTTCACTGACTGGGTAGCGCAGTGGGTGGCGCGGCTGCTGCCCAAGCCCGCCAGCGCCCAGGGCAGCCGCGCCCACCACCTGGACGCCTCGGCGCTGGCCACGCCGTCGCTGGCGATCTCGTTCGCAGTGCGCGAGGCGCTGTACCAGGCCGACGTGGTCGAAACCATGCTCCTGGGTGTGCTGGACGTGATCCGCAAGAACGACGAAGACCTGGCGCAGCGCCTGCGCCGCATGGACGATGAGGTGGACGAGCTGTACTCGTCCATCAAGTACTACCTGACCAAGATCTCGCGCGATGACCTGGGCGAGGAGGAGTCGCGCCGCTGGGCCGACATCATCAGCTTCACCATCAACATGGAGCAGATCGGCGACATTGTCGAGCGCGTGCTGCAGGACATCGAGGAAAAGAAGATCAAGAAGGGCCGGCGGTTCTCTGAGGCCGGCATGGCCGAGATCACCGAGCTGCACCAGCGCCTGGTGAGCAACTTGCGCTTAGGGATGAGCGTGTTCCTGAACGGCAACGTGCGCGACGCGCAGCGGCTGCTGGAGGAAAAGGTGCACTTTCGCAACCTGGAGCGGGCTTACGCCACCAGCCACCTGATGCGCCTGTCCGACCGCACGGTGAGCAGCATGGAAACCAGTTCGCTGCACATCGACCTGATCAGCGACCTGAAGCGCATCAACTCGCACATCAGCTCCATCGCCTATCCGATCCTGGAGTCCGCCGGGGTGCTCGCGCCCAGCCGGCTGCAGAACCCGCGCGCGGTGCCTATCGACCCGCGCGCCGAACCCGATCACCCCTGAGCAGGGGTGGCCGGCTGCGCGCGCGCATAGCGCTGCGCCAGCACCGCGCAGACCATCAGCTGCAGCTGGTGGAACACCATCAGCGGCAGCACGATGGCGCCGGCGGCCTGCGAGTCGAACAGCACCTTGGCCATCGGCACGCCGCTGACCAGGCTCTTCTTGGAGCCGCAGAAGACGATGGTGATCTCGTCCTCGCGCGCAAAACCCAGCCGCCGCGCCAGCCAAGTGGTGAAGGCCAGCGCCAGCCCCAGGATCACCGCGCACACCAGCAGCAGCCCCAGCAGCGCCCGCAGCGGCAACAGCTGCCACAGGCCGCCCGCCACCGCCGCGCTGAATGCCGTGTAGACCACCAGCAGCACCGAGCCCTGGTCCACGCGCTTGAGGGTGCGGACATGCCGCGCCATGAAGCCGCCGATCCAGGGCCGCAGCAGGTGCCCGAGCACGAACGGCAGCATCAGCTGCAGCAGGATGCGGCCGATGCCGCCCAGCACGTCCTGCTGGGCGCTGCCGGCCTGGGGCAGCACCAGGCTGACCAGCACCGGGGTGATGAAGATGCCCAGCAGCGTCGAGGCCGAGGCGCTGCACACGGCGGCCGCCATGTTGCCGCCGGCCACGGCCGTGAAGGCGATGGCCGACTGCACGGTCGCCGGCAGCACGCACAGGAACAGCACGCCGACGTACAGCTCGGGCGTCACCAGTGGCTGCAGCAGCGGGCGCAGCGCCAGCCCCAGCACCGGAAACAGCGCGAAGGTGCAGCCCACCACCAGCAGGTGCAGCCGCCAGTGCTTGACGCCGGCCAGCACCGCCTCGCGCGAAAGCTTGGCGCCGTGCATGAAGAACAGCAGCGCCACCACGGCGACGGTGGCGTACTCCAGGAAGGCCGCGGCGGCGCCGGTGGCCGGCAGCGCGCTGGCCAGCGCCACGGTGGCCAGCAGCGCCAGGGTGAAGTTGTCGGGGAGCAGGCGGGGACGGGCCATGGTCGATACAGCGGGAATTGTCAGGAAATTGAATAAAAAGTGCCTCAAGCCCTTGAACAGCAAGGGCCTACAGCTATCACAACAGGAGTCTCCGGCTACCAGCCATGCCAGGCCGCCAGCACCAGCGCGGCCTCGGGCGTGAAGGCGCCGGTGGCCAGCCGCGCCCGCACCTCGGCACCCGGCAGGCACTCGAAGGCATGCACCTCGCCATCCTGGTTGCACGGCTGCAAGTCCTGCGGCAGCGTGGCGCGGAACCACCAGACGCGCTCGGCCACCCAGCCGCAGCCCGGGCCGCCGTCGTCGCAGGGGTGCGCCAGCGCCAGCACCCCGCCAGGGCGCAGACCCTGCAGCTGCGCCAGCGCCAGCCCCGCTTCCTCGGCGGTTTCGCGCGCCAGGGCGCCGGGCACGTCGTCGCCGTCGGCGACCATGCCGCCGACCAGCGTGTCCCAGGCCAGCGGGTAGGTGGCCTTGCTGGCGGCGCGCTGCTGCAGCCACAGCCAGTCGCCGCCAGGCGTCTCGCCGACCAAATGCACGGCCTGCGTGGCGATGCCCAGCACGCGCAGCGCGCCGCGCTCGATGCTGGCCAGGCGCCGCCCGTCGGCAGCGTGCACGGCCACCTGCTCGCCGCGCCAGGGGCCGCAGCGCCCGACGTGCCGCAGGGCCAGCGCCAGCGCGTTCAGCGCGGCGCTGGCATTCGCAGCGCACAGGCGCCAGGCAGAACGGCCTGCATGCTGCGTTTTTGATAGCTGCAGACCCTTGCAGTACGTGGGCCAGAGGCTGATTTCATCCAAAACCCCGGGCGCCACGCTGCCGATGGGCTCGTCCTGCAGCAGCAGTGCCAGGCGCGTGGGCGGCATGTGCTGCAGCGCCCGGCGCCGCGCCTGTTCCACCCAGGCGGGCGCAGCGGGGCCGTCCCCGTTCGGCGTCACGCCAGCGTCAGGATGGTCGAGCCGGTGGTCTTGCGCGCCTCCAGGTCGCGGTGCGCCTGTTGCACCTGCTCCAGGGGGTAGCGCTGCGCGATGTGGATCTTGACCTGGCCGCTGGCCACCACGTCGAACAGCGCATCGGCCATCGCCTGGGTCGAGGCGCGCGAGGTGATGTGCGAGAACAGCGTCTGGCGCGTGACGTACAGCGAGCCCTTGGCGCCCAGGATGCCCGGCGCGAACGGCGGCACCGGCCCGGAGGCGTTGCCGAAGCTGGCCATCAGCCCCAGCGGGCGCAGACAGTCCAGCGACTTGTCCCAGGTGTCCTTGCCGACCGAGTCATACACCACCTTCACGCCGCGCCCTTCGGTGATCTCCTTGACGCGCGCGGCGAAATCCTCGCTGCGGTAATTGATGGCATGCGCCGCGCCGTTGTCCAGTGCCAGCTGGCACTTCTCGGCGCTGCCGGCGGTGGCGATCAGCTGCAGGCCCAGGGCACGCGCCCATTGGCAGGCGATCAGCCCGACCCCTCCGGCGGCGGCGTGGAACAGCACGTGGTCGCCGGGCTGCAGGCCCTCCACCGGCCGGGTCTTGAGCAGCAGGTACTGCGCCGTCAGGCCCTTGAGCATCATGGCCGCGCCGGTCTCGAAGTCGATGGCATCGGGCAGGCGGCAGACGTTCATCGCCGGCATGACGCGCGCCTCGCAGTAGCTGCCGGGTGGGTTGCTGGCGTAGGCCGCGCGGTCGCCCGGGCGCAGGTGCGTGACGCCCTCGCCCACGGCCTCGATCACGCCCGCCGCCTCCATACCAATGCCCGCCGGCATCTTGAGCGGGTACAGGCCGGTGCGGTGGTACACATCGATGAAGTTCAGCCCGATGGCGTGGTGGCGGATGCGCACCTCGCCCGGCCCCGGTGCTCCCACCGGCATGTCGACGAGCTGCAGTTCCTCGGGGCCGCCGTGCTGGCAGATCTGGATGGCGCGGGTCATGGGAAGGTCTCTCTCCTGGCTGGGTTGGCGGGCCGCCCCGCGGGGCGAAAACGCGCATCGTGCCACGGCCGCCGGCGGCGCGCCGGCCGCGCGGGTACAGTGGCAGCCCCATGCCCGCACCACGCCCCGCCGCCCTCACCTTGCCCACCGCCCTGCTGCTGGCCACCGCGCCGCTGATGTGGGCCGCCAATGCCGTGGTCGGGCGCCTGGTGCACGCGCTGGTGGCGCCGGTGGCGCTGAATTTTTTGCGCTGGCTTCTGGCCTTCGCGCTGCTGGCGCCGCTGGCCTGGCGCGTGCTGCGCCCGGACAGCGGCCTGTGGCCGCACTGGCGCCGCTACGCCCTGCTGGGGTTGCTGGGGATCGGCAGCTACAACGCGCTGCAGTACCTGGCGCTGCAGACCTCGTCGCCGCTAAACGTCACGCTGGTGGGCTCGGGCACGCCGATCTGGATGCTGGCCATCGGCGCGCTGTTCTTCGGCGCGCCAGTCTCGCGCCGGCAGCTGGCGGGCGCGGCGGCGTCGATCGCCGGGGTACTGCTGGTGCTCAGCCGCGGCAGCTGGCAGGAGCTGCTGGCGCTGCGCCTGGTGCCGGGCGACCTGTACATGGTGCTGGCCACGCTGGCCTGGGCGCTGTATAGCTGGCTGCTGGTGCGCACCAGCGAACCGGCGGGCATCCGCGGCGACTGGGCGGCCTTCCTGATGGGGCAGCTGGTGTTCGGGCTGGCCTGGTCGGGGGCATTCGCCGGGGTGGAGTGGTCGCTGGGCGCGCGCGGCTTCGTCTGGGGCTGGCCGCTGGTGGCGGCGCTGGTGTTCATCGCCGTCGGCCCGGCCATCCTGGCCTACCGCTGCTGGGGCCTGGGCGTGCAGCGCGCCGGGCCGGTGATGGGCGGCTTTTTCATCAACCTGACGCCGCTGTTTGCGGCGCTGCTGTCGGCGGCCTTCCTGGGCGAGGTGCCCAAGCTGTACCACGCGCTGGCGTTCGTGCTGATCGTCGGCGGCATCGTCGTCTCGTCGCGCCGCGCCTGAAGGCGCCTGCGCGCGGTGCCGTGCGCGTTGGCGGCGGCCCTGGAATAATCCGCACCGCGCCGGCACCAGTGCCGGCTTTTTCTTTCTTCACCCCAAGGTTTTCCCATGAAACTGCGCAGCCGCATGGTGCTGGGCATGGCGCTCGTGTGCCTGATCTTCGCCGTGGCGCTGGCCGTGGCCATCTCCGGCATGCGCCACGCCGCCGACCGCTTCACCTCCTTCGTCGAGCAGGAACAGGCCTTTCTGGGCGCCAGCAGCGACCTGTACGCGCAGGGACTGCAGATGGGCCAAGCACTGCGCAACATCATCCTGGCGCCCGACAACCCGCAGGGCCACAAGAACCTGGGCGCCGCCCGGGCAGCATTCGGCCAGCAGCTGGCCCGGGCCCGGGCCCTGGCGCACGCAGAAGCGGCCACCAGCACCGTGCTGCACAAAGTGGAACAGCTGCAGCAGCGCCAGGCCGGCTTGCAGCAGAGGATCGTGGACTTGGCACGCCAAGACCGGGACGCCGCCATCACGCTGCTGAACAGCGAGGAAACTCCGCTGTGGCGCGAAATCCGCGCCGAGCTGTTGCAGCTGATCCAAGACAAGGGCGCCGCCGTCGAAGCGGCGAAGGCCGCGCTGGCACAGCGCACGGCGACACTGTTCACCCTGAGCCTGGTGTTGGCGGCCGCGGCGGTGGCGGCTGGTGTGGCCGTGTCCTACTGGCTCACGCGCAGTGTCGTGCACCAACTGGGGGGCGAGCCCGATGCCGCCGCCGCAGTGGCCGGCGCCATCGCTGCAGGCGACCTGACACAGGCCATCACGCTGCACGGCCGCGCCACGGATGGCAGCCTGATGGCGGCCATGCAGCGCATGCAGCACAGCCTGGGGCAGTTGGTGCTGCGCGTGCGCCAAGGGACCGACGCCATCACCACGGCCTCAGGCGAGATCGCGGCGGGCAATACCGACCTGTCGGCCCGCACCGAGGAGCAGGCCAGCGCGCTGCAGCAGACCGCCGCGTCGATGGAGCAGCTCACCGCGACCGTGCAGCAGAACCTGCACAGCGTCACCCAGGCCCGTGATCTGGCCACCCAGGCGGTGCAGGTCGCGCAGCAAGGTGGCCAGGTCGTCGGCCAGGTGGTGGACACCATGGGCGCCATCCACACCTCGGCGCGGCGCATCGTGGACATCATCGGTGTGATCGACTCCATCGCCTTCCAGACCAACATCCTGGCGCTGAACGCGGCCGTGGAGGCCGCCCGCGCCGGCGAGCAGGGCCGAGGCTTCGCCGTGGTCGCTGGCGAAGTGCGGCAGCTGGCGCAGCGCTCGGCCGGCGCGGCCCGCGAGATCAAGGATCTCATCGGCGCTTCGGTGCAGGAGGTCGAGGCTGGCAACCAGCTGGTCGCCCGCGCCGGCAGCACCATGAGCGAGGTGGTGTCCAGCGTGGCGCGCCTGCAAGGCCTGATGGGCGAGATCACACTGGCTGGGCAGGAGCAGGGCGCCGGCATCGCCCAGGTGAACCAGGCCATCGCACAGATGGACCAGGTCACGCAGCAAAATGCCGCCCTGGTCGAACAGGCAGCGGCTGCAGCGGACGCGCTGCAGGCCCAGGCACAAGGCTTGCTGGTCCTGGTGCGGACTTTCCAGGTCCACGAAGGGCGTGCCGCGGCCATGGCGCAAACCGCCCTGCCGGCGCCCTGAGCCGCCTGCTCCCTACCGTGTCGGGTCGGCCCCGATCAGGCAAGGTCAGGGCGGAGCCGGCCCGGTGCCACCCTGCCCCGCTGCCAGCGCCTCGAAATCCTCCACCGGCATCGGCCGCGCAAACAGATATCCCTGGTAGCCGCCGCAGCCGTGCGCGACCAGGAAGTCATACTGCTGCTGCGTCTCCACGCCCTCGGCGACGACGTCCAGCTCCAGGTTGCACGCCATGCCGAGGATGGTCTGCACCACCACGTCGTCGCTGTGGCTCTCGCCCAGCTGCTGCACGAACGAGCGGTCGATCTTCAGCCGGTGCAGCGGCAGCCGCGTGAGGTAGGCCAGCGACGAGTAGCCGGTGCCGAAGTCGTCCACCGCGAAACGCACGCCGCGCGTGCGCAGCAGGTGCATCTTGGCGATGGAGTCGTTCACGTCCTCCAGCACCAGGCTTTCGGTCAGCTCCAGCTCCAGGCGGTGCGCACGGGCGCCGCTGGCGGCCAGGCATTCACCCACCATGCCGACGAAATCCGCCTGGCGGAACTGGCGCTGGCTGACGTTCACGCTCAGGCCCAGCTCGCGCAGCGCCGGCTCGCGCTGCCAGCGCGCCAGCAGCGCGCAGGCCGTCTCCAGCACCCAGCGGCCGATGGGCACGATGAGCTCGCTGTCCTCGGCCACGGCGATGAACGCGCCCGGCGCCACCAGCCCGCGCTGCGGGTGCTGCCAGCGCAGCAGCGCCTCGGCGCCGGTCAGCTGGCCCGCGGCATCGAACTGCGGCTGCAGGTGCAGCCGGAACTGCCCCTCCGGCAGGGCCTGCTTCAGGTCGGCCAGCAGCTGGGCGCGCGTGCTCAGCGCCACCTGCATCGAAGGATCGAAGAAGCACAGCGCATTGCCGCGGCGCGACTTGGCCTCGTACATGGCGATGTCGGCCTGCTTGAGCACCTCCAGTGCGGCCTGCGCCTCGTCGCCAAACAGCGCCACGCCGATGCTGGCGCTGCCGTGGTGTACCTGCGCGCCCAGCGGATAGGGGCGTGCCAGCAGCGCCAGTATCTGCTCGGCCACCGTGCGCGCCTGCTGCAGCGCGGCCTGCGCGTCGGCGGCCAGCTCCAGCAGCAGCACCACGAACTCGTCGCCGCCCAGGCGCGCGACCACGTCGCCGGCGCGCACGCCAGCCTGCAGCCGGCGCCCCACCTGCTGCAGCAGCAGGTCGCCCACCTCATGCCCCAGCGTGTCGTTCAGGGTCTTGAAACGGTCCAGGTCGATGAACAACAGCGCGCCCTCGCGGCCGCTGGCGGCAGCGGCCGCGCAGGCTTGGTCCAGGCGCTGCAGCAGCAGCCGGCGGTTGGGCAGGCCGGTGAGCGGGTCATAGAAGGCCAGGTGCTCGACCTCGGCGGTGGCCTGGCGCAGCTCGGTCACGTCGTGGTAAACGATGACCAGCCCGCCATCGGGCGTGAGGCTTTCGGTGATCTGCACCACACGGCCGCTGGGCAGGCGCTGCTCCAGCGGGCCATGCTCGTCCTGTCGACGCAGGCGTCCCTCGACCCATTCGCGCTTGGCCTGCGGGTTGCTGCCCGGCAGGTGGTAATGCACTGTCGTCTGCAGCAGGTCCTGGAATGGCACGCCCGGGCGCAGCATGGGCGCCAGCCAGGGGAAGAATTCCTCGAACCGCGGGTTCCACTGCACCACCAGGCGCTGCGCGTCCAGCAACAAGAAGCCGCTGACCATGGCGCCCAGCGCCTGGTCCAGCAGGGCCTTGGACTGGGCCACGGCCGCACGTGCATGTTGCATGCGCACCAGGTTGGTGGCCGCCACCAGGCCGGCCAGCGCCAGCGCCAGAGCCAGCGCCACGGCGGCGGCGCCCACCAGGCGTGCCTGCTCCCACCACGCTGCCAGAGCCGCTGCACGCGGCATGCTGGCCGTGACCCACAGACCTTCGTACATCAGCATTCGTGCAGCCACCAAGCCGGGCTCGCCATGCAGCCGGGTGCGGCCGTCCCAGCCGGCATCCTGCAGCGCCTGGCCGTCGTGCACCGGGGCACCCGAGGCGCGCAGGCGCTCGAGCAGTCCCTGCGGCGGCGCCAGCCCGACCAGCAGTTCGCCCTGCGCGCGCTCGAGCGTCAGCTCGACCTGGCTTTGCGTTATGCCCTGCAGCAGCACGCCCACCAGCGCGTCCACCGGCACCTGGGCCACGGCCAGCACCTGGCGTTCAGGCGACAGGCGCAGTTGGCGCGCGGCGTAGATCACGCGCTCGGCGCTGCGCGTGTTCACCATCGGGTCGCTCAGCACCAGGGTCGGCACCGTGGGCGCCAGCGCCTGGGCGATGAAATCGGCGGGCGGCAGGTCGAGCGTCTCGGCGCCCAGGGTGCCGGACGCGGCGAGCGGCGCTCCACTGTCGTCCAGCAGCACCACGCTGCGCACCAGCAGGTTCTGCCGCGCGATGGCCGACAGCAGCGCGCTGGCATACGCCGCCGATGCCGGCGCACGCGCCCCTGTTGCGGGACTGACAAGCAACTCCTCGGCCGTGGCCAGCAGCACGTCCAGCGCCAGCAGCGTGCGATTCATGCCGACCTCGGCGCCGGTGGCCACGCGCGCCAGCTGGCTGGAATGCTCGGCCAGCGCGGCCAGCCGCTGGCTCCACAGCAGCGCGCCCACAGCCAGCGCCAGCACCAGCAGCACCGCGCTCGCCAGCGCGCCAATCGCCAGCAGCAGCCGGCTGCGCGGGGTGATGCCGCCGGTCATGGCGGGGGCGGCAAGGCAATGCCGCGTGCGGGTCCCAGGGTTTGCTGCCACAGCTGGACGCACGGGCTGCCACAGCGTTCCAGCCAGCGCGGCAGGACGGCCTCCTTCAGCACCTGCAGGCGGCGCGCATCATCCTGCGGAGTCAGGGGCGCCAGCGTCATGGCGCCACGCCGGCCGCTGGTGCACGTGGCGCTGCCGCTGTTGCAGGCCAGGCCTTGCGCCGTCTCGCGCTCGGCACTGCTCCAGATCGCAGCCTCCAGCCGCGGCAGCTCGCGCAGCAGCAGCGCACGCAGGTCCTGGGGCAGCGCCTGCCAGGCTGCCTGGTTGGCGCCGAACAGCGCCACGCCCCAGGTGATGGGCATGGGATGCAGCCATGTCGTGTGCTGGTGCAGCCCGACGGTGTTGCCCGACATGGTGCCGGTGACGGCGCAGTCCAGCGCCTCGCCCTGCATGCTCGGCACCACCTGGGCGAAGGGGATCAGGCGCGGCTGCGCGCCCAGCGCGGTGATGAAGTCGGCCTGCGCCGGCGAGGCCACGCGCACGGTGCGTCCACGCAGGTCGTCGAGCCCCCGCAGGCGCTGGCGGCAAAACAGTACCTGTGCCGGATAGACGTACAGGGCCAGCAGCTCTACTCCCTGCTCGGCGCGCAGCGCCTGCTGCAGCGGTCCGCGCAGTGCTGCCACACTGGCACGCAGCGCGGCCATGTCGGGGTTCAGTCCCGGCAGGTCGACAGACGCGTATTGCGGATGGCGCGCCACCAGCGAGCTCATCAACACCGTGCCGAAGGGCACCACGCCCAGCTGCAGCAGGCGCAGCATGTCGTTGCCTGGCACACCCGCACGGTCGAAGGGCACGATGTCGGCGCTGTAGCGGCCGCCACTCAGCCGCGCCAGGTCGCGCGTCCAGAAGGGTGCCTCCAGATGGGTGTACTGGGTCAAGTTGGCCAGGCCGCCGACGATGCGCAGCTTGAGCGCGGCGGGCTCGGCGGCCGGAGCAGCAGCGGCAGCATTGGCGGCATGCGCCAGTCCGCCCAGCCAGGCCAGCAGGCCGGCCACGAGCAGTACGGCCGCGCGTCCGGCCCTGCACGGTTGGCGTATCAGCTGTGGAGCAGGCATGGCTGATTCTCTGCTGATACGGCCATGGCGGGAATCAGCAATGGTTGCCGCGCCAGGTGTAGGTCAAAAGCTTTCCCAGTCGTCCTGCGCACCGGCCATTGCCAGCTCGGCACGTGGCGGCGCAGCGATGCGCGGCGCGGCGGGCGCAGGCGCGGCGGCCTTCTTGATGGCAGCGGGCGCAGGCATGCGCGGCTTGCCTGCGCCGTCAGCCAAGCGCGGTGCAGGCATTGCCGCTGCCGCGCGCGGCAGCGGCCGGGCGCCAGTAGCCGGTGCCTCCTGCCCCACCCGGAACACCGCCACCACCTGCGCCAGGCGCTGCGCCTGCTCGTGCATGGCTGCCGCCGCCGCGCTGGACTGCTCGACCAGCGCCGCGTTTTGCTGCGTCATCTGGTCGAGCTGCGCCACCGCCTGGTTGACTTGGCCGATGCCATTGGCCTGTTCAGCCGAAGACGCCGTGATCTCGGCAATGAGCTCGCCCACCCGGCGCACGCCCTCGACGATGCCGTGCATGCCTTGGCCGGCCTGTTCGACCTGCGCCGAGCCGGCCTGCACGCTGTCCACGCTGGCGCCGATCAGCTGCTTGATCTCCTTGGCCGCCTCGGCCGAGCG
>NZ_FNHP01000002.1 GCF_900103645.1 Oryzisolibacter propanilivorax
CTTGCCAGCACCTTTTAGCACCAGCGCTCCGTCAGAAGCGAAGCCTTGAACTATACAACAGAAATCTGCAGAAGATCAAGACAGAGAAGAAAAGTATTTAATTCAATCCACTTCACTTCCCGCTTGCTGCACCGTCCAGCCCCAAAGACTGTGTGATGCAGCAAGCCCGCTAGTATAGCTGGGAAATTAGAGTCTCAGCAAAGTTTTCAATTTTTTTAGTTCTTGCTCCAGCGCATCAACGAACAGTGTCGCCACGTCGCAGCCTGTCTGCTGCTGGATCTCCTGGAAGCAGGTGGGGCTGGTGACGTTGATTTCGGTGATGCATTCACCGATGACGTCGACCCCTGCCAGCAGCAGGCCGCGCTGCTGCAGGATGGGGCCTAGGGCCTCGCCGATTTCCTGATCTCGCGCGCTCAAGGGGCGCGCCACGCCCAGGCCACCGGCTGCCAAGTTGCCACGCACCTCGTTGCCCTGCGGGATGCGTGCCAGGCAGAACGGCACTGGCTTGCCGCCGATGATCAGCACGCGCTTGTCGCCTTCCGCAATCTGCGGCAGGAATTTCTGCACCATGACGCTTTGGTTGCCGCCCTGGTTCAGGGTTTCGATGATGCTGCCCAGGTTCATTCCATTCGGGCCGACACGGAAGATGCCCGTTCCGCCCATTCCGTCGAGCGGCTTGAGGATGATGTCCTGGTGCTCCTCGTGGAAACGGCGGATGTCCTGCGCCTCGCGCGTGATCAAAGTCGGGCCGATGAACTCGGGAAACTCCATGATGGCCAGTTTTTCCGGATGGTCACGCAGCGCCCGGGGCCGGTTGAACACGCGCCCACCTTCGCGCTCGGCCTGCTCCAGCAGATGCGTGGCGTAGAAGTATTCGCTGTCGAACGGCGGGTCCTTGCGCATCAGCACCGCATCGAAGTCGGCCAGCGCTGCATCGCGCGTGCCCCTCACAACGAACCAGTCCCGCTCGTTTCCGGTCAGGGCGATGTCCCGCACCTGCGCGGATACGCGGCCGCCGCGCTCCCAGCGCAGCTGGCGTGGCTCGCAGGCTGCCAAGTCATGGCCGCGGCGCGCGGCCTCGCGCATCATGGCGAAGGTGGTGTCCTTGTAGATCTTGAACTGTTCTAGGGGATCGGCGACGAAAAGCAGTTTCATGCGGCAGTGGGTCAGCAAAAGGTACGTGAATCACGCCAACGCATCAGCGCGGCGCGGCATTGGAAGAGGAAGGCGTGGAAGCCGAGGGGCCTGCAATCCGGCCCCGTCCCAGGTGCTGCACCAGCAGCGCCACGCTGCCGGCGACCACACCCCAGAAGGCTGAGCCGATGCCACCCAGGGTCACGCCGCTGAGCGTGACCAGAAAGGTGATCAATGCGGCCTCGCGATGCGCCTCGCCCTGCAATGCCGTGGCCAGTCCGCTGCCGATCGAGCCCAGCAGCGCCAGTCCGGCAATCGCCACCACCAGTTCGGGGGGGAATGCGGTCAGCAGCCCGGTAACGACAGCACCGAAGATGCCCACCAGCACATACAGCAGCCCGCAGGATGCGGCGGCGGTATAGCGGCGTTCGCGCTGCGGGTGCGCTTCGGGGCCCATGCAGATGGCGGCGGTGATGGCGCTGAAGTTCAGCGCATAGCCGCCAAACGGCGCCAGCACCAGGGTGGCCAGCCCGGTCATGGTGATCAGGCGCGACACCGGCAGCTGGTAGCCGGTGGCGCGCATGACCGCCACCCCGGGCAGGTTCTGCGACGCCATGGTGACAATGAACAGCGGCAGCGCCAGGCTCATGCAGGCCTGCCAGGTGAAGACCGGCGCGGTGAAGACCGGCCGCGCCAGCTCCAGCCGCACCGCCGACCAATGCATCTGCCCGCTGCCGGCCGCCCAGGCGACGCCGGCGGCCAGCGTCAAGACCACGGCATAGCGCGGCAGCAGGCGGCGCGCCAGCAGGTAGGCGCCCAGCATGACCAGCACCAGCGGCAGCGCCGTCTGCAGCGCCGAGAACGCCTGCATGCCGAAGCGCGCCAGCACGCCGGCCAGCAGCGCCGCGGCGATCTCCATGGGAATGCGGTTCATGGCGCGCTCGAACCAGCGCGTGGCCCCGGCCAGGGTGATGAGCAGCGCACAGGCCATGAACGCGCCCACCGCCTCGCCCATGCCAAAGGCGCCGCTGGCGCCCGCCGCTGCCAGCACCGCCGCGCCTGGCGTGGACCAAGCGACCATGACCGGCTGGCGCAGGATGAGCGAGGGCACCAGCGAGCACAGCCCCATGCCCAGTCCCAGTGCCCAGACCCACGACGTGACCTGCGCCGGCGTGGCGCCGAAGGCCTGCGCCGCCTGGAACACCAGCGCCACCGAGCTGGTGAAACCCACCAGCACAGCAACGAAGCCGGCGGTGGCGGCGGACAGACTCAGATCGCGGAAGAAGCGCATGGCGGGCCATTGTGGCACCAGCGGCCAATGCGCGCTGCCGCATTGGCTATCAAAAATGATAGCTACAGGCCCTTTGTCTATATAGGCTGGAGGCAAAAAATACTCAAATCTCGACCACGGAACCCAGTTCCACCACCGCATTGCTCGGCAGGTTCAGGAACTCGGCCGCCGCGGTAGCGCTGTGGTGCATGTGCGCGAACAGCTTTTCGCGCCACGGCGCCAAGCCCGAGCCCAGCGTGGGCGTGACGATGTCGCGCGACAGGAAATAGCTGGTGGTCATCCCGTCCAGCTCGACATTGCGTGCCTGCAGCAGCGACAGCGCTTTGGGCAGGTCCGGGTCATTCTTGAAGCCGTAGTGCACCACCACCTGCCAGCAGTCGCGACCCAGCGGTTCGATCTCCAGACGCCGGTCCATGCCGATCCACGGAACCTGGTGGTTGCGCACCGTGACGAACAGGTTTTGCTGGTGCAGCACCTTGTTGTGCTTGAGGTTGTGCATCAGCGCGTTGGGCACCAGGCCAGGCTGCGCGTTCAGAAACACCGCCGTGCCCTCGACGCGTGCCGGCGGGCTGACGAACACCCCGTCCAGGAACGACTTCAGGTCGATGGAGCCGTCGCGCAGGGACTGTGTGAGCAATTCACGCCCGTCCTTCCAAGTGATCATCAGCACGAACACCGCGCCGCCGATCAGCAGCGGGAACCAGCCGCCCTGGATCAGCTTGAGCAGGTTGGAACTGAAGAACGCCAGGTCGATGGCCAGGAAGAAGCCCGTGGCCGCCGCCGTCAGCGCCAGGGGGTAGCCCCAGCCGTAGCGCACCACGAAGAAAGTGAGCACGGTGGTGATGGTCATGTCCAGCGTCACCGCGATGCCGTAGGCTGCCGCCAGGTTGGACGAGGAGCGGAACAGCACCACCGCCAGCACGATCATGGCGAACAGGCTCCAGTTCACGAACGGCAGGTAGATCTGGCCGGTATCGCGCATGCTGGTGTGGCGGATCTGCAGGCGCGGCAGGTAGCCCAGCTGGATGACCTGCTTGGTCACGCTGAAGGCGCCGGAGATCAGCGCCTGCGAGGCGATCACCGCCGCCAGCGTGGCCATGCCGACCAGCGGCAGGGTCAACCACTCCGGCGCCATCATGAAGAACGGGTTCTTCACCGCCTCCGGGTTGGCCAGCAGCAGCGCGCCCTGGCCGAAGTAGTTCAGGGTGAGTGCCGGCATGACGATGGAGAACCAGGCGATGCGGATCGGCTGGCGCCCGAAGTGGCCCATGTCGGCGTACAGCGCCTCGCCGCCGGTCACGCACAGCACCACGGCCCCCAGGATGATGAAGGTGATGCCGGGGTGCTGCCAGATGAAGCGCAGCGCATGGTGCGGGCTTAAAGCGGCCAGGATCTCCGGGTGGCCGGCGATGTGGTGCACGCCCAGGGCGGCGATGGCGACGAACCACAGCACCATCGCCGGCCCGAAGAATTTGCCGATGCCCGCGGTGCCGTGCTTCTGCACCCAGAACAGTGTCAGCAGGATGAGCAGCGTCAACGGAATGACCGCGCGCCGGAAGCTGGGCGAGACCACGTCCAGCCCCTCCACCGCCGACAGCACCGTGATGGCCGGGGTGATGACGCCATCGCCATAGAACAGGCAGGTGCCGAAGATGCCGATCAGCAGCATCCACTTGCGCAGCTGGGGCGCCTTGTGCTTGACCGAGCGCGAGGCCAGCGCCAGCATCGCCACCAGCCCGCCCTCGCCCTCGTTGTCGGCGCGCAGCACCAGCGTGACGTACTTCAGCGAAACGATGATCGTGAGCGTCCAGAAGACGATGGACAGCACGCCATAGACATTGGCCGGCGTGAACGGCACGTGGCCCGAGCCGAAAACCTCTTTCAGCGTGTACAGCACGCTGGTGCCGATGTCGCCATAGACGACGCCGATGGCGCCCAGGGTCAGGGCCGGAAGGGACGATTTCTGGTGTTGCACGGTGCGTGCCGGTCATGCAGGGCGCGCCATTGTGCGCCGTATGCGCCGCATGTCCACGTCCCTGGGGACGGGGCTGTGGTTGCGGCGCCACCCGGCGGCATCAGTCGTAGACCTCGGCTTGTGGGTCGGTAGCCTCCAGCTCGTAGCTGGCAGCCAGCATCGCCAGGCGCGCCACCACGCCGTACATGTAGAAGCGGTTCGGCGCGCTGGCGCCGGGCCGCGCGCCTGGTTGCGGCAGGTGGTGGCTGCGCTCGAACGCCAGCGGCACGAAGGCGGCGCCGGGGGCGTTCAGGTTCTCGTCATCGCCGCGCTCGGCGTGCATGCGGTAGAAGCCCCCGACCACGTAGCGGTCCATCATATAGACCACCGGCTCGGCCACTGCCTGGTGCACGCGCTCGCGGGTCAGCACGCCTTCCTGCACGATCACGTCGTGGACCGCCTGCCCGTCCTGGGTCAGCGCCAGGCTGTGGCGCGCCTTGCGGCTCAGGCCATCCAGCTCCCTGACGTCGCGCACGGTCATGATGCCCAGGCCATGCGTGCCGTTGTCCGGCTTGACCAGCACGAACGGCTTTTCGTTGATGCCGTATTCCTTGTACTTGCGCCGCACCTTGGTCAGGGTGGCGTCCACCGCGGCGCGCAGGCCTTCCAGACCGGCGTCGGCCTCGAAGTCCACGCCCTCGGCGCGCGTGAACAGCGGGTTGATCAGCCAGGGATCGATGCCCAGCATCTTGCCGAAGCGCTTGGCCACGTCCTCGTAGCACTGGAAGTGGCGGCTCTTCCTGCGCACGCTCCAGCCGGCGTGCAGCGGCGGCAGCAGGTACTGCTCGTACAGCTCCTCCAGGATGCCCGGAGCGCCGGCCGACAGGTCGTTGTTCAGCAAGATGGTGCAGGGGTCGAAGTGCTTCAGCCCCAGACGATGGCGCGTGCGCACCACCGGCTCCAGCACCACCTTGTCGCCGCCGGGCAGCTCGGTGATGGTGGCCTTCTTCAGGTCCGGGCTGACCGAGCCCACCCGCACGTGCAGCCCGGCCATGTTGAAGATGCGCACCAGCTGCGCGATGTTGGCCAGGTGGAAGGTGTTGCCCGAGTGGTTCTCGGGAATGATCAGCAGGTTGCGCGCTTCGGGGCAGATCTTCTCGATGGCCGCCATCGCCGCCTGCACCGCCAGCGGCAGCATCTCGTCGGTCAGGTGATTCCAGCCGCCCGGGAACAGGTTGGTGTCTACCGGCGCCAGCTTGAAGCCGGCATTGCGGATGTCCACCGAGCTGTAGAACGGCGGAGTGTGCTCCATCCACTCCAGGCGGAACCAGCGCTCGATCGCCGGCATGGAGTCCAGGATGCGCTGCTCCAGTTCATTGATCGGCCCGGTGAGCGCGGTGATGAGATGCGGAACCATAAGAGCCCTGGGTTACGGTCGAGCGGGCCATTGTAGGGACGGGCTCCCGCCGCGCCTGTACGCACTATTCCTGTCCTGCGCGGTCTGGCAGCCGAGCCTGTCGGCCTTGTCAGCGACGCCAGAACGCCGGGGTCAGCAGCGCCATGAAGCTCAGGATCTCCAGCCGCCCCAGCAGCATGCCCAGGGTGCAGACCCACAGCTGGAAGTCGGTCAGCACGGCATAGTTGGAACTGGGGCCCAGCAGTCCCAGGCCCGGGCCCGTGCAGTGCACACTGGCCAGCACCGCCGAGAACGCCGTGACCATGTCCAGGTCGGTCAGCAGCAGCACCAGGCTCAGCACGATCACGGTGGCGCCGTATACCAGCATGAAGGCCAGCACCGAGAACACCATGCCGTCGGACACCACCCGCTCGCCCAGGCGCAGCGGCTGCATGGCGCGCGGATGCACGGTGCGCGTCAGCTCGCGCCGCGCCTGCTTGAACAGGATCAGCATGCGCACCATCTTGATGCCGCCGCCCGTGGAGCCGGCGCTGGTGGCGACTCCCGACATCAGCAGCATCAGCACCGGCGCCAGCACCGGCCAGGCCAGGTAATCGGTGGTAGCGAAACCGGTGGTGGTGGCCACCGACACCACGTGGAACAGCCCCATGCGCAATGCCTGCAGCGGCTCGTAGGTGCCCTTGGCCCACAGCAGCAGCGCCACCAACAGTCCGCCGCCGATCAGCGCCCCCAGCGTGGCGCGCATTTCCTCGTCGCGCCAGAAGCTGCGCCAGTGTCCCTTGCGCACCGCCACGAAATACAGCGCGAAGTTGCAGCTGGCCGCCAGCATGAAAACCAGACAGATACCCTCCAGCAACGGCGAGGCAAAGTAGCCGAAGCTGGCGTCGTGCGGCGACAGCCCGCCCAGGCTGACGGTGGCGAACATGTGCATGACCGCGTCCTCAGGCGTCATGCCGCCGGCCCAGAAGGCCAGCGCGCAGGCCAGCGAAAACACCACGTACACGCCCCACAGGCCCTTGGCGGTCTCGGTCATGCGCGGGGTCAGCTTGGTGTCCTTGACCGGGCCGGCGGCCTCGGCCTTGAACAGCTGCGCGCCGCCCATGCCCAGCACCGGCAGGATGGCCACCGCCAGGATCAGGATGCCCATGCCGCCCAGCCACTGCATGAAGGTGCGCCACATGTTCACCGACAGCGGCAGGCCGTCGAGCTGCGACAGCACTGTGGAGCCGGTGGTGGTCAGGCCCGACACCGCCTCGAAATACGCATGCGTGAACGACAGCGGCCGGCCGACGGCGTCCAGAACCAGCAGCAGCGGCAGAGCGGCGAAGAACGGCGTCACCGCCCACACCAGCGACACCAGCAGCACGCCGTGGCGCGGCAGCAGCTCGTCGCGGTGCTCGCGCAGGCCCCACCACAGCAACACGCCCGAGCCCAGGGTCAGGCACATGGCGAGGGCGTACTCGTGCCACAGCCCCTCTTCGGCCCACAGCGACGCGCCCAGCGGCACGCCCAGCGTCAGGGCGAACATCGCCAGCAGGGCACCCAGCACGCGCAGGACGGGCAGCAGGTCGGACATGGACGATCAGGCCGGCAAGGCGGTCAAAAGAAGGTGGCGCTGACGCGGAACAGCCGCTCGACATCGCGTACCAGGCGCTTGTGCGGCAGGAAGAAGACCACGTGGTCGTTGCTCTCGATGACGGTGTTGCTGCGCGGGATGATGACCTGCGGCTCGGCCACCGGCTCCGGCGCCTCGGCGGGCGTCTCGGCATTCGTTTCCGGCAGGCCGCGCACGATCAGGCCCATGTGCACCTCGGGCGGCAGGCGGATCTCCTCCACCCGCCGGCCCACCACGCGCGAGGTCTTGCGGTCGCCGCGCGCCACGATCTCCAGCGCCTCGGCCACGCCGCGGCGCAGGCTGTGCACCGCCTGCACGTCGCCGCGGCGCACGTAGGCCAGCAACTCGCCCAGCATGGCCTGCGCCGGCGACAGCGCGATATCGATCTGCGTGCCGTGCATCAGATCGGCGTAAGAGCGCCGGTTGATCAGCGCCAGCACCCGGCTAGCGCCCATCTTCTTGGCCAGCAGGCAGGCCATGATGTTGTCCTCGTCGTCGTCGGTGACGGCCAGGAACAGGTCCACCTCCTCGATGCCCTCGCCACTGAGCAGGTCCTCGTCGGTGGCGTCGCCCTGCAGCACCAGCACGTCGGGCGGCAGCTCGGCGGCCAGGTGCATGCAGCGCTCGACGTCACCCTCCAGCACCTTGACGTTGAAGCGCTCCTGCAGGCCCAGCTGGCGCGCCAGGCGCAGGCCCACGCGGCCGCCGCCGGCGATCATGATGCGCCGCACCGGCCGCGCCGGCTGCCCGCCGCGGCAGTGCAGCGCCGCCAGGATCTGTGCCACGCGCTCGCGCCCGGCCAGCACGAAGACCTCGTCCAGCGGCTCCACGCGCGTCGCGCCGTCGCAGGGCACGAAGCGGTCGGGCTCGTCCAGGAAGCGCCGGTAGATGGCGACGATGCGCATGGCCACGTCCGGCGCCTTCTCGCGGATGGCGGCGATCTGCAGCCCCACCAGCGGTGCGCCAGCGCGTGCGCGCACCGACACCAGGCAGGCCCGGCCGCCGGCGAACTCGCGCACCTGCAGTGCCTCCGGGTACTCGACCAGCTTGCCGATGTAGCGCGTCAGCGAGTCTTCGGGGCAGATGATGCGGTCCACGCCGAAGCCGTCCTTGCCCAGCAGCTCGGCCCCCTCGTGCTGCGCGAAGCCCGACGAGCGTACGCGCGCGATGCGCGTGGGGATGCTGAACACCACCTGCGCCACCTTGCAGCACACCAGGTTGGTCTCGTCCTGCGCGGCGCAGGCGATCAGCAGGTCGGTGTCGCGCGCGCCGGCCTCGGCCAGCACGGTCGGATCGATGCCGTTGCCGACCACGCCGCGCAGGTCCCAGCGGTCCTGCAGTTCGCGCAGCCGCCGCGCGTCGGTGTCGATGACGGTGATGTCGTTCTTCTCCGACACCAGGCTCTCGGCGACGCTCTGGCCGACACGGCCGGCGCCCAAAATGATGATCTTCATGGCCTGGCCGC
Organism: Oryzisolibacter propanilivorax; assembly: GCF_900103645.1. Classification (GTDB taxonomy): domain Bacteria; phylum Pseudomonadota; class Gammaproteobacteria; order Burkholderiales; family Burkholderiaceae_C; genus Melaminivora; species Melaminivora propanilivorax. The sequence goes on from NZ_FNHP01000002.1 coordinate 8,877, forward strand.
GCGCGTCAGCCGCGCACGTCGCCCTCGCCCAGCACCACCCATTTGAGCGAGGTCAGCCCCTCGATGCCCACCGGTCCGCGCGCGTGGAACTTGTCCGTGCTGATGCCAATCTCCGCGCCCAGCCCATACTCGAAGCCGTCGGCGAAGCGCGTGCTGGCATTCACCATGCAGCTGGCCGAGTCCACATCGCGCAGGAACTGCTGCGCGTGCAGGTGGTCGCGCGTGACGATGGCGTCGGTGTGGTGGCTGCCCCAGCGGTTGATGTGCGCGATGGCTTCCTCCAGCCCCGCCACCACCTTCACGCTGATGATCGGCGCCAGGTATTCCTCGCCCCAGTCGGCCTCGGTGGCCTCGGCCAGGTCGGCCCCTGGCACGGCGCGCAGGATCGCCAGCGCCTGGGGGCAGGCGCGCATCTGCACGCCCTTGGCGGCGTAGACGGCGCCGATCTGCGGCAAAAAGGCCTGCGCCACGCCACGCGCCACCAGCAGGCTTTCGGTGGCGTTGCACGGGCTGTACTTGTGCGTCTTGGCGTTGTCGGCGATCTTCACCGCCATGGCGATGTCGCACGGGTCGTCCACATAGGTGTGGCAGTTGCCGTCCAGGTGCTTGATGACCGGCACCTTCGCCTCCACGCTGATGCGCTCGATCAGGCCCTTGCCGCCGCGCGGGATGATCACGTCCACGTACGCGGGCAGGGCGATCAGCTGGCCGACGGCGGCGCGGTCGGTGGTCTGCACCAACTGCACGGCATGTTCGGGCAGGCCGGCCTCGGCCAACGCCTGCGCCACCAGCAGCGCCAGCGCGCGGTTGGAGTCGATGGCCTCCGAGCCGCCGCGCAGGATGGCCGCGTTGCCGCTCTTGATCGACAGGCTGGCGGCCTCGATGGTCACGTTCGGCCGGCTCTCGTAAATCATGCAGAACACGCCGATGGGCACGCGCATGCGCCCGACGCGGATGCCGCTGGGTTGCTGCTGCATGCCCTGCAACTCGCCGATGATGTCCGGCATGGCCGCCAACTGCTCGCAACCCTGGGCGCAGGTCTCCAGCGCCTGGGGGCTGAGCTTCAGGCGATCGACCATCGGCTCGGGCAAACCGGCGGCGCGCGCGCGCTCCAGGTCCAGCGCATTGGCCGCAGCCAGCGCCGGACCGCTATCCCGCAGCAGCCGGGCCAGCGCCCGCAATGCTTTGTTTTTGATAGCTGCCGGCGTACGCGCCATCAGGGCTGAGGCCGCTTTTGCCTGCAATCCGAGGGTGTGGGTGTATTCGGCGATGTTCAGCGCATTCATGGGTGCGATTTTGACGCAATGGCCGGCCTCGCACACCTGTGCGGGCTTGCCGACAGCCATACCAGGGCATCCAGTCCCTGCACCAAGCCATCCACGCGGCGGTTGCGTACGTCCAGCCGCCCTCCGCAGGCGTGGGCCAGGTCGCGGCAGATGGCCAGCCCCAGCCCAGCGCCCCGGGTACGTGCGTCGCCGCTGACGAAGGGGACGAACAGGTCGCGTTCCATCTGTGGCGACAGCCCCGGACCGTCATCGTGCACGACGATGCAGACCTCCTGCACTCCCGGTACCAACCGCAGGCCCAGCGTACCGCCCTCGGCCGTGTAACGCAGGGCGTTGTGCAGCAGGTTCGTGGCGATCTCCCGCACCATCCAGGTGGGTCCCTCCCAGGGACAGGGCACAGCCTCGAATTGGAAGGCGTGGTGGCGCGCGGCCAGCAGGGGCGAGAGTTCCACCGCCACCTCTTCCAGCAGGTCGCGCAGGTCCACACGGTCGATCTGATCGCACGGTACGGCAGCGCGCGCGCGGCTCCAGGTCAGCAGTTGCTGCACCACGCGGCTGGTGCGCTCAATGGTGGCCGACACCTGCTCCAGCGCCTCTTGTTCTGGCACTTCGCGGGCGAGGCCGGCGTGGGCCTGCAGCTTCAGCACCGCCAATGGAGTGCGCAGCTGGTGCGAGGCATCGGCCACGAAACGCTGCTGCGCTGCCTGCGTCTCGCGCGCGCGCTCCAGCAGCCCGTTGAAGGCGCTCACCACGGGCAGCAGTTCCTGCGGCGTCTGCGGCTGCACGGCCACCGGCTCCAGGTCGGTTGCCGTCCGCGCCTCCAGCTGGCGCGCGAACCCGCGCAAGGGCCTCAGCGCCACGGTGGCCACGCACCAGATCAGCACCAACAGCACTGCCAGCAGCAGTGCCTGGCGCCCAAGCGTTTGCCACAGGATCCCACGCGCGATGCGATCGCGATAAGTCGAGGGTTCGCCCACCTGGACCACTACGTAGCGCAAGCCTTCGTGGGTTTCCACCGGCTGCCACAACGCAGCCATACGCACGGGCTCGTCGGCCAGCCGCGTGCCATACAGCGCCAGGCGCACGCCGTAGCGCGGATGCATCGGTGCCAGCCCTACGTAAGGCGCGACCGCGCGCTCGCCAGCGAGGTATTCGCCGTCCAGGTAGCTCACCCGGTAAATCATGCGGCTGCGGGTGTCAACATCGCCGCCGCGGCGTCCCGACAGGCCGGCTTCGTCGCCGTAGAGCTCCAGTGCAGCGTGAGGCAACGTGATCTGCAACGTGCCGCCCTCCAGCCGGATCAGATCGGCCAGCGCATGCGCCGAGGTGACCAGCAGCCGGTCGAAGGCGCGCTGTGCCGTGTCCAGTGCGGCACGGTATGAAGCCCAAGCGTCCACCAGAATGAACAGTGCCACCGGCAGCGCCAACCACAGCAGCAGCCGTTGGCGCACCGAGCGGCCACCGCACAGGTGCTCAGCCATCGCCGTCTGGGCGGGGCTGACGGCTTTCCTGGACCAGGTAGCCCAGGCCGCGCAGCGTGGTGATCTGCACTTGCGTATGCGCCAGCTTCTTGCGCAGGCGGTGGACCACTACCTCCACTGCGTCGGGTTGGCTTGGCGTGTCGGCGCCGAACGCCAGGGCCGTCAGCCGTGCCTTGGTGACGGCGCGCCCCGGCTGTTCCATCAGGCCAGCCAGCAAGGCGCTCTCGCGCGGTGTGAGCTCCAGCGCCTGCTCGCCCCAGTAGAACGCGCCCGCGCTGCGATCCAGCCGCAGCTTGCCGCAGCGCGGCTCGTCCTGCATGCCCGCACGGCGTGCCAGTGCGCGCAGACGTGCCTCCAGCTCGTCCGGATCGAAGGGCTTGGCCAAGTAGTCATCCGCGCCGGCATTGAGCCCGGCAACCCGGTCGCCGACGCCGCCGCGCGCCGTGAGCACCAGCACCGGCAGGGCGTGCCCACGCCCGCGCAAGCGCTGCAGCAGCTGCAATCCGTCCATACCGGGCAGACCCAGATCGAGCACTGCCATATCGAAAAGCTCGCGTTCGAGCAGCTGCAGAGCCGTGGCGCCATCGATGCAATGGGCCGCCTGGAAGCCCCGGCGCGTCAGCAGTCGGGTCAGCGCGCCGCCCAGGTCAAAGTCGTCTTCGACGACGAGCACCTTCATACGTGTGTTTGCGGATTGGGGTTTGTCCGGTCCATTTTTGCAAGGCGATTGAAAGGTGTCTGAAGGTCGCCCGAAAGGATAGCGCCACGGCACAGGTGCTGGCTTCCTATAGTCATCGCTATCTCTGCACCGCCCTCGAGGAACGCCATGCCCACCTTTTCGCTCACACATGCCACCCTGGCCTCGGCCTTGCTGCTGGCTGCTGCTGCCGTCCAGGCCCAGGACGCTTGCCCCCACCGCGGTGACCTGGACACGCAGTTCTGCGACGCCAACCGCGATCTGGTGGCCGACACGCCCACCGACCCCAAGCGCCTGAAGGACCCGGGCACGCTGGTCTTCGCCTTCACGCCGGTAGAAGACCCGGCCATCTACGAAAAGCTGTTCCGGCCGTTCATGGGCCACCTGTCGCAGTGCGTGGGCAAGAAGGTGGTGTTCTTCCCGGTGCAGTCCAACGCCGCGCAAATCGAGGCCATGCGCTCGGGCCGGCTGCACATCGCCGCGTTCTCGCCCGGACCGGTGAACTTCGCCGTGAACCTCTCGGGCGCCGTACCGTTCGCCATCCGCGGCAACGAGCAGGGCCCCGTGGGGATGCACCTGAAAATGATCGTGCGCAAGGACAGCGCCTACCAGAAGCTGGAAGACCTCAAGGGCAAGCGCGTCGCGCACACCTCGCCCTCGTCTAATTCCGGCAACCTGGCTCCGCGCGCCCTGTTCCCCAAGATCGGCCTGACGCCCGACACCGACTACAAGGTGGTCTATTCCGGCAAACACGACCAGTCCATACTGGGCGTGAAGACCGGCGACTACGACGCCGCGCCGGTGGCCAGCGATGTGCTGCAGCACATGACCGAGCGCGGCGTGGTCAAGCCCGATGACTTCCGCGTGCTCTACACCAGCGAGATGTTCCCGACGGACGCCTATGCGTACGCCTACAACCTGGTGCCCGAGCTGCAGTCCAAGATCAAGCAGTGCTTCTTTGACTACAAGGTGCCGCCGGAGATGGCCAAGGGCCTGGGCGGCGACCGCTTCCTGCCCATCACCTACCAGAAGGACTGGGAGCTGGTGCGCACGGTGGCCGCTTCAGCCGGCGAGCTGTTCACACGCGAGGCCTTCGACAAGGCCGCCGCTGGCAAGAAGTAAATTTTTTCCGTCACCGCTGCCACTGCCTGCGCGGGCCCGCGCCCTGGTGCGCTGGCCCGCGTGGCCTTTGGCGGGCACGATCAATTACAAGGAACGACCCCCGCATGCAAGCCACTGCTGCAACGCCGGGCGCGCTGCGCATCGAGCAACTGGTCAAGGAATACCGCCCCGGCGCGCCCGTGCTCCAGGGCATCGACCTGACCATCGACGGCACGGGGCTGACCGGCATCATCGGGCCCTCAGGCACCGGCAAGTCCACCCTGATCCGCTGTATCAACCGTCTGGTCACACCCAGTGCGGGTCGCATCCTGCTGCACCTGGCCGGCGAGGAGGTGGACATGGCGCAACTGCACGGCCGCGCGCTGCGGCGCGCGCGCCGGCATATCGGCATGGTGTTCCAGGAATACAACCTGGTGGAGCGCCTGACGGTGATGGAGAACGTGCTCACCGGCCGGCTGGGCTACCTGTCGGCCTGGCGCGCATGGCGCCGCCGGTTCGACGCGGCCGACATCGAGCGCGCCCTGGCGCTGCTGCAGACCGTGGGCCTGGCCGCCTTCGCCGGCCAGCGCGCCGACGCTCTGAGCGGTGGCCAGCGTCAGCGCGTGGGCATCGCCCGCGCGCTGATGCAGCAGCCCTCGGTGCTGCTGGCCGACGAGCCTACTTCTTCGCTGGATCCCAAGACCTCGGTAGAGATCGTCCAGCTGCTGCGCGAGCAAGGTGTGCAGCGCGGCATTCCGGTGATTGTGAATATCCATGACGTGGAGCTGGCACGGCGCTACTGCGACCGCATCATCGGCATGACTGGCGGCCGTGTGGTCTACGACGGCGCACCGGACGGACTGACCGACGGGCACTTGCAAACCATCTATGGCGGCCAGGGGTGGCTGCCATGAACCGGCAACCCACCCTTCGGCCGTTCGTCTGGAGCCCGGGGCACAAGGCGGTGCTCGCCGCCGCGCTGGCCTATGCCGCCTGGAGCTTGGCGAGCATGGACGTCTCGGCCGAGCGCCTAGCCGCTGGCTGGGAGCAGGGAGGCCGATTCCTGGCGAGCCTGTTCCCGCCCGAGCTGGGCAAGATGGACGAGTTGTGGCAGGGCATCAAGGAGACCCTGCAGATCGCCGTGCTGGCCACCGCGCTCGGCTTGGTGCTGAGCCTGCCCGTGGGCCTGCTGGCAGCAGCCAACCTGTCGCCCGCGCCGCTGCGCCTGGCCGGGCGCACGCTCATCGCCGCTTGCCGCGCTCTGCATCCGGTCATCAGCGCCATCCTGTTCGTGAAGGCCGTCGGCTTCGGTCCACTGGCGGGCGTCCTGGCACTGGTGGTGGCCACGGTGGGCTTCGTGGGCAAGCTGTTCGCCGACGCGATCGAGGAAATCTCGCCCAAGCCCATCGAGGCGATGCGTGCCACCGGTGCCTCGTTCGCCAATGTGGTGCTGTTCGGCGTGCTGCCACAGGTGAGCTCGCGCTTCGTAGGCTTTGCCACCTACCAGCTCGACTCAAACCTGCGCAACTCCACCATGGTCGGCATCGTGGGCGCGGGCGGTATCGGTGGTGCGCTGTTCGCCGCCTTCCTGCGCTACGAATACGGCTTCGTGTGCACGATCCTGGCCACCGTCATTGCCATCATCGTGGTGGGTGAACTAGCGGTGAACGCCATGCGAAAGGCCCTTGATGTCTGAGCAAGTTCTGCACTGGCAGCGCCATACTTCAGGCCAGCGCCTGCTGCGCTACGCGCTGTGGCTGTGCGCCGTGGCCGCCATCGTGCAGGCGGCGCGCACGGTGGAGGTCATCCCCGAGTTCCTGTACGACGCGCCCGAACAGATGGCCGACATGCTGGGCCGCATGTGGCCAGTGGACTGGGGCTACTACGCGGACTCCGTGCACACCGCGCTGCTGGAGACGCTGCACATGGCTACCCTGGGCACGCTGCTGGCCCTGGTGCTGGCGCTGCCGCTGGGGGTAATGGTGGCGCCCAACGTCACGCACAGCCGGTGGCTGAACTTCTCCGCGCGCGTGCTGCTGGTGGCCAGCCGCTCGGTCAATTCCCTGGTCTGGGCGCTGCTGTACGTCGCCATCTTCGGGCCCGGGCCGCTGGCGGGCATGCTGGCCATCGCGCTGCGCTCGGTGGGCTTCGTGGGCAAGCTCGTCGGCGAGGCGCTGGAGCAGTCGCCACGCGGCCCCATTGAGGCGCTGCAGGCCGCAGGCGCCTCGCGCTTCGCGCAGCTGTGGTACGGCCACTGGCCGCACATCAAGCCCGCGCTGTGGTCGGTGGCGCTGTTGCGCTGGGACATCAACGTACGCGAGTCGGGCGTGCTCGGTCTGGTGGGCGCAGGGGGCATCGGCGTGGTGCTGAACACAGCCATCGACCTGTTCTACTGGAACCGTGTGGCGCTGGTGCTGCTCACCATCTTCGCCGTGGTGGCGCTGGCCGAGGTGGTGGTGCTGCAAATCCGCAAGCGGGTGCTGTAGGCTGCAGTCCCATGACCGCCGCCCTTGCTTCGCACCAGCTTGATAACCTGCAGTCGGACCTGCACCAGCTGGCCGATCTGCGCATGACGAACCACGCTTTCAGCCAGGCCGCACGCGCCCACGGCGCGCTGCTCGCCGCCCTGCCCCCGCGCTACACCGAAGTGCTGCTGGGCCTGCTCGACCGGCTGGAAGCCGGCGCGCTGTTCACCGAGGAAAGCTGCTCGTTCAGCCACCAGGCGCTGGTGGACGCGCTGCGGCAGTGGGCCGACAAGGCCGGCGCGGTGCTGGATGCAGGGCCCGGGCCCGCCTGAGCCCAGGGGCGGCGGGCCAAGGCCGCGTGCAGCCCGCGCGCCGGCGGGTCAGCGCACCAGCAGCACCGGCACCTCGCACTTGGCCAGCACTTGCGTGCTGACCGAGCCCATGACCAGCTTGCCCAGGGCGCCGTGGCCGTGCGTGCCCATGACGACCAGGTCGAACTTGCCCGACTGCGCCACCTTGGCGATGACCTCGCCGGCGGCGCCGACCTTGACCATGGTGCGCGCATTCACGCCATGGCGCGTCAGGAACTTGCCCACCGAGGCCAGCACCTTCTCGCCTTCTTCCTGGTAGTACTGCTCGACCACGTCCTTGCCCAGCGCGGCCCGGGCGCGGGGCGGCAGCTGGGCCTGCACCGTCAGGGCGGTGTAGGTGTGGCTGGCGCCCAGCATCTCGTCGTGCGCGGCCAGGTAGGCCAGCATCTTCTTGGTGTAGGGGCTGCCGTCCACGGCGAGCAGGATGTTCATGGTGATCCTTTAAAAGGCACGGCAGCAACGCCGCCGCGCGGGGCCGAAAAAACGATCATACGGTGAGCACGCAGTGCGGCTGGAAGGTCCACTGCTCGTGCTTGGGGCCATAGCCCAGCGGATTCGCCACCACCCGGCAGCGCCCGGACGTGCCGTCCGGCCGCGGCCCGGTGGCGACGTAGTCGCTGGGTGCGTGCAAATGGCCGTGCAGCCACAGGTCGGCGGCGGGCAGCAGATCGTCGAGCGCGTTGCAAAAGCCCGCGGTGCCGGGCGTCAGGCCGTAGCGCGGGTCGGCGCTCCTCAGGCTGGGCGCGAAGTGGGTGACGGCCACGGTGGGGCCGGCGTGTGGCCGCGCCAGCGCGGCGCGCAGCCAGTCCTGGCAGGCCAGGGCCTGGGCGCGCACGGCCTCTGCCAGAAACGGCGCGCCGTGGCGCGTGCCGCCGGTCTTCTCCAGGTAGTAGTTGGCAGCGCGATACGCCTTGGCGCGCTGGCGCTTGCGCGCGTCGGCCAGTGCGTCGAAGTCGCTCCACAGCGTGGTGCCGACGAAGCGCACGCCGTCCAGCACCACGCTGTTCCGCTCCAGCCAGACGATGCCCAGCCGGTCGCAGGTGGCGCGCAGGCGCGCGTGCGCGGCGTCGAAGTCCAGCGCGTCGTACTCGTGGTTGCCGGGCACGTACAGCACCGGCACCGGCCAGCCGGCGTGCTGCGGCAGCGGCGAGAAACGCGCCAAGCCAAAGTTGCCATCCGCCAGCCGCGAGCCGCGCTGATACGAGCCGATGTCGCCGGCCAGCACCAGCACGTCGGCGTGCGCAGCCGGGCTGGCGGCGAATTGCGGCTGCGTTTCCAGGTGCAGGTCGGACAGGAGCTGGATGTTCATGCGGGACTCTGATGGATGGCGGCGGCCGTGGTGGCGCTGACGCGCGCGGCGCGCGCCAGGGTCTGCTGCAGCCAACGGTGGCCAGGCTCGGCCTGGCGCTGGCGCAGCCACAGCGCATCGACGTGGACGATGGGCACGGCCATCGGCAGCGGGCGCCAGACCAGCTCGCCGCCGAGGTTGGCCACGCCGACGAAATGCCGCGGCAGCACGGTGAGCAGGTCGCTGGCGGCGACCACGCGCCCGGCGGTGAAGAACTGGTTGACGGTGAGCACAATGCGCCGCTCGCGCCCGAGCGAGGCCAGCGCCTGGTCGATGAAGCCGAAAGGCTTGCCCGAGAAGCTGACCAGCAGGTGCCGCGCGGCGCAGTACGCATCCAGCGTCAGCGGCTGGCGCGCCAGCGGATGGCCGGCGCGCAGCACGCAGACGTATTCGCTGTCGTAGATGCGCATGCTCTGGAACGGCACCGGTTGGTCACCGTGCGCGCCGGCCGACAGGTCGGCCAGCGCCGCCGGAAAGTAACCCACCGCCATGTCGGCCTCGCCGGCCTCCAGCAGCCGGCGTGGGTCGCGCGTGGTCAGCGGCAGCACGCGCAGCGAGATGCCCGGCGCCTCGCGCTCCAGGATGTCCACCAGCGCCGGCATCAGCATGGTGCCGGTGGCGTCGGCCAGCGCCAGCACGAAGCTGGCGTGCGCGCTGGCCGGGTCGAACGCACCGGCCAGCGCGCCCTGCAGCTGCGCCAGCGCCTGGCGCACTGCCGGCCACAGGCTGAGCGCACGCGGCGTGGGTGCCACGCCAGCGCCACTGCGCACCACCAGCTCGTCGCCCAGCGCCTGGCGCAGGCGGCGCAGGGCGTTGCTCACCGCGGGCTGGGTCAATGCCAGCCGGTCGGCCGCGCGCGTCAGGTTGCGCTCGGACATGACCTCGTCGAAGACACGCAGCAGGTTCAGGTCGAGGGTGCGGAAGTTGACATCTGGCATGGCCAGTCATCATCGCTGTGAATGGTCGGGATTCAATCAATAAAGTAGACCATTTCTAGGGAAAACCCTAGGATAGCGCCAGGGTTCGAGATCACAAACGGAGTGATGAACCGGCCCTGATTGCTGGAGCAAGAAAATGACAAGCTTTGTACATGCCAATGATTCCACCGTGCACCTAGGCGTGCAGCGCGTGGAGCGCGCCGCGCAGGCAGCGCGCGAGCTGCAGGTAGGCGCCAAGGACATGCGCGGCGCTGCCTCTTTGTTGCTGGCCGCCGGCGTGGCGGCACTGGTGGTGGTGGCCAACCAGTTCGTCGACGCCTGGAGCGACGGCCACATGCTGGCCGGCTGGATGCTGCTGTGGGTGGTGGCCTTTGTTTCGCTGGCCTTGCTGGCACGCCCGGCCCGCCGCGTGGTGCAGCTGCTGCAGGCGTCCGGCGCTCGTGCCGACAGCCAGCTGCCCCTGTGGCACTCGGAGCTGCGCCGCTTGTATATCGACGGCGACCTGAGCCGCGCCGTGAATGGCATCGCCGTGGAGGACATCCGCCGCTATCGCCACTGGCCCGATACGGCCGGCCGCGTCTGAAAAACCATAGCTTCAGGCCCTTGCGATACAAGGGCCTGAAGGCTTTTTAGCCTGAAACCGGGCTGCGACACCAGTCGCCATCCACACCCGGCAGGCAGGCAACAAAAAACCGGCGCTCCTTTTCAGGAGCGCCGGTTTTTTTGCTGAGGGCCGGCACCGGGGGGCACCCGCCCCGCGTGCCGGCGCCGCTCAGGCGTGCTCGGCCAGGCGTTGCTGCAGGCGCTGCTGTGTCTGGCGCAGGGTTTCGGGCAGGCGCTCGCCCAGCTTATCGAAGTGCGCGGTGTGCGACTGCAGCTCGCCGTCCCAGGCGGCGCGGTCGATGCCGGTCACGCTGTCGAACTGGGCCGGCGTGAAGTCCAGGCCGCTCCAGTTGATCTCGGCGTATTGCGGCGCGATGCCGAACGGCGTCTCGCGGCCCGGCGCTTGGCCCTCGATGCGGTCGATCATCCACTTCAGCACGCGCATGTTCTCGCCGTAGCCGGGCCAGACAAACTTGCCGTCTTCACCCTTGCGGAACCAGTTGGTGGTGAAGATGCGCGGCAGCGTGGCGCCCTGCGCCTGCAGCTTGGCGCCCAGGTCCAGCCAGTGCTGGAAGTAGTCGCTCATGTGGTAGCCCATGAAGGGCAGCATGGCGAACGGGTCGCGGCGCACCACGCCCTGCTGGCCGAAGGCGGCCGCGGTGGTCTCGCTGCCCATGGTGGCGGCCATGTACACGCCCTCGGCCCAGTCGCGCGCCTCGGTCACCAGCGGCACGGTGGACGAGCGACGGCCACCGAAGATGAGGGCGTCGATCTTCACGCCGGCCGGGTCGTCCCAGGCCGGGTCCAGCGCCGGGTTGTGCGTGGCGGCCACCGTGAAGCGGGCATTCGGGTGCGCGGCCTTGGCGCCGGTCTCCTTGGCGATCTCGGGCGTCCAGTCGCGGCCCTGCCAGTCGATCAGGTGCGCGGGCAGCGCGCCGGTGTCAGCCTCCATGCCCTCCCACCACACGTCGCCGTCGTCGGTCAGCGCGACATTGGTGAAGATCACGTCGCGCTGCAGGCTGAGCATGCAGTTCGGGTTGGTCTTCAGGTTGGTGCCCGGGGCCACGCCGAAGTAGCCGGCTTCCGGGTTGATGGCGCGCAAGCTGCCGTCGGCCTGGGGCTTGATCCAGGCAATATCGTCGCCGATGGTGGTCACCTTCCAGCCGTCGAAGGCCGGCGGCGGCACCAGCATCGAGAAGTTGGTCTTGCCGCAGGCGCTGGGGAAGGCCGCGGCGACGTGGTACTTCTGGCCTTGCGGGTTCTGCACGCCCAGGATCAGCATGTGCTCGGCCAGCCAGCCTTGGTCGCGGCCCATGGTGGAGGCGATGCGCAGCGCCAGGCACTTCTTGCCCAGCAGCGCGTTGCCGCCGTAGCCCGAACCGTAGCTCCAGATCTCGCGCGTCTCGGGGTAGTGGACGATGTACTTGGTGGTCGGATTGCACGGCCAGCTGGTCTGGTCGGTCTGCCCTGCAGCCAGAGGCGCGCCGACGGTGTGCATGCAGGGCACGAACTCGCCCTCGGTGCCCAGCACGTCGTACACCGCGCGGCCCATGCGGGTCATGATCTTCATGTTCACCGCCACGTACGCGCTGTCGGACAGCTCGACGCCGATGTGCGCAATCGGGCTGCCCAGCGGACCCATCGAGAACGGCACCACGTACATGGTGCGCCCGCGCATGCAGCCGTCGAACAGCGGGCGCAGCGTGGCGCGCATCTCGCTCGGCTCCATCCAGTTGTTGGTCGGGCCGGCGTCATCCTTGTTTTTGGAGCAGATGAAGGTGCGGTCCTCGACACGCGCCACGTCGGACGGGTCGGACCAGGCCAGGTAGCTGTTCGGGCGCTTGGCCGGGTTCAGGCGCTTGAAGGTGCCCGCCTGCACCAATTGCTCGCACAGCTGGTCGTACTCCTGCTGGCTGCCGTCGCACCAGTGGATGCGCGCCGGCTTGCACAGCGCGGCCATCTCGGCCACCCAGGCGATGAGCCGGGCGTTCTTGACGTAGGAGGGGGCCTGGATGTCCAGGCCTTGCATGGTGGGTGCGTTCATGGAGCTACCTTGGAAGTGAAGAAACCGTCTTGTCCAAGGTGCCGGGGGATGCCGCCCGCGCGCGGCCTTGGAGAAAACGGCTTGCGGATTTCCGGGCCGCGGCAGCGTGCCGCACCAGGACCAAGCCTTCAACCGAACCGTCGATTCTAGGAAGGCACCTTGCACCTGTCTGTCGGACCAGGGACAAATCCATGCAAACAACGCATGGGTTTATGCGAACCACTGCCTTGAGTCGCCCATGAAAAAGCCCCGCAAACAGGCGGGGCCGAGGTGCTTGCAGGCCGGTTTTCAGGCCATGTACACGGCGATGAAGGCCAGCAGGAAGATCATCGCCGCACCCACCGCGGGCACGACGAACGGGATCACGTTCACCACCGCCTCGACCGGGTCGGTGGCCTGGGCCACCTCGACATCGGCGGCGTTGGGAGCGAGGGCGGGATCGTGCGTCATGGGGGTCTCCTGCTAGGTTGTCGGGTACCGGTCAGTGTACCCAGGCGCCGCGAGGCGTGCGCGGCCGCCGCCCGGGGCCGTCCGCCTTGCCGTACATCTTCGGCACAGCACTGGCCATCGCTGCGGCTTGCGACTTGCAGCCGACCCCGAGCCGTAGTGCGCTGGCCCCTTCGCGCCCGCATCGCCAATAGACCTCAGTGCTCCTCGGCCTGCATGTCGGCGGCGCGCAACGCGGCCAGCACCTGCTCGATGTGCGCACGCCCGCGCGTTTGCAGCACCAGCTCGATCTCCACGTTCTGCGCCGCCAGCATGGTGAAGGCGCGCTGGTGGTGCACCTCCTCGATGTTGGCACCGGCCTCGGCGACCGTGGCGGTGATGCGCGCCAGCGCCCCCGGCACGTCGCGCACGCTGACCAGCACGCGCGCCAGCCTCCCGGAGCGCACCATGCCGCGCTCGATGATGGCCGCCAGCAGCAGCGGGTCGATATTGCCGCCCGACAGCACCAGCCCCACTTTCTTGCCGGCAAAGCGCGCGCCGTGGCGGATCAGCGCCGCCAGACCGGCCGCGCCCGCGCCCTCGACCAGGGTTTTTTCGATTTCCAGCAGCATCAGCACCGCCTGTTCGATGTCACCCTCCTCGACCAGCAGCAGGTCGTCCACCAGCCGGCCGATTGTCTCGCGCGTGATCTCCCCCGGCTGCCCGACCGCGATGCCTTCGGCGATGGTGGACGCGCCCTGCGCGTGGTGCGTGCCCTGCACCGCGTTCACCATGGACGGAAAGCGCGCCGCCTGCACGCCGACGATCTCGATGCCGGGCTTGATGGCCCGCGCCGCCGTGGCCATGCCGGCCAGCAGCCCGCCGCCGCCCACCGAGACCACCAGCGCGTCCAGGTCCGGCTGCTGCGCCAGCATCTCCAGCGCCACCGTGCCCTGGCCGGCGGCGATCGCCGCGTCGTCGTACGGGTGGATGAAGGTCAGCTGCTGCTCGCGCGCCAGCCGGTCGGCGTGGGCACGGGCCTGCTCCAGGGTGTCGCCGTGCAGCACCACCTCGGCGCCGAAGCTGCGCGTGCGCTCGACTTTCACGCCGGGGGTGAAGCAGGGCATGACGATGACCGCGCGCAGCCCCAGGCGCTGCGCGTGGTAGGCCACGCCCTGGGCATGGTTGCCGGCGCTCATGGCCACCACGCCGCGCGTGCGCTCCTCGGGCGTGAGCTGGCTGAGCCGGTTGAACGCGCCACGCTCCTTGAACGAGGCGGTGAACTGCAGGTTCTCGAACTTCAGGAACACCTGCGCGCCGACGATCTGCGACAGCGTCTTCGATTCCACGCAGGGGGTTTCGAGCACCTGGCCGCGCAGGCGGTCGGCGGCGTCCTGGATGTCGTGCAGGGTCAGCATGCGGGGCATTGTCGCGCAGGCGCGAGGGCCCTCAGCGCGCTTCTTTTTCATAGCTAGAGGCGCTTTGTTCTTCAGGACATGGGCCGGTTTTGGCCCAAAACTCCGGTTTTTCCGGCGCATACATCCGGATCGGCCTTCACGTCGGCAGCGCACGTTGCAGGATGGCGTCCACGTCCAGCGCGCGCGTGTCGATGGCGCCCGCCACACGCGCGCCCATGCCGGCGTCCCCCAGGCGCGTGGCGATGAAAGCATCGGCCATGCACGCCGGCGCGTGCCGGCGCAGCAGGCAGGCCTGCGCCAGCAGCACCAGCTGCTGCACCAGCATCCGGCCCAGGGCTTCCAGGTCGCCCGGCGGCAGCGCCAGCAGCGCCTGCACCTGCGCCAGCGCGGTGGCCAGGCGCGGCTCCTGGCGCGCCACGGGGATCAGCTCCTCCAGCAGCGCCTGCGCGGCCTCGGGCTCGCGCGCGAAGGCGCGCAGCACGTCCAGGCACATGACGTTGCCCGAGCCTTCCCAGATGGAATTGACGGGCGACTCCAGGAACAGCCGCCCGACGTGCCCGTCCAGCACATAGCCGTTGCCGCCCAGCACCTCCATGGCCTCGCCGGTCAGCTCCACGCCGCGCTTGCAGACCCAGAACTTGGCGGCAGGCAGCATCAGCCGGCTCCAGGCGCGCGCGGCCGCGTCGCCGCCGGTCTCCGCCTCGAAGGCCTGCGCCAGGCGCACCAGCAGCGCCAGCGCGGCCTCGCTCTCCAGCGCCAAGTCGACCAGCACGGCGCGCATCAGGGGTTGATCGGCCAGCGCGCGGCCGAAGGCGTGGCGCCGGCGCGCGTAGTGGATCGCCTGCATGGTGGCCTGGCGCAGGATGGCGGCGCTGCCGGCGACGCAGTTGAGCCGCGTGTAGCCGGCCATCTCGATGATGGTCGGGATGCCGCGGCCCTCCTCACCGATCAGCAGGCCCCAGGCGTCCTGGAACTCGACCTCGCTGCTGGCGTTGCTGCGGTTGCCGACCTTGTCCTTCAGGCGCTGCACGTGCACCGCGTTGCGGCTGCCGTCCGGACGCCAGCGCGGCACGTAGAAGCACGCCAGCGGGCCGTCTGCGAAGCCAGTGCGCGCCACCACCAGGTGCGCGTCGCTGGTCGGCGCGGAGAAAAACCACTTGTGCCCGCGCAACAGGTATTCACCCCCGCGCCCGCCGCCGGCCAGCGGCGTGGCGACGGTGGTGTTGGCGCGCACGTCCGAGCCGCCCTGCTTTTCCGTCATGCCCATGCCGATCCAGACGCTAGTCTTCTGTAGCGCCGGCACGTCGCGCGGGTCGTAGGTGCGCGACAGCAGCCGCCCGCCCAGCTGCGCCCACAGCGCCGGTTCGCGGCGCAGCAGCGGAATGCTGGCCTGCGTCATGGTCGCCGGGCACAGCGTGCCCTGCTCGACCTGGCCGTGCAGATAGAAGCCCGCGGCCCAGGCCGTCCAGCGGCCGGCGCGCGCGTCCTCGAAGGGCAGCGCCACCAGGCCCTGGCGGCGGTACAGCGCCAGCAGTTCGTGCCACGCGGGGTGGAACTCGACTTGGTCGATGCGCCGCCCGCGGCTGTCGAAGCGGTGCAGCGCGGGCGTGTGGCGGTTGGCCTGCTGCGCCAGGGCGAAGGTGTCGGCGCGGCCCAGCTCGCGCGCGTAGGCGCCCAGGTCTTCGATCGCCCAGCCGGCGCTGACGCGCGCCAGCGCCTCGCGCAGCGCCGGGTCGGTGGCCAGCAGGTCGTAGTCGGTCAGCTCGGGGACCTGGTTGAAGACCTCGTGGGTGTGCCAGGACATAGCGTGTCTCCTGCGTGCATGCATGCGATGCGCCGCAGTCTAGACAGGCCGCAGCCGGCCGGGCGGCACGCGCGCGACAGGCCCGGCCGGCGCCAGCGGTTTCAGGTCAAAACCGGCTCTGGTCCTTTGGATACGTCGGCCTTCAGCTACATATTCAATAGCAACACAGGCAGGGCGCTGGGCTCACGCCACTTCCAGCTGGAACAGCTTGCGCGTGCCCACTGGCGCCACCGCGCGGGCGATCGCGCCGATGTGGTCCGGCGTGGTGCCGCAGCAGCCGCCGACAATGTTCACCAGCCCCTCGGCGGCGAACTCGTGCACCAGCCGGCTGGTGACCTCGGGCGTCTCGTCGAAACCGGTGTCGCTCATCGGGTTGGGCAGGCCGGCGTTGGGGTAGCAGCTGATGAAGGTGTCGGGCGCGGCGCGGTTCAGCTCCTGGATGTAGGGGCGCATCAGCGCCGCGCCCAGAGCGCAGTTCAGGCCGATGGACAGCGGCCGCGCGTGGCGCACGCTGTGCCAGAAGGCCGTCACCGTCTGGCCCGACAGGATGCGGCCCGAGGCGTCGGTCACCGTGCCGCTGATCATGATCGGCAGGCACTCGCCGGTTTCCTCGAACACCTCGTCGATGGCGAACAGCGCGGCCTTGGCGTTCAGCGTGTCGAAAATGGTCTCGACCAGGATCACGTCGGCGCCGCCCTCGATCAGCGCGCGCGTCTGCTCGTGGTAGGCGGCGCGCAGCTGTTCAAAGGTCACGTTACGCGCGCCGGGGTCGTTCACGTCGGGGCTGATGCTGGCGGTTTTCGGGGTCGGCCCGAGGGCGCCAGCGACGAAGCGCGGCTTGTCCGGCGTGGAGAATTTGTCGCACGCCGCGCGCGCCAGCCGCGCGCTCTCCAGATTCATCTCGTAGGCCAGCTGGCCCATGTGGTAGTCGTCCTGAGCGATGCTGGTGGCACCGAAGGTGTTGGTCTCGACCAGGTCGGCGCCGGCGGCGAGATACCCCTCGTGGATGTCGCGGATCACGTCCGGGCGGGTCAGCGACAGCAGCTCGTTGTTGCCCTTCACGTCGCGGGCGAAATCGGCGAAGCGCTCGCCGCGGTACTGCGCCTCGGTAAGCTTGAAGCGCTGGATCATGGTGCCCATGGCGCCATCGAGGATGGCGATGCGCTGCTCCAGGATGGCGGGCAGCTGCTGGGCACGGGTATAGGCGGGCAGGTTCATGGGCGCCGATTCTAGGAAGGCCGCCATGCCCGTGCCGGGCGCCGTGGTTACACCTGCGAACAGGCCTTACCCCATCCGCGCCGATAGAGTGGCCGCACCGGCCCGTCCGGGCCGGCCGCGGCTTCGCTTCTTCCCCACGACAAGGAGACAGCAATCATGGCGCATCCCATCCTCCCACTCTGGCCGGCGGCACCGCTGGCGGCCGCCCTGCTCGCCCTGGCGGGGTGCGGCAGCTCCGACAGCTCCGACGGCCCGCAGGCCGGCGCGGTGGTCGACACCAATCCCGACAGCTGCTCGGTGGTCTCCAGCAGCGGCCAGCCCATCGTCGTGGGCTCGGGCGTGGCTGGCGACCCGGCGGCGCCCGAGGCGGCCTCGGGCTACCGCCTGGGCTACAAGGCCAAGCATTCCAGCAAGTACATGGTGGTGGCCAACACCCCGCTGGCCACCAAGGCCGGCTGCGACGTCCTGCGCGCCGGCGGCAGCGCAGTGGACGCGGCGGTGGCCGTGCAGGCGGTGCTGGGGCTGGTGGAGCCGCAGTCCAGCACCATCGCCGGCAGCGCCTTCATGCTGCATTACGACGCGGCCAGCCGCAAGGTCGAGGCCTACGACGGGCGCGAGACGGCACCCGCCGCCGCCACCGGCTACTACCTGACGCGCCAGAACCAGGCCGATGCCGGCTCCCCCGCGCCGCTGCCCAGCGCACGGCGCAGCGGTCGCTCGATCGGCGTGCCGGGCGTGATGCGCATGCTGGAGCTGGCGCACCGCGAGCATGGCCGGCTGGCCTGGAGCCAGCTGTTCGGCGAGGGCATCCGCCTGTCCACCGATGGCTTTCGCGTGCCGCAGCGCCTGGCTGGGGCGATTGCCAGCAACGCCGCCAGCCTGGCGCTGGACGCCAACGCGGCGCAGACCTATTTCCTGCCCGACGGCACGCCGCGCCCGGCGCTGTCGACCATGACCAACGCACCCTACGCCGCCACGCTGCGCGCGCTGGCCGACCAAGGCGCCGGGGCGCTGTACAGCGGCCCGATCGCCGAGGCCATCGTCGCCAAGGCGCGCCAGTCGGTGGGCGACGACGACGCGCGCACGCCCATCACGCCCAGCCTGATGACGCTGCAGGACCTGGCCGCCTACCAGGCCAAGAAGCGCGAGCCGGTGTGCAGCAGCTACCGCGCCAGCTACTACGTGTGCTCGATGTCGCCGCCGTCCTCGGGCGGCATCGCCATCGTGCAGGCGCTGGGCATTCTGGAGAACTTCAACCTGGCGGCCTACCCGCCGTCGCCGCCGCTCGACGAAGGCGGCGTGCCCAGCGTCATGGGCGTGCACCTGGTGAGCGAGGCCGAGCGCCTGGCCTACGCCGACCGCGACAAGTACGTGGCCGACACCGACTTCGTGCCGCTGCCCGGGCGCGGCGTGGCCTCGCTGCTGGACAAAAACTACCTGAAGGCGCGCGCCGCGCTGATCGATCCCAACCGCAGCATGGGCACGGCGCAGGCTGGCGTGTTCGACGCCGCCAGCGCGCGCCAGGCGCTGGACCGCACGCTGGAATACGGCACCACGCACTTCTCCATCGTCGACGCCTACGGCAACGTGGTTTCCATGACCACCACGGTGGAGTCCAGCATGGGCTCGTTCCACATGGTCGGCGGCTTCTTGCTGACCAACCAGCTGACGGACTTTTCCGCCCAGCCGCAGGACAGTGCCGGCCAGCCGGTGGCCAACCGCGTCGAGGCCGGCAAGCGCCCGCGCAGCACCATGGCGCCGACGCTGGTGTTCCGCGGCACCGAACCCGGCGACTTCCTGATGGCCACCGGCTCGCCCGGCGGCGGCAACATCATCCAGTACGTGCTGAAAACCGTGGTCGGCGCGCTGGACTGGCGGCTGGACGCGCAGCAGGCCACATCGCTGGTCAACTTCGGCGCCAGCAACAGCCCGGTGACCAACGTCGATGGCTCCAACACCGCGCTGGACCTGACCGGGCTGGTCGAGGGCCTGAAGGCCAAGGGGCACCAGGTGTCCACGGCCGCGCAGTCCAGCGGCGTCTCGACCATCCTGCGCGTGCAGCGCGGCGGTCAGGCGCAGCTCGAAGGCGGCGTGGACCCGCGGCGCGAGGGCATCGTGCTGGGCGACGGCGCGCTGTAGCGCCCGGGCTGGCGGCAGCGGCGCAAGGCGCCGCCGCCAGCCTGTCACTCAGGCGCGCGCGGGGTCGTAGCGCGTGCGCGCCAAGCGGAAGGTGAGGTTCCAGCGCTCGGCGCCCAGCAGCGGGTGCCGGCCGTCGGCCAGCCGGTTCACGCCGTGGTAAGTCATGCGCGACGGGCCGCCCCAGACCAGCACGTCGCCGTGCTGCAGCAGCACGCGCCGCACCGGGTCCTGGCGGCGCAGGCCGCCCCACAGGAAGGTCGCCGGCAGGCCCAGCGAGACCGAGACGATGGGCGCGGACAGGTCTTGCTCGTCCTCGTCGCGGTGCAGCGTGAGCCGGTTGCCCGGCCGATAGCGGTTCATCAGGCAGGCGTCGGGCACGAAGCCGGGATGGCCCGCCGCGGCGGCTGCCGCGCTGGCCTGCGCGCGCAGCCATTCGGGCATCGCCGGCCAGGGCCGGCCCGAGGCCGGGTCCAGCGCGGCGTAGTGGTAGCGGCGCGCATCCGACACCCAGCCCCAGCCGCCGCAGTTGGTCATCTGCACCGACAGCGGCGCGCCGCCCGGGCGCACCATGGTGCGAAACGGCGCCTGCGCGGCGATGGCCGCCACCTGCGCCACCCACTCAGGCGCATGCGCGCGCGCCCAGCCGCGCAGCAGCACGGCGCCGTCGGCGAGGGGCTCGGCATGGGGCGCGGGCGGGTCGAACAGTTCAAGCGTCATGGCAGAGGGGGATTGTAGGAAGGGCCCGCGCCGGCCGGCCCCAGGCTCGCGGCACGGCAATGCCGCACCGCAGCGCGGCCTTACCGTGCAGCCGGGCGCCGCCGAGGCACGCCGGCGCGCACAATAAGCGGCTGCCGACCGCCTGCGCGCGTGCGGCGCGGCCGGCCCTGCGCCCGGCCGGATTTCAGCATTCAAATCGGCCTGCAGCCCTTATGTTTAAAGGGCCTGTAGCTATCAAAAAGAGAGTTTCTTCCTTTGTCCCCCGCGCTTTCCGTCCTACACGACGTTTTCGGCTACGAGCAATTCCGCGGCCCGCAGGAAGCCATCATCGAACACGTCTGTGACGGCGGCGACGCGCTGGTATTGATGCCCACCGGCGGCGGCAAGTCGCTGTGCTACCAGGTACCGGCGATCGTGCGGCGCGAAGCCGGCCACGGCGTGACGGTGGTGGTCTCGCCGCTGATCGCGCTGATGCACGACCAGGTCGGCGCGCTGCTGGAGGCGGGCGTCGAGGCGGCGTTTTTGAACTCCACGCTGGACTGGACGCAAACGCGCGAGGTCGAGCAGCGCCTGGCGCGCGGCGAGCTGACCCTGCTGTACGCCGCGCCCGAGCGCGTGACCACGGAGCGCTTCATCGCGCTGCTGGACGGCCTGCACGCGCGCGGCCAGCTGTCGCTGTTCGCCATCGACGAGGCGCACTGCGTGAGCCAGTGGGGACACGACTTCCGGCCCGACTACCGGCAGCTGGCGCTGCTGCACCAGCGCTTTCCCGGCGTGCCGCGCGTGGCGCTCACCGCCACCGCCGACGAGCTCACGCGCGCCGACATCCTGCAGGGGCTGGAGCTGGGCGACGCGCGCCTGTTCATCAGCAGCTTCGACCGGCCGAACATCCGCTACCGCATCGAGGAAAAGAAGGAGCCGCTGGCGCAGCTGATCCGCTTCATCGAGCGCGAGCACCTGGGCGAGGCTGGCGTGGTCTATTGCCAGAGCCGCAAGCGCGTCGAGGAGATGGCGCAGGCGCTGCAGGACGGCGGCATCAACGCCCTGCCCTACCACGCCGGGCTGCCGGCCGAGGTGCGCCAGCAGCACCAGGACCGCTTCCTGCGCGAGGACGGCATCGTCATGGTGGCCACCATCGCCTTTGGCATGGGCATCGACAAGCCGGACGTGCGCTTCGTGGCCCACGTGGACATGCCGAAGAACATCGAGGGCTACTACCAGGAGACCGGCCGCGCCGGGCGCGACGGCTTGGCCGCCGACGCCTGGATGGTCTATGGCCTGCAGGACGTGGTGAACCAGCGCCGCATGATCGACGACGGCGACGCGGGCGAGGAATTCAAGGCGGTATTGCGCGGCAAGCTGGACGCCCTGCTGGCGCTGGCCGAGGCGACCGACTGCCGGCGCGTGCGGCTGCTGCGCTATTTCGGCGAAGAATCACAGCCCTGCGGCAACTGCGACAACTGCCTGCAGCCGCCGGCCGTGTGGGACGGCACGGACGCGGCCAGGAAGCTGCTGTCCACCATCTACCGCGTGCACCAGGCCAGCGGCATCAGCTTCGGCACCGGGCACATCATGGACATCGTGCGCGGCAAGGACAGCGACAAGGTGCGCCAGTTCGGCCACGACCAGCTGTCCACCTTCGGCGTGGGCCGCGAGTATTCCGAGGCGCAGCTGCGCGGCGTGCTGCGCCAGCTGCTGGCCATCGGCGCGGTGGGCGTGCACCGCGTGCTGCTGGACAGCGGCCACAGCTTCGACACGCTGGTGCTGACCGAAGGCTCGCGCCCGGTGCTGCGCGGCGAGCAGCCGGTGGCGCTGCGCGAGGCCACCGCCCAGGCCGCCCCGCGGCGCACGCGCCGCGCCGCCGCGCCGCCGGTGGCCGCGGCCAACCTGGACCAGGAGGGGCAGGTGCGCTTCATCAACCTCAAAGCCTGGCGCGCCGAGGTGGCGCGCGAGCACAACCTGCCGGCCTACGTCATCTTCCAGGACAAGACCCTGGCGGCCATCGCCGAGCGCAACCCGACGAGCGTGCACGACCTGCAGGGCATCAACGGCATGGGCGCGACCAAGCTGGAGAAGTACGGCGCCGAAGTGCTGCGCGTGTGCCGCGCGGGCTGACGGCCGGCGCGGCGCCGCTGGCCGCTACAGCGCGAAGATCTTGCCGGGGTTCAGGATGCCCTGCGGGTCCAGCGCCTGCTTGATCGCGCGCATCATCGCCACCGCGGCCGCGCCGGCCTCGTCCAGCAGGAAGTCCATCTTGTGGATGCCCACGCCGTGCTCGCCGGTGCAGGTGCCACCCAGTGCCAGCGCGCGCGCCACCAGCTGGCGGTTCAGCTGCTCGGCGGTCTCGCGCTCGGCCGGCTGCCGCGGATCGATCAGGTAGCCGAAGTGGAAGTTGCCGTCGCCCACATGGCCGACCAGGAAGTACGGGATGCCGCTGGCGTCGGCCTCGGCCACCGAGTCCAGCAGACAGTCGGCCAGGCGCGAGATGGGCACGCAGGTGTCGGTGCTGATGGCCTTGCAGCCCGGGCGGCTTTGTACGGCGGCGAAATAGGCGTTGTGCCGCGCGGTCCACAGGCGCGTGCGCTCCTCTGGCGTGGTGGCCCATTCGAAGGCGTTGCCGCACCAGTCCTGGGCGATCTGCTGCACGGCTTCGGCCTGCTCCTGCACGCCGGCGGGCGAGCCGTGGAACTCCATCAGCAGCATGGGTTCTTCCCGCAGCGTCAGCTGCGAGTGCGCGTTCACCAGCCGCACGCTGTTGGCATCGATCAGCTCGACGCGGGCGATCGGCACGCCCAACTGGATGGTCTGGATCACCGTGCGCACCGCCGCCTCGATGCTGGGGAACGAGCACACCGCCGCGCTCACCGCCTCGGGCAGCGGGTACAGGCGCAACGTGACTTCGGTGAAGATGCCCAGCGTGCCCTCGCTGCCGACCATCAACCGCGTCAGGTCGTAGCCGGCGCTGCTTTTCCTGGCGCGGGTGCCGGTGCGGATAGTCTCGCCGCTGGCGGTGACGACCTGCAGCGCCAGCACGTTGTCGCGCATGGTGCCGTAGCGCACGGCGTTGGTGCCGCTGGCGCGCGTGGCGGCCATGCCGCCGATGCTGGCGTCGGCGCCGGGGTCGATGGGGAAAAACAGGCCGGTGTGCCGAACAGCCTCGTTGAGCTGCTTGCGCGTGATGCCCGGCTGCACCGTCACCGTCAGGTCGTCGGCGTCGATGGCCAACACCGCGTTCATGCGGCTCACGTCCAGACTGATGCCGCCGCGCACGGCCAGCAGGTGCCCTTCCAGCGACGAGCCGGCGCCGTAGGCGATGACTGGCACGCCGTGCCGCGCGGCCAGGCGCACCGTGTCCTGCACGTCCTGCGTGCTTTCGGCAAACACCACGGCCGCCGGCGGCGGCGCGCTGATCGAGCCCTCGTCACGGCCGTGCTGTTCGCGCACCGCCAGCGCGGTGCTGAGCTGGCGCGCATCGAAGCGCGCGGCCAGGGCGTCAAGCAGCGCCTGTGGTGCGCTGGCGAAGGAATAGGAGGACGGCAGGGCGTTCATGGCAATGGGCGGCAGGAAGGGAGCGGCCATTGTAGGAACCGCCTCCGAGCCATGAAAAAACCCGCCGGACCGGGGTCGGGCGGGTCTGCCGGCGGCGTCAAATGCCGCACAAGGCGCTCAGGCGCTCATCAACGGGCGCCGCTGGGCGACGGATCGGTCTTGGGAGCGCCCGGGGTGGAGTGCGGGGTGTTCGAGCGGTTCTGCACCTCGGCGCCCGGGGCGGCCTCGTGGTCACCCGTGTGCGCAGCGTTCTTCTTCATCTGCGCCTTGTGCGGCTTGTTCTTGCCGTCCTTGCCCGGCGTGGCGTGGGGCACGTTGGAGCGGTTCTGCACGTCGGCGGTCGCGCCGCCAGTGGCGGCAGCGGCATTGCCCATGCCGGCGAATGGCGACGAGCCCTTGGGAGCGTCCTGGCTCACGGCCGACTGGGTATTGGTGGTGTGCGGCGCGCTGGACTGGCTCATGCCGGCAAACGGGGACACGGGCTGGTTCTGCGCGTGCGCCAGGGTCGAGCCCAGGGCCACGGCGGCGAACAGCATCACGCTGCGAAACTCGAACGAGGAAGGGGACTGCATGGACATGATGGACTTTCGTTGTGAACGGAAAAGACCCGTGCATTGCACCCCAGGCCTGGCGTACAGGCCAGACTTTTTGCCACCTGTTGCCCGGCACGACAATTGACCGGGCATTTGTAACAAGCGCGCGCTTCCTGCCTGCGCATTCATCCGAAGGAAACCTACATGGGCAATCGACTCAGCCAGATCGCCACCCGCACCGGCGACGACGGCACCACCGGCCTGGGTGACAACACCCGCGTGTCCAAGGACAGCGCACGGCCGCACGCCATGGGCGACGTGGACGAGCTCAACAGCCATATCGGCCTGCTGCTGTGCGAGGACGTGCTGCCCGACGACGTGCGCGAGCTGCTGATCGACGTGCAGCACCAGCTGTTCAACCTGGGTGGCGAGCTGTCCATCCCCGGCTACGAACTACTCCAGGACGATGCGCTGCTGCAGCTGGACCAGGCGCTGGCGCACTACAACGCCACGCTGCCGCGCCTGCAAGAGTTCATCCTGCCGGCCGGCACACGCGCCGCATCGCAGGCGCATGTCTGCCGCACCGTGGCGCGCCGCGCCGAGCGCGCGGTGGTAGCGCTGCAGCGCAGCGAGGCCATGCGCCCCGCGCCGCGCCAGTACCTGAACCGGCTGTCGGACCTGCTGTTCGTGCTGGCGCGGGTGCTGAACCGGCACCGCGCCGACGGCAGCGAAGGCGCGGAGGTGTACTGGTCCAGCCAGCGGCTGGCGCGCGCGCAGGCGCCACAACCGCCCCAGGACGACTGAGCCGGGCCGGCCACCCTGCCGGCTCAGAGGCGGTTTACTACTTTTTTTATAGCTAACGCCCCTTGAAATAAAAGGGCCGAACGCCTTTTTGACCTGAAGCGGCCCGTCCGGCGCCGGGCGACCTTCAGCGCGGCGCCAGGATGGCCATGGTGATGCGCGAGACGCAGGTGGGTCGGCCCGCGTCGTCGGCCATCTCGATCTGCCAGACGTGGGTGGTGCTGCCGCCGTGCAGGCGCCGCGCGGTGCCGGTGACCCAGCCCGAGGTGGCAGCGCGCAGGTGGTTGGCGTTGATCTCCAGGCCCACGGCGCGGTGCCCTTCGGGGCACGAGCAGGCCGCGCCGACCGAGCCCAGGGTCTCGGCCAGCGCCACGCTGACGCCGCCGTGCAGCAGGCCGTAGGGCTGGCGCGTGCGCTCGTCCACCGGTACACGCGCGCGCAGCCAGTCGGGGCCGATCTCGGTGAATTCGATGCCCAGGTGCGACACGGCGGTGTTCGTGCCCAGCGCGTTCAGCGCCTCGAGGCTCATGGGGCGGGTCCAGAAGGTCATACGGGGCTTTCGGAAGGTTCAGGGAGACAAACGGCAGGCTCGGCGAAACCTTACCCGGACGGCACCGGCGCGCGCTGCTGCCTGGGCGACAGGCGCGGCACGGGCTGGGCGCCCCCTCACGGGCGCATGCTGCCGGTGTCCAGCCAGCGCTGGTGCCAGGTCAGCGCCTCGCCCAGCAGGTGCGGCGTGTGCTGCGCGCCGCCGCTGCGCCGGGCGCGGTCGAAGTAGTCCTGCAGCAGCGGGCGCCAGTCGGGGTGGGCGCAGCGGTCGATGACGACCTGTGCGCGCTGGCGCGGCGACAGGCCGCGCAGGTCGGCCAGGCCCTGCTCGGTGACGATGATCTGCGTGTCGTGCTCGGTGTGGTCCACGTGCGAGACCATGGGCACAATGCACGAGATGCTGCCGCCCTTGGCGGTGGACGGGGTGACGAAGAACGACAGGTAGCCGTTGCGCGCGAAGTCGCCCGAGCCGCCGATGCCGTTCATCATGGCGCTGCCCATCAGGTG
Organism: Oryzisolibacter propanilivorax; assembly: GCF_900103645.1. Lineage (GTDB taxonomy): Bacteria > Pseudomonadota > Gammaproteobacteria > Burkholderiales > Burkholderiaceae_C > Melaminivora > Melaminivora propanilivorax. The sequence goes on from NZ_FNHP01000002.1 coordinate 34,872, forward strand.
GGTGGAATTCACGTTGCCGTAGATGTCGGCCTCGATCATGGCGTTCATGGCGATCACGCCCAGGCGCCGCACCAGCTCGGGGTGGTTGCTGATCTGCTGCGAGCGCAGCACGATGCGCTCGCGGTAGAAGTCGATGCGCTCGGTGAACTCGCGCATCGCCTCGGGACTGAGCGAGATCGCCGTGGCCGAGGCGGCGCGCATCTTGCCGGTGCGGATCAGCTCCAGCATGCCGTCCTGCAGCACCTCGGAAAACCCCAGCAGTTCCTCGAACGGCCCGTCCAGCAGCCCGGCCAGCACCGCGTTGGCCACATTGCCCACGCCGGACTGCAGCGGCAGCATGTTCTTCGGCAGGCGACCTTTTTGTACCTCGTGTGCCAGGAAGTCGATGATGTGCCCGGCGATGGCGCGCGAGTCGGCATCCGGTTTGGCGAACGCCGTGTGCCGGTCGGCATGGTGCGTGGGCACCACGGCGATGACCTTGGCCGGGTCCACGCGCAGGTAGGGCTCGCCGATGCGCTCGGTGGCGTGCTCCAGGTGGATCGGCTTGCGCCGCGGCGGGATGGCGGTGCCGTAGTAGATATCGTGCATGCCCTCCAGCTCGCGCGGCGGCAGGGTGTTGACTTCCAAGATCACGTGCTGGGCGATGTCCAGCCAAGTCTTGTTGTTGCCCACCGAGGCCGAGGGAATCAGGCGCCCGTCGGGCAGGATGCCCAGCACCTCGACCACCGCCACATCCAGCGGCCCCAGAAAGCCGAACCAGGCCTGCTGCGCGACGTGCGACAGGTGGATGTCCACGTAATCGATCTCGCCGGCATTGATGCGCTGGCGGCACAGCGGGTCCGACTGGAAGGGCAGGCGCTGGGCGATACCGCCCACCTTGGCCAGCGCGCCATCCAACTCGGGCGATGTAGAGGCGCCCGTCCAGACGTTGACCTTGAACGGCCGCCCGGCGGCGTGCTCGGCCTCGATGCGCGCGGCCAGTGCCTGCGGCACGGCCTTGGGGTGGCCGGAGCCGGTGAAGCCGCTCATGCCGACGGTGGCACCTGCGGGGATCAGCGCCGCCGCCTCGGCCGCGCCCATGACGCGGGCGGACAGCCCGGGGTGTTCGATGCGCGCGCGCGGGGCGCCGCTGGTGGGAGACGAAGTAGCAGCAGGGGAAACAGGGGACGAGGACAAGGCAGGCTCCGCAGGTCCGCTGGCGGACGCTGGCTCAGGAAAGAAAGGAAAAAACAAACCCGGCACCGCACACCGGCGCCTATGGCAGCAGCCGGGTCCAAGGCCGCCGGCCGCGCGTGGTGCCGATCTTATCCAGGGTTTACCCGAGTAGCCGCGCGCCTGCTTACGATCCGACACACGATGTCCAGCCACGCCCCCATCCCCTGCCCGTCCTGCCACGCCCCGATGGAACAGCATCGCCTGACGGCCAGCGACGGCGGCGCGCTGGTGCTGGATGCCTGCTTTGCCTGCCAGGGCCTGTGGTTCGACCCGTGGGAGAACACACGCCTGGCCCCGGCTGCCGTGCTGGGGCTGTTCGAGCTGCTGCACCAGCGCCGGCACGAGCAGCACCGGCCGGTCGGCCAGCGTCTGGACTGCCCGCGCTGCAGCGCTGCGCTGGAGCGCGGATATGACCTGGCGCAGAGCGGGCGCTACGTTGCCTGGCGCTGCCCGCAGCGCCACGGGCGCTTTTCCACCTTCGGCGCCTTCATGGTCGAGAAGGGCTTCGTGCGCCACCTGAGCCAGCTCGAAGTCGAGGCGCTGGCGCAGCGCGTCGGCACCATCGCCTGCACCGCCTGCGGCGGCAGCGTGGATCTGCGCCGCGACGCCGCCTGCCCGTGGTGCCGCTCGGCGCTGTCGCTGCTCGATCCGCAGGCCGTGGAGCGGGCGCTGCAGCGCTTCGGCGATGCGGCGCGGCATGCGCAGCAGCGCGGCGCTTCGCCCGATGCCCTGGCGGATGCGCTGATCGCGCTGGAGCGCCAGCGCGCCCGCGAGCAGCGCGAGGCCCAGCGCCAGCGCCTGAACGGCACGGACGAGCGCTTCGACCTGCTGGCTGCCGGCGTGGAGCTGGTCTGGTCGTGGTTCCGCCGTTGACTTGGCGCTCTTTATTCCATAGCTGCAGGCCCTTGCAACACATGGGCCTGCGGCCGATTTCCTTTCAAACCCGTGGGCGCGCGTCCAGCGCCCTGCCAGTCCGTCTGCCTACAGGCGCAGGGGAAGTTGCAGCACGCCGGCATGCCGGCCATCGGCGAACACTGCAGGCACTACTAGCGACAGCGTGAGGGGAAGATCCCGGAGCGCAGCCCGGCGCGGCAGGCAAGTCGTGCAGGGCGGCACCGGAGACAGCTCATCCACCATTCATTTGCAAGGAAGCCACTGCCATGTCGATCCACAACTCTCTGAAGACCATTTCGTTCGCCGCCGCTCTGGGCCTGGCTGCCGCCGGCGCCTGGGCACAGACTAGCGACACCACGCCGCCGGTCGCCCCTTCGCCCACCGGCAACTCGCCGGCCCCGCAGGTGAGCAACAGCCAGAATGCCCTGGGCAACACCGGCGGCACCACTACCGGCACCACCGGCACCATGTCCAACAACAATGCCGGCATGAACAACAACAACGCGGGCATGAACAACAACACCGGCATGACCGGCACTGACCGCAGCAACATGGGCACCAGGGCCAACAACCGCAGCACGCGCAACCGCGCGGCCCGTGCCGACCGCAACTGATGTCCTGCGCGGCGCGGGCGGTGGCGCGGGTAGCCCGGCCATTGCCAGCGTCCGGCGCTTGACGCTCGACGCAAGCCGGCACGCCATGGGGCGTGCCGGCTTTTTTATTTTCACGGGAGATTCCATGGCGCAACGTTCCCGGCGCACCCGATCCGGCCAGTCCGCGGCGTTGCTGGCGGCCCTGCTGGCTTGCTTGCCGGCCATGGCGATGGCCACGCAGGCCCGGCCATCTGCCGCCCAGACCGCTGACACGGCACAACGCCAGCCCCAGCCGCCCCGCCTGCCGCGCGAGGTGCAGGCAACGCTCGACTGGGTGCGCGCCAGCGGCAACAACGCCGGCCTGCCGTTCGCGCTGATCGACAAGCGCGGCGCGGCGGTGCATCTGTTCGACGCCGAGGGCAGTTGGCAGGCCTCGTCGCCGGTGCTGCTGGGCCTGGCCAAGGGCGATCACTCGGTGCCGGGCATTGGCGAGCGCCCCATCGCCCAGATCGCCCCGCACGAGCGCACCACCCCGGCCGGGCGCTTCGTCACCGAGCCGGGCGAGAACCTGCAGGGCACGGACATCGTGTGGGTGAGCTACGACGACGCGATCTCCATGCACCGCGTGCGCCCGACCAATCCGGCCGAGCGGCGGCTGCAGCGCTTGGCCAGCGCGACAGCGAAGGACAACCGCATCTCCTACGGCTGCATCAACGTGCCGGCGCGCTTTTACGACCGCTTCATTGCGCCGACGCTGGGGCGGGCGCCGGGCGTGGTCTATGTGCTGCCGGAGACGCAGTCGGCGGCAGCATTCTTCGGTTTCGACTGAGACGCTGTCAGTGCGCCGGCGTGGCCGGCGCGCCGTCCTGCTGGCCGCGCGACAGCAGCGCGTTCAGGATGATGGCGCCGAAGGTGGCGGTGCCGATGCCGCCCAGGGCGAAGTCGCCGAACTTCAGCGTGAACTCGCCCGTGCCCAGGATCAGCGTGATGGCGGCGACCAGCAGGTTGCTGCTGCGCGAGAAGTCCACCCGGTTGTCGACCCAGATCTTGGCGCCGGCAATCGCAATCAGGCCGAACACCACGATGGACACGCCGCCCATGACCGGCAGCGGAATTGCCTGGATCAGCGCCCCGAACTTCGGGGAAAAGCCCAGCAGCACGGCGATCAGCGCCGCCACCAGGAACACCGCCGTCGAGTAGATGCGCGTGGCAGCCATGACGCCGATGTTCTCGGCATAGGTCGTCACCCCCGTGCCGCCCACCGCGCCGCTGACCATGGTGGCCACGCCGTCGCCGATGAAGGCCCGGCCCATGTACTGGTCCAGATTGCGTCCGGTCATGGCCGTAACGGCCTTGATGTGGCCCAGGTTCTCGGCCACCAGGATGATGACCACCGGCACGATCAGCAGCATCGCCGGGCCGCTGAACACCGGCGCGTGGAACTGCGGCATGCCGACCCAGGCGGCAGCGGCCACGCCCGACAGGTCCACCGGCTTGCCCAGCCCCAGGCCGTTGGTCAGCAGCGCGTAGGCGATGCTGGCCACGATCAGCCCGACCAGGATCAGCAGGCGCTGCACCATGCCGCGCGTGAACACCGCCACCAGCGCCACGCAGACGAAAGTGAGCGCCTGCATCCAGGCCTCGAAGTTGTTCGCCGCCATGTTCTTGACCGGGACAGCCGCCAGGTTCAGCCCGATCACCGCCACCACCGCGCCGGTGACCACCGGCGGCATGAAGCGCTCGATCCAGCCGGTGCCGATCACGTGCACCAGCACGCCGACGAGCGCATACACCGCGCCGCAGGCGATGATGCCGCCCAGCGCCAGACCGATGGCCTCGTTCGGCCCCTTGCCGGCATAGCCGGTGGCGGCGATGACCACGCCGATGAAGGCGAACGACGAACCCAGATAGCTGGGCACCCGGCCGCCAGTGATCAAAAAGAAGATCAGCGTGCCGATGCCGCTCATGAACACCGCCAGGTTCGGGTCGAACCCCATCAGGATCGGTGCCAGCACCGTCGAGCCGAACATGGCGATGACGTGCTGCACGCCCATCAACCCGGTCTGCGGCCAGGGCAGGCGCTCCTCCGGGCCAATGACCCCGCCCGTGCGCAGCACGTCGGCGCTGCGCTCCCGCCATTGAAACCATCCTATTGCCATCGTGTGCTCCTGCGCGTCAGAAAAAAGGTGGCGCGATGGTAGAGACTTTGTGGAGCGCTGGCGCGTTTCACATGAAAAACGGCACCAGCCCTTTATTTGCAATGGCCTGCAGCTATCAAAACCAAAGCAAAACCGTCCATCAATGGCAGCGGCCCGCCTGCGCCGCGGCCTGGCCGGCGCCCGTCACCGCCTGGCTGGCCGTCAGCGCGCCCGCCAGCACGGCAGCGGCACCGCTGCTGGCGTCGGGACCGTCGAAGGTCGCCTCTCCGGCGGCGAACGGTCCGGTAGTGGCCTGTGGTGCTGCGCGCGGCAAAGGTCCAGGCGGCGCTGGCCGCCGCGTGTCACCGGCTACACGCCGGCTGCCGGCATGCGCGCCGGCCAGGCCGGGCGCCGCCCGGTCAGCTGGCTGACGATGGCCGCCTGCAGCGGCGGCAGGCGCAGCGCGCCGGCCAGCACCGCGCGACGCGCCAGGCGCGGCAGCGCGCGCGTGTCGGTGTACAGCCGCACGATGGCGTTGGTGCCCTGGAAGATCGGCCAGGCGTGCAGGTGCTGCTGGCGCGCATAGGGCTGCAGCACGCCGGGCGCGCCGATGTCCAGCCCGCGCGTGCGCGCATCGGCCAGCACCCGGCCCAGCGTCTCGACGCCGGCCAGCCCCAGGTTGTAGCCGTGCGCGGTGACCGGGTGCATGCCCACGGCGGCGTCGCCCAGCAGCGCGCAGCGCGGGCCGGTGAAGCGGTGCGCGTAAACGGCCACCAGCGGATAGGCGTGGCGCTCGCCCGTGAGTTGCATGGCGCCCAGGCGATGGTCGAACTGCTCGGCGACGCGGTCGGCGAAGTCCTGCGGCGCCAGCGCCAGCAGCGCCTGCGCCTGCGCGCTGTCGGCGGTGACCACGGCCGAGCACAGCGGCGCGCCGTCCACCACATCGTCCGGCAGCGGCAGTACCGCCAAGGTGCGGTCGTAGCCGAAGCATTCGTGCGCCACCTGGTCGTGCGGTCGCTCGCAGCGCATGCGGCAGACGATGACGGTGCGGCCGAAGTCGGTCATCGACGCGCCGATGCCCAGCTGGCGGCGCGTGGCCGAGTAGCGGCTGTCGGCGGCCACCACCAGCGGCGCGCGCAGGCGCTGCGTGGCGCCTTCGGGCGCGCCGGCCGGCAGGTACTCGACCTCGGCATGCGCGCTGGTGGTGCCCACGCGTTGCACGCGCGCGCCGGTCAGCAGGCGCACATCCGGCGCATGGCGAGCCACCTCCCAGGCGGTGCGCCGCAGCGCGTGGTTGGGCACGATCCAGCCCAGGTGCTCCACACCGCTGCCGCCGGCGTGCAGGTGCAGCGGTCGGCGCGCGCCGACCGGGCCGTCGTGCACCTCGGCGGCGCGCAGCAGGCCGACCTCGTGCGCGGCCAGGCGCTGCCAGCTGCCCAGGCGCTGCAGCAGTGCCACGCTGGGGTGCGTCAGCGCGATCTCGCGGCCGTCGGGCGCAGGGTCGGCCAGCCGCGCCTCATCCTGCAGCTCCAGCACCGTGGCGCTCAGGCCGGCTTGGCCCAGGCCGGCCGCCAGCGACAGCCCGGCCGGGCCGCCGCCGACGATGAGCACATCGCAATCGTGAGAGGAGGAAGGGCTTGGGTTCATGGCGATACGAAATAGGCGGGAAAACGGTCGCAGCCAGTATGGCAGGGCGAGGCCCTGACGAGCCGGGCGCGGGATTGTCGGCCGCCCGGCGCGGCCCACCTTGCCCTGCGTCAAGGACCGTCCAGCCATGCGGCGCGTTCCTACGGCGGCCGCCGAAGCGCCACCCTACAGTGACAGATCCCACCCACTCTCAGCAAAGGATCCGCCATGCGCGTGGACATCTACCGCCGCCCCGAAGCCCAAGGACGCTTTTCCCACCTGGTCGTGCCCGAGGGCAAGCCCATCCCGCAGGAGGCCATCAACACCGACTGGACCAGCGAGAAGCGCGGCGTGGAGATGGACGAGACGCAAGGCCACTGGGACGAGCTGGGCATCCCCGAGCCCGGCCGCCAGCTGCGCGACAAGGGCTATGCCATCACCAGCGTGAAAGAGCAGCCCCGGCAGTGACGCGGCGCGGCACTGTCGCCTGCGGCATCGCGCGCCGCCGGCGATGCCGCTAGGCTGCGCCGATGGAGACAACCCGCACCCCCGTCGCGGCGACCCTGCCGGTGCCGCGCATTCGCCGCTATCAGGAATGGCTGCAGGCCCGGCACGGGCTGGCATTCCAGGATTACGACGCGCTGTGGCGCTGGTCCACGACCGAGCTAGAGGCCTTCTGGCACAGCGTCTGGGAGTACTTTGCCATCCAGTCGCCCACGCCGTACACGGCGGTGCTGGAGCGCAACGTCATGCCGGGGGCGCGCTGGTTTCCCGGCGCGCAGGTCAATTACGCGCGCCAGGTGCTGCGCCATGTGGAGGCGGCGCACGCCGCCGGCCAGCCGGCGCTGATCGCCTGCAACGAACGCGGCCAGCGGCGCGACATCTCCTGGCCCGAACTGCGCCGCCAGTGCGCGGCCCTGGCGCTGCACCTGCGCGCGCAGGGCGTGCAGCCCGGCGACCGGGTTGCCGCCTACCTGCCCAACATCCCCGAGACCATCGTCGCCCTGCTGGCCTGCGCCAGCATCGGCGCCGTCTGGAGCGTGTGCGCCCCCGACATGGGCACGGCCGCGGTGCTGGACCGCTTCCGCCAGATCACGCCCAAGGTGCTGATCGCCATTGACGGCGTGACCTACGGCGGGCGCGAGCACGACCGCGGCGCCGTGCTGCAGGAGTTGCGCGCGCAGCTGCCCAGCGTGCAGCACGTGGTGCTGGTGAACGGCCTGGAGGCGCCGCGCGCCGCGCCGGACTGCCAGCCCTGGGCCGCTGCCGTCGCGCGCGACGACGCCGAGGTGGCGGCTTTCGAGCCGCTGTGGCTGGCCTTCGACCACCCGCTGTGGATCGTCTATTCCAGCGGCACCACCGGCCTGCCCAAGCCCATCGTGCACGGCCACGGCGGCATGCTGCTGGTCAAGCTGCAGCAGGCCACGCTGCACTGCGATATCGGCTGCAGCTACGCGCCCGAGACCCTGGGCGAGCGCTTCCACTGGTACAGCTCCACCGGCTGGGTGATGTGGAACGCCCAGGTCGGCGGGCTGCTGGGCGGCACCACCTGCGTGCTGTACGACGGCCACCCGGGCGGCAGCCGCGACAACCCTGACTGGAGCGTGCTGTGGCGCATGGCGGCCGAGACCGGCGTGACCTTCTTTGGCGCCGGCGCGGCCTTTTATGGCAGCTGCATGAAGGCCGGCCTGCAGCCGACGCAGTGCGGCGACCTGTCGGCCATCCGGGCGCTGGGCAGCACCGGCTCACCGCTGTCGGCCGAGGTGCAGCAGTGGGGCACCGACTTCTTCCGCCAGGCGCACGCCGCCGCGCCGGGCCACCCGGGTGCCGACATCTGGTGGTGCAACATCTCTGGCGGCACGGACTTCGCCGGCTCCTTCCTGGGCGGCAACCGCGAGCTGCCGCAGCACCTGGGCCGGCTGCAGTGCCGCATGCTGGGCGCGGCGGTGCAGGCCTGGGACGACGCCGCGCGCCCGGTGCTGGACGCGGTGGGGGAGCTGGTGTGCACCCAGCCCATCCCGTCCATGCCGTTGTACCTGTGGGGCGATGCGGACGGGGCGCGCCTGCACGCCAGCTACTTCGCCATGTACCCGCCGGGGCACGGGCGCCGGCCTGGCGGTGGCGACCTGGGGCCGGAAGCAGGAAGCGTCTGGCGCCATGGCGACTGGATCGAGATCGGCTCGGCCGCGCATCCGGGCTGCGTCATCTACGGGCGCAGCGACGCCACCATCAACCGCCACGGCCTGCGCATGGGCACCAGCGAGGTCTACGCCGCCGTCGAGGCCCTGCCCGAAGTGCTGGACAGCCTGGTGGTGGACCTGGAATACCTGGGCCGCGACAGCTTCATGCCGCTGTTCGTCGTGCTGCGCAGCGGCGCGGTGCTGGACGAGCCGCTGCGCGAGCGCGTCCGCGGCGCGATCCGCGCGGCGTTGAGCCCGCGCTTCGTGCCCGACGAGATCGTGCAGGTGGCCGAGGTGCCGCGCACCCTGAGCGGCAAGAAGCAGGAGCTGCCCATCAAGAAACTGCTGCTGGGCCAGCCCCTGGCGCAGGTGGTGAACCGCGACGCGATGGCCAATCCGGATTGCCTGGGCTGGTATGTGGCCTACGCCGAACAGCGCGGCCATGTTGCTGGCTCCTGATTGCGGGTCTCACGCCGCGCCACCCGCATCCCGGGGCGCCGCCGCGCCCCGTGCCCAGTGCAGCGCGTGCTCGGCGAAGCGCTCCACCACCCGGTTCGCGGTACCGGGCAACCGCGCCAGGGCGATGCCCAGGTGGAAGCCGGGCGGGTTGTCGGTGAGGGGCAGGCACTTCACGCCGGGCGGCGCCATGCGCCGCGCCACGCCGGCCACCAGCCCCACGCCCATGCCGGATGCCACCAGGCTCATGATGGTCTGCACCTGCATCGCCTCCTGCGCCACGCGCGGGGCGAAGCCTGAGAACTGGCAGCGCAGCATGGCCAGCGCGCACAGGCCGGGCACCTTGTCGCGCGGGTACATGATGAACGACTCGTGCGCGGCCTCGCACAGCGCCAGCGACTCGCACCGGGCCAGTGCGCTGCCCTGTGGCACGGCCAGCACGAAGTCGTCGCGGTCCAGCGGCAACAGGCTGAAGCCGCTGGGATCGAGCACCGGGTAGCGCAGCAGCCCGGCATCGAAGCGGCGCGACAGCAGTCCTTCCAGGATGTCGGAGGACGTGGCCTCGGTCAGCTCCAGCGCGATCTTGGGGTGGTGCTCGCGCAGCGAAGGGATCAGCTGCGGCAACAGCGCGTAGGTGGCCGAGCCGATGATGCCCAGGCGCACCCGCCCGCCTTCACCGCTGTGCGCGTCGGCCACTGCCTGGCGGCACTGCTCGGCATGCCGCAGCGCCAGTCGCGCGTCATGCAGCATGGCCTGACCGGCGTGGGTCAGCACCACGCCCGTGCTGGTGCGCTCGAAGAGCGCGCTGCCCAGCTCCTGCTCCAGCTTGCGGATCGAAACCGACAGCGGCGGCTGCGCCATGTGCAGCCGCTCGGCGGCACGGTGGAAATTGCCGGTGTCGGCCAGGGCGACGAACTGGCGCAGTTGTCTCAAGTTCATGCCGATATCCGAGAAGTATCGATTACGGTATTTTTAATATTAGACAGTAGTTTTCTTGCTGCTTAGAGTGTTTCCCAAGGCTGAAGCAGCCCGGCGACCCATCACCCGCATGCAGGAGACTTTCATGCAGCACCAGCGCAGAACCACCCTGGCCGCTTTCGCGGGCGCAGCCCTGTTGACCCTGGCCGGCAGCTTGGCGCCCGTGGCCGCGACGGCGCAGGACTTCCCTTCCCGGACCATCCGGTTCGTCGTGCCCTTCGGCCCGGGCAGCGGCACCGACACCTCGGCGCGCTACTTCGCCCGCAAGCTGCAGGACCTGACGGGCCAGCCGGTGGTGGTTGAGAACAAGCCCGGTGCCAATGGCTTCATCGCCGTCAAGCAGGTGCTGGCGGCTCCGGCCGACGGCTACACCGTCTTCATCGGCAGCAATTCGACGCTGGCGGTGAACGCCGCGCTGTTCCGCCAGCTGCCCTATGACCCGGTGCAGGACCTGGCGCCGCTGGCGATGATGATGCGCTCGCCCGCCATGCTGGCCGTGCGCCCGCAGGCGCCCTATGCCGATCTGCAGGGCCTGATCGCCTACGCCAAGGCACACCCTGGCGAGATCAACTTCGGCGCCGGCTCGGCCGGCTACCAGCTGATGGGCGAGCTGCTCAACGACAGCGCCGGCATCCGGACCGTACATGTGCCCTTCAAGGGCGCGGGCGAGGCCATGACGGCACTGGCCGCCGGCACGGTGGATTTCGGCTTTGCCGAAGTCACGGCGGTACAGGAGCTGGCCCGGGGCGGGCGCGTGAAGGTGCTGGCGGTGGCGGCGGACCGGCGCGTGCCGACGTCACCGGACATCCCCACGGCCAGCGAGGCCGGGCTGCCGGGCTTCGAGGCCTACACCTGGGTGGGCGCCATGGTCAGCGCCGCGACGCCCGCGGCGCTGACCACCAGGCTCGCCGAGCTGTTCACCGCCATCTCGCGCATGGACGAGACGCACGCGTTCTACGAGCGCCTGGGCGCTACGCCGATGACCGGCGGGCCGGCGCAGATGCATGCTTTCCAGAAACAGGAAATCGCCCTGTGGAAACGCATCGTCGTCCAGGCCAAGGTGCCGCTGCAATGACACCGGCAGTGGGGCAGGGCAGTGCACGCCCCGGACCGCTGGCAGGCGTGCGCGTGCTGGATTTGTCCAGCGTGGTGTTCGGCCCGCTCGCCAGCCAGGCACTGGCCGACTACGGCGCCGAGGTGGTGAAGATCGAACCGCCGGGCGGGGACTCGACGCGCCACACCGGCCCCGCGGTCGAGCCGGGTATGGCTGCCATGTTCATGGGCTGCAACCGCAGCAAGAAAAGCGTGGTGCTGGACCTGAAGCAACCCTTGGCACGGCAGGCGCTGCACGCACTGCTGGCTACGGCCGACGTGTTCATGCACAGCATGCGGCCCCAGAAGATTGCCCGGCTGGGGCTGGACGCGGACAGCCTGCGCGCCCGCTACCCCCACCTGGTCTATGCCGGGCTGCACGGCTTCGGCGAGGACGGTCCGTATGCCGGCCTGCCGGCCTACGACGACGTGATCCAGGGCATGAGCGGCCTGGCCGACCTGATGCAGCGCCAGACCGGCGAAGCACGCTACCTGCCGACCATCGCCGCCGACAAGACCTGCGCCTTGGTGGCGGCGCAGGCCATCCTGGCCGCGCTGTTCGCGCGCGAGCGCACCGGCCAGGGCAGTTTCGTCGAGATTCCCATGTTCGAGACCATGGTGGGTTTCAATCTGGTCGAGCACTTCTACGGCATGCACTTCACGCCGGCGCTGAGCGGCGCTGGCTACCCGCGGGTGATGGCGCCCTGGCGCAAACCGTATCGCACGCTGGATGGCCACGTCTGTCTGATGCCGTACACCGACGCCCACTGGCGCCGCTTCTTCGACGCCGTGGACCAGCCGCAGCTGGCGCAGGACGCACGCTTCGCCAGCCAGGACAGCCGCACCCAGCACATCGCCGCGCTGCTGGAGATCCTCAGCGCCCAAGTGGCGCAGCACGACACGCGGCACTGGCTGGATACCTGCCGGCGCCTGGAGATCCCCGCCGCGCCGGTGGCGCGCCTGGACGAGCTGCCGCAGGACCGGCACCTGCAGGCCACGGGCTTCTTCACCCACCTGCAGGACCGGGCCATGGGCGAAGTGCGCCTGGCCCGCTCGTCGGTGCGCTTCGACGGCGCGCCGCCGCCGGTGAGCATGCCCCCGCGCCTGGGTGAGCACACCCACGCGCTACTGCGCGACGCCGGCCTGGACGACGCCGACCTCGCCCAGCTGCAACCCCTGGAGCACTGCACATGACCGACAACATCCCGCGCATGGGCCAGGGCGCCTACTGGCAAGACCTGCAGGTGGGCCAGCGCTGGCGCACTTTCCGCCGCACCATCACCGAGGCCGACCTGGTGGCGTTTATCAACGCCACCGGCATGCTGGAGGCGATCTTCATCGAGGACGGCTACGCAGGCGGCGCGATCCGCGGCCGCCCGGTGCCAGGCGCATTGACCTACACCTTCATCGAAGGCTTCATCCTGCAAAGTCTGATCCAGGGTACGGGCCTGGCGATGCTGGAGCTGCACCAGAAGATCCTGGCGCCAGTGCTGGTGGGCGACAGCATCGACGCGGTGGTCGAGGTGACCGCGGTGCGCCCCACATCCAAGGGCAACCGCGCCGTCGTCAGCTCGCGCATCGAGGTCTTCAACCAGCGCGGCGAGGCGGTGATGGAGTACACCGCGACCCGCCTGCTGGCGGGCCGCAGCACTACATAAAAGATAGCTTCGGACCTTTTATCCATTAGGGTTTGAGGCACTTTTCACTACAAATCAAGGAGACACGACATGCATACACGACTCTCCCGGCGCCTGGCACTTCTGGCCGCCGCCGGCTGGCTGTCAGCCGCCACCCTGGCCCATGCCGCCTGGCCGGAGAAACCCATCACCCTGGTGGTGCCCTTCCCGCCCGGCGGCCCCACCGACATGGTGGCGCGCGTGCTGGCGCAGAACGTGGGAGAACAGCTGGGCCAGCCGGTGGTGGTGGACAACAAGCCCGGGGCCAACGGCAACATCGGCAACGCCTTCGTCGCCAAGGCCGCGCCCGACGGCCATACCGTGCTCTACAACACCTCGTCGGCCGCGCTCAGCCCGGCGCTGTACAAGAAGCTGAGCTACGACGTGCGCAAGGACCTGGCGCCGGTGGCGCTCACAGCGGTGGTGCCGCTGGGCCTGGTGGTGCACCCAGCGCTGCCCGTCAAGACCGTGGCCGAACTGGTGGCCTACGCCAAGAAGCATCCCGGAAAGCTGTCTTATGGTTCGGCCGGCAATGGCAACGTCACGCACTTGGCGGCGTTCCAGACGGTCCAGCACTACGGCATCGAGGCGGTGCACGTGCCCTACAAGGGCAGCGCGCCGGCCGACGTGGACCTGGTCGCCGGACAGATCCACTTCATGACCGACACCATCAACTCCGTGGCGCCGTTCATCCAGGACGGCAAGCTTCGGCTGCTGGCTGTCTCCACCGGCAAGCGCATCGCCAATTTTCCCGAAGCGCCCACGCTGGCCGAAAGCGGCATGGCCGGTTTCGAGGCCGGCGCTTGGCAGGGGGTGATGGTGCCGGCCGGCACGCCCCAGCCGGTGATCGCGCGGCTCAACCAGGCCTTCGTGCACGCGCTGCGCGACCCGGGCGTGCTGGAGAAGCTGCGCGTGCAGGGCACCGAGCCGCTGGGATCCACCCCCGAGGAATACGGCGCCTACCTGCACAAGGAGCTGGCGCGCTGGGCCTCGGTGGTCAAGAGCACCGGCATCTCGCTGGATTGACGGCGGCCTGCTGCCGAAGGAATGTCATGTCGGTTCTGGATTCACTCACCCTCACGCGCATCCCGCCCGAGGACGAAGCGCTGCGCGCCGAGGTGCGCGCCTTCCTCGCCGAGGCCGTGCGCGAGCTGCCGGCACACGTGCGCGCCCGCTCCTGGGGCGGCTACAGCACGCAGCTGAGCCGCCAGCTGGGCGCGCGCGGCTGGATCGGCGTGACGCTGCCGCGCGAATACGGCGGCGGCGGGCGCAGCGCCTTTGCGCGCTACGTGCTGGTGGAGGAGTTCCTGAACGCCGGCGCGCCCGTCGGTTCGCACTGGATCGCCGACCGCCAGAGCGCGCCGCTGATCCTCAAATACGGCACCGAGGCGCAAAAGCAGTTCTACCTCCCGCGCGTGTGCCGGGGCGAGGCGTTCTTCTGCATCGGCATGAGCGAGCCGGGCGCCGGCTCCGACCTGGCCAGCGTGCGCACGCGCGCCGTGCCAAGCGAACGCGGCTGGGTGCTCAACGGCCAGAAAATCTGGACCACCAACGCCCACCACTGCCAGTACATGATCGCGCTGGTGCGCACCTCGGGCAGCGCCGAGGACCGCCAGGGCGGGCTGTCGCAGCTCATCGTCGACCTGTCGCTGCCCGGCGTCACCGTGCGCCCGATCGAGGACCTGTCGGGCGACCGGCATTTCTGCGAAGTGTTCTTCGACGACGTGCAACTGGCGCCCGACGCGCTCATCGGCGCCGAGGGCCAGGGCTGGGGCCAGGTGACGGCCGAGCTGGCCTTCGAGCGCAGCGGGCCCGAGCGGTTGTTCTCCAGCATCGTGCTGTTCGACCAGTGGCTGGACTGGGTGCGCACGCCGGCAGGGCGCAGCGACGCGGCCACGCGCCTGGCCGGGCGCGTGCTGACCCAGCTGGCGCCGCTGCGCGCCATGTCGGTGGCGGTGCAGGAGCGGCTGGCGCGCGGTGACAGCCCCATCGTCGAGGCCGCGCTGGTCAAGGAGCTGGGCACAACGCTGGAGCAGCTGATCCCCGCGGCCATCGCCGACGACCTGTTCGCTCGCGCGGACGCGGGCACGGACGTGCCGGTGGAGCTGCTGCTGACGCTGAAGTACGTGACCGAGGCCGCGCCCTCGTTCTCGCTGCGCGGCGGCACGCGCGACATCCTGCGCGGCATGATCGCGCGCGGCCTGGGGCTGCGCTGAAAGGAGCGACCGACATGGACGACGACCTCTTCGCCGACGCCGCGCGCCAGGTGCTGGCGGATCACTGCACCCCGGCCGTGGTGCGCGCCATCGAATCCGGCGGGCGCGCCGCGCCGCCCGCCGCCGCGCTGTGGCGCCAGCTGCAGGCCAGCGGCCTGCCGGACGCGCTGGTGCCCGAGGCGCAGGGCGGCGCAGGCCTGGCACTGGCGCAGGCCTTCGGCGTGCTGGAGCAGTGCGGCGCGCATGCGCTGCCACTGCCACTGGCCGACACCCTGCTGGCGCGCGGGCTGCTGGCCGCCGCCGGCGCGCCCTGGCCCGATGGCGGCATCGCCCTGGCGCGCGCCGAGCCCCTGGCCGACGGCAGCCTGCGCTGCGCGCTGGTGCACGGCGGCGCGCTCGCCACGGCGGTGCTGGCGCAGACGCCGGACGGCTGGCGCCTGCTGGCCGTGGATGGCGCGCAACCCGGGCCGCAGGCGCTGGCGCTCGACGCCGCGCTCGCCTGGTCGCCGGCGCAGGCCCAGGCCGCGCCGCACATCGCGCTGCCGCCCGGCGCGCAGGCGCGCACGCTGCAGGCGGCAGTGCTGGCGGCGCAGATGGCGGGCGCGCTGCGCGCCGTGTTCCAGCGCACGCTGGACTACGCCAACGAACGCCGCCAGTTCGGCCGGCCCATCGGCAAGTTCCAGGCGATCCAGCACCAGCTGGCGGTGATGAGCGAGCAGGTGTTCGCGGCGCGCATGGCCGCGCAGATCGGTTGCGCCGGCGCGGCCGGCGGGCTGTGGCCGGACGCGCTGCGCGTGGCCACCGCCAAGGCGCGCTGCAGCGAGGCGGCGCTGGACGTGGCGCAGGCCGCGCACGCCATCCACGGCGCCATCGGCTTCACCGCCGAACACGACCTGCAGCTGTTCACCCGCCGGCTGCACGCCTGGCGCCAGGCGGGCGGCAGCGAGGGCTATTGGCACGCCGTCGCCGGGGCAGCGCTGCTGGCGGCCGAAGGCCCGACGCTGGACGTGGTGCGGCGCATCACGGACCTGGAAGAGCTATCCGATTGATAGCTGGCAGCCCTTTGTTCATAAGGGCTGGAGCCATTTTTCATTCAAAACCGCTTTTTTGACCGACTGGAAACCCGCCATGCCCTTCCTGACCCGCGAGCGCGACGGCGCCATCCTCACCGTGACCATGGACCAGCCCGCCACGCGCAACGCGCTGACCGGCAACACCGCAGTGGCGGAATTCGTGCAGCTGTGCGAGGACGTGCGCGCCGACGCCGGCGTCAAGGTGCTGATCCTGACCGGCGCCGGGCCGGTGTTCAGCTCGGGCGGCAACGTCAAGGACATGCGGCGCTTCTTCGACGAGGCGCTGACGCCCGAGCTGATCCGCGAGGAGTACCGCCAGGGCATCCAGCGCATTCCGCTGGCGCTGCAGCAGCTGGACGTGCCCGTCATCTGCGCGGTCAACGGCCCGGCCATTGGCGCCGGGCTGGACCTGGCGTGCATGTGCGACATCCGCATCGCCAGCGAGACCGCCACCTTCGCCGAGAGCTTCGTGCGCGTGGGCATCGTGCCGGGCGACGGCGGCGCCTGGCTGCTGCCGCGCGCTGTCGGCATGGCCCGCGCGGCGGAGATGGCCTTCACCGGCGAGGCCATCGACGCGCGCGAGGCGCTGGCGTGCGGGCTGGTCAGCCGCGTGGTCGCGCCGGACCAACTGCTGCCCACGGCGCGTGCGCTGGCCGGCAAGATCGCCGCCAACCCGGGCGCCGCCATGCGCATGACCAAGCGCCTGCTGCGCGAGGGCCAGCAGACCTCGCTGGCGACGCTGCTGGAGCTGTCGGCCGCCTGCCAGGCGGTGGCGCACAAGACCGCCGACCACCGCGAGGCGGTCACCGCCTTCATCGAAAAGCGCGCGCCGCGCTTCTCGTAAGCCGACGGCCGGGGGCGTTCAGAGCACCGGCGCCAGAAAGCTCGGCGCCAGCCCCGACAGCTGGCTGGCCGCCGCGCGCAGTGCCGGCAGCACCTCGCGTTCGGCGCGCGCCCGATCGTAGTCGGCCCCCAGCAGGCTGGCGCCCAGCGCCGCCACGACCTGGCGCTGCTCGTCGTGGATGGGCACCGACAGGCCGCTGACGTGCAGGTCGAACTCGCCCTCGACCCAGGCGTGGCCGCACGCCGCCACGGCCGCCAGCTCGCGCGCCAGCGCCTGGGGGTCGGTCAGCGTGCGCGGGGTGATGGCGCGCAGCGGCGTGTGCGCGAAGTACTGCGCCTGGAAGGCGGCGCTCTGGTAGGCCAGCAGCGCCCGCCCCGGCGCGGTGGCGTGCACCGGCAGGTGGCTGCCCATGCCCAGGCGCGACGACATGACCTTGGCCGACGGGATGCGCAGCACGAACACCACCTCGTTGCCCTGCAGCACCGCCACCGCGCACGACTCGCGCAGCTCCAGGCACACCGTCTCCAGGACGCGCTGGGCATGGCCCCAGAACGGCAGCGAGGTCAGGTAGGTGACGCCCAGGCCCAGCACCTTGGGCGTGAGCCGGAAGCCCCTGTCGCCGGCGGCGCTGGCGTAGCCCAGCTCGCCCAGGGTCAGCAGGATGCGCCGCGCCACGGTGCGCGGCAGGCCGGTGTGCTGGGCGATCGAGGCCACTGTGTGCGGGCCGGGCTGGCCCAGGGCCTCGATCACGCGCAGCCCGCGCGCGAATGACCGCACGAAGCCGTCGCTGTCCGGTTGCGCCATCTCGCCTCCTGTTCGCTGCCGCCTGCCGCAAGGGGGTTCACGAAAGCCGAACACCCCCTACCAATGAAACGAGGGAGCGCGTGTTGACACCCTCCACCGTTGGACTTGTAATGACCGTCAGGCGAACCAAGATGTCCGCCAGGCGGTCATTGTAATTCAACCAAGACCCCACACAGGAGACAAGCCATGTTCACTCGCATGCTGCACACCGGCGCCGCGGCTCTGGCCGCACTGGCCCTCGCGCTGCCCCTGGCGGCGCACAGCCAGGGCGCCGCACCCGCCGCACCCTTCAAAGCGTCCAAGCCGATGCACATCGTGGCGCCCAGCTCGCCTGGCGGCATCCTGGACCAGACCAGCCGGCTGGTGGCCAAGGCGCTCACGGACATCGTCGGGCAGCCGGTCATCGTGGACAACCACCCCGGCGCCGGCGGCACCATCGGCATCCAGACCATGCTGCGCGCCGATCCCGACGGGCACACGCTGGTCATGGGCAGCCTGGGGCCCAACGCCGCCAACTACACGCTACAGGACAAGCTGCCCTACGCCTATACGGATTTGACGCCGGTGATCAACGTGCTGGCCATGCCCGACGTGGTGGTGGTCAACCCGCAGCTGCCGGTGAAGAACGTGGCCGAGCTCAAGGCCTATGCCGACCGCAAGGAAGGCGGCGTGTCGATGGCGGTGTCCACCAGCGGCTCGTCCGGCCACCTGGCCGGCGCCATGCTGAACCAGCGCGCCGGCATCAAGGCGGTGGACGTGGTCTACCGCGGCGCGGCGCCGGCGCTGACCGACCTGATCGGCGGCCAGGTGGACTACATGGTGGACAACCTGATCACCGCGCTGCCGCAGATCCGCGCCGGCAAGCTGCGCGCCATCGCCGTCACCACCCGCGAGCGCAGCGCCGAGCTGCCGGACGTGCCCACGCTGATGGAGCTGGGCTACCGGGATTTCGACGTGTCGGTCTGGCTGGGCCTGTTCGTGTCCTCCAAGACCCCAGCGGCGACCGTGCAGGCGCTGAACGCGGCGCTGAACCAGGCCCTGGCCGACCCGCAGGTGCGCAAGACCATCGCCCAGCAGGGCGGCCGCGCCGTGGGCGGCTCGCAGCAGGACTTCGCCAGCTTCGTGCAGGCCGAGAAGACGCGCTGGGCCGAGGTGATCCGCGCCGGCAACATCAAGCCCTGACGGCCCCTCTTTCGCATTTCGCATCCACAGGAGACAACAACATGAGCGTGCAAACGCCTGCCATGCAGGACAAGGTCGTCGTCGTCACCGGCGCGGGCAACGGCATCGGACGCGCGGTGGCGCTGCTGCTGGGCCAGCAGGGGGCCCGCGTGGTGGTCAACGATCTGGGCTCCAGCGGCAGCGGCGAAGGCGCCGATGCCGGCCCGGCGCAGCGCGTGGCCGACGAGATCACCGCCGCCGGCGGCAGCGCCGTGGCCAACACCGACAGCGTGGCCACCCCGGAAGGCGCCAACGCCATCATCCAGACGGCCATCGAGCGCTTCGGGCGCATCGACGGCGTGGTGAACAACGCCGGCATCCTGCGCGACCGCATGTTCCACAAGATGAACCGCGAGGAGTGGCAGTCGGTCATCGACGTGCACCTGCACGGCAGCTACTTTGTCAGCCGCGCCGCCGCGCCCTATTTCAAGGACCAAGGCGGCGGCGCCTATGTGCACATGACCTCCACCTCGGGGCTGATCGGCAACTACGGCCAGGCCAACTACGCCGCCGCCAAACTGGGCATCGCCGCGCTGTCGCGCTCCATCGCGCTGGACATGTCGCGCTACCACGTGCGCTCCAACTGCATCGCGCCGTTCGCCTGGAGCCGCCTGATCGGGACGCTGCCCAGCGAGACCGAGGCGGAAAAGCAGCGCCTGGCGCGCATGCAGTCCATGAAGCCCGAGCAGGTGGCGCAGGTGGCGGCGTTCCTGCTGAGCGACGCCGCACGCGACGTGACCGGCCAGATCCTGGCGGTACGCGGCAACGAGGTCATGGTCATGAGCCAGCCGCGGCCTGTGGCCTCGGTGCACAGCGCCGGCGGCTGGGACGCGCAGTCGCTGTCCGAGCGCGCCCTGCCGGCGCTGCGGCGCGCCTTCACGCCGCTGGAGCGCTCGCCGGACGTGTTCAACTGGGACCCGGTCTGAAACGCCATGGCCATCGACTATGACCGCCTGCGCCGCTGGGCCATCCCCGACCAGCGCAACCGCTATGGCCAGGACGACTGCATCCGCTACGCCCTGAGCCTGGGCATGGGCGCCGACCCGCTGGACGCGCTCGACCTGCCCTTTGTGTACGAGGGCGCGCGCGCCGACGCCCCGATGCCGGTCATGCCGACGCTGCTCTCGGTGGTCGGCGCGCCGGGTGCCTGGGCCACCGACCCAGGCACCGGCATCGACTGGATGCAGATCCTGCACGGCGAGCACCGCATGCGCTTCCATGCGCCGCTGCCGCCCGCTGCCGAGGTGCTGAGCCGCACCCAGGTCTGCCGCGTGGTGGACAAGGGCGCCGGCCGCGGCGCGCTGGTGGTGACCGAGCGGCAGGTGAGCGACGCGGCCAGTGGCCGGCCGCTGGCGACCGTGGAGCATGTGTCGTTCTGCCGCGCTGACGGCGGCTTCGCCACCCCCGGCCAGCCCGGCGACGCGGCGCTGCCGGCGCTGCCGGCGCTGCCGCAGCGCCCAGCCGACCTGTCCTGGGACATGCCGACGCTGGCCAGCGCCGCGCTGCTGTACCGCCTGAACGGCGACCGCAACCCGATCCACGCCTCACCCGAGGCGGCGCGCAGCGCCGGCTTCGAGCGTCCCATCCTGCACGGCCTGTGCACCTTCGGCATGGCCGCACGCGCCCTGGTGCGGCTGGCCTGTGGCAACGACCCGGCGCGCCTGGCCAGCATCGCCGCGCGCTTTTCGGCGCCGGTGGTGCCGGGCGACACCCTGACCGCCCAGCTGTGGCACGAGGGCGGCGACGCCTGGCGCTTCGCCGTCTGGGCGCGCGAGCGCCAGTGCATGGTGCTCAGCCACGGCACGGCCGAGGTGCTGCCCGCCTGACCCGCGACCCCTACCCCAGACGCTTTCCCCCGATTCACCATGTCCACCCTGCCCGCCGATTCCCCTCCGCTGTCGCCGCTGGCGCGGCACGCCCGCCGCGACCCCGACGGCGTGGCCTACCGCCTGGAGCCTTCGGGCCGCTGCGTGACCTGGCGCGCACTGGAGCAGCGCTCGCGCCAGCTGGGCGCCGCCCTGCACGCCGCCGGCCTGCGTCCTGGCGACGGCATCGCGCTGATGCTGGAGAACCACCCGCGCTACTTCGAGATCCTGTGGGCGGCGCAGCGCAGCGGCTTGTACTACACCCCCGTCAGCCGGCACCTGAAGACGGACGAGCTGGCGCACATCGTGCGCGACTGCGGCGCGAAGATGCTGTTTTGCTCGGCGCAGACGCTGCATGACCTGGACGAGCCGGCCCTGCGCGCGCTGCCGGCGCAGTGCGTGCTGCTGGACGCGCCGCCACGCGCGGGCTTCCTCGACTACGAGTCGCTGCTGGCCGCGCAGGACGCCGACGTGGCGCTCGACGAGAGCATCGAGGGACTGGACTTTTGCTATTCCTCCGGGACCACCGGCCTGCCCAAGGGCATCAAGCGGCCGCTGGCCGAGGCCGGCAAGCATTTCGCCGGCAAGGGCGACGCGCGCACGCACTGGAAGGACTTCGACGAGCAGTCGGTCTACCTGTCCACCGCGCCCTTCTACCACACGGCCCCGGTGCGCTGGAACCTGGCGGTGATGCGCGCCGGCGGCCAGTGCGTGCTGCTGGAGAAATTCGACGCCGAGCTGGCGCTGCAGGCCATCGAGCGCTTTCGCGTCACGCATGGCCAATGGGTGCCGACCATGTTCATCCGCCTGCTGCGCCTGCCCGAAACGACGCGCGCGCGCTACGACCTGTCCAGCATGCGCTATGCCATCCACGCCGCCGCGCCCTGCCCCGCGGCCGTGAAGGAGCAGATGATCGACTGGTGGGGTCCGATCGTGTACGAGTACTACAGCGGCACCGAGCTGGTCGGGCGCACCTCGCTGGACTCGCACGAATGGCTGCGCCACCAGGGCTCGGTCGGGCGCGCCGAGATCGGGCAGGTGCACATCGTCGATGCCGACGGGCGCGAGCTGGGCCCGGGCGAGGACGGCGTGGTGTACTTTTCCGGCGGGCCGCGCTTCGCCTATCACCACGACCCGGAAAAGACCGCCCAGGCCTACAACGACCGCGGCTGGGCCACCTATGGCGACATCGGTCATCTGGACGCCGACGGCTACCTGTACCTGACCGACCGGCTGGCCAACACCATCGTCTCGGGCGGCGTGAACATCTACCCGCAGGAAGCCGAGAACGTGCTGCAGGGCCATCCGGCGGTGGCCGACGTGGCGGTGATCGGCGTGCCCAACGCCGAGTTCGGCGAGGAGGTCAAGGCGGTAGTGCAGCTGCAGCCCGGGCTCCATGGCGATGCGCAACTCGCCGCCGAACTGATCGCCTATTGCCGTGACCGCCTCTCAACCCTCAAGTGCCCGCGCAGCGTGGATTTTGTTGCGACGCTGCCGCGCGCCGAGTCCGGCAAGCTGCTCAAGCGCCTGGTCAAGGCGCAGTACTGGGATGGCGCCAGCCGCATCACGCACTGACATACAGGAACCGCCCATGACCACGACCACCCCTTCTCCGGCGCCCGCGCGCCCCCTGTTCGATGCCGACCACGAGCTGTACCGCTCCAGCGTCGCGCGCTTCATCGCCGAGCGCATCACGCCGTTCCATGCCGAGTGGGAGCGCGAAGGCCAGGTGCCGCGCCAGCTGTGGCGCGACGCCGGCAGCGCCGGACTGCTGCTGCCCGGCATTTCCGATGACTATGGCGGCGGTGGGGGCGACTTCCTGTTCAGCGCCATCGTGGTCGAGGAGATCGCCCGGGCGCTGGCCACCGGCGTCACCGGCTTCACCACCCATTCGGAGAATGTCGCGCCATATCTGGCGGAGTTCGGCACCGAGGCGCAAAAGCGCGAGTTCCTGCCCCTGATGGCCAGCGGCGAGGTGGTCGGTTCGCTGGGCATGACCGAGCCCGGCGCGGGCAGCGACCTGAAGGCCATCCGCACCAGCGCCAAGGCGGTGGACGGCGGCTTTGAGTTGAGCGGCCAGAAGACCTTCATCACCAACGGCCACCACGCCGACCGCGTGATCGTCTTTGCCAAGACCCGCCCCGAGGCCGGCGCGCGCGGCATCAGCCTGTTCTGGGTGGACACGCGCAGTCCGGGCTTCTCGCGCGGGCGCGTGCTGGACAAGATCGGCCAGCTGGCGCAGGACACGGCCGAACTGTTCCTGGACCGGGTCTTCGTGCCGGCCGACATGGTCATCGGCGAGCTCGACGCCGGCTTCGGTTACGCCATGAGCGGCCTGATCCGCGAGCGCCTGCTGATCGCGCTGCGCTGCGCCGTGGCGCTGGAGACGGCGCTGCAGTGGACGGTGGATTACGTCAAGCAGCGCCAGGCGTTCGGCAAGGCGCTAATCGACAACCAGTTCATCCGCTTCCGCCTAGCCGACATCAAGACCCAGGCCTGCGCCACGCGCGCCTTCGTCGATGCCTGCCTGGCGCAGTACCTGCAGGGCACGCTGACCGCAGACGGCGCCGCCATGGCCAAGCTGTGGGCCAGCGAGGCCACGCGCGCCATCGACGATCTGATGCAGTTCTTCGGCGGCTATGGCTACATGCGCGAATACCCCATCGCCCGCGCCTACGCCGATGTGCGGCCCAACCGCATCTACGGCGGCTCGTCGGAAATCATGCGCGAGGTCATCGCGCGCGGCCTGTGAGAGCCGGCACCCCTTCAGGAAAGGCAGTCCCATGAAATCTTCGCTTTCGCGCTCGGTGGCCATCGCCGGCGTGGCCGAGTCCGACCTGGGCAAGGTGCCCGGCCAGTCGGCGCTGGAGTTGCAGGCGCAGGCCGCCCGGCTGGCGCTGCACGACGCCGGCCTGGCGCTGCGCGACGTGGACGCGGTGTTCGCGCACACCGACGACCGCTTCGCCAGCCTGCAGCTCTCGGAGTTCCTGGGCATCCAGCCACGCTTCGTGGACTCGACCAACGTCGGCGGCATGTCCAACCTGCTGCACGTGCAGCGCGCCATGGCGGCGATCCACGCCGGCATGTGCGAGGTGGCGCTCATCACCTACGGCAGCACCCAGCTGTCCGATGGCTCGCGCAAGGGCGGGGCCATGGCCACCGAGGGCGCGCACACACCGCGCGGGCAGTTCATCCTGCCCTATGGACAGCTGAGCCCGATCGGCTACTACGCCATGGTGGCGCAGCTGCACATGCACCGCTATGGCACCACGCCGCGCGACCTGGCGGAGATCGCCGTCGCCGCCCGGCGCTGGGCACAGCTCAACCCCAAGGCCTACCGGCGCGAGGCCACCAGCATCGACGAGGTCATGGCCTCGCCGGTGATCGCCGCGCCGCTGCGCCAGCGCGACTGCTGCCTGGTCACCGACGGCGGCGGCGCGATGGTGGTGGTCGCGGCCGAGCGCGCGCGCGACCTGCGAGCCAAGCCGGTGTACGTGCTGGGCGCGGCCGAATCGCACGTGCACCACTACACGCCGTTCAACACCGACGACTGGCTGGACACCGGCGTGGCCGCGACCGCCGAGCAGGCGTTTCGCATGGCCGGCGTGCAGCGCCAGGACATCGACGTGGTGCAGATCTACGACCACTTCACCATCGGCGTGCTGCAGTCGCTGGAGGAGCTGGGCTTTTGCCAGCGCGGCGAGGGCGGCGCCTTTGTCGCCGACGGGGCGCTGGGCCCGAGCGGGCGCTTTCCCATCAACACCTCGGGCGGCGGCCTGTCGTACGGCCACCCGGGCATGTTCGGCATGTTCGTCGCCATCGAGGCGGTGCGCCAGCTGCGCGGCGAATGCGGCGAACGCCAGCTGCCGCGCGCCGAGCTGGCGCTGTGCCACGCGCCGGGCCTGGTCTTTTCCTGCAACACCACCATGATCCTGGGAGTCTGAGATGAGCGACGCCCCCCGCCCTCTGCCTCAACCCACCGACCTGACGCGGCCCTACTGGCAGGCCGCCGCGCGCGGCGAGCTGCTGCTGCAGCACTGTCCGGACTGCCAGCGCTGGCAGTTCTACCCGCGCCCTTTCTGCCTGCACTGCGAGTCTGGCGCGGTGCAGTGGCGCGCTGCCAGCGGCCTGGGGCGCATCTACACCTACACCGTTAACCACCGCGCGCCCAACGCCTTCATGAAGCAGCGCCTGCCCTATGTGGTGGCCATCGTCGAGCTGGACGAGGGCCCGCGCCTGATGGCCAACATCCAGGGCGACGCCGCGCTCGACGCGCGCATCGGCAGCCGCGTGCAGGTGCAGTTCGAGCCGGTATCCGAGGAGTTGGCCCTGCCGCAATTCACCTTGCTGGACTGAGCGCGCCGACGCTCACCTTTTCCTGCCCTGCGCTTACCCGCGGTTCATTCATGACAAAGGAGACGACGCTATGCCTGGAGCCTTGAAAACGATACTGCCGCGCCGCCGCGCCCTGCTGCTGGGAGCCGCCGCCGCGCTCGCGGCCAGCGCGCTGCCCGTGCCTGCCAGCGAAGTGGGCAAGCTGTATGTGGGATTCGCCGCCGGGGGAGCCACCGACACCCTGGCCCGCCTGATCGCCCCCGCACTGTCGAGCGAACTGGGGCAGACCTTCATCGTGGAAAACGTGCCCGGCGCTTCGGGCATGCTCGCCGCCAAGGCCGTGGAGCGCAGCACGCCCCGCCAGCCTGCCTATGTGCTGTACCCGACCATGACCATGCTGGGCAAAGTCCTGGCCGGGCAGCCCTCCGAGCTGGACAAGCTCACACCCATTTCGCTGCTCTACGAGCAGTTCACGCTGGTGGTGGTCAACCCGCAGGTGCCAGGGCTGGAGAACGTGCGCACGCTGCAGGACCTGCTGCAGGTCGCCAAGGCCAAGCCCGGCCTGACCTATGGCCCGATGGGCGTGGGCAGTACCGGGCACCTGACCATGGAATGGCTCAACAGCCTGGCTGGCGTGAAGATGCAAGCCGTGCCGTACAAGGGTGGCGCCCCGGCCATGGCGGACCTGCTGGGCGGCCACATCGGCGTGCTCATCGCCGACTCCACCGTGGTTGCCCCGCACCTGAACTCGGGCAAGGTGCGGGCCATCGCCGTGAACTACCCGCAGCGCATGGCCTCGCTGCCCGACGTGCCGACCATCCAGGAGCAGGGCTTCAAGGAGATTGCCGGCGTGCCCTGGGTGGTGCTGGCCGGCCCGCCCGGCATGCCGCAGCAGCAAGCCGCGGCGCTGGCCAAGGCCCTGGACAAGGTGCTGGCCCAGCCGGAACTGGTGCAGGCCATGCGCGCGCAGAACGTCGAGCCGCGCAGTTCCAGCCCCAAAGAGGCCACGCAGCTGATGCAGGGCGACCTGGCGCTGTGGTCGCGCATCATCAAGGACAACCACATCACCAACAACTGAGGCCGGGGCGCTGCACCGAAGGCGCAACGCGCCGGCGTCCGACACCGCCGCCGGCGCCGGCGCCTGGACAATCGCCGGCATGTCCAGCGCACCTCCACCCCGCCAACATTTCTCCATGATCCGCCAGTTCCACCTGGCGGACTGGTTCACCCTGGGCAACGCGGTGTGCGGCGTGGGCGCGCTGTTCTCCGCCATGACCTACCTGGAAACCGGCGATGAGCGCCATGTGCACTTCGCCGCCGCGCTGGTGCTGGCAGCGCTGGTGTTCGACGTGCTGGACGGGCGCGTGGCACGCTGGCGGCGCAAGTCCTCGGCCATGGGGCGCGAGCTGGATTCGCTGGCCGACGTGATCTCGTTCGGCGTGGCGCCCGCCGTGCTGGCGTACGCCTGCGGCATGCAGGGCCTGTACGACCGCATCGTGCTGGCCTACTTCGTGGCCTGCGGCGTTTCGCGCCTGGCGCGCTACAACGTCACCGCCGAGGCGCTGGCTGAAGGCTCGGCCTCCGGCAAAGTGAAGTATTTTGAGGGTACGCCCATCCCGACTTCCATCGTGCTGGTGGCGCTGCTGTCGCTGGCCGCTGCCCTGGGCGCGGTGCGCGATGGCCTGTGGCTGGGCAGCAGCGTGCTGGGCGGCTTCACGCTGCATCCGCTGGTGCTGCTGTTCGCGCTGTCAGGCTCGCTGATGATCAGCCGCATCCGCATCCCCAAGCTGTAGCTGGCGTTTCTGTTACCAAGAGGCGGCGCGCGTGCCGCGGCGCGGCCCTGGCTGGCAGGTACACTTTGCCGGTTTCAGCAGCAGCGCCCGCCCCGGGCCTTCCTCCCCCATGGCCGACGACCAGGCGGGCCGCGCCCGCAGCAGCATTGACTTCAAGAGCGCGCAGTTGCCGGTGGTGGCGGTGATGGTCAAGAGCACCGACACCGCCCGGCTCACCGCCGAGCTCGCCGAGCGACTGAACGACGCTCCCGACTTCTTCGACAACGACCCGGTCCTGCTCGACCTGAGCGCGGTGCAGCACGAAGAGTCGGCCATCGACTTCCCCGCCCTGGTGGCCGCACTGCGCCGCCACCATGCGCGCCCGGTGGCGGTGCGTGGCGGCAGCGAGGCGCAGATGCAGGCCGCGCACGAGCAGGGGCTGATCGCCGCGCCCGAGGCGGCGCCCGCCCGCCCGGCCACCGCCCCGGCACCCGAGCCCGAACCGGCTGCGCAACCTGAGCCCGACGCTGTCGCCCTGCCGCTGCCCGGCCCCGGCGCCATCGTGGTGGACAAGCCGCTGCGCTCGGGCCAGCAGGTCTATGCGCGCGGCGCCGACGTGGTGGTGCTGGCCATGGTCAGCTTCGGCGCCGAGGTCATCGCCGACGGCAACGTGCATGTCTATGCGCCGCTGCGCGGCCGGGCCATCGCCGGTGCGCGCGGTGACACCAGCGCGCGTATCTTCACCACCTGCCTGGAGGCACAGCTGGTCTCCATCGCCGGCATCTACCGCACCACCGAGACCGAGCTGCCCGAGACCGTGCGCGGCAAGGCCGCGCAGGTGCGGCTGGACGGCGAGAAGCTGCTGATCGACCCGTTGTGACGGCAACCCGCACTGCCCTGGTCCAACCGTTTTTTCACCATCCGCCCCAACGCACGTTTTCCAAGGAACCGCAATACACATGGCCAAGATCGTCGTCGTGACCTCCGGCAAGGGAGGAGTGGGCAAGACCACCACCAGCGCCGCCTTCGCCTCCGGCCTGGCGCTGGCCGGACACAAGACCGCCGTCATCGATTTCGACGTCGGGCTGCGCAACCTGGACCTGATCATGGGCTGCGAGCGCCGCGTGGTCTATGACTTCATCAACGTTATCCAGGGCGAGGCCAACCTGCACCAGGCGCTCATCAAGGACAAGCAGTGCGACAACCTGTTCATCCTGGCCGCCAGCCAGACGCGCGACAAGGATGCGCTGTCGCGCGAGGGCGTGCAGAAGGTGCTGGATGACCTGGCGGCGATGGACTTCGACTACATCGTCTGCGACTCGCCCGCCGGCATCGAGAGCGGCGCGCTGTACGCCATGCACTTCGCTGACGAGGCCATCCTGGTGACCAACCCGGAGGTGTCCTCGGTGCGCGACTCCGACCGCATCCTGGGCATGCTGGCCAGCAAGACGCGCCGCGCCATCGAGGGCAGCGAGCCGGTGCGCGAGCGCCTGCTCATCACGCGCTACAACCCGGCGCGCGTGCAGGATGGGCAGATGCTCAGCCTGGAGGACATCCAGGACATCCTGCGCATCCCGCTGATCGGCGTCATCCCCGAGTCCGAGTCGGTGCTGCAGGCGTCCAACCAGGGCCTGCCGGCGATCCACCTGGCGGGCAGCGACGCCGCCGAGGCCTACAAGGACGTGGTGGCGCGCTTTCTGGGCGAGGAGCGCCCGATGCGCTTCACCGAGGCGCAAAAGCCCGGTTTCTTCAAGCGCATCTTCGGCGGGAGGTAACCAGCATGTCGCTGCTATCGCTGTTTCTGGGCGAAAAGAAAAAGACCGCCAGCGTCGCCAAGGAGCGGCTGCAGATCATCCTGGCGCACGAGCGCAGCGGCCGCGGCGCCAGCCAGCCCGACTACCTGCCGGCGCTGCAGCGCGAGCTGCTGGCGGTGATTTCCAAGTACGTGCACATCGACTCCAGCGACCTGAAGGTGAACTTCGAACGCCAGGAAAACCTGGAGGTGCTGGAAGTCAAGATCGAGTTGCCCGAGCCGGGCAAGTAAGCCCGCGCATGGGGCGCCTCGCGCGGCTACTTGTGCAGTGGCCGCTCGGCCGTCGCCGCCAGGCTGCCCAGCGGGTGCTCGGTATAGAACATGCCGCCGTGGTAGAGCAGCGGCGAGGCGCCCGCCAGGTGCCGGCAGCGCTCGACCTGCCCGACCAGGATGGTGTGGTCGCCCTCGTCGTACTGGCTGCGGTTGAAGCACTCGAACACGGCGGCCGCTCCCTGCAGGATGGGCACGCCATCCGCACTCGGCTCCCAGGCCACGCCGGCGAAACGGTCGACGCCGCGCGTAGCGAAGCGCTCCGCCAGCTCGCGCTGTTCCACCGCCAGGATGTGGATGGCGTAGCGCGTGCCGCGCGCGAAGGCCGCGTGGGTGGTGGTGTGGTGCGCCACGCTCCACAGCACCAGCGGCGGCGTGAGCGCCACCGAGTTGAACGAGCTGGCCGTCAGCCCGACCGGCGTGCCGGCCGCGTCCAGCGCCGTCACGATGGTCACACCAGTGGCGAACATGCCCAGCGCGTCGCGGAACTGCAGGGCGGAGAAATCGGGCGGCCGCACGGCCGCTGCAGGGAAAGGGACTGGATTCACGGGGCGCGGCGCACGGCGCGGGCCGCGGCGGGCAGTACGGGAAAGCCCTGCATTATGGGCGCAGCGCCATTTGCATGCCGAGCATGGCCGGGTCCCATCAGCGCGCCAGCCGGCACAGCTGCAGCGCCAGCCGCTGCAGCGCCTGCCATGGGTCCTGCGGCCAGTCGGGCACTTTCAGCCCCTTGACGATGCCGTCCACCAGGTGCGCCGACTGCAGCAGCCGGGCCAGCTGCGCGCCGCTGGCGCGCTGCAGCAGCGGGCTGAACAGGCGCTCCTTCGGGCCCCAGACGCGGCTCTCGCGCAGCGCCATGGGCAGGGGCTTGCCGGCGTCCAGCGCGTCGCGGCAGCGTTTCAGGGCGCGGATGTCCTCGGCCAGCGTCCAGTGCACCAGCACCGCCGCCGCGCCCTCGGCCTGCAGGCCGTCGAGCATGCGCTGCACGCGCGCCACCTGGCCCGACAGCACCGCCTCCGACAGCTTGAACACGTCGTAGCGCGCCACGTTCAGCACCGCCGACTCGACAGCGCCTTCGGGCAGCTCGCCAGGCGGGTGCAGCAGCGCCAGCTTGGCGATCTCCTGGTGCGCGGCCAGCAGGTTGCCCTCGACCCGGTCGGCGAAGAACTGCAGCGTACGCTGGCCGGCCTCGCCCGGCGGCACGCGCTGGCCCTGCGCGGCCAGGCGCTGGGAGATCCAGGACGGCAGCTGGGCACGCTCGACCGGGTCGATCTGTACCGCTGCACCGGCGCCCTCCAAAGCCGTGAACCAGGCGCTGGTACGCGTGGCCTTGTCCAGGCGCGGCAGGCTGACGAGGGTCAGCACGCTGTCGTTGCCGCGCGCGCTGTCGGCGATCTGCTGCAGCGCCTGCGAGCCGTCCTTGCCGGGCTTGCCGGTGGGGATGCGGATCTCGACGATCTGCCGGTCGGCGAACAGCGACAGCGAGCCGCCCGCAGCCAGCACCGCGCTCCAGTCGAAGTGCGCGCCGGCCACCGTGAAGCTGCTGCGCTCGGTGTAGCCGGCGGCGCGCGCCGCCGCGCGGATGGCGTCCTGCGCCTCCTGCTGCAGCAGGGGCTCGTCGCCGTGCAGCACGTACAGCGGGCGCAGGCCTTTTTGCAGCTGGGCGCTCAGCTGGGACAGGGGCAGTTGCATGGCAGGACGCGCGGCCCCTGGCTATCGGTATTGGATGCCAAAACAGGCTCTATCCCTTGCAAAACAAGGGCATGCAGCTATCAAAAGCGTAGTCACATCGGACCCTTGGCGGCCGCCAGCCGGCGCATCAGCTGCTGCACCAGGTCGGTCTGCATGTTGCGAAACAGCAGCGCCTCCTCGCCTTCCTTGGACAGGGCGACGGTCTCGTTGTAGCTCACGTCGCGCTGCTGCACGAGTTCGGTCGGCGCGATCCATTCCTGCCCGTCCTGGCCGCGCAGGCGAAAGCGCAGGCGCAGGCGCAGCTGCAGCTCGCGCACCTGGCCGGCGGCGCTCTGGCCAACGACCACGCGCTCGGGCTGCTCGGCCAGGATCTCCAGCACCGCCTGCGCCTGCGGCAGCTGCGCCGGCTCGGTCAGCACCGCCACCGCGCCGCCGGCGCCCTGCAGCGTGCGGCGCAGCTCGCGTGCCAGGCCCGAGGTCTCGGGCGCTTGCACGTGCAGCGACGAAAAGGCGAACTTCGGCACGCCGCGCAGGCGGAAGCCGCAGGCGGCCAGGGGCAGCGTGGTGGCCGCGGCCAGCAGCAGGGTGCGTTTGCGCATGGGGCAATCTCCTTGCGGATTCAGACGACCACGTTGACCAGCCGGCCGGGCACGACGACGACCTTGCGCGCCGCGCGGCCTTCGGCGAACTTGTGGAACTCGTCGCTGGCCAGGGCCGCGGCCTCGATGGCGGCCTTGTCGGCGCTGGCCGGCACCCGGATGGCGCCGCGCAGCTTGCCGTTGATCTGCAGCACCAGTTCCAGCTCGTCCTGCACCAGCGCGGACGGGTCCACCTGCGGCCAGGGCGCATCCAGCAGGTCGCCCAGCACGCCGGCGTAGCCCAGCTGGCTCCACAGCGCGTGCGTGATGTGCGGCGTGGCCGGGTACAGCACGCGCAGCAGGATGCCAAAGCCCTCGATCAGCGCCACCTGCGCGCCGGGCTCGTCCAGCGCCTTGAAGTCCTCCAGCGCGTTGATCATCTTCATCGCGCCCGAGACCACGGTGTTGTACTGCATGCGCTGGTAGTCGTAGTGCACCTGCTTGAGCACCGTATGGATCTCCAGGCGCAGCGCGCGCGCGGCGCTGCCGAAGGCCACATCCTGCAGGCTGGCGGCGCCGGCGACGCTGGCCAGCGCGGTGCCGTGGTCCAGGGCCCCCAGGCGCACGCCGAAGTTCCACACCCGGCGCAGGAAGCGGTGGCTGCCCTCCACGCCCGCGTCGTTCCACTCCAGGGTCAGCTCGGGCGGCGAGGTGAACATGGTGTACAGGCGCGCGGTGTCAGCGCCGTACTTTTCGATCAGCTCCTGCGGGTCCACGCCGTTGTTCTTCGACTTGGACATGGTGCCCACGCCCTCGTAGTCGATCGGCGTGCCCACCGGCAGCAGGCCGTCGGCACTCTCCACCGCGTTCTTCAGGCGCGCGCCGGCGACCTTGCCGGCGTCATCCAGCACATGCTCGACGTCGTGCGGCCAGAAGTATTCCTTGCCGCCGCGCGCGGTGCGCCGGCTGTAGATGTGGTTCAGCACCATGCCCTGCGTCAGCAGGCGGGTGAAGGGCTCGTCCACCTGGACCAGCCCCAGGTCGCGCATGACCTTGGTCCAGAAGCGCGCGTACAGCAGGTGCAGGATGGCGTGCTCGATGCCGCCGATGTACTGGTCCATGCCGCTGCCGCCGCTGGCACGCTGCGCGTCGCGCATCCAGTAGTCGGTGCCGCCGTCGACCATGGCCTCGTGGTTGCCCGCGTCGCAGTAGCGCATGAAGTACCACGAGCTGTCCACGAAAGTGTCCATGGTGTCGGTCTCGCGCCGCGCCGCCTTGCCACAGCACGGGCAGGTCACGCCGGCGTGGAACTCCGCGCTCTTGACCAGCGGGTTCCCCGAACCGTCCGGCACCAGGCCCTCGGGCAGCACCACCGGCAGGTCTTTTTCGGGCACCGGCTGCGGGCCGCAGTCCACGCAGTGGATGATCGGGATCGGCGTGCCCCAGTAGCGCTGGCGCGAGATGCCCCAGTCGCGCAGGCGCCAGGTGGTCTTGAGTTCGCCCAGGCCCTTTTCCTGCAGCGCGTGCGCCACGGCGGCGACCGCCTCCTGGTGGCTCAGGCCGCTGAAGTTATCGGAGTTGATGGTGACGCCGCGCTCCTTGTCGCCGTACCAGTCCTGCCAGCGCTGGAAGTCGAACTCCTCGCCGTCGACCAGCACCACCTGCTCGATCGGCAGGCCGTACTTGAGCGCAAAGGCGAAGTCGCGCTCGTCGTGCCCCGGCACGCCCATGACGGCGCCGTCGCCGTAGCCCATCAGCACGTAGTTGCCGACCCACACCGGGATCTGCTCGTCGGTCAGCGGATGCGTGACGAACAGGCCGGTGGCCATGCCGACCTTTTCCTTGGCGGCCAGTTCGGCCTCGGTGGTGCCACCCTTCTTGCAGTCCTCGATGAACGCGGCCAGCAGCGGGTTGCCGGCGGCGGCATGCTGCGCCAGCGGATGCTCGGGCGCCACGGCGCAGAACGTCACGCCCATGATGGTGTCGGCGCGCGTGGTGAAGACGTACAGGCGCCCGTCCTGGATCAGCTGGCCGTCGGCGCCGCGGATGTCGTGCGGGAAGGCAAAGCGCACGCCGCTGGACTTGCCGATCCAGTTCTCCTGCATCAGCCGTACCTTGTCGGGCCAGCCGGTGAGCGTCGCCTTCTCGCCGCCCAGCTGCACGTGGTCGAGCAGCTCCTGCGCGTAGTCGGTGATCTTCAGGTAGTAGCCGGGGATCTCGCGCTTCTCGACCAAGGCGCCGGTGCGCCAGCCGCGCCCGTCGATGACCTGCTCGTTGGCCAGCACCGTCTGGTCCACCGGGTCCCAGTTCACCACCTGGGTCTTGCGGTAGGCGATGCCCTTTTCCAGCATCTTCAGGAACAGCCACTGGTTCCAGCGGTAGTACTGCGGGTCGCAGGTGGCGATCTCGCGGCTCCAGTCGATGGCCAGGCCCATGGCCTGCATCTGGCGCTTCATGTAGGCGATGTTGTCCCAGGTCCACTGCGCCGGCGGCACCTTGTTCTTCAGCGCCGCGTTCTCCGCCGGCAGGCCGAAGGCGTCCCAGCCCATGGGCATCAACACGTTGTAGCCCTGCATGCGCAGCTGGCGCGTGAGCATGTCGTTGATGGTGTAGTTGCGCACGTGCCCCATGTGCAGCTTGCCGCTGGGATACGGCAGCATGGAGCAGGCGTAGTACTTCGGGCGCGCGGCGTCCTCGGTCACACGGTAGGCGTCGCGGGCAGTCCAATGGGCGTGCGCGGCGCGCTCCACCTCGGCGGGGTTGTACTTGTCTTGCATGGCGGGAGGGAGGGAATAACGCGCGCCGGGCAGCGCCGGCGCGGGGTGGTTGGCGCCGATTCTAGGCGCTGGCCCGCCAGCGGTCCGGCGACGCCGGCGCAGGCCCGGTAGCAGCCGATGGCACGGAATATCGAGTCAAAACAGCCTCCAGCCCTTATATATCAAGGGCCGGCAGCTCCTGTTTTTGATGGCTCGGCAGCTGCCCTGACGGCCGGCTCGGTGACGAAGCCGATGCGTGTCAGGCCTGCGGCGTGCGCCGCGCCCATGACCTGCACCACCCGGCCGTAGGGCACGCCGGCGTCGGCGCGCAGGGCGATCTCGGCATCCGGCTGGCGCGCGGCCAGCTGGCGCAGGCGCTCGGCCAGGCCGGCCTCATCGGCGATCGGCTGGTCCTGCAGCCACACCTGGCCGGAGGCATCCAGCGCCAGCGCGATGCTGCCGGCCGCCGCGCCGGTCGCTGGCTGCGCACCCTCGGCGCGTGGCAGCTGCAGGCGGATGCTGCTGGCCAGCAGCGGCGCCGCCAGGATGAAAATCACCACCAGCACCAGCATCACGTCGACCAGCGGGGTGACGTTGATCTCGCCCATCGGCGCGCTGCGGCGTGTGCTGTCGAATCGCCCGAACGCCATGGCCGCCCGTCCCGTCAGCCGCGCGGGCCCGGCAGGGGGGCGTCGTCGCCCTCCAGCAGCAACGCGCGCAGGTCGTGCGCCAGGCCCTCCAGCTCGGCCTCGACGGCGCCGATGGCGCGCCCGAATCCGTTGTAGGCCAGCACCGCCGGCAGCGCCACCGCCAGGCCGGCGGCGGTCATGACCAGCGCCTCGCCCACCGGGCCGGCCAGGCGCTCGATGCTGATCTGCTGCGTGCCGGCCAGTGCCGCCAGCGCGTGGTGGATGCCCCAGACGGTGCCCAGCAGTCCGACGAAGGGCGCCGTGGCGCCGACGGTGGCCAGCAGCACCTGGCCCGCCTGCAGGCGGGCCAGCGCGCCGTGCAGCGCGCCGCGCAGCAGCCGCGTGGCGCGCAGTTCGCGCGCCGCGCCCTGCCCGTCCAGCGCCTCGCCCACTGCTGGCGTGCGCGCCTGCAGCGCCGCCTGCACCAGCGGCAGCACCAGCCGCGCATGGTCGAACGGGGCGACGCGCGCCGGCGCGTCCTGCAGCGCGCCGGCCTGCCACAGCGCGGCCGAGGCGCGCAGCACGCTGGTGCGCGCGCGCGCCAGCAGCGCCAGCTTGGCCAGGATGGCGACCCAACTGGCGACCGACATGGCCAGCAGCGCCAGCGCCGCGGCCTGCAACACCGCGTCGCTGGCACGCCACCACTGCAGGACGTCCGAGGCTTGCATTGCCGGCTGCGTGGGCGGGCCCGTCAGCCCTGCAGGCCGAGCACGTCGAACATGTCGAACAGGCCCGACGGCCGCCCGGCCAGGAAACGCACCGCGCGCAGGCTGCCCTCGGCGTAGCCGGCGCGGCTGCTGGACTTGTGCGTGATCTCCACGCGCTCGCCGGTGCCGGCGAACAGCACCGTGTGGTCGCCCACGATGTCGCCGCCGCGCACGGTGGCGAAACCGATGCTGTCCGCGCGGCGCTCGCCTGTGTGGCCGTAGCGCTCGTACACCGCGCGGTCGGCCAGGCGTGTGCCCTGGGCCTCGGCGATGACCTCGCCCATTTTCAGCGCCGTGCCCGAGGGCGCGTCCACCTTGTGCTTGTGGTGCGCCTCGACGATCTCGATGTCCCAGCCCTGCAGCGAGCGGGCGGCGAGTTGCAGCAGCTTCAGGGTGACGTTCACGCCCACGCCCATGTTGGGCGCCAGTACCATCGCCACGCGCTGCGACAGCGCTTGCAGCTGCGCCTTCTGCGCTTCGGAAAAGCCGGTGGTGCCGATGACCAGCTGCACGCCGGCGTCGGCGCAGACCGCGGCATGCGCCAGCGTGCCCTCCGGGCGGGTGAAGTCGATCAGCGCGTCGGCGCCCCCCAGGCCCGCGCGCAGGTCATCGGTGATGGCCACGCCGCTGGCGCGCCCCAGGAAGGCCATCGCGTCCTGGCCGAGGCCGGGGCTGCCGGGCAGGTCCAGCGCGCCGGCCAGTACCAGGTCGTCGCTGGCGGCGATGGCCTCGATCAGCATGCGGCCCATGCGGCCGGTGGCGCCGGCCACGGCGACGCGGCGGCGAGAAGTGGTCGAAGCGGGAGCGGCAGCAGCGGTCATGTCGGCGGAAATGAGGAACAGGCGTCGGGCAGAAAAAAGGCCGGGCCTTCGGGCGCCGGCCGGACAAAACGGGTGGGTTCAGCGCCGCGGGGATTCCAGCGGCGGGTAATGCGTCGCCGGCGGCGTGGCGGGCGGCTGCGCATCCAGCGGCGGCGCGGTATCAGGCTTGGCGGGAAAGCGCGCCAGCTGCGCCTCGGTGGCCTCCAGCGGAGGCACCTTGGGCTGGCTGACCTTGGAGCCCAGCGAGGCGACGAACTCGGCTTCGCTGGGCATCTCGTCGCCCTCGGTGTGGTCGAGCACGTTGTCCTTGAAGAACACCGTCAGGCGGCGCGACTGCACCTCCACGCCGGGGCGCTTCAGGGTGAAGACATATTCCCAGCGGTCGGCGTGGAACAGGCTGGTCACCAGGGGCGTGCCCAGGATCTCGCGCACCTGCTGGCGGCCCATGCCGGGCTTGAGCGCCGCGACCTGCTCGGCCGAGATGAAGTTGCCCTGCACCACCTCGATCTTGTAGGGCGTGACGGCATTCATCATGCGGCTGGTCGAGCCCGCGCAACCCGCCACCAGTGCGGCGGCGCCCAGCACGGCAGCGACTGCGCCACGGGGGGCGCTCCAGAGGGCGGCGAAGGTCATGGAATCAGGCATAGGGTCTATGATCCGGATCATTGTAGCGGGTGGATTTTGCTGCCCCGGGCGCAGGGCGCAGCCCGCATCGGCCAGGCTTTGGAAGGGGATTTTTGCCATGAAGAACATCGAGGAACTCAAGAGCACCGGCCTGAAGGCCACCCTGCCGCGCCTGAAAATTCTCGAGATCTTCCAGAGCGGCGCGCAGCGCCACATGACGGCCGAGGACGTGTTCCGCGTCCTGCTGGACGAGCGCTCGGACATCGGCCTGGCCACCGTCTACCGCGTGCTCACGCAGTTCGAGCAGGCCGGCATCCTGATCCGCAGCAACTTCGAGGGCGGCAAGGCGATCTACGAGCTCAACGAGGGCGAGCACCACGACCATTTCATCTGCACCGTGTGCGGCACCGTCGAGGAGTTCTACGACCCGGAGATCGAGAAGCGCCAGACGCTGATCGCCAAGCAAAAGGGTTGGGTGGTGCACGACCACGCGATGGCGCTGTACGGCCAGTGCGCGAAGTGCGCGGCCGGCAAGAACCGCGGCTGAGCTGCCTCCGGCCAGCCTATTCCCCGGCCTGCTCCATCGCCCGGCGGTGGCGCTGCACGAACTCCTGGTAGGTGTCGATGCCGCGCAGCTGCAGGATGGTGTTGCGCACGGCAGCCTCCACCAGCACGGCGATGTTGCGCCCGGCCACGACCTGGATGATGACTTTCAGCACCGGCACGCCCAGCACGCCCTGGGTCAGCGGCTCGTAGGGCAGGCGTTCGTACTCGCGCTCCATCGTCTCCTTGCGCACCAGGTGCACGATGAGCTTCAGGCGCATGCGCCGGCGCACCGCCGATTCGCCGAAGATGGCGCGGATGTCCAGCAGGCCGATGCCGCGCACCTCCAGCAGGTTCTGCAGCAGATCCGGGCACTTGCCCTCGATGGTGGTCTGGTTGATGCGGTACAGGTCGACCGCGTCGTCGGCCACCAGGCCGTTGCCGCGCGAGATCAGCTCCAGCCCCAGCTCGCTCTTGCCCAGGCCGGACTCGCCAGTGATCAGCACGCCCAGGCCCAGGATGTCCATGAACACGCCGTGCATGGTGGTGCGGTCGGCGAAGTGCTTGGACAGGTAGGTGCGCAGCACATCGATGACGAAGGCCGCCGAGTCGGGCGTGGAAAACAGGGGGATCTGCGCCCGCTCGCACATCGACAGCAGCTCCGGCAGCGGCGCCTGGCCGTCGGCCAGCACCAGCACCGGCGGCTCCAGCGTGACGATGCGGGCAATGCGCCGCTGGCAATCTTCCGGCGTCGAGTTGGACAGATAGGCGATCTCACGCTCGCCCAGGATCTGCGCGCGGTAGGGATGGATGTAGTTCAGGTAGCCGACCAGGTCGGCGCTGGAGCGCGCGGCGCGCACTGCCACCTCGGTGAAGCGCCGCTCGGAGGCACCCAGGCCGGCGATCCACTGCCACTTCAGCAGGCCGCGGAATTCCTCGAACAGGGCGTCGGCGCTGACGACGTTGGGTTTCACGGCGGCGCGGCCCGGCCGGGCATCAGGGCGTCACAGGTCCGGCGCCGGCTGCGGTGCCTGGGCCGAGCGCCAGCTGGAGATCATATGGTGCAGCTCGGCCGCGTCCTGGCAGGACTTCATGCGCTCGCGCAGCGCGCTGTCGCTGAGCAGCTCGGCGATCTCGGACAGGATCTCCAGGTGCTTTTGCGTCGCCGCCTCGGGCACCAGCAGGAAGATCAGCAGCGCCACGGGTTGCTCGTCGGGTGCATCGAAGCCGATCGGCTGGGCCAGCTGGAACACCGCCGCCATGGGCGACTTCAGGCCCTTGATGCGCCCGTGCGGAATGGCCACGCCATGGCCCAGGCCGGTCGAGCCCAGGCGTTCGCGCGCGAACAGGCTGTCGGTGATCAGAGCCCGGGACAGACCGTGCTGACTTTCAAACAGCAGCCCCGCCTCTTCGAACGCGCGTTTCTTGCTGGTGGCATCGACGCTCACGAGCACATGCGCGGCAGGCAATATGGAAGCAAGTCGGTTCATGGTGAATTGACGGGGATTATGCATCCCCTGGCGAAAACCCTTGGAGTGTATCCAGCAGCAACAAAAAACCGCCCGGGTGGGCGGTCTTCCGGCCTTGTGCGCCTGGATGGGCGCGGATCAGGCGATCAGGCGTTTCAGGCAGCGGCG
The DNA here is from genome assembly GCF_900103645.1 of Oryzisolibacter propanilivorax. Lineage (GTDB taxonomy): Bacteria > Pseudomonadota > Gammaproteobacteria > Burkholderiales > Burkholderiaceae_C > Melaminivora > Melaminivora propanilivorax. The sequence continues at coordinate 73,980 of NZ_FNHP01000002.1, forward strand.
TCGGCTGCCTGCTGCAAGGTGCTGCGCCGCACGTTGGCTTGGTGGTCCTGCACCTTGTCCTTGTAGCGCACCACCATGCGGTCCAGCTTGTCCATCAGCTCGTCGATGGCCGCGTACAGGTCGGCGTGCATGCTCTCGACGAACAGGTCGCTGCCCTTGACGCGCAACGTGCATTCGGCGCGCTGGCGCTTGTCCTTTTCCTTCTGGTTTTCCACCGAGAGCAGCACCTTGACATCAACCACCTGATCGAAATGGCGCAGGATGCGCTCCAGTTTCGAGGTCACGTAGTTGTGCAGCGCCGGGGTCACTTCGAGGTGATGTCCGCTGATCGTCAAGTTCATGAATGAAGCCTCCTGCGACTGAACTGAGGAAAGGGCCGTCCCGGCAAGACAACCAGCACCGGTGCGGCGGGGGAACTTGAATGCATCCAGATCTGGCAGCCACTATGCGCGCGGCACGCGGCCTTGGCAACGCGATTCCCAATGCCGCGCACGGGAAATGGCGCAAGGGCGCCAGAGCCGGCAGAATCGTCTGCTGGCGCTGCAACCGGCCTGCACCTGCCGCTCGCTAGAATCGCGCCGCCCCCAACGCCCTGCCGGCCACGGCGCGCGCCGCACCGCCGCCCTGCGGCAACATCCATCCCCTCTCCCTGCCCCTTGCGCCCGCCATGACCCAGCCCCGCCCCGCCGCCCTGCACACCTCGGCCCTGACCTCGCTGCCGCTGTTGGCGCGCGGCAAGGTGCGCGACAACTACGCCGTGGGCGAGGACCGCATCCTGATGGTGGCCAGCGACCGCCTGTCGGCCTTCGACGTGATCATGGGCGAGCCGATTCCCGGCAAGGGCGAGCTGCTGACGCAGATGGCGCTGTTCTGGTTCGACCGGCTCGGCCACATCGTGCCCAACCACCTGACCGGCGAGGCGCCCGAGAGCGCGGTCACCGCCGCGGAGGTCCCGCAGGTGCGGGGCCGCTCGATGCTGGTGCGCCGTCTGACGCCTCTGCCCGTGGAGGCGGTGGTGCGTGGCTACCTGGCCGGCAGCGGCTGGAAGGAGTATCAGGAATCGCGCTCGGTCTGCGGCGTGCCCCTGCCCGAAGGCCTCACCAACGCCGCGAAGTTGCCGCACCCCATCTACACCCCCGCGGCCAAGGCAGCGGTGGGCGAGCACGACGAGAACATCACTTTCGAGCGCACGGTGGAGATGATCGGGCTGGACCTGGCCACGCGCATCCGCGATATCTCCATCCAGCTGTACGAGGCAGCCGCCGCCATCGCGCTGGACAAGGGCCTGATCATCGCCGACACCAAGTTCGAGTTCGGCCTCGACGCGGCCGGCCAGCTGGTGCTGATGGACGAGGTGTTGACCCCCGACAGCTCGCGTTACTGGCCGCTGGAGGGCTACGCGGCCGCGCTGGCCGCCGGAGAGAATCCGCCCAGCTACGACAAGCAGTTCGTGCGCGACTGGCTGGAGCAGGCCCAGGTGGCCGGCAAGCCCTGGGACAAGACCGCGCCGGCGCCGCGCCTGCCGCAGGATGTGATCGAGCGCACTGCCGCCAAGTACCGCGAGGCACTGCAGCGCCTGACGGCCTGAGCCTGAACCAGTCGGCGGCGGTGGGCCTGGCCAGGCCTAAAGCGCAGGACTCAGGCCCGTTCAATTCAGCTCAGTACCACGCTGGACAGCCGGCGGCGGTAGCGTGCTACCACCGGGTCCTCGGGCGGCACCTGGCCTTCGGCGACCTTGGGCCGGGGCGGCTCGATGATCTCCAGCACCGCCACGTAGGCCTTGCGCGCGGCGCCATCGTTCCAGCCCTTGTCGCGCATCAGGATTTCCAGCAGCTCGTCCATGGCGTCGGTCCAGCGCTGGCGCGCGATCAGCCAGCGGGCGCGGCTGAAGCGCGCCTCGAAGTCGCGTGGGCTGGCGGCGATTTTTGTGTCAAATCCAGCCAGAGCCGAATCATCGCGCTGGCCTGCAGCTACGAAATCGAGAGCATCGAGCCAGACTTTCAGCGCGCCCAGGCGCTGCACGCCCTCGGCCTTGGCGATGACCGGCGCGAACGCCACCTTGGCGTCGTCCTCGCGGCCCAGCTGCAGCAGCAGGCGCACGTAGTCGTAGCGCGCCTCGTCGTTGGCCGGGTCGGTGGCCACGGCGTGCTGCAGCCGCTCCAGCGCGCCCTCGGTGTCGCCTTCGGCCAGCGCCTCGTGCGCGGCCTCCTCCTCGGCCTGGCCGGCCAGTTCCTCGACGCTGGGCAGGTGCTTGTCCAGGAAGGCGCGCAGCTGGCCCTCGGACTGCGCCCCCATGAAGCCGTCCACCGGCTGGCCGTTCATCAGCAGGATGCAGGTCGGGATGCTGCGGATGCCGAAGGCGGCGGCGAGTTGCTGCTCCTGGTCGGAGTCGATCTTGACCAGCTTAAAGCGGCCGTCGTACTCGGTCTCCAGTTTTTCCAGGATGGGGCCGAGCGTCTTGCACGGGCCGCACCACGGCGCCCAGAAATCGACCAGCACGGGCAGCTGCATCGACGCGGCGATGACCTCGGTTTCAAAATTCTCTACGGTGACGTCCATCATGTTCTTCAGGCCCTCGGGAAGTGAACGCGCGCGCGGCGCGCGGGTGGTCGGGGATCGTGGCGCCGATTGTCTGGCATCGCGGCTCGCCGCCTAAAATCGCGGGCTTCCCCCACACAACCCGGGACGCCGCCCGCGCGCCCCGCCCCACACATGAACCCCCTCCAGATCGGCGTGGTCATGGGCTCTTCCAGCGACTGGGAGACCATGCAGCACGCAGTCGCCATCCTCGAGCAGTTCGGCATTGCGCACGAGGCGCGCGTGGTCTCGGCGCACCGCATGCCCGACGACATGTTCGCCTACGCCGAAGGCGCGCAGGCGCGCGGCCTGAAGGCCATCATCGCCGGCGCCGGCGGTGCGGCGCACCTGCCCGGCATGCTGGCGGCCAAGACGCTGGTGCCGGTGCTGGGCGTGCCGGTGGCCAGCCGGCACCTGCAAGGCGTGGACTCGCTGCACTCCATCGTGCAGATGCCCAAGGGCGTGCCGGTGGCGACGTTCGCCATCGGCGCGGCCGGCGCGGCCAACGCGGCGCTGTTCGCCGTGGCGCTGCTGGCCGTGAATGACCCGGCGCTGCGCGCCCGGCTGCAGGACTTTCGCGACCAGCAGACCGCCGCCGCGCGCGCCATGGCGCTGCCACCGGTGCCGGCATGAGCGCGCACGCCATCCTGCCCGGCGCGACGCTGGGCGTGCTCGGCGGCGGGCAGCTGGGGCGCATGTTCGTGCACGCCGCGCAGGCCATGGGCTATGCCACTGCCGTGCTCGACCCGCAGGCGGTGAGCCCGGCCGGCCTGGCGAGCCACCGGCACATCCGCGCCGGCTACGAGGACCGCGAAGGCCTGGAGGCGCTGGCGCAGTCCTGCGCCGCCGTGACCACCGAGTTCGAGAACGTGCCCGCCGGTTCGCTGGCACAGCTGGCGCGCAGCGTGGTGGTGTCGCCGCCGGCGCAGGCGGTGGCCATCGCGCAGGACCGCGCGGCGGAAAAGGCCCACTTCGTGCGCTGCGGCGTGCCGGTGGCGCCGCACGCGCTGATCGACTCGCAGGCGGCGCTGGCCGCGCTGGACGCCGCGCCGCTGCTGCCCGGCATCCTGAAGACCGCACGGCTGGGCTACGACGGCAAGGGCCAGGTGCGGGTGACGACCAGCGCCGAGCTGGCCGACGCCTGGCAGCAGCTGGGCGGCGTGCCCTGCGTGCTGGAGAAGATGCTGCCGCTGGCGCAGGAGTGCTCGGTGATCGTCGCGCGCGGCGCCGACGGCGCCCTGGTGCACCTGCCGGTGCAGCGCAACCTGCACCGCGGCGGCATCCTGGCGGTGACCGAGGTTTTCGATGGGAATGTGCCTCCAGCCCTCGAAAATCAAGCGCTGGCAGCTGCGAAATCCATAGCAAACGGCCTGCAGTACGTGGGCGTGCTGTGCGTCGAGTTTTTCGTGCTGCAGGACGGCAGCCTGGTGGTCAACGAGATCGCCCCGCGCCCGCACAACAGCGGCCACTGGAGCCAGGACGGCGCCGATGTCTCGCAGTTCCAGCTACAGGTGCGCTGCATGGCCGGCCTGCCGCTCACCGCACCGCGCCAGCACAGCCCGACCATCATGCTGAACCTGCTGGGCGAGCTGTGGCGCACCGCCGTGGACGGCACCGCCCTGGCCCCGCCGTGGGCCGAGGTGCTACGCCTGCCCGGCTGCCACCTGCACCTGTACGGCAAGGACCAGCCGCAGCCAGGGCGCAAGATGGGCCATCTGAACATCACCGGCGCCGACGCGCGGACGGTGCGCGCCACCGCGCTGCGCGCCGCCGAGCTGCTGGGCATCGAAGCGTTCTGAAGGCATCCGCCATGATCCTGGACGCCAGCCTGCCCGCCTCGATCGACGCCGCCGCGCAGGCGCTGGCGCGCGGCGAACTGCTGGGCCTGCCCACCGAGACCGTCTACGGCCTGGCCGCCAACGCCGACGACGCGCAGGCCGTGGCGCGCATCTTCGCCGCCAAGGGCCGGCCGGCCGACCACCCGCTGATCGTGCACCTGGCCGACAGCACCCAGGTGCCGCACTACGCGCGCGAAGTGCCGCTGTTCGCCCAGCAGCTGATGGACGCCTTCTGGCCCGGCCCGCTCACCCTGATCCTGCCGCGCCTGCCGGCACGCGCCGCCGCCGCTGCCGCCGGCCAGGCCAGCGTCGGGCTGCGCTGCCCGGCGCACCCGGCGGCGCAGGCGGTGCTGGCGGCGTGTGCGCAGTTGTCCGCGCCGGTCCACGGCCTGGCCGCACCCAGCGCCAACCGCTTCGGCCGCGTCAGCCCGACCACGGCGGCGCACGTCGCGGCCGAGTTTGGGCCGGATCTGCTGGTGCTGGACGGCGGCGCCTGCCCGGTCGGCATCGAATCCACCATCGTCGACTGCACGCGCGGCGTGCCGGTGCTGCTGCGCCCGGGCGCGGTCTCGCGCGCCGACATCGAGCGCGCCTGCGGCCTGCGCCCGCTGTCGAAGGACGAGCTGCAGGCGGGCACCCCGCGCGCCTCGGGTACGCTGCTGGCCCACTATGCTCCGGCCGCGCGCGTGCGGCTGATGGACGCGCGCCAGCTGCAGGCCGGGCTGGAGCTGCTGGGCGCGGACGCCGCCCACCTGGCGGTGTATGCGCGCACGCCCCTGGCCAGCGCCGCGCGGCGGGTGTTGCTGCGCGCCATGCCGCAGGACGCCGCCGGTGCGGCGCGCGAGCTGTTCGCGGCGCTGCGCGACTTCGACGACGCCGGCGTGCGGCTGATCTGGATCGAGACGCCACCGGACACGCCCGACTGGGAAGGCGTGCGCGACCGGCTGGCGCGCGCCGCCGCGGCCGCCGACGCCTGAGCGCCCGGCGGCCAGACCGGCCTGCCTTACACTGCCAGCCACTTTTTCTTGGAGAAATTCATGGCAGCAAACTGGTTGCGCCGCACCTTCGTGGCCGCGGCATGCGCATCCGCCGCGCTCCTGGCCGCGTGCGGCTCCAGCTCCACCGAATCGGCGCTGACGCCCGATCGACTGATCGCCTTTGGCGACGGCTTCGCCGACGTTGGCCAGACCGGCTCGCGCTACACCATCAACGACGGCAGCGCGAACGTCTGGACGCTGCAGGTGGCTGAGCGCTACGAGCGCCCGCTGCAAAGCGCCTCTGCTGGCGGCCTGGGCTATGCCCAGGGCAACGCGCGTGTACAGGCCACGCCGGATGCCGCCGGCCAGGCCGCGACGCCGACCGTGACGGCGCAGATCGACCAATTCCTGGCCGGCCACGCCTTTGCTGCCAACGACCTGGTGATGCTGAGCGCCGGGGTTTCGGACATCATCGCCGGCATGGCCGCGGTGCGCGCCGGCACGCAGACCCCGGACCAGTACGTCGCCGGCGCGCGCCAGGCCGGCGAGGCGCTGGCCGCGCAGGTGCGCCGCCTGGTGGGCGCAGGGGCGCAGCACATCCTGCTGACCGGCACCTACGATCTGGGCCGCTCGCCCTGGGCCAAGGCCATCGGCCAGCAAGACCTGATCAGCCGCGCCAGCAGCGCCTTCAACCAGGGTCTGCTGGTGAGCATCGAGGACCTGGGCAAGAGCGTGCTGTACATCGACGCCGCCTACTACGTGAACGTGTTCGAGGGCTCGCCCGCCTCGTACGGTTTCGACAAGAGCGACACGCCGGTGTGCACCTCGGTCGATCCCGGCCCGGGCATCGGCATCGGCGCCGGCGAGGTCAACTCCGCGCTGTGCACCAGCGCCACGCTGCTGCCGGGCGCCAAGCCCGAGCGCTATGTCTTCGCCGACAAGGTCTACCTGACCCCTGCGGCGCAGCGCCAGTTCGGCGACTACGCCTACGACCGCCTGCGCACGCGCTGGTGACGCGGGCGCGGCGCCGGCAGTGGCGCCGCCCTGGTTTTTTATGAAATCGGCCTCTAGCCCATATAGAACAAGGACTGGTAGCTATCGAAACAGTAGCTTGAAGCCGTCTTGAAGAGCAAAAAAAGGCCGGCGCTCCTGACGGAGCGCCGGCCTTTTTCCTGGGCGCCGCACCAGTGGCGCCGCGCAGGTCAGAAGCGCCAGCCCACGCCGATCGCCACCACGTCCGGGTTCAGGCGCATGTCGATGCTCTGGCCGCTGGACAGGTGCGAGGTGGTCTTCAGGAAGCTTTTGTAATAGGCCACGTCCAGGAACATCCGCTCGGTGAAGTTCCAGACGAAGCCGACCTGCGGCGTCAGGCCGAACTTGTTGTCGATGCGCGCCGTGGTCGGGTTGGCGGGCGTGCCGCCGGTGACCGCGGTGAGCGCGGCGGTGCTGCGGTTCTTGAAGAACTTGCTGTAGGTCACGCCCAGGCCCACGTAGGGGCGGAAGGTGGCGTTGGCCTCGCCAAAGCGGTACTGGGCGAACAGCGTCGCCGGCACCACTTTGGTCTCGCCCAGCTTGCCCACGCCGTCGATGGCGCCGTCGCCATAGAAGGAATGCTTGAACGGCAGGCCGATGGGCAGGTCCAGCGCCCAGTGGTCGGTCAGCATGTAGGTGATGCCGCCGGTAAGCGCGGTGGCCGAGCCCACATCCACCTTGGTGTTGGGAAAGCTGGGCGCGGTCAGGTTGTCGCTCTTGGTCTGAGGCGCGATGTGGGTGGCGCCGGCGCGCAGGCTCCAGCTGCCCGCGGACTGGGCGTGGGCCAGCGCGCAGCCCGCCAGCAGCGCCAGGGCGCAGCCGGTGCGCAGAAGATGCTGTGTCATGGTGAAGGGTGTCCTCGTGGTTCGACGCAATGGGGGGCTCACAGCCAGCCGGCCTGCGACAGCGAGCGCGACACCAGCTGGCCCATCAGCTGGTGCGTGTAGGGCGTGGGATGGAAGCCGTCGGAGAACGAGTAGTGCTGCCACCAGTCGGGCCCGCTGGCCCCCGCCGGCGGGTGGGCCGACAGCGCCGCCGCGGTGCAGGTGGCGAAGGTGTAGGTCGGCAGGCCCTTGGCGTCCACGCCGGTGACCGGGCACACCGGGGTGGTCACGTTGGTATAGGCGAACTGGGCCGGGTCGTTGATCTGGTCGCGGAACGAGCCGTAGAAATCGGCGATCACCACCCGCGCGTCGCCGGCGAACTGCTCGTTCAGCTTGGCGTTGAAGGCGCGCACCCAGCCGTCGAACAGGCCTTCGGCCTGCGCCGCGGCAGCCGCGCCATTGGCCTGGGCGACGGCGCCCAGCACGGTGCGGAACTTCGGCGTCAGCGTCACCGGCGGCATGTTCAGGATGGCCACGCGCGGCGCGCCCTTGGCCAGCGCCTGAGTCTTGATGGTGGTGGCGAAGCGCACCGCCAGCGCCTGCATGTAGGCGCCGCCGGCCTGGGCCATGCCGGTGGGGCCGGCGGCCAGCAGCTGCTTCACGGTGGCTGCGTCCAGCACGCTGGACAGCAGCGCGGCGTAGCTGGCGCCGCCATCGCGTGGTGCGGCCAGGTAGGCGCTGATCAGGTCGGCGGCGTCGTTGCCGCCGCCATCGACCAGCAGCAGGTCGCCCGGCCCGTAGCCGGCAGCGCCGGCGTCGGCCAGTTGGCGCAGGATGGACTGCGGCCCGTTCGGGTTCTCGGTGAAATTGATCGCGCCCTTACCAACGGCATAGTTGGTGCAGTTGGCGCGCGTGGCCAGGGTGCCGCTGGTCAGGTCGTAGTGCGGGCACAGGCTCTGGCCGTAGCTGGTGGCCACGCGCTCGGGCCAGATGGGCGTGGAGCCGGCGCCAGTGGGTGCCGTGCCCTGCACGGTGAATTTCAGGCCAAAGGTGCCGCTGTCGGCCAGGCTGTCGCCGACCACCTTGACCGAGGTCACCGGCGCGGCCGGCGTGGTGTCGGCACCGCCGCCACCGCAGGCCGCAACCAGGCCCGCCGCCGCGGCCGCAGCCGCCCAATGCATGCGAAATTTCATCGAAGACTCCAGGGGGTTGGAAATAGTACGATCGTTCTTTTTTATATCCTAACCCTGGCGCAACGCCGGTTTCAGCGGGTAAACACCAGCAGACAAACCGGCGTCGGCCTATTCGCGCGGCACGCTGGCGCGCCGGTCGTCCTGCACCCAGTCCACCAGCGCATCCAGCGCCGGGCGCGCCGCCGGCGCCTGCGGGTGGTTGACGATGGCCACCACCACCCAGCGGCGCCCGCTGGCACCCAGCACATAGCCGGCCAGTGCCGTCACGTCGCGCAGTGTGCCGGTCTTCAGGTGCGCCGAGCCGGAGGCCTGGCCCGGGCGGCGGCGCAGCGTGCCGTCCACCCCGGTGATCGGCAGCGAGGACATCAGCTCGGGCATCACCGGCGAGGCCCAGGCGTGCTGCAGCATGCGCGCCAGGCCGCCCGCGCTCAGGCGCGCGTCGCGGCTCAGGCCGGCGCCGTTGTCCATCATCAGCGGACCGCCGGCTTTCACGCGCTCGTCCCACCAGCGCGTCAGCAGCGCGCGCGCGGCGTCGAAGCTGCCACGCCCCTGGCGCTGCAGCGCCAGCGTCAGGAACAGCTGCTGGGTCATGACGTTGTTGCTGTACTTGTTGATGTCGCGCACCACCTCGGCCAGCGGCGGCGAGGCCACGCTGAACGCCGGCACCAGCCCGGCCGGTACCTGTCCGTCGCGCACCCGCCCGGTCAGACTGCCGCCCAGCTCGCGCCACATGCCCTCGATGGCGCGCGCGGCAAAGCCTGGCGGGTCGGCCGGCGCGATCGGCCACTGGCGCTCGCCACAAGCCGCCGGGTAGCTTCCTTGCAGGGTGATGCGCGCCGCATCCTGCAGCTGCGCGCGCAGCCCGGCGCGCCAGTCGCCGCAGGCACTGCCGGCGGGCGCCAGCGGCACGCTGGCCGGCAGCTCGACGTGCGCCAGCGGCGGCTCGTGGCTGATGCGCGCCACGCCGGCGGTGGCATCCGGCAAGAAGGTCAGGGTCAGAGTCTTGTAGTTCACCAGCAACGCATCCGGCGCGGCGTTGTACGGGCGCCAGGGCTCGCCGTCGAACTGCGCGGCGTCGTGCGGCGCGCTGTCGAAGGCGCTGCGGTCCAGCACGATGTCGCCCAGGATCACCGACACCCCCTGTGCGCGCAGGCGGCGCAGCAGCAGCCACAGCCGCTCGACCACCAGCTGTGGGTCGCCCTGTCCCTGCACATAGACGTTGCCGCGCAGGGTGCCGCCCTGCGGCTGGGCGTCCAGGTAGACCGGCGTCTGCCAAGTGAAGGACGGGCCCAGCATGTCCAGCGCCGCGTAGGTGGTCACCAGCTTCATGACCGACGCCGGGTTCAGCGGCGCGTCCGGCTGCAGCGCCAGGCGCGGCGCGGCCCGGCCGTCGACCTCCATGACAACCGCCGACAGCGCCTCGCGCGGCACCTGGGCGCGGTTCAGCGCGGCCTCGACGGCTGGCGGCAGCAACGCCCCGGCGTGCGCCTTGTGCGGCACCGGCGCGGCAGCGCAGGCCGGCAGCACGGCACCTGTCGCCAGGCACAGCGCCAGCAGCGCCGGGCGCAGCCGGCGGATCGGGAAACGGACGGAGCAGGAAAAAACGGGCATGGAAGCGTCAGTCTAGGTGCGGAGCGCGGGCGCCGATAATCGCCGGTCCATGAATCTGCTTGCCTTCGACACCAGCACCGACACCCTGTCCATCGCCGTGCAGCACGGCGACCGGGTGCTGGAGCACAGCGGGCCGGGCGCGGCGCAGGCCTCGACCACGCTGCTGCCCGCCATCCGCGCGCTGCTGCGCGACGCCGGCCTGTCGCTGGCCGACCTGCAGGCGCTGGTCTTCGGGCGCGGCCCGGGCTCTTTCACCGGGCTGCGCACCGCCTGCGCGGTGGCCCAGGGGCTGGCGTTCGGCGCGCGCGCCGGGCAGGGCCTGCCGGTGCTGCCCGTGGACACCCTGCTGGCGGTGGCCGAGCAGGCGCGTGCGCAGCACGGCTGCACGCGCGTGCTGGCGACACTGGACGCGCGCATGGACGAGGTTTATTGGGCGCCGTTCGAGTGGCAGTCTGCCGAAGGCGGTGGGCGCTGGCAGGCGCCGCCGGATTTTTCGCTGACCGCGCCCGAGGCGGTGGCCGTGCCCGCCGGCTGGACCGTCGCCGGCAACGCCCGCGCCGCCTACGGCGAGCGCCTAGCGCCCGCCGCGCCGCAGGTGGCCGCGCTGCCCACCGGCGCGGCGCTGCTGCGCCTGGCGCCGCAGCTACTGGCGCAGGGCGCGGCGGTGCCGGCCGAGGCGGCGCTGCCGCGCTACGTGCGCGACAAGGTGGCGCAGACCACCGCCGAGCGCGCGGCGGCGCGCAGTGCGGCGCAGGCCGGCGGAACGCCATGAGCCCGGCGCAGCCCCTGGCCCCGCAGCCCGACGCGCCGGCGGTGACGCATGCGCGCTTCGCGCTGCTCGGCATGGGGCTGCTGGACGCGCTGATGCAGGTCGAGCAGGCCGCCTATGCCCATCCCTGGTCACGCGGCAATTTCGTCGACGCCATGGCCGCCGGCTACCAGTGCCAGCTGCTGCTGGCCGAGGGCGACGAAGTGCTGGGCTACTTCATCGCCATGCGCGGCGTGGACGAGGTGCATCTGCTCAACCTGACCGTCGCCCCCCGGCACCAGCGCCAGGGCTGGGCGCAGGTGCTGCTGGACGCGCTCGACCTGTGGGCGCGCAGCCAGGGCGCGCACTGGGTCTGGCTGGAGGTGCGCCAGAGCAACCAGCGCGCGCGCGCCATCTACGAGCGCCACGGCTACCGCTGCGTCGGCGAGCGCAAGCACTATTACCCGGCCGAGGACGGCCAGCGCGAGACCGCCATCGTGATGAGCCTGCCGCTATGACCCTGTCCCACCTGGACGCCCGCCAGCGCGCCATGCTGCAGGAAATGGGCATTGCCCTGCCGCTGCTGCAGCCGGCCCGCGCCGAGCGCGGCGCGCCGCCTGCAGCGGCCGGGCCGGCTGACGCCGCACCGGTTGCTGCCGCGCCACTGGCCGAAGAGGCCAGGGCCGGTGCGCGGCGCCCGGCCGGCACGCCGGTATCCGATGCACCGCCGCCCGCTCCGGCGCAGCAGCAGCCAGCCGCCCCTGCCGCGGCCCGCCCGGCAGACGCCGCCCCGGCGCCTGTCGGCGAAGTGCTGCTGGGCCCGCTGCTGGCGCCCTACGCGCAGCAGGACGTCCCGGCCCCGGCCACCGGCGGCTGGCTGGTGCTGCTGGAATGTGCCCAGCCGGGTGACCCGCTGGCGGGCGACGCCGGCCGGCTGTTGCACCACATGCTGCGCGCCATGGGCCTGCACCACCAGCCGTGCACGCAGCTGGCGGCCCTGCTGCCGTCGTCCGCCCCCGCCAGCGCGCCGGGCCGGCCGCTGGCGCAGGTGCTGGCCGAACGCCAGCCGTGCATGGTGCTGCTGCTGGGCCTGGGTGCGGCACGCGCGGTGCTGGGCAGCCCGCAACCCCTGGCGCGCCTGCGCGCACGGCCGCACCGGCTGGCGGACGGCACGCCGGCGGCGGTCAGCCACGACCCGGCCTACCTGCTGCTCGCGCCCCAGGCCAAGGCTGGCGCCTGGCTGGACCTGTGCCGCGCACTGGCGCGGGTGCGCCCCGACAGCACCGCCCCCGGCTGATCGCCCTTCGGCCCGCGCAGCCCGCCGCGCAGGCCGGCGGATGCCATAATTTCACGTTTGCCGCGCACGCCGTGCGCGGCACATTTTTTCGCACCCACACCTTCATCCGCCATGGAAAGCTGCCCGAGTCGGTAGCTTTCAGCCTCCCGAGCTGTCGCCGGTGCGGGCTGAAAGCGCCCCAGCCCCACCCGCACACGCCAAGAACACAGGGAGAGTGAGCCATGCTCAACATCTTTTCGCTCGCCAATGGGCGACTGGTCCAGGAAGAGATCGAATCGCTGGAGGAGCTCAAGCGCTTCCAGCCCATCTGGGTCGATCTGCAGTCGTCCACGCCCGAGGAAAAGCGCTGGGTCATGCAGCACTACGGCCTGTCCATCCCGGCCGACGTGATGGACGAGGACATCGAGGAATCGGCGCGTTTCTACGAAGAAGACAACGGCGAGCTGCATCTGCGCAGCGATTTCCTGGTCGATGACGACGAGGAGCCGCGCAGCGTGCGCGTAGCCTTCATCCTGAACCAGCACAACGCCGAGCTGGCCAGCTGCGGCGTGCTGTTCTCCATCCACGACGAGGACATTCCAGTGTTCCGCCTGCTGCGCATGCGCGCGCGCCGCGCCCCGGGCCTGATCGAGGACGCCAAGGACGTGCTGCTGGCGCTGTTCGACACCGACGTGGAATATTCCGCCGACACGCTGGAGGGCATCTATGACGACCTCAAACAGGTCAGCGAGCAGGTGCTGGAGGGCAGTGTCACCGACGACTACGCGCAGACCGTGCTGGCCGACATCGCCTGGCAGGAAGACCTGAACGGACGCATCCGGCGCAACATGCTGGACACGCGCCGCGCGGTGAGCTTCATGATGCGCAGCAAGATGCTCGGCGCCGAGCAGTTCGAGGACGCGCGCCAGATCCTGCGCGACATCGAGTCGCTGGACAGCCACACCCAGTTTCTGTTCGACAAGATCAACTTCCTGATGGACGCGCTGGTGGGTTTTTTGAACATCAACCAGAACAAGATCATCAAGATCTTCTCGGTGGCCAGCGTGGCGCTGCTGCCGCCCACCCTAATCGCCAGCGTCTACGGCATGAACTTCCGCGTCATGCCCGAGCTGGAGTGGAAGTACGGCTACGTCTACGTGCTGCTGCTGATGGTGGCCAGCGCCGTTGGGCCAATGCTGTATTTTCGCAAGCGCGGCTGGTTGAAGTAGAGAACAACCCCCTGCGCGGCTGCGCCGCTTTCCCCCTTCTCTGGCGCGCGCTGCGCGCGCTGGGAAAGGGGACGACGCTGGTGGACGGGCAAAGCCGGATCCACGGCGTCTGCTGGCATAGGACGGCACCTGAATTGGGGTCAGATTCCAATTAGCGCCTGAATGGGGCTCGGACTCCAATTGACTGCCTGTCTTGCCTGCAGCGGTCTGGCAGCCAAGATTTTGCTACTCAATCAATAGCTGGAAGCCGTTGAAAGGCAAGGGCTGGAGGCACTTTCATGCCTCACAGCCCTGGCTGCTCCACTCAGCGCTTGGTGCCCACGAACACCGTGTGCGCGCGCTGGCCCGAGACCTGCAGGCCGGCGGTCAGGATGCGCAGGCCCGACACGCGCCCTTCCTGGTCAAACAGCGCCGCCGCCGCGCCCGACTGCGACGGCCCGGTGGAGAGCTCGCAGCCGATGGTGTTGGACGGCACCAGGGTGCTGGCCAGGTAGCCAAAGGCTTCCACCCGGTACAGGTTCTGCGGCTTGCCGCTGTCGGTGGTGCCCAGCAGCGTGCCGACGATCTCGCAACCGTTGCTGGTGGTGCCGGTGATGGAGCCATCGGCCGCCACCGAGACGTTCACCGTATGCCCGCCGAAGCCGGTGCCGGCCATGGTGTAAGTGCCGACGATCATGTTGACGTTGGGCACCACCCCGGCAGGCAGGGCATACAGCGGGTCGGGCTGCATGATGAAGCCGGTCGGGTAGCCGCCCGGCTGGCTGACGTAGCTGTAGCTGCCGCTCATGCGCGTCGCGGCGCCGCTCTGGCCGGTGCTTTCCAGCACGGCATCGACCAGCACCCCGCCGACATAGCCGCCCTGGTAGTCGCCCGTGCCGCCGGCCAGGCGGTCGAAGAATACGCTGTCGTTGGCGCTGACGAAACGGTTCAGGCTGGCATCCTCATAGCGGATCAGCCGCCCATACAGCGCGTTGTGGTTGAAGCTGCTGTTGGTGTAGAAGAAGAAGCCCCCGTCGGGCAGCACCGAACCCCAGACGCTTTCGTCGCCGCGCACACCCGCGGGCAACTGCAGCGTGCCGGCCCAGTTGCCGGTGATGGACAGCGGCGTCGGCGACGGGATGACCGGCTGCTTGGGATCGGCCAGGCCGTTGAGCACATAGGTGTTGGGCGTACCGGTGGTGTTGCGCGTGAACATCCAGATGCCGTTCGGCGTCTGGCTGCCGGTGGCATAGCGCAGCACCGCGATGCCCGATTGCTGCGTGCCGGCGTAGGGCCCGCAGGTGGCCTCGTCGCCCACCAGGCTCATGCTGACCGAATACAGCGCCGAGTCGGGCGCGCGCGGCGTCGCCGTGCCCTGCACGCTGCAGTTGCCTACCCGGCCGGACACCGTTCCGCGCAGCGAGATGCTCAGCACCCACGATCCACCGAACAGGCCCGAGCCACGGTAGGTGCCGGCCAGCAGGTCGGCGCGCGCCGGGTAGTTGTTCAGCGCGCTGTAGCTCATCTTGAAGCTGGTCGGCGTGCCGGTGGCGGCCGCCGTCGCCGCCGGGCTGGTGTAGTTGCCGCTCAGAGTGGCGGGCTTGCCGGTGACCGGGTTGGACGAGGCCGTGCCGCGCAGCGTCAGGCCGTTGGCGAACTTGCCGTCCTGCACGGAGAAATAGGTGACGCCCGTGGCCTGCACGGTGGTCACGTCGGTGCGCAGCAGGCCGTACAGGCTGTCATAGCCGGCCGAACCGGCGGCGCCGCGCGCGAAATAGAACTCGCCGCCTTTGCCGTCCACGCCACCATCGACAAAACCGATCATGACGCGCTGCGCCGTGCCGGTGCCGGCCGTGCCCTCCCAGATGCCCGCCGGATATTGCTGCGTCCCGGGTGCCGGGCCGACTTCGGCGCCATCGTCCGAACCACCGCCACAGGCCGCCAGCGTGGCGACCATGGCGGTGCAAAGCAGTTGTCGGGCATGCAGGAGCAGGCGGGAAGAGCGCATGGGGAAAGGGCCTCGTGCAGGCAATCGAAGGGTGACGGAATGCGCGCCGCGAGCGGGCAGCGCTGGGGTTCGGCGCATTATGCGCGGCACCTGCACGCATGGCAGCGTCCGCCTGTGAACAATGCACAACCCGGACCGCGCCCGGCGGCGGCCCGAGAAAAAAGGCCCGGCCTCCCATGAAGGCCGGGCCTTGCAGCACGCAGGCGCGCCGCGCTCAGAACGGAATGTCGTCGTCCATGTCGTCGAACCCGGAAGCCGCACGCGGCGCCGGTGCCGGCGCCGGGCGCGCGACCGGCGCGGGCGCGGGCGCGGGCACGGGCGCGCGTGCCGGCGGCGCGGCGCGGCGCGGCGGCGCGTCGTAGCCGCCGCCGGCGTCGCCATAGCCGCCGTCGTCATACCCGGCACCGCCGCCCTGGCCGCCGCCCATGCCCTGGCGCCCGCCCAGCATCTGCATGGTGTCGGCGCGGATCTCGGTGGTGTAGCGCTCCTGGCCGCTCTGGTCGGTCCACTTGCGCGTGCGCAGCGCGCCCTCGACGTAGACCTGCGAGCCCTTCTTCAGGTACTGGCCGACGATCTCGGCCAGCCGGCCATTGAAGACCACGCTGTGCCACTCGGTGGCTTCCTTGTTCTCGCCGGTGTTCTTGTCGCGCCAGCGGTCGGTGGTGGCGATGCGCACGTTCGCCACCTGGTCGCCGCTGGGGAAGGTGCGCATTTCCGGGTCGCGGCCCAGGTTGCCGACGATGATGACTTTGTTCACGGATGCCATGGCTGTGATGTCCTGCTTGGGAGTTGATGACAGCCCGGATGACGAAAGGAAAAACCCGGGCCAGATAGGGAAACGGCGCCCCGCAGGTGGCAGCGCGGCGCCGGTGCGCAGCATAGCGGCGTGACGCCTCGCGTGCGCGCGCACCCGTGAAAAATGGGGTTCAGCAGCCGGAATACAAGGCCGCCGCGGGCCTCAATGCCCGGCGCCGCGTGCCACCGGCTTGAGTGGCCAGGTAATGGCCAGCCACAGCGCCGCCAGCAGCGCGGTGGCGGCGAACAGCCCCGGCGCGCCGGCCCACTTGACCAGCGCCCCGCCCAGCGCGCCGCCGGCGAACAGGCCCAGCGACTGCAGCGTGTTGTAGGCCCCCAGCGCCGCGCCGCGCAGGTTGTCCGGCGCCATGCGCGAGACCAGGCTGGGCTGCGTCGCCTCCAGCATGTTGAAGCCGCAGAAGAACAGGAACAGCAGCCCGCCCAGCAGCGCCACCGACGGCAGCGCGCCGCCGGCGGTCAGCAGCGCCAGGGCCAGCTGCACCAGCAGCACCAGCGCGATCGACAGCAGCAGCGCCGCGCGCAGGCGCCCGCGCCGCTCCATGGCGAACAGCCCGCCCATGGCGACGATGGACAGCACCAGCGCCGGCAGGTACAGCTGCCAGTGCGCGTCTTTTGGCAGCCCGGCGCGCACCAGCAGCGCCGGCACAGCCACCCACATCGCCATCTGCACCGTATGCAGCGCGAACACGCCGGCGTTCAGGCGCAGCAGGTCGGCATGGCGCCACACCGCCGACAGCGGCGCGCGCGGCGCGTCGTGGTGCCGCGCGGGCTCGGGCGGCACGCCCCAGACCACCAGCGCGATGCCGGCCAGCGCCAGCGCGCAGGTCAGGCCGAACAGCCCGGGCAGCCCGCCCCAGGCCGCCAGCGGTGGCGCCGCCACCAGCGCCACGGCGAACATCAGTCCGATGCTGATGCCCACCAGGGCCATGGCCTTGGTGCGCACCACCTCGCGCGTCTGGTCGGCCAGCAGCGCCGTCACCGCCGCCGACACCGCCCCCGCGCCCTGCAGCGCCCGGCCCACCAGCAGCCCGGTGATGCTGTCGGCCAGCGCCGCCACCAGGCTGCCGCCGGCGAACACCAGCAGGCCGATCACGATGACACGCTTGCGGCCCAGCCGGTCGGACGCCAGGCCCAGCGGCAGTTGCAGGAAGGCCTGCGTCAGCCCGTAGATGCCCATCGCCAGGCCGACCAGCGCCGGGTCATCGCCGCCCGGGTACTTGCGCGCCTCCAGCGCGAACACCGGCAGCACCAAGAACAGGCCCAGCATGCGCAGCGCGAAGATCAGCGCCAGGTTGATGCTGGCGCGGCGCTCGTGCGGCGTCATGGCGGTGGAGGGGCGGGATTCGGAGCGGCGTGGTGGCACGGGTGGGACAAACAGGTTCAGGGCCGAAGCAAGCCTGTGATTCTCGCGCATGAGGGCGCCCGACGCGGCGCCGGCGTGCGGCTGCAGGCCGTACCGCACCGCTACAGGGGTGCGCCCATCCCAGGGCGACGCAGCGCGCCGGCGGCCTTCATTTTCAGCAAAAAAGGCTTGCAGCCCTTATTACACAAGGGCCTGCAGCTATCAAATTCGATAGCGACGGTTCACAACCCCAGCATCAGCCGCAGGTTCTGCACCGCCGCGCCGCTGGCGCCCTTGCCCAGGTTGTCCAGGCGCGCCACCAGCACCGCGTGGCGGTGGTCCTCGTTCGGAAAGACGCGCAGCTCCAACTGGTTGGTGTCGTTCAGTGCCGTAGGCTCGAGCTTGCCGTCCTCGGTCGGCGGCAGCACGCGCACCCACTGCTCGGGGGTGTTGCTGGCCGCATAGTGCGCGGCCAGCGCATCGTGCAGGTCGGCCGCGCGCGGCTGGCCGGGCAGCAGGTCCAGGTGCAGCGCCAGCTGCACCAGCATGCCCTGGCGAAAGTTGCCCACGGAGGGCGTGAAAATCGGCCGGCGCACCATGCCGGTGTACTTCAGGATCTCGGGCAGGTGCTTGTGCGACAGGCCCAGCGCGTACAGCTCATAAGGCGCGGCGCTGCCGGCCTCGTAGGCCTCGATCATGGTGCGCCCGCCGCCCGAATAGCCGCTGACCGAGGGCAGCGCCAGCGGGTGGTCCGGCGGGATCAGCCCCGCATCCACCAGCGGGCGCAGCAGGGCAATGGCGCCGGTGGCGTAGCAGCCGGGGTTGGACACGCGCGCCGCCTGGCGCACCAACTGCGCCTGGCCGTGGCACAGCTCGGCGAAGCCATAGACCCAGCCGGCCGCCACGCGGTGCGCGGTCGAGGCGTCGATCACGCGGATGGTGCGCCCCACCTCGCGCTCCACGTCCTCGACCATGGCCACCGTCTCGCGCGCGGCGTCGTCGTGCAGGCACAGCACCACCAGGTCCACGCCGGCGATCAGCGCGCGCTTGGCGGCCGGGTCCTTGCGCTTGTCCGGGTCGATGCTCACCAGCTCCACCTGCGACAGCGTCTGCAGGCGCTCGCGGATCTGCAGGCCGGTGGTGCCGGCTTCGCCGTCGATGAAGACCTTGTGGGGCTGGGTCATGGGTGGTGCTCCTGTGCTGTGGGGGCGGGGCGTGGCGCCGCCCCGAAAGAGAAAGGCACTGCAATGGTGCAATGCAACATGATACAGTCGACCGCTGCCTGTCCCGAGTCTGCGGTTGGACTGCCTTCGGTTGTCGTCTTCTCATGCCGCGTGGCGCGCACGGGTGATAAAAAATCCCCTTCCCCTGAGAGACCCTACTCATGAAGATTCACGAATACCAAGGCAAGGAAATCTTGCGCAGCTTCGGTGTGCCCGTGCCCCGCGGCATTCCCGCATTCACCGTGCAGGAGGCGGTGGAAGCCGCCCAGAAGCTTGGCGGCCCGGTCTGGGTCGTCAAGGCCCAGATCCACGCGGGCGGCCGCGGCAAGGGCGGCGGCGTGAAGGTCGCCAAGACCATCGACGACGTCAAAGCGCGCGCCAGCGACATCCTGGGCATGCAGCTGGTCACGCACCAGACCGGTCCGGAAGGCCAGAAGGTGCGCCGCCTGTACATCGAGGACGGCGCCGACATCCAGAAGGAGTACTACCTGTCCGTCGTGACCGACCGCGGCACGCAGAAGGTGGCCTTCATCGCCTCCAGCGAAGGCGGCATGGACATCGAAGAAGTGGCGCACAGCACGCCCGAGAAGATCATCACCGTGTTCGTTGACCCGCTGAAGGGCCTGACTCAGGAACAGGGCGAAGAGCTGGCCCGCGGCGTCGGCATGCCCGATGACTCCAAGGCGCAGTTCATCGACGTCTGCCAGAAGCTCTACAAGTGCTACATGGAGACGGACGCCTCGCTGGTCGAGATCAACCCCCTGAACCGCGACAGCAAGGGCAACATCATCGCCCTGGACGCCAAGTTCAACTTCGACTCCAACGCCCTGTTCCGCCACCCCGACATCGTCGCGCTGCGCGACCTGGACGAAGAAGACCCGGCGGAAGTCGAGGCCAGCAAGTTCGACCTGGCCTACATCAGCCTGGACGGCAACATCGGCTGCCTGGTGAATGGCGCCGGCCTGGCCATGGCCACCATGGACACCATCAAGCTGTTCGGCGGCGAGCCGGCCAACTTCCTGGACGTGGGCGGCGGCGCCACCCCCGAAAAGGTGACCGAAGCCTTCAAGATCATGCTCCAGAACCCCAAGGTCAAGGGCATCCTTGTGAATATCTTCGGCGGCATCATGAAGTGCGACACCATCGCCACCGGCGTGATCACCGCCTGCAAGGCAGTGAACCTGCAGGTGCCGCTGGTCGTGCGCATGAAGGGCACGAACGAGGAACTGGGCAAGAAGATGCTGGCCGAATCCGGCCTGCCCATCATTAGCGCCGACACGATGGCCGAAGCCGCCACCAAGATCGTCGAAGCCGTCAAATAAGCCCAAGTCCTGGAAAGAAACCCCCATGTCGATCTACATCAACAAGGACACGCGCGTCATCACCCAGGGCATCACGGGCAAGACGGGCCAGTTCCACACCGAAAAGTGCATCGAGTACGCCAACGGCCGCAACTGCTTCGTCGCCGGCGTGAACCCCAAGAAGGCCGGCGAGAAGATCTTCGACGTGCCGATCTACGCCAGCGTGCGTGAGGCCGCGCAGGACACCGGTGCCACTGTCAGCGTGATCTACGTGCCGCCGGCCGGCGCCGCAGCCGCCATTTGGGAAGCGGTGGAGGCCGACCTGGACTTGGCCATCTGCATCACCGAAGGCATCCCCGTGCGCGACATGCTGGAAGTGCGCAACAAGATGCTGGCCAAGGAGGCCGCCGGCGGCAAGAAGACGCTGCTGCTCGGCCCCAACTGCCCGGGCCTGATCACGCCCGACGAGATCAAGATCGGCATCATGCCCGGCCACATCCACAAGAAGGGCCGCGTCGGCGTCGTCTCGCGCTCGGGCACGCTGACCTATGAGGCCGTGGCGCAGCTGACCGAGCTGGGCATCGGCCAGTCGTCTGCCGTCGGCATCGGCGGCGACCCGATCAACGGCCTGAAGCACATCGACGTGATGAAGGCCTTCAACGACGACCCCGACACCGACGCCGTCATCATGATCGGCGAGATCGGCGGCCCCGACGAGGCCGAGGCTGCCCGCTGGTGCAAGGACCACATGAAAAAACCCGTCGTCGGCTTCATCGCTGGCGTGACGGCCCCTCCGGGCAAGCGCATGGGCCACGCCGGCGCGCTGATCTCGGGCGGCGCCGACACGGCCGACGCCAAGCTGGCGATCATGGAAGAGTGCGGCTTCACCATCACGCGCAACCCCTCGGAGATGGGCCGCCTGCTCAAGGGCCTGCTCTGATCTGAGACCCGCGCCGCCTGACGCGCCCTGCGCGCCAGGCCCGCCCCTTCAGGCCAGCCGCCATCCGCGGCTGGCCTTTTTCTTGGCCCGGCGCGGCTGGGCGGCAACGTCCGGCGCACGGCCCTCCCCTATGATGCGCCATCCCGCCGCCGCGCGGCCCCATCGCCCGATCCGATGCGCCCCCCAACGCCCTATGCCTTCCATGCCCTGACCGACACCGGCCGGGTGCGCACCCAGAACGAGGACGCCTTCGCCGTGCACGCCGAGGCCGGGCTGGTGCTGCTGGCCGACGGCATGGGCGGCTACAACGCCGGCGAGGTGGCCGCGCATATGGCCGTCGAGCAGGTCGGCGCGCAGCTGCTGCCCTGGCTGGACAGCCCCGAAGGCCAGGGCGCCACCCCCGCCGCCATCGGCCAGGCGCTGGCCGACGCCATCCAGCAGGCCAACCACGCCATCCTGGGCACGGCCCTGTCCGACCGCGACTGCCACGGCATGGGCACCACCCTGGTCGCCGGGGTGTTCCGCGGTGCGCTGCTGGTGCTGGCGCATGTCGGCGACTCGCGCTGCTACCGCCTGCGCGCCGGGGTGCTGGAACAACTCACGCGCGACCATTCCTGGCTGCAGGAACAGCTGGACGCCGGCCTGATGAGCCCAGCCCAGGCCGCCGCCTCGGACCTGCGCAACCTGGTGACGCGCGCCCTGGGCGTCGAGGGCGTGGCCCAGCCCGACGTGGCCACGCACGCCGTGCGGCCCGGCGACCTGTATGTCTTCAGCTCCGACGGCCTGACCGACGTGATGCAGCCCGAGGAACTGGCCGCGCTGGCGCGCCAGGACGGCCTGCCACTGGCCGAGCGCGCCCAGCGCCTGGTGGCCCTGGCCAACGCCCTGGGCGGGCGCGACAACATCAGCGTGGTGCTGGCGCAGGCGCCGGCGGCGCTGCCGCCCGGCGCGCCGCCCGCCAGCCCGAAACGCCGCGCCGGCCTGGTGTCGCGCCTGCTGCGCGGCGGCGCCGGCGCCTGACGGCGGCGCGCCCGCGCCTCGCCGTGCCGGCCTCGGCCCCGGCCCCGGCTTTCGCTATCCTTGTCCACCACGCCTCTGCCGCGCCCGTTCTTGCCATGATGAACCACCCCCTGCCCCGACTGCTCGTCACGCTGGACGGCGCCATGCTCAAGGAAGTCCCGCTGGCCAAGGAGCGCACCACCATCGGCCGGCGCCCGTACAACGACATCGTCATCAACCACCTGGCAGTGAGCGGCGAGCATGCCGTGTTCACCCGCTCGCCCGAGGGCAGCGTCGAGGTCGAGGATGTGGGCAGCACCAACGGCACCTCGGTCAACGGCCAGCCCGTCAAGCGCCAGGCACTGCGCGTGGGCGATACGGTGGAGATCGGCAAGTACCAGCTACGCCTGCTGGCGCAAGGCGAAGTGCCCCCGCCGGCCGCGCCGGCGCCCACCCCGGCGGCGCCCACCCCGGTCGCCACCCCGGCGGCCGCAGCCAGCGCCCCGGGCGATTCACCCGCCACGCCTGCTCCGGGCGCCGCCATCCGCATCGTCTCCGGCACTGCCGCGGGGCGGCAGGCGGCGCTGACCAAGGTCGTCACCACCCTCGGCAAGCCCGGCGTGGCCGTCGCCTCCATCACCCGGCGCCCGCACGGCTTCGTGCTGGCGCACGTCGAGGGCGAGCAGGTGCCGCTGTTGAACGGCGCGCCGGTGGGCCCGGGCGCCCTGCCGCTCAAGGGTGGGGACCGGATCGTGCTGGCGGGGACGGAGATGGAGTTCGTGCAGGGCTGAGGCCCTGGCACGGCCCTGCGTGGCATGGGCAGGGCATGAGAATTTGATAGCTGCCAGCGCTTGCACTACAAGAGCTGGCAGCTGTTTTCATTAAAAACTGGCTCTGAAGCGGCTGTGCGCTACCCCCGCTGGGCCGTGGTGCCCCGGCTTCCCCAGCGGGGCCGGTCAGGCCACTGCGCCCTCGGTCGGCAGCGCGTGGAAAGTCTTGCTGGCGATCTTCCAGCCCTCGTCGGTCTGCACCAGCACGAAGTAATCCACGAAGGTCATCGCGCCGTGTACCAGCGTCACCTTGGCCATGGCGGCGGTGCCGGTCACGTCCAGCACGTCGATGGTGCGGCGGCGCTGGGCCTCGTCGGCAGCGGGCTGGTTCTGGAAGCGCTGGCAGTAGAAGTCCAGCGTCCACGAGGTCAGCGGGCCGTCGCGGCGCGAGTCCAGGCGCGCGGTGGGCAAAAAGGCGGCGCGCATGTGCTCGGCGTTGTCCTCGGCATGGCCGCGGATGTAGAGCTCCAGCGGCACGCGGGCGGCGGCAAGGACCTGCGGATCCTGGGTGGAGGGGACGGGGGAGGATGCGGGGGCGGTGTCGGTCATGGTGGTCTCGTGCATGCGCCTGGGGGCGGGTTGCGGGTGGATCGCAGGGGTGGCGAAGGGCCGCATGCTAGGGGCTGGCAGGACGCGGATTGGTGCGGTGCGGGTCAGGGGTGTTTCCGCAAGGCGGCGGACTGCGCAAGTTTTACTCCTGAATTGATAGCTGTAAGCCCTTTATTCTTATGGGTTTGAGACCGATTTTGCTGTGAATGGGCGTTGCGCTGCCTGCAGCACGGGGTACGAACGGGGACAGCCATGGTCACGCCCAAAAAGACAAAGTTGTCAGGGCCACCGACGGTCATCGTCAGGTGAGAAGAAGTTTCTGACGTAACCAAGAAGATGATGCCTAGGGACGAGTGGCACGGCGGGGCTGGCACGGAACCTGCAAGGCTGTGGGCAACCCGAGGCGCCTTTCTTCTGTTGCTTCTTGCGATGGCCACGGGGATTTTTGGATAGCCTTTCTTTTTGGTTTTCTTTCTTTTTCTCCGACGGAGGATTTATGAACATGAAACGTAGCGTTCAGCAAGGTTTTACCTTGATCGAACTGATGATCGTGGTGGCAATTATTGGTATTTTGGCGGCCGTGGCATTGCCAGCTTATCAGGACTATACAAAGAAAGCTAAAGTTTCTGAGCCAATTTTGGCTCTAAGTTCTTGCCGCACAACTATTACGGAAAAATATCAAACTGGCACTGAAGCGCCAGGAGCCGGAGGCTGGGGATGCGAGAGCAAGACAGATGCAAAACTTTCTAAATATGTCAAAAGCATTAAAACCAATGCAGATGGAGTTGTAGAGGTTATCGTACAAGGGATTGACAAAGACAATCTTGATGACAAAGCTATTTATCTAGAGCCGCGCGATGCAGATGGAAAGGCCATTGCTGTCGCAGATACTCTTAGTAAAGATCCTGCTGTAAACATTCAAGTGAACCAGTGGGCTTGTGGATACAGCGTTACCTCTGTAGCAAAATTTTTGCCTGGATCCTGCAACACCAAGTTCGCCACAGCACCTACTGGCTTCAAAGACGCAGATAACAAATAATTATCTTTAAAAATTAAAAAGGCGCTTTAAGCGCCTTTTTTTTGCGAAAAAATTGCGAAAATAAAGGACGCCCACTTATTTAACGGTACGCCCGCCGCCTCTTACCCTCCGCCACCATCACCCGCCCACGCTCCTGCCTCATCAGCCTGGCTGACACCCCCTGGTACCACTGCGTCTCACGCTGCGTGCGCCCGGCCTTTCTGTGCGGTCACGACCACCACAGCGGCCAAAACTTCGAGCACCGCCGCGCTTAGGAATCGCCACCCGCATCAAGGATGCTGGCGCACATCTTTGCCATCGACGTCGCCGCCTTCGCCGTCATGGGCAACCACTACCACGTCATGTTGCGCATCGACCACGAGCGCGCCGCGCGCTGGAGCGCTGACGAGGTGCTGCAACGCTGGACGCAGCTGTTCACCGGGCCGCTGCTGTGCTGGTGCAACGCCATCTGTCCGCAGCACGCGCGGCCATGGGCGAGAGCGAGCAGGACAAGGTGCGTGAGTTGGCAGAGATCTACCGCGCGCGGCTGTGTGACCTGTCGTGGCGTATAGCGCGTGCTCCATGAGTTGATAGCGCGCCAGGCCAATGCCGAGGACGGATGCATCGGGCGCTTCTGGGAGGGCCGCTTCAAGAGCCAGGCGCTGCTGGATGAGCGCGCCGTGCTGGCAGCGATGGTCTGTGTCGATCTGAATCCGGTACGCGCGGGCGTGGCGGACACGCCCGAGGAGTCGGATTACACCTCGATCCAGGAGCGGCTGCGGGGCGCGGCGACTGCCCCATGGGCGCCTGAGCCGCAGCCACGGCCGGCAGTGGCAACAGAGCCCCAACCAGCATCAGCGGAAGAAGCTGCCGTGCAGGCGTCCGAAACGGCGACTTCTCAGCCGCCCACCCACCTGCCGCAGGCGCCGCCCACGCGCGGGCGCTCTGCAGACTCTGGATCAGGCCACGTCCGCTTCGAGCAGCATCCGCACGTAACGGGTGTAGGGCACGCCCTTGGCGCGGGCTTTGGCCTTCAGCGCCTCCAGCAAGGAAGTGGGCAGCCGCATGTGCAAGGCGGAAGACTTGGGCTCGATCTCGAAGCGCATGGGTGCGAAGCCGGTCAGGTCGTATTGCGACAGATCCGCCTCGGCGACGAAGCGCTCCGCTGCCTCGTCATTGGGCAGGGGGGGCAGGGGTTGACGCTTGCTGTTCATAGTGTTCGATCTCCTTGCGATGCATGTAGCGCGCGCTGATGGGCCGCAGCAATGCTCTACCCGACAGCTGCCTTGGCATGAAGACCAAGAAAACATGGCGCCCCGCAGCCGTCGTGCCGATCGCCCGCATGCGCGGCTCATGGGGGTGGGGGTCCGGCAGGATGGCAGGCGTGCCCAACAGAACTTGCTCGATTTCCTCGCGTGATACGCCATGTTTGCCGCACTTGGGCCAATTGCCGTCGTCCCAGTCGAAACCGCTGATCTTCATGGCGAAATTCTACACGGATGTATATACAAACTTGGTTTTAAGTGAAGAGTGAAGGGGCAGATTCCAATGGATTAAGACACTGCAGGTGGTACGGGGTGGCATCCAACAAGAGGTGAATGCACTGCCGGTGAACGGCGTCCGCGGCGACCGGGCTCCCTACGGCAGCACCACCAGATGCCTCTGCTGTGCGCCCGGTACGGCGGACCGCTGCAACCGGGCTGTACCGCCGCCGAGCCTGCGTTGACGAAGGTGCAAGCGAGCCACGCAGAAGGCCCTGGGCAGCGGCGGTATCATCCACGGCCCTGCCGCTGCCCGTAGCTCAACCGGATAGAGCAATTGCCTTCTAAGCAATAGGTCGGGGGTTCGAGTCCCTCCGGGCAGGCCAGATCACCGCTTCACGTCGTCGCAAGACAGCGCAAAACCCGCGTGCTGCAAGGCATGGCGGGTTTTTCTTGGTCCTTGTCACAGGCGGCTTCGTGGTGCTCGGCACAGAATGCCAATTTGTTGGAGCAGAGAAATTGGGGGTCAGATTCCAATTTCAAGCCGAAAGGTGCAACGCTATGCCCGCCAAGCCTGAGACCATCCGCACACGTACTGGCCGCGAGGTCGAGTTGCCCGGCGTCGAGGAAGATGCACGCATCAATGCGGGCATCAATGCCGACGCGGACAACCCTGAACTGGATGCCGCCTGGTTCGCCCGGGCACGTCCGGCCCAGGATGTGCTGCCGCCCGAGACTTACGCCGGGCTGGTTGCCTTGCGGCGCAGCCGTGGTGAGCGTGGGCCGCAGAAAGCCCCGACCAAGGTGGCCACCACCATCCGCCTGTCGCCTGAGGTGTCAGCGGCTTTCCGTGCAACGGGGCCGGGCTGGCAGACACGGATCAATGAAGCACTGAAGGATTGGCTGCGCACGCACCGGCTGGTGTGATGGCCGCGTCTACGACCCCGCATCGATGCCAGATCCCCATGTCGATGTCCGGCTGACTGCCACCCGACTTTTCGCGCAGCGGCGCATCGTCATGGACTGACCGGCTGCGGCTGGCCTACTGCGCCGCCTTGTGCAGCGCCGGCAGCAACTCCATGTTCGTGCGCCGCACCAGCTCGGCATAGCTGATGGGCCGCCCCACCTGCGTCTGGGGCGCGTTTTCCTGCCAGTGCGCCCAGGCCCGGTTCCTGCGCGGGTCGTAGACCAGCTTGAACAAATGCGTCGGCACCGCCACCCGCCCGCCGATCAGGCGTTGCTGCCCCTGCACGAAGACCGCGCCGGTGATGACGTACACGTCGCCGGCGGCGCGCATGGCGTAGGCGCGGGTGTCGGCCTCGATGCTGGCCCAGGGGCCGGCGTTGTGCGTCTGGTCCTGCGGAACCATGTTGGCCAGCGAGAAGCTCTGCGCCATGGCCGCGGGGGTGGGCATGTCGCCGGCCGGCGCCAGGTGCCCGCGCGAGTAGCCCGAGCCGCGGTAGTCGTCCAGTTCGGCGCGCTCGAAGGACGGCACGCGCGCATCGGCGTAGAAGCGGTCGGAGCGCGCCAGCCCCTGGCCCTGCTGGAGCATGCGGCGGTTCAGGCGCTCGGCGACGATCAGCGGCGTGCGCGTCTGGCCCGAATGCAGCACGGCGAAGCTGTCGAAGCACAGCTCGCGCAGGCGTGGCGCGCTGGGCACGGCCGGCATGCCGCCCGGCGCGAAGAATTGCGGACAGTTGGCAAAGCGCGTCTGCACTTGCTGGCCGGTGGGCTTGAGCGCCGGCGCGGTGATGCTGAAGCCTTCCAGGTCCAGCCAGTCGGACAAAAAGTCCCAGCCGCCGCCCTGTAGCGCGGCGACAAGGGCGGCAAAGGCCAATACGACCAGGCGGCGCATGCCGGGGAGGCGGAACGAGGAGCGGGAGCGGGAACGGGCGGGCGCGCGGGGCTTTTTCTTCTGGGGCATGCGGCAGCGAAAACAGAATCCGGAAATGCAGGGAATCGCCTGGGATGGCGCCGATGCCGCGCTGCCCCGGCAGACCCGGAGGCATCAGGGTACGGGGGTGGTGGGTGGTCAGCGGCGCGAAGCTATGGGGCATGGCACGGGCAGCGCTGTCGAGCGCAAGGCGCGTGTCGGGACGGGCCGCTGGTGGAAAGCCGCGCACCTACTGCGACAGGCGACAGGAGGCAGGCGACAGGCGGCGCCCGCAACGCGGCACCAGCGGCGTCAGCCCGTTTCAGGCGACGAAGCTGCCCGACTTGCCGCCGTGCTTTTCCAGCACCCGCACCCCCGTCATGACCATGCGCTTGTCGGCCGCCTTGCACATGTCGTAGATGGTCAGCAGGCCGACCTGCACGGCCGTCAGCGCCTCCATCTCGACGCCGGTCTGGCCCAGAGTCTCGACGGTAGCGGTGCACTGCACGCCGCAGGCGCCGCCGTCGGGTGGCGCATCGAGCAGCTCGAACTCGACCGCCACGCGCGTCAGCGCCAGCGGGTGGCACAGCGGGATCAGCTCGCTGGTCTTCTTCGCGGCCATGATGGCGGCGATGCGCGCCACGCCCAGCACGTCGCCCTTCTTGGCGCTGCCCGAGGCGATGAGGGCCAGCGTGGCCGGCTGCATCTCGATGCGGCCTTGCGCGACGGCGGTGCGGTGCGTGGCGGCCTTGGCGCCCACGTCCACCATGTGGGCCTGGCCCTGGGTGTCGAAGTGGGTGAGCGGAGAGGAAGCAGAGTCGAAAGCAGGAGAGGCAGGCTGGGTCATGGAAGCGAAAACGAAAGCAAGGCGGCCGCAGGCGGCAAGGGGCAGGCAGGCAGGCAAAAACCGGGCGCGTGCAACCTTCACCCGGCTGCCCGCATCATACGGCCACGGTTTTGCACGCCCGGCCTGCGCCAGGCGCTTGAGGAGATGCGCGACTTGTTCAAGCCAAAATGGCGTTTTGCCCATATTCCATCACGACATGCAGCTATTTTTTCGATAGCGTCTGCAGTGCTGTTCACGGCCCTGCCCCCGGCCGTGCCGCCCGCGCACGCCCAGCCGCGCCTGCCCACGTTGGGCGACGGGCTGGAGTTGACGGCCGCCGCCGAGCGCAAGCTGGGCGACCGCATCATCCGCGAGCTGTACCGCGACCCGGACTACCTGGAAGACGCGGTGCTGCAGGAGTACGTGCAGGGCATTTTCCAGCCGCTTTTGTCGGCTGCGCGCGCGCGCGGCGAGGTGGCGCCGGACATCGACGAGCGCTTCGCCTGGGAGATCTTGCTCGGCCGCGACCGCTCGGTGAACGCCTTCGCCCTGCCCGGCGGCTATTTCGGCCTGCACCTGGGGCTGATCGGCGTGGTGGCCACGCCGGACGAGCTGGCCTCGGTGCTGGCGCACGAGCTCAGCCACGTCACGCAGCGGCACATCTCGCGCCTGATCGCGCAGCAGGGCAAGCAGACGCCGCTCATGATCGGCGCGCTGATCCTGGGCGCCCTGGCCGCCAGCAAGAGCCCGGACGCGGCGCAGGCGCTGATGGTCGGGGGGCAGGCGCTGGCGGTGCAGAACCAGCTGAACTTCTCGCGCGAGATGGAGCGTGAGGCCGACCGCGTCGGCTACGGCCTGATGCAGCCGGCGGGCTTCGCGCCGCAGGGCTTCGTGGCCATGTTCGACAAGCTGCAGCAGGCGAACCGCCTCAACGACAACGGCAGCTGGCCCTACCTGCGCAGCCACCCGCTGACCACCCAGCGCATCGCTGACATGCAAAGCCGCATCGCCCACGGCGCCGCCCCGGCCGCGCCGGCGCCGCTGCAGCACGCGCTGCTGGCCGCGCGCGCGCGGGTGCTGTCGCGCCCTGGAACCGATGCGCTGCGCCAGTGGCTGGCGCAGCCGCAGGACGCGGGCTTCGCCGCGCGTGGGCAGCGCGAACGCGCCGCCGCCTGGTACGCGGCGGCGCTGTCGGCCGTGCAGCTGTCGGACTGGCAGGCGGCGCGCGCGGCGGTGCGCGGGCTGCAGGATGCCGTGGCGGGCGACGCCAATGCCGCGCGCCAGGCGCGGCTGCTGGCCGCCGAGGTGGAACTGGCGGCCGGTGCGCCACAGGCGGCGTTGAAGCTGTTGCCTGAAAGTGCAGGCGGCGCGTCCACCCACCGGCCCGAACTGCTGCTGCGCGCGCAGGCGCTGGTGGCCGGCGCCGGCACGGCGGCGG
Organism: Oryzisolibacter propanilivorax; assembly: GCF_900103645.1. Classification (GTDB taxonomy): domain Bacteria; phylum Pseudomonadota; class Gammaproteobacteria; order Burkholderiales; family Burkholderiaceae_C; genus Melaminivora; species Melaminivora propanilivorax. The sequence goes on from NZ_FNHP01000002.1 coordinate 103,908, forward strand.
ATCGGCAGGCGCTGGCCGGCACGCTGCAGACCTGGGTCACGGCCCGCCCGCGCGACGCCGCCGCCTGGCAGGCGCTGGCGCAGCTGTGGCGCGCGCAGGGCCAGGGGCTGCGCGCCCTGCGCGCCGAGGCCGAGGCCCAGGTGGCGCGCCAGGACTACGCCGCCGCCGTGGACCGCTTCAAGGCCGGCCAGGACCTGGCGCGCAAAAGCGCCGGCGCGGCCGACTACATCGAGGCGTCGATCATCGACACGCGGCTGCGCGCGGTCGAATCACTGCTTCGCGAACAGGCCGCCGAGCGCTGACTCGATCAACAGCCCCAGCGCCGAATAGATCAGCGAGCCCAGCAGCGCCGCGCCGAAGCCGGCGACATGGAAGCCGCTGAGCAGCCCCGAGGCCGCCCAGAACATCAGCGCGTTGATGACGAACAGGAACAGGCCCAGGGTGAGGATGGTCACCGGCAGCGTCAGCAGCACCAGGATGGGCCGCAGGATGACGTTCAGCAGCCCGATGACGAAGGCCGCGCCCAGGGCAGCGCCGAAGCTGCGCACCTCGACGCCGCCGTACAGGTAGGCCACACACAGCAGCGCCACGGCGCTGAGGATCCATTTCAGGAGCAGTCGCATGATGGGCAGCTTAGCACCGGGCGCGCAGGCGCGTTGTCAGGCGTGCGGCTGCGCCGGCAGCGCCGCCTTGGCCTTCCCACGGCGCGCGGCCACCCACTTGCCCAGGGCCAGCACGACCAGGGCGCCGGCGATGTGCGCGGCCCAGTAGACGCTGGCCGGCAGCTCGGCATGGCCCGCGCCGTCCCAGGTGCCCCACTTGGGCGCCCACAGCCACTGCTCGTGGTTCACGAACAGCGGGTCGGTGGCCAGCATGCCGCCGGCGATCCAGCCCAGCAGCATGCCGCCCAGGGTGATGATCAGCGGGAAGCGCTCCATCAGGCGGATGACCAGCTGCGAGCCCCAGACGATGATCGGCACCGAGATCAGCAGGCCCAGGACGACCAGCAGCGTCTGGTGCGCGCCCGAACTCTGCGCCGCGCCGGCGATGGCGATCACGTTGTCCACGCTCATCACCAGGTCGGCGACGATGATGGTCTTGATGGCTGCCAGCAGCTTGTCGCTGCCCTGGATGTTGTCGTGGCCCTCTTCCTCCGGAGCGATCAGCTTCACTCCGATCCACACCAGCAGCAGCGCGCCGATCACTTTCAGCGCCGGCAGGTTCAGCAGCGTCATGGCGAAGACGATCAGCACCACGCGCAGCACGATGGCGCCAGCCGTGCCCCAGATGATCCCCTTGGTGCGCTGCGCCGGCGGCAGCTTGCGACAGGCCAGCGCGATGACCACTGCGTTGTCGCCGCCCAGCAGGATGTCGATGATGATGATCTGGCCGAGCGCGATCCAGAACGGGGTGTGGGTCAGAAAGTCCAAGTCCATGTGCGGGTACCTCGAAGGGCATTGTGGGTTTCACGATGCCTGGGCAGCACGGACAACGGCGTCAGCCTGGGAAGGACAGGAGCGACACCTTGGGCCGGCCGTGGCGACGCAATGCCGCCCAGGCGCCCAAAGGTCTTGCCCGGCGCCGGCAGCCCTGCACGGACCACCGGCCTGGCAGGCCGGAAGCGCCGCAGTTGCCTGCCACGCTTCGTCTTGACGACCTGCCATCCGCCGCCGGCCTGCGCGGAAGACGGCAGAACGGCGGCGGGGAGCTACTCCCCTTTGAAGGGCGCCATTGGAACACAACTCGCCCGCGCGCCCGGCGAAAAACCCGCCCGCCTATGATCGGTGGGTGCCTGCCGAAACCTTCCCCGCCGACGCCATCCACCTGACCGACCTCGAGGCCGCCCTCGACTTCTGGCGCGCGCGCGCGCCCTCGCCCGACGGCGTGCGACTGGCGCCCGAGGTGGCGGCGCTGGCCGAGGTCTACGCCCGCATGGCGCACGCGCGCCAGCGCCAGGTGCACGAAGCCGCGCTGCCGGCACCGACGCTGGCCGCGTGGCTCGCCTGGTACGACAGCACGCCCGACACGCCGTGCATCGCGATTTGCTCGACCAGCCAGGGCGATGCCATCTGCAAGGGCTGCGGGCGCAGCTTCGCCGAGGTGCAGCACTGGCTGGCCATGACGCCGGTGCACAAGCGCGCCGTCTGGCGGCGCATCACGCAAGAGGGCACGGCGCTGCGCTTCACTCGCTACGCCGAGCGCGCGGCGGCCACGACGGGCGTTTGACCGGCTTGCCGGCGCACGCCGTGCCGGCTACGCTGGCCCGCACCATGCTGCGCTTGATCCAGGCCCCGAACATCGCCATTGCCACGCTGTGGCGCGACCTGCTGTGCGAGGCCGGCCTGCCCGCCAGCGTGCAGCGCCAGCACTTGGGCGCGGCCGCCGGCCACCTGCCGCCGGGCGAGTGCCTGCCCGAGGTCTGGCTGACCCACCCCGAGCACCTGGAGCACGCCCGCGCCCTGCTGCAGGAACTGGAGCGCCTGCCGCAGCGCCAGTGGTTCTGCCGGGGCTGCAGCGAGCGCATCGAGGGCGGCTTCGAGCAGTGCTGGAACTGCGGCGCCTGGATGCCCGCCTAGTGTTCTGAGGACGCTGCCAGTATCTGGCGCCCTCACCCCCGCCCTCTCCCGCAAGCGGGAGAGGGGGCAAGAGAACGCGCGGCTGGCGATCTGCCTCCCGCCTTACCAGACCGGGCACGTCCCCGGACTTTGCGCCCTCTCCCCTCCAGGGAGAGGGCGAGGGGTGAGGGGCCAGCGCCCGCGCGGCGCGGTTTTCAAGCCACACATTCACCCTCCCCCGCCAGCGAAAGACGGAGCGTGTCAGCGCGTCATTTCCAGCGCAGCGGCTCCAGGTGCACGCTGCCCCGGTCGCTGCTGAGCGTGAGCGCGCCGTCCTGCACGGTGGCCTGCAGCTGCATGCTGCGCTCGGCCAATTGCGCCAGGGTCTGCGACTGTTCCGCCGGGATGCGCCAGGCCTGCAGCCGGTCCAGGCGCGAGAGCTTGTTCTCGATGCCCTTCCACCACACCTCGGCGGCGTGGGCGAAGGCATAGACCACCACCGCGTCGGCCTTGGAGCAGGCCTTGGCCAGCGGCTTGTCCTCGGGCTGGCCGACCTCGATCCACAGGCGCTTGCGGCCGGTGAAGTCGGTCAGCGAGACGTCCGGGTCGTCCGGGTCGGACAGGCCGGCGCCGAAGGCCAGCTGGCCGTCACCGCCGCAGGTGTCCTGCAGCTCGTGCGCCTGCAGCGCCAGGGCGGCCAGGCGCACCATCATGCGCTCGTCGGTCTCGCTGGGGTGGCGCGCCAGGGTCAACTGGTGGTCGGCGTAGTAGCCGTGGTCGATGTCGGCAATGGCCAAATGCGCCTTGAAGATGGTGGATTTGAGGGCCATGGGCGTGCTTTCAAAATGAGAGCTGCCCGCCCTTGTCCTGCAAGGGCAGGCAGCCGAAAAGAGGGAAAAAAGGAACCGGAACGGATCAGACGCGGCGCGCCAGCTCTGCGGCGCGGCCGATGTAGCTGGCGGGGGTCAGTGCCAGCAGGCGCTGGCGGTCGGCCTCGGGGATCTCCAGGCTCTGGATCAGCGCATGCAGCGCCTCGCGCGTCACCGCCTGACCGCGCGTGACTTCCTTGAGCTTTTCGTAGGCGCCCGGCACGCCGTGGCGGCGCATGACAGTCTGGATCGGCTCGGCCAGCACTTCCCAGCTGGCGTCCAGGTCGGCGTCCAGCTGTGCCTGGTTCAGCTCCAGCTTGTTCAGACCGGTCATCAGCGAGCTGCAGGCCAGCACGCTGTAGCCCAGCGCCACGCCGATGTTGCGCAGCACGGTGGAGTCCGTCAGGTCGCGCTGCCAGCGCGAGATCGGCAGCTTCTCGGCCAGGTGACGCAGCAGCGCGTTGGCCAGGCCCAGGTTGCCCTCGGCGTTCTCGAAGTCGATCGGGTTGACCTTGTGCGGCATGGTCGACGAGCCGATCTCGCCCGCTTTGAGCTTCTGCTTGAAGTAGCCCAGGCTGACGTAGCCCCAGATGTCACGCGACAGGTCGATCAGGATGGTATTGGCGCGCGCCACGGCGTCGAACAGCTCGGCCATGTAGTCGTGCGGCTCGATCTGGATGGAATATGGCTGGAAGGTGAGGCCCAGGCCCTCGGGCTCCGCGCTTTCCACCACGTGGCGCGCGAATGCCTCCCAGTCAAAGTCAGGCCAAGCCGCCAGGTGCGCGTTGTAATTGCCTACGGCGCCGTTCATCTTGGCCAGGATCTGCACGCCGGCAATCGCCCCGCGCGCACGCTCCAGGCGCGCCACCACGTTGGCCAGCTCCTTGCCGACGGTGGTCGGGCTGGCGGTCTGGCCGTGGGTGCGGCTGAGCATGGCCACGCCGGCGAACTGCTGCGCCATGGCGCGCAGCTTGTCCACCACGCCCCCCAGCACCGGCAGCAGCACCTGCGCGCGCGCGTCGCGCAGCTGCAGCGCGTGGCTGGTGTTGTTGATGTCCTCGCTGGTGCAGGCGAAGTGCACGAACTCGGTGGCGCGCTGCAGCGCCGCCCGGCCGTCGAACTTCGACTTGATCCAGTACTCCACCGCCTTCACGTCGTGGTTGGTGGTCTTCTCGATGTCCTTGATGGCCTGGGCGTCGGCCTCGCCGAACTGCTCGACCAGGCCGCGCAGGAAGGCACGGTCGGCCTCGGGCAGCGGCGGGAACTCGGCAAAACCCGCGTAGGACAGCGCGATGAACCAGGTCACCTCGACCTGCACGCGGCGGTGCATGTAGCCGTATTCGCTCAGCAGCGGGCGCAGGGGGGCAAGCTTGGCGGCGTAGCGGCCATCCAAGGGCGACAAGGCGGTGAGGGCAGACAGGCTCATGGGCGCGAATTGTAGGAGCAGGCCTACCACCGCCAGGATTTGCATCGGCGCAAAGACAGGCGCGTCGATAGAATCTCGCCGCCCTGCGCTGCCTGCGGCGCTTCCTCGCCTGATTACCCGCCTCGCCATGAAACTCATTGGTTCCCTGACCAGCCCCTACGTGCGCAAGGTGCGTGTGGTGCTGGCCGAGAAAAAGCTCGACTGCCCCCTGGTGCTGGAGGATGTGTGGTCGGCCGACACCAGCATCGCCCGCAGCAACCCGCTGGGCAAGGTGCCCTGCCTGGTGCTGGAGGGTGGCGAGGCGCTGTATGACTCGCGCGTCATCGTCGAATACCTGGACACTCTGTCGCCGGTGGGCCGCCTGATTCCGGTGCCGGGCCGCGAGCGCGCGCAGGTCAAGACCTGGGAGGCGCTGGCCGACGGCGCCATGGACGCCGGCGTGCTGGCGCGCCTGGAGGCCACCTGGCCGGGCCGCGCCGAGGGCGAGCGCAGCCCTGCCTGGGTGGAGCGCCAGCTCGGCAAGGCGCGCGCCGCGCTGGCCACCATGGAGCGCGGCCTGCAGCATGGCCAGCCGTGGCTGTGCGGCGCGCACCTGAGCCTGGCCGACATTGCCGCCGGCTGCGCCGTGGCCTGGCTGGAATTCCGCCTGCCCGAGCACGCCTGGCGCGACGGCCATCCGCACCTGGATGCGCTGATGCAGCGCCTGATGCAGCGCCCCGGCTTCGCCGAGACCCGCCCGCCGCAGTAGCTTCCGCTGCCCGCACACAGCAAAAAGCGCGCCGCCCGAATCGGGTGGCGCGCTTTTTTTCGCGGCATAAAAAAACGTTGCGAAGCGCCCTGAAACGAAGTCAGAGAGGGAGGGAGGAGAAGCGCCCCAGGGCTTTCAGTCGGCCAGTGGCCGCAGGCCTCGCAACGTGCAAATCAGGTGGCGATGGCGGAAAGAAGGGAAGCGAAGGCTTCTGATTCGTTTCCATCCACCAGCGTCTTCTTCAAGAGTGGGGATGCTGCAGCGAAGTTCCAGGGCGCGCTGGAAAAAATTTGTAGCCCGTACAGCGCGGCCGGCCTGGCGCGACCTAGACCAGCGCCAGCACCCGCGCCAGCGGCAGCTGCAGGCGCACCTGGTCGCGCGGCACGGCGGCGCTCACCTTCCACTGCGGCTGGGTGGTGTCGCGCGGGATCGGCTCGCCAGTGGGCATGCCCTCGCGGTTCAGCGTCACAGCGACGCGCGGCGTGGCGGCGCTGGCGCCGCGGCGCAGCACCAGCGCCACTTCCTGGCTGGCCAGGCGCACGAAGGTGCCGGGCGGGTACACGCCCAGGGTCTTGACCAGCGCCGCGCCGGCCTCGTCCACTTGGCGCTGCTCGTCGTAGTAGCTGGCCTGCATGGCGGCGGTGGCGCCCAGCGGGCTGCGCGTGGCGCGCGGCGCGATGCGCGCGCCGAACACGTCGGCACGCTGGATCAGCCGCGCCATCTGCTGGCCCTCGCTGCGGCTGGTCAGCGGGCCGGGCGTGCGCGCGTGGTGGTGGCGCACGGCCTCCAGCCACACCGGGTCGGACATGCCCATGCGGCGCAGCAGCGCCTCGGAATGCGCGGCATGGTCGGTGATGGCGTCGACCTGCGCGGCGCTCAAGGGGTCGGCCTGCTGCGCCAGTTGGTCCTGCAGCGCCGTCATGGCGATGTTCATGGACAGCGCCGCCTGGCCCAGCCGCGTCACCTGGCGCGGCTGCCAGCGCAGGGTCTCCCGCGCCACCAGCATGCACACGCAGGCCACCAGCATGGCGTGGGTGGCGCTGTACATGCCGGTTTCGTGCCCGGTCAGGTAGATCAGCGCCAGGAGCGTGGCGTCGGGCGCCTGCTCGCACAGCTGCTGCAGTTCCTCATGCAGGGCCAGCAGGCGCTGCGGGAAGTCGGGGCTGTCCGGCGTGCGCAGCAGCTGGGTGGCGCGCAGCTGCAGCGCCGCCCAGTCGGCGGCGCGGGCGTCGGGGCCGAGCGCGGTGTCCTGCGCTGCCGAGATCTTCATCGACGCGATCTGCCCCAGCGACGCCTGTGACAGCAGCATCTGCTGCATCTGCGCTAGGTAGGCGCGGTAGCTGTCGCCGGACTCGTCAGTGTCCACGCACAGGCGCAGGCCGCGCGCCAGCAGCACGTCCAGCTCCTGGCGGTTGCGGATGACGTAGCCCTTGTGCGCCAGCAGGGCGCCGCTGGCGCCGCGCAGCGCGAACGGCAGCGGCTGGCCCAGCTGAATCGAGTCGATGTCGAGGGAAACAAGCTTCATGGCGCCGCTGTAACAGAACGTGCTTCATGCCCGTCGCCCTTGCGGCGCAGCACCTTGCGCTTGACCCAGTGCTCAAAATCGTCGATCCAGGTGAACACCGCCGGCACCACCAGCAGGCTGAGCACGGTGGAGGTGATCAGCCCGCCGATCACCGCCACCGCCATCGGCGAGCGAAAGCTCATGTCCGCCTCGCCCAGCCCCAGGGCGATGGGCAGCATGCCCGCGCCCATGGCGAGGGTGGTCATGATGATGGGGCGGGCGCGCTTGTGGCAGGCGTCCAGCAGGGCTTCGAGCCGGCCCATGCCGCGCTCGCGCCGGGCAACGATGGCGTACTCGACCAGCAGAATCGAGTTCTTGGTGGCGATGCCCATGAGCATGATCAGCCCGATCAGCGACGGCATAGAAAAGCTCTGGCGCGCCAGCAGCAGCGCCACGAAGGCTCCGCCCAGCGACAGCGGCAGCGCCGCCAGGATGGTCACCGGCTGCAGGAAGTCCTTGAACAGCAGCACCAGCACGATGTAGATGCAGACCACGCCGGTCAGCATCGCCAAGCCGAAGCTGGCGAACAGCTCGCCCATCATCTCGGCGTCGCCCACGTCGATCAGGCGCACGCTGGCCGGCAGTGCCTTGACGGCCGGCAGCTGGTGCACCGCCTCGGTCACCTCGCCCAGGCCGCGCGCGCCCAGCTCGATCTCGAAGTTCACGTTGCGCGCGCGGTCGTAGCGGTTGATGACCGCCGGGCCGCCGGCCAGGGTCAGCTCGGCCACCTCGCCCAGGCGCACCGGGCCGCGGCTGCCGGGCACGGCCAGGTGCTCCAGCGTCTGCAGATCCTCGCGCGCGGCGTCCGCCAGGCGCACCACGATGGGCACCTGGCGCTGCGCCAGGTTGAGTTTCGGCAGGTACTGCTCGTAGTCGCCCACGGTGGCCACGCGCAGCGTCTCGGCGATGGCGCTGCTGGTGACGCCCAAGTCGGCGGCGCGGGCGAAGTCCGGGCGCACGGCGATCTCCGGGCGCACCAGGCTGGCGTTGGAACTCACCCCGCCGATGCCGGGAATGGCGCGCAGCTCGCGCTCCACGGCGCGGGCGCTGGCCAGCAGTGCCTGCGGGTCCTCGCTGGCCAGCGCCAGGATGTACTTGTCGTTGGAGCCGCCCAGGCCGATCTTCACGCGCACGCCGGGCAGGTCCTGCATGGCGTCGCGCAGGCGTTGCTCGATGACCTGCTTGCGCGGGCGCTCGCCGCGCGGGCTCATGCGCAGGGTGAGCGTGGCGCGGCGTGGGTCGGACGCGGCGGCGCTGCTCGAGGACGGGTCGGAGCCGGCCGAGCCGCCGCCGATGGTGGTGTAGATGCTCTCGATGTGCCCGACGCCCTTGGCGCGCTCGGCCGCCTGCAGCGCCAGCGCGCGCGTGTCGGCCAGCTTGGCTCCCGGCGGCAGCTCCAGTGTGACCTGCGTCTGCACGTTGTCGTCGGCCGGGATGAAGCCCGAGGGCAGCAGCGGGATCAGCGCGACCGAGCCGAAGAAGAACAGCGTAGCGCCCAGCAGCGTCAGGATGCGGTGGCGGATGCACCATGCCGACATGCGCATGTAGGCGGCCAGCCAGCGCGGCTCCTTTTCCTGGCCCACCAGGGGTTTCAGGATGTAGGCGGCCATCATCGGGGTGAGCAGCCGCGCCACGACCAGCGAGGCGAACACCGCCAGCGCCGCCGTCCAGCCGAACTGCTTGAAGAAGCGCCCGGCGATGCCGCTCATGAAGGCAGTGGGCAGGAACACCGCGATCAGCGTGAAGGTGGTGGCGATGACCGCCAGGCCGATCTCGTCGGCCGCCTCCATCGCCGCCTGGTACGGCGTCTTGCCCATGCGCAGGTGGCGCACGATGTTCTCCACCTCGACGATGGCGTCATCCACCAGGATGCCGATGACCAGCGACAGCGCCAGCAGCGTGATGATGTTGATGGAAAAGCCCAGCAGGTGCATGCCGATGAACGCCGGGATCACCGACAGCGGCAGCGCCACGGCCGAGACGATCGTGGCGCGCCAGTCGCGCAGGAACAGCCAGACCACCACCACCGCCAGGATCGCGCCCTCGTACAGCAGGCGCATCGAGCTGTCGTACTCCTCCTGCGCGATGTCCACGAAGTCCACCGTGCGCTCCAGGCGCAGGTCCGGGTGCTCGGCCTGCAGCGCATCCAGCGCCTTTTGGACGCCCGCGCCCACCTCGACCTCGCTGGCGCCGCGGCTTCGGCTGACCTCGAAGCCGATCACCGGCCGTCCGTCCAGCAGCGCCCCGGTGCGCGGCTCGGCCACGGTGTCGTCGATGCGGGCCACCTGGTCCAGGCGGATGTGCCGCCCGCCGGGCAGCGCGATGTCCAGCCGCGCCAGCTCGGCGGCGGTCTGCACCGTGGCCAGGGTGCGCAGCGGCTGCTCGGCGCCGCCGAGCTCGGCACGGCCGCCGGCGCTTTCCACCTGCACCTGGCGCAGCTGGCGCGAGACGTCGGCGGCGGTGGCGCCCAGCGCCTGCAGCTTGAGCGGGTCCAGCGCCACGCGCACCTCGCGCGTCGCGCCGCCCACGCGCGTGACCGCTCCCACGCCGGGCACGGCCAGCAGGCGCCGGCTCAAGGTGTCGTCGATGAACCACGACAGCGCCTCGTCGTCCATGCGGTCCGAGGCGATGGCGAACGCCAGGATGGGCTGGGCGGACAACTCCAGCTTGTTGATGATCGGGTCGCGCAGGTCCGCCGGCAGATCGGCGCGCACGCGCGAGACGGCCGAGCGCACGTCGTCCACCGCCTCCTGCACGGGTTTTTCCAGCTGGAACTCGGCGGCGATGCTGGCCGAGCCGTCCACCAGCGTGGTGGTGATGTGCTTCAGGCCCTGGGTGGTGGCGATGGCGTTCTCGATCTTGCGCGCCACGTCGGATTCGAGCTGCCCCGGCGCCGCGCCGGGCAGCGCCGCGGTGACGATGACGATGGGCAGGTCCATGTCGGGGAAGTTCTGCACCTTCATGGCGCGGAACGCCATCAGGCCGCCCAGGGTGAGCAGCACGAACAGCATCGCCGCCGGGATGGGGTTGCGGATCGACCAGGCCGAGAGGTTCATCACCGCTCCTTAATTCGTAGCTGCAGGCGCTTGTTTCGCCTGGGCTGGAGACGGATTCGACTCGGATTCAGCCGCCACCCGCACGACGTCGCCGTCGTTCAGGAAGGCACCGCCCGTGCGCACCACCTGCGCCGTCGGCGCCAGGCCGTCCAGGATCTCCACCTGCCCGTCCGTGCGCGCGCCGGTGCGCACCCGGCGCATGGCCACGCGCGTGCCCTCCAGCACCTCGAAGACGTGCGAGAAGCCGTCGCGCACCACGATGGCCGACTGCGGCAGCGTCAGGCCCTGGCGCTCGCCCAGCACGAAATCGCCCTGCGCGTACATGCCGGCGCGTATGTCCGGGTGTTGCGGCAGGTCGACATACACCAGCGCATTGCGCGTGGCCGGGTCCACCGTCGGCGCCAGCATGCGCACCGTGCCCTCGACCTGCGCGCCGCTGGCGGCGGTGACGTCGGCACGCATACCCGGACGCAGGCGCGGCAGGTCGGCGGCGCCGACCTCGGCGCGCCACTCCAGCCGGCCGCGGCGCACCAGGCGGAACAGCTCGGTGCCCGCGCCCACCACCGCGCCCACAGTGGCGCTGCGCGCCGAGATCACGCCGGCGTCGGGCGCCAGCACCTGGGTGTATTTGAGGCGCAGCTGCTGCGCGTTCAGCAGGGCCTGCGCCGCCTCGACGCGCGCCTGCGCGGTCTGCGCGCCGGTGGCGTACTGCTGGATCTGCTGCTGGCTCAAAGCGCCGGACTGGATCAGCGTCTGCGCACGCGCGGCGTTGGCCTGCGCGTCGGCGGCGGCAGCGCGCGCCTCGGCCAGGCTGGCGCGCGCCTGCGCGACCTCGGCCTGCAGCGTCTCGCTGGCAAACGTCGCCAGCACCTGGCCGGCGCGCACCCGGTCGCCGACGTTCACGCGCACCTCGGTCAGGCGCAGGCCGTTGGCCTCGGCGCCGACGCTGGCCTCCTGCCAGGCGGCGATGCTGCCGTTGGCCGACAGCCGCTCGGCCACGGCACGGCGCTGCGGCTGCACGGTGGCCACGGTGAGCGCCGGGCGCGGGGCGGCGGCGCTGGCGCTGGCGCCGGCCTGGCCGGCATCCGGCTGCGCCGGTGCCTCGGCGTCCTTGCGGCCGCAGGCGGGCAGCCACAGCGCGGTGGCGATCAGAAGGCAAAGAAGGCGAAGGCGCGGCATGGGCACAACCTGGGAAAGAGGGTTCGACAAACGTGGGGCGGTGGCGGCGAAGCGGCTCGGCCAAGTCAGCGCGGCACGGGCGTGGGCGGCAGCGCCGCGCGGCCAGCGGCTGACGCCGGAGCGGCAGCGGCGCCGGTCTGCAGGCCGACGACGGGCAGCGCATCACCCGGCACGCCGGGCGCGTCCAGCGCGCGGCTCCAGCCGCCGCCGGCGGCGCGATACAGCGCGATCCAGGCCAGCATGCGCTCCTGCTCCAGCGCCACCAGCGCGGTCTCGGAGGCCAGCTGCGTGCGCCGCGCGTCCTCCAGCTCGACCAGGCTGGCCAGGCCCGCCGACCAGCGCGCCTGCGTGGCCTCGAACGAGCGGCGGTAGCCGGCGGCGGCCCGCTCGGCGCTGGCGCGGCGCTCTTCGGTGCTGGCCAGGCGCGCCAGCGCCTGCTCGACCTCGGCCACCGCCTGGCGCGCCTGGGCGCGCAGGCGCAGCGCGGCGTCCTCGTAGCGCGCCTGCGCGGCATCCACCTGCGCGGCGCGGCGGCCGGCGTCGAACAGCGGCAGCGTCAGTGCCACCGGACCGATCGACCAGGTGTTGCTGGCCACGCTGCCGGCGTTGGACTTCACCCAGCCGCGCCCGATCGAGCCGGTGAGCTGCAGGCGCGGGTAGCGCTCGGCGCGCGCGGCGCCGACCTCGGCGCTGGCGGCGGCCACCTCCAGCTCGGCGGCGTAGATGTCCGGGCGCTGCGCCAGCAGCCGCGCCGGCAGGGTGTCGATGGCGAACAGCGTGGCGTCGGGGCGCAGCGCCGGCGCGGCGTCCAGCTGCGCGCGCAGCGCGGCCTCCTCGCGCCCGGTCAGCGCCACCAGGGTCTTCACGGCGATGTCGCATTGCAGGCGCTGCTGCGCGGCGCGTGCCTGCGCGTCGGCCTGGCTGGCGCTGGCCAGCGCGGCGGTGGCCGGCGCGGTGAAGCCGGCGCGCTCGCTCTCGGTCGACAGCCGCGCGGTCTCGCCGCGCGAGCGCGCATCGGATTCGGCCACCTGCAGCTGGCGCCGGCAGTAGTGCCAGCCGGCGTACTGCTGCGCCACCTCGGCGGCGACCGACACGCGTGCCTCGTGCCACTGCGCGCCGGCGGCCTGGGCGCGCGCGCGCGCGGCCTCCCACTGCGCGGCGTTGCCGCCGAACAGGTCGATCTCCCAGCCGGCCTGCAGGTTGGCCTGCGCGGTGCTGGCCACGCCGCCCACCTGCTGGTTGAAGCCGCGGCTGGCATTGCCCTGCCCGTCCAGCGCCGGCAGCAGCGTCGAGCGCGCCGCCACCTGCTGCGCGCGCGCCTGCGCCAGGCGCGACGCCGCTTGCGACACGTTCGGACTCATCGCCTGGGCGTCGGCGATCAGCCCGGCCAGCACCGGGTCGTGCAGGCTGCCCTGCCACCAGTCGTGCAGCTGCGCCAGGCTGCCGCCGTGCGGCAGCGGTGCCTGCCAGCCGGGCGGCAGCGGCGCGCTGACCTGCGCCGGCGGGCGCGGCACGGCGCAGGCGACCAGCAGCAGGGGCGCGAGGGCCGCCAGCGCGGCGGCGCGCAGCAGGCGGGACGGGGATGTGGGGACTGAGAAGGAAGGCAACACGGGCGGCGGCGAAGGGGGCGGCGCGCGGCGGCGCGGGGTGCCGCCCGGCAGCGCATGGCGGCCGGGCGCAGCCGCGCATTACAGCACGGCTGGATGAAAACCGTTCCCAATGCGCGCGGCGCGCGACACCGGTCAGGAAATATCAGTCAAAACCGGCTCAAACCCTTGTATTTCAACGGCAGATAGCTATGCAATCAGGAGCGATCAGGCGCCGAATACCGCGTGCCACAGCGCCAGCACGGCGGCGCGCTCCATGCCCAGCTGCGCCAATGGCACCCGCGTCGGCTCCTCGTTCAGCCGGGCGCGGTGCTGCACCTGGCGCAGCGTGCGGTAGGCATCGGCGGCGGCACGGCCGACGCCGGCGGGCAGCAGGCCGGCGTCCTCGGCACGCTGCAGCAGGGCGATGTTGCCCTTGTTCTCGCACAGGCCCGGGTGCTGGCCGGCATGCGCCAGCACCAAGTACTGCACGGCGAATTCCACGTCCAGCATGCCGCCGGCGCTGTGCTTGACCTCGAACCAGCCGGGCGCCACCGGGTGCGCGTCGCGCAGGCGCTGGCGCATGGCGGTGATCTCAGCGGCCAGGGCGGCGCAGTCGCGCGGCGCGGTGATGACCGCCTGGCGCACGGCGTCGAAGCGCGCGCGCAGGTCCTCGGCGCCCAGCACGAAGCGCGCGCGCGTCATGGCCTGGTGCTCCCAGGTCCAGGCGGTGTTGCTGCCGCGCCGTTCCTGGTAGTCGGCGTACGCGCGGAAGCTGGTCACCAGCAGGCCCGAGTTGCCGTTGGGCCGCAGCTCGGTGTCGATCTCGAACAGGTCGCCCTCGGCGGTCTTGACCGCCAGCCAGTTGATCAGCTTGCGCACGAAGGCCGTGTAGACCTCCAGGGCGTCGTCGTGCGCGTCGTCGAAGACAAAGACGATGTCCAGGTCGCTGCCGTAGCCCAGCTCCTTGCCGCCCAGCTTGCCGTAGCCAATGATGGCGAAGCGCGGCGCGTCCCGGTGGCGGCTCTTCAGACGCTGCCAGCACCACTGGCTGGTCACGCGCAGCACGCTGTCGGCCAGCAGCGACAGGTCGTCGGCCACCTGCTCGACGCTGATGCGCCCCTCCACGTCGCGCGCCAGGGTGCGGAAGACCTCGGCGTGGTGCGCGCGGCGCAGCAGGTCCAGCAGGGTCTCATCGTCGTCCTCGCCGGTCGACTGCAGGGCGGCCAGGCGCAGGCCCAGCTCGCGCTCGAAGTCCTCGGGCGAAAAGCGCTCGTTCAGGATGGCGCCGCCGGCCAGCTCGTCGATCACGCCGGGATGCTGCATCATGTAGCGCGCCGGCCAGCGCGCCGCGCCCAGGATGTGCAGCAGGTGTTCGTGCACCGCCGGGCGCTCCAGCAGCAGCGCCAGGTAGCTGTCGCGGCGCAAGAGCGGCTCCAGCCAGTCCAGCAGGCGCACGGCCGCCGGCTCGCCCACCCGGCCTTCGGCCAGCCACTGCGCGGTGCGCTGCACCACGCGCACCAGGCGCGTGCGCGGGCGCTCGGCCAGCGCCTGGATGCGCGCGTTGCGCTGCCAGTCGCGCACCCGCGCGGCCAGCGCCGCCGGCAGCTGCTCGGCCAGCGCCTCCAGGTCGGGCACCGGCGGTAGCGCGGCGCGCGGACCGGCGCAGGCGCCGCCGCTGCAGGTCTTCTTCTCAGGGCCGCCCAGCAGGCGGTCGAACTCCTGCGCCACCAGCTCGCGGTGGGTGTCCAGCGTGCACAGAAAGTCGCAGCAGGGCAGGCCCAGCGTGGCGGCGATCCAGGCCAGGTCGTCATCGCGCGTGGGCAGCACGTGCGTCTGCTGGTCGTCCAGGTACTGGATGCGGTGCTCGACGCGGCGCAGGAAGGTGTAGGCCGCGGCCAGCGCATCGCCGGTCTCCGGCGGCATCAGACCGGCACGCACCAGGCGCGCCAGCGCCTCCAGGGTCGGGCGGCAGCGCAGCTCGGGGAACTGCCCGCCGCGCACCACCTGCAGCAGCTGCACGATGAACTCGATCTCGCGGATGCCGCCGCGCGAGAGCTTGACGTCGTTGGCGCGCTCGGGCCGGCCGCTGGCGCGGCGCAGCGCGTGCTCGCGGATCTGGCGATGCAGCGCACGCAGCGCGTCGAACACGCCGTAGTCCAGGTAGCGGCGAAAGACGAAGGGCAGCACCACCTCGCGCAGGCCTTGCACCGCCGCGCTGGCCACCGCCGCGCGCGGTGCCACCACGCGGCTTTTCATCCAGGCCAGGCGCTCCCACTCGCGCCCGTGCACCAGCAGGTAGTCCTCCAGCGCGGACAGCGAGCACACCGGCGCGCCGGAGTTGCCGTTGGGCCGCAGCGCCAGGTCCATGCGGAAGACGAAGCCGTGCTCGGTGGTCTCGCCGATCAGCGCGTGCAGCGCGCGCGCCACGCGCGCGAAGTATTCATGGTGCGACAGCCGGCCGCGCCCGTCCGCACCGCCGGGGGTATCGCCGTCGCACGGGTAGACGTAGACCAGGTCGATGTCGCTGGAGACGTTCAGCTCGCGCGCGCCGAGCTTGCCCATGCCGACGATCCACAGCGGCACCGCCGCGCCGGTCTCGTCCCGCGGCGCGCCATGGCGCACATCCAGCTCGGCGCAGGCGTGCAGGCAGGCGCGCTCCAGCGCCATCTCGGCCAACTCGGTCATGGGCGTGGTGATGTCGGCCAGCGGCGCGCCCAGGTCGCAGTCCAGCACCAGCAGCCGCTGCAGCACCAGCTGGCGCAGGATGCGCAGCGCCGCGCCCAGCGCTTCGCCGCGCGCCAGCAGCGCGTCGCAGGCGGCCTGCATGGCCGCGCGCGTGGGCACGCCGGGCGCCAGCAGCGGCAGCTCGGCGGCGTAGCGCCGCTGCAGGCGCTGCGCCAGGCGGGAGTGTTGCGACAAGGGGGTGGGCAGCGCCACGGCGGTGGAGGACGGCATACGGGCACAAGGATGACGGGGCAGGGCCGCGCGCAGCCGGGATAATTCCTGCCACCCGTTGCGTCCCTCCATGCCCGAGCTGCCTCTGCATCCCTCCCGTCCCCTGAAGATCCTGTCGGTGTGCGCGCGCTGGGCGCTGGGCCTGACGGTGGCGGCCTGGCTCGTGCTGGCGGCCGCATGGGCGGTCCTGCATGGCTGGATTGTGCCGCGCGCCGACAGTCTGCGCCCGCACCTGGAGCGACAGGCCACACGCGCCCTGGGGGTGCCGGTGCGCATCGCCGCCATGACCGCGCACGGCGGCAGCGTGTTCCCGACCATCGAACTGACCGGCGTGGCGCTGCTGGACGCCGCGGGCCGCCCGGGGCTGCAGCTGCCGCGCGTGGTGGTGGCGCTGTCGCCGCGCTCGCTGCTGCGCTTCGGGTTCGAGCAGGTGTATATCGAGGCGCCCGAGCTGGACGTGCGCCGCGCGCGCGACGGGCGCGTGTTCGTCGCCGGCATGGCTTTCCGGAGCAGCGGCGAGGATGACAGCCGCGCCGCCGACTGGCTGTTTTCCCAGCCCGAGGTGGCGATCCGCGGCGGCACGCTGCGCTTTTCCGATGAGCTGCGCGACGCCCCACCGCTGGCGCTGACGCAAGTCGACCTGGTGCTGCGCAACCGCGGCTGGCGCCACGCCGTGCGCCTGGACGCCACGCCGCAACCCGAATGGGGCGAGCGCTTCACGCTGCGCGGGCAGTTCCGCCAGCCGCTGCTGAGCCGGCACGACGGGCGCTGGCAGCAGTGGAGCGGGCAGCTGTACGCGCATTTCCCGCGCGCCGATGTCTCGCGCCTGCACCGCCACGTCGACCTGGGCGCGTTGGCGGTGGCACGCGGCATGGGCGGCGTGCGCGCCTGGGGCGACGTGCGCCGCGGCCAGCTGATCGGCGGCACCGTCGACCTGGCGCTGGCCGAGGTCGATGCCACGCTGGGCGAAGGCCTGCAGCCGCTGGTGCTGCGCCAGGTGACCGGGCGCGCCGGCGGGCGCTGGCTGGAGGGCGGCTTCGAGTTCAGCGCCAACGACCTGCAGTTCACCGCCGCGGACGGCCTGCACTGGCCGGGTGGGCAGCTGCTGCTGCGGCTGGTGGACGGCGGCGCCCCGCAGGCCGAGGGCGAGCTGCGCGCCGACCGGCTGGACCTGGCGGCGCTGGCGCAGGTGGCCGCGCGCCTGCCGCTGGGGCCAGCGCTGCACCAGGCGCTGCACGACTACGCGCCGGCCGGGCGGGTCGAAGGCCTGGTGGCACAGTGGCGCGGCCCGCTGGCAGCGCCGCGCGAATACCAGGCGCGCGCCCGCGTGCACGGGCTGGAGCTGGCCGCGCGTGGCGCGGCCACGCGGATACCGGGCCTGGTAGGCGCCGACGTGCAGCTGGAGCTGACCCAGGTCGGAGGCCGCGCCGTGCTGGGCATGAAAAACGGCCAGCTGGTGCTGCCCGGGGTGTTCGAGGACCCGGTAGTGCCAGTGGCGCATTTGGCCACCACGGTGCACTGGCAGGTGGAGAAGAACGGGCGCATCGCCGTGCAGGCCCCCGAGGTGCGCTTCGGCAACGCCGACGCCGAAGGACAGGCGAAGATCGCCTGGAACACTGCCGATCCGGGCGCGGACGGCCAGGGCGCGCGCTTTCCCGGGGTGCTGGAGCTGTCGGGCAGCCTGGCGCGCGCCGACGGCACGCGCGTGCACCGCTACCTGCCCCTGGCCGTGCCCGAGAGCGCGCGCCACTACGTGCGCGATGCGGTCACCGCCGGCAGCGCCAGCGGTGTGAAATTCAGCGTCAAGGGCGACCTGCACCATTTCCCGTACGCGCACGGCGAGCCGGGCGAGTTCCGCATCACCGCGCCGGTCAAGGGGGTCGAGTACGCCTATGTGCCCCCTGCCCTGCTGCACCCCGGCGACAAGGCCTGGCCGGCGCTCTCCGGCCTGTCGGGCGAGCTGGTCTTCGACCGCGCCAGCATGACCGTGCGCAATGCCGCAGGCAGCCTGGCGGGCGCGCCACGCCTGCGCGTGCAGCGCACCGGCGCGCGCATCGCCGACCTGGAGCATCCGGTGGTCGAGGTGGACGGACAGATCGCCGGACCGCTGGCCGACATGCTGGCCGTGGTGCGTGACTCGCAGGTGGCGCAGCTGACGCATGGCGCGCTGGACGCCGCCAGCGCCAGCGGCGGCGCCGAGCTGCGCCTGGGCCTGAGACTGCCCATCGCCGATCTGGCGCACTCCGGCGTGCGCGGCAGCGTGCAGCTGGCGGGCAACGACGTGCGCTTCGTGCCCGAGGCGCCGCTGGTGGCCGGCGCGCGCGGTGCAGTGCAGTTCACCGAAGGCGGCTTCACCCTGGCCGGGGTGCAGGGCCGGGCGCTGGGCGGGCCGGTCAGCCTGGAGGGCGGCATGCGCAGCCTGCCCGGCGCCGAGCCGCAAGTGCGCGTGCAGGCGCGCGGCACGGCCAGTGCCGAGGGGCTGCGTGAGGCCGGCCCCTGGCAGGCGCTGACGCAACTGGCCGCGCATGCCAGCGGCAGCACGCCCTACGCCCTGGAGATCGGCGTGCGCCGCGGGCTGGCCGAGCTGCTGGTGACCAGCGACCTGGTCGGCCTGGCCCTGGCGGCGCCGCCACCGCTGGCCAAGGACGCGGCCACGCCGCTGCCGCTGCGTTTCGAGCGCCGGCTGACGGCGGCGTCGGCGGCCTCCGCCAGCGCCCCGCGCGAGGACGAGCTGCTGGTCGGCCTGGGCGAGCTGGCGCGGCTGCACTGGGTGCGTGCGCTGGACGAGGCCGGCCACGCGCGCGTGCTGCGCGGCGCCATCGGCGTGGGCGAGGCGGCGCGCGAGCCGCCCACATTGCCGGCCAGCGGCGTGGTGGCGAATGCGGTCTTCGGGCATTTCGACGCCGACGCCTGGCTGGCGCTGCTGGGCGGCGGCGACGCGCCGGCCTCCGGGGCCCCGGCGGGCGACGCCGTGCCGGCCTACCTGCCGGACAGCGTCGGCCTGCGCGCCGACACCCTGGAAGCCGGCGGGCGCGCCCTGCACCGTGTGGTCGCCGGTGCCTCGCGCCAGGGCCAGGTCTGGCGCGCCAACGTGGATGCGGCCGAGCTCAACGGCTATGTCGAGTACCGCCCCGGCGCAGGCAGCGACGCCGGCCTGGTGCACGCCCGGCTGGCACGCCTGACGCTGCCCGAGGCCGCGCAGGAGGAAGTGAACGAGTTGCTGCCCGAAAGCGCGCAGCCGCAGACCCTGCCGGCGCTGGACATCGCGGTGCAGGACTTCGTGCTGCGCGGGCGGCGCATGGGCCGGCTGGAGATCGAGGCGCGCAACCGCGTGGCCAGCGACGGCGAGCGCGAGTGGCAGCTGGCGCGCTTCAACCTGGCGGCGCCTGAGGCGCAACTGGCCTCCAGCGGCCGCTGGGCGCTGGCCGCCGGCGCGCGCGAGCGCCGCACGGCGCTGGACTTCCGGCTGGACGTGCGCGACTCGGGTGCGCTGCTGGCGCGCTTCGGCATGGACGGTGTGCTGCAGCGCGGCCAGGGCCGGCTGGACGGGCGGATCGGCTGGACCGGCTCGCCCATCGCGCCCGACTGGCGCAGCATGGACGGGCAGCTGCACCTGGACATGCAGTCCGGCCAGTTCCTCAAGGCCGACCCGGGGCTGGCCAAGCTGCTGTCGGTGCTCAGCCTGCAGTCGCTGCCGCGCCGGCTGACGCTGGATTTTCGCGATGTCTTCAGCCAGGGCTTCGCCTTCGACTTCGTGCGCGGCGATGTGCGCATCGAGCGCGGCATCGCCACCACCAACAACCTGCAGATGAAGGGCGTGAACGCCGCCGTGCTGATGGAGGGCAGCGCCGACATCGAGCGCGAGACGCAGGACCTGCGCGTGGTGGTGGTGCCCGAGATCAATGCCCTGACGGCCTCGCTGGTGGCCACCGCCATCAACCCGGTGATCGGCCTGAGCAGCTTTCTGGCGCAGGTCTTCCTGCGCGGGCCGCTGATGCAGGCGGCGACGCAGGAATTCCGCATCGACGGCACCTGGGCCGACCCGCAGGTGCAGCGCGTGGCGCGCCGGCGCAGCCCCGCCCCGGCCTCCACGGCCGACGCGGCCAAGCCCGCCACCGTTCCCCTTTCCAAGGAGCAACCATGAAAGTCGCCGCCCTGCAGATGGTTTCCGGCCCCGACATCGCCGCCAACCTGGCCTGCGCGCGCACGCTGCTGGAGCAGGCCGCGCAGGCCGGCGCCGAGCTGGCCGCGCTGCCCGAATACTTCAACGGCATGGGTCTGGACGAGCGGGACAAGCTGGCGCACGCCGAAGCCTTCGGCGACGGCCCGGTGCAGCAGTTCCTGGCGCGCGCGGCGCGCGAGCTCTCCCTGTGGATCGTCGGCGGCACGCTGCCGCTGGCCAGCCCCGAAGCGGACCGCGTGCACAACAGCTCGCTGGCCTTCGATCCCGACGGGCGCTGCGTGGCGCGCTACGACAAGATCCACCTGTTCCGCCTCGACAACGGCAGCGAGCAGTTCGACGAGGCGCGCACCGTGGCTGCCGGCCACCAGCCGGCGCACTTCGACCTGCGCGCGCGGGACGGCCACGCCTGGCGCGTCGGCCTGTCGGTGTGCTACGACCTGCGCTTTCCCGAGCTGTATCGGCAACACGCGCGCGCCGGCTGCGACCTGCTGCTGGTGCCCAGCGCCTTTACCCACACCACCGGCCAGGCGCACTGGGAGGTGCTGCTGCGCGCTCGTGCCATCGAGAACCTGGCCTGCGTGCTGGCACCGGCGCAGGGCGGGCTGCACGCCAACGGCCGGCGCACCTGGGGCCACAGCCTGGCCGTGGACGCCTGGGGCGAACTGCTGGCGCAGCGCGCCGAGGACGGGGCCGGCCTGGTGCTGGCGCAGCTGGACGCGGCGCGCGTGCAAAGCGCCCGCGCCCGGCTGCCGGCGCTGGCGCACCGCGTGCTGTGAGCCGCAGCGTTCTGCTCCTGCTGCCGCGCCTGCCGCCGCGCTGGGTCGGCCTGGCGCGGCGCGGCCTGGGCGCCTGGCGCCGCTGGTCGCTGTGGGTGCTGCTGGGGGCGCTGGTGGCCGGGGTGCTGGTCACGCTGGTGTGGCTGGCCGGGCGCTATGAGGCCAGCCAGGTGCAGGACCGGCTGGACCGCGACGCCGCCGAGGCCGTGGCCGACCTGCGCACCGCGCTGCTGCGCGACGTGCACGAGCTGCGCGCGCTGTCGTCTCCGACGGGCACACCGCTGGCCTGGGAGGGCGAGGCCAGCGAACTGCTCAGCCGGCGCCATGCGCTGGCGCGGCTGGAATGGCGCGACGCGCAGCTGCACGTCCGCCTGCAGGCGCTGTCGCCCTGGCATGGCATGCCGGCACGCGGCAAGGAGCGCGACGGCGCGCACTCCGAGACGGGGCTGGCGTGCAACAACGCGCGCCGGCTGATGGGCCCGTCGTACGCCAGCAGCTACTTCCAGCCGCTGCCGATCGGTGTCGGCGCCGAGATGATGGAGCTGTGCCTGCCGCTGATCGACGGCGGGCGCGTGCAGGGCTTCGTGGTGGCCACCTATGTGCTGCAGTCGCTGCTGACCGAGGTGGTGGCGCCGCAGCTGCGCCATGGCCAGGAGGTGTCGTTCACCGAGGCCGACGGCACGCGCCTCGCGCTGCTGGCCGGGCAGCGCCGCGGCTCGCGCGTGTTCACCGCGCGCCAGCTGTTCGATCTGCCAGGCAATGCCCTGGTGCTGCGCATGGACGGCTGGCACGCCGCGCCCAGTGTGTTCCCGAACGTGCTCACGGCGCTGGTCACCGCCATGTCGATCGCGCTGGTGTCGGTGGTGCTGGTGCTGGTGCGCGACATGCGCCGGCGCCTGCGCGCCGAGCGCGAGCTGGCCGAGGCGCTGGCGCTGCGCAAGGCGATGGAGAACTCGCTGGTCACCGGCCTGCGCGCGCGCGACCTGCAGGGCCAGGTGACCTATGTGAACCCGGCGTTCTGCGCCATGGTGGGCTTTGGCGCCGCCGAGCTGGTGGGCTGCAGCTTCCCGCCGCCCTACTGGCCCCCCGAGCGGCGCGAGGACTACAGCCGGCTGCAGCACGCGCGGCTGTCCCGCCAGGCCAGCCCGCCGGCACAGGGCTATGAGTCGCTGTTCATGCGCCGCGACGGCACGCGCTTTCCGGTCATGGTCTATGAGGCGCCGCTGATCGACGCCAAGGGCGCGCACACCGGCTGGATGGGCTCGATCCTGGACGTGAGCGAGCAGCGCCGCGCCGAGGAGCTGTCGCGTACCACGCACGAGCGGCTGCAGGCTACCGCGCGCCTGGCCACCGTGGGCGAGATGGCGTCGCTGCTGAGCCACGAGCTGAACCAGCCCCTGGCAGCCATCGCCAGCTACGCCAGCGGCTCGCTGAACCTGCTGCAAACACCGGACGGCGCGCCGCCCGCCGCGCAGGATCTGGCCGACGTGCAGGAGGCGCTGCAGCGCATTGCCGCCCAGGCCGGACGCGCCGGACGCGTCATCAAGAGCGTGCACGACTTCGTGCGCCGGCGCGCACGCACCCGCGAGGCGGTGGCGCCGCAGGAGCTGCTGGAGGCGGTGCTGCCCATCGTGCGCCTGCAGGCGCGCAAGCTGCAGGTCGAGGTCGAGGTCGAGGTCGAGGACGGCCTGCCGCCGGCGCTGTGCGACCGCACCATGGTCGAGCAGGTGCTGCTGAACCTGACGCGCAACGCCATGCAGGCCATGGAAGGCCAGGCGCAGGACGCCAGCGCTGCCTCGCCGCTGCTGCGCCTGCGCGTGCGCCGCGCTGCGGGCGGCGCGGCGCCGCGCTGGCTGGAGTTCGGCGTGGCGGACAACGGCAGCGGCATTCCCGCCGAAGTGGCGCAGCGGCTGTTCACGCCCTTCTTCACCACCCGCGCCGAGGGCATGGGGCTGGGCCTGAGCCTGTGCCGCACGGTGGTCGAGCAGCATGGGGGACATCTGGCCCACGCACCAGGCGCTGGCCGTGGTACGTTCTTCGTCTTCACGCTGCCGGCGGCGCCGGTGGCCGACGCCTCCTTTCCGACGACCTGACATGGACCCAGCCGCATCCGCCATTCCCGCCACGGTGTACATCGTGGACGACGACGCCGAGGTGCGCACCGCGCTGGCCTGGCTGCTGCGTTCGCGCCGCGTGCTCAGCGAGTCCTACGCCAGCGCCGAGGCCTTCGAGGCCATGCTGGCCGAACGCACCGCGCAGGGCCTGCAGCAGCGCCAGGCGGCGTGCCTGCTGCTGGATGTGCGCATGCCCGGCATGAGCGGCCTGGCGCTGTTCGAGCGCATGGCCGAGCGCGGCGAGATCGAGGCCATCCCCGTGATCTTCCTAACCGGCCATGCCGACGTGCCCACGGCGGTGGCCAGCGTCAAGAGCGGCGCCTTCGACTTTTGCGAGAAGCCGTTTTCCGACAACGCGCTGGTGGACCGCATCCAGGCGGCACTGCAGGCCTCCGGGCAGCACCTGCAGGCGCGCCACGCGCGCCGCCAACTGGGGCGCAGGCTCGACGAGCTGACCGAGCGCGAGCGCGAGGTGATGCGCCTGGTGGTGGACGGCATGCCCAACAAGCTCATCGCCGACCAGCTGAACATCAGCGTGCGCACGGTGGAGGTGCACCGTGCGCGCGTGTTCGAGAAGATGCAGGTCAAGTCGGCCGTGGAACTGGCCAACCTGCTGCGCCCGCCGTCATCGGCCTGATGGCCACGGGGCGGGCCGGGTGTTAGCCCTGGCCGCGCTCGCCCACGTAGATCTCGACGCGGCGGTTGCGCGCGCGGCCGTCGGCGGATTCGTTGCTGGCGATCGGCTCGCGCGAGCCGCGGCCCTCGACGTGGATGCGCGCGCCGTTCACGCCCAGGCTGGTCAGGTAGTTGCGCGTGCTGGTGGCGCGGTCCACCGACAGCGGGTTGTTGATGGCGTCGGTACCGGTGGAGTCGGTGTGGCCGACGATGCGCACCTCGGCCTGCGGGTTGTTGCGCAGGCCCTCGGCAAAGCGGTCCAGGATGGGCCGGAAGTTGGGCTGGATGTCGGCGCGGTTGGTGGCGAACGAGATGTCGCTGGGGATGTCCAGCTTCAGCTGGTTGTCGGCCGTCTGGCTGACCTGCACGCCCGTGCCCTGGGTGACGGCCTGCATGTCCTGGCGCTGGCGCTCCATGCGCTGCGACCAGATGTAGCTGCCCAGGGCTCCCACGCCAGCGCCGATCACCGCGCCCTTGCCGGCATGCCCGCCGGCCACGGCACCGATGGCGGCGCCGCCCAGGGCGCCCACGCCGGCGCCGGTGGCGGTGCGGCGCTGGGTGTCGGTCAGGTTCATGTCGGCGCAGCCGACGGCCAGCAGGGACAGCGAAAGGCCGGCGACGAGAAGGGGTTTACGCATGGTTCAGCTCCTGTGATGGTGGGATGAAACCGGCGGCGGCATGCCGCGGCCGGTGTGCCGGGCAGCGTAGCCGCGGCCCGGCGGGCGCCGCTGTAGGACCGCGGGCAGGCCGGCCGCAGGGCAGGTGCGTCAACAGGCTCTCAGTCGCTCCGCTGCGCGCCGGCGTCCTCCGGCCGCTTCTGCTGCGTCGGCAGCTCGCCGCGCTTCCTGCCGGAAAACATGGTCCACCAGACGATGGCCAGCAGCAGCACCAGCGCCATCAATGCTTCAAGCAAAATCAGCCCCATGGCCTGTCCCCTGCCCGCCCGGCGGGCACCGCGATCCCTGGCGCGGGCGCCCGCCGCCCGCCTTGTCGTCCCAGTCCCCGCGATTGTCCCTGCTCGGCGCGCCTTCCCTGCCTACCGGAGCTGCTCCTTGACCCTGTCCCGCCTGATGCCGCTGCTGGCCGCCACCGTGGCGGCCGTCTGGCTGGCCGCCTGTACCACGCGCGTACCGCTGCCCCCGACCGCCCCGCCCGGCCCCGTGGCCGTACCGGCGCCGCCCAGCGGCCCGCTGACCGGCCAGCCGCCGGTCAGCAAGAGCCGCTGGGTGCCGGTGCCGTGGAGCGAGCTGCCAGGCTTCGAGACCGACGCGCTGCACGAGGCCTGGAATGCCTGGCTGCGCAGCTGCGAGCGACCGGCGCCGGCCTTCGTGCCGCTGTGCGGCGATGTGCGCCGCCTGTCCATCGCCAGCGAGGCCGAGCAGCGCGCCTGGATGCTCGGGCGCCTGCAGCCCTACCGCATCGAGTCGCTGGACGGCGTGCCCGACGGCCTGCTGACCGCCTACTACGAGCCCTTCCTGGAGGCCTCGCGCACGCCCGGCAACGGTTTCGACGTGCCCCTGTACCGCCCCCCGGCCGACCTGGGCGCGCGCCGGCCCTGGTACACGCGCCAGCAGATCGACACCCTGCCCGAGGCGCGCATGCAGCTGGCCGACCGGGCCATCGCCTGGGTGCGCGACCCGGTGCAGGCATTGGTGCTGCACATCCAGGGCTCGGGCCGGCTGCAGCTGCGCGAGGCCGATGGCAGCACGCGCGTGGTGCGCGTGGCCTTCGCCGGCACCAACGACCACCCGTACAAGAGCGTCGGCCGCTGGCTGCTCGACCAGGGCCTGGTGCGCGACGCCACCTGGCCCGGCATCTGGGCCTGGGCGCAGGCCAACCCGCAGCGCGTGCAGGAGATGCTCTGGGCCAATCCGCGCTACGTGTTCTTCCGCGAAGAGCCCCTGTCCGGCCTGGACGCCGACTTCGGCCCGCGCGGCGCGCAGGGTGTGCCGCTGACGCCCGGGCGCTCCATCGCCGTGGACCGCGCCAGCATCCCCTACGGCACGCCGGTGTGGCTGGCCTCCAGCGGGCCGACGGCGCAGCTGTCGCGCCTGGTGCTGGCGCAGGACACCGGCAGCGCCATCGTCGGCGCGGTGCGCGCCGACTTCTTCACCGGCTGGGGCGAGCAGGCGGGCGAGCAGGCCGGCCGGCTGAAGCAGAACCTGCGCCTGTGGGCGTTGTGGCCCAAATAGCAGTCAAGATCGCCTCCAGCCCTTGATCCGCAAGCGCCTGCAGCTATGAAACCAAGAGCATCCGACGGCCGCCAGCTTCTTCTGCCCGAGGCCCAGGCGCGCAGCGTGCTGCTGGCCGAGGCGGTGCTGGAGGCTGACGCCGCGCACGAGCTGGTCGCCGGCGCCGAGCGCCAGGACGCGCTGCGCCAGGCCGTCGCCAGCGCCCGCGCGCGCGGCGTGGACTGGCCCGGCCCCGGCGACGTGCTGGTGCCGCGCGCCCAGGCCCTGCTGGCGCACGCCGGCGCGCGCGCACCGCGCATCGCCGCGCTGGACGCCGGCGACAACCGCTGGCGCTGGCTGGCGCGCGTGCTGCCGTTGGCGGTGCTGCTGGCCGGCGTGGCCGCCGACCGCATCGCCAACGCACACCGGGTGGACCTGCTGTCGCCGCCGCTGCTGGCGGTGCTGGGCTGGAACCTGCTGGCCTACCTGCTGCTGGCCGCGCGCGCGCTGCACCGCCGCCTGCGGCCACGGGCCACCGCGGACGGCACCACCGCCGCCGGCATCGGCCCTGCCCCCGGCAACGCCAGCGGCCCCGCCGCCGGCATCGCCAGCAGCCTGCTGGCCGCGCTGGCGCGCCTGGGGGCGCCGCGGCGCGGCCTGGCCGGGCGGGTGGCGGCGCAGTTCCACGCCCGCTGGCTGGCGCACACCGCGCCGCTGCAGGCCACGCGGCTGGCGCGCGTGCTGCACCTGTGCGCCGCCGCCGCCGGCGCCGGGCTGGCGCTGTCGCTGCTGCTGCGCGGACTGGTGGTGCGCTACCAGTTCGGCTGGGAGAGCACCTTCCTGAACGCCGAGCAGGTGCACGCCATCGCGCGCGTGCTGTTCCTGCCGCTGACCGCGCTGGCCGGGCTGGAGCCGTTCTCGCTGGCCGAGGTCGCCGCGGCGCAGGACTTCGCCGGCAGCGGCGCCGCCGGCGCGCGCTGGGTGTGGATGTACGTCGGCCTGCTGGCGCTGGTGGTGATGCTGCCGCGCCTGCTGCTGGCCGCCTGGTGCCGCTGGCGCGAGGCGCGGCTGGCCGCGCGCTGCGCCCTGAGCATGGGCGCAGCGGCGTGGACTGCACTGCGCGACACGCTGCCGGCGCGGGTGCGGCTGGGCGTGGTCGGCGCCGATGCGTCCGGGGCCGCAGGGCTGGCGCAGCTGCTGGCACTGCACGCCGACCCGGCCGCGTTCGACCAGCTGCATGCCGTGCCGGCAGCCGACGCCGGCGCGTCCGCGGAGCCGGTGGAAGCGGTGCTGCAGCCCTGGGAGCCGGTGCCCGAGGCGCAGTGGCCCGCCGCCTGGCGCGACGCGCCGCTGCTGACCCTGCCCTGGCGCGACTGGGGCGCCAGCTGGCCGCTGGAGCCGGCGTTGCCCGAGCGGCTGGCCCCCGTACTGCCCGAACGCGCGGCGGCACTGGCACGGCTGCGCGACGCCTGGCAGGCGGGCAACCAACAGCGCTTCGCCCATGCGCTGGAACTGCTGGCGCGGCACCTGCGCGCCTGCGCCGCGCCGCCGGTCGGCGCCGACGCGCAGGAATGGCGCCGGCGCCAACTGCTGCAGTTGGAGGCGGCGCTGCGCGCCCTGCACCGGCTGCCACGCGCGCATCCGGCGCCCGCTCCCGGGCGGGAGGAGGCGGGCCTGGACATGGCCGGCGGACCGGTCACGCCGACGCCCACGCCCGGGCCAGCCGCGGGCACGGCGCCGGCGCAGCCTCCGGCGTTGGCCGACGCACGCCCCGCCGCGCTGCCGCTGCGCTCGGTGCTCGGCACCTCGGCCGGCGCCGCCGCCGGCGCGGCCGCTGGCGCCAAGGCCGGCGCGCTGATCGACCTGGGCCTGGGCGGGCTGAGCCTGGGCGCCGGCACCGCCCTGGGCGCGCTGCTGGGCGGCGCCACCGCCTGGACGCTGCAGGGCCGCCAGCGGCGCGGCGCGGCGGCCGAGGCACCGCAGGAGGGCGCCGCGCCCGACCCGCTGCGTGCCAGCGTCCAAGCCGCGTGCCTGCTGTACCTGGTGCTGGCGCACCAGCTGCGCCTGCCGCCGGACGCCCTGCGCGAGCAGGCCGAGGGCTGGGCCGCGCAGCTGGCGCCCGGCATCGCCGCGCGCTGGCCGGTGCTGCAGGCCGGGCTGACACAGCCGGCACCGCCCGCCGACCCGCTGGCGGCGCTGCTGGGTGAGCTGCTGCAGCAGGTGCTGCCCGCCGGTACTACGGCCGCGCCGCCGGCGCCTGACGCTATGGCTTGAAGTCAAAACCGACCCCAGCCCTTATAGGCAAAGGGCATGTAGCTATTTTTTCAGGAGCAATTCAGCCCCCTGGTCGCGCTGCGCCCGCACGGCAGGGCATGCCGCTGGCGCAGCCCGGCACGGGCAGCCGCGCTGGCTGCGTGCACCGTCCACCAGTCGCAGCCATGCGGGACGACACCCTGGTTCCGGGGCTGCAACCTCCGCCTCCTCAGTCGCCCTCGACCACGTAGCGCGACACCACCGGCGGTGCCTCGCCGACGTGGAAGGCAAAGCGCCGGTCGCGCAGCGCGATATCCGAGGCGGTGATGCGCTCGAAGCGGCGCAGGTGCTCGGTCCAGGACTCGTCGACGATGCGCTCGACGTAGCGGCGTGGCTCCTCGATGTCGTGCTGCAGCTCCCACGACAGCGCGCCGGCGCGCAGCCGGGCGCGGCGGCTGTCGCGCATCACGGCGCGGAAGTCGGCGGCGCGCGCCGGCTGGATCAGGTATTCGATGCTGGTCACCAGCCGCAGCCCGGTGGCCGGCGGCACCTCGGCGTGCGGGCGGCGCAGGCTCGTCGCCAGCGCCGGGCTCAGGTCCTCGTCGCCGTGGCGCCCCGGCACCAGGCGCTGCACCAGCAGCATCAGCAGCACCCCCGAGAGCGCCGCCGCGCCCAGGCTGGCGCGCACGCTGGACCAGCCCGCCACTTGGCCCCACAGCGCCGCGCCGCTGGCGGTGGCGCCCATGATGGCCATCTGGTAGATGGACATGCCGCGCGCGCGCACCCAGTTGGGCAGCGCCAGCTGCGCCGAGACGGTGAGCGAGTTGGCGGTGGTCAGCCAGGCCGCGCCGCCCAGCACCATCGCCGCCGACGCCACGTAGACGTTGGGCGCAGCGGCGACCAGCGCCGTGGCCAGCGCCTGCACCGCCGTGCCGCGCGCCACCAGCGCGTCCATGGCCATCTTCTGGCGCAGCCGCGGCAGGAAGCCCGCCGAGGCGATGGCCCCCGCGCCCATGGACGCCAGCAGCAGCGTGAAGGTGCCCGCGCCGCCGCCCTGCAGCCCGCGCGCCACCAGCGGCAGCAGCGCCAGCAGCGCCGTGGCATGCAGGAAGAACACCGCGATGCGCGCCAGCACCGCGCGCATCGGTGGCGATTCGCGCACGAACGCGATGCCCACGCGCATGGCGCTGGCCAGGCGCTCACGCCCCAGCGGCTGCGGCGTGGGCGCGCGGCGCCAGCGCAGGATGGTCAGCCCGGCCACCACCGACAGCAGCGCGTTCAGCACGAACACCCAAGCGCTGCCGACGCTGGCGATGACGGCGCCGGCCACCAGCGGGCCGATGATGCGCGAGGCATTCATGGCCACGCCGTTGAGCGCCAGCGCCGCCGGCAGCTGCGCGCGCGGCACCAGCTCGGGCACGATGGCGGCGAACACCGGCCAGCGCATGGCCAGGCCGATGCCGTTGGCGAACGTCAGGGCCAGCAGCGTCCAGGCCGACAGCCCGCCGGCCAGGATGGCCACGCACAGCACCAGCGCCACCGCCGCCACCCAGAACTGCGTGGCCATGAAGTAGCGGCGCCGGTCCAGGATGTCGGCCAGCGCGCCGCTGGGCAGCCCGAGCAGGAACACCGGCAGCGTGGACGCGGTCTGCACTAGCGCCACCAGCACCGGCGAGCTGGTCAGCGTGGTCATCAGCCAGGCGCTGGCCACGTCGTTCATCCACATGCAGGTGTTGGCCGCCAGCCAGGTCAGCCAGAGCATGCGGAACACCGGCACCGACAGCGGCGCCAGCGCCGAGGGCGTGGCGGCGGGCGGCGCGTCGGCACGCTGGAACTCGGCGCGCGCCGCGGCTTCGGCGGCATCGGCCGTGGCGGAGATGGCGGCGGCGGGCGGCGTGGCCGGGGAAGTGTCGTGCGGGGGCTGGGGCGGCATGTGCCGGCATTGTGGCGAAGCGGGCGCGAACCTGCTGGCGGCCGCGCCTGCCCGCCCGGCGCGCGGTTTCAGGTCAATTCGCCCTCTGGCCCTTGTGTTTCAAAGACCTACAGCTATCAATCGAGGAGCAATCAGGCGCCGCCCAGGTGCGCCAGCGGCAGAGCGCCGCCGGCCTTGACCTCGCCCAGCGAGAAGCTGGTGTGCATGTCCTTCACGTTGGGCAGGTTCAGCAACACCGTGCGCGCGAACTGCGAAAAGCTATCCAGGTCGCGCGCCACCACTTGCAGCTCGAAGGTACCGGTGCCGCTGATGTAGTGGCACGACACCACCTCGGGAATCTGCGCAATGGCCTGCTCCATGGCGCGCGTCAGCTCGCCGGTGTTGCGCTCGGCGTCCAGGCGCACGAAGGCCAGCACGCCCAGGCCGATCCTGTGGCGGTCGATCTCGGCGTGGTAGCCACGGATGAATCCCGCTTCCTCCAGTGCCCGCACGCGGCGCCAGCACGGCGCGGCCGACAGGCCGACGCGCTGCGCCAGCTCGGCGTTGGTCAGGCGCGCTTCCTGCTGCAGCTGGCCCAGGATGGCGATATCGTAGCGATCCAATGTTTCCATTTTTCGATTGTTTCAAGAAAGGATCTTTCCTATATCAGGGTAAACACGGCAAAGAACGAAAAGACATACGCCCATCGCGCGCATACACTGCCCCGCATGGCCTACCGGCCGAGCAGACCTGTGCCCGCGCACCCTGCGGCACGCAGCAGCAGACCCACGGAGACACCACCATGAACGCCCCCCTGCCCGAGCACGTCCGCCGTGCGCTTGAAACGGTCACCCTGGAGGACAAATACACCCTGCAGGAGGGCCGCGCCTTCATGAGCGGCGTGCAGGCGCTGGTGCGCCTGCCGATGCTGCAGCGCCAGCGCGACGCCGCCGCCGGGCTGAACACCGCCGGCTTCATCAGCGGCTACCGCGGCTCGCCCCTGGGTGGCTACGACCAGGCGCTGTGGGCCGCGCGCAAGCACCTGGCGGCCGAGCACATCGTCTTCCAGCCGGGCGTGAACGAGGAGCTGGCCGCCACCGCCGTGTGGGGCACGCAGCAGCTGGATCTGTACCCCGAGTCGAAAAAGCACGACGGCGTGTTCGGCATCTGGTACGGCAAGGGCCCGGGCGTGGACCGCTGCTCGGACGTGTTCAAGCACGCCAACATGGCCGGCACCGCCCGGCATGGCGGCGTGATCGCCGTGGCCGGCGACGACCACATCAGCAAGAGCAGCACCGCCGCGCACCAGAGCGACCACATCTTCAAGGCCTGCGGCACGCCGGTGTTCTTCCCGAGCAGCGTGCAGGACATCCTGGACATGGGCCTGCACGCCTTCGCCATGAGCCGCTTCTCGGGCCTGTGGTCGGGGCTGAAGACGGTGCAGGAGGTGGTCGAGTCGTCGTCCAGCATCTCGGTCGACCCGGACCGGGTGCGCATCGTGCTGCCGGAGGACTTCGCCATGCCGCCCGGCGGCCTGCACATCCGCTGGCCCGACGCGCCCCTGGAGCAGGAGGCGCGGCTGATGGACTACAAGTGGTACGCCGCGCTGGCATACGTGCGCGCCAACAAGCTCAATTACAACGTGATCGACAGTGGTGCGCGCGACCGCTTCGGGCTGATCGCCAGCGGCAAGGCGTACAACGACATGCGCCAGGCGCTGGTCGACCTGGGGCTGGACGACGCCACCTGCCGCGAGCTGGGCATCCGCGTGCACAAGGTGAACGTGGTTTGGCCGCTGGAGGCGAACATCACGCGCCAGTTCGCCGAGGGCCTGCAGGAAATCCTGGTGGTCGAGGAAAAGCGCCAGGTCATCGAGTACCAGCTCAAGGAGCAGCTCTACAACTGGCGCGCCGACGTGCGCCCGGACGTGCTGGGCAAGTTCGACGAGGTCGAGGGCGACCACTCCGGCGGCGAGTGGGGCCTGCCCAACCCGAGCCAGAACTGGCTGCTGCGCCCGAAGGCCGACCTGACGCCGGCGCTCATCGCCCAAGCCATCGCCCGGCGGCTGAAAAAACTCGGCGTGCCGACACACATCGCCGCGCGCATGGACGAGCGCCTGGCGGTGGTGCGCGCACGCGAGCAGCAGCTGGCCGCGCAGACCCTGCAGACCGGCGAGCGCATGCCATGGTTCTGCAGCGGCTGCCCGCACAACACCAGCACCCGCGTGCCCGAGGGCAGCCGCGCCGTGGCCGGCATCGGCTGCCACTACATGGCCAACTGGATGCCCGACCGCGCCACCAGCACCTTCACACAGATGGGCGGCGAGGGCGTGACCTGGGTCGGCCAGGCGCCATTCACCCAGGACCGCCACGTCTTCGCCAACCTGGGCGACGGCACCTACTTCCACAGCGGGCTGCTGGCCATCCGCCAGGCGATTGCCTCGGGTGCCAACATCACCTACAAGATCCTCTACAACGACGCCGTGGCCATGACCGGCGGCCAGCAAGTGGGCGAGCGCCCGGAGGGCCACTCGGTGGCGCAGATCGCGCACAGCCTGCGCGCCGAGGGCATCGCCAAGTTGGTGGTGGTGACCGACGAGCCGGAGAAATACGCCGGCCGCACGCACCCGGCGAACGCCGCGCGCGACGGCCGGCCCGAGCTGCTAAACGACCTGCCGCCCGGCGTCGAGGTGTTCCACCGCGACGAGCTCGACCGCATCCAGCGCGAGCTGCGCGAGGTGCCCGGCTGCACGGCGCTGATCTACGACCAGACCTGCGCCACGGAAAAGCGCCGGCGCAGGAAGCGCGGCAAGCTGGCCACGCCTGCCAAGACGGTGCTCATCAACGAGCTGGTGTGCGAGGGCTGCGGCGACTGCTCGGTGCAGTCCAACTGCCTGTCGGTGGAGCCGGTGGAAACCGAGTTCGGCAGGAAGCGCCGCATCAACCAGAACACCTGCAACAAGGACTACTCCTGCGTCAAGGGCTTCTGCCCGAGCTTCGTCACTGTCGAGGGCGGCGAGCTGAAGAAGCCGAAGAAGGAAAAAAAGGGCGACCTGGCCAGCCTGCCGCCGATCCCTGAGCCGGTGCTGCCGGTGGCCCAGAGCGCCTGGGGCATCGTGGTCGCCGGCGTCGGCGGCACGGGCGTGATCACCATCGGCTCGCTGCTGGGCATGGCCGCGCATCTGGAGGGCAAGGGCGTCATCACCCAGGACGCGGCCGGCCTGGCGCAGAAGGGCGGCGCCACCTGGAGCCACGTGCAGATCGCCAACCGCCCCGAGGCCATCCACACCACCAAGGTGGACACGGCGCAGGCCGACCTGGTGATCGGCTGCGACCCCATCGTCGCCGCCAACAAGGCCACGCTGGCCGCCATGCGGCCCGGGCGCACCTTCGTCGCGCTGAACACCCACGGCACGCCGGCGGCGGCCTTCGTGCACGACCCCGACTGGCAGTTTCCGGCCGGCAGCTGCGAGGCCGCCATCGCCCAGACCGTGGGCAGCGAGCTGCTGGGCGTGCTGGACGCCAGCGACGCCGCCACCCAGCTGCTGGGCGACAGCATCTACACCAACCCGCTGATGCTGGGCTACGCCTGGCAGCAGGGCCGGGTGCCGCTGTCGCACGCCGCGCTGATGCGCGCCATGGAATTGAACGGCGTGCAGGTGGCGAACAACCAGGCGGCCTTCGAATGGGGCCGGCGCCTGGCGCACGACCCGGCCGGGGTGCGCGCGCTGCTGGCGATGGCGCAGGTCATCCAGTTCGTGAAAAAACCCGGCCTGGCCGAGATGCTGGAGCGGCGCGAACAATTCCTGACCGGCTACCAGAACGCTGCCTACGCCGCCGAGTACCGTACCTTCATCGAGCAGGTGCAGGCCGCCGAGGCGCGCGTGGCGCCGGGCAGCACGCGCTTGGCGCAGGCGGTGGCGCGCTACCTGTTCAAGCTGATGGCCTACAAGGACGAGTACGAGGTGGCGCGCCTGCACACCGATCCCGCCTTCACGGCGCGCATCGCGGGCATGTTCGAGGGCGATTACAAAATCGTGCACCACTTGGCGCCGCCAACGACCGCCGCCCGCAACGACCGGGGCGAGCTGGTCAAGAAAGCCTACGGGCCGTGGATGCGCCACGCCTTCACGCTGCTGGCGAAGATGAAAGGCCTGCGCGGCACGGCGCTGGATCCGTTCGGCCGCACCGAGGAGCGGCGCACCGAACGCGCGCTGATCCAGCAGTACCGCGCCTGCATCGAGGAGCTGCTGACCGGCTTGAGCCCGGAACGGCTGGCGCTGGCGGTGGAGATCGCCTCCATCCCCGAGGACATCCGCGGCTACGGCCACGTGAAGGAACGCCACCTGCAGGCGGCACGTGCCAGGTGGGATGCGCTGCTGGCGCGCTGGCGCGATCCGCAGCAGACCCGGCAGCCGGCATCGCGCCCGGCGCCCACCTCGGCCTGAGTCGCCTCCGTCTCCCTCTCCCGCACGGCGGAAGAGGGCAGGGTGAGGGACCATGCCAGAGGCGCCGCGCCCAAAACAGCCGCCCTCACCCTACCGTCTCCCAGAGGGAGAGGGAGCGAATACCGGCCTTACGCAGCAGGCAGTGCGCCGGTTTCGGCCTGGGCCGGCACGCCCTGCGCGTGGACGCCCGTCTGCCCGGAAGCCACCTGCACCCGGCTCACCGGCACCGCCAGCTGCACGTCCAGCACCTGCAGCCGCCCCAGCAGCTCCAGGTTGATGCGCTGCTGGATGTCCATGTACAGGTTGTAGCCCGGGTCCTCGACGATGTAGACCACCTCGTAGTCCAGCGAGCTGGCGCCGAAGCCCTTGAAGTGCGCGCGGTCGAAGCGCACCTGCGGCACGCCCTGGATGATCTCGGCCACGGCCTGCGACACGGCGGCGGCCTTCTCGGGCGGCGTGGACTGGGCGATGCTGAAGGCGAACACGATGCGCCGCTCGCGCATCACGCGGTAGTTGTTGATGGTCTGCTTGAGCAGGTCGGTGTTGCCCATGACCACCTGCTCGCCGCTCAGGGCCTTGATGCGCGTGGTCTTCACACCGACTTTTTGCACCGTGCCGGCGACACCGCCGACGACGATGAAGTCGCCCACCTCGAAGGGCTTGTCCACGGCAATCGCCATCGAGGCGAACAGGTCGGCCAGGATGTTCTGCACCGCCAGCGCCACCGCCACGCCGCCCACGCCCAGGCTGGCGATGAAGGCGGTGATGTTCACCCCCAGGTTGGCCAGGATGGACAGCAGCACCGTCACCCACAGCAGCGTGCGCAGCGCCCACGACATCAGCGTGCCCGAGGCGCTGACCTGGTTCGGCCCGGTGTTGCCGTGGTGCGCACGGTAGCGCTCGACCACCACCGCGATGGCGCGCGAGCCCCACAGCCCGATCTGCAGTGCCACGGCGATGAACCACAGCTGGCTGACGCGGTTGTGCCAGCGGTCCGGCAGGTCCAGGAAGCCGAGCCCGACCAGCAGCGCCGCCAGCAGGATCAGCAGCTGGCTGGTGCCGGCCAGCACCCGCGCCAGCAGCCGCGTCGCGCTGTGGCCGGGACGTTCCTGCAATTGGCGCGCGCGCCGCTGGCCCCAGCGCAGCGCCAGCGTCAGCAGCACATAGGTGACGAGCATGGCCGCCACGGCCACCAGAGCGCTGGCGGGCGAGATGCCCCACCAGCCCTCGGCATGCAACCAATCCCAATCCGGTAGCAACTCCATCACGCGCAAAATCCTTTCCTTTCTCTGCCGGCTGCCCACTGGCAGGCAGCCACAAAACCAAAAGCGCCACGGGAGTGAACCGGTGGCGCGAAAGTCGCATCCTAACGAGCGAGGCGGAACCGACGCGTAGGCCCAGGCCGACGATGGCTGGTGCGCCCGGCTGCCGGCCGGACATGACCCAACACCCGACCGGGGCTTTTGCTATTTTTTAATAGCTAAGAACCCTTTAAATACAAGGGCTGTAGCCTGTTTTTATTTGCAACACCTAGCCTGGGCGCGCGCGGGCGCTTGCCAGTACGGCGCAGGGGCCTTTCCCGGAGCGCCGCATACAATGCCCGGCTGTCCGCGCGCTGGCACAGCTGCTGGCGCGCCCCCCCGACTGTCCCGTCACCCTTCGCTTCCCGGAGCCAACCGCCGTGCTGATTTCCTCCGCTTTCGCCCAGACCGCCCCCGCAGCCGCCGCCGAGGGCGGCATCATGGGCTCGCTCACCGGCATGCTGCCGCTGGTGCTGATGTTCGTGGTGCTGTACTTCATCATGATCCGCCCGCAGATGAAGCGCCAGAAAGAGCACAAGGCCATGATCGAGGCGCTGGCCAAGGGCGACGAGGTGGCCACCGCCGGCGGCCTGCTGGGCCGCGTGACGCGCCTGTCCGAAGGCAGCATGTACATCGAGATCGCCAATGGCGTCGAGGTGCAGGTGCAGCGCAGCGCCGTCACCCAGGTGCTGCCCAAGGGCACGGTGCTGAAGTAAATTTTTTCCTGATGGTGTCCGCCATCGCGACGGGGCGCGCCGCACGGCTGCGCCCCGTCACCCGTTTGTGAGACGAAGAGCGCGATCATGAACCGTTACCCGGCCTGGAAGTACGCGATCCTTGTGATCGCCCTGCTCATCGGCTTTCTTTATACCCTGCCCAACTTCTTCGGCGAGGCGCCGGCGGTGCAGGTCTCCTCGGCCAAGGCCACCGTCAAGGTCGACTCCGGCGTGCTCGAGCGCGCCACCGAGGCGCTGCAGGCCGCCGGCCTGAAGCCCGACTCGGTGGCGCTGGAAGGCACCTCGGTGCGCGCGCGTTTCGACACGCCCGACGAGCAGCTGAAAGCCAAGGATGCGTTGGAGAAGGCGCTGATCCCTGACCCGGCCGACCCGATGTACATCGTGGCGCTGAACCTGGTCTCGCGCTCGCCCGACTGGCTGACCGCGCTGCACGCACGCCCGATGTACCTGGGCCTGGACCTGCGTGGCGGCGTGCACTTCATGCTGCAGGTGGACATGCAGGCGGCGCTGACCAAGAAGGCCGAGAGCTACGCCGGCGACATCCGCACCGCGCTGCGCGAGAAGAGCATCCGCCACGGCGGCGTGACCCGCGAGGGCCAGACGGTGCGCGTGCGCGTGCGCGACGAGGCCACGCTGACGGCCGCGCGCAACCTGATCGCCGACCAGTTCCAGGATTTGGTGACCACCAGCGCGCCGGACGGCGACGCTACCGTGCTCAGCGCCAGCATCAAGCCCGAGGCCCTGCGCCGCGTGCAGGAGCAGGCCATCAAGCAGAACATCACCACCCTGCACAACCGCATCAACGAGCTGGGCGTGGCCGAGCCGGTCATCCAGCAGCAGGGCCTGGACCGCATCGTCGTGCAGCTGCCCGGCGTGCAGGACACGGCCAAGGCCAAGGACATCCTGGGTCGCACCGCCACGCTGGAGGTGCGCATGGTCGACGAGGGCACCGAGGCGCGCGCGGCCGAGACGGGCAGCGGCCCGGTGCCGTTCGGCGACGAGAAATACCTGGACCGCAACGGCCAGCCGGTGATCGTCAAGAAGCAGGTGGTGCTCACCGGCGAGAACCTGACCGATGCCCAGCCCGGCTTCGACAGCCAGACGCAGGAGCCCACCGTCAACCTGACGCTGGATGCCAAGGGCGCGCGCATCTTCAAGGACATCACGCGCGAGAACGTCGGCAAGCGCATGGCCATCGTGCTGTTCGAGAAGGGCAAGGGCGAGGTCGTGACCGCGCCCGTGATCCGCAGCGAGATCGGCGGCGGCCGGGTGCAGATCTCCGGGCGCATGACGACCATGGAGGCCAACGACACGGCGCTGCTGCTGCGCGCCGGTTCGCTCGCCGCGCCCATGGAGATCATCGAGGAATACACCATCGGCCCGAGCCTGGGCGCGGACAACATCGCGCGCGGCGTGAACTCGGTGGTCTGGGGCATGCTGGCGATCGCCGCCTTCATGTGCGTGTACTACATGCTGTTCGGCGTGTTTTCCACCATCGCGCTGTCGGTGAACGTGCTGATGCTGATCGCCGTGCTGTCGATGCTGCAGGCGACGCTGACCCTGCCCGGCATCGCCGCCATGGCGCTGGCCCTGGGCGTGGCCATCGACTCCAACGTGCTGATCAACGAGCGCATCCGCGAGGAACTGCGCGCCGGCGTGGCGCCGCAGGCGGCGATCGCCACCGGCTACGACCGCGCCTGGGCGACCATCCTGGACTCCAACGTGACCACGCTGATCGCCGGCCTGGCGCTGCTGGCCTTTGGCACTGGCCCGGTGCGCGGCTTCGCCGTGGTGCACTGCATCGGCATCCTGACCAGCATGTTCTCGGCCGTGTTCTTCTCGCGCGGGCTGGTCAACCTCTGGTATGGCCGCAAAAAGAAGCTCAAGAGCGTGGCCATCGGCCAGGTCTGGAAGCCCGAGGACGCCTCGCAGCTGCGCTCCGTGGCGGGCCGCACTGGCACCGAATGAACGCGAAGGAATAAGTAGTCATGGAGTTCTTCCGGATCAAGCGGGACATCCCGTTCATGAAATACGCGTTGATCCTCAACGCGATTTCCTTCATCACGTTCGCGCTGGCGGTGTTCTTCCTGCTCACGCGCGGGCTGCACCTGTCGGTGGAGTTCACCGGCGGCACCGTCATGGAGGTCGCCTACACCCAGACCGCCGACATCGGCAAGGTGCGGGGCACGGTGGCCGGTCTGGGCTACCCGGATGTGGTGGTGCAGAACTTCGGCACCTCGCGCGACGTGATGATCCGCCTGCCGGTGCAAAAGGGCGTGACCTCGGCGCAGCAGAGCGAGCAGGTGCTGGCAGCGCTGAAAGCGCAGGACGCGGGCGTGGAGCTGCGCCGCACCGAATTCGTCGGCCCGCAGGTGGGCGAGGAATTGGTGCACGGCGGCCTGATGGCGCTGGGCATGGTGGTGCTGGGCATCGTGATCTACCTGGCGCTGCGCTTCGAGTGGAAGTTCGGCGTCGCGGCCATCATCGCCAACCTGCACGACGTGGTCATCATCCTGGGCTTCTTCGCCTTCTTCCAGTGGGAGTTCTCGCTGTCGGTGCTGGCCGGCGTGCTGGCGGTGCTGGGCTACTCGGTGAACGAGTCGGTGGTGATCTTCGACCGGATCCGCGAGACCTTCCGCAAATTCCGCAAGCTCAACACGCACGAGGTCATCGACCACGCCATCACCTCGACCATGAGCCGCACCATCATCACCCACGCCTCGACCGAGGCGATGGTGCTGTCCATGTTCTTCTTCGGCGGCCCCAGCCTGCACTACTTCGCGCTGGCGCTGACCATCGGCATCCTGTTCGGCATCTACTCGTCGGTGTTCGTGGCCGCGGCCATCGCCATGTGGCTCGGCGTCAAGCGCGAGGACCTGGTCAAGGCCGGCGCGAAGCGCGAGGGCGACCCGGACGATCCCAACGCCGGCGCCGTGGTCTGACGGCCCGCGCCGGCCGCACGGGCAGCGGCTAACATCGCATGCATGCACGCCCCGCCCCCCTTCACCGCGGCCCGCCGGATCGCCCAGCTGGCGCGCCAGCATTTCGTGGAGGGCATGGGCGCCGCCCTGCCGGCGCTGGCCGCGGCGCTGGACAAGTTCCTGACCGAGCTGATGGCCCAGACGGCCACGCAGCGCGACATGCAGCAGCGCCGTGACGCCTGGCTGGCCTTTCAGTCGCACCAGCGCAGCTGGACCGAGCGCACCGCGCAGTCCTGGCGGACGGCGCTCGGCACCCAGGGCAGTGCCGCGCCGAGCCGCCCCCTGCCACTGGCGCTGGACGGCCTGTCGCTGGTGGAAGACGACGTGGTCGAGAACCGCATCGCCGCATCGCGCATGGCGCTGCCGGTGCTGGAGCAGGCCGGCGCCAGCTTCGAGGCGGTGCGCCAGCGCACCCAGCGCCTGGATGGCATGGAGCTGGCGGCCAGTGACATCCTGCGCCCCGAATCCTGGTGCCTCGGGATCATCGACGCCTGGCTCGCGGCCGGCCTGGAGCGCGAGCATTTCGCGCTGGTGCTGGACCCGCTGCAGCGCGAGCTGGCCACCCTGGCATTGGCGCAGTACCAGGCGCTGGTGCAGTTCTACGATGCGCGCGGCGTGCCCAGTCCATCGGCCGACGACCTGCGCACCCGCGTGCGCCACCCCGCCGCGACGGCCGGCGCCGGGCGCATAGCGGCGGCCGCCGGCGCTGCGCCCAGCGGCCCCGGGTCACTGTCCGACCCGCTGTCGGGACCGATGTCGCGGCCCCTGCCGGCCAGCCCGCTGACGCAGCCGGCGGCCTACCCCCACCACCCTGGCCTGCGGCCGTCCACCGCGCACGGTGCCCTGGGCGCATGGCCGGGTGCGCTGCCGAGCCAGCCTGGCGCCTTCGTCGGCGCTGGCAGCTTCCTGCCGGCCACAGGGGCGCTGGCGGCGCCCCTGATGCGTGCGCGCCAGCGTGCGCAGGCAGTCGTCGCGCAGCTGCGGCGCATCCTGATGCAGCCGGCCACCGGCATGGTGCCGGGCCATGCCCCGCCGGCGTCGGCGGCGCTGGCGCAGGCCCTGGCCACCCAGTACCAGCTGGCCGAGAGCCACTACGGCGACCTGACGGTGCTGGCGCACCAGGCCCCGCCGGTGGCGCTGGTGCAGGTTGCGCAGGTGGCGCGCGAGCGCACCGAGGAGCTGAAGAAAAAGGCCGCGACGCCCGGCGAAAAGGCCATCATCGAGGTGGTGGCGCTGATGTTCCAGGCCATCTTGAGCGAGGAGCGCATCCCGCCGGCGGTGCGCGTGTGGTTCGCGCGGCTGCAGGTGCCGGTGCTGCGCGTGGCGCTGGCCGACCCGGATTTCTTCAGCAACCTGACGCATCCCGCGCGCCAGCTGATCGACCGCATGGGCGCCTGCGTGCTGGGCTTCGACGCCTCCAGCGTCGGCGCCGGCGCGCTGGAGGCCGAGATCCGGCGCATCGTGCAGGTCATCGAGCAGTACCCCGAGACCGGCCAGCGCGTGTTCGCCATCGCGCGCGACGAGTTCGAGGCATTCCTGGCGCGCTTCCTGACCGGGCGCCAGGACACCACCGCGCGCCTGGCCAGCGTCGCGCAGCAGGTCGAGCAGCGCGAGACCCTGGCCATCCAGTACACCATCGAGCTGCGCGCGCTGCTGCAGGACATGCCGGTGCGCGAGGAAATCCGCCAGTTCCTGTTCAAGACCTGGGCCGAGGTGCTGGCGGTCTCGGCCGTGCGCCACGGCGCGCAGCACGCCGTCACCGCCGAGTGCAAACGCGCCGCCGCCGACCTGGTCTGGGCCGCCAGTGCCAAACCGAACCGCGCCGACCGGGCGCTGGTCATCCAGAACCTGCCGGCGCTGCTGCAGTCGCTGCGCCGTGGGCTGGAGCTGCTGGGCGTGCTGGGGGCCGAGCAGGACGCGCAGATCAAGGCATTGACCGATACCTTGTCCGACGCCTTCCTGTCCAAGACCGCGGCCATCCCGCAGGCGCACATCGATGCCATGGCGCGGCGGCTGGCGAATCTGGAGGAGTATTTGAGCGACGAGGCGCTGGGCGAGATGCCGCTGTCGGCCGAGAACATCGAACTGCTGCTGGGCATCGACGCCTCGTCCATCCAGGTCGTCGCCGACAACGGCGCGCCGGTGGAGCCGGACATGCTGGCCTGGGCGCAGCAGCTGGCACCCGGCGCCTGGTTCACGCTGGAGCACAACGGCCGCCCGGCGCAGGTGCAGTACGTCTGGCACAGCCAGCGGCACCAGCTGCACCTGTTCGCCAGCGCCGGAGGCAGCAGCTACCTGCTGCAGCTGCGCCGGCTGGCGGCCTACCTGCAGGCACGGCTGCTGGTGCCGCAGGAGGAGGAGAGCCTGACCCTGCGCGCCACGCGCGAGGCGCTCACCAAGCTGGACGCCGACCCCGAGCGGCTGCTGGCTTGACAGCAATTTTGATAGCCAAAGGCCCATGATGGACATGGGCCTTTGGCTGTTTTGATGGAAATTACCGCTGTCAGCGGGCCATCACGCGCACCATTTCCAGGCACTTGTTGGAGTAGCCCCACTCGTTGTCATACCAGGACACCACCTTGACGAAGGTCTTGTCCAGGGCGATGCCGGCGTCGGCGTCGAACACCGAGGTGTGGGTCTCGCCGATGAAGTCGGTGGCCACCACCTTGTCCTCGGTATAGGCCAGCACGCCCTTGAGCGCGCCCTCGGATTGCGCCTTCATCTCGGCCTTGATCTCGTCGTACGAGGCTTCCTTTTCCAGCTCCACGGTCAGGTCGACCACCGACACGTCGGAGGTCGGCACGCGGAAGCTCATGCCTGTGAGCTTGCCCTTGAGCGCCGGCAGCACCACGCCCACCGCCTTGGCGGCGCCGGTGCTGCTGGGGATGATGTTCTCCAGGATGCCGCGGCCGCCGCGCCAGTCCTTGTTCGAAGGGCCGTCCACGGTCTTTTGCGTGGCGGTGGCAGCATGCACGGTGGTCATCAGGCCGCGCTTGATGCCCCACTTGTCGTGCAGCACCTTGGCCACCGGGGCGAGGCAGTTGGTGGTGCAGGATGCGTTGGAGATCACGGCCTGGCCGGCGTATTCCTGGTGGTTCACGCCGAAGACGAACATCGGCGTGTCGTCCTTGGAAGGGGCGGACAGCAGCACCTTCTTGGCGCCGGCGTCCAGGTGCTTTTGCGCGCTGGCCTTGTCCAGGAACAGGCCGGTGGACTCGATCACCACGTCGGCGCCGACCTCATTCCACTTCAGGTTGGCCGGATCGCGCTCCTGCGTCAGGCGGATCTTCTTGCCGTTGACGATGAGCGTGTGGCCCTCGACCGAGACCTCGCCCTGGAAGCGGCCGTGCACGCTGTCGTACTTCAGCATGTAGGCCAGGTAGTCCGGCTCCAGCAGGTCGTTGATGGCAACGATTTCGATGTCGGAGAAGTTCTGCACGGCAGAGCGCAGCACGTTGCGGCCGATGCGGCCGAAGCCGTTGATACCCACTTTGATCGTCATGGCGAAGAAGCTCCAGGAGGTTGCGAAAAAATCGAAGCGGGCGCGGACACCGGCGCCCGGGCGGTGTGGCTTCAGCGGCGGCGCAGCGCGGCGCGCACGGTGTCAGCGACGTTCTCGGGCGTGAAGCCGAAGTGCTGGAACAGCACCGGCGCCGGCGCCGATTCGCCGAAGGTGTCGATGCCGACCACGGCGGCACAGCCGTACTTCCACCAGAAGTCGGTCACGCCCATCTCGACGGCGATGCGCGGCAGGCCATCGGGCAGCACCAGGCGCTTGTAGCGCGCGTCCTCGCGGTCGAAGGTGGTGGTGCTGGGCATGGAGACCACGCGCACGGCGATTCTTTGCGCCGCCAGCAGCTTCTGCGCCTTGATGGCCAGGTGCACCTCGGAGCCGGTGGCGATGATCACCGCCTGGGGCTTTTTCTTCAGGCCGGCGTTCTCCGGCTCGGACAGGATGTAGGCGCCGCGCGAGATGTCGCCCAGGTCGCGCTTGGCCAAATGCGGCAGGTTCTGGCGCGAGAGCAGCAGCGCCGTGGGCCGGTCGCGGTTCGACAGCGCGACGCTCCAGGCCACCGCCGTCTCCACCGTGTCGGCCGGGCGCCAGACGTCCAGGCGCGGGATCAAGCGCAGGCTGGCGGCGTGCTCGATGCTCTGGTGCGTCGGGCCGTCCTCGCCCAGGCCGATCGAGTCGTGCGTGAAGACATGGACCACGCGCTGCTTCATCAGTGCGGCCATGCGGATGGCGTTGCGGCTGTAGTCGCTGAATGTCAGGAAAGTGCCGCCGTAAGGGATGAAGCCGCCGTGCAGCGCCAGGCCGTTCATCACCGCGGCCATGCCGAACTCGCGCACGCCGTAGTTGATGTGGCGCCCGCCGACGCACACCGTCCGGTCGCCCACCGCCACTTCGACCTGCAGCACCTCGC
This sequence comes from Oryzisolibacter propanilivorax, assembly GCF_900103645.1. Taxonomy (GTDB): domain Bacteria; phylum Pseudomonadota; class Gammaproteobacteria; order Burkholderiales; family Burkholderiaceae_C; genus Melaminivora; species Melaminivora propanilivorax. Next base: position 147,823 of record NZ_FNHP01000002.1, read on the forward strand.
CGGTCTCCGGGTCCATGCGCAGCGCGGGCGTGCTCTTGGTGTTGGTCAGGTTGGAGCCCGTCAGGTCGGCGCTGCCGCCCAGCAGCTCGGGCAGCTGCGCGGTGAAGGCCTCCAGCGCCATCTGGCTGGCCTTGCGGCTGGCCACGGTCTGCGCGGCGGCCTGCGAGTTGACCACCAGGTCGACGGCCACCTGGGCGAAGTGCGCCGGCAGGTCGCCAGCCATGCGGCGGGTGAACTCGGCGGCCAGTTCCGGGTGGGCGGCGGCGTAGGCGTCGAAGCGCTGCTGCCAATCGGCCTCCAGCTGCGTGCCGGCGCGCTTGCCGTCCCAGTCGGCGTACACCTCGGCCGGGATTTCGAAGGGTGCGTGGTTCCAGCCGATGGCGTTGCGCGTCAGCGTGATCTCGTCCGCGCCCAGCGGCTCGCCGTGCGCCTTGGAAGTGTTGGCGCGGTTGGGCGAACCCTGGCCGATGGCGGTCTTGCAGACGATGAAGGTGGGCTTGTCGGTGCTGGCCTTGGCCAGCGCCACGGCGTCGGCCACGGCGTCGGCGTCATGCCCGTCCACCGGGCCGATGACGTTCCAGCCGCAGGCGCGCAGGCGTGCCGGGGTGTCGTCGATGAACCACGGCGCGACCTGGCCGTCGATGCTGATGCCGTTGTCGTCGTACAGCGCGATCAGCTTGTTCAGGCGCCAGGCGCCGGCCAGCGACAGCGCCTCCTGGCTGATGCCCTCCATCAGGCAGCCGTCGCCCAGAAAGACATAGGTGTGGTGGTCCACCACCGTGTGGCCATCGCGGTTGAACTCCTTGGCCAGCAGCTTTTCCGCCAGGGCGAAGCCCACGGCGTTGGTGATGCCCTGGCCTAGCGGGCCGGTGGTGGTCTCCACGCCCGGAGTGATGCCATGCTCGGGGTGGCCAGCAGTTTTGCTGTGCAGCTTGCGAAAGTTCTTCAGCTCCTCGATCGGCAGGTCGTAGCCGGTGAGGTGCAGCAGCGCGTACAGCAGCATCGAGGCGTGGCCGTTCGAGAGCACGAAACGGTCGCGGTCGGCCCACTGCGGGTTGGCCGGGTTGTGCCTGAGGTGCCGGCCCCACAGCGCGACGGCCATGTCGGCCATGCCCATGGGCGCGCCGGGATGGCCGGAGTTGGCCTGTTGAACGGCATCCATTGCGAGTGCGCGGATCGCATTCGCCATCTGTTGAGAATTGGCCATGTGGGCGGGCCCCGGACGGGCGTTGTGTTGGTGCAAACCCGCGATTTTACGGGGCGGTCGCCGCCGCCCCCATGGCAGGGCGGCGACTCTGCCTTGGCTACTTCAGGAAAACGGTCGTCGCCACGGCGCGCGAGGCAGCGTTGGTCTGCGTCACCGCCAGGCCGTCGCCCACGTCCGCCAGGAAGACATCGGCGCCTTCGGCAAACCCCGGGAAGGCGGGCGACAGGACCTTGCTGGTCCGGCCGTGATTGAACCCGGCCATGCCGGCCGTGTCGGCGTTCCAAGAGGCGCTGAACTTGTGCGCCGAGTCGTTCAGCGGCATCACGCTGCCTTCGTGGCCGTTGATGAACGAGACCTGGTAGGCATCGATGGCGAAGGTGCCGTAGGCGACGTTGCCGGAGTAGACGCCGCTGGCGCTGGCCGGGCAATTGGCGCGCGCCTGGGTCTGCGTCGCCGGGAAGCTGAAGGAGGCCTGTGCGCTGCCGCCCACCTGGCGCACCGTGAAGGCCCCGCCTGCCAGGTTGCCAACCACCTCCACCAGCATGCCGGTCTCGAAGCCGGGGTAGGCATCGGCCTGGACCGTGCCCATGACGCCATACGCCTTGACCGGGTCGAAATCAGGCACCAGCCGGTCCACCAGGTAAGGATTGGCCGCTGCGCTGGCCGTCTTGGCCCAGGTCACGGTGAATGCCGATGGGCCGTAGTGGGCCGCCGAGAGCGCGCCCACGGTCACGGCGCCGTCGGTGCGCTGGCGCAGCAGGTAGCCGTCCTTGTTGCGCTGGACATAGCCCACGTTGCCCGAGGCCCGGGCCCTCTCGCAGTACGAGCCGTTGCCCAGCAGCGAGGCCACGACCGGCACGAAGCTGATGCTGCCCGGGTCCCACTGGAAGTCCAGCCGGTAGCTGCCCAGGCCGGGCACTTGCAGGTTCTCCACGCGCAGGGTCTGGCTGCTTTCGAGGGTGAGCGTGGCCTGCGACAGATCGACCGGCACCTGGGCGCAGGCGAGCGAGGCGGTGAACGCGATGAGGGGGGCGACAAAGTGCTGCTTCATGGCAATCCTGATGGCAAAACGGAAGATGGGATGGGAATGGGACCGCAGAGCACAGACGCCGGGAGGCGGTGACTGCGGCGATAGGGCCCCGGTGTGCGCGGCGCGTTTCGGTGCCCCGACGCGGCCTCGGTGGGCCTGCGCCGATTGTTCGAAACGCGCGCGTCGCTGCCTATCGGCCACCTGACCGATGCAGGCGCCCGGAGCGCGCCGTCGCGCACGCCGGTATCCCGAGGGGGAATGGCCGGCGCCGCATCGTCCCGGAACAATCGCGTCCCTACCCACCAACGAGGAGCGGGCATTGCACCAGGCGCTGATGGAACTGTGGACCGCGGTGGCGGACGAGGCACGCTGGGCCGGCGCGCTGCACGCCTACGCCAACAGCCTGGGCGCCGACCAGGTGGGCTGGTTCGTGCTGGCCAACAGCCCGCAGCAGCTGGCGCAGCAGGCCGGCGAGTTCGCCACCCAGCCCGATCCGGGGTACTGGTTGCAGGTGCCGTCGGCCAGCGGCGCGCCGGCGCTGCTGGGCAGCGGCATCTCGGCCGAGGCCACGGCGCGCTACGCCGAGCACTTCCGCGCGCAGGATCCGCTGTGGGACGCTGCCATGGAGAGCTATGTCCAGGCCGGCCCGGACGGCACCTGGGTGGTGACGGATGCGGCCCTGGACCCGGCACGGCAGCGCCGCCGCGCCGCGCTCAGGAGCGATTTCCTGCAGCCGAACGGCATCGGCGCACGCATGTTCGGCGGCAGCCGGGGGGCGCACCACCCGGTGGGCAACCTGTTCGCCTCGGTCTACCGCGAGCGCGACGACGCGGGTTTTACCCCAGCGCAGGTGCAGCGCTTCCAGGCCGAGTTCGGCGCACTGCAGCAGGCCGCCTTCCTGCACCGCGAGACGCTGGCGCTGCGCGCGCGCACGCAAGGGCTGGAGGCGCTGATGGAGCGCCTGTCGGTGGGGCTGGTGTTCTTCGATACCGCCGGCAGGCTGCTACACGCCAACGCCAACGCCCACGCGCTGGCCGCGCGGCGCGAGCACGCGGACGTGCGCCGGCTGCTGGCCGGGCCGCTGCAGGCAGGCGCCGCGACGCAGGCGTTGTTCGCACAGTCACTGCGCGGCGCCAGCGGCTGCGTCCCGCTGGCCGGCGGCCTACTGCTGGTGGCGCTTTCGGCCGGCGACCTGGCCGGTCTGGGCATGCCCCACCATGCGCCCGGCGTGGCCTGGGCGCTGCTGGAGCGCACGCTGGATGCGGCCGGCGCCGTCGCGCTGGCGCGCCAGGCCTACCGGCTCAGCCCGGCCGAGGCGGCGCTGCTGCTGGCGCTGGCGCGCGGAAGCACGCCGCAGGCGTTCGCCGACGCGCGGGGCGTGCGCATCCGCACCGTGCGCACGCAGCTGAGCGCGCTGCTGCTCAAGACCAGCACCCAGCGCCAGCAGGAGCTGCAGGCACTGGTGGCGCGGCTGATGCTGCTCACGCCCGGCGACGCGCGCGCCGCGGCCGCCTGAGCCGCCCGCGCGTCCACGCCGGCCTCAGCGGCGCAGCTGGTCGGCCAGCGTTTCCCAGTCGTCGGCACCGGTGGCGGCGAAGATCGCCCGCAGGTGCTTCTTGAGCGCGGCCTCGCTCACGCCGGCCAGGCGGTGGCAGTCGGCGCGGGCGTGGCCCAAGCCGGCCAGCGCCGCGATGTCGCCCTGCAGCGGCGACAGTGGCAGCGCCAGCACCCGCCGCACCACCGCCACCTCCAGGGGGCGCTGCAGCTGCAGGGTCAGCAACTCCTGCACCGGCCCGCCCGACAGGGCCTGCAGATCGCGCCGATGCACCGCCAGCCAGCCCCCGGGCACAGCGCTGCGCGCCTGGCTGCCGGGCTGCGCCACGCCCAGGCGCCGGGCCAGGTCGGGCGGCGGCACGCTGGCTGCGCTTTGCAGCCCCAGGCCGGCCAGGTGCGCCTGGCGCAGCAGCTCGGTGGCCGCCTCGTCGGCATACAGCGGCCGGCCAGCGGCGTCCAGCACCACATGCCCCGGCGGGCCAGACGCCATGCCCGGCAGCTCGGCGGCGGCGCCCGGCGGCGGCCCGAACGCGCGCGCCAGCCAGCCGCCGGTGCGCTCCAGCGTAGCCTCGTCCGCCGCCGTGAAACCGGCGCCGGAGGCGCGAAACAGCATCGCCACGGCATGCGTGCGGCCGCTGCCCTCCACGCGCAGGTCGAGCGTGTGGCGGTGGCCGCTGGCACGCACCAGCAGGTTGTGGGAGTTCGAGCGCAGGTACGGCGTGCCCAGGCGCCTCAGCCGGCCGGCGCGCGGCCCATCGGCGCGTGCCAGGGTGTGCACGTTGGTCTCGCCGGGACCGCTGAACAGGCGCTCGAATTCGTTCAGGAACAGGTCCTGCACGGCCGCCGGCGAATCCTCGTGGAAGAAGCCGGCCGGCATGCCCTGCGCATCCAGCCAGAACAGCGCCGCCGCGTCGGCGCCCACCAGAGTGCGCAGCGCCGCGCAGACATCCGGCGCCACAGGCGCCAGGCCCAGTCCCAGGCCGCACAGCAGGCCCAGGGCACGCCACTGCTGCTGGCGCAGGGCGGCGGGCGGCGGCGAGGGTTCGGTCATGGCGGCGGGGCGGCGGGGCGGCCCGTCCATTATCGGGGCCCGCCCCTACACTGCGCGCCCATGCATCCGTCCCCGATTCCCGCCCTGCTGCTGGCCGCCGGCCGCGGCGAACGCATGCGGCCCCTGACCGACATCTGCCCGAAGCCGCTGCTGCCCGTGCGCGGGCAGCCGCTGCTGGCGTGGCACCTGCACGCGCTGGCGCGTGCGGGCGTGCGGCGCGCCGTCATCAATACGGCCTGGCTGGGCGCACGCATCCAGCAGCATTTTTCCGATAATTTCTTGTCCCAGCCTGCACCAAATAATGATCTTCAGCTATCGATTTCATACTCCGACGAGGCGCGCGACTTCGGCCATGCGCTGGAGACCGCGGGCGGCATCGCACGCGCGCTGCCGCTGCTGGACGCGCCCTTGTTTTGGCTGGCGGCAGGCGACGTGTTCGCGCCCTGTTTCGCCTTCGACAGGCAATGCGTGCAGCGCTTTGCCGCCAGCGACGCGCTGGCGCACCTGTGGCTGGTGCCCAATCCCGTGCAGCACCCGCGCGGCGACTTCGGGCTGACACCGGACGGGCGCGTGCTGAACCTGCCGGACGGCGATGCGCGCCCGCGCTTCACCTATAGCACCATCGCCCTGCTGCGCGCCGAGCTGTTCGCGCCGCCGTGGTGCGACATCGCACCCGGCAACCCGCAGGGGGTAGCCGCGCCGCTGGCGCCGCTGCTGCGCTGCGCCATGGACGCCGGGCGCGTGACGGGCACGCTGTACGACGGACTGTGGGTGGATGTGGGCACGCCCGAGCGGCTGGCAAGGCTGAACGGCACTTGAGCAGGCGGCGTGAAAACGCCGCGGCCCGCCAGCGCTGCCATCCGAAAGCGGGCAGACTGCCGTACTGGTCCCACAGCGCCGCCGTGCGCCGGCCTCCACCACAGGAAACGCGACGTGACCCCCCTGGACTACGCCCAGATGGCGATGCTGGCCGCCGTCGCCTCGTTCTGTCAGAACCTCACCGGCTTCGCCTTCGCGCTGATCTTCGTCGGCGCCGCCGGCGCGCTCTCGCTGCTGCCGATCCAGGACGCGGCCAACATCGCCAGCGTGCTGTCGGCCGTCAACGGCTTCATCTACCTGCGCAGCCACCCGTTCGAGCCGCGCTGGGAGCTACTGCGCCCGCTGTTGGCCAGCGGCGTGGCCGGCGTGGGCCTGGGCCTGGTGCTGCTGGCCTGGCTGAGCGGCAACACGCTGCACGGCCTGCGCCTGGTGCTGGGCGTGTCGGTGGTGGCCTGCGCGGTGCTGCTGCTGGCGCGCTCGGTGCCGCGCGCCACGCCGTCCAGCCCGCGCGTGCTGTGGGGCGTGGGGCTGGTCTCGGGCGTGCTGGGCGGGCTGTTTTCCACCGCTGGCCCGCCCATCGTCTACCACCTGTACCGCCAGCCGCTGCCGCCGTCGCTGATCCGCCAGTGCCTGGTGGCGCTGTTCCTGGCCTGCGCGCTGGTGCGGCTGGCCGCCGTGGGCATCGCCGGCGCCCTGCCCTGGCACACGCTGACCTCGGCCGCCGTGGCGCTGCCGGTGGTCACGGCGGTGACCTGGTGGCAGGCGCGCCATCCGCCCGACTGGCCACCGGCGCTGGTGCGCTGGATCGTCTGCACGCTGCTGCTGGCCGCCGGCGGCAGCCTGCTGGCCTCGGCGCTGTAGCGCAGTCCCGGCGCCGGACAGGGACGGGGCCGCCGCAGTACGATCCGCGCCCATGAGCAGCAGCATCCACGCAGACCGCCGCGCCCGCTTGGCCGCCCAGCTGGGCGCCGGCGGCATCGCCATTGTCCCGACCGCCCCGGAGCGCCCGCGCAACCGCGACAGCGACCACCTGTACCGGCACGACAGCTATTTCTACTACCTGACGGGCTTCACCGAGCCCGGCGCCTGCCTGGTGCTGGACGCCGAGGGCCGCAGCACGCTGCTGTGCCAGCCCAAGGACCTGGAGCGCGAGATCTGGGACGGCTACCGCCTCGGCCCCGAGGCCGCGGTGGCCGCGCTGGACATGAACGCCGCCCTGCCGATCGGGCAGCTGGATGCCGAGCTGCCGCGCCTGCTGGAAAACCGCCGGCGCGTGTGGTTCCCGTTCGCCACGCACGACGGCCTGGCCGCGCGCGTGGAAGGCTGGCTGAGCACCGTGCGCGCGCGCGCGCGCTTCGGCGTGCAATGCCCGGCCGAGCAGGCCGACCTGTGCCTGCTGCTCGACGAGATGCGCCTCATCAAGGACGCGCACGAGCAAGACGTGATGCGCCGCGCCGCGGCCATCAGCGCCGGCGCCCACATCCGCGCCATGCAGACCAGCGCCCGCATGCTGCGCGCCGGGCAGCAGGTGCGCGAGTACCACCTGGAGGCCGAGCTGCTGCACGAATTCCGCCGCCACGGCTCGCAGGCGCCGGCGTACGGCTCGATCGTCGCCGCCGGGGCCAACGCCTGCGTGCTGCACTATCGCGCCGACGCCGCGCCGGTGCGCGCCGGCGAGCTGGTGCTGATCGACGCCGGTTGCGAGCTGGACGGCTACGCCAGCGACATCACCCGCACCTTCCCGGCCGACGGGCGCTTCACCGGTCCGCAGCGCGCGCTGTACGAGCTGGTGCTGGACAGTCAGAAGGCGGCGATCGCCGCCACGCGCGCCGGTGCCCGCTTCAACGATCCGCACGACGCCACCGTGGCAGTGTTGGCGCAGGGCCTGCTGGACCTGAAACTGCTGGCTGCGGACAAGGTCGGAAACGCGCAGGACGTGATCGACAACCGGGCGTACTTCCCGTTCTACATGCACCGCACCGGCCATTGGCTGGGCATGGACGTGCACGATGTGGGCAGCTATGTCGAGCCGTCCGAGGTCGGCCAGACGAGCGAGCGACGCGACCCGCTGTCGGGCGAGACCATCACGAACCGCCCGAGCCGCATCCTGCGGCCCGGTATGGTGCTGACCATCGAGCCCGGCCTGTACGTGCGCCCGGCGCCGGGCGTGCCCGAGGCCTTCCACCACATCGGCATCCGCATCGAGGACGACGCCATCGTCACCGCGGACGGCTGCGAGCTGATCACGCGCGGCGTGCCGGTGGAGCCGGACGAGATTGAGGCGCTGATGCGCGCCGAGGCGTCCGCCGCTTGAGGTGGGTCAACCCTGCCGCCTGTCCGGTCGGCGGGCGGGGATGGCTTTTATTTTATAATCCTGATTGAGAATCCTTCTCATTAAATATCAGGAGAATACTGTGGTCCAGACTTGGAAATGGCAGGCCGCTGCGGGCGTGCTGCTGCTGGCGGGCGCCCTGGGCGGCGTGCAGGCGGCGGAAATCCCGATAGGCAAGCCGCACATCGCGGGCGGCATGGAAGTCGCCGCCGTGTACCTGCAGCCCATCGAGATGGAGCCGCCAGGCATGATGCGCGAAGCCAAGACCTCGGACATCCACCTGGAGGCCGACATCCGCGCCGTGCAGGGCAACACCAACGGCTTCGGCGAGGGCGATTGGGTACCGCACCTGGTGGTGCGCTACAAGCTGGCCAAGGCGGGCGATTCCAAGACACTGGAGGGCGAGCTGATGCCCATGGTGGCCAGCGACGGCCCTCACTATGGCGACAACGTCAAACTGATGGGCCCGGGCAAGTACACGCTGACCCTGTCAGTGCAGCCGCCGAGCGCCGCCAAGCACGGCCACTTCGGCCGCCACGTGGACAAGGAAACCGGCGTCGGCCCGTGGTTCAAGCCATTCGAGGCGAAGTACGAGTTCACCTACGCCGGCATCGGCAAGAAGGGCGGCTACTGACATGGCGGCGTCGGCACCGGGCTCTGGCAGCCGGCTGGCGAGTGCGCTGCAGCGACTGGGCGGGCGCGCCACGCCGCTGCTGGCGGCGCTGCTGCTAGCCGGCGGCGCCAGCGCGGCGCACGCGGCCGGTGATATCCCCACGTTCCGCGTGGTGCTGAACGACGGCCAGATCAGCACCCGGCGCATCGAGCTGCCGGCCAAGCAGCGCTTTCGCATCGAGGTAGTGAACGAGGGCAAGACCCCGGCCGAGTTCGAGAGCCTGCCGCTGGGCATCGAGCTGGTGGTGGCGCCGCACAGCACGCGCACCCGGGCGCTGCCGGGCAAGTCGCCGGGCACCTACCCGTTCTTCGACGAGTTCCACATGGACACGACGCGCGGCGAATTCGTCATCCAGTAACCGCGTCCGTCGAATTTCGCTTTTTTCTTTCCAAGCGCACAAGGACACGCCATGGGCCAGGTCGCCTTCATCATCTGGCGCGAAAGCGTCGAAGCCCTGCTGGTGGTGGGCATTCTGCACGCCTGGCTGGTGGCCACGCCGCAGGCCGCCGCCGGGCGGCGCTGGCTGTGGGGCGGCGTGGCGGCCGGCCTGGTGGCGGCAGGGCTGCTGGCGCTGAGCATCTACCGCGCGCAGGCGCTGCTGCTGGACTGGCAGGAGCAGTTCCAGGCGCTGATGGTGCTGGTGGCGGCGGTGCTGATCGTGCAGATGGTGATCTGGATGCGCGCGCACGGGCGCACCCTGAAGGCCGACCTGGAGCGCGGCCTGGCGCAGCAGGCGGCCAGGCGCAACTGGTGGGGCGTGGCGCTGTTGGCGGCGCTGGCGATCGCGCGCGAGGGCAGCGAGGCGGTGATCTTCCTGTACGGCACCCTGGCCGCCGCGCCGCGCGCCGAGCTGCCGCTGATGGGCCTGGCCGCGCTGGCCGGGCTGGCCGCGGCGCTGGCCACCTTCTGGCTGCTGCAGCTGGGCGGGCGGGTGCTGAACTGGCGCCAGTTCTTCCGCCTGACCGAAGTGCTGCTGCTGCTGCTGGCCGGCGCGCTGGTGGTGACCGGGCTGGAGAAGCTGCAGGCACTGGAGTGGCTGCCGCCGCTGGCCGACGGCCTGTGGGACAGCAGCTGGCTGCTGGACGACATGAGCCGTGTCGGCGGCGTGGTCGCGGCTTTGAGCGGCTACCGCGCCCAGCCGTCGCTGATGACGCTGCTCGGCCTGGCCGGCTACTGGGTGCTGGCGCTCGTGCTGCTGCGCGGCGCGAGCCGGCCGCGCAATTTGAATGAAATAGTCCCAAAGCCCTTGAATATCAAGGGCGAACAGCTAGCAAAAGAGTAGCAAGCATGCCCCCTTCCAGCCACGGACTGCCGCTGCAGGCCCAGCCACCGCACCCTGCCCCTGCCCGCCTGCCCGCCGCCGCAGGCCCGGGGCGGGCGCAGCGCGCGCTGGCGGCCGGGGGCGAATGGCTGCGCACCCACGCACGCCTGATCCGCGCGCTGCAGTGGGTGGTGGTGCTGGTGTATGCCGTGCTGCTCATCGTGCCGGCGGTGCTGCCGCTGCCTGACCGCACGGCGCACGTGTGGAACCACCTGACGGTAGCGGCCGAGTTCGCCTTCTGGGGCATCTGGTGGCCGTTCGTGCTCTTGAGCATGGTGCTGTTCGGCCGGCTGTGGTGCGGCGTGCTGTGCCCCGAGGGCACGCTGACCGAGTGGGCCGCCAAGCACGGCCGCGGCCTGGGCGTGCCGCGCTGGATGCGCTGGGGCGGCTGGCCGTTCGTGGCCTTCGTCTGCACCACGGTGTATGGGCAGATGGTCAGCGTCTACCAGTACCCGAAGGCGGCGCTGGTGGTGCTGGGCGGCAGCACCGTGGCGGCGCTGGTCGTGGGCTACTTCTACACGCGCGGCAAGCGCGCCTGGTGCCGCTACCTGTGCCCGGTCAACGGCGTGTTCGGCCTGCTGTCCAAGCTGGCGCCGATGCACTACCGCGTGGACGACGAGGCCTGGCGGCGCACGCTGGCGCGCGAACTGGACGCGGCGCCGGCGCGCGCAAGCGCAAGTGTTGGTGTGCCGACGGCGGCGCAGCCGGTGCGCATCGTGCGCCGCGCCGCGCCGGCGGTGGACTGCGCGCCCATGCAGCCGCTGCGCCACATGCAGGGCGGCAGCGGCTGCCACATGTGCGGGCGTTGCAGCGGGCACCAGGACGCCATCGCGCTGCAGTGGCGCTCGCCGGCGCACGAGGTGGTGCACGTCGCCGCCACCGAGGCCGACCACTGGCAGACCTGGCTGATCGTCTTCGGCCTGCTGGGCGTGGCCATCGGCGCCTTCCACTGGAGCGCCAGCCCGTGGTTCATCAGCGCCAGGCAGGCCATCGCCACCTGGCTGGTGGACCGCGACCTGTACTGGCCGCTGGCGGACAACGCGCCCTGGTGGCTGCTGACGCATTACCCGGACCAGAACGACGTCTTCACCTGGCTGGACGGCGCGCTGCTGCTGGGCTACATCGGCGCCACCGCACTGGTCTGGGGCGGGGTGGTGCTGGCGCTGCTGGCGCTGGCCGTGCGCCTGGCCGGGCCCTGGGCGCGCCAGCGGCTGCACCACCTGGCGCAGGCGCTGATCCCGCTGGCGGGTCTGGGCGTGTTCCTGGGCCTGAGCGCTATCACGCTGACGCTGCTGCGCGGCGAGGGCGTGTTCGTGCCCTGGGCCAACGCGGCGCGGCTGGGGCTGCTGGCGCTGGCCAATGCCTGGTCGCTGTGGCTGGGCTGGGCCATCGTGCGGCACTGGGGCGGGCTGGGGCTGGGGCTGGATGGCCGGCCGGCGAGGGCTGGGGCGGCCGCAGCGCCCACGGGCAGTGCGCGCACGCTGCTGGCGTTGGCCCCCTTCGTGCTGGCGCTGGCCTGGGTGGACAGCGCTTGGGGCTGGCTGTTCTGGTGGTGGTGAAGCGCCGGCTCGCCTGAAGGCGGTGCCGGCGCCCGGGCGCGCTGCGCGCATCCGCGCAGGCCCGACCGCCAGGGCAGCGCCGGGCCGGCGGCTTACCAGCGCACGGTGACGCCCGCGCCCACGGTGTGCGCCACCGGGCTGCCGCCGAAGCTGCGGCGCCAGCCGATGTCCAGGTCCAGGTCGTCGTTGACATGCCAGATCGCGCCCAGCAGGCCGTATTTCTCGTGCCGCTCGTCGGGTGCGGCGGCGCGGGCGATGCCCACGTCGGCGGCCAGGCTGAGCTGCGGTGTCACCGTGTACAGCACGGCGGTGGACAGCGCCCACAGATGCTTGCGGTCGCCCACGCGGTTGTCGTTGTACGCCAAGCCGGCGTTGCCCAGCCAGGTCCAGTCGCCCCATTGCTGGCTGGCGATCAGCGTCAACGCCGCGGTGGCGCGGCCGTTGCCCAGGCCCTTGGACTCGCTGCCGCTGGGCAGGGTGATCTCCGGGCGCAGCGCCAGGCTGAAGCCCTGCGCCTCGTTGTCATAGAAGCGCCACTTGGCCAGCACCGTGGTGTCGCCCACGCCGCTGACCTGCGGCTCGCCGGTGGCCGACTGGCGCGCCCAGGGCACGTTGACGGCGATGTCCAGGGTTTCGGTCAGGCCGTAGGTCAGCGCGGCGTTGACCTCGCGCTCCCAGGCGGTGAAGCCGGCGGCCCGGTCGCGCACGCGGGTGTGGTCGGTGTTGGCCTCGAACTGCCAGTGGCCGGTGCCCTAAGTGCCGCTGTCGTCTGTGACCAGCGGGTGAGCGGCATGGGCGGCGCTGGCAGCGGCGGCGGTCAGCAGGCCGGCGCCCAGCAGGCGGGCGGCAGAAAAGGAACGGGACAGCGTGGTGGCCATGGTGCGCAGGAAAGGAAAAAGAGAGAAAGGCAGCACCTGCGGCGGCAACGGCCGCCCGGTCAGGCCTGCGAGAACGCGTCGCAGGCACGGCGCGCTGGCGCCGCATTATTCTTGATAACGCGAATGATTGCCATTTGATACAACGCAAGAGTTCAGCCACGCCCATGCGTTCTTGTGGTCAAAATGGCCTCAAGTCCACACGAACAAATAGCCTGTAGCTGTTTTTTACGTAGCAAATAAAAAACTCGGTGCGCGGGCCGGCACAGGGTGGCTGACGCCTGCGCGACAGTCCAGCCAGCAATCGCGCCATATCACAAGGCACATGGTGGGCAAAGCATTCCGAACCGCGGCGTAACTGGTTCCATGCAAAAATCGAAACTCGATTACATCCACCATCGGAGACATTTCCATGCGAGTGCGCCGCGCCACCAAGATCGTTGCCACCCTCGGCCCATCCTCCAGCGACCCGCAGCTGCTCGAGCGCATGATCGCCGCCGGCGTGAACGTGGTCCGGCTGAACTTCAGCCACGGCAAGGCCGAGGACCACGTGCAGCGCGCCACCCTCGTGCGCGAGGCCGCCAAGCGCGCCGGCCGCGAGGTGGCCATCATGGCCGACCTGCAGGGCCCGAAGATCCGCGTGGGCAAGTTCGCCGAGGGCCGCGTGATGCTGGAGCCCGGCCAGTCCTTCGTGCTGGACGCCGAGCGCACCGAGCCGGGCGACGACTCCGGCGTGGGCCTGGACTACAAGGAGCTGCCGCGCGACGTCAAGCCCGGCGACGTGCTGCTGCTCAACGACGGCCTGATCGAGCTGACGGTGGATTCGGTGCGCGGCGAGCAGGTCTGCACCACGGTGCGCCTGGGTGGCGAGCTGTCCAACAACAAGGGCATCAACAAGCAGGGCGGCGGCTTGACGGCGCCGGCGCTGACCGCCAAGGACATGGAGGACATCCGCACCGCGATGAGCTTCCAGGCCGACTACGTGGCCGTGAGCTTCCCGAAGAACGCCACCGACATGGAGATGGCGCGCCAGCTGTGCAACGTGGCCGCCGCACCCTACCGCCACAAGCCGGGCCTGATCGCGAAGATCGAGCGCGCCGAGGCGGTGCCGCTGCTCGAAGAGATCCTGCGCGTGTCCGACGGCATCATGGTCGCGCGCGGTGACCTGGCCGTGGAGGTGGGCAACGCCGCCGTGCCGGCGCTGCAAAAGAAGATGATCAACATGGCGCGCGAGATGGACAAGGTCGTCATCACCGCCACGCAGATGATGGAGAGCATGATCACCAACCCGGTGCCCACCCGCGCCGAGGTCAGCGATGTGGCCAACGCGGTGCTGGACGGCACCGACGCGGTGATGCTGTCCGCCGAGACTGCCGCCGGCAAGTACCCGTTGGAGACGGTGCAGGAGATGGCCAAGATCTGCGCCGCGGCGGAAGCCGCCGAGGACCCGGTGCTGGACTCCGACCTCACCGGCCAGACCTTCGGGCGCATCGACCAGTCGATTGCCATGGGCGCGCTGTTCACCGCCCACCACCTGGGCGCCAAGGCCATCGTGGCCATGACCGACAGCGGCTCCACCGCCCTGTGGATGAGCCGCCACCGCACCCACATCCCGATCTACGCGCTGACCCCGAAGGTGGCCACGCAGCGCAAGATGGCGCTGTACCGCAACGTGCGCCCGCTGCTGATGGACACCAGCGCCGACCGCGACACGGCCCTGGAGCAGGCGGAAAACCACCTGAAGAACCGCGGCATCGTGCAGCAGGGCGACCTGTACGCCATCACCTGCGGCGAGCCGATGGGCCAGCCGGGCGGCACCAACATGCTGAAGATCTGCCGCGCGCACTGAGATCGTGAACCCGCGCCGAAGGCCTTGGCGGCGGGCCGGCGCGGCAGGTGAATTGCGGGGGGGCCGAGTAAACTCGGCGGTTACGACGCGGTTACCGCCGCTGCCTTTCCCCTTGCGATTCACTTGAACGGACTCGACCCATGCCCCTCGTCTCGATGCGCGAACTGCTCGACCACGCCGCCGACAACGGCTACGGCATCCCCGCCTTCAACGTCAACAACCTGGAGCAGGTGCAGGCCGTGATGAGCGCCGCCGACGAGGTCGGCGCGCCGGTCATCCTGCAGGCCAGCGCCGGCGCGCGCAAGTACGCGGGCGAGAGCTTCATCAAGCACCTGATCGCCGCCGCCGCCGAGGCCTATCCGCACATCCCGCTGGTCATGCACCAGGACCACGGCACGTCGCCAGCCATCTGCCAGGGCGCGCTGGAGCTGGGTTTCGGCTCGGTCATGATGGACGGCTCGCTGCGCGAGGATGGCAAGACCCCTTCGGACTTCGACTACAACGTGCGCGTCACCCAGGAAGTAGTGGCCATGGCGCACCGCATCGGCGCCACGGTCGAGGGCGAACTGGGCTGCCTGGGCTCGCTGGAGACGGGCGAGGCGGGCGAGGAGGACGGCGTGGGCGCCGTCGGCAAGCTCAGCCATGACCAGCTGCTGACCGACCCCGAGGAAGCCGCGCAGTTCGTGCGCGCCACGCAGCTGGACGCGCTGGCGATCGCCATCGGCACCAGCCATGGCGCCTACAAGTTCTCGCGCCCGCCCACGGGCGACGTGCTGTCGATCCAGCGCGTCAAGGAGATCCACGCGCGCATCCCCAACACGCACCTGGTCATGCACGGCAGCTCCAGCGTGCCGCAGGAGCTGCTGGCGCTCATCAACCAGTACGGCGGCAAGATGAAGGAAACCTACGGCGTGCCGGTCGCCGAGATCCAGGAGGCCATCAAGCACGGCGTGCGCAAGATCAACATCGACACCGACATCCGCCTGGCCATGACCGGCGCGGTGCGCAAGTTCCAGGCCGAGAACCCGGACAAGTTCGACATGCGCGAGTGGATGAAACCGGCGCGCGAGGCGGCCAAGGCCATCTGCCGCCAGCGCTATCTGGAGTTCGGCTGCGAGGGCCAGGCCGGCAAGATCAAGGGTGTCAGCCTGCAGCAGATGGCCGCGCGCTATGCTGCGGGCGAACTGGCCCAGGTGGTGCGCTGAGCCGCGTCGCCGCCCGCTTGGCCCGGCGGGCCCGGCCGGACTGCCACCCCTGACCTGCACGGGCGCTTGCCGGCCCTGGCAGGGTGACGACACACCAAGGCCAGGCCGCATGCGCGCGCCTGGCCTTTTCCATGGAACGCTGCCTTGACACATCCCGCTCTTTTCCGCCGTAGCGCCTTGAGAGCCACCGCCGTGCTGGCGGCGGCGCTGGCCACTACCGCCTGCGCGCCGCTGCCGCCCGGCGAGCCGCACGTGGGTCGCGCCCGGCTGCAGCTGTCGCCGGGCGAGTGGGTGCCGCTGGCGCAGGAGGACACGGTGTTCGACGTGCGGCCCGACGACCTGGCCCACGACCTGCCGATGCGCTCGCGCCTGCTGGGCCTGCGCGACGCCGACGGGCAGTTGGTGGCCAGCGTCTGGGTGCAGACCAACGCCACCAGCACCCCGCGCGATCCGGTCGTCCTGTGGCAGGAGGCCTGCCCGCCGCAGTCCGGCGTGCAGGTGCAGGACGCCGCCCAGGGCAGCCCGGTGCGCATCGACTGCCTGCGCTACCGGCGCCGCGCCGACGCCGACGGCTACCTGGCCGCCAGCCGGCCGCGGCTGGCGGTGCTGGCGGCCGAGCACCACGCGCTGCCGGCGCAGCCGTACTCGCACGTCAGCTACCGCTACTCCACGGCCGAGGGGGGCTTCATCTCCGTCGACGTGCTGGCCGACCGGCGCCTGCTGCGCGCGCCGCGCTACAACAACTTGGAGTTCCTGCGCGCGGCCCCGCCGGCGCAGGCCTGGATGGAGCAGCTGCGCACCGCCGCGCAGGCCAGCCCCGCCCTGCTGGACGGGCTGCTGGCGCTGCCGCCCTTCCCGTCCCAGCTGGTGCCCTAGCGCACGGGCACCGCGTGGCCGGCCCACGCGGGCGCTGCGGCCCGGGCGCGGCTCGCACGGTCCGTCATCTAGCCACTAGAACGGTAGCCAACGGAAAGCGA
This sequence comes from Oryzisolibacter propanilivorax, assembly GCF_900103645.1. Classification (GTDB taxonomy): domain Bacteria; phylum Pseudomonadota; class Gammaproteobacteria; order Burkholderiales; family Burkholderiaceae_C; genus Melaminivora; species Melaminivora propanilivorax. The sequence continues at coordinate 164,275 of NZ_FNHP01000002.1, forward strand.
AATTTCTTCCTGTAAGCTTGCACTCAGTCAACCCGTGTAGTCGCGGAGCCTTCCCCCCTGGTGCCTGGATGCCTTGATGCCTTGCCAGCGCATGCAAGTCTTTGCGAGCCGGTCAAAGAATTTTCAACCTCCAGGAGCTAGTGCATGCAGACCCCTAACGCGCCCCAGGCGCAGCGCATCGGCGTGCCCAGGGAAATCTTCCCGGGCGAAAAACGCGTGGCCACCGTGCCCGACGTGGTCGAGAAACTCGCCAAGCTGGGTTTCACCGTCGCCATCGAGACGGGCGCCGGCGAGGCGGCGAACTTCGATGACGACAGCTACCGGGCCGCCGGCGCGCAGGTGCTGCCGGACGCCGACGCCCTCTGGGCCGCCTCAGACATCGTCCTCAAGGTGCGCCCGCCCACGCCCGAAGAAGTGGCGCGGCTGCGCCCGGGCAGCATTTTGATCGGCTTCGTCTGGCCGGCGCAGCACCCCGAGCTGATGCAGCAGCTCAGCCAGCGCGGCGCCACCGTGCTGGCCATCGACAGCCTGCCGCGCACCCTGTCGCGCGCGCAGAAGATGGATGCGCTGACCTCCACCGCCGGGGTCTCGGGCTACCGCGCGGTGATCGAGGCGGCGAACGCCTTCGGCCGTTACTTCAACGGCCAGATCACCGCCGCCGGCAAGGTGCCGCCGGCCAAGGTCTTCATCGCCGGCGCCGGCGTCGCCGGCTTGGCGGCCATCGGCACGGCGGCCAACCTGGGCGCCATCGTGCGCGCCAACGACACCCGCGCCGAGGTGGCGGACCAGGTCAAATCGCTCGGCGGCGAGTTCGTCAAGGTGGACTACGAGGAGGACGGCTCGGGCGGCGGCGGCTACGCGCGTGTCATGAGCGAGGGCTTCCAGGCTGCGCAGCGCCAGATGTACGCGCAGCAGGCCAGGGAAGCCGACATCATCATCACCACCGCGCTGATCCCAGGCAAGCCGGCCCCCAAACTCATCACCGCCGAGATGGTGCGCAGCATGAAGCCCGGCAGCGTGATCGTCGACATGGCCGCCGAGCAGGGCGGCAACTGCGAGCTCACCGTGCCCGGCGAGGCGGTGGTGCGCCACGGTGTGACGATCATCGGCTACACCGACCTGCCCTCGCGCCTGGCCAAGCAGTCCTCGACGCTGTACGCCACCAACCTGCTGCGCCTGGTCGAGGAGCTGTGCAAGGCCAAGGACGGCGTGGCCGTGGTGAACATGGAGGACGACGCCATCCGTGGCCTCACGGTGGTCAAGGACGGCGCCATCACCTGGCCCGCGCCGCCGCTGGCCGCCCCGCCCGCGCCGGCGCCCAAAGCCGCCGCCGCGCCGGTGGCCGAGAAAAAGTCCGCGCACGGCCCCGGCGCGCCGATGTCGGCGAAGACGCTGACCATCGTCTTCGCCGTGCTGGCGGTGCTGTTCTGGGCCATCGGCGCCTACGCGCCCGAGGCCTTCCTGGGGCACTTCACCGTGTTCGTGCTGGCCTGCTTCATCGGCTACATGGTGGTCTGGAACGTGACGCCAGCGCTGCACACGCCGCTCATGAGCGTGACCAACGCCATCTCCAGCATCATCGCCATCGGCGCGCTGGTGCAGATCGCGCCGCCCGAGGCGGGGCTGAACGGTCGCCCGGACGGGCTCATCACCTGGCTGGCGTTCGCCGCGCTGGTGCTCACCGCCGTCAACATGTTCGGCGGCTTCGCCGTCACGCGCCGCATGCTGGCCATGTTCCGCAAGTAAGCAAGCACCCATGCACCCGTACGCGGAACACGAAAGCCCACAGCCATGATGTCCCCAAGTCTCGCCACGGTGTCCTATCTGGGCGCCGCCATCCTCTTCATCCTCAGCCTGGGAGGATTGTCCAACCCTGAAACCTCGCGCCGGGGCAACCTGTTCGGCATCGTCGGCATGGCGCTGGCGGTGCTGGCCACAGTGCTGGGCCCGCGCGTGTCGCCCGCCGGCCTGGGCTGGATCGCCGGCGCGCTGGTCGTCGGCGGCGCCATCGGCCTGTACGCGGCACGCGTCGTCAAGATGACGCAGATGCCCGAACTGGTCGCGCTGATGCACAGCCTGGTCGGCCTGGCGGCCTGCCTGGTGGGTTTCGCCAGCTATGTCGATACGTCCATCGTGCTCACCGGGGCGGAGAAGACCATCCACGAGGTGGAGATCTACGTCGGCATCCTGATCGGCGCCATCACCTTCTCGGGCTCGCTCGTCGCCTTTGGCAAGCTCAACGGCAAGATCGGCGGCAAGCCGCTGCTGCTGCCCGCGCGCCACTGGCTGAACCTGGTAGCGCTGCTGGTGGTGATCTGGTTCGGCGGCCAGTTCCTGGCCGCGCCCACGGTGCAGGCCGGCATGCCGGCGCTGATCGTGATGACGGTGATCGCGCTGCTGTTCGGCGTGCACATGGTCATGGCGATCGGCGGCGCCGACATGCCGGTGGTGGTGTCCATGCTCAACAGCTATTCGGGCTGGGCGGCCGCGGCCACCGGCTTCATGCTGAGCAACGACCTGCTCATCGTCACCGGCGCGCTGGTCGGCTCCTCAGGTGCCATCCTGAGCTACATCATGTGCAACGCCATGAACCGCAACTTCATCAGCGTGATCGCCGGCGGCTTCGGCTCTGGCGCGCCAGCGAAGAAGGGCGACGCGGCCAGCGCCGAGCCCCAGGGCGAGGTGGTGCCGGTGAGCGCTGCCGAGACCGCCGAGCTGCTGCGCGAGGCCAAGAGCGTGGTCATCGTGCCCGGCTACGGCATGGCGGTGGCGCAGGCGCAGCACACGGTGAACGACATCGTGCGCACGCTGCGCGAGCGCGGTACAGAGGTGCGCTTCGCCATCCACCCGGTGGCCGGGCGCATGCCGGGCCACATGAACGTACTGCTGGCCGAGGCCAAGGTGCCGTACGACATCGTCATGGAGATGGACGAGATCAACGACGACTTCCCCAACACCGACGTGGCCATCGTCATCGGCGCCAACGACATCGTCAACCCGGCCGCGCAGGAAGACCCGACCAGCCCGATCGCCGGCATGCCGGTGCTGGAGGTCTGGAAGGCGCGCACCTCCATCGTCATGAAGCGCTCGATGGCGTCGGGCTACGCCGGCGTGGACAACCCGCTGTTCTACAAGGAGAACAACCGGATGCTGTTCGGCGACGCCAAGAAGATGCTCGACGAGGTATTGAGCGCACTCAAGGGCTGAAGCACCGCGACCCTGCCCGCCGCCCGTGTGACTGCCCCGGGCACGGACGGCGGGCATAATCGGAAAAAAGCACGATCGTGCACAAATAGTGGTGCGGCCCGCGCCCGCCGGGGTGGCAGGCGCCGCATCCGCCACCATCACCGCAGGAGACCCAGACCATGAACGACCGCCCGTGGCTGTCCGCCTATCCGCCGGCCGTGCCCGCCGACATCGACCCCGGCCAGTACCGCTCGCTGGTGCAGCTGATGGAGCAGGCCTTCCGGGACTACGCCGGTCGCACCGCCTACAGCTTCATGGGGCACGACACCAGCTACGGCGAGACGGACGCCTGCAGCCGGCAGTTCGCCGCCTACCTGCAGGGCCTGGGCCTGCAGCGCGGCGACCGGGTGGCGCTGATGATGCCCAACGTGCCGCAGTACCCGATCGCCGTCGCCGCCGTGCTGCGCGCCGGCTTCGTGGTGGTCAACGTCAATCCGCTCTACACCCCGCGCGAACTGGAGCACCAGCTGCAGGACTCGGGCGCCAAGGCGATCGTCATCATCGAGAACTTCGCCGCCACGCTGCAGGCGTGCATCGGCGCCACGCAGGTGCGGCATGTGGTGCTGTGCGCCATGGGCGACCGGCTGGGCTGGCTCAAGGGCACGCTGGTGAACTACGTGGTGCGCAACGTCAAGAAGCTGGTGCCGCCCTATGCGCTGCCGGGCGCGGTGCGCTTCAACGACGCGCTGGCCAAGGGCGCCAAGGCGCCGTTCGCCGCGCCCGAGCTGGGCCCGGACGACATCGCGCTGCTGCAGTACACCGGCGGCACCACCGGGGTGTCCAAGGGCGCCGTGCTGCTGCACCGCAACATCATCGCCAACGTGCTGCAGTCCGAGGCCTGGAACGCGCCGGTCATGAGCCAGGTGCCGGCCGGCGAGCAGCCTACCGCCGTGTGCGCGCTGCCGCTCTACCACATCTTCGCCTTCACGGTGAACATGATGCTGTCCATGCGCACCGGCGGCAACACCATCCTGATCCCCAACCCGCGCGATCTGGCTGGCACGCTCAAGGAGCTGTCCAAGCACACCTTCCACAGCTTCCCGGCCGTGAACACGCTGTTCAACGGCCTGGCCAACCACCCCGACTTCGGCACCGTCAACTGGAAGAACCTGAAAGTGTCGGTGGGCGGCGGCATGGCGGTGCAGGCCGCCGTAGCCAAGCTGTGGCTGGACAAGACCGGCTGCCCCATCGTCGAGGGCTACGGCCTGTCCGAGACCAGTCCCACGGTCAGCTGCAACCCGGTCACCTCGCGCGAGTTCACCGGCACCATCGGCGTGCCGCTGCCCAGCACGCGCATGCGCATCCTGGACGATGACGGCCAAGACATCACCGCCACCGGCCGGCCGGGCGAGATCGCCATCCAGGGCCCACAGGTCATGGCCAGCTACTGGCAGCGCCCAGACGAGACCGCCAAGGTCATGACCGAGGACGGCTACTTCAAGACCGGCGACATCGGCCTGGTCGACGAGCGCGGCTACTTCAAGATCGTGGACCGCAAGAAGGACATGGTGCTGGTCAGCGGCTTCAACGTCTATCCGAACGAGGTCGAAGACGTGGTGGCCCTGATGCCCGGCGTGCTGGAGTGCGCCGTGGTCGGCGTGCCCGACGAGAAGACCGGCGAGGCCGTCAAGCTGGTGATCGTCAAGAAGGACCCGCAGCTGACCGAGGCGCAGGTCAAGGAGTTCTGCCGCGCCAACCTCACCGGCTACAAGCAGCCGCGGGTGATCGAGTTCCGCACCGAGCTGCCCAAGACGCCGGTGGGCAAGATCCTGCGGCGCGAGTTGCGCCAGGCGCACACCGCCTGACGGCACGCCCGGCCCTGGGGCCGGGCCGCCCGCGCTGCACGGCCGGGATAATCCCGGCCTTGTCGTTGTTGCGTGCGCCGTGTGGCGCTTCTTTGCCGTCATGACCATTGCCATCCTGAGTGCCCTGCCCGAAGAGCAGGGCAGCCTTGTCTCCGCCCTGGAGTGCGCCGAGCGGGTGCGCCACGCCGGGCGCGACTTCTGGCGCGGGCGTCTGCACGGGCACGACCTGGTGCTGGTGCTGTCGGGCATCGGCAAGGTCGCCGCCGCCAGCACCGCCGCCAGCCTGGCCGAGCGTTTCGGCGCACGGCGCATGGTCTTCACCGGCGTCGCCGGTGGCCTGGGCGAGGGCGTGCGGGTGGGCGACGTGGTGGTCGCGCGGCACTACCTGCAGCACGACATGGACGCCTCACCCATCTTCCCGCGCTGGCAGGTGCCCGGGCACGATGCGGCCTGCATGGCCTGCGACGCGGCCTTGACCGCTACGCTTTTGGAAGCTGTTGGCCTATGTATCGAAAGGGCCGAGGGCGGATTTGGACCTGAAAGCGCCGCCACCGGCGCGGCGCGCCTGCACCACGGCCTGGTGGCCAGCGGCGACCGCTTCGTCAGCACCGCCGCCGAATCCTGCGCCCTGCGCGGCACGCTGCGCGCCGCCGGCCACGACGTGCTAGCGGTGGAGATGGAGGGCGCCGCCGTGGCCCAGGTGTGCCGCGAGCATGGGCTGCCATTCGCGGCCGTGCGCACCATCTCCGACCGCGCCGACGACGGCGCGCCGGGCGACTTCGCGCATTTCGTGCGCCATGTCGCCGGCCCGCGCGCCGACGCCCTCGTCCACCAGTTCCTGCGTCTGCTCTGAAAAAAAGAGCCTCCAGCCCTTGTTTTTCAAGGGCTGGAGGCTCTTTTCGTTACCAGGGCCGGACATGTTGCCGCCCGCCCGGGCGGCAGCCGTCAGAAGGCATAGGGCGACTTGAGCGGGCTGACCGGCAGCGCCTGGCGGCCGGTGTAGGGCTGCAGGGCATAGCGCACGTACAGGCCGCCGGTGAACTGGCGGTAGTTGCGCGCATTGTCCAGTGCCAGGTGGCTGCCGACGAACAGCTGCGGATGCAGCTGGTACTCCATGGCCACGCCCAGGCTGTAGCCCAGCCCGGTCTTGCTCTGGCCTGGATACACGGCCGTGGCGCTGGTGCCGACCTCGCCGAAGGCCTCGGCGTCGCTGGCGGCCTGGGCGGCGGCACTCTGGCGCGCGCGGCTGGTCGGAAAGTACGGCGCCGCGTCTTCCTTGAAGTACTGCACGCCCAGGGCGCCCTTGATCTGGTAGCTCAGGCGGCCGCTGCGCTGCGCCCAGTCGAAGGGCACGGCCATGGCCAAGAACTGCTGCGGGCTGAAGTAGCCGCCGTGGCCGTAGGTGAAGTAGCGCAGGTTCTTGTCGTAAGCCATGCCGGTCACGTTCAGGCCGGCGGTGAAGATGGAGTCGCTGGTGCGGTGCACGCGCCAGTACATGCCGCCGCCCAGCTCGACGCGCGAGTTGGACTGCACGTTCTGGCCCTCCAGCGCATGCAGGCTGCCCACGGCGTAGGCGCCGAAGTCGCCGTCGTCCCAGGTCAGGTCCAGGCGTGCGCCGTTGGAGGAGACCGCGCCCCACTTCTCGCCGGTGCGCGCATCGCGTGCGCCGGCGAACGACAGCACGCTGTCGGTGACCGGGCGGCGCGACAGGTCGCCGGTCAGGCTGATCTGCTCGGACAGGTCCATGCGGTAGCGTACGCCGCCCATGACGTCGTTCTGGCGAAAGCCCAGCGGCAGCGTGCCCACGTCCACCGCCAGCTTGGCGGTCTCGTAGGCGATGCCCACGCCCACGCCGCCGTCGTTCTGCGAGCCGGGCGAGCGCGTAGGCATGTCCAGCGCCGTCGCCGGGCCGGCGCCGAAACGGCTGAGCGTGCCGTAGTTGGTCTCGGGCGTGCCGGCGCCGACGCCGGTGGGGGTGACGCGCACGGCCATCATGCCGTCGCCGGCGGGAAACTTCATCTCCACCGGCGCCTGCAGGTCGGTCAGGCGACTCATGCCGCTCTCGCCCTGGCGCCCACGCCCGACCACCCCCACCGACAGCATGGAGGTGCGCCCTTCCTGCAGCTCGGCCAGGTCGTCCAGCGCGCTGCGCGGGCGTGCCGGCGTTCCTGGCGGCAGCAGCGGCGCACTGGCCCAGGGCGAGGCCGACGGCAGCGGCGCGGCGGTGCTGGTGACGGCGGCCAGCATCGGCGCCTGGCCGGCGGCGTAGGTCGACGGCATTGGCATGGCGCCGGCCGGCATCGGCACGTAGCCGGTGGCGACCGGGGCGACCGGCTGCGCCAGCGCGCGCGCGGCGTTCGGCGTCAGCAAGTTGCTGCTGGCTGCCGGCGCCACCGGCGCCGGGCTGGCCATCGCCGGGGCGGCGGTGCGCGCCGTGGCGCTGCGCCGGTTGCTGGCCGGATGGGCCGCGGTCGATGCACGCGCTGCCGCCCGCGCGGGCGCGGCGGCCGGCAGAGGCGCCGGCATCTCCGCGGCGCCGCTGCCGTAGTAGTTGCTGGGCGTGGGCGGCGGCGCCACCGGCGGCGCCGGAAAGCGCGCCACGCCGGCCGGCTGCGGGATGAAGGGCTGCGGCCCGGCGGGCAGGGCCACGGGTGTGGCGGCGGGCGCGCGCGCCTGCAGGTACGCCGGCACGGCCGCCACCGGCGCCTGGCTGGCGCCGCCCCACAGGGGCTGGGCGGTGGCCGTGCGGCGGAAGGGGTTGCCGCCCGGCGCGTTCGGGTTGGCGTAGGTGCCGCCGCCCTGGCCGGTGGCCGCCAACAGCTGCGCGCGCTGGCGGTTCTCCGCCTCGATCGCGGCCGCGAAGTACTGCCCGGCCTTGCTGGCCTGGCCCTTGGCGCGGTACACCCGGCCGGCGGTGGTCAGCACCTCCGGGTCCTGCGGCGCCAGCTGCAGCGCCACCTGCACGGCCGACTCGGCGTGGCCGAGCTCTTTGGCGCCGGTGGCGGTGTTGGCGGCGGCCAGCAACAGCTTGACGTTGCGCGGGTCGCGCTCGAGCAGGCGCTGGTACAGCGCCATGGCCTGGGCATGGTCGCCGTGGTCGGCGTACATGCGCGCCAGCGCGCCGATGACCTCGGTGTCCTGCGGCCGCTCGGCCAGCAGCGGGGCCAGCATGTCGTAGGCGCCGGCCAGGTCGCCGGCACTGCGCAGCGCGTCCGCCTGGCGCAGGATGTAGCCCACGCGGATGTCCTCGAAGCCCTTGCGGTCCTGCGCCGACATCGGCGTGTCCTGCAGCTGGCGCAGCACGCCGGCCAGCTCCACGTCCTGCTGCGTCTTGAGCAGCGCCGCGGCGTACTGCAGGCGCAGCCCGACGTCGGGCCGCGGGGTGCGCGCCAGCATGTCGCGCACCATGGCCAGGGCGCGGTTCGGGTCGCCCGCGTCGGCCCAGGCCAGTGCCACGGCGCCGAGCAGTTCCGGGTCCTGGCCGACGAAGGGCTCGGCCTGGGCCAGCATCTGCTGCGCCTGCACCAGCCGGCCCTCGCGCCCCAGCGCCGAGGCGGCCTGGGCCTGCACGTGCACCCACACGCGCTTTTGCAGCGCGGCGATGTCGCGCGTGCGGTTCTTCTCGGGGATGCGCTCGAGCGTGGCCAGCGCGCCGGCCCAGTCGCGCGACTCGGAGGCCAGCAGCGCCCTGGCGTACAGCGCCTCGGGCATGTTGGGATTGGATACCAGCAGGCCGTCCATCACGCCGCGCGCCTCGCTCATCGCGCCCATCTTCAGGTACAGCCGCGCCAGGTCCAGGCGCACCCAGGGGTTGGCCGGGTCGTTCAAGAGCGCGTCCTCGAGCGCCAGCCGGGCGCCGTTGTCGTCGCCGCGCGCCGCCGCCGCCTTGGCCAGGCCCATGGCCTGGGTGGCGCGCAGGCGGCCGAGCGCGCCCACCTTCTCCTGCTGGCTCGGCGTCAGGCGCTCGACCAGGGCCAGCGCCTCGCTGGCCTTGCCGGTCTGCGCCAGCACGCCGACCAGGCCGCGCAGCGCGTCCGGGTTGTCGGCCTGGCGCGCCAGCACGCGGCGGTAACCGGCCTCGGCCGCGTCCAGCTGGCCCAGCTCGGCCTGTACGTCGGCCAGGTCGTTCTGGGCAGTGATCTCCTGCGGGTCGGTGCGCACCGCCTGCTCCAGCAGCTGGCGCGCCGAGTCGGTCTGGCCGGCCTCGCGCGCGCGGCGCGCCTGTTCGACCAGTGTCCAGTAGGTGGCGCTGGCCAGGGCTTGCTTCCAGCGCGCGGCCGCGCCCTGGTGGCTGGCGCGCTCCAGGTAGTCGCGCGCCTGGGCGAACTCCTCCTGGCGCAGGCGCAGCACGCCCATGCCGCCGAGCGCGTCGCCGTCATTCGGGCGCGCCTGCAGCACGCTGCGGAACTCGGCCTCGGCGGCCTCCAGGTCGCCCTCGTCCAGGGCCTTGAAGCCCTCGCTGCTGCGCTCGCGCAGCGGATCGCGCGTAGCCACGGCCTGCGTGCGCACCGTACGCTGCGCGGCCTGCACCTCGCGCAGGCGCGCGGCCACCGCTTGGTCGTTCGGGTGCGCGCGCAGGAAGGCCTCGTACAGCGGGATGTCGGCGCTGCGCGTGCCGGTCCAGGCCAGGGCCTTGCGCCAGGCATCGGTGGCCGCCTTGCCCACTTCCGGGTCCTGGGAGAGGCGCGCCAGCTGGGCGATGCCCTCGCGCCGCGTGGCCTCGCGGTAGGTCAAGTGCTGGGCCAGGGCCAGCGAGATCTTGGCGTCGCCGGGCGACTCGCGCGCCAGCCGCTCCAGGCCGCGCCGCGCCGTGTCCCAGCCGCCGGAGGTGCCGCCCAGCGTCTGGTAATACTCCAGCGCCAGCGGCCCGGTCGGCTCGGCGTTGCCTAGCGCTTCGCGGTAGTTGCTCATGGCCTGCTCGGACTGGCCGGAGCTGGCCAGCGTGCGTGCCTGCTGCACCTGTGCGGCGTTGCGCTGCACGTTGATCTCCTGCTGCAGCCGGTCCACCAGGCGGTGGTCGGGGTGCGCCCGGCGCAGCTGCTCCAGGTAGCGCTGCGCCTCCTCGACGCGCTGCAGCTGCGCCAGGGCGCGCGCCATGCCATACAGCGCATCGGGCTGGTTCGGGCTGGCGCGCAGCAGCTTTTCCCAGGCGTCGATGGCGCGCGCCGAATCGCCGCGCGACTGCCAGTACTGGCCCTGCTCGATGAGCGCGCGCGTGGCGGCGTCGGTCTGTGCCAGCGCCAGGGGTGCGCCCAGGGCGGCCGCCAGGGCCAGGATCAGCGTGCGGTGGCGGGGGTGGCGCTTCGGCCTTGGTTCGGACATGCCTGTTCCCAACGAGGTTGCAGCCTGCCCAAGGGCAGGAATTGGTAGCGTTGTTCCAGGTATCCGGTGCCGAACAGCCCCAGAACCTGGTCGTAATAACGGGGCGGCGCATCCTGCGGCGCCTCCAGCAGCTCGCGGCGCACGCGCTCTTGCTGCGCTTTCAGCGCCGCCTGGGCGCCGCGCGCCTGCAGGTAGGGCAGCAGCGCCGCTGAAAAGCCCACCGGCCCCTGCCCTTCGGCATGGCCAATGGAAACATGCACGCGTTCGGGCGGCAGGGCAGCGCCGCCCTGCAACAGCGCCGCCATGCCGCCCAGGCGCTGCTGCTGCACGGCGGCCAGCGGGTCGGCGCGCGGCGTCATGCCGGCCCACAGGTAGGTGCGGATGGCGTCATAGCTGCCCACGTCGCCCTTTTGCGGATCGGTCAGGAAACTACCCTTGGTGCCGGACGGGGCATGCCAGGCCACCCAGTCGGCGATGAAACCCTTGGAGCTGGCCTCGCCCAGCAGCCGCGCATGGCTGGCCAGCACCGCCTTCCACGGCCCCTTCGGGTCGAGCTGCTGCAGCGCGCGCGCCAGGAACACGGGCAGATAGCTCGGATTGAGGCGCCAGGTGGCACTGCCCATGGTGAAGCCCTGCGCGGCCGGCAGCAGCGTCGGCCCCAGGCCGGGCAGGTCGGCCACTTCCTGCGCGGCCACCAGCGCCAGCAGACTGCGCGCCTGCTCGGTGTAGCGCGGCTCATTCCACAGCCGGCCAGCTTCGGCCAGCGCGTAGACGAACCACAAATTGCCGTCGGAGGCCGGATTGGGATCGACCACGCCCCAGCTGCCGTCCTCGCGTCGGCCCCACTGCCAGGCCGGCAGACGCTTGCCCATGTCGCCCTCGGCCAGGTTGGCGATGCTCCAGCTCCAGGCCTTGTCGAAGCGCTCGCGGTCGTTCGCCACCAGGGCGAAGAACATGGCGTAGGACTGGCCCTCGGAGGTCGAGTGCTGCTGCTTGACGCTGTGGTCGATGACGCGCCCGTCGGACTGCATGAAGCGCTGCGCGAACCGCTGCCACAGCGGCCAGTCGGCGGCGGCACAGCCCGCACCCTGGCCGTGCGCAGCGCCGCCAGCGGCCAACAATGCCGCCATCGCCAACGCCCTGCCGGGGCGCTTCCAGGCAGGGCGTGTTGCGTCGAAATGGCTGGCTGCGGTCATTCTTGTGCTACTGATTCAGGAGCTATATCCCGTTACGGCGCATGGGCCAGGGCCCGGAAACACCCAAAACCCATGCGCCGGGCGCTTGCAGCGCCCGTGTGCTCTTGATCCCCCTCGGCACACCCGGCTGCAGCCGGCTTACTGCTGGCGCAGGCGACTGCGGGCACGGGCGCGCAGCGCAATGTAAAGCATGAAACCGACGACCGCGGCCGCCAGCACACCCAGCAGCACCATCACCAGCGGGTGGCGCGACAGCCACCACTGCACGCGCGCCACCGGGCCCAGCTGGCCGACGTAGTAGCTCTGCTCGGCCACCAGGCTGTCCACCTGCTTGCCGCGGATCACGGCGGTGCTGCCCTGGATGCGCTTGAGCAGGTCCGGGTCGAGCAGCGCGTCCACGCCCTGCTGCAGGCCCGACGCCTGGTTGCTGATCAGGAGCACCACGCTGCGCCCGCTCTTGAGCGGCGACTCGAAGCCGGCATACACCGCGTCGCTGCTGGCACTGGTGTAGACGATCTCGCTGCGGCCCGGGCGGCTGCGGTCGCGCTGCTCGGGATCGAACCAGTTGAGCAGGTGCGAAGCGTAGTCGGACAGGCGGAAGCGCTTGGTGCCCTCCTTCAGGCTGAACGGCAGATGCTCGGCCCACTGGGCCACCAGCGGCGGGTTGTTGCCGCTGGCGATGACCAGCAGGTCCTTGTCGGCCACTTCCTCCATACGGTCGCCGCCCAGCACCACGGTGCTGGCGTGCGCCGGGTAGCCGGTGACCATGCCCATCAGGCCCATCAGCGACAGATAGGCGCTGTAGTCGCCGGCTTCGGGCCGGGCCGGCAGCACGATGGCGGTCTGCGACAGGTCGGCCATGCGCGTGAACGGGAAGCCGGTGTTGGCGAAGGCCGCCAGGTCCGGCATGGCGATGAAGTGCGAGAAGCCGCGGATGTCGATGGTCGAGTCCGGCTCGACGGTGCCGCGCACGTTGTCCAGCAGCACGTCCTTGCAGGCGCCTTCCTTCAGGATGTCGTGGTAGTAGTGGAACTGCAGCTGGCTGCGCGCGGGCAGCTTGAACAGCGGGATCTCGAACAGGTCTTCGGCCGGCAGCAGATCGCCCGCGGGCACGGCCTTGTTCAGCCAGCTCTCGATGCGGCTGGGCTTGTCGTGGTCCATGGCGCGCAGCGGCAGCGCGCGCAGGAACTGCTCGTTGACGCTCACGTTCAGCGTCGACTTGTCGGCCATCGGACGCGCCGTGTAGCGGTACTTCAGGTGCACCGGGATGTTCTGCTTGCGCCAGGCGAACAGGTCGGGCGGCACCTGGAAATTCACCCGGATCAGGTCAGGCGAATAGCCCGAGACCGTCAGCTGGCTCTGGTCGACCAGCTCGCCGAACTTCACAGGCCGGTCATTGGGCAGCCAGTTGGGCGCGTCGTAGGGCTTGCGCGGCGTGATTTCCTTGAGCTCGCCGATGGTGGCGGTGGCACCCGACAGCGAGGTGCCGCCCAGAGCCAGCGCGGTGGCCGCGCGCTTGAGCTCGGCCGCGTCGCGGCCGCTGACGATCAACAGCTTGGCCGTGGGGTCGCCGGGGTGCGTGGCGACCTGCAGTGTCGGCCCGGACGGCGCGGACAGACCCCCGCCGGCGATGGCATCGGCATTGTTGGCCAGGTTCAGCACCACTGCATTGCCGCGCGCCGGCAGCTGTCCGACCAGGGCCGGGAAGCTGGCGCCGCGGAAACCCGCCAGCCCACCGAACCACGAAGCGACGGTGCCGGCAGCCTCCAGCTGCCCCGGGTCCGGCGCACGGGCGAAGACGATGGGCAGGACCAGCTGGCGCGCGTCGCGCCGGTCGAAGAACGGCTCCGGCAGGAAGGCCAGGTCGTTGGGCGGGGTCAGCGGGTTGACCGACAGCTCCAGCGTGCTGTCATTGCCGACGTTGGCCCACAGGCTGGAGTGCGCAGGGTCTTCGCACTCCATGGTGTAGTGCCCGATCAGCTCCAGGTTCAGGCGGTTGAATTCGGTGATCAGCCGGGTCGGGATGTCGATGTCGCGCTGCAGGTTCACTCCGCCCTGCTCGCGCGGCACCGGGATGGTGGCCACCACCTGTTCGTTGACCAGCACGCGGATGTGCGAGATGTCGGGCAGCAGTGCTGGCGAATAGGCGTAGTTCAGGTGCAGCCGGGCGCCGGTCACGACCTCGTCGTTGCGGATGCCGAACTGCACGCCGCTGGAACCCTGCACGCCGCGCAGCTGCAACGGAAACACCGCCCCCAGCTCGCGCAGCGTGACCTTGTAGGTGCGCTTGCCGGCCAGCGGCGCCACCTCGGCCGGTGCAGTGGCCGTGGCGGGCGGCATGGCGGCCGGCGGCACCACCGCGGTGGCCGGGCGGGTGCTCTGCGCCGGCGCCAGGCTGGTACTTCCCAGTGCCGCCAGCAGTACCGCGACAGGCAGCAGCCGTGCCGCAGGGCCGCGACCGGGCAGGTGGCGGCTGGCCGCGGCAGGGCGGTTGCAGTGAGGGACTTCAGGAAACATGGGACAAGGCTCCGGCTGTGGTTGTTGTTCGTGGAAGGGGGGTCAGGCTGCAGGCCGCGGCGGCGGTCAGCTGGACGAGGAGCGTTCACCCAGCGCGACACGTCGCCCGCGCAGGATGTTCAGCAGGTTGCCCATGACCTGGCCGATGCCGCGCAGGCCGATGACCATCACGCTCTTGAGCGAGGTGAGCGGCCGGTCGTGCTGGCGATTGCCCCAGAACTCCAGCCATACGTCGGCGCGGGCAAAGGTCAGGCGCGACAGCGCCGCCTGCTGCTGCAGCGTCAGTTCCTCGAACTGCAAGCCCAGGCGCTCGGCGCCGCTGAAGGTGATGACCGCCGGGAAGGTGGCTTCCTCATCGGAGCGGAACAGCGCCACCTCGACCCGCGTGCCCGGCTCGACCGGCATCGGGGTCTGCACGCGCAGGCCGACGCCGTTCTGCGAGAAGTCGTCGGTCTCGCACATTAGCGTGCGGCCGTCGGCGAAGCGCAGCGCCGCCGGCAGGGCCACCGTCACCCGCGGCGTGCTGCGGATCTGGCGCGTCTCGCTGGCCACGGCCAGGCTGGCGCTGGTCAGGATGATGTTGTAGGCGGTCCAGACCATGTTGATGATGATGGTCGTGAGCACCACCGTGTCGACCGCCACCGTCAGGCGCCAGATGCCGACGAAGAAGCCCAGGGCGTTGACGATCAGCAGAATCAGGTAGGGCCGGGCGATGGACCAGTCGAAGTACGAATGCTCGACCACGCCGCCCTTGGCCGTCACGTTGAACTTGCCCAGCTTCGGGTTGATCACCGCCAGCAGCACCGGGCGCATGATGTACCAGGCCAGCACCGACTCGTAGACCTCGTTCCAGAACGAGTAGCGGAAACGCCCCTGGATGCGCGAGTTGGTGATGCTGGCGTGCGCCAGGTGGGGCAGCGCATAGGCGGTGATCATCGCCGCCGTTGCCTGGAACACATGCGCGCCGAAGAACAGGTAGGCCAGCGGCGCCGTCAGGAACACCAGCCGCGGCAATCCGTAGAAGAAGTGCAGCATGGCGTTGAAGTAGCACAGGCGCTGGCCCCACTTCAGCCCGGGCCCGAGAAGCGGGTTGTCGATGCGCATGATCTGCGCCATGCCGCGCGCCCAGCGGATGCGCTGGCCGACGTGTGCCGACAGGCTCTCGGTGGCCAGGCCGGCGGCCTGGGGCAGCTCCAGGTAGGCGGTGTTGTAGCCGCGCCGGCTGAGCTTGAGGGCGGTGTGCGCGTCCTCGGTCACGGTCTCGATGGCCACGCCGCCGATCTCCATCAGCGGCGCGCGCTTGATGACGGCGCATGAGCCGCAGAAGAAGGCCGCGTTCCACAGGTCGTTGCCGTCCTGCACGATGCCGTAGAACAGTTCGCCCTCGTTGGGCATGGCATGGAAGGTCTCCAGGTTCTTCTCGAACGGGTCGGGCGAGAAGAAGTGGTGCGGCGTCTGCAGCATCGCCAGCTTGTCGTCGCGCAGGAACCAGCCCATGCACACCTGCAGGAACGAGCGCGTCGGGATATGGTCGCAGTCGAAGATGGCGACGTAGTCAGAGTCGGTGACGGCCAGCGCGGCGTTGATGTTGCCGGCCTTGGCGTGCGCGTTGTCGCCCCGGCGCAGATAGCCCACCCCCAGCTCGGCGCAGAAGTCGCGGAAGTCGTCGCGCCGGCCATCGTCCAGCACGTAGACGTTCAGGCGGTCGGCCGGCCAGTCCATCTGCATGGCCGAGAACACCGTCTGCTTGACCACCTCCAGCGGCTCGTTGTAAGTGGGAATGAAGACATCCACGCTGGGCCAGACATCCAGATCGTCCGGCAGCGGCACCGGCCGGCGCTGCAGCGGCCAAGCGGTCTGGAAGTAGCCGATCAGCAGCACCAGGAAGGCGTACAGCTCCGCCAGCAGCAGCCCGAAGCCGAAGATGGCGTCCACCCAATTGTGGAAGTCCACGGTATCGGTCACGCGCCAGTACATATAGCGCGACGAGGCGGTGATCGACAGCACGATCATCGCCAGCGTGGTCAGCCGGCCGGGGGTGCGGTTCAGCAGCAAGGCTGCGGCAAAGCAGCCCGCGGCGAAGACCAGCTGGCCACCCAGGCTCAGCGGCACGCTGATGACCACCGCCAGCAGCAGCGCCGCGATGACCGTGGCCAGAACACGCGCTACCGGATGCCGCCACAGGGACAGATCGGCCAGGAAGCGCACCTGCTTGCGCCAGCGCGCCTCGAAGCTGCGGGGGTTCTGGTCGGCGATGGTGTCGGCAACGGTCCGGTGGTCGGTGGCCATCTGCGCTACTCCTGCCAGCGCGGCTGTGGCGCGGCCTGCATGCGCTGGGCGATGGCCGCGGCGCAGTTCATGATGTCGTTGCGCGCCAGGCTCTGCGGAGCATGGTCGAGCACGCTGGTGCCCAGTGCCAGGGCCTCGGCCACGGCTTCGTCGTTGTGCACCACGCCGATCAGGCTGTCACCCACGCCTTCGCGCAGCACGCGCAGGATGTCCTGCGACAGCTGGCGTGCCGAGTTGAACTGGTTGACCAGGTACAGCGCCTCGGCGAAGTCCGCCCGTGGCGTGCAATAGGTCTGTACCAGGCGCTGCATCAAGGGCAGCGTGGCATACGAGCCGGCGTCGGCCAGCATCACCACCAGCACCCAGTGCGCCACCTGCAGTGCCTGCTGACCATAGGCGGTCGGCCCGGGCGGCGTGTCCAGCAGCACCAGCGCATCCTCGGGCAGGTCCAGCGCGGCCAGGCGCTCGGCCAGCCAATGCGGCTGCTCGGTGATCTGCGCCTCCAGGGCGGTGCGGTCCTCTTCGGTGACAACGCCGAACGGCAGGACATACAGGCCCGGTCGGCACTCGAAGCACACATCGCGCCAATGGTTGCCGCCCAAGCTCGCGCGCGACAGTCCGCGCAGCTCCTGCGGGTCCAGTCCCAGGTGCAGCGCCAGGGCGTTCTGCGGGTCCAGATCGACGGCCAGCACCATCCTTCCAGTGTGCTGCGCCAGGGCCACGGCCAGGCTTTCGGTCACCGTGGTCTTGCCAACCCCTCCCTTGGCCGAGGCGATGGTCAGCACCCTCATGAATTTTCGCGCCCGAGGAAGCGGGCGAACAGGCTGTGCAGTCCGCCCTGGCGTGCGGCAGGGGCAGCCGCCGGGCGAGCCAGGCGCGACAGCGGCGACTCCGTGCCGGCGGCAACGGCCGGCTGCGCCGTGGGGCTGGCCGCGACAGGGCGATTCCAGGCAGGGGCGGCTGGTGCCGGTGCCGGTGCCGGTGCGGGGGCCGCAGCTGCGACCACTGCGGCCGCTGGCACTGGCGCGCTGGCCTGGCGGCCCAGGGAGGCGAACGCCTTCTGCAGCTCGTTGCCGGCAGCGGCTGGCACCGGCGCCAGCCACGCCGGGCCACCGGCAGCGGCGGGGCGCACGTTCGCTGGCGGCTCCGTGCGCGGGGACGCGGGCATGCCCGCCGCACCACCGCTCATGCCTCGCGTCTGCAGACCAGGCGCGTCGACTATCGGCCGGGCAGCAGGCTGCTGGCGCAGGCCGGCGAACAGCGGCGCCGTGGCAGGTGCCGCCGCCTGCTCCAGTGTTGGCTCGATCTGGGAGCCGGGGTATGCCTGCACCGGCACCCGCGCTGGCAACGACGCCTCGGGCTGGCGCAACCAGGGCAGCGGCATTGCGGCACGCGCGGCATCCGGGGCATGAGTGGCGGCTGGAGTGCTCGGCAATGGCTGCTGCTGAGGTGTGGCCGCCGCCGCAGGCGCGGCCACCACGCCCCAGCGCCGTGGCGCCTCATGCGAATCTTCACCGGCCTGCACCGGTGGCACCGCGGCGGCGGACGGCATGTCCTCCAGGCGCGAAATCAGCGGCCAGCGTTCGCGTGCCCGCTCGGCCTCGCGGGTGCGGTTGAGTTCACGGTAGCTCTGTGGCCTGCCGCCAAATTCGCGGTACAGCTGGGTGATGTCGTCTGGCGCCCTTGGCATGCCATGCTCCTTGCGTAGCGTTGGGTGGTGCTGCCGTCAGGCTGCTCCAAGTCGCAGCTGGGCACTGCCCAGGGAATCCAGCCCGGTGACGGGCTGCACCTTCAGGCCGCCTGCGCCGGCCGAATCGAACCATTGCTGGTAGGCTCCCTGCAGAAAACCCACGGCCCAATCCGCCTGCGACGTGCCGAAGGCCGCGGCCAGCGGGCAGAACCGGTGGCGGATATCCATGCCTGCCGGCGTCTGGGCAATGTCGACACGCCCCCAGTCCAGCGGACCCCAAACAGCATTCATGGCCGCCTGCAACCCTTCGATGGTGTCGGATGCCGCCAGCGGGTTCTGGCTGGCGAAACGCACACCGATGCGTGCCATCAACAGCGCCACGTCCTGCGCCGGCAGCGCTGCGGAGAATTCCTGGCCCAGCGCGTTGAGGAAACCACGCCACTGGCGCCCACACTGCAGCTGCTGCGCGTAGGCTGTATCCAGGACGGGAGCGGTGGGAGGATGGGCAGTGTTGGGCATGTCGATGCGGTTGTTGAGTGAGCGGCGTACGCTGCTTGTACCCAGTTGCAGTGCAAGATTGGCAATGACTTTAACTAAGGGAAACGCATTTTCAATCAATGCAATGCATTATTGACTTTTGTTGACAGGCTTTGCAAAGCACAACGGGCGCTCCAGGCGCCCGTTGTGCTTCAAGACTGAAGCGCCACGCTGCAATGGCGTGGCGCCGACGCGATGCTCAATGCACCACCATCAGGCTGAATGGCCAGACATAGGCCTGCAGCGTCACGTACAGGCCCACCAGGCAGGCCAGCGCGATCGAGTGGAAGAACACGTAGCGCAGGATGTCGCCTTCGTGGTCGAACCAGCGCGTGGCGGTCGATGCCACGACGATGGACTGGGCATCGATCATCTTGCCCATCACCCCGCCCGAGCTGTTGGCCGCGCCCATCAGGTTGGGCGACAGGCCGAGCTGCTCGGCCGCCACCTTCTGCATGCCACCGAACAACACGTTCGATGCCGTATCGGAGCCGGTCAGCGCCACGCCCAGCCAGCCCATCAGCGTACCGAAGAACGGGTACAGCACGCCGGTGTTGGCGAACGCCAGGCCGAGCGTGGTGTCGGTGCCCGAGTAGCGCGTCAGCGTACCCAGCGCCAGCATCAGCACGATGGTGAGCAGCGAATACTTCACCAGCCACAGCGTCTTGAAGAAGGTGCGCACGATGGCCACCACGTTGTACTTCATGACCAGCGCGCTGACGATGGCCGACAGCAGGATGCCGGTGCCGGTGGCCGACAGCAGGTTCAGCGTGTAAACCGCGCCCTCCTTGGTCGGCACGGGCACGACCGGCGGCACCTTCTCGATCATCTGGTGCAGGCCCTGCATCGGAAAGGCCGGCGCGAAGACGCCATTCAGCCAGGCCTTCACGGACGGCAGGCCCCAAATGAACACAAACACCGACAGGATGACCCAGGGTGTCCAGGCGGCGATCAATGCCTGCCTGCTGTGCTGGCGCACCGGCTGCGGTGGCTTGGCCTCGGCGGCGCTGGGGTCGTGCCCACGCAGCGAGGGCGACGTCCACACCGTCTTGGGCTGCCATACACGCAGGAAGGCCACCAGGCAGGCCATGGAGATGATGGCAGCGATGATGTCCACCAGTTCCGGCCCAATGAAGTTGGACACCAGGTACTGCGGAATGGCGAACGAAACACCCGTCACCAGGACGGCCGGCCAGATTTCCATCATTCCCTTGCGACCGGCGAAGGCCCAGATCAGCCAGAACGGCACCAGCAGCGAGAAAAATGGCAGTTGGCGGCCGATCATCGCGGTGACTTCCATCAGGTCATAGCCATGCACCTTGGCCAGCGTGATCACCGGCGTGCCCAGCGCACCGAAGGCCACCGGCGCGGTGTTGGCGATCAGCGACAGGCCCGAGGCGGCCAGCGGCGAGAAGCCCAGGCCGATCAGGATCGCCGCCGTCACCGCCACCGGCGTGCCGAAGCCGGCCGCTCCTTCGAAGAACGCGCCGAAGCAGAAGGCGATCAAGAGCAGCTGGATGCGCCGGTCCTCGGTGATGCCCGACAGTGAATCCTGCAGCACGGCGAAGCTGCCGTTCTGCTCGGTCAACTGGTGCAGGAAGATGATGTTCAGCACGATCCAGCCGATGGGCAACAGGCCCGTGAAGCCGCCGAACAGCGCCGCACGCCCGGCCATGTCGGCCGGCATCCCGTAGACCAGGATGGCCACGAGCAGCGCCGTCACCAGGCCCATGCCGGCGGCGATGTGCGCCTTGATGTGAAAGAAGCCCAGCGCCGCGAGCATCACCACCACTGGCAGCGACGCCAGAGCAGTGGAGATGACCATGTTGCCGAGCGGATCGTAGATTTGCTGCCAAACCATGAGCTTGTCCCCGTCGATGTAGAGATTGAGGGGACAGGGGCACATGCCCGCATCCCGCCGGTGCTGCAGACCCCTGCCTGCGCGCGGCTGAGACTGTAGAGGAGCCTCATGCGGGCACCATGTGAAAAAAACGATGCCGCGCGGTGAAGCATTTTCACGAACCGGAGCCCGGCGCAGCCTGCGGTTTCCACTAGCGCGGCGCGCCTCGGCTGTCGCTGCGGCGACAGCCGTTTCCCTCAGCGGCGAAAGTCAGGCCTGGGGATCGACCGCGGCGATGACGCCGCCGCCCAGGCAGATTTCACCGTCGTACAGCACCGCCGACTGCCCGGGCGTCACGGCCCATTGCGGCTCGGGAAAGCGCAGGCGGAAATCCGCGCCCGCGGCGCTCTCGACCTCGCATGCCGCGTCCTGCTGGCGGTAGCGCGTCTTGGCGGCGCAGCTGCCCGGTGCCGGCGGGCGGCCCGCCACCCAGCTGGCGTCCTGCGCCACCAGGCGCTGCGACAGCAGCCAGGGATGGTCGTGGCCCTGCACCACGCGCAGGATGTTGGTGTCGAGCTCCTTGCGCGCCACGAACCAGGGCGCATGCTCGCCGCCGCCGCGCGCCGCGCCCTTGTCCTTGACCCCGCCGATGCCCAGGCCCTGGCGCTGGCCCAGCGTATAGAAGCTCAGCCCCACATGCCGGCCCAGCCGGCGCCCGCGCTCGTCCAGGATGGGCCCCGGCGCATGCTGGATGTAACGGTTCAGGAACTCGCGGAAAGGCCGCTCGCCGATGAAGCAGATGCCGGTGGAGTCCTTCTTCTTCGCGTTCGGCAGGCCGATCTCGTCCGCGATGCGACGCACCTCGGTCTTCTTCAGCTCGCCCACCGGGAACAAGGTGCGCGCCAGCTGGGCCTGGTTCAGCCGGTGCAGGAAGTAGCTCTGGTCCTTGGCCGGGTCCAGCCCCTTGAGCAGTTCGTGCAGCCCGGTGGCGGCGTTGAAGCGCACGCGCGCGTAGTGCCCGGTGGCGATCTTCTCGGCGCCCAGGCGCATGGCATGGTCCAGAAACGCCTTGAATTTGATCTCGGCATTGCACAGGACATCCGGGTTGGGCGTGCGCCCGGCCTGGTACTCGCGCAGGAACTCGGCGAACACCCGGTCCTTGTACTCGGCGGCGAAGTTCACGTGCTCGATCTCGATGCCCAGCACGTCCGCCACGCTGGCGGCGTCCAGAAAGTCCTGGCGCGACGAGCAGTGCTCGCTGTCGTCGTCGTCCTCCCAGTTCTTCATGAAGATGCCGACCACTTCGTGGCCCTGCTGCTTCAGCAGATGGGCGGTGACGGCCGAATCCACACCGCCGGACAGGCCGACCACGACACGTTGCTTGGCTCTGGACATAGGCGCGCGATTATCCGGCGGCGCCAAAGCCCCCGCGCTCAAGGGGCGGCAGCAGCGATGCCCACGTTCTGCACCGACACATCGGTATGCACCAGCGACAAAGGGTGCCGCTGCCCCGCCAGGTAATCCTCCAGCGTGCGCAGCAGCAGCGGACTGCGATGGCGCTCGGGGCAGGCGCGGATCTCGTCGGCGGTCAGCCAGACAGTGCGCACGATGCCCGCGTCCAGCGCGCGCCAGGCATGGTGCGCACCCAGCCGGCCAGCGAAGGCAAAGCGCATGTAGGTCAGGTCGTCGCCGGTGCGCGTCTTGATGAAGCGGTTCAGGTACACGCCGATCAGCGCCTCGGGCACGAAGTCGTGCGCGGTTTCTTCCAGCACCTCGCGCGCGCAAGCATCCTGCGGCGACTCGCCCGGGTCGAGGTGCCCGGCCGGGTTGTTCAGCTTCAGGCCGTCGGTGGTGTTTTCCTCGACCAGCAGGAAGCGGCCTTCGCGTTCGATCACGGCGGCCACGGTGACGTTGGGTTTCCAGCGGTGGGGCATGGCGGCCGATTATCACCATCACGTGCCGCCACCTGCGCTGCATCAGGGGCGCCGGCGCTGGGCGGCCAGATAATGCACGCGACTTTTTTGTAATTCCATGCTGCAACGCCTTCGCCAACACCGCCCACTGCGCACCCTGGTGCCCGGTCTGGTGGCGCTGGCTTGGCTGGTGGCGCTGCTGGCCGGGGTGCCGACACGCCAGGCAGTGCAGCCACTGGCCGACAGCAGTACCGCGGCGCTGCACGAGGTCTGCCTGGGCGCCGTGCCGGGTGCCGACGCACCCGCCGCAGCACCCGACCATTCCGCAGGCCACCAGCACCATGCCGATCCGGGCTGTGTGCTGTGCCTAGCGCTGGGCGACGCGCCCGGCCTGGCGCTGGCGCCGCAGCGCCCGCCCGCGCCCGATACACAGCGGCCGGCGCAGGGGCGCAGCGCGGCCCATACCGCGTGGCGCGCCCTGGCACCGCTGCCCGCGCGCGGGCCGCCGCTGCGCGCCTGACCCGGCGCGGTCCTTTCGCTCCCCACATTCCTGCTGCGCACGCCGCGTGGTCTGGCCGATGACGGCCATGCCGCGCCGCGTGGCCGCAGCCCGCATTTTCGCGGGCGGCAGGTTCTCGGGCGGGGTGCCGCGCCACGCCTTGCAGGCGGCGCCCGGCCACGGCCGGCGCCCGCCAGCCGCGTTTTTTTGTTTTCCGTCCTGCGTCCGTACCCGGCCCGGCGCGCCTGAGCGCGCGGGCGGCACGGACGGGATGCACCCGCCTTTGCACCATGTCCATTGACCATTTCCCCGCAGCCATGGCTGCCGCGCGGCCTGCCGCCGCCCGTTCACGCTCCGCGCTGCTGACCCGCAGCGCCACCGCCCTCGCCTGCGCACTGACCTGCGCCGGGGCCATCGCCGCCGAGGCGGCCGACGCTCCCGGGGCCGATGGCCCCACCCTGCGCCCGGTGGTCGTCACCGCCGTGCACGACCACTCGTCCACCCAGGTGGTGGCCGACCCGAAGCAGCCGCGCCAGCCGATGCCGGCCAGCGACGCGGCCGACTACCTCAAGACCATTCCCGGCTTCTCGGCTATCCGCAGCGGCGGCTCCAACAGCGACCCGGTGCTGCGCGGGCAGTTCGGTTCGCGCCTGCCGCTGCTGACCGACGGCACGCAGCTGCTGGGCGCCTGCCCGGGCCGCATGGACGCGCCCAGCTCGTACATTTCGCCCGAGACCTTCGACACGCTGATCGTCACCAAGGGCCCGCAGACCGTGCTGTGGGGCCCGGGCGCGTCGGCCGGCGTGGTGCGCTTCGAGCGCGAGCGGCCCGACTTCACCGAAGCCGGCGTGCGCCTGAACGCCAGCGCCCTGGTGGCCAGCCACGGCCGCGCCGACCAGCGCGCCGACCTGGTCGCGGGCAACGAACGGCTGTATGTGCGCGCCGCGGCCAACCACTCGCGCAGCGATGACTATCGCGACGGCCACGGCCGGCGCGTGCCCTCGGCCTGGGACAAGTGGAACACCGATGTCGCCCTCGGCCTAACGCCCAGCGCCGATACGCTGCTGGAGCTGAGCGCCGGCGCCGGCGACGGCGAGGCACGCTATGGCGGGCGCGGCATGGACGGCACGCAGTTCCGCCGCGACAGCTGGGGACTCAAGTTCGACCAGCGCAACCTGACGCCCTGGTTCACGCGCCTGCAGGCGCAGGTCTATCGCAACGACGCCGACCACGTCATGGACAACTACACGCTGCGCCCGTTCACGCCCGGCGGCGGCATGTCCATGCCCATGGCCAGCAACGTGCGCCGCCTGACCAGCGGCGCGCGCGTCGCCGCCACGCTGCAGTGGCAGCCCGACTGGCAGCTGGATCTGGGCGTGGACGCGCTGCGCAGCCCGCACGAGCAGCGCAGCGGATCGCCCACCAGCCCCTACGCCAGCCAGCCCTGGCAGCGCAACGCGCGCCTGGACCAGCAGGGCGTGTTCGCCGAGCTGGCCTGGCAGCAGACCCCCGATACGCGCTGGGTCGGCGGCCTGCGCCTGGACCGCGCACGCGCCTGGCGCTACCCGCTCGCCAGCAGCGGCCACGGGCATATGGACATGAGCGCCGATGGCGGCATGCACGGCGCCATGGCACAGGCCATGGACATGGGCGGCCACGGCGCCATGCCCATGCCGATGCCCGCGGCGGGTGCCGAGCGCCGCACCGATGGCACGCTGCCCAGCGGCTTCCTGCGCTGGGAGCGCCAGCTGACCCCGCAAGGCGCGTCGGTGTATGCCGGCATCGGCCACGTGCAGCGCGCGCCCGACTACTGGGAGCTGATCTCGCCGAGCAACAGCGCCGCCGGCGCCGGCAACGCCTTCGCCACGCTGCGCCCGGAAAAGACCACGCAGTTGGACCTGGGCGCGCAGTGGCAGGACGCGCAGTGGCGCGTCTGGGGCGCGGCCTACGCCGGCTGGGTCCGCGACTACATCCTGTTCGATTACGCCGGCATGGCCTCGAACGTGCGCAACGTCGATGCCCGCACCGCCGGCTTCGAGCTGGGCGCCAGCCGCCAGTTGCCCGCCGGCTGGTCGGCGCAGGGTACGCTGGCCTACAGCTGGGGGCGCAACGCCAGCGACGGCGGGGCGCTGCCGCAGATGCCGCCGCTGGAGGCGCGCCTGGGCCTGGACTGGTCGCAGGGCGACTGGAGCGCCGGCGCGCTGTGGCGCCTGGTGGCCGCGCAAAAGCGCAGCGCCCCCGGCCAGGGCAACGTGGTCGGGCGCGACCTCGGGAACAGCGCCGGCTTCGGCGTGCTGTCGCTGCACGCCGGCGCGCGCGTGAACGGGCACCTGAAGCTGGTCGCCGGCGTGGACAACCTGCTGGACAAGGCCTACGCCGAGCA
Organism: Oryzisolibacter propanilivorax; assembly: GCF_900103645.1. Classification (GTDB taxonomy): domain Bacteria; phylum Pseudomonadota; class Gammaproteobacteria; order Burkholderiales; family Burkholderiaceae_C; genus Melaminivora; species Melaminivora propanilivorax. Next base: position 189,512 of record NZ_FNHP01000002.1, read on the forward strand.
CCTGAACCTGGCCGGCAACGCCGGCTTCGGCTACCCCGGCACGGCGCGCATCAACGAGCCCGGGCGCACCTTCTGGCTGCGCGCCGACGTGCAGTTCTGACCCGATGCCGCGGCGGCGCCTTGCCAAGCCGCCGCCATGGGCAGGGCCGTGGATTCAGGGTCAAATCGGCCTGCAGCCCATATATATCAATGGCCTCCAGCTATTATTATGATAGTGAAAACGCCATGTACCGCGCGTCCGCGCCATAGCCGTCCAGGTACCGGCGCTGGCGCGCATCGGCCACGCCCTGCACCGCATAGCCGCGCCGCGCCCACCAGTGCCGCGAGCCCTGCACCGACACCAGCGCCGTGTGCCGCAGCCCCTCGGCGCGTGCCCGGTCCAGGGCCGTGGCCAGCAGCGCCGCCGCCAGCCCCTGGCCGGCGCACGCAGGCAGCACCGCCAGGTCGTGCAGGTACAGCGTGTCGGGCTGCGCCGTGGCCGTGAAGTCGCCGTGCAGCGGCGTGATACAGCCCAGGCGCGAGGCATAGGCCGCCAGATAGGCCAGCACCGCGCCGTCCGCGCCACGCAGCACCAGCGAGCGCTGCGCCGGGCTGGCCAGGCGGCGCGCGAAGACCTCGGCGCCCTCGACGAACCGCGTGCCGTAGCAGGCCTGCTGCACCGCCAGCAGGCCGGGCAGGTCGGCCACGGTCAATGCGCGCGGCTGGCGCGCGGCAGCGCGGGCGGCCACGGCCAGCACAGGCGCCGGCGGGGCGCCGCTCACCGTGGCAGGTCGGGGCGCGGCAGGTAGTCGTCCAGCGACAGTCCCTTGTCCGCCAGCAGCCCGCGCAGCACCGGCTCCAGCGCGCCCAGACTGTCCTGCACCGCCTCGCGCACGGTGTCCACCACCACCTGGGTGCCGCGCTCGATCTCGACGTTCAGCAGGTCGCCCGCACGCAGGCCCTCGAACACCGTGGCGCGGCGCGTCTCGGGGATCAGCCAGACCTCGAACCAGCCGGCGCGCCGGTCCACCTCGGCCACCGTCAGGCTGGCGCCGTGCAGGGCGATGTAGCCCTTGGCGAAGATGTAGCGCCGGTGCGACTCGGGCACGGCCACGCGCCACACCAGGTTGTTTTCCAGCGTGCGCACGCTGTCCAGGCGCGCGGTGAAGTCGATGTGGCCCGACAGCGGGTGGCCGCCAATCTCGGCGCCGTCCTTGGCAGCGCGCTCGACGTTCACCAGCCCGCCCTGCGCGTAGCGGCCCAGCGTGGTCACAGCCAGGCTCTGCTGCATGACATCGAAGCGCGCCCGGGTGGGCGAATCGATGTCGGTCACCGTCAGGCACACGCCGTCGACGGCGACACTGGCGCCGATCGCCAGATCGGTGCAGAAACCCTCGGGGAAGTCGATGGTGAAAGTGCGCAGGCCGGCGCGATCCTCAATGGCGGCGATGGCCGCCGTGGCCTGGACGATGCCTGTGAACATGAGCAAAAAACCGCCGCGCGGGCCGGGCAAAAACCGGGGATTGTGCCAGCCGCCCCCCCGGCCCGTCCGGCGGCGCTTCACGCGTCCACGGCCACCGGCACGCGCGGCGCCAGCGCGCACATCAGCTCGTAGCCGATGGTGCCGGCCGCCTGCGCCACCTCGTCGATGGACAGCAGCGCGCCGCCCGCGTCGCGGCCCCACAAGGTGACGCGGCTGCCGATGTCGGCCTGCGGCACTGGTGTCAGGTCCACGGCCAGCATGTCCATGCTGACGCGCCCTACCAGCTGGGTGCGCACGCCATCCACCAGCACCGGCGTGCCGTCCGGCGCGTGGCGCGGGTAGCCGTCGGCGTAGCCGCAGGCGACCACGCCGATGCGCATCGCTGCCGGCGCGACAAAGCGCGAGCCGTAGCCCACGCTGTCGCCCGCGGCCAGCTGCTGCACCGCGATCAGGCGCGAGGCCAGCGTCATCGCCGGTTGCAGCTGCCAATCGGCGGCCGTGCGCTCGGGATGGTCCGGGGCGCTGCCGTACAGCGCGATGCCGGCGCGCACCCAGTCCAGGCGCACCTCGGCCTGCAGCCCGTGGCGCAGCAGCGCCGCGCTGTTGCAGATGCAGCGCTCGCCGTCCAAGTCGCGCGTGGCCTCCTGGAAGGCGGCCAGCTGGTGCGCGATGCCGCGCGCGCCGTCGGCGTCGGAAAAATGCGTCATCAGCGCGATCTCGTCCACCTGCGGCAGCGCCGACAGGCGCGCCCAGGCGGCGCGAAAGCGCTGCGGCGTGAAGCCCAGGCGGTTCATGCCCGAATTCATCTTCAGGAACACCCGGTGCGGCGCCTGCGTCTTGTGCGCCGACAGCCAGTCGATCTGCGCATCGCAGTGCACCACGTGCGCCAACTGCAAGCGCGAGCACAGCTCCAGGTCGCGCGCCTCGAAGGCGCCCTCCAGCAGCAGGATCGGACCGCGCCAGCCCAGCGCGCGCAAACGCCGGGCCTCGTCCAGGTCCAGCAGCGCGAAGCCGTCGGCCGCGCGCAGGGCATCGAACACGCGCTCGATGCCGTGGCCGTAGGCGTCGGCCTTGACCACCGCCCACACGCGCGCGTCCGGCGCGGCGCGGCGCGCGCGCTCCAGGTTGGCACGCACGGCGGCTGGGTGGATGGTGGCGTGGATAGGGCGCGGCATGGCAGGGGCGTACAGAGGGGAAACGCGCCCTATTCTGGCATCGGGCCCCGCAACCCGCGTGCTATAACCGCCCGTCGCTCCCCGGAGTGCTTGGAGTTTTCAATGGCCGCCAGCAGTGCCTGGCGGCGCATCGCCCCCCGATGAAGCGCGGTTTCTACACCATCATGTCGGCGCAGTTTTTCAGCTCGCTGGCCGACAACGCCTTGTTCGTGACCGCGGTGGAGCTGCTGCGCACCGGCGGCGCGCCCGAGTGGCAGCGCGCCGCGCTGGTGCCGATGTTCGCGCTGTTCTACGTGGTGCTGGCGCCCTTCGTCGGGGCGTTTGCCGACTCGCAGCCCAAGGGCCGCGTCATGTTCATCAGCAACGCCATCAAGATGGTCGGCTGCCTGATGATGCTCTATGGCTCGCACCCGCTGCTGGCCTACGCCGTGGTCGGCCTGGGCGCCGCCGCCTATTCGCCCGCCAAGTACGGCATCCTGACCGAGTTGCTGCCGGCCTCGCAGTTGGTGCAGGCCAACGGCTGGATCGAGGGGCTGACGATCGCCTCCATCATCCTGGGCGTGCTGCTGGGCGGGCAGCTGGTGGCGCCGCACCTGTCGGGCATCCTGCTGGGGCTGGACTTTCCGCTGCTGGATTTCGGCATCGAGCGCCCGGCCGAGGCGGCCATCATGGCGCTGGTGCCGATCTACGGCCTGGCGGCCTGGTTCAACCTGCGCATCCCGCACACCGGCGTGGAGATGCGCGCCATGCCGCGCAACCCGCTGGCGCTGCTGCCCGACTTCTGGACCTGCAACGGCCGCCTGTGGCGCGACCGGCTGGGGCAGATCTCGCTGTCCACCACCACGCTGTTCTGGGGCGTGTCAGGCAACCTGCGCTACATCGTGCTGGCCTGGAGCGCGGCGGCGCTGGGCTACGGCGTCACGCAGGCCTCGGCGCTGGTCGGCGTGGTGGCCATCGGCACCGCCGTGGGCGCGGTGCTGGCGTCCATGCGCATGCGCCTGGACACCGCCACGCGCGTCATTCCGCTGGGCATCGCCATGGGCGTGTTCGTGATGCTGATGAACGTCATCCACAGCATCTGGCTGGCGATTCCCTTCCTGATCATCCTGGGCGGGCTGGGCGGCTTCCTGGTGGTGCCGATGAACGCGCTCTTGCAGCACCGCGGGCACAACCTGATGGGCGCCGGGCGCTCGATCGCCGTGCAGAACTTCAATGAGCAGGCGGCCATCCTGGGCATGGGCGCGTTCTACAGCCTGTCCACCAAGTTCGGCCTGTCGGCCTTCGGCGCCATCACCGTCTTCGGGCTGCTGGTGGCGGTGGTGATGGCGCTGATCGGGCGCTGGCACGCGCGCAACGTGCGCTGCCACCCGGCGGAGATGGAACACCTGCTGAAGATCGCGCGCAGCGACCACCACTGACGCCACTCCTGTTTCGATAGCTTGACGCCCTTGTAAACAAAGGGCTGGAGCCACTTTTTGCATGAAAAGCCCGCTGCCTGTTCTGGCCCTGCTGTTCAACACCCTGATCTGGGGCCTGGCCTGGTGGCCGTTCAAGCACATGCTGGGCGCCGGGCTGCACCCGCTGTGGGCCACGGCGCTGATGTACGCGGCCATCGTGCTGGTGCTGACGGCACTGCGCCCGCAGGTCTGGCGCCAGGCGCTGGGCGTGCCGGCGCTGCTGCTGCTGGCGCTGAACGCCGGCATCAACAACGTCGCCTTCAACTGGGCCATCGGCATCGGCGACGTGGTGCGCGTGGTGCTGGTGTTCTACCTGATGCCGGCCTGGGCGGTGCTGCTGGCCTGGCGCATCCTGGGTGAGCGGCCCACGCCGGCCGCGCTGGCGCGCCTGGCCCTGGCGTTCGCCGGAGTGCTGCTGGTGCTGTGGCCGGCCGAGGGCGGCGTGCAGCGCCTGGCCGGCGCGCTGGGCCTGGCCGACGGCCTGGCGCTGCTGGGCGGCTTCACCTTCGCGCTGAACAACGTGCTGCTGCGGCGCATGTACCAGGTGCCGGGGCAGGCGCGCATGCTGGCGATGTTCGCCGGCTGCATGGCGATGGCGCTGCTGGCGGCGCTGGCCGGCCAGCCACTGGGGCTGGTGACGCCGCTGCCGGCGTTCGATCCGGCCTGGGCGCTGCCGGCGGCGGCGCTGGCACTGGCGCTGATGGCCGGCAACTGGGCGCTGCAGTACGGCGCGGCGCGGCTGGCCGCCGGCACCACGGCGCTGGTCATGCTGACCGAGGTGGTAATCGCCGCCGGCTCGTCGATGCTGGCCGGCGCCAGCCAGCCCAGCTGGCGCACGCTGGTCGGCGGCCTGCTGGTCATGAGCGCGGCGCTGGCCGCGGCGCGGCGCGACTGAGCGCGCCTACAGCCGCCGGCGCCAAGGCCTGACGCCGCAGGGGCATGCGGGCAGGGCAGACTGCGGCGACCTTCCCACTGATCGACAGGAGCCGCCATGAGCCCCACGACCCGCCACGCCACGCTAGCCCTGGCGCTGGCCTGCGCCGCCGTCCTGGCCGCCTGCGAGCGCAACGACCGCAGCCCGCCGGTGACCAACCAACCCGCCATGCCCCAGCTGACGCCGCCCGCCGCCGGCGCGGTGCCCGCCGCTGCCCCCACGCCGGTGCCCACGCCGCTGCCCGAGCGCCAGACCTCTGAAACGCCCGCGGCGACACCCGACGCCAATGTCCAGGCCCTGCCCTCCGACCCGTCCACGCCATCCGAGGGCAACCGCAGCCCGGCGCAGGGCGACCACGCGCCGGTGCCGGCCGCCACCCAGGGCGAGCGCGCCGCCGTGCAACCGGCCGGCACCAGCACCAGCGTCCCCAGCCCGATGGGGCCGGGCGCCGGTGACGGGGCCTCCAACGCGCCGGCCGGTAGCGGCGCCAGCAACGCCGGCACCACCACCGGCACCCCGGGCAACGAGGGGCGCGCCGCCGGCTCGCCTGGCACCTCGGGCGCGGCATCCGGCCAGCCGCAGACCGCCGTGCCCGGCGCGGCGCGCTGAGCCGGCAACGCGCACACGCTCTGGCGCTGCGCATTGCGCTGCGCGGCGTGCGCGCCGCAGACACAAAAAGGGGCCGGCACAGGCGTGCGGCCCCTTCTTTTTTCGCAGGTATTCACCGAAGCGGCGCACGCCGTCAAGCCCTGCCGCGCGCTCGGGCGCGCCAACCGGCGCCCCGCCGGGTCAGTCCTGCGGCGCAGCAGGCATGTCGGCGTTGGCGTAGGTGTCAGTGCCGGGAGTGGTGCCGGCGGTGGCCTGTGCGGCAGGCGCCTTGTCGGCAGCGGCGGCTTCGGCGGCCGGCTCGGCCGGAGCGCGCAGGCGGCGCGCGCGCGCCAGCTGCTGCGTGACCTGGCGCCGGTCCATGCCGTACATGTCGGCGAAATGCTCGGGCGTGGCGCCGCTGGCCTCGAAGGCTCGCAGCAGCGCCTCGGCGCGCGCATCGCGCTCGGCGACCTCGGCGAAGGCCTCGTCCAGCAGCGCGTTGGCGCGCTCGTCGCGCCCGCGCACCAGCAGGTCGTAGGCCTCGCGCGTCAAGCCGCTGGCCTCGTAGGCCTGGGCGATGCGCCGGCGCAGCTTCTCCTGCAGATCCTCGCCGTCGCGCGGACGGCGGCGGCGGAACACCTCCAGCAGGGCGTGGTGCACGTGCTCGGGCGCCATGGCTTCGACGCGCGCGCCGGCCAGGTCGTGGCGCGGCTGGCCGCTGGCCACCGCCGTCAGGTAGCGCGTGGAACGGGTGTGCAGCGCCAGCGCCGTTTTCAGCGCGTCCTTGTCGATCTCGGCGTGCGCCGCCAGCAGGTCATGGAAGATGCCGCGCTTGAGCGGCAGGGGCTGCGCGCCGAACAGCCGCGGGTGCCACTGCGCCAGCTGGTCCAGCAGCGGATGGTGACGGCGCGCCGCGCCGGGTACGCCAGACGCGGGAGCGCCGGCTGCCGGGACGGCGGTGCCTGCCGCATCCGGCCTGCCGCCACGGCCGCGGCCGCGTCGGTTGGGGCGGCGCGCGCCGCCAGCCGGCGCGGCAGCGCTCGCCTCGGCGGCAGCGGCGTCCGACGCGGCACCCTCGGCAGGCACAGCGCCTTCCGCCGCTGGCGCGCTGGCGCCGTCGGCCGCTGCCGGAGCGGGCACCGGGGCGGGCGCGGGAGCGGCAGGGGCCGCGTCACCGGCGGGCGGCAGGGGGGCGTTCACGGATTCGTCGTTCATGGCTGGCTTCGGACAAGGCGCGGCGCGCAGGCCGGCGCCGGTCGGTGCGGAAAACCCGCCATCATGCCACCAGCGCCTCGTCCAGCGCCTCAATCCAGTGCCGTACCGGCGTGGCGGTGCCGCTTTGCAGGTGCTGGATGCAGCCGACGTTGCCCGAGACAATGGCCGCCGGCGGCTGGTCGGCGAACACCTCGCCCAGGGCGCCCAGCTTGCGGTCGCGCAGCTGGTGCGACAGTTCCGGGTTCAATACCGAATACGTCCCGGCCGAGCCGCAGCACAGGTGCGACTCGGTGCGCGCCAGGCGCAGCGTGAAGCCCAGCGCCCCCAGCCCGCGCTCGACGCCACCGCGCAGTTTCTGCCCGTGCTGCAGCGTGCACGGCGGGTGGTAGGCCAGCGGCGCGGCGGGCGCGCGCACCTTGCCGTGCAGCTGCGCCACCAGGTCGGGCAGCAGCTCGGACACGTCGCGCGCCAGCTGGCTGATGCGCGCCGCGCGCTCGGCGTAGCGGGCATCGCCGCGCAGCAGGTGGCCGTATTCCTTGACGGTGACGCCACAGCCCGAGGCGTTGATGACCAGCGCCTCGACCTCGCCACGCTCGATGTACGGCCACCAGACGTCGATGTTGGCGCGCATCTGCGCCAGCCCGCCGTCCTGGTCGTTCAGGTGGAACTTGATGGCCCCACAGCAGCCCGCCTCGCGCGCGATGACGCACTCGATGCCGGCCGCGTCCAGCACGCGCGCGGTGGCGGCGTTGATGTTCGGTGCCATCGCCGGCTGCACGCAGCCGGCCAGCATCAGCACCTTGCGGGCGTGGCTGCGCGTGGGCCAGGGGCGCGCGCGCTGCTCGGGCGAATCCGGCGGCGGCACCTTGTCGCGCAGGCGCTCGGGCAGCAGGCCGCGCACCGCTTGGCCGGCCTTCAAGGCCGGGCCGAACAGCGGCGAGGGCAGCCCCTCCTTGAGCGCCCAGCGCACGGCGCGCTCGCCCATCGGCCGTGGCACCTGCTCGTCCACCAGCTTGCGGCCGATGTCCACCAGGTGGCCGTACTGCACGCCGCTGGGGCACGTGGTCTCGCAGTTGCGGCAGGTCAGGCAGCGGTCCAAGTGCAGTTGCGTCTTGCGCGTGGGCTGCTCGCCTTCCAGCACCTGCTTGATCAGGTAGATGCGTCCGCGCGGGCCGTCCAGCTCGTCGCCCAGCAGCTGGTAGGTCGGGCAGGTGGCGGTGCAAAAGCCGCAGTGCACGCACTTGCGCAGGATGGCCTCGGCTTCCTGCCCTTCGGGCGTGCCGGCGTATCGGGGGCTGAGCTGGGTCTGCATGGTGTCGTGCCTCGTGAGAAGGGGACCGGTGGGCCGGCCCGCAAGGGGGAAAAATTCTTGAATGTCTTCAGCGGCCTGTCAGCCGGAAAAAACCGCCAGCGCCGTGCCGTGCGTTCACGCGCCGTCGCCGCGCCGCGCGCGCCACCAGGCGGCCAGGCGCTGAGCGTCGGCCAGCAGCGGGGGCAGCGACAGCGCCAGCAGCAGCGCCGCCTGCGGCACCACCCAGACGAAGCCGAAGGTCTGGAAGCCCGCCGCGCCGACCACGCCGCCGCCGGTGAACAGCAGCAGCAAGCTGGCAAACAGGCGCACCCGCTGCCGGTTGGCGCGCACCCGGGCCGCGCGCGGCGTGCCGGCGCGGTTCCAGTACAGCATCTTGCCCAGCTCGATGCCGAGGTCGGTGACCACGCCGGTCATGTGCGTGGTGCGGATCTGCGCCGAGCTCATCTTGGTGACCACGGCGTTCTGCAGGCCCATCATGAAGGCCAGCAGCAGCACCGTCAGCGGCACGGCAAAGGGCGTTGGCCACTGCTGCAGCGCCGCGCCCAGCAGGCCGAACAGCAGCATCAGCACGGCTTCGAGCAGCAGCGGCAGCGCGTACGCCCCGCCCAGGTGCTGCTGGCGCGCCCAGTTCACCAAGATGGCGGTGGTGCCGGCGCCCGACATGAAGGCCCACAGCGCGCCGATGGCCGCCAGCACCAGCGCGAACTCGCCGATCACCAGGCTGTCGGCCAGCGTGGCCAGAAAGCCGGTCATGTGCGAGGTGTACATGTGCACCGCCATGAAGCCGCCGGCGTTCATCGCGCCGGCGTTGAAGGCCAGCATCAGCCCCAGCGTGTGGTTGGTGGCGCGCGTGCGGTGGCGTGCCGCCAGGTGGCGCAGCACGCGCAGCGTCATGGCGCGGCGCTGAAGACCCCGGCCGGATCGAAGGCATGGCGCAGCCGCTGGTGGATCGCGGCCAGCGCCGGATCGTTCAGGTCAAAAAGGCCCGAAGCCCTTTTAGAACAAGGGTACTCAGCTATGAAAATATGAGCACTTCCGCCCACGGCACGGGCCAGCTCGGCCAGCTGCGCGCCGTGTTCGGGCGCGGCCTGCACCCAGCGCAGCCCGCCCTGCCACTCGATGAGCGGCGCGGCCACGCCAGCGGGCAGCTGCAGCACCGGCGCCGTCTGCGGCAGCGACAGGCGCCACAGCGCCAGATCCGGTGCGCGGTCAGCGAACCAGGGCAGGCGCTGGTCGCGGCAGGCGTCCCAGTCGGCGCGCACGCCGTCGCTGTCCAGGCGCTCGCCGCCCATGCTGCGGCACGCTGCCTCGACGGCCGCGCGCGCGCCGCGCAGGCGCACGTACAGCTGGCCACGACCCTCGTCATGCACCCAGCAGCTGGCGTTCAGTGGCAGCGGCTGGCCGCCCCAGGCGTGCAGGCGCGCCAAGGCGTCGTCCTGCGCGCATTCAAAGCGCAGCGTGGCCTCGGCCGGGGCGAAGGGCAGCACCTTCAGGCTGACCTCGGTGATCGCGCCCAGGCGGCCCCAGCTGCCGGCCATCAGGCGCGACACGTCGTAGCCGGCGACGTTCTTCATGACCTGGCCGCCAAAGCGCAGCAGCTCGCCGCGGCCGTTGACGATCTCGGCGCCGAGCACGAAGTCGCGCACCGCGCCAACGCTGGCGCGCGCCGGGCCCGACAGGCCGGCCGCGACCATGCCGCCCACGGTGCCGCCGGCGGCATAGCGCGGCGGCTCGAAGGCCAGGCACTGGCCGCGCTCGGCCAGCAACTCCTCGACCTCGGCCAGCGGCGTGCCGGCGCGGGCGGTGACCACCAGCTCGCTGGGCTCGTAGCTGACCACGCCCGACCAGGCGCGCATGTCCAGCCGTTCCGCGCCATCGGTGGCGCCGCTGTCGGGGTGAAAGGCCTTGGTGCCGCCACCGGCGATATGCAAACGGGTGCGGGTCGCGGCGGCGGCGCACACGCGCTGCGAGATCTGGCTGAGGGCTGCGTCCATGGCGGGCGATGGTACGCCCGCACCCCGGTACGGGGCCTGTGCGGGTTGTTGATTTTTTTGAACGCGCGGCGTGAATCGGGGCGGACTGTGCACGGGCTGCTGCCGGCACGCTGCCGCCAGCCAAACGACTGGCGCGCGCTCAGCCCAGCTCGCACCAGGCCACAGGCAGGCCGGCCACCGGTGCACGCGCCTGCAGCACTTGGCCCGACAGCGGGTGCTGCGCCCGTTCGGCGTCGTCCGCGCCGCCGCGCGCGCTGGTCACCAGCAGCGTGCGCCCGTCGGCGCCGCCCAGGCAGGGCATGGTCGGAAAGCGCACCGGCAACGCCCGCTCGTCCAGCACCTGGCCGTCCGGCGCCAGGCGCAGCACCCGGCCGCCCTCGAACAGCGCGCACCAGTAGCCGCCCTCGGCGTCCACGCAGGCGCCGTCGGGCCGCCCGCCATAGGGCTGGCCGGCGGCCTCGCACTCGGCGCGCGTGGCGAAGCGGCGCAGCACGCGCGCGGCGCCCACCGGGTCGCCGTGGGCGTCGCAGTTCCAGGCGCGCACGGCGTGCGTCGGCGTGTCGGTGAAGTACAGCGTGCGACCGTCCGGCGACCAGCCCAAGCCGTTGGCCGTGGTCACGCCGTCGAAGATGCGCGCCACCCGCGGGCCACCCGGCGCGCGCAGGTCCACCCGGTACAGCGCGCCCACCGGCTGGCGCGGGCCGCTGGCCGGCTCGTGGATGCTGCCGACCCACAGACGCCCCTGCGCGTCGCACTTGCCATCGTTGGCGCGCTGGGTGGCGGCGTCGAACGGCAGGCGCGCCAGCTCGGTCAACGAGCCGCCCCATGCGGGTGCGTGGCAGATGCGCTCGCGCAGCGCCAGCACCAGGCCGGCCGGCTGGCCGCCGCGGCGCGCCGGGGCAACGCAGCCGGGCTCGGCCGGCAGGGCCCAGCGCTCGGGCGCACTGCCGTCCAGGAGCGCGCGCAGCACGGCACGGCCGGCAATGTCCACCCAGTACAGGCGCTGCTCCTGCGGGTGCCAGAAGGGCGACTCGCCCAACTGCGCCGGGTGGTCGGGGAAGGGGGCGGTCCAGGCGGCGGTCATCGGGGCATTGTCCGGCACGCGCCGCCTGGGGCCGCCTTCAGTGGTGGTAGGCGCGCTCGCCGTGGCTGCTGATGTCCAGGCCCTGGCGCTCGCAGTCGGCGTCCACGCGCAAGCCCACCAGCAGGCGCGCCACCTGGAAGGCCAGCAGCGCGGCCACGCCCGACCAGGCGATGGTCAGCAGCACGCTTTTCGTCTGCACCCACAGCTGCTGCCCGATGGCGAAGTCCGGCCCCTGCACGCCGCCCAGCGCCGGCGCGGCGAATACCCCGGTCAGCAGCGCGCCGACGATGCCGCCCACGCCGTGCACGCCGAACACGTCGAAGGCATCGTCCGCGCCCAGCAGGCGTTTGAGCCCGGACACGCCCCAGACGCACGCCGGGCCGGCCAGCGCGCCGATGGCGATGGCGCCCATCGGCCCGACGAAGCCCGCCGCCGGGGTAATGGCCACCAGCCCGCCCACGGCGCCCGAGGCCGCGCCCAGCATCGAGCCCTTGCCCTTGGTGAGCGCCTCCACCGCGATCCAGCCCAGCGTGGCCGCTGCCGCCGCCAGCACGGTGTTGACGAAGGCCAGCCCGGCGGCGGGCCCGGCGGTGCCGGCCGAACCGGCGTTGAAGCCGAACCAGCCCACCCACAGCAGCGACGCGCCGACCATGGTCAGCGTCAGCGAGTGCGGGGTGAAGGCCTCGCGGCCGAAGCCGATGCGCGGGCCCACCAGCCAGGCGCCCACCAGCCCGGCGACGCCGGCGTTGATGTGCACCACCGTGCCGCCGGCGAAGTCCAGCGCGCCGTCGCGCGCCAGCAGCCCGCCGCCCCAGACCATGTGCGCCAGCGGCACGTAGCTGATGGTGAACCACAGCAGCGCGAACAGCAGCACCGCCGCGAAACGCATGCGCTCGGCGAACGAGCCCACCACCAGCGCCACGGCGATGGCGGCGAAGGTGCCCTGGAAGGCGATGAACACGTACTCGGGGATGGTGGCCAGCGCGCCGACCGACTCCAGTCCCACGCCGCGCAGGAACAGCTTGGCGCCGTTGCCGATGAAGCGCCCTTCGCCCGAGAACGCCAGGCTGTAGCCGTACAGGCACCACAGCAGCGTCACCAGCGAGAACACGCAGAACACCTGCATCAGCACCGACAGCATGTTCTTGGCGCGGCCCAGGCCGCCGTAAAACAGCGCCAGTCCCGGGATGGTCATCAGGATGACCAGCAGCGTCGAGGTCAGCATCCAGGCGGTGTCGCCGGCGCTGATGGCTGGCGCGGCCGGGGCCTGCGCCAGCGCCGGCGCGCCGGCGGCCAGCAGCAGCAGGGCCACGCCGACGCGGCCCGGAGAAACAACAAGGGTACGCATGGTGGAGTCCTTTCGTTTCACAGGGCCTGCTCGCCGGTCTCGCCGGTGCGGATGCGCACCACGTCCAGCAGCTCGGTCACGAAAATCTTGCCGTCGCCGATGCGCCCGGTGCGCGCGGCCGCCTCGATGGCCTCGATGGCGCGCTCGACCAGGGCATCGGGCATGGCTGCCTCCAGCTTGACCTTGGGCAGGAAGTCGACGACGTATTCGGCGCCCCGGTACAGCTCGGTATGGCCCTTTTGCCGGCCGAAGCCGCGGGCCTCGGTGACGGTGATGCCCTGCACGCCGGCCTCGGCCAGCGCCTGGCGCACCTCGTCGAGCTTGAAGGGTTTGATGATGGCGGTGAGCAGCTTCATGGCAGCGTCCTCCTCACAGGGTCTGGGTCAGGGACAGGATCAGCCGGGTGTCGTTCACCGGCCCAAAGAACGCCTTGCGGCTGGCGCCGGTCACGCTGGCGCCCAGCGACAGGCCACGCCTCAGCTCGTGCGCCGCGCCCAGCTGCCAGTCCACGTAGTGCGGCACGCCCTGGGCGCGGATGTCGCTGGCGAAGTGCGTGTAGCCCAGCGCGGCCTTGAGCGTGGTGCCGGGCAGCACTTCGTGCGCCAGGCCCAGCAGCAGGTAGCCGGTGCCGCGCCCGCTCAGGCCCGAGCCGCCGTGCGCGCCGGCCCAGCCGAAATAGTCGCGCGAGACGGTGTGCGAATACCTGGCCGACAGCGGCCCCCGGCTGACGCCGGCGTACAGCTCGGTGGTGTTGCCGCTGGTGTTGCCGGGATAGACATAGGTCAGCGCGCCCAGGTCCCAGGCCAGGCTGGCGGCCTGGAATTTGTAGCCGCCGTAGACATCCATCTCCAGCGAGTTGCCCGCCAGCCAGTGGACGCTGGAGTTCCAGTTGCCCAGGTACCAGCCGGAATCGCCGAAGGCGTAGTCGAAACCGCCCTGCAGCGCCGGCTTGACGGCGCGCGTGCGGCTGCTGTCCTGGTCCTGGCCGCGGAACTTGTAGTTGCTGGTCAAGGACAGGTTGGCGCTCCACTGCGCGCCCGCCAGTACCGGGGCGGTGGCCAGCAAGCTCAGGCACAGGCCCCGGAGGGATGCGGAAATCATGGTCACTCCTCGTCAAGTCATGCCAAACCAGGCGTTGGCCCCTGGGTCTCAGCACGGACCGTGCCAGGCGCCGCGCGCGCCCGGGCAGCCCCGCCTGGCGTGGCGGCGGCGCCCTGCGCACAATGCGGGGCATCCCCGGGCCGCGTGCCGAAGCACGCCCCACCCGCACCGCTTTGGTGCACAGCCACGGAAAACACTGCCCATGAGCCTTGCTTTGGTGCAAAGCCGCGCCCTGCTGGGGCTGGCGGCGCCGCCGGTCACCGTCGAGGTGCACCTGGCCAATGGGCTGCCCAGCTTCACGCTGGTCGGCCTGGCCGACGTGGAGGTCAAGGAGGCGCGCGAGCGCGTGCGCTCGGCGCTGACCAACGCCGGGCTGGAGTTCCCGCACAACAAGCGCATCACGGTGAACCTGGCGCCGGCCGACCTGCCCAAGGACTCGGGCCGTTTCGACCTGCCGATCGCGCTGGGCATCCTGGCCGCCAGCGGGCAGATCGACGGCGCGCGGCTGGACGGCTGGGAGTTCGCCGGCGAACTGTCGCTGTCGGGCCAGCTGCGCCCGGTGCGCGGCGCCCTGGCCACGGCGCTGGCGCTGGCCACCCAGGGCGCGGCCGGCGCCACCCCGCAGATGGTGCTGCCGCCGGGCAGCGCCGAGGAGGCGGCGCTGGTGCCCGGCGCGCGTGTCCACCGCGCCCGCCACCTGCTGGACGTGGTGCGCCAGTTCCTGCCCCAGGCCGCCGACGCCGCGCCGCAGCCGGACGACGACGGCTGGGCGCTGCTGCAGCCGGCCGCCGCCGGCACTGCCGCGCCCTCCGGCCCCGACCTGGCCGACGTGAAAGGCCAGGCCGGCGCGCGCCGGGCGCTGGAGATCGCCGCGGCCGGATCGCATGGGCTGCTGCTGGTCGGCCCGCCAGGCTCGGGCAAGTCGATGCTGGCGCAGCGCTTCGCCGGCCTGCTGCCGCCCATGAGCGTGGAACAGGCACTGGAGAGCGCGGCCGTGGCCAGCCTGGCCGGTCGGTTCGAGCCGGCACGCTGGATGCAGCGCCCCACCGCCGCCCCGCACCACAGCGCCAGCGCGGTGGCGCTGGTCGGCGGCGGCTCGCCGCCGCGCCCGGGCGAGATTTCGCTGGCGCACCACGGCGTGCTGTTCCTGGACGAGTTCCCCGAGTTCGCGCGCAGCGCGCTCGAAGCCCTGCGCGAGCCGCTGGAGAGCGGCCACATCACCATCGCCCGCGCGGCGCGGCGCGCCGAGTTCCCGGCGCGCTTCCAGCTGGTGGCGGCCATGAACCCCTGCCCCTGCGGCTTCTTCGGTGCGCGCCAGCGCGCCTGCCGCTGCAGTCCCGACCAGGTCACGCGCTACCAGGCACGGCTGTCCGGCCCCCTGCTGGACCGCATCGACCTGCACGTCGAGGTGCCGGCGCTGCCGCCCGACGAGCTGCTGGCCGCCCCGCCCGGCGAGGCCAGCGGCGCCGTGCGCGAGCGCGTGGCCGCCGCGCATGGGCGCGCGCTGGCGCGCCAGGGCAAGGCCAACCAGGCGCTGGCGGGCCAGGAGATCGACCGGGCCGCGCAGCTGGACGAGGCCGCGCGCACGCTGTTGCAGGCCGCCGCCACGCGCCTGGGCTGGTCGGCGCGCAGCACGCACCGCGCACTGAAGGTGGCGCGCACCATCGCCGACCTGGCCTGCAGCGGCCCGGTGCAGGCGGCGCATGTCGCCGAGGCGGTGCAGTACCGGCGCGTGCTGCGCGAGGCACACGCCTGAACACCAGCCGCCCCGGCGCCTTCCCCCATACCCCATCCGCACGGGAGCCACCGCATGACCAAGACCATCGCCGCCAGCCTCCTGCTCGCCTGCCTGGCCCTGCCCGCCCACGCGGACCAGCCGGCCTACAGCCCGCGCTACCAGTCGTGCATGGACCGCGCCGGCGGCGTGACGGTGTCCATGCTGGACTGCATCGGCGACGAGCACGGGCGGCAGGACCAGCGGCTGAACCAGGCCTACCGCACGCTCACCGGCCAGCTGGCGCCCAGCCGCAGGAAGGGCCTGGTCGCCGCGCAGCGGCTGTGGCTGCAGTACCGCGACGCCAACTGCGGCTTCTATGCCGACCCCGACGGCGGCACGCTGGCCGGGGTGAGCGCGGCGCTGTGCCGGCTGCAGATGACCACGCAGCGCGCGCAGGAGCTGCAAGACCTGGCGCCCTGACCGCCCTCCTGCTGGACGCCTGTCGATGCCGCGGGTCGGACCACGGCCCCCGGCGGTCATGGACGCCGGCCGACAGACGCCGCCCCTGGCGCACTCCTACGATGGCCACAACAGCCGTCGCGCACGGCGCAGGAGTACCCCCGATGTCCGCCGCCCACCCCTCTCCGCCAGCCGCCACGGCGCGCCTGGTGCTGCATGCCCCCACCCGCGCCGCACTGGAACGCGCGCGCCGCAACGCCGGCAACGCCGCGCGTGTGCTCGGCCAGGACGCCGTGCGCATCGTAGTCAATGGCGACGCGGTCGCGACCACGCTGGACGAGCCGCAGCCCGCCACCGACGCGCTGACGCTGGTCTGCGGCAATACGCTGAAGCAGCTGGAGCGCCAAGCGGACGCACCCTTGCGGGTGCTGCCCGAAGGCGCGGTAGTGGCCCTGGCCACCATGCAGGACGAAGGCTGGCGCTATGTCCGTGCTTGACCCCCTCACCTGCCGCGGCACCGCGGCACTGTTGACCGGCCTGCTGATGGCGGCCGCGGCGCAGGTCCATGCCCAGGCACCGGCAACACCGCCGCCCGGCTCGCCGGCCATCGCCCTGCCGGGCCAGCCCACGCCACCACCCGAGGCAGCGCCGCAAGCCAGTGCCGAGGCCGGCCGGCAGATCGCCGCCAAGGGCTCGGCACAGGGCGCGGCGGCGTGCATCAGCTGCCATGGCGAGCGCGGCGAGGGCGGGGCCAGCTTCCCGCGCCTGGCCGGCACCGGCGCCGCCTACCTGCGCGCGCAGCTGGACGCCTTTGCCGACGGCAGCCGCGCCAATCCCATCATGCAGCCCATCGCCAAGGCGCTGAACGCGCAGGAGCGAGCCTCGCTGGCGCTGTATTACAGCCGCCTGCCGGCCCCGGCGGCGGTGCAGCCGGCGCGCGCCGACGCCAGCCCGGATGACACCGGCGCCTGGCTGGCCGCGCGCGGGCGCTGGAGCGACGGGCTGCCGGCTTGCGCGCAGTGCCATGGTCCGGGTGGGCAGGGCGTGGGCGAGCACTTTCCGCCGCTGGCCGGCCAGCCGGCGGCCTACATCGTCGAGCAGCTCAAGGCCTGGCGCGGCAATGCGCGCCCGCCCGGCCCGCTGAAGCTGATGGTGGCGGTGGCCGCCAAGCTGAGCGACGCCGACATCGCCGCCGTCGCCAACCACTACGCCGGCCTGGGGCAGCAAAGCAGCAGCGTGCCCGCGGTCGCCGCGCCGGCCGTGCCGGCTGCCACGGCACACAACGGGGGCAAGCCATGACCGACCACCGCGTTCCACGCATCCGCGGGCTGGCGCTGTTCGCCGCCATCATCGTCGCCATCGTGCTGGGTGTGGTCATCGCCAGCAACCTTTGGTTCAAGCGCGAGCTGGACAAGCCCTGGCCGCAGGACACCCCTGCCGCCGCCGCGCCGGCCGCCCCTGCGGCCAGCAGTGCACCCGCCAACGCCGCCGCGCCTGCCCGCACGGACACCGAGGATGCCCAGCCCGCACCACCGCTACCCGCGTCCGTTGCCTCGGCCACCGCCCGGGTGGTGCAGCGCACCGCCTTCGCGCCGCCGCCCGAGGCCGAGCTGCCGAATGACGACTTCGGCAAGATGGTGCGCCTGGGCGAGCGCATCTTCATGCAGACCGGCACCTATGCGCGCGCCTACGTCGGCAACCAGCTGAACTGCGTGAATTGCCACCTGGACGCCGGCCGCCAGGCCGATTCAGCCCCGCTGTGGGCGGCCTTCGTGCACTACCCGGCCTACCGCAAGAAGACCGGTGAGGTGGACACGCTGGCCTCGCGCCTGCAGGGCTGCTTTCAGTACAGCATGAACGGCAAGGCGCCGCCAGCCGACAGCGAGGTCATCACCGCGCTGCAGACCTATGCCTTCTGGCTGGCCAAGGGCGCACCGGTAGGCACGCCCATGCCCGGCAGCGGCTATCCGAAACTGAAGAAACCCCCGCAGGCGCCCGACTACGCGCGCGGCGAGCAGGTCTATGCGCAGAACTGCGCGCTGTGCCACGGCGCGGATGGCCAGGGCCAGCGCGTGGGCGACACGCAGGTCTTCCCACCGCTGTGGGGTCCGCAGTCGTTCAACTGGGGCGCCGGCATGCACCAGCTGGGCAATGCCTCGGCCTTCATCCACGCCAACATGCCGCTGGGCCGCGGTGGCTCGCTGACCGAGCAGCAGGCCTGGGACGTGGCCGCGTTCATGAACAGCCACGAGCGCCCGCAGGACCCGCGCTTCACCGGCTCGGTGGCCGAGACGCGCAAGAAATACCACGACAGCGACGACTCGCTGTACGGCACCACCGTGAACGGCCACCTGCTGGGCAGCGGGGGCACCGGCGGCGGCCGCAAGAACGGCGGCGCCTGATGCCGGCGCGGCGTCAGGCGGCTGCCAGCGCCTGGCGCCGGCGCGCCGCCACGCCGATGCCGACGAAGCCGGCCGAGACCACGCTGAGCACCAGCGCCCCCGCCGAACCGAAGAAGATGCCGCGGTTCAGCCCGGCGTCCAGCATCGCGCCGAACACCGGCGCCGCCAGGCTGAAGCCCAGGTCCAGCCCCGAATACACCGTGCCATAGACCCGGCCGGTGGCGCCCGGCGGCGCGGCGCGCTTGATCAGCATGTCGCGCGACGGCCCGGCGATGCCCACCCCGGCGCCCGACACCGCCACCACCACCAGCGCCCACGTCCCCGGCAGCAGCCCGGCGCCCACCAGCGCCAGCAGCGCGGCGGCGGCCAGCAGGCAGATGCTGATGGTCTTCTCCAGCCGCTGCACCCGGCTGGCCAGGAAGCCGCCCAGCACCATGCCGGCGGCGCTGCACAGCATGTAGCCGGTGACCACCAGCGCCGTAGCGGTCAGCGGAAGGCCGTACAGGTTCTGCAGCGCCGGGCTGGCGAAGCTCTGGATAGCCGACAGCGAGCAGGTGCTCCAGAAAAAGAACGAAAAGCACAGCCATACCGCCGGCAGGCGCAGGAAGGCCAGCGGGTGCTCGGCCTGGAAAGCGGCCGCCGCCGCGGCGCTGGCGGGGCTGTGCGCGGCCAGTGGCTGGCGGTCGTCCAGCGCGTCGCGCTGCCACACCATGACGGCCAGCACCGCGAACGCCAGCAGCGCCCCGCACAGGCAGGCCACGCGCCACGAACCGGCGGCGCTGGCGATGCCGGCCATGAACACCGGCGCCGCGCCCCAGCCCAGGTTGCCCGAGATGCCGTGCACCGCGAAGCCGTGGCCCAGCCGCTCGGACGATACGCGCTTGTTCAGGATGGTGAAGTCCACCGGATGGAACGGCGCGTTGCCCACGCCGGCCAGCGCCGCCGCCGCCACCAGCCCGGCGTAGCCCGAGGCGCTGGCCGCCAGCAGCCCGGCGCAGCCGAAGCAGGCCAGCGCGAAGAACAGGATCGGCCGCGCGCCCACGCGGTCAACCACGAAGCCCGACAGCGCCTGGCCCACGCCCGAGACCACGAAGAACACCGACAGCAGCAGCCCCAGCTCGGAGTACGTGAAACCGAAGTCCGCGATCAGGAACGGAAACAGCGGCGGCAGCAGCATGTGGAAGAAGTGCGACGAGCCGTGCGCCAGGCCGATCAGGCCGATGGTGCGGGCGTCCTGGCGCAGCGGGGCGCCGGGCGGGGAAGTGAGGGAAGCGGACATGCGCCGATGGTAGGCAGCCGGCGTTCGGCGCGATTACGATAGCCGGCCAACTTCTGTCGCGATCATGCCAAGACCCTCCACCACGCCCACGCCGCCCGCCACCGCCCCGGCCACGCGCCCGGCGCGCGTGCTGTCGTACGTCGAATCGCTCACCCCGCACCTGTTCGTGCCGAACCGGGCCCGCCCTGTGCGCGCCAAGTTCCGCGCGCTGCGCGCCGACACCCAGGTGCGTCCGCACCAGCATCCCTGGGCGCAGGTGGCGGTGTCCACCACCGGCGTGCTGCGCCTGGCGGTGGCCGGCGGCAGCTTCATCGTGCCGCCGTCGCGCGCGCTGTGGATTCCGCCGGGCGTCGAGCACGCCGTGACCATGGTCGAGGACGCCGACCTGCGCACCCTGTACATCCACCAGCCGGCGGGGCTCTGCGGTCCCGGCGTGCCCGCCGCCCAGCAGGCGCCGTGGCAGCAGTGCCGGGTGCTGGAGGTTTCGCCGCTGCTGCGCGCCTTGGTGCGCGAGATGCCCACCGCGCCCGACGGCGCCCCGCTGGCGTCCGAGCTGGCGCGGCGCGAGCGCCACTTGAGCGCGCTGATCCTGGACGAGCTGCGCCACGCCGCCAGCGTGCGCCTGGGCGTGGACCTGCCGCGCGACAAGCGCCTGCGCCAGCTGTGCGAGGCGGTGCTGGCCGACCCGACGCGCCACGACACCCTGGCCGACTGGGCGCGCGGCACCGGCGCCAGCCCGCGCACCGTGGCGCGCCTGTTCCGCCAGGAGCTGGCCAGCAGCTTCACCCAGTGGCGCCAGCAGGTGCTGCTGGCGCAGGCAGCGGCGCTGGCGGCGCGGCGCCTGCCGATCAACCAGATCGCCGCCGAGCTGGGCTACGCCAGCCCCAGCGCCTTCAGCGCCATGGTGCGCCGCGCCGTGGGCATGGCGCCGGGCAAATTCCTGGGATTGGCATGAAAAAGGCCGCAAGCCCTTTGGATGTATGGGCTTGCAGCTATCAAATTCGATGATTCACTGGCGCATGGCAAGCACGACGGGCGTCAGAAATCCAGCACCACCGACACATGCCCGCTGCGCCCCGGCTGCGTCCAGGCGTCGTTGGTGCCCGACTGCGCCGGCAGGCCATAGACGTCGCTCCACAGCCAGTACCTGCGGTTGGTCAGGTTGTGCAGCGCCAGGTTCACCCGCACGTCCGGGCGCGGGCGCCACTGCACCGAGGCGTCCAGCACCGTCGCTGACGGAATGGTGAACTGCGTGTTCGGCGCCTTCACCGCGCTGGCGCTGTCGATGTCGGCGGCGCGCTTGGCGGCGTGGTGGCGCGCGTCCAGCGCCCAGCCCCAGGTGGCGTGCTCGTGGCGCAGGCCCAGCGCCAGCTGCGCCGGATCGACCGAGTTCAGCGGCTGGCCGGTGGCCTGGTTGCGCCCGCGCGCCTGGCCATAGGCGAAGCTGGTGGCCAGGCGTCCGCCGGCCACCAGGCCCCAGTCGTAGCTGCCCTTGACCTCGAAGCCGGAGATGCGCGCCCGCTCCAGGTTGATGGCCTGGAACACGCGCGGATCGGCGGCCGTGCCGCTGCCCCCGATCAGCGCCGCGTCCTGGATCAGGTCGCGGTAGCGGTTGTGGAACACCGAGGCGTCCAGCCGCAGCCGCTGCAGCCGCCCGCGCACGCCGAACTCGGCGCCCCGGCTCTTTTCCGGGCGCAGGCCGGCGTTGGGCAGGATCACGACCTGCTCGGCCAGGTTCTCGAAGTAGCCGTTGACCTGGCCCGCCTCGGGCGCGCGAAAGCCGCTGGCGTACTGGCCGAACAGGCTCCACTGCGGCGTCGCGCGCCACAGCGCGCCGAACTTGGGCGACAGCGCCGAGCCCGACAGCGACTGCCCGGGCTGCCTGGCCGGCGGGTGAAACAGGGCCTGGCTGGTCACGTCCAGCGCGAAATGGTCGAAGCGCAGTCCGGGCGTGAAGCTCCAGTCGCCGACGATGGCCTCGTCCTGCGCGAACAGCGCGCTGGCCGTCTCGCGCGTGTCCGGGAAGCGCTTGAGCGGAAAGACCTCGGGCGGCGCCGGGTTCAGCCCGTCGTACAGGTTGCCGATGCGGCTGCTGACGTGGTCCACGCCGTAGGTCAGCTGGTGCGCCCAGCCGCCGGCGCGCAGCAGCCGGCCGGCCTGCAGCGCGGCCTGCCAGGTCGTCTCCTGGTAGCGGTTGTCGCGGATGCGCGGCGGCAGCGCCTGGCGCAGGTTGGTGCCAATCTGGCGCGAGTCGGACTGCTGCCAGGCCAGCGTGGCCTGCAGCCGGTCGGCCCAGGCGGTGCCCAACTCGAAGCGCCCGCTCCAGGCCAGGCGGTCGCGCTGCATGCTGCGCTCGGACGCCTCGCCGACCACGGCGGCGGCGACCTGCGCCGGCGTGCCGGCCAGCGGCAGCGGCGCGCGGCTGGACAGCAGCTCGATGTCCTGGCGGCGTTCGATGTGCTCCAGCGTGAACACATGGCGCTGGCCGGCGCCGGGCGTCAGCACCACCTTGCCGAGCACGGCGCGGTCGTCGTCGGTCTGCGGGTTCGGGCGGGTGCGTCGGCTGTCGGGCGTGCCCACGCTGCCGCGGTTGTCCAGCGCGTGCGCGCGCCGGGCACTGGCCGTGAGCAGCCACTGCACGCCCTCGCCGGCCTGCGCCGCCACCGTGCCGGCGGCCATGCGGCCGTGGTCGTCGCCGCTCCAGCCGGCGGCCAAGCGCCCGCCCACCGCCTTGGCCGGCTGGCCGTCCGTGCCGCCGAGGAAGTCCGCCGGCTCGGGCGTGATGAACTGCACCAGGCCGGCCATGCCGTCCGAGCCGTACAGCGCCGAGGCCGGGCCGCGCACCACCTCGATGCGCTTGACCAGTTCCAGCGACAGGTATTCGCGGTCGAACACCGTGGTGCGGAACGCGTAGCTGCGCGGCAGGCGCACGCCGTCGACCAGCAGCAGCACCCGGTTGCCGCCCAGGCCGCGGATGTTGATGCCGGCATTGCCGTCGCGCCCGGTGGCCGAGCTGACGCCGGTGACGGAAAAGCGCGACGGCAGCAGCCGCACCGAGGTGTTGGGCAGCTCCTGCAGCGCCTCGCGCACGCTGCGCACCTGGCCGTCGGACAGCGCGCGCGCGTCGATCACGTCGTAGGACAGCGGCAGCTCGTCGCCCGACTGCTCGTGGCGCGAGCCGCTGACCACCACCTCGGGCAGCTGCGCCGTGGCCACAGGTGCCGGGGCCGGCTGGGCCAGCGCCGCCCCGTGCAGGCAGGCCAGGGCCACGCCCCAGGCCAGCCGCGCGGGCCGGGTGTTGCAGGAGGGGATAGGGCTCGCCTGTCGCATGGAACAGCACTCCGTTCGGGAAAACCAGATGGCGCGGCCATTATTGGCCCCTTGACATCCGTCATGGAATGGTGTGCGTTGCAAAAAATGCATATCGCATGGGCCTTTGATGTGCCTCAACCGCCGGCTGCGGGTTGGCACGGAACATGCCGGCAACACCTCTGGGGGCACGCCTGCCGCAGCCCACCGCAGAGGGCCTGTTGCAGTCGCAGGCAGTGCGTTCCCGGGCCGCGGCACACACGACAAGGAGTCGCCTCATGAAACCCCGCACGCTGGCACGCCTGACGGCGCTGGCACTGTCCACCCTGGCCCTGGGCGCGATGGCTCAGCACGAGAAGGACGTCACCAAGACGGAGCTGAACTACCAGGCCGGCTCCTCGCCGCTGGCCGAGGTGCCGATGTACCAGAGCTCCAACCCCAAGGCGCCGAAAATGACGCAGGCGGAGTTCGACCGCGCGCGCCAGATCTACTTCGAGCGCTGCGCCGGCTGCCACGGCGTGCTGAGAAAGGGCGCCACCGGCAAGCCGCTGACCCCGGACGTGACGCTGCCCAAGGGCACGGATTACCTGAAGGTGTTCATCGCCTACGGCTCGCCGGCGGGCATGCCCAACTGGCAGACCTCGGGCGACTTCGACGAGGCCACGGTGGACCTGATGGCGCGCTACGTACAGCAGGACCCTCCCACACCGCCCGAGTGGAGCCTGGCGGATGCCAAGAACACCTGGAAGGTGATCGTGCCGCCCGAGGCGCGCCCGAAGAAGAAGATGAACCGCTACAACCTGGAGAACATCTTCTCGACCACGCTGCGCGACACCGGCGAGGTGGCGCTGATCGACGGCGACACCAAGGAGATCATCAACATCGTCAAGACCGGCTACGCGGTGCACATCTCGCGCATGTCGGCCTCGGGGCGCTACCTGTTCGTGATCGGGCGCGACGCCAAGATCAACATGATCGACCTGTGGATGGAGAAACCCGACAACGTGGCCGAGATCCGCGTCGGCCTGGAGGCGCGCTCGGTCGAGACCAGCAAGTTCAAGGGTTACCAGGACAAGCTGGCGATCGCCGGCTCGTACTGGCCGCCGCAGTTCACCATCATGAACGGCGACACGCTGGAGCCTTTGAAAATCGTCTCCACGCGCGGCATGGTGGTCGGCACGCAGGAGTACCACCCCGAGCCGCGCGTGGCCTCGATCCTGGCCTCGCACTACAAGCCCGAGTTCATCGTGAACGTGAAGGAGACCGGCAAGACGCTGATGGTCGACTACTCCAACCTGGAGGCCATCAAGATGACCGAGATCGGCTCGGCGCCGTTCCTGCATGACGGCGGGCTGGACGCGTCCAAGCGCTACTTCATGGTCGCCGCCAACAACAGCAACAAGATCGCCGCCATCGACACCAAGGACGGCAAGCTGGCCGGGCTGACCGAGGTCGGCAAGATCCCGCACCCGGGCCGCGGCGCCAACTTCACCCACCCGCAGTACGGCCCGGTGTGGGCCACCGGCCACCTGGGCGACGAGAGCATCTCGCTGATCGGCACCGACCCCAAGAAGCACGGCCAGTACGCCTTCAAGGAGGTTGCCAAGCTCACCGGGCCGGGCGGCGGCGCGCTGTTCGTCAAGACACACCCCAAATCCAGCCACCTGTGGTCGGACGCGCCGCTCAACCCCGATCCGAAGATCTCGCAGGCGGTGGTGGTGTTCGACATCCAGAACCTGGACAAGGGCTACCAGACGCTGCCGATCGCCGAGTGGGCCGGCCTGCCCAACGACGGCGGCGCCAAGCGCGTGACCCAGCCCGAGTACAACAAGGCGGGCGACGAGGTCTGGTTCGCCGTCTGGTCGGCCAAGGACAAGCAAAGCGCCCTGGTGGTGGTGGACGACAAGACGCTGAAGCTGAAGAAGGTGATCAAGGACCCGCGCCTGATCACCCCGACCGGCCACTTCAACGTCTACAACACCCAGCACGACGTGTATTGACGGCCCGCGGCGGGCGCCACCCGGCGCCCGCCCAGGCCCCCAGCCAGCCGCCGGCGCCACCGCGCCGGCGGCTTTTTGCTATTCAAAGCATAGCTGCAGGCCCTTGTTTCATGGGGGACAGAGGCCTAAAACACTCAAATCCCGGCTTTCACGGCCGGCGCCGGTGACGGCCACAGCACCGAGGCGATGGCCACCACCATCAGCAGCACCGCCGTCCAGTCCTGCCAGCGCAGCACCTCGCCCAGCCACAGCGCGCCGCTGAACACGCCGATCACCGGGATCAGCATGACGCTGAGCGTCGAGGCCACCGGCGGCAGCGTGCGCGCCAGGAAGAACCAGGCCACCTGCGCGAAGGCCAGCGCCAGCACGCCGTTGTAGACCACCGCGCCCCAGGCGGCGGCGCCCGGCGCGTGCCAGCGCTGGTGCTCGAACGCCAGCGCCAGCACGGTGAGCACCGCGCAGGTCAGCGCCACCATCCAGAACGACAGCGTCAGCAGCGGCACCGGCACCTGCAGCCGGCGCAGCAGCTGCGTGCCCAGCGCCCACGAGGCGGCCGACACCAGCATCAGCCCCACGCCCCAGCCGCTGGCACCCAGGGCGCCCATCTCGTTCCACAGCAGCAGCAGCACGCCCACGGCGGCGGCCAGCACCCCCAGCCAGCCGCGCCCAGCCAGCCGGTCGCCAAAGAACACGCTGCCGATCACCGCCGAGAAGATCGGCATGGTGTAGCCCAGGATGGCCGCCCGGCCGCTGGACAGCAGCGGGATCGCCAGGATCATCAGCGCGTGCCAGACGACCATGTTCACCAGCGTCAGCAGCAGCAGGCGCGGCCACCAGGCGCGCGGGATGGCGAACGGCTCGCCGCGCTGCAGCAGGATCAGCGCCAGGAACGGCAGTCCCACCCAGAACGACAGCATGCGGAAGGTGAGCGGCGCGATGTCGGCCACGCCCAGCTTCATCATCGGCCAGTTCAGCCCCCAGATCAGGGTGAGCAGAGGCAGGACGACGAGCTGGCGAGAGGTCAGTTGGGGCATGCGCCGATTGTGCGGCGCGCGCGGCGCGGGCGCAGGCGGTGCCTAAAATCGCGCCCCATGAATTTCCTCGACATGCTGCAGGGCGCGACGGCGCGCAACGGCTCGCTCCTGTGCGTGGGGCTGGACCCCGAGCCCCAGCGCTTTCCCGGCGCGCTGCAGGGCGACGCCCGGCGCATCTACGACTTCTGCGCCGCCATCGTCGACGCCACCTGCGACCTGGTGTGTGCCTTCAAGCCGCAGATCGCCTACTTCGCCGCGCACGGGGCCGAGGACCAGCTGGAGCGCCTGATGCAGCACATGCGCGCCAACGCCCCGCACGTGCCGGTGATCCTGGACGCCAAGCGTGGCGACATCGGCGCCACCGCCGAGCAATACGCGCGCGAGGCCTTCGAGCGCTACGGCGCCGACGCGGTGACGCTGTCGCCCTTCATGGGCTTCGACTCGATCGAGCCCTACCTGCGCTACCACGGCAAGGGCGCCTTCCTGCTGTGCCGCACCTCCAACCCCGGCGGCGACGACCTGCAGGCGCAGCGCCTGGCCAGCGTGGACGGCCAGCCGCTGTTGTACGAGCACATCGCCGCCCAGGCACAAGGCCCGTGGAACCGCAACGGCCAGCTGGGCCTGGTGGTGGGCGCCACCTACCCCGAGGAAATCGCCCGCGTGCGCGCGCTGGCGCCGACGCTGCCGCTGCTCATCCCCGGCGTGGGCGCGCAGGGCGGCGACGCCGCCGCCACGGTGCGCGCCGGGCTGACACAGGACGGCCCGATCGTCGTCAACTCCTCGCGTGCGGTGCTGTATGCCTCCGGCGAGGGCGACTGGAAGGACGCCGCCCGCACCGCCGCCTGGGCCACGCGCCAGGCGCTGGACGAAGCGCGCGGCTGACACCCGCAGCGCCAACGGCCCGCCGCGTCCCGCCATGCAGCTCAAATGGCTGGACGACTTCATCGCCCTGGCGCGCGAGCGCAGCTTCACCCGCGCGGCCGAGCTGCGGCACGTGACCCACCCCGCCTTCGGCCGGCGCATCCGCGCGCTGGAGGCCTGGGCCGGCACGCCGCTGGTCGAGCCCGGCAGCGCCCCACTGCGCCTGACCGCGGCCGGCCAGGCCTTCCTGGAAACCGCCGAGCAGACCGCGCGCGAGTTGGCCGCGTCGCAGCACGAGCTGCGCGCCCTGGCCGGCCGCCACGCCCGCACCGTCACCCTGGCCACCGGCCGCACGCTGGCGCGCACCCTGGTCGCCGACTGGCTGCCGCGCCTGGCGCCGCTGCTGGGCGACGCCGGCACGCTGCGCATTCACACCGGCTCGCTGGCCGAGACCGTGCAATGGCTGCAGGACGGCGCAGCGGATTTCGCGCTGCTGTACCACCACCCGGCGCTGACCATCCCGCTGGACGCACGCCAGTTCAGCCACCGCACGCTGGCGCAGGATCGGCTGGTGCCAGTCTCGCGCGCCGATGCGAACGGGGCGCCGCTGCACGCCCTGCGCATGTGCGCCGCGCCGGTGCCGCACGTGGCCCATGCGCGCACGCTGGCGCTGGGGCGGCTGCTGGAAGACCACCTGACCCGCCACCCGGCCGCGCCGCCGCTGCGCCGGCTACTGGAATGCGATTCGCCGGATGCGACGCATGAATATGTGCTGCGTGGGTTGGGGGTGGCGTGGCTACCGTGGTCGCTGGTGCAGGGGGATTGCCAGGGTGGGCGGCTGGCGCGAGCGGGGGATGCGGCGCTGGATGTGGTGTTTGATGTGCGGCTGTATCGACCGAAAAGGCGGTTGGGGCCGTTAGCTGAGATTCTATGGACGGCGATGACGAGTGACTAAATGCTGTTTATGCCTGCAAAGAAATTTTTTATGTAAAGCATGTCATGCATGATAAATTAAATTGCCGGCATGGAAAAATCAAAGAATAATGATTTTCACGAATAGACAACCCCCAAAAAATCCTATAGAAACGATTCAATTATTTTGATAGGAGCAACGGTAACCTAGACGTTTGAAAATTCGATGGCTTTGAAAGCGTTGATTGATTTGACACTTTACTGCGATCGAAGTCACTGTCTTGACTACAATCATGATGCTTTGATTGATGTTCAGTAGAAATAAATCTCCATGAAATCCCAAGCCCTAAGCCACGAGAGATTCTTCAACGGGAAAGCGGAACCAATAATTGAAGAAATGAGCTAGAGGCCAATCAACAGGAGAGAGAAATATTCGAATGGCCAATAAATTTATATTTTTGGATTAACATCATGAAAAATAGTGAAGATTTATATATATACATAACTGCTGTCAACTGGGTGTTGGCCATTTTATTTTTATTATCTTTGCTCGTCTTTGCTTATCAAATGCGAATGGCAAAGTACCCCGAGGCTGTTTCCTCTCTACAAGCAGTTATTCCGATTGCGGCAGCATGGCTTATTCTTTTTATTGCTGACAGACAGATTTTAATAGATATTAAAGAGAAGAAGTACAGAGCGAAACTGGACGCAATAAAATCCCTCCATTACCTAATTGTTATTGCAAGCGACTTGCAATCACAAGCCTCTCACCTTTCCTTTATGATGGAAAAGGAGGATTATTATGTTCGACCCCATTACTTGGAGACGCTAGCAAGAGGGATAGAGCAGAGGTATGAAGAAATTATTCAAGAGAAAGAATCTTATCGTCATCTTTCTGGAGAAGTAATCAATAAAATTATTGGATTGTCAGGGAGCATATTCGGCATGACAAACCTGCTCCGATCAATAGCTTATCAGGCAAATAAAACCGAGAAAGAAGTAAGAGATATTTTTAATTCGATGAACAAGTCTGCTTTAATTAAAAATATCAAATCTACTGACTTGGAAATAAATTCAATTGTTGAGTATTTTTATAAAGCAAGGCGCGCACTTGATAGCGATATTCATTGAAAATTAAACAAAACGCTTTTGCTTCTTGTGAAATCGCTTCTATTTAAAAATGTGCCCTGAAGCGCATGGCGCATAAAGTTTTATGCCAGTTTGTCTTTAGCACGCCTACGTGCCAATTCGGCACCATGCTGCCTCTCCTCGCTTTCCACAATGCCACACACCACAACGACATTGCCGAGGAGACACCCATGACCACCTTCAACCACCCCACCCCGCCCACGCGCCGCTGTACCCTGGCCGCCACGCTGCTCGCCGCCACCGCCGCCCTGCTCCCCACCCTCCCCGCCACCGCCCAGGACTACCCCACCAAGCCCATCACCCTCGTCGTCGGCTACCCGCCCGGCGGCAGCACCGACCTGACGGGCCGCCTCGTCGGCGCCGAGCTGTCCACGCGCCTGGGCCAGCCGGTGGTGGTCGAGAACCTAGGCGGCGCCGGCGGCACCATCGGCGCGCAGAAGGTCGCCGCCGCCGCGCCGGACGGCTACACGCTGCTGGTCGGCTCCAGCAACGAGCTGGCGATCGCCAAGCTGGTCACGCCGCGCACCGTCAAATACGGGCCGGCCAGCTTCACGCCCATCGGGCGCATCGGCTCGCAGCCGCTGGTGCTGGTGGCGTCCACCGGCGCGGGCGTGAAGAACGCGCAGGACTTCGTCGCGCTGGTCAAGAAGAACCCGGGCAAGTTCAGCTACGGCAGCTCCGGCGTAGGCACGGCGCTGCACTTGGCCGGCGAGATGGTCAAGGAGCAGGGCGGGCTGTTCATGACGCACATCCCCTACCGCGGCGTGGCGCCGCTGACCAACGACCTGGTGGGCAATAACCTGGAGTTCGGCGTGTTCGTGCTCTCCAGCGGGCTGCCGCACATCAAGGCCGGCAAGGTGGTGGCGCTGGGCACCACGGCGGCGCAGCGCGCGCCGGCCACGCCCGACATTCCGGCGCTGGCCGAGCTGCCGCAGTTCAAGAACGTGGACATCGAGAGCTGGTTCGCGCTGATGGGCCCGGCCGGGCTGCCGCAGCCGGTGGTCGCGCGCCTGAAGAAAGCCTTGGACGAGACGCTGCAGTCTCCCGCCTTCCGCCAGAAGATGGCCGCCGCCGGCTCTGCCGTGGCCGCGCCGGGCGGCGACCTGCAGAAGTTCTGGGACCAGGAGATCGCCAAGTACACGCAGATCGTGCGCTACGCGAAGATCGAGGAATGAGGCCCATGCAGACAGCCATGACGACACACGGCGAACCAATCGACGCCCCCTTCGCGCTGCCTGCGCCCGACCTGGGCGCCTGGCGCGCCGGCAACACCGGCACCGAGGGCGTGTGGCGCTTCGACTCGGGCGCGCCAGGGCGGCAGGTGATGATCAGCGCGCTGGTGCACGGCAACGAGCTGTGCGGCGCCTGGGCCCTGCTGGGCCTGCTGCAGGCCGGCGTGCGCCCGCGGCAGGGTACGCTGACGCTGGCGTTCGCCAACCTGGCGGCGTTCGACCGCTTCGACGCCGCCCGGCCCGACGCCGCGCGCTTCGTCGAGCAAGATCTGAACCGCCAGTGGATCGACGCGCGCATGCAGGCCGGCGACACGCTGGAGCGCCGCCGCGCCGCCGCGCTACAGCCCTTCGTGCGCCAAGCCGACTGGCTGCTGGACCTGCATTCCATGCACGAGCCCTCGGCGCCGCTGCTGCTGACCGGCGTGCAGCCGCGCAACCTGTCGCTGGCGCGGGCGATGGGCGCGCCCGAGCACATCGTCATCGACGCCGGCCACCAGGATGGCGTGCGCCTGCGCGACTACGGGCGCTTCGGGCTGCCCGATGACGCGGCGGGCGACAGCCGCTCGCTGCTGGTCGAGTGCGGCTGGCACGGCGACTTGGCCAGCCGCGCCGTGGCGCGGGACCAGTGCCTGCGCTTCCTGCAGGCGTCGGGCTGCGTGGATGCGGCGGACCTGGCGCAGCGCCTGCCCGGCTGGCGCCTGCCCGATGCGCCGCGCCAGTGGGCGCTGGAGGTGACGGGCGGCGTGGTCGCGGCCAGCGAGCGCTTCGCCTTCACCCAGCCGTTCACCGGCCTGGAGGTGATTGAGCGCGCCGGCACGGTGATCGGCGACAACAACGGCCAGCCGGTGACCACGCCCTACGACGACTGCGTGCTGGTCATGCCCAGCACGCGCCAGGCGCGCGCCGGGGTGACGGTGGTGCGCTTCGCGCGGCGCAGGCCGCTGTAGCCGCGCTGGTCGGCTGCCCGGGCTTGGGACGCGACAAGTCCTGGGAGGTGCGTGGATACTGCGCCATGGCGGCATGCGTGCCGCCTTCGACCCGCAGGGCCTGACGAATCTCGAACAAGCTGACCCACCGCCATGGCTGACCCCTCCTGTCTCGTGCTCGGCGTCATTGCCGACGATTTCACCGGCGCCACCGATGTGGCCAGCATGCTGGTGCGCGCCGGCATGCGCACCGTGCAGGTCATCGGCGTTCCCGAAGGGCCGGTGCCCGAGGCCGACGCCGTGGTGGTGGCCCTGAAGTCGCGCACCGTGCCAGCGCAACAGGCAGTGGCCGAGTCGCTGGCCGCCTTGCGCTGGCTGCAGGCAGGCGGCGCGCGGCAGTTCTACTTCAAGTACTGCTCCACCTTCGACTCCACGGCGCAGGGCAACATCGGCCCGGTGGCCGAGGCGCTGCTGGACGCGCTGGACAGCGACTTCACCATCGCCTGCCCCGCCTTCTCGGAAAACGGCCGCACCGTGTTCCGCGGCCACCTGTTCGTGGGCGACGAACTGCTGTCCGATTCCGGCATGCGCAACCACCCGCTCACCCCCATGCGGGACGCGAACCTGGTGCGCGTGCTGCAGGCGCAGTCGCGCTCGCCGGTGGGACTGGTGCGGCACGACACGGTGGCGCAGGGCGCGGCCGCCACGCAGGCCCGCTTCGCCCAGCTGCGCGCCCAGGGCGTGCGGCTGGCGGTGGCGGACGCGATCGACGACGCGGCGCTGCGCACCCTGGCCGCAGCCTGCGCCGATCTGCCGCTGATCACCGCGGGCTCCGGCGTGGCGCTGGGCCTGCCGGCGGTCTATGCGGCGCGCGGCTGGACCCGACCGGACGCCCAGGCCACGGCGCTGCCGCGTGTGGGCGGCGCCGCGGCGGTGGTGTCCGGCTCGTGCTCCAGCGCCACCAATGCCCAGGTGCAGCACTGGATCGCGGCTGGCCGTGCGGCGTTCCAGATCGATCCGATGGCCCTGGCCGACGGCCAGCCGCTGGCGCGGCAGGCGCTGGACTGGGCCGCGCCGCAGCTGGCACGCGGTCCGGTGCTGGTCTACGCCACCGCGCAGCCCGAGCGGGTGAAGCAGGTGCAGGACGCGGTGGGCGTCGAGCGCGCCGGGCAGCTGGTCGAGGAGTGCTTGGCACGGGTTGCCGCAGGGCTGGTCGAGCGTGGTGTGCAGCGCCTGGTCGTCGCCGGGGGCGAGACGTCCGGCGCCGTGGTGCAGGCCCTGGGCGTGCGCCAGCTGCGCATCGGCGCCACCATCGACCCGGGCGTTCCCTGGACCCAGGCCGAGGGGCGGCCGCTGCTGCTGGCGCTGAAGTCGGGCAACTTTGGCGGCACCGACTTCTTTTCCAAGGCTTTGGCGCAGGTGGACTGATCTGATGGACATGCAGGAACTGCGGCAGGAGATCTGCCGCGTCGGGCGCTCGCTGTTCGAACGCGGCTACGTGCATGCGACAGCCGGCAACATCAGCGTGCGCCTGGACGAGGCGCAGGGCGGCGGTTTCCTCATCACGCCCACCGATGCCTGCCTGGGCTTTCTGCAGCCCGAGGCGCTGGCCTGGGTGGATGATGCGGGCACCCAGCGCGGCGGCGAGCGCGCCAGCAAGGCCCTAGCGCTGCACCAGCGCATCTATGCCGCCGACGCGGCAGCGCGCTGCATATTGCACACCCATTCCACGCACCTGGTGGCGCTCAGCCTGCAGGGTGTGTGGCAGCCGCAAGCGGTGCTGCCGCCGATCACGCCCTACTACGTGATGAAGGTCGGAAAGGTGCCGCACATCCCGTATCACCGGCCCGGCGACCCACAGGCGGCGCAGGCGGTGGAGCAGGCCATGGAACAGGCGGCATCGCGCCAGGCGCCGATTCGCGGCGTGCTGCTGGAACGGCTGGGACCGACCGTCTGGCACACCAGCCTCGCCGCCGCGATGGCGGTGCTGGAGGAGCTGGAAGAGACCGCGCGCCTGTGGCTCACCGTCCAGCCGCGCCCCGAGCCGCTGTCCGACGCGCAGATCGACGAGCTGCGCCAGCAGTTCGGCGCTACCTGGTAGGCGTTCTACCCACGCCATGCGCCAACCGCTGGCTGATGCACGAGGCGGATGCCTGGTCCACGCCAGGCATGACTGCTGTAAGTACCGGCCGCACGGCGCCACCTCCGCCGGCCCCGGATGGTTCCAACCCTACAAGGATGCACAGGCATGAAGATCATCATCACCGGCGGCGCCGGTTTCCTCGGCTCGCTGCTGGCCCGCACGCTGCTCGAACAGGGCAGCCTGTGCGGCCAGCCCATCCATCGGCTGGTGCTGGCCGACCTGGTGGAAAGCCGCGACGCGGCGCTGCGCGCGGATGCGCGTGTCAACTGTCTGGCCGGCGACCTGCTGGGCCAGCTGCCCACGCTGATGGCCGAGCCGGTGGATGCAGTGTTCCACCTCGCCTCGGCCGTGTCGGCCGAATGCGAGCTTGATTTCGACCTGGGCCTGCACTCCAACCTGGACACCACGCGCGCCCTGCTCGACGCCTGCCGGGCACAGGCCGAGCGCGGCGGGCAGGCGCCGCTGTTTTTCTTCTCCAGCTCGGTGGCGGTGTACGGCTCCGATCTGGCGCTGCCGCTGCCGGCCGTGGTGGACGACCGGACTTTGCCCACGCCACAGTCCAGCTATGGCATCCACAAGTTCGTCTGCGAGCAGCTGGTGGCCGACTACACCCGCAAGGGCTATATCGACGGGCGCTGCGCGCGGCTGATGACCGTGAGCGTGCGCCCCGGGCGGCCGAACGGCGCGGCGTCCAGCTTCCTTTCGGGCATCGTGCGCGAGCCCCTGGCCGGTCTCGAGGCCGTCTGTCCGGTGTGCCCGGACACCGCCGTCGCCCTGGCCTCGCCCGTCACCACCATTGCCGGCATCCTGGCCGTGGCGCAGGCCGACCGCGAACACTTCGGTGGCCGCACCGCGCTGAACCTGCCGGCGATGACGCTGACCGTGGCCCAGATGCTGGCAGCACTGCAGGCCGTGGCGGGCAGCGACGTGGCACGGCGCGTACGCTTCGAACGCGATCCCGCCATCGAGCGCATCGTAGGCGGCTGGCCGGCGCGCTTCACCAGCGAGCGGGCTGCGCGGCTGGGGCTGCAGGCCGACCCGGACTTCGCCAGCGTCATCCGGCAGTACATGCGCCAGCATCTTCGTGCCTGACCTGCGGCCACCGGTGCACATAGGCTCAGCCATGCGCCGGCGCACCATGTCCCGCCGGCAACCGCCCCGGGCGCTGGCCGCGGCGATGATCGGCGCATGACTGCTTCCTTTTCCATCGACGCGCCGCCCGCCGATCCCCGCTTCGCCCAGGAGCCGCCCGGCGTGCTCTTCGGCCTGCCGATGCCCATGGCGCAGGCGCTGGCGCTGCATGGCGAGGGCATCGGCGACGACCGCGCCCAGGTGCGCATGGCCTTCCAGCCGATGTTCGCCAACAGCCGCCAGCAGGCCCACGGCGGCGCCATCGCCGCGCTGCTGGACTGCGCCCTGGCCGCTGCAGTGCGCGCGCACGACCCGGCCGCGCATGGCGTGGCGACCATCGACCTGACCCTGCACTTCGTCGCCGCCACCAGTGGCGACCTGGTGGCGCGCGCGCTGTGTGAGCGGCGCGGCCGCTCCATCAGCTTCGCGCGCGGCGAAGTGCGGGGTGGTGACGGCACGCTGGTGGCGCTGGCCACCGGCACCTTCAAGCTGGTGCCGCGCACGCCTGGTCAATGACCGGCGTCGCCTTGGACGCGTTCAGGTGGGCTCGATTCCGGCGCGCTGGAACATCCGTTGCCATACCGGGCCTTCCTGCGCCCAGAGGCGCGCAGTGCCCTCGGGTGTGTCGGTATTCAGCGGAATGAAGCCGGCCGCGATGATGCGCGCCGTCACTTGGCGACTGGCCACGGCCCGGTTGATGATTTCGGCCCAGCGCTTGGCCGTGGCGTCCGGTAAATCCTTGGGACCAGCGATGCCCAGCCAGCCGCCGATGTTCAGCGCGTCGCCCTGGTAGCCGGCCTGCTCGAACGTCGGCATATCGGGCAGCAGCGGCATGCGCAGCAGCCCGGTCACGGCCAGGGGGCGCAGCTTGCCGCTGTCGATGTGCGGCTTGATCGACAGGACGCTGCCGGTGGACACCTGGATCTCTCCGGTCAGCATGCCCTGCACCATGGGAGCTTCACCGCGATAGGCCACGTGCACCATGTCCGCGCCCGCCATGTCGCTGAGCATGGCGCCTACCAACTGCGCCTGCGAGCCGATGCCATAGGACCCGTAAGAAAACTTGCTCTTGCGCTCCTTGATCCAGGCCATGAACTCCTGCATGTTGCGCACTGGCGCGGCGCTGTGGACCACCATGACGATGGAGGCGGCGCACACGCGTGTCAGGGGCTTGAGATCGACCAGCGGATCGTAGGCAGCCTTCTTGTACAGGTACTTGTTAGACAGCATCGACGACGTGCTGCCCAGCAACAACGTGGTGCCGTCCGGCACCGAGCGCACCACTGCCTCGCCGGCCAGCAGGCCTGCAGCTCCGGTCTTGTTCTCCACGAGGACCGGTTGGCTGAAATCCTGCGCCATGCGCTCGCCGAGCACACGGGCAATGACGTCTGTGGCGCCGCCTGGCGCAAACGGCACCACCACCCGCACCGGCCGGTTGGCGGAGCCGGCCTGCAACTGTGCATGGAGCGGTCCGGTGGCCACGGCACTGGCGACCATGGTCAGCAGCTGGCGGCGGCTGCAGCGTGCAAAAGGGGCGTCGTATGCCATGGCTGTCTCCTGGATCGAGGACGGCTGCGGGTAAATCAATCCATCGAGATCCTGGCCGACTCGGCCACGCTTTTCCAGTGGGCGGCGTCCTTGTCGACTTGGGCCTTGAAGTCTTCCGGCAGCGAGCCCACGGCAATCAGTCCCATGTCCGTTAGGCGCTTGTTGAGCTCGGGCGACTTGACAATGGCAGCCACCTCAGCGCCCAGTCTGTCCACGATGGTCTTGGGCGTGCTGGCTGGCGCAAACATGCCGAACCAGCCGTTGGCCTCCAGTCCTGGATAGCCTGCTTCGGTCATGGTGGGCACCTGTGGCAGTGCGGGATGTCGCTGTGCCCCGGTGATTGCCAGAATGTTGACCTTGTCTGACTTGATATACGGATAAGCCGCCGTGGCGTCGACGAAGGCCAGCGTCAGTTGGCCGCCCAGGAGGGCCGCCACTTCCGGCCCTGAACCTTGGTAGGGAATATGGGTGATGTCGATGCCAGCCTGCTGCTTGAAGCGTTCGCCGTTCATGTGCGACGAGGTGGCATTGCCATAGCTGCCGTAATTGAGTGATCCGGGCGCGGCCTTGGCTTTCTCCACAAATTGCTGCAGCGTGGTCACGCCCGAGCTGCGCGGCACCATCAGCAGGTCAGCCGACTTGGCGATCTGCGATACCGGGACCAAGTCGCTCAGCTTGTAGGGCACCTTCTTGTAGAGCGCCGGGATCTGCACCACCGCCGTGATGCCCATGAGTACGGTGTAGCCGTCGCCCGGCGCCTTGGCCACGGTGTCGTTGCCCAGCATGCCACTGGCTCCCGGTTTGTTTTCCACCACTACCGCCTGGCCCAACCGCTGAGATAGCTGGGTACCGATCAACCGGGCAATGATGTCCGTTCCACCGCCGGCTGGATAGGGCACGATGACCCGGACCGGCTTGCTCGGGTAAGCGTCCTGCGCCTGCGCGCTGCCCACGCTGCAGGCAGCAGCCAATGCGAGCAGGGGAAGCCAGTGAGTCAGAGTCTTGCGCCGTGGGAATGCCATGGGTACGTCTCCTTGTGTAGTGCAGGAATGGAAAGGCTCGGGCTACAGCGTGCGCGCGATGATTTCTTTCATGATCTCGTCGCTACCGCCATAGATACGCCCGATGCGGGCATCGGTCCAGGCGCGGCCCACCTGGTATTCCGTCATGTAGCCATAGCCGCCATGCAACTGCAGGAAGTCGTCGAGCAGGCGGTTTTGCAGCGCCGTGGCGTTGAGCTTGACCATGGCGGCGCGCTCTGGCGTCAGCTGGCGCTGCATGTGCAGCTTCATGCATTCGTCGACGAAGGTGCGCAGCATGGTGGCCTGCGCCTTGGCCTCAGCCAGCTTGAATCGCGTGTTCTGAAATTCGAACACCGTCTGGCCGAAGGCCCTGCGCTCGCGCGTGTAGTCGATGGTCCGGTGCAGGAAGGATTCGATGCACGCGGCCGCACGCACGGCCACGACCAAACGTTCCTGGGCCAGTTCCTGCATCAGGTACTTGAATCCCATGTTTTCCTCGCCCAGCAGATTGCCTACCGGCACCCGGACGTTGTCGAAGAACAGCTCGGAGGTGTCCTGCCCCATCAGACCGATCTTTTCCAGCTTGCGGCCTTTGCTGAACCCCGGGGCGCCTTCTTCCACCACGATCAGCGACACACCCTTCGCCCCCAGGTCAGGGGCGGTCTTGCAGACGACTATCACGATGCCGGAATTGATGCCGTTGGTGATGAAGGTCTTGGCGCCGTTGATGAGGTAGTGGTCGCCATCGCGCCTGGCGGTGGTGCGCACGGACTTCAGGTCGCTGCCAGCGCCCGGCTCGGTCATAGCGATGGCGCCAATCATTTCACCTGCAGCCATCCGTGGCAGCCAGCGGTCACGCTGCTCCTTGCTGCCATAGGTATAGATATAAGGTGCCACGATGTCCGAGTGCAGCGGGAAACCCAGCGCCGTGGCATTGGTACGGCCCACCTCCTCGATCAGCACTGCCGCGTGGCCAAAGTCTCCACCACTGCCGTAAGGCTCCGGCAGCATGGTGTTGAGCAATCCTTCGCGACCGGCCTTGCGCCACACTTCCCGGGGCACGATGCCGTTGCGTTCCCACTCGGCAAGATGCGGCACGACCTCCTTGTCGAAGAAATGGCGCACGGTGTCTCGGAACTGCTCATGGTCCTCACGAAAAACGGTGCGCTGGATCAGGTCTTGCATGGTCGACATCTTTCGGTAGTGAGTTCAAAACGGCCCTTGGCGCTTATCTGGCATAGGCTCTCAGCTATGGTTTCAGGAGTCGCGCAACGTGAAGCCAGCGTGCGGCTCATCGCGAAATCGTTCCTTGAGCTTGCGGCGCAGCAGCTTGCCGGTTTCCAGGCGCGGCAGCGCGTCCACGAACACCACGCGCCTGGGTAGCTTCATGCGTGCCAGTACCTCGGACGCCTGGGCAGCGATGGCACGGGCCGTGTGCAGCGAGGCTGGTGTGCCGTGGCGCAGCACCACGGCCGCCAAGGGTTGCTCGCCAAAATCCGGATGAGGCACGCCCACCACAGCCACTTCGCACACGTCGGGATGGCGCAGCAGGGCGTTTTCGATCTCCTGCGGGTACAGGTTGACGCCGCCCGAGAGAATCAGATCGGCGCGCCGGTCGCTCAGGAACAGGTAGCCCTCGTCATCCACATGGCCGATATCGCCATAGGTGATCCACCCGCGCTCGTTGATGGCCTGGCGCGTCTTTTCCTCGTCGTTGAGGTAGCTGAACTGTCCGCCGCCCGAGAAGTACACCTGTCCGATCTCGCCTGCGGGCAGCTCCTGCCCGTCGTCGTCCACGATGTGCAGCTGGCCCGTGGTGGGGCGGCCCACCGAGCCGGGGCGCTGGCGCCACTCGGCCGAGTTGATCATCGTCGTGCCGCAGCCCTCGGAGCCCGCGTAGTACTCCATCAGGATGTCGCCCCACCAGTCGAGCATGGCATGCTTCACACCCACCGGGCAGGGCGCGGCGGCATGGATAGCCACGCGGTGGCTGGACAGGTCGTAGCGCCGGCGTACTGCCTCGGGCAGCTTGAGCATGCGGCTGAACATGGTGGGTACCCATTGGCTGTGCGTGACGCGGTAGCGCTCGATGAGGGCCAGTGCCATCTCGGCGTCGAAGCACTCCATGATCAGGGCCTGCCCGCCCAGCTCCAGCACGCGTAGCGTGTAGCGCAGCGGCGCGGCGTGGTACAGCGGCGCGGGCGACAGATATATGGTGTCTTCGCCAACGCCCATGAGGCGCGCGGTGCCCAGCGCCTCCGGGTCCGCTTGGCCGCGCAGCTGTGCAGGCCATAGGGGCTTGAGAACACCCTTGGGACGACCGGTTGTACCCGATGAATACAGCAGGTCGCGTCCCAGCGGACGGTCGGTGAAATCCTCGGGCGGCTCCTGCAGGCAGCTGATGGCGGCCTGCAGTGACGCGGCATGCGGTGTGGCGGCGTCCACTGTCCAGCATGGAAGGAATGGGGTCGCTTGCAGTTCCGCCAACTGCGGCAGCGTTTGATGTGAGGCCACCACCAATCGCGCATCGCAGTCGCGCACGATGTGAGCCACCTCAGATGGCGTCAGATGTGTGCTCAGCACGGCGGCATACAGGCCGGCATGCCGTGCCGCAAGTGCCAGCGCCAGGATTTCGATGCGATTTTCCAGCACCACTGCAAAGCGCTCGCCCGGTTGCAGTCCTTGCGCATGCAGCCATTGCGCCATCGCCAGGGCACTGCGGGCTAGCGCGCCGGCGGTGAAGCGGGCGCCTGTCTGCGCCATGACCAACACTACCCGCTCTGGAGCCGACGCCGCCCGGCCAAAGAAGTCCTGCATACCCGTCACTCATTGCTCCTGCGTGCCTTGCCCCATGTGAAGAGGGCAATAGGAAAAGCGAAATGCGCGTCTCACATAAGTAATGTGAAATTCAATTTTTCCAGGCATCAACTGGAAAAAGCATCGGGTAAACACGCTCTTAACAACAAACTAACCCATCCAGATATTTTTTATTGGATCATTAGTCTCACAAAAGCGAGGAGCCAGCATGCATATTCCCGTGATCGTCGATGCCATCCGCAGTCCCATGGCCCGTGCCAGACCCGACGGGGCACTGGCCGCGGTGCATCCGGTAGACCTGCTGTCGCAAGTGCTGGAGCACCTGGTCGCGCGCAACCGCCTTGACCCGGGGACGGTGGACGACGTGATCTGCGGCTGTGTCAGTCAATCAGGCGAACAGGCAGGCACGCCGGGACGCATGGCCTGGCTGGCTGCCGGGCTGCCTGCGCATGTACCTTCCACCACCATCGACCGCAAATGCGGCTCCAGCCAGCAGGCCGTGCATTTCGCGGCCCAGGCCATCATGGCCGGCACGCAGGACATCGTGATCGCCTGCGGCGTTGAGTCCATGAGCAGGGTGCCCATGGGCAGCTCGCGTATGGGCCAGAACGTCACCGGCCCACGCTTTGACGCTCACCATGCCCCCGGCCTCGTGGGGCAGGGTGTCTCGGCCGACCTGGTGGCTGCCAAGTGGGGCCTGGACCGCGCCGCGCTGGATACCTATGCCGCGCGTTCGCACCAGCGTGCCCATGCAGCGCAGTCGACGGGCGGCTTTGAGCGCGAAATCGTAGGCATCTCCACGCCCGCAGGCCCGGTAACACGGGACGAAACCATCCGCGCCAACACCACTGTAGAAAGGCTTGCGGGATTGAAAGCGGTGTTTGAGAGCGAAGAGCTGTCGGCGCGCTTTCCACAGATCGAGTGGGCCACGACAGCGGGCAATGCTTCTCAGATGACCGACGGCGCAAGTGCCATGCTCATCATGAATGAACAGCGTGCCTTGCAGTTGGGCCTGCGTCCGCGTGCACGCTTCGTGGCCTTCGACGTGGTCGGTGACGACCCGCTGTACATGCTCACCGCCCCTATCCCGGCCACGCAGCGCGTTCTGGCGAAGGCGAAGATGTCGCTGGACGACATTGACCATTACGAAATCAACGAGGCCTTCGCCTCAGTGCCCTTGGCGTGGCAGCAGGCACTGAAGGCTGACGGCGAGCGCCTGAATCCGCGCGGTGGCGCCATTGCCCTGGGGCACCCGCTCGGCGCCTCGGGTATCCGCCTCATGACCACCATGCTGCACGCGCTGGAAGACAACGGTCAGCGCTACGGCTTGCAATCCATGTGCGAGGCCGGCGGCATGGCCAACGCAACCATCATCGAACGCCTGTGACTATCGACTCCATAGCTGCTGGCGCTTGCCGGACCATGGCTGAAGACAGAAAAGGGGAGAAGACATGAAGCTGCAACAAGGGATGACCGCCCTCGTCACTGGCGGAGCCTCCGGCTTGGGAGAAGCCTCTGCCAGCGCGCTGCTGGAGCGTGGCCTGAACGTGGTGGTGGTGGACCTGAACGACGAGCGAGGACAGGCCATGGAGCGGCAGCACACCGGCCGACTGCGCTATGTGAAGGCTGATGTATCGGACGCGGACCAAATGGCGCAGGCCATTGCCGCGGCCGAGGCATTCGGCAACTTCCGCGCGCTGGTGCATTGCGCTGGCATTGGCGGGCCGGTACGGCTGATTGAAAAGGACGGCAGCCCAGGATCGCTGGAGAAGTACACCCACATCATCCGCGTGAACCAGATCGGCAGTTTCAACACGCTGCGCCTGGCGGCCGCGAGCATGGCCAGGAACGAAATAACCGACGGCGAGCGCGGCGCCTGCGTGCTCACGGCCTCGGTGGCGGGCTACGAGGGGCAGATCGGACAGATCCCCTATGCCTCGTCCAAGGCCGGCGTGATCGGCATGACCATCGTCGCGGCGCGCGACCTGGCATCGAAGCTGATCCGCGTGTGCACCATCGCCCCCGGCCTGTTCGACACGCCCATCCTGGCCAAGCTGCCCGAGAACATGCGCCAGTCGCTGGCGGCCTCCGTGCCCAATCCGGCGCGCTTGGGCCACCCGTCCGAATATGCGATGACCGCGCTGCACATCCTGGAGAACCCCATGCTCAACGGCGAGACTATCCGCCTGGATGGGGCCATCCGCATGACGCCTAGATAAGTCACCCCCTGAGTGGCTGCGCCGCTTCCCCGCGCTCTCGCTTCGCTGCGCTACCCGGGCAGGGGGACGCAGCCCTCGCTGCGGGGCGGCCCTTGCGCGGCTGCCCTGGTCTCAAGGAGTGCCCGTCTCATAGGTCGCGGGCCGCGCATAACGCAGTGAAGAACTGCAAGGACATTTTTTATGGCATCCACGGTATGGGCCGAAGTGCGCGGCAACGTGTTGGTCATGACGCTGAGTAACCCCGAGGCGCGCAATGCCGCCACGCTGGAGATGGCCGAGGCCATGGCCGCGGCGCTGGACGAACTGGACCGCAACCCTGCGCTGCAGGTGGGCATCATCACCGGCGCGGGCGGGACCTTCTGTGCGGGCATGGACCTGAAGGGCTTTTTGCAGGGCAAGCGCCCCAGCCTGCCGGGCCGGGGGTTCCTGGGCCTCACGCAGCAGCCCCCGCACAAGCCGCTGATTGCGGCCGTCGAAGGCTACGCCCTGGCCGGCGGCTTTGAAATCGTGCTGGCCTGCGACCTGATCGTTGCCGCCAGCACGGCCAAGTTTGGCCTGCCCGAGGTCAAGCGCGGCTTGGCGGCCGCGGCCGGCGGGCTGTTGCGCCTGCCCAGGCGCCTGCCCTACCACGTGGCCATGGAAGCCATCCTCACGGGCGACATGTTCAGCGCCGAGCGCGCGCAAGCCCATGGTTTGGTCAACCGCCTGGTCGAGCCCGGCCAGGCGCTGGACGCCGCCCTGCAGCTAGCCCAGGTCGTGGCCGCCAACGGCCCGCTGGCGCTGATCGCCAGCAAGCGCGTCGCACAGGAATCGGCCGACTGGTCGCAGGCCGAGATGTTTGAGCGCCAGACCACCATCACCGCCCCGGTGTTCGCATCGCAGGACGCGCGCGAGGGTGCTGCGGCCTTTGCCGAGAAGCGCGCGCCGGTCTGGAAAGGCGCTTGATGGAAAAAGAGGCGTTGACGCCCATCCATCGAGCGCTAGCAGCTAGTTAATTCATAGCAAAAGCGGCCGCATTGCCGCAAGAACCCTAGGAGACAAGACCATGCCATTCCCTCACCGCCGCCGTGTGCTGCATCTCGCGGGCGCCACCACCTTGCTGGGCCTGGCCGCCTTGACGGCGTCGCAGCCCGCACGGGCCGACGACGCCTGGCCCACGCGTCCCATCACCTTCGTCGTGCCCGGCGCGGCCGGCGGCACCACCGACACGCCCGTGCGCTTCATGGCACAAAAGCTCAGCGAGCGGCTGGGCCAGCCGGTCGTGGTGGACAACAAGCCCGGCGCGGGTGGCTCCCTGGGCAGCGGCCTCGTGGCGCGGGCGCAGCCGGACGGCTACACCGTGCTGGTGGGCAACACCGGCTCCA
Source organism: Oryzisolibacter propanilivorax (assembly GCF_900103645.1). Classification (GTDB taxonomy): domain Bacteria; phylum Pseudomonadota; class Gammaproteobacteria; order Burkholderiales; family Burkholderiaceae_C; genus Melaminivora; species Melaminivora propanilivorax. Next base: position 232,706 of record NZ_FNHP01000002.1, read on the forward strand.
ACGCCATCAACTACACCGCCTACCAGAAGCTTCCCTACAAGGCCGAAGACTTCATTGCGTTGACCGACATGATCTCGTTCGCCAACGTCCTAGTGGTGCCAGTGAAGTCGCCCATCAAGAGCCTCAAGGACTTGGTTGTGGCGGCCAAGCGCGAGCCGGGCAAGCTCGCCTTCTCGTCCGCTGGCGTCGGTCAGACCACACACCTGATGGGTGAGCTGCTGCGCCAAAGTGCGGGGGTGGACGTGCTGCATGTGCCTTACAAGGGATCGGCACCCGCCACCATGGCCATCGTGGCGGGCGAGACGCAGTTCATGTTTGACAACCTCACGGGGTCGCTGGGCCATGTTAAGGACGGCAAGCTGCGTGCGCTGGCCGTGACCGGCTCCACGCGCGAGTCCGAGCTGCCCGACGTGCCCACCATGACCGAGCTGGGCATGAAGGACTTCGACAAGGTGGGCTGGATGGGCTTCTTCGTGCTTGCCAAAACGCCGCCGGCCGTCGTTAAGAAACTCACCGACAACCTGATCGCTGTGTTGCAGGACCCAGCCGTGGTCAAGCGCTACCGCGAACTGGGCGGCCGCCCTGGCGGCATGCCGTCCGAGCAGTTTTCCCAGATGGTGGAGCGCGACCAGCAAGACTGGGGCGAGCTGATCCGCAGCCAGAAGCTGCAGCTGGACTGAGGGACGCGCCATGACTGAGTCCTCATCCTTTGCAGGCCGGCATGTATTCGTTGCGGGCGGCAGCAGCGGCATCAACCTTGGCATTGCACAGGCTTTCGCTCATGCGGGCGCGCATGTGGTCGTAATGAGTCGTTCACGCGACAAGGTATGCCAGGCGGCCGAAGGGCTGCGCGCACGGGGTGCGCAGGCGTTGGGCATCAGCGCAGACGTGCGCGATCCCGCCGCGGTGGAGGCCGCGCTGCGCCAGGCGCATGCGCAGTTCGGCGAAATCGACGTGCTGGTTTCCGGCGCTGCCGGCAACTTCATTGCGCCCGCGGCCGAGCTGTCGCCCAACGGCTTCAAGACCGTGGTCGACATCGACCTGAACGGCACCTTCCACGTCTTGCGCCTGGCCTACCCGATGCTGAGAAAGCCGGGTGCCAGCGTCCTCAACATCTCGGCGCCCCAGGCCGTCAACCCCACCATGTACCAAGTGCATGCCTGTGCGGCCAAGGCCGGCGTCGACATGATGACGCGCGTGCTGGCCCTGGAATGGGGCGAGGCAGGTGTGCGTGTGAACGCCATCGCGCCCGGCCCGATTGGCGATACCGAAGGCATGCGCCGTCTGGCACCTACAGCCGAGGCGCTGGCACAGACCGTGGCCACAGTGCCCTTGCAACGCATGGGCAAGCTGGAGGACATTTCCCACATGGCGTTGTTTCTATCGTCGCCGCAGGCGGGCTACGTGACCGGTGCAGTAGTTCCCGTGGACGGTGGCTCGTCGCTGCGCGGCGGACGGGACATGCGCTCGTCCTATGTGCCCCGGAGCGCGGCATGAGCCCGTCCCGTCAACGCACTGTCTTCGAGGTGCAGGACGGCGTGGCCACGCTGACCCTGCGCAACCCGGACAAGCGCAACGCCTTCGACCCGATCATGCGCGTGGAGGTGGCCGAGGTAGTGCGCCAGGTGCAGGCCGACCCGGCCATCCGGGCGCTGGTGCTGACCGGCGCAGACGCGCATTTCTGCTCCGGCGGCGACCTGGGCAACATTGCGGCCAGTGGACTGGACAACGCCGGCTGGCGGCGACGCATGACCGGCCTGCACGACTGGCTGAAGGACCTGATGCTGCTGGACAAGCCGGTGGTCGCCGCGGTGGATGGCGCGGCCTATGGGGCGGGCTTCAGCCTGGCACTGGCGGCGGATTTCATCATTGCCAGCACCCGCGCGCGCTTTGCCATGTCGTTCATCCGCATGGGGGTGGTGCCGGACTGCGCAGCGTTCTATACCCTGCCGCGCGTGGTCGGGGTGCAGCGAGCGCGCGAGCTGATGCTCTCGGGCCGGGAGGTGGGGGCCGAGGAAGCGCTGCGACTGAGTATCGCCACCGAACTGGTCGCGGCAGACGCACTGCAGGACCGCGCACGGGCCATAGCGCGCGCCTTCGTCGGTGCCTCGCCCGTGGCATTGAGCCTCATCAAGCGTTCGCTGGCGCTGGCCGCCAGCGACCTGCCTTCGCTGTTGGAACAAGAGGCCAATGCCCAGGCGCTGGCCATGGGCACGCCCGAGCATCGCGAAGCAGTGCGCTGTTTCCTGGAGCGGAGACCGGTCCCGTTCCAGTGGCCACGAGCGTGACTGCGAAACAGGCGAAAATTCCGGGTTTTGGGGTCGATGTGAACGTGAACGCAGAGGCGGACAGCAAATTGGTGAGTGCGTTGGCGCGCGGCGTTTCCATATTGCGCTGCTTTTCCAACAAATGCCAGGAGCTCAGCGCCAGGGAGCTGATGGACTTGACTGGACTGCCCAAGCCCACACTGTTTCGCCTGATCGACACACTGTGCGAACTCGGCCTGCTGCGCTATTCGGAGCGGCTGTCGAAATACGTGCCGGGGCTGGGCCTGCTGCAGCTGTCCTCGCCCGTGCTCACCCGGATGGCCTTGCGCCAGTTCGCCCGGCCACACATGCAGGCGCTGGCCGACCTCACCGAGGGACAGGTGCAGTTGACGGTGGGACACAAGCGCGAGCTGTGTCTGGTGGAACTCGCCAATGGCATGGGTAACACCGTGTTTCGCCAGGAAATCGGCGTCTCCACCTCACTGTCGCGCACTGCCACGGGCCGTGCCTATCTGATGAACATGGGGCCAGACGAGCGCGAGACCTACCTGCAGGATCTGAAGGACAAGGACCCGCAGCGCGCCGCCTGGCTGGAGCAGCGCCTGGTGCAGGCGCGCGACGACTTCGCGCGCCATGGCTTTTGCCGCAGCCACGGCGATCTGCACCGGGAGATCGAGTCCATCGCGGTTCCCATGTCGCAGCCACAGGATGGAGAGCTGTGGGTCTTCGCGGTCTCGGTCCCGGTGTTCAGCCCCATGTATGCCCGGCTGGAGACCGACCTGGGGCCGCGGCTGCGTACCCTGGTGCGCTCGGTGGAAAGTGTGCTGGGGACTTCTGGACTGGCCTGACCCGATGCACTGGCAGGACAGCGGTTGCGCAACACCTTTCCTCAGCGCTGACTTCTGGCGCCGTTTTTGCTTCGATTATTGAAGCACTCGGCCCTTGCATGACAAGGACCAGTGGCCGTTTTCGGAGAAAAAGCGCACGGCCTTTCCCGGTCTTGACGTATGCCCGGCCCTAGCCCGACCTGCGGCTGCGCGAGCCCAGATCGCGCCACAGCGCCGCACCGGGAAAACACGGACTTCAGGACATACGAACGTCCTGCCGGGCGAATCCGCCGATCATGCGCTGCAGCACAGGCGCATGGCGCCGCGGCACTGGCTGGTGCCGCCCAAGCGACACCGGAGGACCGACCGCCCCATGGACATCCATCTCACCCAGGGCCTGCAGCGCGCCCTGCAGCAGGCGCCGCAGCGCACCGCCACCGTCTGTGGCGGGCGCCGGCAGGATTTCGCCCGGCTGGCCGACCGCGTGTCCCGGCTGGCCGGCGCGCTGCGGGCGCAGGGCGTGCAGCCGGGCGAATGCGTGGCGCTGCTGGCGCTGAACTCGGACTGGTGCGTCGAGGCCTTCCTGGCCGCGTGGTGGGCCGGCGCCGTGCCATGCCCGATCAACACGCGCTGGAGCGAGGCGGAAATGCTGCACGCGCTGCGCGACTGCGACGCGCGCGTGCTGCTGGTGGACGCGGACTTCGCCGCGCAGGGCCCGGCCCTGGCGCGCCAGCTGCCGGCGCTGCGCGCGCTGTGGCACCTGGGCGCTGGTGCCGCCCTGGCCGGCGTGGCGCGTGTCGAAGAACTGATCGCCGCCACCGCGCCGGTGCCCGATGCGCGGCGCGGTGGCGATGCGCTGGCGACCATCCTCTACACCGGCGGCACCACCGGCGCGGCCAAGGGCGTGATGCTGTCGCACGCCAACCTGTGGACGGCGACCATGGCCCGCCTGGCTGAGCTGCCAAGCTACGGCACGGCGCTGCTGACCACACCGCTGTTCCACGTCGCCGGTCTGGGGCGGCTGGTGTCGCAGCTGGTGCTGGGGGGCACCAGCGTGATCGAGCCGATGTTCCGCCCGCAGGCCTTCCTGCAGGCGGTGCACGAGCACGGCGTGGACGACGTGGTGCTGGTGCCCAGCATGCTGCAGATCCTGCTGGACGACCCGGCCTTCGACGCCGCGCGCCTGCGCGGGCTCAAGCGCATCACCCACGGCGCCGCGCCCATGCCGGTGGCGCTGCTGCGCCGTGCCATGCAGGCGCTGCCGCACGTGCAGTTCTGCGGCGCCTACGGCATGACCGAGTCCTCGGCAGTGGCCACGCTGGGCACGCCCGTGACCTGGGCCGATGCCGAGCGGCACGCCGACCGCCTGGGCTCGGTCGGCCACGCCGGGCTGGCCAGCGAGGTGCGCATCTGCGACCCGGACGGCGCGGCCCTGCCGGCCGGCGCGATCGGCGAGATCTGCGTGCGCGGCCCGACCGTCATGCTGGGCTACTGGCGCCGGCCCGAGGAAACCGCGCAGGCGCTGCGCGGCGGCTGGCTGCACACCGGCGACGGCGGCTGGCTGGACGGGCACGGCCAGCTGTTCATCGCCGACCGCTTGAAGGACATGATCATCACCGGCGGCGAGAACGTGTACTCCGCCGAGGTCGAGTCGGTGCTGATGCAGCACCCGCAGGTGGCACTGTGCGCCGTGGTCGGCCTGCCCGATGCGACCTGGGGCGAGGCCGTACACGCCGTGGTTGTGCCGCGCCCCGGCCCGCCGCCCAGCGCCGAGCAGCTGCGCGCGCACTGCCGCACGCAGCTGGCCGGCTTCAAGTGCCCGCGCGGCATCAGCGTGGCCGAGTCGCTGCCGATGTCGCCCGCCGGCAAGATCCTGAAGAACCGCCTGCGCGAGTCGCTGGCACGCGCCGGCGGCTGAGTTCCACCGCGCCGCGCGCTGCCCCGCCATCCTTTTTTCTCTTCTCTCGGAGTCCGCCATGAGCCGCATGCAAAGACCCGTCCACGTCGTCGGCGTGGGCATGATCCCGTTCACCAAGCCCGGTGCCAGCGAGCCCTATCCGGTGATGGGCGCGCAGGTCGCGCGCCTGGCGCTGCAGGATGCCGGCGTGCCCTACGACGCGGTGCAGCAGGCCTACGTCGGCTATGTCTATGGCGACTCGACCGCCGGCCAGGCGGCGCTGTACGGCGTGGGGCTGACCGGCATCCCGGTGGTCAACGTCAACAACAACTGCGCCACCGGCTCCAGCGCGCTGTACCTGGCGCGCCAGGCGGTGGAGTCGGGCATGGCCGAGTGCGCGCTGGCGCTGGGCTTCGAGCAGATGCAGCCAGGCGCGCTCAAGAACGCCTGGAGCGACCGGCCCGCGCCGCTGGACCGCTTTCTCGAGACCATGACCGCGCACCAGGGCTACGAGGACACCGCGCCCCGCGCCGCGCAGCTATTTGGCGGCGCCGGCCAGGACTACCTGCGCGAGCACGGCATCCGCCCCGACACCTTCGGGCGCATCGCGGTCAAGGCGCGCCAGCACGCGGCGCACAACCCGCTGGCGGTGTTCCGCCAGCCGCTGACGCTGGACGAGGTGATGGCCTCGGCGCCGGTGTACGGGCCGCTGACGCGCTTCCAGTGCTGCCCGCCGACCTGCGGCGCGGCGGCGGCGGTGGTCTGCTCGGCGGATTTCGCGCGCCGGCACGGGCTGGACCAGCGCGTGACCATCGCCGCCCAGGCCATGACCACCGACGGCGCCAGCAGCTTCGCCGGCGGCGACATGCGCCGCCTGGTGGGCTGGGACATGACGGCCGGCGCCGCGCGCCAGGTCTACGAGGCCGCCGGCATTGGCCCCGAGGAGCTGGACGTGGTCGAGCTGCACGACTGCTTCACCGCCAACGAACTCATCACCTACGAAGCGCTGGGCCTGACGCCCGAGGGCACGGCCGAGCAGTTCATCCTCGACGGCGACAACACCTACGGCGGGCGCGTGGTCACCAACCCCTCGGGTGGGCTGCTGTCCAAGGGCCACCCGCTGGGCGCCACCGGCCTGGCGCAGTGCGCCGAGCTCACCTGGCAGCTGCGCGGCCAGGCTGGCGCGCGCCAGGTGCATGGCGCGCGTCTGGGGCTGCAGCACAACCTGGGGCTGGGCGGCGCCTGCGTGGTCACCCTGTACCAGGCGCAGTGACGCGGCGCGGCCCCTGCCCACCCATCCATTGATTCGAGGAATATTCATGAAAGTGCTGGACAGCGTGCGCGTGCTGGAGATCGGAGGGCTCGGTCCCGGGCCGTTTTGCGCCATGCACCTGGCCGACCTGGGCGCCGACGTGGTGTCGCTGGTGCGCCCGGGCGAGGGCCCGGCGGTCACCTCCACGCTGCTCAACCGCGGCAAGCGCTCGGTGTTCGCCGACCTGAAAACGCCCGAGGGCCGCGCGCTGGTGCTGCAGCTGGTGGCCAGCGCCGACGCGCTGATCGAGGGCATGCGCCCGGGCGTGATGGAGCGCCTGGGACTGGGGCCCGAGGAGTGCCTGGCGGCCAACCCGCGCCTGGTCTATGGGCGCATGACCGGCTGGGGCCAGAGCGGCCCGCTGGCGCCGCGCGCCGGGCACGACACCAACTACGCCGCCGTCTCGGGCGCACTGTGGGGCTGCAGCCCGGCGGACGCGCGCCCGGTCTCGCCGTTCGCCGTGCTGGGCGACATCGGCGGCGGCGCGCTGTACCTGATGACGGGTCTGCTGGCCGGCATCGTGCAGGCACGCACGACCGGGCGCGGCAGCGTGGTCGACGCGGCCATCGTCGATGGCGCGGCGCACATGCTCAACCTGATGCTCAGCGCGCGCGCCCGCGGCGTGGTCGCCGACGAGCGCGGCGCCAGCACCTACGACAGCTCGCCGTTCTACGACACCTATGTCTGCGCCGACGGCGGGCACATCACCGTGGGCGCGCTGGAGCCGCAGTTCTACGCGCTGCTGCTGCGCACGCTGGGGCTGGAGGGCGACGCCGACTTCGCCGGCCCGCAGTGGGACCGCGCCGCCTGGCCGCGCCGGCGCTCGCGCCTGGCCGCGCTGTTCCTGGCCCAGCCGCGCGCCCACTGGCAGGCGCTTCTGGAGCCCACCGACGTGTGCTTCGGCGCCGTGCTCAGCCCGCTGGAAGCGGCGGAGCACCCGCACCTGCGCGCGCGCGGCACCTACCTCGAGCAAGGCGGCACGCTGCAGGCCATGCCGGCGCCGCGCTTCGACGGCGCGGCCTACGCGCCCGGGCCGGAATGCGCGCCCGGCGCGCACACCCGCCAGGTGTTGGAGCAGCTGGACCAGGGCGGCGCCGCCGCCATCTGGCGCGCACGCTGAAGCGCGGGCCGGGCTTCAGCGCCGCGCCGTCGTGCCGGGGCGCCGCAGCAGCGGTGATGCCGGCAGCAACCCGAACGCCATCGCCGCCAGCGCCAGCCAGGCGGCGATGGCGCCCAGCACCGCGCCGTAGGGCGGCAGCCCGTGCGCCGCGGCCACGGCAGCGACGATGCCGGTGGTCCACTGCATCAGCGCCACGCCCAGGAACATGGCCATGGTGTAGAGCGACAGGGCGCGGCCGGTCATCGCCGCCGGGTACGAGGCGCGCACGTCGGCGTACTGCAGCACGCCGTAGCCCGACAGCAGGCCCATCAGCACGATCAGCGCCAGCGCCGCGTCGGCGCGCTGCAGCAGCGCCAGCAGCGCGAAGCAGCCGGCCATCGATGCGGCGGCGCGCACCACCCAGGCGCGGCGCCGGCGCACGCCCGGGTCCAGGCGGCCGAACACGCCGGGCGCGAACAGCGCGATCACCGACAGCACCAGCGCCACGTTGCCGCTTTGCACCAGCGTGTAGCCGAAGCGCTCGATCAGCAGCGGCCCCAGCCACAGCCCGCGCAGCGACAGGAAGGCGGCGTAGCAGCTCATGCCCATGACCAGGATGCCCCAGGTATGCGGCAGCGCCAGCAGCGACGCCAGGCCGGCAAAGGCCTGGCGCCAGCCCTCGCGCTGCGTGGATTGCGGCGCGTAGGCCGCCGGCGGCTCGTGCACCACGCGCCAGATCAGCAGCCACGACAGCGCCGACAGCACGGCCAGCACGGCAAAACCCGCGCGCCAGCCGCCGTACTGCACCACCCACGCCAGCGGCGTGCCGGTGAAGATCAGCCCTAGCCCGCCCGCGCCCAGGCTGACCCCCGAGAAGAAGGCGAAGCGCTCGGCCGGAAAGTGCCGCGCCAGGAACATGGTGCAGGCCAGGAATGCCGGGGAGCAGCCCACGCCGATCAGCAGCTGCCCGGCCATCAGCCAGCCGTAGCTGGGCGCCAGCGCCGACAGGGCGCTGCCGGCGATGGCCAGCGAGAACGAGATCAGCACCGTGCGGCGCAGGCCATACACGTCCATGCCGATGCCCATCAGCAGCTGCGCCACGCCGAAGGACAGGCCGAACAGCCCGGCGAAGGCGCCCAGTGCCTGCCCGTCCAGGCCGAAGTCGGCCTGCAGGCTGGGCGCCAGGATGGCGGTGACGGTGCGGAACGCCTGGCTCAGCGCAAAGGCCGACAGCAGGCTGGCGAGCATCGGCACCAGCCGCGCGGCGGGCGCCAGCGGCGCGGGATCAGGGGACATGAAGCGAGGGACGAACAGGCACGAAAGGCGGGGCGGGGCGGGGCGGGGCCGGCGGCGCATTGTCGCGCGGCCGCCGGTGGCGTCAGGCCAGCGTCGCGCCCGCGCCCGCGACGGGGTGGCCGGCGGCGCGGGCGCACGCCAGCTCGTGCCGCGCCAGCGTCTGCTGCGCCTGGCGCAGCACCGGGCCGTCGATCATGCGTCCGTCCAGCGCCACCGCGCCGCCGCCGGCCGCGTGCAGTGCCTGCAACACGCGCCAGGCCTGCGCCACGGCGGCCTCGTCGGGGTCGAACGCGGCGTGCAGCGGCGCGACCTGCGACGGGTGGATGCACAGCTTGCCGCCAAAGCCCATGCGCCGCGCGCGCCGCGCGTCGCGCGCCAGCCGGGTGCTGCCCTGCAGGTCGACGGTGACGCCGTCCAGCGGCGGCGCGATGCGCGCCCGGCGCGAGGCCAGCACCAGGGCCAGGCGCACCGGCAGCAGCTCGTGCTCGTCGCCCTCATCGCCATGCCCGTCCGCGCCGGCCTGGCAGTCCATGCCGGCGTCGGCCTGGAAGTCCAGGTGCCCAAAGGCCAGCCGCGCCACCTGCGGCGCACCGGCCAGCGCCGGCAGCGCGTCGTAGCCGGCCACGCTCTCGACCAGCGGCAGCAGCGCCGCCCCGCTGCCCGCGGTGTGCGCCACGGCCACCAGGGTCGAGGCGCCCTCGGCCTTGGGCACCATGGCGCCGGCGCAGCCCTGCCCGACCAGCAGCGCCAGCGCCGCCAGATCGTCCCGGAACCAGGGCGTGCCCTCGGCGTTGATGCGCACCAGCAGGCGCGCGCGCTGCGCGGGCGCCAGCTGCGCCACGGCGCCGGCCAGGGCCTGGCGTGCGCTGGCCTTGTGCGCCGGCGCCACCGCGTCCTCCCAGTCGGCGATGACCATGTCGGCCCCGCTGGCCAGTGCCTTGGGCAGCTGCTCGGGCCGGTCGGCGGGGACGAACAGGAAGGAGCAGGCATGCTGGACCGGCGGGGACATGGGGCAAGCTTTCAAAGGAAAGGACAGAACAACGACCGGCAAGAACGGCGTGGCGCGCCAGTGTTCCCGGGTGGGCGGCGGCGGGCAATCGCCTGTGGGACGCGGCGCGACGCTTCAGCCCGGCAGCAGCGCCGGCACGCGCGGCCACTGCGCCACCTGCCACAGGCGCTGCACAGCGGCCTCGGCCTGGGGTGCGGGCACCGCGCCGCCGTATTCCGCCAGGCGCAGCGCCTTGGCGGTGATTTCCTCGCGCGACAGGGTGTTGCCCGGGTCGCCCTTGGGCTCGTCGACGCGGCCGGCGAGGGTGCGCCCGTCGGTGGTGCGCACCTCGACCTTGCCGATCCAGCGGCGCGGGTAGGCCGCGTCCACCTCGTCGTCCAGCACCATCCGCACCTTCTCGCGCAGCGCCACCGTCTCGGGGCTGAGGAACTCGGCGTCGAACTCGGTCAGCCCGGCGTGGCCATGGCGCGCGGCCAGCGCCAGCACCGTGCCCATGGAGAACTTGGACTGGTGCACGGTGGCCGGCGCCACCACCGGCCCGAGCACGTCGAGCGCGCCCTGGTGCACGCGGCAGGTGACCTGCGCGAGGTCCTGCGGCCGCAGGCCGTGCGCCTGCATGACCTGCAGCAATGCGTCGGCCGCCGGGTGCGTGTGGCGGCACGAGGCGTGCCACTTGAAGCTGGTCTCGGCCGTGGCCCAGCGCGTGCCCAGGCCGTCGGTCAGGCGCGCCGGGTCGGCATCCTGCGACATGCCGGCGGCCAGGCCTTGCGGCCCGGTGAAGATGTCCTGCGCGCCTGTGAAGCCGTCGCGCGCCAGGTAGGCGGCCATCAGCCCGGCGGCGGCGGCGTGCGCGGTGTGCAGCTGCTTGCTGTCGGCGGCGGTGCGCAAAAACTCCCACAGCCCGGCCGACTGCGTGCCGGCCGAGCCGAAGGCATGCTGCATCTGCGCCGGCGTCAGCTCCAGCAGCCGGCCGACGGCGGCGGCCGCCGCCAGCGTGCCGGCGGTGGCGGTGGTGTGGAAGATGCGGTAGTGGCTGCGGCCGAGGAATTCGCCGACGCGGATGCCGACCTCGTAGCCGGCCACGCAGGCCGCCATCAGCTGCGCGCCGCTGGCGCCGATGCTCTGCGCCACCGCCAGCGCCGGCGGGAACACCACCGCCGCCGGGTGGAACACCGAGCCGTTGTGCACGTCGTCCTGCTCGGCAACGTGCGAGGCGGCGGCGTTGGCCAGCGCGGCCATCATCGGCGAGGTGCTGGCGCCGGCGTGGCCGATGAGCTCGCTGGGGCCGCTGTCCGGGCCCTGCGAGCGCGCGAAGCGGGTGATGCTGGCCACCGGGCGCGCCCGGCAGCCGGCCAGCACCGAGCCGAACCAGTCCACCCATAGGTCTTCGGTGCGGCGCTGCACGGCGGCGGGCACCTGCTGCCACTGCAGCTGCGCGGCGAACTGCGCCAGGGGGTGGACGGCGGCGGGGGCGGGAATCGGCGGGTTGGTGGTCATTTTGGGCTTTCGTCCAGGTGGAATATGGGCTTGCAGCTCATGTTTCGATAGTGCGCAGAGGGCGCGGGATTAGGGTGCCAGCGCGTCGATGCGCGCCGCGTCCCAGCCCAGCTCGGCCAGGATGGCGCGGGTGTGCTCGCCCACCGCCGGCACTGGATCCATGCGCGGCTCGAAGGCGTTGCTGGCGCCCGGCGGCAGCAGCGCCGGCACGCTGCCGGCGGGCGTGGCCACGTCGCGCCAGCGCTGACGCGCGGCCAGCTGCGGGTGTGCCCACAGGTCGGCCATGTCGTTCACGCGCGCGTTGGCGATGCCGGCCGCGTCCAGGCGCTGCAGCACCTGCGCCGCGCTCAGGGCCGCGAAGGCCTGCACGATCAGCGCGCGCAGCGCGTCGCGGTGCTGGTTGCGCAGCGCGTTGGTGGCGAAGCGTGCGTCATCCGCCAGCTCGGGCTGCTGCAGCACCTGGGCGCAGAAGGCCTGCCACTCGCGTTCGTTTTGCAGCCCCAGCATGACGGTGCCGCCGTCGCCGGCGGTGAACGGGCCGTAGGGGTAGATGCTGGCGTGCGCGGCGCCGGCGCGCGGTGGCGGCGCCGCGCCCTCGAAGGCGTAGTACAGCGGGTAGCCCATCCACTCGCCCATGGCCTCCAGCATCGACACGTCGATGTGGCTGCCCACGCCGGTCCGGCCGCGCAGCAGCAGCGCCGACAGGATGCTGGTGTAGGCGTACATGCCGGCGGCGATGTCGGCCACCGAGATGCCGGCCTTGGCCGGGGTGTCGGGCGTGCCGGTGACCGACAGGAAGCCGGCCTCGCTCTGGATCAGCAGGTCGTAGGCCTTCTTGTCGCGGTACGGCCCGTCCATGCCGTAGCCCGAGATGTCGCAGACGATCAGCCTCGGGTGGCGCGCCTGCAGCGCCTCGTACGCCAGGCCCATGCGCGCCGCCGCGCCGGGCGCCAGGTTTTGCACCAGCACGTCGGCGCGCTCCAGCAGCTGCGCCAGCGCGCCCTGCGCCTCGGGCTGCTTCAGGTCCAGCGCCAAGCTTTCCTTGCTGCGGTTGATCCAGGTGAAATGCGAGGACTGGCCGCGCACGCGCGTGTCGTAGCCGCGCGCGAAGTCGCCGCTGCCCGGGCGCTCGACCTTGATGACGCGCGCGCCCAGGTCGGCCAGCTGGCGCGTGCAGAACGGCGCGGCGACGGCGTGTTCGAGCGAAACGACGGTGATGCCGTCGAGGGGGCGGGTCATGAAAGGCTCCCGTGCAATATCAAAACAGGGCTGGCTGCTTCTCCCTCTCCCCCTTGGGGGAGAGGGCGGGGGTGAGGGGGTGGTCCGGGCGTGGCGTCCATTGCGCGCGCCGCCCTCACCCCAACCCTCTCCCGCACGCGGGAGAGGGAGTGAAAACCGTCAGAACGACCTCGGCAGGCCCAGGATGTGCTCGGCCACGTAGGAAAAGATCAGGTTGGTGGAGATCGGCGCCACTTGGTACAGGCGCGTCTCGCGGAACTTGCGCTCCACGTCGTATTCGCAGGCGAAGCCGAAGCCGCCGTGGAACTGCAGGCAGGCGTTGGCTGCCTCCCAGCTGGCCTTGGCCGCCAGGTACTTGGCCATGTTGGCCTGCGCGCCCATGGGCGCGTGCGCGTCGAACAGCTCGCAGGCCTTCCAGCGCATCAGGTTGGCGGCCTCGACCTCGATGAAGGCCTCGGCGATGGGGAACTGCACGCCCTGGTTCTGCCCGATGGGGCGGCCGAACACCTGGCGCTCGCGCGCATAGTCGGTCACGCGGTCGATGAACCAGTAGCCGTCGCCGATGCACTCGGCGGCGATCAGCGTGCGCTCGGCGTTCAGCCCGTCCAGGATGTACTTGAAGCCCTGGCCTTCCTGGCCGATCAGGTTCTCCTCGGGGATCTCCAGGTCCTCGAAGAACAGCTCGTTGGTCTCGTGGTTGACCATGTTCGGGATCGGCCGCACGCTCAATCCCTTCTTCTGCGCCTCGGCCAGGTCGACCATGAAGATCGACATGCCCTCGCTCTTTTTCTTCACCTCGGCCAGCGGCGTGGTGCGCGCCAGCAGGATCATCCAGTCCGAGTGCTGCACGCGGCTGATCCAGACCTTCTGGCCGTTGACCACCCAGCGCCCGTCGCGCTTGACGGCGCTGGTCTTGATCTTGGTGGTGTCGGTGCCGGTCGAGGGCTCGGTCACCGCCATCGACTGCAGGCGCCATTCGCCCGAGGCGATGCGCGGCAGGAAGCGCTCCTTCTGCGCCTGCGAGCCATGACGCAGCAGCGTGCCCATGTTGTACATCTGCCCGTGGCAGGCGCCGGCGTTGCCGCCGCAGCGGTTGATCTCCTCCATGATCACGCTGGCCTCGGCCAGCCCCAGGCCCGAGCCGCCGTATTCGGTGGGGATCAGCGCCGCCAGCCAGCCGGCCTGCGTCAGCGCGTCGACGAACTCGGCCGGGTAGGCGCGCTGCTCGTCGATGCGGCGGAAGTACTCCTGCGGGAATTGCGCGCACAGCGCGCGCACGGCCTCGCGCAGCTCGGGGTGGTTGTTCGACAGCGTCTGCTCGATCATGGAAGGCGTCTTTCGGGTGTTTTCGGGCTGTAGCCCTTATGCTGCAACGGCAAGTAGCTATTGATTCGATAGTGACGGGCGTTACCCTGGCTCAGGCCAGGGTGGCGCTGGCCTGCATGGTCAGCCAGCCCTCGTGGTCCTGCGCCCACAGCTGCACGCCGTGCCCATCCGCGTCCGGGCGGGCATGCACGCTGAACGGGTGCAGGTCGAAGGTCGGGCGCACGGCGCGGAACTCGAACGCCGCCAGCTGCGCCCCGGGCAGGCTGCGGCGCAGCAGGTCCACCAGCAGCGTGGCGATCAGCGGGCCGTGCACCACCAGGCCGGGGTAGCCCTCGACTTCGGTGACGTAGCGGCGGTCGTAGTGGATGCGGTGGCCGTTGAAGGTGAGCGCCGAATAGCGGAACAGCAGCACATCGTCGGGCGCGATGCCGCGCGACCAGGCCGCCTGGCCGTCCAGCGGCGGGCGCTGCGGCGCCGGCGCCGGGTCGCCGGGGCGCGCCAGCGGGCGGTAGACGATGTCGTGCTCCTCGGTCAGCGCCAGGCCGTGGTCGTTGGCGAAGCGGTGCTCGACCTGCACGAACAGCAGCTCGCCCGAGCGCCCGGCCTTGTGCGCCACCGAGGCGATGGCGGAGGTGCGCTGCAGCGCCTGGCCCACCCGCAGCGGGTTGTACGACTCCCAGCGCAGCCGTCCGCCGGCCCACATGCGCCGCGGCAGCGGCACCGGCGGCAGGAAGCCGCCGCGCCGGGGGTGGCCGTCCGGGCCCAGTTCGCTCTGGCGCGCATGCGGCAGGAAGTACAGCCAGTGCCACAGCGGCGGCACGGGCGTGCCGGGGGCGGGTGCGGGGTCGTCGCGGTCCAGCGTGGCCGACAGCGCGGCCAGCGGCTGCGCCGTGGCGCTGTCGTGCAGGGTCTCGCTGCGGCCCTGCCAGGACTGCAGGTGGGCGATGGCGGCGGCGTCCAACGGGGTGTGCGGGGGCATCTCGGTCATGATGGCCGTGATGGTCGGCGCTGGCCGCCGCGCGCGCAATCCGTGAATGTGAAAGCGTGCCTTCGGCGGCCATGAAGGGCCGCGGGCAGCGCGGCGGCTTCCAGCCGGCCGAAGCCCGGCCTTGCGATTGCCGAATGGCGCCGGGCGGCGTTTGCCGCCATGCTCGCGTCCGAAACGGGCTAGATTCATTCATTCACACAGGAAGGAGCACACGCATGGCACAGCAGCAGAACGGCGGGCCGATGGTCGAGGGCAAGGTGGTGGTGGTGACGGGCGCCGGCGGCGGCATCGGGCGCGACATCGCGCTGGCGCTGGCCGCCGAGGGCGCGCGCGTGGTGGTCAACGACATCGGCACCTCGACCAGCGGCGAGGGCCAGGACGCCGGCCCGGCGCAGCAGGTGGTCGAGGAGATCCGCGCCGCCGGCGGCCAGGCCGTGGCCAGCACCGACAGCGTGGCCGAGAGCCTGGCGGCGGGGCGCATCGTGCAGTGCGCGCTGGACACCTTCGGGCGTATCGACGGCGTGGTCAACAACGCCGGCATCCTGCGCGACCGCTTCTTCCACAAGATGAGCCTGGACGAGTGGGACGCGGTGCTGAAGGTGCACCTGTACGGCAGCTACTACATGAGCCGCGCCGCCGCCAGCCACTTCAAGGAGCAGGAAAGCGGCGCATTCGTGCACATGACCTCCACCTCGGGGCTGATCGGCAACTTCGGCCAGGCCAACTACAGCGCCGCCAAGCTGGCGCTGGTGGCGCTGTCCAAGTCCATCGCGCTGGACATGCAGAAGTTCCACGTGCGCTCGAACTGCATCGCGCCCTTCGCCTGGAGCCGCATGATCGGCTCCATCCCCACCGACACGCCCGAGCAGCAGGCGCGCGTGGCCAAGATCCAGCAGATGACGCCGGCCAAGATCGCGCCGCTGGCGGTGTACCTGCTGTCCGACGCGGCGCGCGAGGTTAACGCCCAAGTCTTCGCGGTGCGCAACAACGAGATCTTCCTGATGAGCCAGCCGCGCCCGCTGCGCTCGGTGCACCAGGGCGGCGGCTGGACGCCGCAGGACATCGCCCAGCACGCCATGCCGGCGCTGCGCAGCAGCTTCGTGCCGATGGAGCGCTCGGGCGACGTGTTCTCGTGGGACCCGGTGTAGTCCAGGGGCAACCCCCCTGCGCCGCTGCGCGGCTTCCCTCTTCTCTCTCCGCGCTGCGCGCTACGGGAAGGGGGACGACGCCAGCGCGGCGGGGCGGCCCAAAACGCGGTGTCCGCTGGCGTGGGTCGCGCCCCGGGACTGAAGTAATCGCCTGCACAACATTGGGAAAGCGGAAATGGCCATCGACTACCACTACCTGAAGCGCCGCGCCTTCGCGCCGGTGCACCAGCGCTACGACGAGCGCGACAGCATGCTCTACGCCCTCAGCCTGGGGCTGGGGCGCGACCCGCTGGACGCGCAGGCGCTGCCCTTCGCCTACGAGGGCTTGGAAGGCGGCCTGCGCGCCCTGCCCACGCTGGCCGTGGTGCTGGGCTACCCGGGTTTCTGGGCGCGCGAGGCCGACACCGGCATCGACTGGGTGCGCCTGCTGCACGGCGAACAGCGCGTGCGCTGGCACCGCCCGCTGCCCGCCAGCGGCGACGTGGTCGGGCACACCCGCGTCACGCACCTGACCGACAAGGGCGCGGACAAGGGCGCCATCCTGGTCAGCGAGCGACGCCTGGAAAGCCGCGCCGGCGAGCTGCTGGCGACGCTGTCGCAGGTCACCTTCCTGCGCGGCGACGGCGGCTACAGCCAGGGTGGCGCCCAGCCCAGCGACGCGCCGCTGGCGCCGCTGGCGCCCGCCCCTGGGGAGCGCGCGCCGGACTGGCGCGACGAGCAGCCCACCCGCCCCGAGGCGGCGCTGCTGTACCGCCTGATGGGCGACTACAACCCGCTGCACGCCGACCCGGCGGTGGCACGCCGCGCGGGCTTCGAGCGTCCCATCCTGCATGGTCTGGCCAGCTACGGCCTGGTGGCCTGGGCGCTGCTGCGCCAGTGCGCGCAGGGCGACCCGGCGCGGCTGAAGGCGCTGGACATCCGCTTCGCCGCGCCGGTCTACCCAGGCGAGACGCTGGTCACCGAGATCTGGCGCGTGCCGGGCGACGCGCACCGACTGCAGCTGCGCGCGCGCGTGGCCGAGCGCGGCACCGTGGTGCTCAGCCACGGGCACGCCGAGCTGACCTGAGCCGTTTCAAAAATGGGAGTATGAAGTCGTTGCCGGGCGCGGGTCCGCGTCACATTGCATGCCCATTCCAGGAGTTCCCATGAGCCCTTCCGCCGTGCTGGTCGACATCGACGACGGTGTCGCCACCATCACCCTGAACCGTCCCGAGGCGCGCAATGCGCTGAACCAGGCCGTGCGCCTGGGCCTGGCCGACGCCGTGGCGCGCGTGCGCGACGACGATGCGGTGCACAGCGTCATCCTGACGGGCGCCGGCGGCGCCTTTTGCTCGGGCGGCGACATCACCTACATGCTGGACACGGCGCACGGCGGCCTGCCCTGGCGCGAGCGCATCCGCGGGCTGCACCGCTGGTTCCCGGAGCTGGTGAACCTGGAAAAGCCGGTGATCGCCGCCGTCGACGGCCCGGCCTTCGGCGCCGGCATGAGCCTGGCGCTGGCGGCCGACTTCGTGCTGGCCTCGCAGCGCGCCACCTTCTGCGCCGCCTTCGGCCGCGTCGGCCTGGTGCCCGACCTGGGCTGCATGCACCTGCTGCCGCGCATCGTGGGGCGCCAGCGCGCCAAGGAGCTGGTGTTCACCGCCCGCAGCGTCGGTGCGCCCGAGGCGCGCGAGCTGGGCCTGGTCTATGACGTGCTGCCCGACGGCGACGCGCTGCAGGCCGCCGCCCGCACGCTGGCAAGGCGCTTCGGCGAGGCTTCCAGCGCCGCCATCGGCATGGCCAAGACCATCATGAACCAGTCCTTCGAGCTGGACGCGCGCGCCATGGCCGAGCTAGAGGCCTACGCCCAGACCATGTGCCGTGGCTCGGCCTACCACTTGGAGGCAGTGCGCCGCTTCCAGGCCAAGGAGCCGCCGCGCTTCGACTGGGACCGCGGCGGTCCTGGGCCGGGCTGAGGCAAGGCTGCGGCGACCGGGCGTTTTCTGTGCGCAACCTTCGTCATCCAGGGTAAACCCCCGCTAATGCCGGGCAAACCCCGGCTTTGGCAAAAGCAGATTCCGTACCGGGGTGACTCGGACCACCATGGCCTCCTCATTTTTTCGAGAAGGAAGCCACCATGCCTGCCCTGTTGCGCCGCCATTTGCTGGCCGTCCTGGCCTGCGCCCCCCTGGCCCTGTCGCCCCTGCCCGCCAGCGCCCAGGACGGCGCGCCCGTGCGCCTGCTGGTCGGCTATTCCGCCGGTGGCCCGGTGGACCAGGGCGCGCGGCTGTTCGGCCAGGCGCTGGCCAAGGAACTGAACACCGCGGTGATCGTCGAGAACAAGCCCGGCGCCAATGCCACGCTGGCCGGCAGCGAGGTGGTACGCGCCAAGCCCGACGGGCTGACACTGTGGTTCGCCGCCAGCCCGACCATCACCATCAGCCCCAACGTGATGGCCAAGATGCCGTTCGACCCGGCCCGGGACCTCACGCCGGTGGCACCCATCCTGAGCTACTACAACGTGTTGGTGGTGAACAACGGCGAGCCCTACAAGAACGTGCAGGAACTGGTAGCCCACGCCAAGGCCCATCCCGGCAAGCTGGCCTACGGTTCGGCCGGGGTCGGCGGCTCCAACCACTTGGGGGCGCTGCTGCTGGCGCGGCGCAGCGGCATCGAGCTGAACCACATCCCGTACAAGGGCAACGCCCCGGCCATGACCGACGTGATCGGCGGGCAGCTGAACATGATGCTGGACATCATCAGCACCGCCAGCAGCTACATCCACGCCGGCAAGGTGCGCGCCATCGCCGTCACCTCGCCGCGGCGCAACCCCTCGCTGCCCGACGTGCCCACGGTCGCCGAGTCCGGCATCGACGGGCTGAAAGACTTCGACGTCGGCGGCTGGTACGGGCTGTATGGCCCGCGCGAACTGCCGCCCGAGCAGGTGGCGCGGCTGAACCGCGCCGCCAACGCCGCGCTGGCCCAGCCCGAGCTGAAAAAGCGCCTGCAGGATCTGGGCTACGAGCTGTGGACCGGCAGTCCGCAGCAGCTGGCCGAGCGCGCCGCCCGCGAGCGCACCCTGTGGTCCACCGTGACCCAGGGCATCGTGGTCAACTGATGGGCGCTCCCACGCGCCTGCACCAGCTGCTGCAGCACCAGCTGGCGCAGGGCGGGCAGCGGCCCTTCATGCACCTGCCGGACGGGCGCAGCCTGAGCTTCGCCGACCTGGACGCGCTCGCCGGCGCCGCCGAGGCCGAACTGCGCGCCCTGGACGTGCGCGCGGGCGACCGGGTGCTGGTGGTGGCCGAGAACTGCCCCGAGCACGCCGCGCTGATCCTGGCGTGCAGCCGGGTCGGCGCCTGGTCGTGCGGCGTGAACGCGCGCATGGCGCCGGCCGAGGTCGATGCCTTCGCCGCCAGCGCCGACGCGCGCGTGCTGTATTTCACCGCCAGCGCCTCCGGCAGCGCCGCCGCCCACGCCGCGCGCCATGCCGGCGTGGCCAGCGTGCTGCCGGGCATGCAGCACGGCGCGGTGCGCGCGCAGGCCCGCGCCGAGCCGCCGCCGCTGTGCGACGAGGTGGCGGCGCTGATCTTCACTTCCGGCACCACCGGCGCGCCCAAGGGGGTGATGGTCTCGCACGCCGCGCTCTTGCACTTCGCCCGCGTCTCGGCCGCGTCGCGCGCGCTCAGGGAGCAGGACCGCTGCTACGCCTTCGTGCCGATGACGCACGTCTTCGGCCTGGCCACGGTGCTGCTGGCGGCGCTGCACGCCGGCGCGCAGCTGGTGCTGCGCCCGCAGTTCGAGCCCGCCGACCTGCTGGACGCGCTGGCGCGCCACGGCGTGTCGCAGCTGCAGGGGCCGCCGGCGCTGTTCTCGCGCCTGCTGGCCTGGATGCGGGAGCACGGCATCGAACACCCGCCGGCGCCGGCGCTGCGCTACCTGTACACCGGCGCCGGCCCGCTGGACGCGACGCTCAAGCACCGCGTCGAGGCGGCCTTCGACCAGACGCTGCACCACGGCTACGGCCTGTCGGAATACGCCGGTTCGGTGCACCTGACGCGCCTGGGCGAGCAGCGCACGGACACCAGCGTCGGCTACGCGGTCGAGGGCGGGCAGGTGCAGGTGACGGATCCGGCCAGCGGCCGGGCACTGCCCGCGGGCGAGCGTGGCGAGCTGTGGATCCGTGGCGCCGGGCTGATGCACGGCTACTTCCGCGACGCCGCCGCCACCGCCGCCGCGATGCGCCCGGGCGGCTGGTACGCCAGCGGCGACCTGGGCGAGCTGCACGTCGACGGCGCGCTGTTCGTCGTCGGCCGCCTGAAAGAGATGATCATCCGCTCGGGCTTCAACGTCTATCCGGCCGAGGTCGAGCGGGCGCTGAACGAATTGCCGGGCGTGCAGCGCAGCGCCGTGGTCGGGCGGCCCGCCGGCGATGGCAACGAGGAGGTGATCGCCTTCGTCGAGCTGCAGCCCGGCGCCACGCTGGACGAGGCCGCCGCGCGCGCCCGGCTGCGCCAGTGCCTGGCGCCGTACAAGCAGCCGGCGCGCATCGCCGTGCTGGCCGAACTGCCCACCAGTCCCAACGGCAAGGTGCTCAAGCGCCAGTTGCAGCAGCAGGCACTGCAGCTGTAGCGGCGCCGCCCGGCCTGCCAATTCACCCCCAGGAGACCTTCCATGTCCCATTCCCCGCTGCATCCCACCCGCCGCCAGCTCGTCGCCGGCGGCCTGCTGGCCGCGGCCGCGCACGGCCTGCCGGCGCTGGCCGCCGACGCCTGGCCGAGCCGGCCGGTGCGCTTCATCGTGCCGTTCCCGCCGGGCGGGCCGGTGGACACCATCGGCCGCACCGCGGCGCAGAAGCTGGGCGATGTCTGGAAGGTGCCCACCGTCGTGGACAACCGCGCCGGCGCCGGTGGCGTGGTGGGTGCCAGCGCCGCCGCGCGCGAGGCGCCGGACGGCTACACGCTGTTCCTGGGGTCCATCCACCACGCCGTGAACCCGGCGCTGATGGGCAAGCTGCCCTACGACATCGAGAAGGATTTCGCACCGATCAGCTTCGCGGCGCTGTTCCCGGTGTTCGTGGTGGCGCACCCGTCGGTGCCGGCAAACAACATCCAGGAGCTGATCGCGCTGGCCAGGAAGCCGGACAGCACGCTCAGCTTCAGCTCGTCGGGCAACGGCGGCGGCACGCACCTGGCCGGCGAGCTGTTCAACATGGAGGCCGGCACCCGGCTGCAGCACATCCCCTACAAGGGCAGCGCGCCGGCCATGAGCGATCTGCTGGGCGGGCAGGTGCAGTTGATGTTCAGCGATGCGCCCACGGCGCTGCCGCACATCAAGAGCGGACGCGTGAAGGTGCTGGGCGTGGCCAGCCGCCAGCGCTCGCCGATGCTGCCGCAGGTGCCCACGGTGGCCGAGTCCGGCCTGCCCGGCTACGAGGCCTATTCCTGGACCGCGCTGTTCGCCCCGGCCGGCACGCCGCCGGCGGTGCTGGCGCGCATCAACGCCGACTTCCAGACCGCGTTCAACGACCCGGCCGTGCGCCAGCGCCTGCTGGACGCCGGCGCCGAGGCCGACCCCGGCACGCAGCAGCAGCTGCGCCAGCGCCTGCGCGCGGAGATGGACAAGTGGGCGCGGGTGATCCGCACGGCGGGCATCCAGGCGGGCTGACGGGCGCGCCCGGGGTGCCGCGTGGATTTCTGGTCAAAAGTGCTTCCAGCCCTTTATATGCAAGGGCCTGCAGCTACATAAAAAATAGCATCCGGCGCGCCGTGCGAACCCACCCTTTCACATTGGCTAATTGCCTGCCCGCCACTGCTGCGGGCATGCTCCACGCACCATGCACA
Organism: Oryzisolibacter propanilivorax; assembly: GCF_900103645.1. Taxonomy (GTDB): domain Bacteria; phylum Pseudomonadota; class Gammaproteobacteria; order Burkholderiales; family Burkholderiaceae_C; genus Melaminivora; species Melaminivora propanilivorax. The sequence continues at coordinate 254,433 of NZ_FNHP01000002.1, forward strand.
TGACCGCGCAGACCCACTACCAGGCCGAGCTCGACGCCGGCCGCTTCCGCCTCCAGCAATGCCAGGACTGCCAGCGGCACGTCTTTCCGCCGCGCGAGCTGTGTCCGCACTGCGGCGCCGCCGCGCTGCGCTGGACGGCCGCGGGCGGCCAGGGCACGGTGTATTCGGCCTCGACCATCGCCCGCAAGGCCGATGCCGGCGGGCCCTACAACGTCTCGCTGATCGACCTGGACGAGGGCGTGCGCATGATGAGCCGCGTCGAAGGCGTCGCGCCCGACGCGGTATGCATCGGCCAGCGCGTGCACGCCTACGTCGGCAGCCGCGAGGGCCGCGGGCTGGTGCTGTTCGCGCCGCTGCGCGATCCGCGCGCGTCCGCTGCCACGTCGGGAGGTGCGGCATGAACAGCAGCACCGCCACCACGCGCATTCCCGCAGCGCACCTGGACGCCGCCGCCGTCAACCGCCCGCTGCGCGGTCAGGTGGCGATCGCCGGCGCCGCCACCTACGGCTGCGGCGAGGCGCCCGGCATGGACGACATGGCGCTGCTGGCGCGCGCCGCGCAAGCCGCGGTGCACGACGCCGGCCTGACCATGCAGGACATCGACGGCATCGCCACCTGCAGCGTCAACGCCAGCATGTGGGCGCTGCCGGTCATCGAGCACCTGGGCCTGAACCCGACCTACGTGGACAGCACCATGCTGGGCGGCTCCAGCTTCATCGCCCACCTGCTGCCAGCGGTGCGCGCGCTGCAGGCCGGGCAGTGCAACGCGGTGCTGGTGTGCTACGGCAGCGCGCAGCGCACGGCCACCTTCGGGCGCAAGGAAAGCGTGGCCGCGCGCCGCTTCCTGGACCCGCAGCCCTACGAGCATCCGTACGAGCCGGTGCTGCCCGTCACCGCCTATGCGCTGGCGGCGGCGCGGCACATGCACGAATTCGGCACCACGCGGGCGCAGCTGGCCGAGGTCGCCGTGGCCGCGCGCGCCTGGGCCCAGCTCAACCCCGAGGCCTTCATGCGCGACCCGCTCAGCGTGGACGAGGTGCTGGCCGCGCGCCCCATCGCCAGCCCGCTCACCGTGCGCGACTGCTGCCTGGTGACCGATGGCGGCGGCGCCATCGTGCTGGTGCGCGGCGAACGCGCGCGCGACCTGCCCCGGCCGCCGGTGTACGTGCTGGGCAGCGCCACGGCGGTGTGGCACCGGCAGATCTCGTGCATGCCCGACCTGACCGTGACCGCGGCCGCGCAGTCCGGCGCGCAGGCCTTCGCCATGGCCGGGCTGCGGCCGGCCGACATGGACATGGCGCAGCTGTACGACGCCTTCACCATCAACACCCTGCTGTTCCTGGAGGACCTGGGCTTTTGCGCCAAGGGCGAGGGCGGCCCCTTCGTGCAGGGCGGCGCCATCGCCCCGGGCGGGCGGCTGGCGGTGAACACCAACGGCGGCGGCCTGTCGTGCGTGCACCCGGGCATGTACGGCATCTTCGCGCTGATCGAGGCCGTGCGGCAGCTGCGCGGCGAGGCCGGCCGGCGCCAGCTGGAGCGCGCGCGCACCGCCGTGGTGCACGGCAACGGCGGCACCCTGTCCAGCCAGGCCACGGCCGTCCTGGGCACGGCCGAGACGCTCTGACCCCTTCACCATCAACACGAGACGCCCGGCGATGATCCGCGACCCCGAGACCCTGCAAGCGCTGCTCGACAGCGTGCGCCGCTTCGTGCGCGAACGCCTGGTGCCGGCCGAGAACGAGGTGGCCGAGACCGACGAGATCCCGCCCGCCATCGTCCAGGAAATGCGCGAGCTGGGCCTGTTCGGCATGACCATCCCCGAGCGCTTCGGCGGGCTGGAGCTGACCATGGAGGAGGAATGCCGCGTGCTGCTAGAGCTGTGCCAGACGGCGCCGGCGTTCCGCTCGGTCATCGGCACCACCGTGGGCATCGGCTCGCAGGGCATCCTGATGGACGGCACGCCCGAGCAGCAGGCGCAGTGGCTGCCTCGGCTGGCCAGCGGCGAACTCATCGCCTCGTTCGCGCTGACCGAGCCCGAGGCCGGCTCGGACGCCGCCTCGCTGCGCACCACCGCCATCCGCGACGGCGATGACTACATCGTCAACGGCACCAAGCGCTACATCACCAATGCCCCGCACGCCGGCGTCTTCACGCTGATGGCGCGCACCGACCCGCGGGACAAGGGCGCCGGCGGGGTGTCGGCGTTCATCGTCGATGCCCGCTCGCCGGGCATCAGCTTCGGCAAATATGACCGGAAGATGGGCCAGCGCGGCGCGCACACCTGCGACGTGATCTTCGACAACGTGCGCGTGCCCGCGTCCCACCTGATCGGCCTGCAGGAGGGGCGCGGCTTCAAGACCGCCATGAAGGTGCTGGAAAAGGGCCGCATCCACATCGCCGCCGTGGCCGTGGGCGTGGCCACGCGCATCCTGCGCGACGCGCTGGACTACGCGCTGCAGCGCAAGCAGTTCGGCCAGCCGATCAGCGACTTCCAGCTGGTGCAGGCGATGCTCGCCGACAGCCAGGCCGAGCTGTACGCCGCCGAGTGCATGACGCTGGATGCCGCGCGCCGGCGCGACGACGGCCGCGAGGTGGCGGTGGAGGCGTCGTGCGCCAAGATGTTCGCCACCGAGATGTGCGGGCGCGTGGCCGACCGCGCGGTGCAGATCCTGGGCGGCGCCGGCTACATGGCCGAGTACGGCATCGAGCGCTTCTACCGCGACGTGCGGCTGTTCCGCCTGTACGAGGGCACGACGCAGATACAGCAGCTCATCATCGCCCGCGGCATGGCACGCGCGGCACGCGGCGCATGACCGGGCAGCCGCCCGGTGCGGCCGAGCGCAGCGCCTTTCTGCGCCTGCTGGGCGCCGTGCAGGTGCCGGCGCCGGCCGGGCGCGTGCACCTGCGCCTGCCGCAGTTGCGCGAGGAGCTGCTCAACCAGCTGCCGGCCGCGCACGGCGGCGTGGTCATGACGCTGCTGGACTCGGCCATGTCGCGCGCCGCCGGCGAGCGGCCCGAGGCGCCCTCGCGCACCGCCGTGACGGTGGAGATGTCCAGCCGCTTCCACCGCCCGGCGCGCGGCCTGCTGCAGGCCGAGGGCTGGGTGGTGCACGCCAGCCGCAGCCTGTGCAGCTGCGCCGCGCAGCTGCTGGACGAGCACGGCCAGGTGCTGGCCACGGCCAGCGGCACCTTCAAGTACTGGCTGGCGCCGACCACCTGGCAGCATTCTGATATGAAAAAGTGAGCGCATGGCCCTTGCCAATCAAGGGCCAGAGGCAGATTTCACTGAAAAACACGCAGCGGCAAGCTAAGTACCTGCCGCATATGGCCAGCGACTTGCGCCGGGCCGCCGGAGACTTCAGCGCGTGTGGTGCGGCGCAGCCACCAGCATGCTGGCGACGCTGTCGAGGCTGGCGTCGTCCAGGTGCTCCTTCAGGTCCAGGGCCAGGCGCCTCCGGTAGAACAACCCGAGATCGAGGCCTACGCCCAAGCCGCAGATGTCGATCTGGCCACCCCTGCTGTGGGCGTCCACCACTTGCCGCAGGTGCTGGTCGAGGTAGTGCTCGTCGTTGCACTGGTGCGTGGCGGTGTCCATCGGGCAGCCGTCGGACACCACCATCAGGATGCGCCGCTGCGCGGGCAGCTGGAGCAGACGCTGGCAGGCCCACTCCACGGCCTCGCCATCCATGCCTTCGCGGAACAGGTCCGGGCGACGCAACGCCGCGATGCCATGGCGTCCGCGCCGCCAAGCCTGCGTACCCGCCTTGAAGACCAGGTGCAGCTGCTCGTTGAGCCGCCCCGGGAATTCGGGGCAACCAGCACGCTGCCAGTCCCGCCGGGCACGGCCACCGTTCCAGGCGCCGGTCGAAAATCCCAGCACTTCCACCGCCACCCCGGCCATGTCCAAGGCCCGTCCCAGCACATCCACCAGGATGGAGACGGCAGGCGCATGCGCCTTCATGGAGCCCGAGCAGTCGAGCAGCAGCGCCACGGCGCATTCCGTGGCGGGGCGCTGCTGCTCGTCCTTGAAGATGGCCTTGTACTGCGGGTCGCTCACCAGCTGCGCCAGCCGGCTGCCGTCGACCACGCCCTCCTCCTGGCCGAAGCGCCAGCCGCTGCGCCGCGGTACCGCCAGGGCACGGTGCAGGCGGCGCGCCAGGCGCGGAACATTGAACCCGCCCTTGATCACCTCCTGGTCCATCCGGGCACGGAATTCAGCCAGCTGGGCAGCGCGCACCAGGGCGGACGCGTCGGCCTCGCGGTCATAGGCGCGGGTGAAGACGCGGTATTGCTGCGCGGTAGCGTCCCAGCTGCGGCTCACGCCGCTGGTGGCCACGGGTGGCGGCGGGGCCTGCGGGGCGTCGAAGTGCAAACGCAGGGCGAAGCCCTGGCGCCGACGGGCCCGGGCCGAGCCGTTGGGCACTTCGGCCTGGGCGGAGCGCACCGCCTGCCCGACCCACTGGCCCAGGGCCAGCGCGTGGGGAATGAACGCGGCCTGGTCCGCACGGTGGCGGCGAAGCGCTGCCAGCAGGCCACCGATATCGGGCGCGATGTTGGCGCGGGTGGCTTCCACCAGGTCGGACAGGGTGTCCGGCACCTCGTTGCCGGTCAGCCGCGTCCAGGCCGTCAGCGCCACCGTGAACAACAGGATGCCCAGGCTGGTTTCGGTCAGCCCGGAATCGGCGAACGCATGGCACCAGCGCAGGAACCGCGCGCTCAGGTTGTGCCGCACCCCGGGCCAGTCGGACGGTGCCAGGCTTTCGGTGCGCAGCTGCTCCAGCAGCTCATACACCAGCCGCTCCACGGGTTCGGCCGGCGCATGCCGGGCATGCAGCGCCGCGTCGCTCCAGCGCAGGCGCAGCGCGGCGCCGTCCAGCAGAGCGCGCTGGTCGGGAAGGGCCATGGAGACGTCGCCCTGATGGGCGGCGCACAGCGGCACCACTTCAGTGCCCTGGTACAGAGTCTGGCTGCTCCACTGCAGCGTGCCGTCGCCTGTGAGGGCACGCACCAGCGCGCCGCACAGGCCTTCGACCCGGGTAAGCGCCGCGGCCGCCTCAGAGGGCATGGTGCAGGGCCATGTCGGGCTCGGCCCATGCCTGCAGCTCGGCATCGAAGCAGCGCTGGAAGTATTCGGCGACGATGCCGCGCTCGGCCGGCTCGCACTTGTTCAGAAACGACAGGTGGAAGGCCACATCCAGGTTTTGGAAGATCTCGGTGTTCTCGGCCCAGGTGATCACGGTGCGCGGCGACATGAGCAGCGAGAGGTCGCCCACGGCAAAGCCCTTGCGCGTGAGGCTGGCCAGCGCCACCATCGCGCGCACCTGCCGCCGGCCCTGCTCGGTGTCCAGCGCCGGTACGCGCGCCAGGACGATGGCGGCCTCCTCGGCTGGCGGCAGGTAGTCCAGCGAGGTCACCAGGTTCCAGCGGTCGAGCTGGGCATGGTTGAGCAACTGGGTGCCGTGGTACAGCCCGCTGAGGTTGCCCTGCCCCAGCGTGTTCATGGTGGCGAACAGTCGAAAGCACGGGTGCGGCTGGATCACACGCTTCTGGTCCAGCAGGGTGAAGCTGCCTTCGCGTTCGAGCACCCGCTGAATGACGAACATCACGTCCGGGCGCCCGGCATCGTATTCGTCGAAGACCATGGCCATGGGCCGCTGCAGTGCCCAGGGCAGGATGCCTTCCTGGAACTCGGTGACCTGCTGGCCGTCGCGCAGCACGATGGCGTCCTTGCCTACCAGGTCCAGGCGGCTGATGTGGCCGTCTAGGTTCACGCGCACGCAGGGCCAGTTCAAGCGAGCGGCCACCTGCTCGATGTGGGTGGACTTGCCCGTGCCGTGCAGCCCCTGCAGCACCACGCGCCGGTTGTGCGCGAACCCCGCCAGGATAGCCAGTGTCGCCTGGGGATTGAAGCGGTAGGCACGGTCCAGCTCGGGAACATGTCCATCGCGCTCGGCAAAGGCGGGCACGGTCATGTCGGCATCGATGCCGAACACCTCGCGCACGTTCACGCGCTGGGTCGGTTGCAGGTAGGCAAGGTCAGTCATCGTCGGGCACCCCAGGAGGGACTTCATCGCTGATGCGCGCCATGGCTTCGGCGGCTTGGCGCAGGGTTGGGAGCATAGCCAGGGCCTTCTCGCGCGAAAATCGCATCACCGGCGCCTGGACGGCCAGGCCCATGTTGGAGTGGCCTTGCGCAGCAGGCACCAGCACCCCTAGGCACAGCAGCCCGGGCAGGAACTCCTCGTTGTCGAAGGCGTAGCCCAGGCTGCGCACCTGCTCCAGTTCCTGCTCCAGGCTTTCGTGGCTGGTGTGTGTGTTGTGGGTGAACTTTTCCAGTGGCACGGCGGCCAGCAGGCGGCGGCGCTGCGAGGGCGCCATCTGGCTGAGGAACAGCTTGCCCGTGGCCGAGCAATGGGCGGGCACGCGCGAGCCTGGGTGCAGATAGAACCGCAGCGGCGCTGCCGTTTCCACACGGTCCAGGTAGAGCACCTCGCCGCTGGAGAAGGCCGTGATGTTGCAACTCTCGCCGACCTCCTCGACCAGCTTGCGCAGCACCGCGTGCCGCGCACCGTAGGTAGTGTTGTTCAGCAGCACGCTCTCGGCCAGGCGCATCAGCCGCCGCCCGGTGCCGTAGTGACGGCCGTTGCCGTCGCGCTGCAGGATGCCCGCGCCTTCCAGCTGCTGAAGCATGCGATGCAGCGTGGGCTTGGGCAGGCCCGTCTCCTCGACCATGGCCTGCAGGGTGAAGGGCGCATCCTGCTGCGCAATCACCTCCAGCAAGGCGAATAACCGCAGGTTGGGCGTGTCGCCGTCCAACCGGGGAGTTACGTGGTTCGTGGCGTCTTTCATGGCGGCTTCAATCATATAAAGTTTCTTTTTTCGAGTCAATTTGTTCCGAAAAAAGTAATTTCTTGACGTTGAGGCGTGTTGCCCCCTAAACTTCGCTCAACAATTTGTTTTTACGGAACATTCGGTTCCATTTTTACAAGGAGATAGCGATGACTGCACCCGCAAATCGTATGGTGGCCGAGGGCATCCAGAAGATGACCCCATCGGAGGCTTTCGTGGAAACCCTGGTCGCCAACGGCGTGACCGAGATGTTCGGCATCATGGGTTCGGCCTTCATGGATGCGATGGACATCTTCGCCCCGGCCGGCATCCGTCTAATTCCCGTGGTGCATGAACAGGGTGCCGCACACATGGCCGACGGCTATGCGCGTGTCTCCGGCCGCCATGGCGTGACCATCGGCCAGAACGGCCCTGGGATCAGCAACTGCGTGACGGCCATCGCGGCGGCCTACTGGGCGCACAGCCCGGTGGTCATCATCACGCCCGAGACCGGCACTATGGGCATGGGCCTGGGCGGCTTCCAGGAAGCCAACCAGCTGCCGATGTTCCAGGAGTTCACCAAGTACCAGGGCCATGTGTGCAACCCCAAGCGCATGGCCGAGTTCACCGGCCGCTGCTTTGACCGCGCCATGTCGGAAATGGGCCCGACCCAGCTCAACATTCCGCGCGACTATTTCTACGGCGAGATCCAGTGCGAGATCCCCAAGCCCATGCGCGTGGAGCGCGGCGCGGGTGGTGAAAACAGTCTGAATGCCGCCGCCGAGCTGCTGGCCAGTGCCAAGTTTCCCGTGATCCTGGCCGGCGGCGGCGTGGTCATGGGCGACGCCGTGGAGGAATGCAAGCTGCTGGCCGAGCGTCTGGGCGCCCCGGTGGTGACGGGCTACCTGCGCAACGATGCCTTCCCCGCCAAGCACCCGCTGTGGGCCGGCCCGCTGGGCTACCAGGGCTCCAAGGCGGCGATGAAGTTGATCGCCCAGGCCGACGTGGTGATCGCGCTGGGCTCGCGCATGGGTCCCTTCGGCACGCTGCCCCAGCACGGCATGGACTACTGGCCGAAGAATGCCAAGATCATCCAGGTCGAAGCCGACCACACCAACCTGGGCCTGGTGAAGAAGATCTCGGTGGGCATCCACGGCGACGCCAAGGCCGTGGCCACGGCGCTGACCGCCCGCCTGGACGGCAAGACCCTGGCCTGCGATGCCACCAAGGCCGAACGCGCGACGACCATCAAGGCGGAAAAGGATGCCTGGGAGAAAGAGCTGGACGAATGGACGCATGAGCGTGATCCGTTCAGCCTGGACATGATCGAGGAATCGAAGGGTGAGCGCACGCCCACCGGCGGCACCTACCTGCATCCGCGCCAGGTGCTGCGCGAGCTGGAAAAGGCCATGCCCCCGCGCGTGATGGTGTCCACTGACATCGGCAACATCAACTCGGTGGCCAACAGCTACCTGCGCTTCGACGAGCCGCGCAGCTTCTTCGCGCCCATGAGCTTCGGCAACTGCGGCTACGCCCTGCCGACCATCATTGGCGCCAAGTGCGCCGCACCCGACCGTCCGGCCATTGCCTACGCGGGTGACGGCGCCTGGGGCATGAGCATGGTGGAAATCATGACGGCCGTGCGCCACGACATCCCGGTGACCGCGGTGGTGTTCCACAACCGCCAATGGGGTGCGGAGAAAAAGAACCAGGTGGACTTCTACAACCGCCGCTTCGTGGCGGGCGAGCTCGAAAGCGAGAGCTTCGCGGGCATCGCCAAGGCCATGGGCGCGGAAGCCATCGTCGTGGACCGCCTGGAAGATGTAGGGCCGGCGCTGGAGAAGGCCATTGACATGCAGATGAACGAGCGCAAGACCTGCGTGATCGAGATCATGTGCACACGCGAGCTGGGCGACCCGTTCCGCCGTGATGCGTTGAGCAAGCCCGTGCGCTTCCTCGAAAAGTACAAGGACTACGTCTGACGCCCATGTACTGAGCCCACGCCCTGCGCCTCGGCGCGGGACGCATGACTTCTCCACGCACCGGGAATCTCCAATGGACCACGCAGCACTCACCGACGCCGGCACCGCAGACGCCGGGACCGGCAACACGCCACGCCCGCATTTGAACCACCTGCTGGCCCGTGCACGCGCATTGGGGCCGCTACCGGTGGTCGTGGCCTATCCCTGCGACGCTACGTCCGTGCAGTCGGCCTGCGAGGCGGCGCAGGCGGGCCTCATCGATCCCATCTTCGTCGGCCCACGCGCGCGTGTCCTGGCGGCGGCGCAGCAGGCGGGGCTGGATGCGGCGGCCCTGCGCATCCACGACACGCCGGATGCACCGCGCGCTGCGGCCGCGCAAGCCGTTGCCCTGTGCCGCGATGGCCAGGCAGCTGCACTGATGAAGGGCAGCCTGCATACCGACGAGCTTCTGGGCGCAGCCATGGCCAAGGAGGCCGCGCTGCGCGGCGAGCGTCGCGTCAGCCATGTCTTCGTGCTGGACGTACCGGGCTTCAATCGCCCGCTGCTGATGACCGACTGCGTGGTCAACATCACGCCTGCGCTAATGGACAAGCGGGACATCGCGCAAAACGCCATCGAGCTGGCCCAGGCGATCGGCATCGCCCGCCCGCGGGTGGCCGTGCTGTCTGCGGTGGAGACGGTCAACCCTGCCATCCCGGGCACCATCGACGCCGCAGCACTGTGCAAGATGGCAGACCGTGGACAGATCCAGGGTGGGGTCTTCGATGGCCCGCTGGCCTATGACAACGCCATTTCGCTGGCGTCGGCGCGCAACAAGGGCATCGTCTCCAGCGTGGCCGGCGAGCCCGACATTCTGTTGGTGCCCAACCTGGAAGCCGGCAACATGGTCTACAAGCAGCTCGTCTACATGGCGAATGCCGAATGCGCGGGCCTGGCCCTGGGCATGAAAGTGCCCGTCATCCTGACCAGCCGCTCCGACTCCGTGGCCAGCCGCATCGCCTCCTGCGCACTGGCCGTGCTGCGCAGCCGTACGGATGTCGCAACTGGGAGCGGCGCATGAAAACCTCGCCTCCGGTCATGAAGCAGTCCAATTCCTGGCTGGCGCCGGGCTACCGGTTGGAGCCCGTCCTGAATCTGCTGCCGGGCACCGCGCTGGCGGCGGTGGTGGCGTTGGCCGCCACCTTCGTGTCCACGCTGCACGGCGGCCCGCAACTGCTGTATGCGCTGTTCTTCGGCGTGGCCTTCCATTTCCTGAGCCAGGATGCCAAGACCAGGCCAGGCATCGAGTTCTGCGCCCGCGGCGTCCTGCGGCTGGGCGTGGGCCTGCTGGGGGCGCGCATCACCGCCTCGCAGATCGCGGGCCTGGGCTGGGCGACGGCGCTGATCGTGATCGCTGCCGTCGTCACCACGCTGCTGTGCGGAGCCTGCCTGGGCCGGCGCCTGGGCATGACCCGGCCGCAGGGCGTGCTCTCGGGAGGGTCGGTGGCCATTTGCGGCGCCTCCGCTGCCTTAGCCATCTCCGCCGTATTGCCACGCGACAAGCACAGCGATCGCTTCACCCTCATGGTGGTGGTGACCGTGACCGTGCTGTCCACCGTTGCCATGGTGCTGTACCCACTGGTGGCCAAGCTGTTGCACCTGCCGCCGGAGCTGGCAGGCCTGTTCATTGGCGGCACGATCCACGACGTGGCTCAGGTGGTGGGTGCGGGTTACACCATTGACCAGGCCACGGGAGACTACGCCACCATCGTCAAGCTTTTCCGGGTGTCGATGCTGGCCGTGGTGGTGGTGGTGGTTTCCAGCGTGTTCAAGCGCCAGCGCGAGGCTGCCACTGACGAGTCGGTCGCGAAGAAGCCGCCGCTGGTGCCCTGGTTCCTCTGGGTTTTCGTGGCGCTGGTGGTTTTGAACTCGGCCGGCTGGATGCCATCGGCCACGCAGCATTCGCTGGGCGATCTCTCCCGTGGCTGCCTGGTGCTGGCCATCGCGGCGCTGGGCATGAAGACCTCTTTTGCACAGCTGGCCAACGCGGGCTGGCGGCCCTTCCTGCTGCTGCTTGTGGAAACCCTGTGGATGGCCGTATTCGTGCTCGTGGCGATCGGGCTGCGCAGCCATTACTGACCTCGCGGCAGGCGGAAATGGGTTGCTGCGCGGCATTCAGGCATCACCCTGGACAGCAGAAAGGCGGAGCATGTCGATCTTCGGCTTGACCTGGCTGAGTTGGTTGGGGGTGGCCCTGTGCATGGCGCTGGCCTCCTATGTGCAGGTGATCACCGGCTTTGCCTTTTCGCTGCTGTTCATCGGCCTCATCAGCACCTTTGATCTGGTTCCTCTGGACGAAGTCACCAATGCGATCTGCGTCATCACGCTGATCCAGGCACTGGCGTATTTCCGTGCCCACCCGCTGGGCCATGAGTGGCGCGTGGTGCGCCCGGCGATTTGGCCCAGCATTGCCGGCGTGGTGGCAGGGGCCGCTTTGCTGCTGTGGCTCAGTGGGCAGGCGCTGTATGTACTGAAGTACGTTCTGGGCGGGGTCATATGGCTGACGGCGCTGGCCATGCTGGGCAATCCCGTGCCCTGGCGCCAGGTTTCTTCCAGAGGCGCCTTTCGCGTGACGGGCTTGCTGGCCGGGGTGATGGGCGGGTTGTTCTCGGCCGCCGGGCCGCCTTTGGTGTACCTGCTTTACCGGCAACCGATCGCGCTGCGGGTGATCCACCAGAGCCTGTTCCTCTTGTTCGCCATCGGGCAGCTGGCCCGGCTGGGTGTCATCGGTGCGTCGGGCAACTTCACTTGGCGATCCCTGTTGTATATCTTCCTGTCCATGCCGATCGTGTTTCTGGTGCAGGAGCTGCAGCGGCGCTACCCGTTGAACCTGTCTCCCTACCTGACCACGCGCCTGGCGGCCAGCCTGCTGATCCTGGCGGGAACGGGACTGGTATTTTCCAACTGGCTGTCGCGCACCTGAGCCGCCACTCCACAGTGTCTGCCCTGCCTGCGCCCGGGCCTGGCCGATGGGCGCTCCTGTATCCTTCGTCGCCTTTGTGTTTTTCTTGCCATGGGAGGAAGCGGTAGGGCGCTGGGGACAGGCGCGGCGCTGCCCCCTGTAGCTCCCTGGCCCCTGAACGGATGCCGCAAAAAGTCATTGGTGCCATGTGGAACGAGTTGTTCCGTCGCTCCCGGCGAGACGGCCTGAGCCTTCAAGGACAGATCCGCGCTATGATGGTCGACGCCATCCATTCCGGCGTGCTGCCTCCCGGGGAGGCGGTTCCTTCCAGCAGAGAGCTGGCCGAGCAGCTGGAGGTGGGACGTATCACGGTCGTGCTGGCCTACCAGCAGCTTGCCGAGGAAGAGCTGCTGATCAGCCGCCAGCGCAAGGGGCACTTCGTCAATCCGGACATGCTCAAGGGGCAGGTGGGACGAGACGAGAGCCTGCCGCTCGACACCCCGCGTCGCCCGACCGACTGGTCACGCAGGTTCTGCCTGCAGCCCAATTCCCACCGCAGCATTTCCAAGCCGCCAGACTGGCAGTCTTATCGCTACCCCTTTCTGTACGGGCAATTCGACAAGGACCTGTTCCCTACCGCCGCCTGGCGCGAATGCTGCATGAAGGCCCTGAGCGCTCTGGACATCCGCGAGTGGGCGCCCGACCAGATCACGCGTGACGATGAATTGCTCATCCAGCAGATCCAGACCAAGGTGCTGCCACGCCGCGGCGTCTGGGCCTCCAGCGATGAGCTCATGATCACCGTGGGGGCGCAGCACGCGCTGTACATGGTGGCAGACCTGCTGATGCGCGAAGGCATCTATGTGGCCATTGAAGACCCGGGCTATCCCGATGCGCGCAATATATTCAGCTGCCGCACCTCCCAGATCATTGCGCTGCCTGTGAACGAGGACGGCTTGCCCTTGAGCGACAGCCTGCGCTCCATGGACTACGTCTACACGACACCCAGCCACCAGTGCCCTACCGGGGTCACCATGCCACGGCACCGCCGAGAAGCGCTGCTGGAGCGGGCCGAACAAGATGACTTCGTCATCATCGAGGACGACTTCGAGAGCGAGAACAGCTTTGACGGCGACCCCATCCCCGCCCTCAAGAGCCTGGACCGAAACGATCGGGTGATCTACATCGGCAGCCTCTCCAAGAGCCTGGCCCCTGGCCTTCGCATCGGCTACATCGTGGCCGCGCCCGAGCTGATAGAGCAATTGCGCGCCTTGCGTCGCCTGATGCTGCGCCACCCCTCTACCTTCATCCAGCGCGCGCTGGCGCTGTTCATCTCGCTGGGACACAACGATGCCCAGCTCCGCCGGCTCGCACAGGCGCAAAAAGAGCGCCACGCCGTGCTGATGTCCGCACTGGCCAGGCATCTTCCCGAATGCCGCCCGGTTCCCGTGAGCGGCGGTGGCTCCATCTGGGTGCGCATTCCGGACGATATCCGGGCCGCCGACCTGGCCTGCCGCGCCGCCGAGCGCGATGTGCTGATCGAGCCGGGCGACGTGTTCTTCGTGGCCAACGAGCCACCAGGTAACTTCATCCGCCTTGGTTATCAATCCATTCCCTGCGACGCCATCGAGCAGGGCATCGCAGAGCTGGCCCAGGTGCTCCAGGCCATGCGTGCCGATCAGTAGCCCATCAGCCTGGGCAGCCAAAGCGAGAGCTGCGGGAAGAAGGCGATCAGGAAAACCATCACGGTCGAGATGAGCACAAAGGGCATGACACGCACCACGATGCGCTCGACCGGTTCCCCGCCGATGCCCGAGGCCACGAACAGATTCTCGCCCAGCGGTGGCGTCTGAAAGCCGATCGACAGCGCACAGATCACCACGATGCCCACGTGCGTGGGGTCCGCGCCCATGGTGTACATCACCGGCAGCAACACCGGCACCAAGATCATGATGGCGGCCAGCGTTTCCATGAACATGCCCACGAAGAGCAGAAAGAGGATGATCAGGGACCACACCACATAGATGTTGTCGGTCATGCTCAGCATCGAGCCGGCCACCAGCGCAGGGATGCGCGTCTCGACCAGCAGCCGCCCGAAGGCGGTGGCCGTGAACAGGATCAGCAGCACACGGCCCGTGATCCAGGTGGTGGTGCGCAGGGCTTTCAGCGTCGCCTTGAACTTCAGTTCGCGGTGCACAAAGACGCCCACGAACAGCGTATAGAAGATTGCCACGATGGCCGACTCGGTGGGGGTGAACAGGCCGGCGTAGATGCCACCCAGGATGATCACCGGCGCCAGCGCCGACCAGGCCCCCTTGCGCAACGCGGTGCCGATGTCGCCGCCAGACCAGGAGTCGGTCAGCCCACGGTAGCCGCGGCGGCGCGAGATCAGGTAGTTCAACAGCAGCAGGCCGGAGGCCATGGCCAGTCCCGGGATCACGCCGGCAATGAACAACTTGGGAATTGACAGGGAATCGAACTGGCCGAACTTCTCGACCGCCTCCGTCGGCGGGGCCATGCCCAATGCCGAGATGCCAAAAATAACCATCGGGATCGAGGGAGGAATGATGATGCCCAACCCACCCGACGCCGCCGTCACGGCCGATGCGTAGGCACGGTCGTAACGCCGCTTGACCATCGCCGGGATCATCAGCATCCCGACCGCCGCCGTGGTGGCCGGGCCTGAACCTGAGATTGCACCGAAGAACAGGCATGCCAGGACAGTGGCAGCCCCCAGCCCGCCGGTAATTGGCCCAGCCATGGCTTCGGCAATGTCCACCAGGCGCCGGGAAATGCCCGCGGCCTCCATCAAGGCCCCTGCGAGCACGAATGCGGGTAGCGCCATGAGCGGGAAACTGCCCACCGAGGTGAACGCGATCTGCACCAGGGTGATGGGGTCCTTGTCCAGCGCCAGGTACGCCGCCATTGCCGCGCCACCAAGCGCGACCGCGATCGGCGTTCCCATGATCAGCAGCAGGAAGAAGCCGCCGAACAGCAGTTCGACCACGTAGTTTTCCATGGTTGTCTCCTCGGCTCTCAGGCTTCCGCCTGGGCCGCTTCTCTTTTGAGTTTTTCGATTTCCGCCGCTTCGGGATCGATCAGCTCGACGCCCTTGAATACGGTGAGGTACACGTTGTAGAGAATGCGGACCGACATGAGCGTGAACGCCACCGGCAGGATCATGTAGAGGTACTTCATCGGCACGCCCAGCGTCTGGGACTTCCAGAACAGGTTCATGCGATGGAAGACGAAGTCGTAGCTCAGGTAGACAAAGTAGCTGTTGAACGCCACCCACAGCAGGTCAGCCAGCACCTGCATCGACCGTGCGACCGCCCTGGGCATGAACTGAAAGTGAAACGTGACGCGGTTGTGCGCCGACATCTTGGCCGCCACCACGGCACCCAGGTAGGCGAACCAGACGAACATGTAGGTCGAGAGCTCCTCGCTCCAGGCAATCGAGTACTGAAAGACTTGGCGAGCGACGATCTGGGCGAACAACAGCAGGACAAACGCTGCAAGCAGCAGCTCGCACAACATGGTTTCCAGGTTGTTGAGCCATTTCAAGAAGGAGCGAGGGCTGGACATGGCTTTCTCTCAAGTACGGACATACCGCCCCCGGCGAGCAGGGGCACGGCGGGTGCTGCGCACACGTCAAGCGCCGATGCGGCCGCCCAGGTAGGCGTGTTCGCATCGGCGCGGCCGGGCCATCAGCGGCCCAGCGTCTTCAGCACCTTGTCGAGCTTGTCCTTGCCACCAATACTCTGATAGAACTTCGGCCACACGGCCGTGCTGGCCTTGGCGATGAACTCCTTCTCGCCATTGGCTGCATCGTCGATCTGCATGCCCATGGCCGTCAGGTCCTTCCTGATCTTGTCTTCGGTCTCCATCAGCCACTTGTAGCTGTGTTCTGACGCCTCGTTGCCCGCCTCCAGAATGGCTTTCTGCACGTCGGCGGGCTGGCGCTTGAAGACCGACTCACTGACGATCATCGGCTCCAGCGAAAACACATAGCGCACATTGGTGATGTACTTCTGCACCTCGTTGAACTTCATGGCGGCCACGGTGATGTACGGGTTGTCCTGCCCGTCCACCACCCGCTGCTGCAGCGCCGTGAAAGTTTCACTCCAGGCCATGGGAGTGGGGTTGATGCCCCAGGCCTGGTAGGTGGCGATCATGATTTCGTTTTTCGGCACCCGAATCTTCAGGCCTTGCAGGTCGGCCAAGGTCCGGACCGGCTTCTTGGAGTTCGTCAGCACGCGAAAACCCGAGTACGCCCAGCCCACGATGCGCACGTTGGCATCGCGCACGGTGTTGGCGGTCAACTCCTTGCCGATTTCTCCCATCGTGATGGTCTTGGCCTCTTCAGCGCTCTGGATCACATAGGGCAGGGTCAGCACGCCCACTGAAGGCGAGAACGGCGTCACGTTGTTCACGGCCAGGACGGAAAAGTCCAGCGTGCCCATGGAGGCGTTGTTGACCGTGTCTTCCTCGCTGCCGAGCTGGCCGTTGGGGAAAAGGTCCAGCTTGTGCTTGCCGCCGGTCTTTTGCTCGAAGGACTGCTTGAACTTGGTCGCCAGCTCCCACTGGGTGCCGCCCTGGGCGTCGCCCACCGCCACCTTGAAAGTGGCGGCCCAGGCACCAGTGGCAAGCATGGAGGCAGCAGCCACCAGGGGGATCGCGAAGGCCTTTTGAAATGTCATTTTTGTCTCCTGTTGGTATGGGTGGTTTTTATCGCGCGCTGACCGCTGGCCGGTCTTTTCGGTAGGCATTCTTCACTGCGATCTTGCCGTCGCGGAATGTGAAGATGTCCACCATGCGGGCCTCGACGCGGGACCCGTCCACCTTGGTGCCCTTGAAGGTAGTTTCGGATACACCGCGATCGCCCGAAACGAAGTGCTCGCCGTCGAGCCAGGCCGCGTCGGGAAAGGTTTGCCAGGCGAGCTGGAACCCTTCGCGCACCGCCTCTCGCCCGACAAAGCTGCGTCCCATCAGGTCGGGGCCTGCCACGGCATGGAACTCGCACTGATCTGCCATGAAGGACATCAGGGCGTCGATGTCATGGCTGTTCCAGGCATGGCCGAAATCGACGAGCGTCTGCACGCTCGCGCCTTGGTATTTGTCTGTCATCTTGTCTCCTTTCCAGGTTCTGTCTACCAGTCCGATGAAGCGACTGAATGGCCGTGTTACGGACCTATGCGGGGATGACGAACGGATGTTAGTAACGTGTTCTGGCCAGCCGTAGCACCACATCACGGCATTCGATAGGTCCAGTCCTGCGGGGCACTGCCTTGGACTTATCAAAAGGTTTTCCTTGGCGCTAACGGGTATCCGATGGGCCTCGATAACCTCGCCCTCGTTTGGTGGCAAGCCGCACCAAAGCCCATGCCCAGCACCCAGAAAACCCGGAGACACCCATGAAGGCGAACGAACGGCACCGCGTCAGTCTGCTCACCCCCTATGACCCCCAGTACGACCCGCTGGCCTCGCGCCATCCGGGGCATGGCACCGACTACGCGCCGACCTACTGGGTAGGCACCGCCGGGGAGCCGCCGGCCGACGATGGACCCATCAACCGCGATGTCGATGCCGACGTGGTGATCGTGGGTTCCGGCTTCACCGGCCTGGCCACGGCCCTTTTCCTGGCGCGCGAACATGGCATCCGGGCGACCGTGCTGGAGGCCAACCAGCTGGTGTGGGGCTGCACCAGCCGCAATGGCGGCCAGGGCCAGAACGCCAGCGGCCGCCTGTACCGCTCGCAATGGATCGAGCGCTGGGGCAAGGAAACCGCGCTTCGGCTGGACGCCGAGATTCGTGAAGGTTTCGACACGTTCAAAAGCCTGGTGGCCGAATTCCCCGAATGCGAGCCGCAGCCCGGGGGCCATCTCTACATCGCTCACCGCGAAAAGAAAATGGCCTTCCTGCGCAACGAGGCCAAGGTGATGCGCGATGTCTTCGGCTATGACACCCGCATGCTCAGCCCGCAGGAAGTGCAGCATGAGTACGTGAACGACGCCGAGAGCTTCGGCGCGCTGCACGAACCCGACGGCATCGGCGTGCACCCCTTGAAGCTGGCCTTTGCCTACTTGCGCAAGGCGCGCGAGCTCGGCGTGAAGGTTCACCCTGCCAGCCCCGTCATCGGCATGACCACCCGCGACGGTGTCCACTACCTGCAAACCCCGGGCGGCACCGTCAAGGCCCGCGCGGTGGGCTTCGCCACCGGGGGCTACACCAGCAACGGCATGCACCGCAGCCTGGACTCGAAGATCATGCCGATCCTCTCCAACTCGCTGGTCACGCGCCCACTGACCGAGCAGGAGTTGGCCGCCACCAATTTCAAAACCAACGAAGTCATCACCGACACCCGCACCCTGCGCTTTTACTACCGCAAGCTGCCCGACAACCGGGTGCAGATCGGCAGCCGCAGCTCCATCACTGGCGCCGACGCCCCCAACCCGGTGCATATGGCCAAGCTGGTGGATGGCTTGCACCGCAAGTTCCCGGCGCTCAAGGGCATCCAGATCGACTACTCATGGTGGGGCTGGGTGGACGTGAGCCACGACATGATGCCCCGGGTGGTACAGCCCAGCCCCGACCAAAGCGTGTTCTACGCGGTCGGCTACGGCGGCAACGGCGTATCGTTTTCCGCGCATGCGGGGCGACGCATGGCGCAGCGCATCGCCGGCAAGCACCTGCCGTCGTTCGACCTGCCGATCTACAACAGCGAGCTGGAATACCCGAACGTCCTCAACCTGGTGCGCTCGCGCGCGTTTGCTCCATTTCGTCGATTTGGACAGCGCTGCCTCTACCACTGGTACTACCTGCGTGACGAGAACCTGTGAATCGCGGCGGGGCTCTCGCAGGCGCGCTGGCCCGCACCGACCACCCCCCCGCGCAGGGCGGGCACCCGCCTGTCCAGCGAGCAGCACCTTCATATGAAAAAGTGAGCTGTCAGCCCTTGCAAATCAAGGGCCAGGGCCGGGTTTGACACCCAATTCGCCTAGCGCCGGCACCCGTGTCACTCCGGCGGCAGCCGCCCCTGGGCGTCGGCCTCCAGCAGCTGCACCAGCTCCTGGGCGAAGGCCGGCAGCGCCTGCAGGCTGCGCATGCAGATCTGCATCTCGCGCACCGACCAGGCGTCGGCCAGCGGCACGATGGCGATCTGCAGGCCCTGGGCGTGGCGGCTGGCGGCGGACTCGGGCAGCACGCCCACGCCCACGCCGGACTCGATCATGCGGCAGGCGGTCTCGAAGTTGCCGACCTGGATGCGCTGCTTGATGGGCCGGTGCAGCTGGTCGCTGGCCTGGCGCAGGAAGGCATGGATGGCGCTGGACTCGTGCAGTCCGACATGGTCCAGCTCCAGCGTGTCGGCGAAGGCGATCTGCATCTGCCCGTCCAGCGCATGGCCGCGCGGCACCACCAGCACCAGCCGGTCGCGCCGGTAGGGCAGCGTCTCCAGACTCTCGGTGCGCACCAGGCCGGCGACGATGCCGATGTCGGCCTGACCCTCGGTCACCGCGCGCACGATGTCGTGCGACAGGCGCTCGCGCAGGTCCACGTTCACGTCCGGGTTGCGCCGCAGGTAGCGGCGCAGCACCGGCGGCAGGAACTCGCCCAGCGAGGTGGTGTTGGCGAACACCCGCACATGGCCCTTGATGCCGCGCACGTACTCCTGCATGTCGCCGCGCAGGTGCTCGATCTGCGACAGCACCATGCGTGCGTGCCCGACGAAGGACTGGCCCGGCGGCGTCAGCGTCACGCCCTGGCTGGTGCGGTACAGCAGCTTGGTGCCCAGGCTCTCCTCCAGGTTCTTGATGCGCGTGCTGGCCGCAGGCAGCGAGATGTGCGAGAGCTCGGCGCCGCGCGTCATGCTGTTGGCGTCGGCAATGTGCACCATCAGGCGCAGATCCACGAGATCGAAGTGCATGGGCATGGCCGGCGATTGTAGGAAGGCGCGCCGCCCGCGTCCTGCTGCCGAACGCGCGCTTTCACAAAAGCGAAGGCCGGCGCCGCCCACCCGCGTACCATGCGGCGGCCGCCGTTCGCGCGGCGTCCCGGACCCACTTTGCTGCCGCCATGAACGACGACCCGACCCCCACTCCCCCATCCGCTGCCCCCGCCGCCGGCGCCCTGAGCCATCTGCGCGTGCTCGACCTGTCGCGCGTGCTGGCAGGCCCCTGGAGCACGCAGAACCTGGCCGACCTGGGCGCCGATGTCATCAAGATCGAAAAGCCCGGCGAGGGCGACGACACGCGCCACTGGGGCCCGCCCTTCATGCCCGGCGAGGACGGCCAGCCGACGCGCGAGGCCTGCTACTTCGCCGCCTGCAACCGCAACAAGCGCTCGGTCACGGTGGACATGGCCACGCCCGAGGGCCAGCAGCTGATCCGCGCGCTGGCGCGCGACAGCGACGTGGTGGTGGAGAACTTCAAGACCGGCGGCCTGGCGCGCTACGGGCTGGACTACGCCTCGCTGTCGGCGCTGAACCCGCGCCTGGTGTACTGCTCGGTCACCGGCTTCGGCCAGACCGGGCCGTACGCGCCGCGCGCCGGCTACGACCTGCTGATCCAGGCCATGAGCGGGCTGATGAGCATCACCGGCCAGCCCGACGGCGCGCCCGGCGCCGGCCCGCTGCGCGTGGGCGTGGCGGTGATCGACCTGTTCACCGGCCTGTATGCCACCAGCGCCATCCTGGCGGCGCTGGAGGCGCGCCACCGCACCGGCCGCGGCCAGCATATCGACATGGCGCTGCTGGACGTGGCCATGGCCATCCTGGCCAACCAGGGCGCGGGCTTCCTGAACGCCGGCAATGTTCCGCAGCGCCAGGGCAACACGCACCCCAGCGTCGTGCCCTACCAGGACTTCCCGACGCAGGACGGCTACATGCTGCTGGCCATCGGCAACGATGGGCAGTTCGCGCGCTTTTGCGACGCCGCCGGCGTGGACTGGGCGCGCGACGCGCGCTTCACCACCAACGCCGGGCGTGTGGTGCACCGCGCCGAGCTGATCCCGATGATGAGCGCGCTGACGCGCACCCGCGCCACCGCCGACTGGATCACGCTACTGGAGGACAAGGCCGTGCCCTGCGGCCCCATCAACGACATCGGCCAGGCCTTCGACGATGCCCAGGTGCGCGCGCGCGGCCTGCGCGTGGAGCAGGAGCGCTGGCCCGGCGCCCAGCCGCCCGAGGGCCAGCGCGTCAACCGCGTGGCCAGCACCGCTAGCCCGCTGCGCCTGTCGGACACGCCGCCGACGCTGCGCCACGCGCCGCCGGCGCTGGGCCAGCACACCGACGAGGTGCTGCGCGAGCGGCTGGGGCTGGACGCCGCGCAGCTGCAGGCGCTGCGGGACCAGGGCGTCATCGGCGCCTGAACGCGAGCCGCCCCATGCGGCACCCGAAAAAAACGGCCCGTGCGGGCCGTTTCTCGTGGCTGGCGCCGGCGTCGGCCGGCGCCGCGCTCACGGGCGCGCCGACGCCTGCACGCGGCGGCGGTAGGCGCGCACCGCCTGCAGGATCGACAGCGCGGTCAAGGCCATGATGAGCAGCGACAGCGGGCGGGTGAAAAAGCTGCCGATCAGGGTGGGAATGCTGTCCTGCACCAGAGCCATGGAGCGGGCCAGTTCGCCCTCGGCCATGCTGCCCAGCACCAGGCCCAGCACCAACGGCTCACGCGGCACGTCGAAGCGCTTCATGGCATAGCCCAGCAGACCCATGGCCATCATGATCCAGACGTCCACCAGCGACATGTTGATGGCATAGGCGCCGATCACGCCCAGCCCGATCACCAGCGGTCCCAGGATGCTGGCCGGCGTCTTGATGAAGCTCACACCGAAGCGCGCCACCATCAGCCCCACCGGGATGAAGAACAGGTTGGCCAGGAACATGCTCAGGATGAAGCCGTAGGTGATGCCGCCGCTGTCGGTGAACAGCCCCGGGCCGGGCTTGAGGCCGTGGATCATCAGCCCACCCAGCATCACCGCCGACACCGCGTTGCCGGGGATGCCCAGCGTCAGCGCCGGCACCAGCGAGCCGCCGACCACGGCGTTGTTGGCCGTCTCCGAAGACACCACGCCCTCGGGGTTGCCACTGCCGAAGGTCTCGGGCGACTTGGAGACGCGCTTGGCGTCGTCGTAGGCCAGAAAACCCGCGATGCTCGAGCCCGCGCCCGGCACCACGCCGACGACGATGCCGATCAGCGTGGCGCGCAGCAGCAGCATCTTGTACTTGAAGATCTCCAGCATCTGCCGGAAGCCGCCGCGCACCTCGGCCACGCTGGCCTGGGCCATGTTGGCGGGCTGGGACAGGTTGTCGATGATCTCCGGCAGCGAATACAGGCCGATCAGCGCGACCACCATGGGCAGGCCGTTGAACAGCTCGGGAATGTCCATCGTGAAGCGGATGTCGCCGGTGAGCGGGTGCATGCCGATGATGGCCAGGAACAGGCCCAGCGTGCCCGAGATGAAGCCCTTCAGGATGTTGCGCTCGGACAGCGAGGCGATCACCGACACGCCGAACAGCGCCAGCAGGAAGTATTCCTGCGAGCCGAAGCGCAGTGCCAGCGCGGCCAGCGGCGGCGCCAGGAACAACAGCGCGCCGTTGCTGACGAAGCCGCCGATGGCCGAGCCCGCGGTGGCCAGCGCGATGGCCTCGCCCGCGCGGCCCTGGCGCGTCATCGGGTAGCCGTCCAGCACGGTGCTGCAGTTGGACGGCGTGCCCGGGATGTTCAGCAAGATGGCGCTGATCGCGCCGGCGTAGGTGGAGGAGCAGTACACCGCGCCCAGCAGCGCCAGGCCCTGCACCGGCGACATGGTGAAGGTGACGGGCACCAGCAGGGCCACGCCCATGGTGCTGGTCAGCCCGGGCAGCGAGCCGATGACGATGCCGAAGACCGTGCCGAAGGCGATCAGCAGCAGGGCGATGGGGTCCAGCATCTGGGCGGCGCCCAGGGCGATGCCATTGAAGATCGTGTCCATGGTGGGTCGGAGCCTCTAGTGCGGGTGGCGGGGGGTCAAAAGAGCAGGCCCTGGGGCAGGCGCACGCCCATGAACGCCACGAACAGCGCGTATGTCAGCGCCACGAAGCAGGCCGTCACCAGCAGCATGACGGGCAGGCGCCGGGCGCCGAACAGCGCCATGCTGCCCAGCAGGAAGGCGGCGGTGGCCACGAAGTAGCCCAGGTAGTCGATCGCCAGGATGTACAGCGACGTCACCAGGAACACTTTCAGCGCCGGCACCAGCGAGGTCAGCACGCCCGGTTGGCCGTGCGGCGCGGCCTCCAGGGGCAGGCGCCACTGCTGCACCAGGAACACCAGCGAGAACAGCAGCTGCACGCCCATCAGGAACCGCGGAAATTGCGACGATTCCGCCGGGTACTGGAAGGACTGCGCGAGCAGTGCCGCCGAAAGCAGCACCAGGATCACGGCAAGGGCGCGATCCCGCTTCTGGGAATGGAGTGTCATGGCGTGCGTTCCTGCACGGCCCGGGTGTCGTGCCAGGCCGGGCAGGCCCCAGATCCGGCACGGCGCCCAAGCCGCATCACTTCTTCAACAGGTCCTTCAGGGACTCGACTTCCTGGGTGGATGTCTTGACCAGCGCCTCGGCGTCGGCCATGCCCATGTACTGGACGGCGATGCCCAGGTCCTTGGCTTCTGCGACGAATGCCGGGGCGGTGACGATCTTCTTGCAGGCGTCCTCCAGCTTGGCCAGGCGGTCGGCGGGAACGTCCTTGGGCGCCGCCAGGCCGCGCACCGCCATGCCCACCGGGGCGATGGGCTTGTCGAACACCTTGGAGGCGATGGGCACGTCCGGCAGCAGCGCGGCCGGTGTATCGCTGAAGACCACCAGCGCGCGCAGCTTGCCGGCCTCGATGTTGGCCATGGCAGCGCTCAGCGTGGAGGCCGCGACGTCTACCTGTCCGCCCAGCAGCGCCGTGATCGCCGGGCCGGAGCCGTTGAAGGAGATGAAGTTGGTCTGCAGGCCCAGCGCCTTGGCGGCGGCCAGGTGCTGCAGCTGCACGTTGCTCTGCGGACCGTCACCGGCGACGTTGACCTTCTTCTTCGCGTCCATGGCCTGCGCGGCCAGGTCCTTGGCGGTCTTGAGCGGGCTGTCGGCGCGCACCACCCACACCACCGGGTCCGACTGGATGTTGCACACGTAGTGGAAGTCGTCCAGGGCGTACGGCGTGGCGGGCCGCAGCGCCTTGAGGATGACCATGGAGGGCAGGCTGGTGGCGCCGATGCTGTAGCCGTCGGCGCGCGACTTGGCGATGGCCGTCCAGCCGATCTGCCCGCCCGCGCCCGGCTTGTTCTCCACGATCAGGTTCTGCCCCAGCACCGGGGCAGCGTGCTTGGACAACAGACGCAGCAGGATGTCGTTGCCCCCGCCCGGGGAAAACGGCACGGTGGCGATGATGGGCTTGCTGGGGAAGTCGCCCTCGGCGTGGGCCGCGGGCAGGGCTGCCGCGCAGCACAGGGCGATGGCGCTCAGGCGGGCCAGGAAAGTGGTGCGGATGCTCATGGTTGTCTCCTCGAGGATGGGCGTGGCGTTGAAGAAAACCCTTCCGTGCAGGCGTGCCGGCAGCGGAAGGCGGGGCGGGTCTCCGATGGTCAGGCGCCCACGATGCCGGACACGTCGAGCACGTACATCTGCCGCTCGTGCTCGTGCACCGAGTCGATGCACACCGACTGGCCGTCGCGGCTCCAGCGCGGGTGCAGGTCGCAGCGGTTTTCCTTCTTCAGGTTCGGATCCGCGTAGAAGCTGCCGATGTCGTGGCGCACGTTGTCGCGCGTGTCGTAGAGGAACAGGATGCGCTCGTGCGTGTCCGGGTCCGGGTAGGTGTCGCTCAGCAGCCAGCGCGCGTCCACCGGGGAAAACGACATGTGGCCGTTCTCGGTCAGGATGCCGCGGCCGATGACTTCGACCGGCGCACCGGGCGCGTCGGTGTAGCGGTGGTAGTGGATGCTGCCCGCATGCGGGCCCCAGACGATGATGCGCCCGTCCGCGCACCACAGCGGGTGCGAGATCTGGTACTCGGACTTTTCGTAGTCGTAGGTGCCGACGGCGCTGGGGTCGAAGTCGTCGGCCAGCTGCGGCAGCGGGTGGTCCGAGTCCTCCAGCAGGCGCATGTCGCTGCCGTCGGGGTTGGCGGTGATCAGGCGGTGCAGGAAGCAGGTCTCGTCCTTGACCCGCTCGGTCCAGCGGTGCAGGAACAGGAAGCGCGACGAGTCGGGGCTGATCTCGATGTGGCTGACCCAGTGGATCGCCTTGTCCATCGACGCCACCGGGTGGAAGTCGCGCAGGTCCGCGTAGCTGATCGCCAGGCGCGACTGGCCGGTGGCGATGTCCATGCAGTGGATGCCGTCGTCGGCCGGCGCGTTGGGCATGGCCTCGGGGGCCTGTGTCCAGGCGTAGCCGATGGTCTCGTGGGTGATGTACAGGCGGCTGTAGTTCACGCACAGGGCGAAACTGCTGTCCGGCGCCACCGAGTACACGGGCAGGGGCAGCATGCGCTGCGCGCCGCTGTCCGCGTCGTGCACCACGGACGCATAGCCCGGGTAGACCGCATCGGGGTTGTCGGCGCGGCAGTTGTACACCAGCTGCCGGCCGGCCAGGCCGTCGAGCCACTGCAGCTGGCAACCCATCTGCCAGTTCCAGGCGCGGGTGGTGCCGGCGCGGTGGAAGCGATCCTGCTCCGCCAGATCAAAGAAACCCACTTCCGCTTCCAGCTCGGGCGTCAGGGGGGCATCGGCCATGGGCACGCGGTTGGCCAGCACGTACCGGCCGGTGCGGTCCCAGACGGTCTTGTTGTAGTAGCCGAAGAAATGGTGGCCCGCGTCGCTGCCGAGGCGGCGGATGGGACAGGGGGAATTGATGATCGGTCCAGTCATGGAAGTGCCCTACGAACTGACAGGGGTGACGCGGTGCGCAAGCGCGCCGCTCCCGAAATAGCCATTGCCAGGGACACTGTAGGCCGCCATGGGGCATGCAATCCAATACTATTGACGGCAGTGACTATTCATTTTGGATATACATAGGTCCTCCTCAAGGTGACCGACGGGCGATGCGCCCGGCCTCGTCCGGGGAGCCCCGATCCGCAGACTTCTTGAGGTTCCTTCCATGGTCCGCCCCCTGCAAACCCGGGAAATCGAGGCCTTCCAGGCCGTCATCCAGACCGGCACCACGACGGCGGCCGCGCAGTTGATGCACACCACCCAGCCCTCCATCAGCCGGCTGCTGGCGCAGCTGCAGGCGGCCGCGGGCGTGAAGCTGTTCGAGATGCACAAGGGCCGGCTGCGCCCCACGCGCGAGGCCATGGAGCTGTACGCGACCGTGCAGCAGCACTTCGTCGGGCGCGAGCGCATCGAGCGCGAACTGGCGGTGCTGCGGCAGTCGGGCGCGGGGTCGCTGCGCATCGGCTGCACCCCGGCGCTGGCGCTGAGCGTGATCCCGCCGGTCATGGGCCGGTACCTGCAGCGCTACCCCGGCGCGCACCTCAGCATCCAGACACTGGGCGCCAACGAGCTGCGCGACGGGGTGCTGCACGGCAAGTTCGACCTGGTGCTCAGCACCATGGTGCTGGCCTCGGAAGCGCTGGACGCCACCGTCCTGCACCGCGGCCAGGGGGTGTGCGTGATGCACCCGGACCACCCGCTGGCCAGCCGCGCCCAGCTGCATGTGCGGGACCTGCAGGACCAGCTGCTCCTGACCCTGAACGCCAGCGACAGCATCTTCATGCAGCTGCAGCAGAAGATGCTGGCCTTCGGCGTGACGCCGGGCGCCACCATCGAGACCAACTACTCCTCCACCATCTGCCGCCTGGCGGCGCAGGGCCTGGGCGTGGGCGTGGTCAATCCCTACATGGCGGCGGTCTTCGACCAGGACCTGAAAATCCTGCCGCTGCAGCCCGAATGCTCGGTCGAGGCGGTACTGGCCCTGCCGCCGCAGTACGCCCCGTCGGAGCGCGTGGACACGCTCACCGAACTGCTGCGGGCGCAGTTCCTGACCTACGGCTGAAGGCCGGCGCGCTGGACAGGGGGGCGGGCCGGCGCGTCGCCGCTCAGGGGTACAGGCCGCGCATCTCGCGCGCGTGCAGGATGCGCTTGCAGGCCACGATGAAGGTGGCGGTGCGCAAGCTGACGCCGTTGTCCTGCGCCACCTGCCAGATGCCGGCGAAGGCGTTCTGCATGATGCGCACCAGGCGGTCGTTGATCTCGTCCTCGGTCCAGAAGAAGCTGGTGAAGTCCTGCACCCACTCGAAGTAGCTCACCGTGACGCCGCCGGCGTTGGAGATCACGTCGGGCAGCACTAGCACGCCGTTGTCATGCAGGATGTCGTCGGCCTCGGGCGTGGTCGGGCCGTTGGCGCCTTCGATGACCAGCTTGGCCTGGATGCGGCCCGCGTTCTCGGCGGTGATCTGGCCCTCCAGCGCCGCCGGGATCAGGATGTCGCACGGCACGCTCCAGAACTCGGCGTCCTGCATCTGGTCGGCGCCGGCAAAGCCCGCCACGCCGCCGGTCTCCTGCACGTGCGCCAGCAGCGCCGGCACGTCCAGGCCGGCGTCGTTGTGGATGCTGCCGGTATGGTCTTGCACCGCCACCACCTTGGCGCCGGCCTCCGCGAACAGCCGCCCGGCCGTGCCGCCGACGTTGCCAAAACCTTGCACTGCCACGCGCGCGCCCTCGATGGGCATGCCGGTGTGCTTGGCCGCTTCCACGCCCACGGTGAACACGCCGCGGCCGGTGGCTTCGATGCGCCCGAGCGAGCCGCCGAGGTCCACCGGCTTGCCGGTGACCACGCCGGTGGAAGTCTCGCCGACGTTCATCGAATACGTGTCCATCATCCAGGCCATGACCTGGCCGTTGGTGTTCACGTCGGGCGCCGGGATGTCCTTCGTGGGGCCGATGATGATGCCGATCTCGCTGGTGTAGCGGCGCGTCAGGCGCTCCAACTCGGAGCGCGAGAGCTTCTTCGGGTCGACGCGGATGCCGCCCTTGGCGCCGCCGTAGGGCACGTTCACCGCCGCGTTCTTGATGCTCATCCAGGCCGACAGCGCCATCACTTCCGACAGCGTCACGTCCTGGTGGAAGCGCACGCCGCCCTTGCCCGGGCCGCGGCTGGTGTTGTGCTGCACGCGATAGCCCTCGAAGTGGGCAATCGTGCCGTCATCCATCTCGATCGGCACGTCGACGATCAGCGCGCGCTTGGGGCGCTTGAGCGTCTCCACCCAGCGCGCCAGGCTGCCCAGGTAGGGCGTGACGCGGTCGACCTGCTGCAGGTAGATGCCCCAGGGGCCCAGGTGCTGCGGGTCGAGGTAAGAGGGCAGCGCGTGCGAGTGGCTGGCGATGGGCGGCTTGGAGGGCATGTAATGGTCCTTGTGCTGGCCCCGGCAGACGGGGCGGGCGTGAAAGCCGGCTACTCTATGCCCGGCCTGCGGCGCTGTCCAACGCCGCAGTCTTTGGCTGAGATGCAGGCGCGGCATGGACCTTGCGGGCAACAGGGCCATGCCGGGCTGCAGATCTGCCCTGGCCGGTGGCGCCGAAGCCGCCGGAAAAACCGCCGCCGCCCTGCCGCGCGGCACCGGCACGGACGTCATGTGATTGACCTAGGTTACTATTAAAACAATAGCTAAATGCCGTTATGGAATATGGGCCCGAGCCGTATTTTCCTTATAAAACACCGCGGCAAGCCGCGCTGCCTATACTGGCCCTATGCCTGCCAGTCAATCCCAGAAGAACCCTTCCAACCCCGCCACGCCCGGCCTGCAGGGCCCGCGCCGGCGCCTGGTGTTCGTCGCGCTGTACGAGCTGATCGCGGTGGCCGCCTCGACGCTGCTGTTCATGGCCATCGGGCAGGAGGTGGGGGCCTCGGGCGTGATGTCGGTGGTGGCCTCGACGCTGGCGATTGGCTGGAATGTCACCTTCAACCACCTGTTCGAGCGCTGGGAGGCGCGCCAGTCGGTCAAGGGCCGCTCGGTGCTGCGCCGCGTGGTGCATGCGGTGGGCTTCGAGGGCGGGCTGGCGCTAATGCTGATCCCACTGATGGCTTGGTGGTTCGACGTCGGCCTGTGGCAGGCCACGCTGATGGAGGCCGGGCTGCTGGTGTTCTTCCTGGTCTACACCTACGTTTTCAACTGGGGCTTTGACCGGGTTTTTGGCCTGCCGGCGTCGGCGCAACCGCTGCCGGCTGTATCGCCGCAGGGCTGATTCCGGCGCTGCGTGCACGGGCTGGCGCATCTGCCCCTCCCCCCGCCCTCTCCCCCTGGCGGGGACCGAGGGAGCAGCAGATGCCCGCCCGCTCACCCGGTCCCGCGCATTGGCCGGCTCAAAAAGCGCGAGCCGGCCTCGCCGAAACGCCAGGGCACGTCCGCCGCGCGGGTGATGCCGATGCGCGGACCGGACACCACCTGCGGCGCCGGCGCATCCGCCGGCGGCGCCAGCAGGGCGAACGGCGGCGCGTCCAGCGGCAGCTGGTCGAAGCCGCCGTCGATGCCCAGCGCCTGCGCCAGCCGCCCTGGCCCGGCGCACAGCAGCCGCTCGTCCTGCAGCCCGCGCCGCGCGCACATCGCCTCCAGCCCGTGCGTCGGCTCCAGCGCCCGGATCAGCACCGCCGTGCCCTCGCCCTCGGCGCCGCAGACCAGGTTCAGGCACCAGTGCACGCCGTACGAGCGGTACACATAGGCGCGCCCTGGTGGGCCGAACATGGCGGCGTTGCGCGGCGTGCGCCCGCGAAAGCTGTGCGAGGCTGGGTCGGCATCGCCATAGGCCTCGGTTTCGACTATGCGCCCGCCCACGCCATCGACCAGCAGCGTGACACCGATCAGCAGCGGGGCCAGCGCATGCGCCGGCGCGCGGAAGTCCAACCCCGCCAACGGCGCAGCCCCTGGCACGCAGGCGTTTTTCGGGCCCTTGTTGCTGCTGGCAGTGGTGCTGGGCACGACGGTCTTCAGCGATGGCCCTGGAAGGCGAAGAAATCCACCAGCGACGGCGCCACGCTGGTGATGGTCAGGCGCGGGCCGTCCAGCACCGCGATGCCGGCCACGGAGGCGCCGTGCGGCAGCGGGCAGTTCGGGCCGGTGAATGACGCGCGCATGTCGTACACCGCACGCCCGCCGGGCCGCGGGCCGATCGAGCCGCGCACCAGGCAGTCGGTGGAGGCCGGCGTCAGCCCCAGGCCGCCGTCGGGCGTGATGGTCAGCGTCAGCGGGTGCGGCCAGCCGCCGGCGTAACCGGTATAGCTGCCTGCCAGCGCGGCAGTGGTCACCGCGCGCTCGTACGCCGCCACGTAGCTGCCGTTGAAGACATCGAATACGAACCCCGCCTGCAACTGGCGCTGGGGCACGTAGCTGCCGCCGTAGAGCGACGAATGCACCTGTCCGCCCTTGTCGTAGTCCACCATCGCGGCCGAGCCGCGCAACTGCCCGTCGGACGAGCCGCTGGTGCCGTGGAAAGCGCCGTGGATGATGGGCCCGGTGTGGTACAGCCCCCAGGTCTCGCCCGTGTCCAAAATGGTCAGCAGCACGTCATAACCGGTGGAGGTTCTCCCGTCCCAGCGGCCCTCGGCGCCGGCCACGGGGCGCACGCCGGGCGGGGTGGCGGGGCCGACGTCGTCGTCATCGTCGCTGCCGCCGCCGCAGGCGGTGAGCAGCGCGGCCAGTGCCAGCAGGGCGGCTGAGCGGCGATAGGCGAAGGGGGGCACCGGGTTCTCCTTGGATGATGGCGGCTTGCAGGACAGGATTGCGCCTGCAATGCAGGTGCAGGTTATACCGGCAGCGCCGCCATGCGGGCCGCCCGGTGGCCACCGCCTGCTGCAGGCCCCGAGGCCCGCCAGCGCCATGCTGCCCGGCACTCGCCACAAGCCCCCACCACCCGGGCGCCGCCCCGCGTTTCCTAAAATCCCCGCCTTCGCCCCGCCAAGGAGCGTTGCAGCGGCCGCCTTCGACCACGCGGATCAGGCCGTCAGGCTTGGCGGAGACTGCCGTTTTTCGCGCAACGACGCTCGCCTGTTCCCCCACGAATCGACCGCACAGGTGAGCCTGATGACCACTGCCGCCGCGCCTATCGCGCCCCCTCCTCCCATGAAGCTCTCCGGCCTGGAGCCCGTCTCCATCGGCCCGGGCTCCCTGTTCGTCAACGTCGGCGAGCGCACCAACGTCACCGGCTCCAAGGCCTTCGCCCGCATGATCCTGGGCGAGCAGTACGAGCAGGCGCTGTCGGTGGCGCGCCAGCAGGTGGACAACGGCGCGCAGGTCATCGACGTGAACATGGACGAGGCCATGCTGGACAGCAAGGCCGCGATGGTGCGCTTTCTGAACCTGATCGCGTCCGAGCCCGACATCGCCCGCGTGCCGGTGATGGTGGACTCGTCCAAGTGGGAGGTGATCGAGGCCGGCCTGCGCTGCCTGCAGGGCAAGGGCATCGTCAACTCGATCAGCATGAAAGAAGGGCTCGACGAGTTCAAGCGCCAGGCGCGCCTGATCCGCCGCTATGGCGCCGCCGCCGTGGTGATGGCCTTCGACGAGCAAGGCCAGGCCGACACCTACCAGCGCAAGATCGAGATCTGCGAGCGCGCCTACCGCGTGCTGGTCGACGAGGTCGGCTTTCCGCCCGAGGACATCATCTTCGACCCGAACATCTTCGCCGTGGCCACTGGCATCGAGGAGCACGCCAACTACGCGGTCGAGTTCATCGAGGCGGTGCGCTGGATCAAGGCCTACCTGCCCGGCGCCAAGGTCAGCGGCGGCGTGTCCAACGTGTCGTTTTCCTTCCGCGGCAACGACCCGGTGCGCGAGGCGATTCACACCGTGTTCCTGTACCACGCGATTGCCGCCGGCATGGACATGGGCATCGTCAACGCCGGCATGGTCGGCGTGTACGACGACCTCGACCCCGAGCTGCGCGAGCGCGTCGAGGACGTGGTGCTGAACCGCCGCCCGGACGCGGCCGAGCGGCTGCTGGAGATTGCCGAGGCCGCCAAGGGCGCGGCCAAGGACGACAGCAAGAAGCTGGAGTGGCGCGGCACGCCCGAGCACCCGAAAACGGTGGGCGAGCGCCTGTCGCACGCGCTGGTGCACGGCATCACCGACTTCATCGTCGAGGACACGGAGGAGGCCTACCAGGACATCGTCGTGGCCAAGAGCGGCCGCCCGCTGCACGTCATCGAGGGCCCTTTGATGGCCGGCATGAACGTCGTCGGCGACCTGTTCGGCGCGGGCAAGATGTTCCTGCCGCAGGTGGTCAAGTCCGCCCGCGTGATGAAGCAGGCGGTGGCGCACCTGATTCCCTACATCGAGGAGGAAAAGCGTCAGCAGGAGGCCGCCGGCGTGGACGTCTCCAGCAAGGGCAAGATCATCATCGCCACGGTGAAGGGCGACGTGCACGACATCGGCAAGAACATCGTCACGGTGGTCCTGCAGTGCAACAACTTCGAGGTCATCAACATGGGCGTGATGGTGCCCTGCCATGAAATATTGGCGCGCGCCAAGGCGGAAGGCGCCGACATCATCGGCCTGTCCGGCCTGATCACCCCGAGCCTGGAGGAGATGCAGTACGTCGCCGGCGAGATGAGCAAGGACGACTACTTCCGCATCAAGAAGATCCCGCTCCTGATCGGCGGCGCCACCTGCTCGCGCGTGCACACCGCCGTGAAGATCGCGCCGCAGTACGACGGCCCGGTGGTGTACGTGCCCGATGCCTCGCGCAGCGTGAGCGTGGCGCAGAGCCTGCTGGGCGAAGGCAAGGACAGCTACTTGGCCGAGGTGCAGGCCGACTACGACCATGTGCGCGAGCTGCACGCCAAGAAGAAGAAGGTGCCGCTGTGGCCCATCGCCCGCGCGCGCGCCAACGCCGCGGCGGTGGATTTCGACCAATACGCGCCCACCGTGCCCCGCGCCCTGGGCCGGCGTGTATTCAGGAATTTCGACCTGGCCGAGATCGCCAGATACCTGGACTGGGGCCCGTTCTTCCAGACCTGGGACCTGGCCGGGCCGTTCCCCGCCATCCTCGACGACGAGGTGGTCGGCGAGGAGGCGCGCAAGGTCTTCGCCGACGGCCAGGCGATGCTGAAAAAGATCATTGAGGGCCGCTGGCTGACGGCCAACGGCGTGATGGGCCTGTGGCCCGCGGCGCGCGTGGGCGACGACATCGTGTTCTACACCGACGAGTCGCGCAGCCAGGTGCTGACCACTTGGCACGGCCTGCGTCAGCAGGCGGAAAAGCAGGTCGATGCCGAAGGCAAGCTGCGCCCCAGCCGCTGCCTGGCGGACTTCGTCGCGCCGCTGGACAGCGGCGTGCGCGACTACGCCGGCCTGTTCGCGGTGACGGCCGGCATCGGCGCCGAGAAGAAGGAAAAGGAGTTCCTGGACGCGCTGGACGACTACTCGTGCATCCTGTTCAAGGCCCTGGCCGACCGCCTGGCCGAAGGCTTCGCCGAGTGCCTGCACGAGCGCGTGCGCCGCGACCTGTGGGGCTACGCGGCGGACGAGACTTTGGGCAACGCCGAGCTCATCAAGGAGCAATACCAGGGCATCCGCCCCGCGCCGGGCTATCCGGCCTGCCCCGACCATACGGTCAAGGTCGAGCTGTTCCGCACGCTGCAGGCCGACGAGATCGGCATGTCGCTCACGGACAGCTTCGCTATGTATCCGGCCTCCAGCGTCAGCGGCTACTACCTGGCGCACCCGCAGGCGACGTATTTCAACGTCGGCCCGATCGGCGACGACCAGGTGCAGGACATGGCGCAGCGCCGGGGCATGGACCTGGACGAGCTGCGCCGGCGGCTGGCGCCGAACCTGGGGATGTGAGCCGCCACGGCAGGCAGTGCTGTTGCTATTGAAAGAATAGCTGCCTGCGCTTGATACACCAGGGCTAGCATCGGTTTTTATGGGAAATCCCTCCCCGCCCGTCGCACAAGGCGGGCGGGTCCTGCCCCCTTGATCACAGAGGACTTTGCGCACTCGCCTTCATCCGACCCTGGCCGCCACGGTCCAGCGCCAGTTCCTGCATGGCTGGCTGGTGGCGCTGGCGCTGTTCGCGCTGGCCCTGGGGCTGCTGCTGCACACGCGCTGGGAGGTGGCAGGCTGGGCAGCGGCGCTGGCCTTCGGCGCCTGGATGCTGGCGCTGCTGCTGCACCTGTACGGGCAGGTGCGCCGCGTGCCCTGTCCCGACTGCGGCCAGGTGCTGCGCAGCCATCCCGACCCTGCCGACGGCTGGGTGGCGTCATGCGAGGGCTGCCAGGTGCGCTGGCAGCTGCAGATCGGCACGCGCCTGCGCAACTGAGTGCGCTCGAGGCGGGCGGTGTGCCCGCCTGGTGCGCCGCCGGGCATGGGTCCTCTACGCACCCTCCACAACTGCCGTGCCGCGATGGCGTCGCTATCATGGTCCGCAGCTTTCCGCCCACCGTACGGCGGCAGCGGGAGCGATATGCGCTTTTCGCCCACAGGAGACAACACCATGCAACGACGCCACCTCATCGCCGGCGGCCTGGCCGCGGCCGCGCTGCCCGGCTTCAGCTTCGCCCAGGCACTGGAAAAAACCAAAGTCACCATCGCCGTCGGCGGCAAGAACCTGTTTTATTACCTGCCCCTGACCATCGCCGAGCAGCAGGGCTACTTCAAGGACGAGGGGCTGGACGTGTCCATCGTCGACTTCGCCGGCGGCTCGCGCGCGCTGCAGGCGGTGGTGGGCGGCAGCGCCGACGTGGTCTCCGGCGCGTTCGAGCACACCATCAACATGCAGCTCAAGGGCCAGCCGATGCGCGCCTTCGTGCTGCAGGGCGCGGCGCCGCAGGTGGTGCTGGGCGTCAACCCCAAGACCATGCCCAACTACAAGAGCGTGGCCGACCTGAAGGGCAAGAAGATCGGCGTGACGGCGCCGGGCAGCTCGACCAACGTCGTCGCCAACTACGTGCTGGCCAAGGCGGGGCTGAAACCCAGCGACGTGAGCTTCGTCGGCGTCGGCGCGGGCAACGGCGCCGTGGCGGCGATGCGCGCCGGGCAGATCGACGCCATCTCGAACCTGGACCCGGTCATCACGCTGCTGCTGCGCTCGGGCGACCTGAAGATCATCTCCGACACGCGCAAGCTGGACGAAGCCGAGCGCGTCTTCGGCGGCCCCATGCCCGCCGGCTGCCTGTACGCGCCGCAGCCCTTCCTGGACAAGCACCCGAACACCGCGCAGGCCCTGGCCAACGCCATCGTGCGTGCCGACAAGTGGATCCAGCAGGCCGGCGGCGGCGACGTCATCAAGGTCGTGCCCGAGAGCTACCTGCTGGGCGACCGCGCGGTCTACATCGACGGCTTCATGGCCGCCAAACAGGCCATGTCGCCCGACGGCAGCTTCCCGGCCAAGGGCCCGCAGACGGCGCTGCGCGCGCTGGCCAGCATCGATCCCAAGCTGGAAGCAAACAAGGTGGACCTGAACGCGATCTACACCAACGAGTTCGTCAAGAAGGC
Organism: Oryzisolibacter propanilivorax; assembly: GCF_900103645.1. Classification (GTDB taxonomy): domain Bacteria; phylum Pseudomonadota; class Gammaproteobacteria; order Burkholderiales; family Burkholderiaceae_C; genus Melaminivora; species Melaminivora propanilivorax. The sequence continues at coordinate 289,627 of NZ_FNHP01000002.1, forward strand.
CAACGCCAAGTACCCGAAAGGTTGAGCGGATGACGATGCGTGATTCCGAGAGCCGGCACGTGCGGAGACTCCCGTGACCGCGCCCGCGATCGAACTGCAGGGCGTTGCCTGCACCTTCGTGGACAAGCACAACCCGGCGCAGCGCTACACGGCGGTCAGCCAGGTGGACCTCACCGTCGGTGCGGGCGAGTTCGTCAGCGTCGTCGGGCCCACGGGCTGCGGCAAGAGCACGCTGCTGAACGTCGCCGCCGGGCTGCTGGAGCCTTCCGAGGGCAGCGTGCGCATCTTCGGCGAGGCGCTGCAGGGCCTGAACCGGCGTGCCGGCTACATGTTCCAGGCCGAGAGCCTGATGCCCTGGCGCACGGCGCTGGCCAACGTCATGGCCGGGCTGCAGTTTCGCGGCGTGGCCGAAAGCGACGCGCGCGCACAGGCCGGGGACTGGCTGCGCCGCGTGGGCCTGGGCGCCTTCGGCGACCGCTACCCGCACCAGATGAGCGGCGGCATGCGAAAGCGCGCCAGCCTGGCCCAGACCCTGGTGCTGGACCCGGACATCATCCTGATGGACGAGCCGTTCTCGGCTCTGGACATCCAGACGCGCCAGCTGATGGAAAACGAGGTGCTGGCGCTGTGGCAGGGCAAGAAAAAGGCGGTGCTGTTCATCACCCACGACCTGGATGAAGCCATCGCCATGAGCGACCGGGTGGTGGTCTTGAGCGCCGGCCCGGCCTCGCGGCCGATCGGCGAGTTCACCATCGACATCGAGCGCCCGCGCGACGTGGCCGAGGTGAAAACCACGCCGCGTTTCCTCGAGTTGCACGCCGCCATCTGGGACGAACTGCGCGGCGAAGTCCTGAAGGGCTACCAGCAACAACTGCAGAAGGCCTGAAGAACAGCCATGTGGAATCTCATCAAACCGCGCCGCGCCACGCTGCGGCTGTGGCAACTCGGCCTGCTGGTGCTGCTGTTCGTGTTCTGGCACGCCATGACCAAGCCCGGCGTCATCCCACCGTTCATGTTCGACAACGACCAGCAGGCGGCGTTCTTCTTCGGCGAGCCGATCAAGATCTTCGCGCGCATCTGGGACTGGTTCGTGACGGATGCCGACATCTACCGCCACCTGTGGATCACCCTGGCCGAGACGGTGCTGGCGTTCGCCATCGGCGCCGCGGGTGGCCTGGCCGGCGGGCTGTGGCTGGCGCTGTCGCCGATGGCCTCGGCCATCCTCGAGCCCTACATCAAGGCGCTGAACGCCATGCCGCGCATCATCCTGGCGCCGATCTTCGCGGTGTGGTTCGGCCTGGGGATCGGCTCCAAGGTCGCCTTGGGCGTCACGCTGGTGTTCTTCATCGTGTTCTTCAACGTCTACCAGGGCGTGCGCGAGGTCAGCCCGGTGATCCTGGCCAACGCGCGCATGCTGGGCGCCAGCCAGCGCCAGTTGCTGCGCCACGTGTACCTGCCGAGTGCCACCAGCTGGGTCTTCAGCTCGCTGCACACCAGCGTCGGCCTGGCCTTCGTCGGCGCGGTGGTGGGCGAGTACCTGGGCTCGAGCGCCGGCGTGGGCTACCTGATCCTGCAGGCCGAGGGCAGCTTCGACATCAACACCGTGATGGCCGGCATCCTGGTGCTCACGGCGTTCGCGCTGGCGCTGGACGCGCTGGTCGGGCGCATCGAGCGGCGCCTGATGCGCTGGCAGCCGCAGGCCGACGGCGGCGGCAAGCTGTGACGCGGCGCCGCGCGCGCTGAGCCTCCCTAGCGGCGCCGGCGCGCTGCGGCGGTCATCTCCAGCTGCATCGCCGCCATGCTGACCAGGCCGTGCACCGTGGGCCGGGGCGACTCGACGCAGTGCTGCGCCACCTCGCGGTACAGCGGGTCGCGCACGCGGTACAGCTCGCGCAGCCGGCCCAGCGGGTCCTCGACCTGCAGCAGGGGCCGGTTCTGGTCGTGGCGCAGGCGGCGCATCAGGTCCTCGGGCGTGGCGCGCAGGTACAGCACCGTGTCGAAGCCCGTGCGCAGCGCGGCGCGGTTGACCTCGCGCAGCACCACTCCGCCGCCGGTGGACAGCACCACCGGCCCGTCCTGCGCCGCCAGCTCGGCCAGCAGCGCCTGCTCGTGGTCGCGAAAGGCCGCTTCGCCGCATTCCTCGAAATACTGGCGGATGCTGGTGCCCAGCACCTCCTCCAGCCGCTGGTCCATGTCCACGAACGGCAGTTGCAGGCGGCGCGCCAGCTGGCGCCCGACAGTGGTTTTGCCCGAGCCGGGCATGCCGACGAGGGCGCAACGCGTTTGCATGGTGGAGGACTGGGACAGCACGGACAGTATTCGACGACGGTGGCCCGGCCATGCGGCCGCGCCCGTTGGGGACGCCGAGTGTACGGGCGCCGCGCAGCGCCGGACCGCGTACGCGCTGCCGCCACCGGCATACGCGGTCCGCACTGACACCGCTGGTTGCAACTGCTGCGCACAATCGCCGGCATGGCTTTTTCCTCGACGCTGGACACCCTGAAGGCGCGCGCGCAGCCGCTGCTCAAGCCCGTGCAACCCCTCATCCGGGCGCTGGGCCTGTGGTCGGACGCCGACGGCCTGCGCATGAGCGCAGCGATGTCGTTCTACGGCATGCTCAGCCTGGCGCCGCTGTTGCTGCTGATGGTCGGCGTGCTGGGCTGGTGGTTCGACAAGTCCTACCTGGAGAGCAACCTGATCGCCCAAGTGCGCGGCGTGATGGGCGAGCGCGTGGCCGACGTGGTGCGCGGCGCCCTGGAAAGTGCCCAGGAGCCGGCGCAGGGCCGCGTCGCGTCCATCGTCGCCTTCGTGCTGCTGGCATCGGGCGCGACCGGCGTGTTCGTCGAGCTGCAGTCGGCGCTGGAGCGCCTGTGGGCCAGTGGCACCCAGACCGAAGGCGGCCAGGACAAGGCCGCGTGGTGGCGCCTGGCGTCGCTGCGCCTGCGCGGCCTGGCCTACATCCTGGCGTTCGGCTTCCTGCTGCTGGTGTCGCTGGTGCTGTCCACCGCCATCAAGGTGCTGGCCAACTGGGCCGGCCCCTGGCTGCCGTTCGACTCCTCGGGCGTGGTGCTGAGCCTGATCAACGAGACGGTGTCGTTCGCGGTGACGGTGCTGCTGTTCGTCGGCCTGATGCGCATCGGCGGCGGGCACCATCCACCGATGAAATGCCTGGTGTCGGGCGCCTTTCTCGGCGCCATCCTGTTCACCGTCGGCAAGCAGGCGTTGGCGTTCTACCTGTCCACGGCGGCGGTGGTCTCGGCCTATGGCGCGGCGGGTTCGCTGGTGGTGCTGCTGATGTGGATCTACTTCTCGTCGGCGGTGCTGCTGCTGGCGGCCAGCAGCGCCCGCGCGCTGCACGAGCAGGCGCGCCCGGCCGAGGCACGCGCCTCGCGGCCGCTGGGCAAGGACGGCGGGCAGGACTCCGCCAGCGAGCGGAACGCGCACACAGCGGCAGCAGACGAGGCGTGGGTGGACGCTGCGCCAGCCGCTAGCTTCGAGCAGCAGCCCGACTTCGCGCAGCTGGCGCGCATGGCCCGGCACGAGCCGCGCTGAACGCTGTTCCTTCAACCGCTGATTACGCCGCTTACATCCCGGTCCGCCTTGTAAAGCGGTTGCCGGGATAGCCTTGGCTGCATCTGCGGGCCTGCCGCACCAGCTGCCCGCCTGAACCATGCAACCACAGGAATCACAGCCGCATGCATCCGCTCGTCCCTTCCGGCGCCGAGACGCCGCCCCAGCGCACCGTGAAGCAACTCTGGACCGCCGTCGGCGTGCTCGGCATCAGCGTGCTGGCACTGGGCGGCACGCTGGCGGCGCAGCAGCTGCGCGGCCCGGCGGCCACGCCGCAGGCCCAGGCGCCCGAGTCGCAGACCGTTGCCGCCGTGCCGTCCACGCCGGAATCCGAAATCATCAATGAAAAAGCGCCCCAGGCCCTTGCAGAACAACGGTCTGTAGCTCCTGTTTCGGGAGCAAAGGCACCCGCACCGCAGCTGGCCCTGGCGCCCGTGGCACCACCCGCTCCACGCCCGCAGCCGGCGCCGCGCGATGCATATCTGCAGCCTGCCGCACAGTCACGCGCTGCCGCGCCCGCCGTGTGCGGCAGCTGCGGCCATGTCGAATCGGTGCAGGCCCTCTCGCAGCCGGCGCCGGCCAGCGGCGTGGGCATGGTCGCCGGTGGGCTGCTGGGCGGCGTGCTGGGCAACCAGATCGGCAAGGGCTCGGGCCGCAAGGTGGCGACGGTGCTCGGCGCCGTGGGCGGCGGCTATGTCGGCCACCAGGTCGAGCAGCGCGCGCGCAGCACCACCACCTACCGCATGCGCGTGCGCATGCACGACGGCTCGGTACGCACCTTCACCCGCGCCCAGCCGGTGGCCGAAGGCACGCCGGTACGCGCCACGTCCAACGGTTTCCGCGTCGACAGTGCCGGCGGCGCCAGCGCACCGCCGGCCGCCATGCGGGTGGTGGACAGCGGCTATTGAGAGGAAAGCCGGCGTGCTTCGGGGCGGCTGGCCTGGCCCCTTCAGCCAGAACGGCCTGCCCAGCCTGAGGCTGGTTCGCCAACTCGTTGAGCCCACCTAATTGGGTTCTGACCCCAATTAAGAGCCACGCTCCCCCATGACCGGCGCATCTTGAGCCAGCAGACGCCGTGGATCCGGCTTCGCCGGTCCACCAGCGTCGTCCCCCCTTCACAGCACGCGCAGCGCGCGCCAGAGAAGGGGGAAGCGGCGCAACCGCTCAGGGGTTGTCCTTTATTTTTCGACGAACGCCCGCTCGATCACGAAGTCGCCCGGCCGCGTGGTGTTGCCCTCCTCGAAGTCGCGCTTTTCCAGCAGCTCCTTGAGCGAGGCCAGCATCTCCGGGCTGCCGCACAGCATCACCCGGTCTTCCAGCGGCGACAGCGGCGGCACGCCCAGGTCCGTGAACAGCTTGCCGCTTTCGATCAGCTCGTTGGTGCGACCCTGGTTGCGGAAGGGCTCGCGCGTCACGGTGGGGTAGTACTTCAGCTGCTTGGCGACCATCTCGCCCAGGAACTCGTGTTGTGGCAGCTCCTGGGTGATGTAGTCGTGGTAGGCCAGCTCAGCCACCTCGCGCACGCCGTGGATCAGGATGACCTCCTCGAATTTCTCGTAGGTCTCCGGGTCGCGGATGGTGCTCATGAACGGCGCCAGGCCGGTGCCGGTGGAGATCAGGTACAGCCTTTTCGCCGGCAGCAGGTAGTCGATCAGCAGCGTGCCGGTGGGCTTCTTGCCGACGACGATGGTGTCGCCCACCTGGATGTTCTGCAGGCGCGAGGTCAGCGGGCCGTCGGGCACCTTGATGGACAGGAACTCCAGGTGCTCCTCGTAGTTGGCACTGGCGATGCTGTAGGCGCGCAGCAGCGGCTTGCCATTGACCATCAGGCCGATCATGGTGAAGTGGCCGTTGGAGAACCGCAGCGCGGTGTCGCGCGTGGTGGTGAAGGAAAACAGGCGGTCGGTCCAGTGGTGCACCGACAGGACACGTTCTTCGAGGAATGCGCTCATGGCTGGAGGATCGGGAGGGCAGTGGAAATCAGGGCCTGCTCGGGCCCTGGCGCGAGTGTCGCCGCTTTGTTATTCAGCCTGCGAATAAGCCAAACAAAGGCCGGCGCCCTCGCCCTACGGACAAACCCTGGCATTGTGGGGCAAACTTGCGCGCCGGCCCGATGGGGGCCGGCCCTGCAATGACCTGCGACAAAGGATCGCCCCATGCCGTCTCGCCTGCTTGCCGCCACCGCGCTGGCGCTCACCGCCTCCCTGTCCCTGCTGGCCGCAGGCAGCGCCCATGCCCAGGGCATTTACAAGCTGGGCGAGGTCAACAGCTACAAGGCCCAGCCGGCCTTTCTGGAACCCTACAAGAAAGGCATGGAACTGGCGGTGGAGCAGATCAACGCCGCCGGCGGCGTGGACGGCAGGAAGCTGCAGCTCATCACCCGCGACGACAACGGCAACCCCGGCGACGCCGTACGCGCCGCCGAGGAGCTGTTCGCACGCGAGAAGATCGACGTGCTGATGGGCAGCTTCCTGTCGCACGTCGGCCTGGCGCTGACCGACTACGCGCAGCAAAAGAAGCGCTTCTTCCTGGCCGCCGAGCCGCTCACGGACAAGATCGTCTGGGAGCACGGCAACCGCTACACCTTCCGCCTGCGCCCCTCCACCTGGATGCAGGTGGCCATGCTGGTGCCCGAGGCGGTGAAGATGAACAAGCAGCGCTGGGCCATCGTCTACCCCAACTACGAGTACGGCCAGTCCGCCGTGGCCACCTTCAAGCAGCTGCTGAAAGCGGCGCAGCCGAACGTGGAGTTCGTTGCCGAGCAGGCCACGCCGCTGGGCAAGGTGGACGCGGGCAGCGTGGTGCAGGCGCTGCAGGACGCGAAACCCGACGCCATCTTCAACGTGCTGTTCGCCGCCGATCTGGCCAAGTTCGTGCGCGAAGGCAACACGCGCGGGCTGTTCGAGGGGCGCGGCGTGGTCAGCCTGCTGTCGGGCGAGCCCGAGTACCTGGACACGCTGAAGGGCGAGACACCGAATGGCTGGATCGTCACCGGCTACCCCTGGTACGCCATCCAGACGCCCGCGCACCAGGCCTTCCTGGACGCCTACCAGAAGCGCTTCAAGGACTACCCGCGCGCCGGCTCGGTCGTGGGCTACAACGCCATCCTGTCGGTCGCCGCGGGCCTGAAGAAAGCCGGCTCAGCCGACACGGAAAAGCTCATCGCCGCCTTCCGCGGCCTGCAGCTGGACACGCCCTGGGGCCCGATCACCTACCGCCTGCAGGACCACCAGTCCACCATGGGCGCCTACGTCGGCAAGACGGCGCTGCAAAAGGGCAAGGGCGTGATGGTGGACTTCCACTACATGGACGGCGCCGACTTCCAGCCCAGCGACGCCGAGGTGGCCAAGCTGCGCCCGGCCGCGCGCTGAAGCGCCCTGGCGCGGCACCCGCCCATGCGGCCCAACAGCTTCAAAAAGCATAGCTGCATTCCCTTGATCCGCAAGGGCCAGGGGCATTTTTCGCTTCAAAACCGCGCAGACTGAACCCATGCAACTCTCCAGCCTGCTGGTGCAGCTGCTCAACGGCCTGGCCGGCGCCTCGACGCTGTTCCTGGTGGCCGCCGGGCTGTCGCTGATCTTCGGCGTGCTGCGCATCGTCAACTTCGCGCACGGCTCGCTGTACATGCTGGGGCTGTACGTGGCGTACTCCAGCGTCGAGCAGCTGGCGCCCACGCTGGGCTTCTGGCCGGCGCTGCTGCTGGCGCCGCTGGCCGTAGGGCTGTTCGGTGCGCTGGTCGAGGTGCTGCTGCTGCGCCGGCTGTACCACGCGCCCGAGCTGCTGCAGCTGCTGGCGACCTTTGCGCTGGTGCTGGTCATCAAGGACGCCGCCCTGTGGCTGTGGGGGCCAGAAGAATTGTTCGGCCCGCGCGCGCCAGGGCTGGAGGGCGCGGTGACGCTGCTGGGCCGGCGCTTTCCGGCCTACGACCTGTTCCTGATCGCCGTCGGCCCGCTGGTGCTGCTGCTGCTGTGGCTGCTGCTGAAACGCACCCGCTGGGGCACCCTGGTGCGCGCCGCCACGCAGGACCGCGAGATGGTCGGCGCCCTGGGCGTGAACCAGGCCTGGCTGTTCACCGCCGTGTTCGCGCTCGGCGCGCTGCTGGCGGGCCTGGGCGGCGCGCTGCAGCTGCCGCGCGAGCCGGCCAGCCTGGAGCTGGACCTGAACACCATCGGCGCGGCCTTCGTGGTGGTGGTGGTGGGCGGCATGGGTTCCATCCCCGGCGCCTTCGTGGCGGCGCTGCTGATCGCCGAGCTGAAAGCCGTGTGCATCTGGCTCGGCGTGGTGGAGGTGGCGGGTGTCAGCATCGCCTTCCCGCGCCTGACGCTGGTGGTGGAATTTCTGGTGATGGCCGCCGTGCTGGTCTGGCGGCCGTGGGGTCTGCTGGGCAAGCCGCAGGCCCTGGTGCGCGCCAGCAGCGAGAGGGCCGAAGCCCCGCTGCGGCGCTCCGGCCTCGGGGCGCGGGCAGCCTGGGTGGTCGGCGTGGCCCTGCTGGCGCTGCTGCCCGTGGCGGCCGGCGCCTGGCCCTACGCCACCGTGCTGGTGCAGGACGTGCTGGTGGCGGCCCTCTTCGCCGCCAGCCTGCACGCCCTCATGGGCCCCGGCGGCATGCACTCGTTCGGCCACGCGGCGTACTTCGGCGCCGGCGCGTACACGGCGGCGCTGCTGGTGCGCAGCGCCGGCTGGCCAGTGGAGGGCGCGCTGCTGCTCGCGCCGCTCGGCGCGGCGGCGTTCGCGCTGGTCTATGGCTGGTTCTGCGTGCGCCTGTCGGGCGTGTACCTGGCCATGCTGACCCTGGCGTTCGCGCAGATCACCTGGGCCATCGCCTTCCAGTGGAACGCTGTCACCGGCGGCAGCAACGGCATCACCGGCGTATGGCCGCAGGGCTGGCTGGCGGACGGGCCGGCGTTCTACCTGCTGACGCTGGCCTGCGTGGCGGCGGGCGTGTTCGCCCTGCGCCGGCTGCTGCACGCGCCCTTCGGCATGGCGCTGCGCGCCGCGCGCGACTCCGCCCTGCGCGCCGACGCCATCGGCATCGACGTGCACCGCCTGCGCTGGGCGGCCTTCATGGTGGCCGGGCTGTTCGCCGGGCTGGCGGGCGCGCTGTTCGCCTTCTCCAAGGGCGGCGTGTCGCCCGAGGCGCTGTCGGTGGGCAAGTCGGTGGACGGGCTGGTGATGGTGCTGCTGGGCGGGCTGCAGTCGCTGTCCGGCCCGCTGGTGGGTGCGGCGGCCTTCACCTGGCTGCACGACACCGTCGCCCGCCACACCGATTACTGGCGCGCGCTGCTGGGCGGCATCATGCTGCTGCTGGTGCTGCTGTTTCCACAAGGAATGGCCGGCCTGGCCCAGGTAGTCAAAGGGCGGGCAGCTATCAAACCAGGAGCAAATGCGCCGGAGGCCGCGCCATGAGCCTGCTGCAGGTGACCGGCCTGTCCAAGTCCTTCGGCGGCGTGCGCGCGGTGGACGGCGTGGATTTTTCCCTCGCGCCCGGTGAGCTGCTGGCGCTGATCGGCCCCAACGGCGCGGGCAAGACCACCACCTTCAACATGGTGGGCGGGCAGCTGGTGCCGGACGCGGGCGCCATCGTGCTGGACGGCCACGACATCGCCGGCCTGCCGCCGCGCGCCATCTGGCGCCGGGGCGTGGGCCGCACCTTCCAGATCGCCGAGACCTTCGCCTCGCTCACCGTGCTGCAGAACGTGCAGCTGGCGCTGCTGTCGGCCGACGGGCGCATCTTCCGCGTCTGGCGCCCGGCCGGCACGCACCGCGTGCAGGACGCCCTGGCGCTGCTGGAGCGCGTGGGCATGGGCGCGCAGGCCGCACGGCCGTGCAGCGAGCTGGCCTACGGCGACATCAAGCGCGTGGAGCTGGCCATGGCGCTGGCGCACGCGCCGCGCCTGCTGCTGATGGACGAGCCCACCGCCGGCATGGCGCCCGCCGAGCGGCTGGCGCTGATGGCCCTCACGCGCGAACTGGCGCACGAGCGCCGCATGGGCGTGCTGTTCACCGAGCACAGCATGGACGTCGTGTTCCAGCACGCCGACCGGGTGCTGGTGCTGGTGCGCGGCCGCATCCTGGCCGAAGGCCCGCCCGCCGCCATCCAGGGCAACGCGCAGGTGCAGGCCGCCTACCTGGGCACCGGCCGCATCGGCGCTGCCCCACCTGCCGCCGCAGCGCCAGGAGCCGCGCCATGAAACTGAACGACAACACCGCGCATGCGCCGGGCGACGACGCGCCCCTGCTGCAGGTCGAGGGCCTGAACGCCTGGTACGGCGCCGCGCAGATCCTGTTCGGCGTGGGCCTGCAGGTAGGGCGCGGCGAGGTCGTCGCGCTGATGGGCCGCAACGGCGCGGGCAAGTCCACCACCCTGAAAAGCATCGCCGCCCTGGTGCCGCGCCGCGTGGGCAGCGTGCGCTTTCTGGGCCGCGACGTGTCGCGCCTGGCCCCGCACCAGATCGCGCGGCTGGGCCTGGGCTACGTGCCGGAAGAGCGGCGCATCTTCACCGACCTGACGGTGCTGGAAAACCTGGAAGTCGGCCGCCAGCCGCCGCGCCGCTGGCCGGACGGCACCGCCGCGCCGCTGTGGACGCCGGCGCAGCTTTTTGCCCTGTTCCCCAACCTGGGCGAAATGCCCGGCCGCCCCGGCGGGCGCATGAGCGGCGGCGAGCAGCAGATGCTGACGGTGGCCCGCACGCTGATGGGCCAGCCGCTGGTGGTGCTGCTGGACGAGCCCTCCGAGGGCGTGGCGCCGATCATCGTGGAGCAGATGGCGCAGACCATCCTGCAGCTGAAAGCGCAGGGCATCGGCATCTTGCTGAGCGAGCAGAATTTGCCGTTTGCGGAGGCTGTGGCGGACCGGGCAGTGGTGCTGGAGAAGGGGCAGGTGGTGCATGCGGCGCCGATGGGGGAGTTGGCGGCGGATGCGGGGATGCGGCGGTTGTATTTGGGCGTTTAAGCGTATTTGCTTCGCGCAGGACGTTTTGGGGGCGTAAGACAGTGATGGGGGTTGTTGCCCTCCATCGCTTTTAAGGCATGAGCGGCTGCTGTGCAGCGGGTGCCGTCGTTCACTGATGCGCCTCCAAAGCACGGTGACCGACACACAGCAGTCATTCGCCCCACCCACGACTAGTTCGTGCGGTCGGCACGTATCGGATGAGCTGGTGACGTTGGAGATGCCACGGGTCATGACGGCTACTCGAAGGTCTTCTGCCATGGATTGTGAGTGAATACAAGCCACTCATTTTCTTCACGACGGCTATTCACGAGCCAAACACTACCTGTAGCGCTTGATGCTATCAAATACACTATATATAGTGTCTGCACGAGCGTAGTCTTAACAAAGCGGCTGTCAAGCCCGCCTCCGCTCCCGACCCCCACAAATGACCTTTTCCTCTTATCACCTCCCCGCCCCGGCCGACTGGCAGGCGTTCGAGCGCTTCACCCGAGACCTGTTCAGTGCTGTCTGGGATGACCCACGTGCGCAGGCCAATGGTCGTGCCGGGCAGGCGCAGGCGGGCGTCGACGTGTTCGGGACGAGTTCGCGCACTGGCGGACTCGAGGGCGTCCAGTGCAAGGGCAAGGACGCACGCTACGGCAATGTGGTGACCGTGGACGAGCTGCAGGCAGAGGTGAAGAAGGCGTTGACCTTCAAGCCGGCGCTGACGCACTACTACTTGGTCACCAGCGGCGAGACAGACGTGAGGGTGCAGGAGGAGGCGCGGCGCATCAGCGATGCGAACAAACAGGTGGGACTGTTCGGGGTCGACGTTTACAGCTGGGACCAACTGCTGGCACTCCTCCAGGACCATCGCCGGGTGGCGCGCAAGCATTACAGGGCGCTGCAGGTCGCGCTGTCCGAAATGGACGCTCCGGCCGAGCTCATCGCCATCTGCCACCAGTCGTTCCAGAACGGGAACGCGCAGTTTCACACCGTCGATGCGGTCACCGCTGCCGAAGGTTTCTACCCGGTGCAGATGGACGCCTCGATGCACTACGAGGCCGGCGTGCTGGACGCGCAGGCCGCAATTGCCGGCCAGCGCAACTTGTTCCGCGACATCACCGCTCAGCTGCGCGCTCATCCGGACGCCACGGTGGCGTACTTCGGCATCGCGCACATCCCGTTGACCATGCATGCCGGCGCCGCGGCCTCCACCAAGCAAGCCATCCGGCTTTACGAGTTGGACGGCCCCTCCGGCCAGTGGGAGCCACTGCTGGACGAGTCTGGCCCCGACCTAGACGTGGAGTTGGTGGACATGGGCGGCCCGGTCGGCGGTGAGCACGCGGTTATCCAGGTCGAGGCCAGCGCTCGGGTGGCCAAGACTGACATCGACCAGACCATCACCAAACCGTATCGGCACATCGTCATCCGCGTCGCGGAACCGAAGCGCGGAGTCATCACCCATCACGACCAGGCCCGCGCGGTGGCCAATGCCTTCCGCGAAGCCGTTGACCGCATCCACAACGAGAACCCAGCGACGACGATGCACGTTTTCGCCGCAACGCCCGTCTCGGTCTCCTTCCGGCTCGGGCAGATGGTCAGCCAGACCATGCACCGCTCGGTGCTGGCCTACAACTACTCGCAACGAAGCACCCCGCCCTACCACTGGGCGGTCGATTTGGTTGCCGCGGACGGTGCTCCGGGTCAACTGTGGATTTCCGAAGGACAGCCCCGTGTTTGATGCATCCAACGAACTGAAGACCTACTACGAGAACCACCTCCGGCTCGGCACGCAGCTGCGCAACGACCTGGCCGGCTACCGTGACCTGAACCTGCAGCGCATCACTGACGGCCTGAAGCTGCTGGGTGAAAAGAACAGCGTCACGTACAGGACCTGGGCCGACTACAAGAACCAGGGCAGCTACGCTATGCACACCCTGAATCAGTGCGAACACACCGACTACGACATCGACGTGGCGATCATCTTTGAGAAGGACGACCTACCAGCGAACGCCGCGGACGCGCGCATTCGCATCCGGGATGCCCTTCAGGAAAAGACGAAGGGCACCAACTTCAGCAAGGACCCGGACGCCCGGAAGAACGCCGTCACGGTCTGGTATTCCGATGGGTACCACATCGACTTCGCGGTTTACCGTCGTCGCACCGACTGGCTGGGCAAGACGGTTATCGAGCACGCCGGCGGCGATGAGTGGACCGAGCGTGACCCGATGGCGTACACCAACTGGTTCACTGGTCAGGTCGACTCCAAGAGCCCGCCGACTATGCTGCAAAGCGCGCTCGGCATGACGGTCACCTTGCCCAAGGGGCAGCTGCGGCGCATCGTTCGCTTTGTGAAGGCGTTCGCGCGCTCTCGGTCTGCATGGGCACTGCCCGGAGGCATCACCATCACCACCCTCGTGTGCGAGGTATACAAGCAGCACGCCACGCGCGACGACGTGGCCTTGGTGGACACCCTCCAGGCCTTACTAGCGCGCCTGAAGGGTTCGGTACAGGTCGAGAACCCAGTCCAGCCCGGCGTGTACTTCACCTCCTCAGACCGGCGGCGCCGCGAGGTAGAACGCCTGCGCGACGAGCTCGAAGCCAAGCTGCCAAGCCTGGACGTGCTCTACCAGGCCGACTGCACGCGCAAGCAGGCCATGGGCGCCTGGGATGCCATCTTCTGGCACGACTATTGGTCTGACGTCAAGAAGGAGGCCGCGTGCTCGGCGCTGGGCTCGACTGGCCTTGCCATCGAATGCTGGCTGTCCAAGAAAAGTCAGGGGCCAGTTTACAAGCAGCACAAGAGCGATTCGACCGCCCTGCCCAAGGGAGTCCACCTGCGATTCACTGCGGTTCCGGACGGTGTTGCACCGCCCTATGACGTGCGATGGGCGGTGCGCAACGAAGGCCACGAGGCCAAGGAAGATCGGGCGCTAGAGCACGACACTATGAAGAGCGTGAATGAGCCGTACTGGACCTCCACCGCCTACAAGGGGCGTCACAAGATGATTTGCGAGGTCATCAAGGACGGCATAACCGTTCGCCGTGGCGAGCACCTCGTGCGAATTGGCCCCGGGCGCCGGTTCTTCTAGCCAGGGCTGCGCCAGAACCACTCTACGATTTTGGCGCGCTTGTCCCACTGAATCGCCCCGGGATTGAACTGACCCCCAGAAGTTGGACAAACTTCAAGGGGTTTCCATGAGGAAGTACGAAACGGAGTTCAAGCTGCGCCATGCGCCATGCGTCAGAAACCGAAGCTGTCTCTCTTTCCTTAACGCGCCACCCCCTCACTCACTACCCCATCCCCCGCCAAATGCTCCCCGACCACCTCCGCCAACCAATTCATCACCGCCTGCACCCTTCGCGGTAGGTTGCGCCGGTTCGCATACATCAGCGTCAGCGGCATCGACGGTGCCGCGCACTGTGGCAGCACCTCCACGATCTCGCCGCGCGCCAGCAGATCCACCACGCCCAAACGCGGCACCTGAATGATGCCCAGCCCGGCCAGACAACTGGCCAAGTAGGCCTCGGCGTTGTTCACGGTGATGCTGCCCTGTATGGGCGTCGCCACCAGCGTGCCGTCCACTACGGCCTCGAAGCCGGTGGAGCGGGCGCCCAGCGTGTTCACGAAGTGCACAGCCGGTGCTGCGCCAGATCGCCCAGTGACTGCCGCGTGCCGTACTGGCGCAGGTAGGCAGGGCTGGCGCAGTTGACCAGGCGCGCGTCGCCCAGCGGGCGGGCGATGAGGCTGGTGTCCACCATTGCGCCGGTGCGCAGCACGCAGTCGAAGCCCTCGCGCACCACGTCCGCGCGGCGTTCGGTGCTGCTCAGTTCCAGTTCCAGCCCGGGGTGGCGGGCCAACAGCTCGGGCAGGCGCGGCACGACCACGTTGCGCGCCATGCCGGTGGACATGTCGAGGCGTATCCGGCCCTGCAGGCCCGCGCCACCGGCGTGCTGGAACACGGACTGCAGTTCTTTCACGTGCCCAGCGCGTTGAGGCGTTGGGCAGATGTTGATATGAGCCGACGGCTGTTTTCAAGCAAAATCGGCTGCTAGCCCTTGTGGATCAAGGGCCTGCAGCTATCAATAGAGTAGCTTTGGCAGCCCCAACAGCCGCGCGTGGCCGACGTGCAGCGGCGCTCAGGGCAAGTTCACGATCAGAACGACTCCCAGTCGTCGTCGTTGCGCCGCGCGCTGGCGGCGGCTGGGGCGCTGGTAGGCGACAGCAGCGGCCGCGCGGCGGACGCAACCGGCGCCTTGGGCGCCGGGGCGGGGCGCGGGGCGGTGGCCGGTTGCCGGCGTGGCGCGGCCGGCATGGTGGCCGCCATCGCCGCAGCGGCGGCGGGCGCCTGGCCGCCCTCGATGCGGAACACACTCACGGCTGCGGCCAGCTGCCCGGCCTGCGCCTTCAGGGCGCCAGTGGCGGCAGCGGCTTCCTCCACCAGCGCGGCGTTCTGCTGGGTGACCTGGTCCATCTGCGTGACGGCCTGGTGCACCTGGTCGATGCCGCTGCTCTGCTCCTGGCTGGCGGCGGTGATCTCGGCCACCAGGTCGCTCACGCGCTGCACGTTGCTCACGATGGTCTGCATGGTGCGCCCGGCCTCGTCCACCTGCTGGGTGCCCGCGCCCACCTGCGCCACCGAGTCGTCGATCAGCGTCTTGATGTCCTTGGCCGCGGCGGCCGAGCGCTGCGCCAGCTGGCGCACCTCGGCGGCCACCACGGCGAAGCCGCGGCCCTGTTCGCCGGCGCGCGCCGCCTCCACCGCAGCGTTCAGCGCCAGGATGTTGGTCTGAAAAGCGATGGAATCGATCACGCCGATGATGTCGGCCATGCGCCGGCTGGCGTCGTGGATGGCGCCCATGGTCTGCACCACGCCGGCCACCACCTGCCCGCCCTGGGCGGCGGTCTGCGCGGCGCTGGCGGCCAGCTGGTTGGCCTGGCGCGCGTTGTCGGCGTTCTGGCGCACGGTGCCGGTCAGCTGCTCCATCGACGCGGCGGTCTGCTGCAGCGAACTGGCCTGCTCCTCGGTGCGCGCCGACAGGTCCTGGTTGCCGGCGTCGATCTGACTGGAGGCGGTGGCGATGCCCTCGGCGCCGGTGCGCACCTGGGCGACGACGCGCGTCAGGCTGGCGTTCATGTCGTGCAGCGCCTGCAGCAGCTGGCCGGTCTCGTCGCTGCCGTGCACCTGCACCTGCGTCGTCAGGTCGTTGGCGGCGACGGCCCGCGCCACCTGCACGGCCTGCGCCAGCGGCCGGGTGATGCCGCGCGTCAGGCGCCAGGCACACAGCGCGCCGGCGGCCAGGGCCAGCAGGCCCAGCGCCAGCAGCCACCAGCGGCTCTCTTCATAGGTCGCCTGGATGCCCTGGGCGGTGGCATCGATGCGCGCGCGCTGCAGGTCCAGCAGGCGCTGGATCTGGTCGATGTAGGCGGCGGTGGCGGGCTGCACGGTCTGCTCCAGCAGACGCTCGGCCTCGTCGGTGCGGCCCTCGGCCTTGGCCTGGACGGCCTGGTCGCGCGCGTTCAGGTATTGGGTGCGCGCCTGCTGGATGTCGCTCCACAGCGCTTTTTCCTCCGGGCTGTCCAGCAGTGCCTCGATGCGCTTTTGCAGTTCGGCCGCCTTGCTCGTGGTCATGGCGGTGTCGGCCTTGAAGAACTCCACCAGCGACGGGTCGGAGCTTTTCACGATGGCGCTGGTGCGCCGCGCGGCGGCCGACACGTAGCGGAACCAGTCGCTGATCATGCGTTCCATGGCCAGAGGTTGCTGGGTCATCTGGGCGCTGGCCTGGGCGACGGTCTGCAGGCGCCATACGCCAAAGCCGCTGATGCAGGCCATCAGCAGCAGGACAAGGGCGAAGCCGGCGGCCAGGCGGGTGCCGATGGAGAGGTTTTTCATGGGGCGAGTCGGGGCGGGAAAGCGCCACGCAGAAAGGGCGCGGCAGGCCGGCAGCGCTGCCGGGCGGTGTTGCCAGGCGCGGGTGCAACAAGGCCGCCCGGCGAAGCAAAAAGTTACAAAGAAGGGATTCTACCGACGTATTCGGGAAAACCCTAGTCCCTGGGAAATCCTGTGGCTGCCCCGGGCCTATGGCGCCCGCTGGCCTGAACCGGGCAGCTGGGCCTCGGCCAGGTGGCTTTACTTCATGCGGCTTTCAGCGCCAGCGCCGGTGCTCTCAGCGCCGACTGCGCCCGGTGCAGCGACAGCCAGGCGCAACCCGCGCCCAGCAACGCCCCGGCCAGCGCATCCAGCGCCACGTGCTGCAGCGTGGCGAGCGTGGACCAGGCGATGGCCAGGCACAGTGCATGGTTGGTCCACACCAGCGCCCGCGGCGCCTGCATGGCCTGCAGCAGGCGGTGCAGCCAGCAGGCGGTGAACACGGCCGACGCCACGTGCAGCGACGGGCAGGCATTGCCCGAGGCATCGATGCCTTTGAGAAACGCCAGATAGGGGTAGACGGCCCAGTCGATGGCCGCATCGGGCACCTGCGTGGGAAAGGCCCAGAAGATCAGCAGGCTCACGGCACACAGCAGCGTGACCCAGACCGTGTAGCGCAGCAGCCCGCGGAAGTTGCCGATCAGCGCCGGCGGCAGGGACACGTAGACCCACAGGAAGGCGTACACCGCGAACGCCTGCGGCGTGAACGGCACCCAGCGGTCCAGCCAGATCTCGGGCATCACCCACGGCGCGCGGGACGGGTGGCGCAGCACGAAAAAATACGCCTGGAAGAACAGCACCATGAACGCGGTCGTGCCCGCTGCCTTCACGGGCCACAGGTAGGTCAGACGCTGCGCCAGCTGCCCCTGCCAGGCGGCGGGCCGCGTGGCGGCAGGCGAAGAGACGTGTCGCATGGGTCCCCGAAAAGGTGGGCGCCGATCATATCGGCTGCCCGCGGGCGTGCACCGGCAGCCACGGGCCGGCCGATACAATGAAACCTTCCGTTGCCGGTGCCGGGCAACACGCATTTCATCGTTGTCCTAGCCTGCTGCGCGAACCATGGATTCCCTCGAGTTGATACGAAACTTCCTCAGTGAACGTCTGGGCGTGGAGCCCGAGCGCGTGCGCGAGGACGCCGTGCTGGCCGACCTGGGCGTGGACTCGCTCATGGTGGCCGAGCTGATGTTCGAGGCCGAAGACCGCCTGAACATCGACATCAACAACGACGAGCCGGTGCCGGTGACGGTCGGCGACATGCGCGCCATCATCGAGCGCGTGCTGGCCGCGAGCAACGCGGAGGGCTGATGCGCCGCCGCGTGGCGGTCACCGGGCTGGGGCTGGTCAGCCCCTACGGCGGTGACCTGGACGACTTCTTCGAGCGCCTGCTCGGCGGCGAATCGGCCGTGCGTCATCTGGTCACGGACGACGTGCCGCGACCGCTGTCGATGCCGTTCGTGCGCTGCGCCGGCTTCGACGCCGGCGCCGCGCTGGGCCGGCCGCTGGCGTCGATGATGGAGCGCTTTTCCCAGCTCGGCGTGGCCGCCGCGTTCGGCGCCTGGGCCGATGCGGGACTGCAGCGCCCGGTGGCCGACGGCGAGGACCGCAGCGACTGGGGCTGCATCTGGGGCACCGGCATCGGCGGGGTGTCCGTCCTTGAGCGCGGCTACCGCGACCTGTGGCTGAACGGGCGCGACCGGCTGTCGCCGCTGTCGGTGGTCATGGGCATGCACAACGCCGTCAACGCCCACCTCTCCATGCAGCTGGCCCTGGGCGGCATCAGCACCAGCCACACCGCGGCCTGCGCGTCGTCGGCCATCGCCATCGGCGAGGCCTTCCGGCGCATCCGCGCGGGCGACGCGCAGGTCGTGGTGGCGGGCGGCTCGGACGCCACGCAGACCTACGGCGTGGGCCGCGCCTGGGAGGCCATGCGCGTCATCGCCCAGGGCGAGGGTGAAGCGGCCATCTCCGCCTGCCGACCGTTCGCCCAGGACCGCACCGGCCTGGTGCTGGGCGAGGGCGCGGCCGCGCTGGTGCTGGAGGACTGGGAGCATGCGCAGGCGCGCGGCGCGCGCATCCATGCCGAGCTGGTGGGCTACGGCGCCACCTGCGACCACAGCCACCTGGTGCGCCCCGATGCGCGCGGCCAGGCGCGCGCGCTGCGCGCCGCATTGCACGAGGGTGGCCTGCAACCCGAAGAGGTGGGCTACGTGAACGCCCATGGCACCGCCACGCCCGAGGGCGATCCGATCGAGGTGCAGGCGCTGCGCGACGTGTTCGGCGCGCACGCGCCGCGGCTGGCCGTGAGCGCCACCAAGTCCATGCACGGCCACCTGCTGGGCGCTGCCGGCGCCATCGAGGCGCTGGCCACGGTGCTGGCCGTGGCGCGCCAGGCGCTGCCGCCCACCGCGCACCTGGCCGGGCGCATCGACCCGGCCTGCGTCGGCGTCGACCATGTCACCCAGGGCCGGCGCGGAGTGCCGCTGCGCGCGGCCCTGTCCAATTCCTTCGCCTTTGGCGGCAGCAATGCCGTGCTGGCGTTCCGCACGGCCAACTCCGCCTGACATCTTCCACTGCGGGGCGCGGCCCTGCCTTTTTCTTTCACGTTCCCACCATGTCGACAGAACAGCTCATGCCCGAGGTCGCGGCCCTCATCGTCGAGGCCCTGAACCTGCCGGTGCAGCCCCAGGACATCCCGCCCGACGATCCGCTGTACGGCGACGGCCTGGGGCTGGACTCGATCGACCTGCTGGAGATCGCGCTGGTGGTGTCCAAGCGCTACGGCTTCCAGCTCAAGTCCGACGACGAGAACAACCGTCAGATCTTTGCCTCGCTGCGCGCCCTGACGGCGCACATCGCCAGCCACCGCACCGTATGAGCCTGCAGCGCCCGTCCGCCGCCTTCTGGCGCGGCGCGCTGGGCGCGCTGCTGGGCGTGGCCTGGGCGGTGTCGGCGCACCTGGCCAGCGCCGGCATCGGGCCGCTGGACCTGCGCGTGGCGGTGGCCTTCGTGCCACTGGCGCTGGCACTGGTGCTGCTGGCCTGGCAGTCGCCGCGCCGCGGCCCGGCCACGGCCTGCGCGCTGCTGCTGGCCGGTGCCTGTGCGCTGCTCGGCTGGCCCTGGCTGCGCGGGCACTTCACCTGGCTGTTCTGCCTGCAGCACCTGGGCATGCACCTGGCGCTGGCGGCGTGGTTCGGCGGCTCGCTGCTGCCCGGCCGCGAGCCGGCCGTCACCGCCATGGCGCGCCTGATCCACGCGCAGCCGCTGGACGCGGCCACGCTGCGCTACACGCGCGGCGTGACCTGGCTGTGGACGCTGTTCTTCCTCGCCAACGGCGCGCTGTCGCTGCTGCTGTTCGCCTGGGCGCCGGTGGAGGTCTGGTCGCTGCACGCCAACGTGCTCACCGGGCCGCTGGTGGCGGTCGTATTCTTGGCCGAGCTGCTGGTGCGCCGCCGCGTGCTGCCGGCCCAGCAGCGCCCGCCGCTGCGCGAGATGATCCGCAGCTGGCGTCTGCACAGTGCCGGCGGCCCCGATGATGCTTCCCGACCATGAGTGAACCTGTGCTGCCCTTGGTCAGCGGCCACGCGCTGCAGGGCACCCTGGCCTGGACACCGCGCGGTCCGGTCAGCGTGGCGCGCTACTGCGCCGACGTGCAGGCGCTGGCGCGCTGGCTGCCCGCCGGCCGCTGGGTCATCAATCTGGTCGAGGACCGCTATCACTGCGCGGTGCTGCTGGGCGCCTGCGCGGTGAGCGGGCGCGTCAGCCTGCAGCCGTCGTCGCAGTCGCACGCGGTGCTGCGCCAGCTGGCCGGCGCCTACCCCGGCTGCCACGCGCTGCTGGACGCCGCACCCGCGCAGCCGCTGCCGGTGCCGACGCTGCAGATGCCGCCGCTGGCGGCCGGCGCAGCGCCGGCCATACCTCAGGTGCCGCGGGACGCCACCGTAGCGGTGCTGTTCACCTCCGGCTCGACCGGCCAGCCCACGCCGCACGCCAAGACCTGGGGGCGGCTGATGGCCAATGGCCGCAGCGAGGCGCGCAGCCTCGGGCTGGATGGCTGCCCGCACACGCTGGTCGGCACCGTGCCGGCGCAGCACAGCTACGGGTTCGAATCGACGCTGCTGCTGGCGCTGCACGGCGGCTGCGCGTTCTGGAGCGGCAAACCGTTCTACCCGCAGGACCTGGCCGATGCGCTGGACGCGGTGCCGCGTCCGCGCTTGGTGGTGACGACGCCGTTCCACCTGGCGCACATCCTGGCCTCGCACGTGCGGCTGCCCGCCGTCGATCGGTGGCTGTCGGCGACGGCCCCGCTGGACGCAGCACTGGCCGCACAGGTCGAGCAGGACAGCAGCGCGCCGGTGCACGAGATCTACGGCTCGACCGAATCCGCCCAGCTGGCCACGCGCCGCACGGTGCAGGGTGCCGAATGGACGCTGATGCCGGGCGTGCAGCTGGAGCAGCAGGGCGACACCACCTGGGCGCACGGCGTGCACGTGGAAGGCCGGGTGCAGCTGTCGGACGTGCTGGCCGTGCAGCCGGACGGGCGCTTCACGCTGCTCGGCCGGCACGCCGACATGGTCAACCTGGCAGGCAGGCGCACCTCGCTGGCCTACCTGAATGAAATGCTGCGCGGCATCGACGGCGTGCAGGACGGCGCGTTCTTCCTGCCGCACGATGACGCGCTGCGCCAGGTGGGTCGGTTGGCGGCCTTCGTCGTCGCGCCGGACGTGCCGGCAGCGTCGCTGCAGGCCGCGCTGCGCGAGCGCATCGACCCGGTGTTCCTGCCGCGCCCGCTGGTACAGGTGCCGGCACTGGCGCGCAACGCCACCGGCAAGCTGCTGCGCGCAACGCTGGAGCAACTGTATCGGGACTGGGCGGCGGCATCCTTTCCGCGGGAGGGCGGCGATGCAGCGTGAGTGGACCGTGCCGCCCGAGCATCCGGCGTTCGCCGGGCATTTCCCCGGCCGGCCGATCGTGCCCGGCGTGGTGCTGCTGGACCGCGCGCTGCTGCTGGCCGCCCAGGCGCAGCCAGCCGCCGCGTGGAGCATCGTGCAGGCCAAGTTCCTGCACCCAGTGGGCCCGGGCGAGACGCTAGCGTTCACGCTGACCGCCAGCGGCGCGAATCTGTGGGCGCTGCGCGTGGAAAGCGCCGGCCGGCCAGTGGCCTCGGGCCTGCTGCGCCAACTGTCGCAGGACACGCCATGACGCGGCAAGCACCCTCCGCGCCCGCCTGGACACAGCGCCGGGAGCGCAGCCACCCCTGGCTGCTGCGCCTGATGGTCTGGATCTCGCTGACCGCCGGGCGGCCCCTGGGCCGGCTGGTGCTGCGCGGCATCGCCAGCTACTTCGTGCTGTTCGCACCGGCGGCGCGGCGCGCCAGCCGTGCTTTCCTCACGCGCGTACTGGACCGCCCGGCGCGGCTGCGCGACGTGTACCGCCATGTGCTGTGGTTCGCCTCGACCATCCACGACCGGGTGTTCCTGTTGCGCGGCGACGGCCGGCCGCTGCAGGTGGAGATTGTCGGCGCCGAGGTGTTGCACGACGCCCTGGCAGCCGGGCGCGGCGCGCTGCTGATGGGGGCGCACTTCGGCAGCTTCGAGGTGCTGCGCGCCGCCGGCCGCCAGCGTGCCGGGCTGCGCGTGGGCATGGTCATGTACGAGGACAACGCGCGCAAGGTCAACGACACGCTGCGCGCCATCAACCCTGAGGCCATGCAGGACATCATCCCGCTGGGCCGGGCGGACTCGATGCTGGCGGTGCGCGACCGGCTGGACGAGGGCTGGCTGGTCGGGCTGCTGGCGGACCGCTCGATCGGCGGCGACGCCGGCGTGCCGGTGTCCTTCCTGGGCAGCGAGGCGCGCTTTCCCACCGGCCCGTGGCGCCTGGCGATGATGCTGCGCCGCCCGGTGTTCCTCATGGCCGGGCTGTACCTGGGCGGCAACCGCTACCAGCTGCGCTTCGAGCGGCTGGTGGATTTCTCCAGCGTGCCGCCGGGCCAGCGCCAGGCGGCCATCGACGGCGCTGCGCGCACCTATGCCAGCGCGCTGGAGCGCCTAGTGCGCGAGTCGCCCTGGAACTGGTTCAACTTCTTCGACTTCTGGGAGCCGCGATGAGCATCCTGACCACCGCCCTGCGCGCCGGGGCCGCCCTGGCGCTGGCCGGCGCCTGCCTGGCCGCCCAGGCCGCCGCCGCGTTCGATCTGGACCAGCTGATGGCAGCACTGGCGCAGTACCCCGGCGGGCGCGCGCGCTTCGTCGAGACGCGCACGCTGGCGCTGCTGGACCGCCCGGTGCGCGCCAGCGGCGAGCTGCGCTACACCCCGCCCGACCGGCTGGAAAAGCACACCCTGCAGCCGCGCGAGGAAACCCTGGTGCTGGACGGCGACCTGCTCACCGTGGAGCGCGACCAGCGCCGCCTGCGCGTGAACATCGCCAGCCGCCCGGAGGCGCGCGCCTTCGTCGAGAGCATCCGCAGCACCCTGGCGGGCAACCGCCAGGCGCTGGAGCAGCACTACCGGCTGCAGCTGGGCGGCACGCTGGCCGCCTGGACGCTGGCGCTGGAGCCGCGCGACGCCGCCGTGCAGGCGCTGGTCAGCCGCATCACCGTCACCGGCCAGGGCGGAGAGGTGCGGCGCATCGAGTACGCGCAGGCCGACGGCGACCGCTCGCAGCTGGACATCGAACCGCTCGCGCCATGAGGCTCACGCCCGCCCGCATCCTGCTGCTGTGGCTGCTGGCCCTGCTGGCCGGCGCCGCCGTGATCGCGCGCGGGCGCTTCGTGGCCGACATGTCGTTCTTCCTGCCATCGAATCCCAGCGCCGAGCAGCGCATGCTGGTGGCGCAGATGAGCGAGGGCAGCGTCTCGCGCCTGCTGATGCTGGGCATCGAAGGCGGCGACGCGGCACGGCGCGCGCAGGCCTCGCGCGCGCTGCGCCAGGCACTGGCGGACGGCGGGCAGTTCGTCTCGGTGCAGAACGGCGAGCTGGACGCGCTGCAGGCCGAGCGCGACTTCCTGCTGCGCTGGCGCTACCACCTGAGCCCGGCGGTCACCCCCGCGCGCTTCACCGAGGCCGGCCTGCGCGCGGCGGTGGAGGGCGCCATCGACGTCGTCACCTCGCCCGTGGGCGCGCTGTTCAAGCCCTACCTGCTGCAGGACCCGACGGGCGAGCTGCTGCAGGTGCTCGAGCAGATGCACGCCGGCGGCCAGCCGCCGCTGCAGGGCGGCGTGTGGGCCGCACCGGACGGCAGCCGCGCGCTGCTGCTGGTGCAGACGCGCGCCGCCGGCTCCGACACCGATGGACAAGAGCGCGCCATCGAAGCCGTGCGCGCGGCCTTCGCGCCGCTGGCGGGCGAGGGTGCGGATGCGCTGCGGCTGGTGCTGTCCGGGCCCGGGCAGTTCGCGGTGCAGTCGCGCGAGCAGGTGCGCAGCGAGATCTCGCGCACCTCGGCGCTGGGCATGCTCGGCATCACGCTGGTGCTGGCCTGGGTGTACCGCTCGGCGCGCACGCTGGCGCTGTCGCTGCTGCCGGTGGTGACCGGCGCCGTCGCCGGCGTGGTGGTGGTGGGCCTGGTGCACGGCAGCGTGCACGGCATCACCGTGGGCTTCGGCGCGGCGCTGATCGGCGAGGCGGTGGACTACGCCATCTATTTCTGCATCCAGTCGGGCCGGCACGGCCTGCAGGCCTGGCGCCAGCAGTTCTGGCCCACCATCCGGCTGGGGGTGCTGACGTCGGTGGCGGGCTTCGGGGCGCTGCTGCTGGCGGGCTTTCCCGGGCTGGCGCAGCTGGGGCTGTATGCGCTGTCGGGCGTGGCCACGGCGGCGCTGGTCACGCGCTTCGTGCTGCCGGCGCTGGTCGGCACGCGCGGCGTGCAGGTACCGCCGCCGGGGCCGCTGTCGCGCGCCTCGCAGCGTGCGCTGGGCCATGCGCGCGTGCTGCGCTGGCCGCTGCTGGCGCTGGCGCTGCTGGCGGCCGGCTACCTGGCCGCGCAGCGCGGCCAGCTGTGGAGCACCAACCTGTCGGCGCTGTCCATGGTCAGTGCCGAGGACGGGCTGGCGGACGCGCGCCTGCGCGCCGACCTGGGCGCGCCCGACGCGCGCTACCTGGTGCTGGTGCACGGCGCCGACCAGCAGCAGGCGCTCGAGCGCGCCGAGGACGCCGGCGCCCGCTTGCAAGTGCTGGTGGAGGAGGGCGTGTTGGGCGGCTTCGACAGCCCGGCGCGCTTTTTGCCCAGCCAGCGCACGCAGCGCGCGCGCCTGGCCGCCCTGCCCGCGCGGAATGTGCTGGAAGAGCGCCTGCAGCGCGCGCTGTCGGACGCGCCGCTGTCGCCGCAGCGCCTGGCGCCGTTCGTCGACGCCGTGGAGGCGGCACGCACCGCGCCGCTGCTGACGCGCGCCGACCTGGAAGGCACGGCGCTGGCGCTGGCGGTGGACGCCTTGCTGTCCCCCGGTGAAGAGGGCTGGAACGTGGTGCTGCCGCTGCACCCCGCAGGCGCCGCCGACGAGGCCGAGGTGCCTGTGGCCACGCTGGCCCGCGCGCTGCAGGGCAGCGGCGCGGTGGTGGTCGACCTGAAGGGCGAGTTCGAGCGCATGTATGACAGCTATCTGCGCCAGGCCGTGTGGCTGTCGCTGGCCGGCGTGGCGGCCATCGCGCTGCTGCTGGCGGCGTCGCTGCGCAGCGTGCCGCGCCTGGCGCGTGTGCTGCTGACGCTGGCGGTGACGGTGCTGCTGGTGCTGGCCGGGCTGCACCTGGCCGGCGTGCGCCCGCACCTGCTGCACCTGGTGGGGCTGCTGCTGGTGGTGGCGGTGGGCTCCAACTACGCGCTGTTCTTCGACCGCGTGCGCGCCGACGGCGCGCTGGCGGCCGACACCTGGCTGTCCATGTCAGTGGCGGTGCTGACCACCGCCATCGGCTTCGGCGTGCTGGCGCTGTCGCGCGTGCCAGTGCTACAGGCGCTGGGCGTGGCGGTGGCGCCGGGCGTGCTGCTGGCGATGCTGGTGTCGGCGGCGCTGATCCTGCCGGCGCGCGAGGCGGCCGCGTGACCGCCCTGCAGTCGTTCGTGCAGGCCGGCGCGCGCCGCGCACTGGTGCTGCTGCCGGGGGCGCAGATGCACCCGCCGCACATCGTGCAGGCCGGCCTGCCCGCAGCGCTGGCGGCCAGCGGCGTGCCGCTGGACCTGCACCTGCCCGACCTGCACCTGGATCCGACGGCAAGCCGCGACGCGGTGCACGAGCTGCTCGAGCAGGTGCTGGCGCCGCTGCGCCCGCGCTACGCCGCGCTGTGGCTGGGCGGCATCTCGCTGGGCGGGCTGCTGGCG
The DNA here is from genome assembly GCF_900103645.1 of Oryzisolibacter propanilivorax. Classification (GTDB taxonomy): domain Bacteria; phylum Pseudomonadota; class Gammaproteobacteria; order Burkholderiales; family Burkholderiaceae_C; genus Melaminivora; species Melaminivora propanilivorax. The sequence continues at coordinate 315,369 of NZ_FNHP01000002.1, forward strand.
CTGCGCTGCGCCCAACGCGCCCCCGACGGGCTGCGCGGCCTGTGCCTGCTGGCGCCGTACCCAGGCAGCCGCCTGACCACCAACGCCATCGAGCGCGCCGGCGGGCCGCAGGCCTGGCAGGCGACGCCAGCGCAGGCGCAGGACGTGGAATTCCAGCTCTGGCAGGACGCGCGCGCCGGCCGTCCCGACCTGCCCGCCTTCATCGGCTGGGGCCAGGGCGACCGCTTCGCCGCCAGCATGGCCGCGCTGGCGGCGTGCCTGCCGCGCGCGCACGCCGCCCAGGCGCCGCATGGCCATGACTGGAACGCCTGGTTGCCGCTGTGGCGCGACTTCCTGGCCTGGCTGCCCAAGGGAGAACGCTGACGTGGCCCGCCGCTGGACGCCCTCGCCCTTCCTGTCCGTCTCGGGGGCGCTGCACGGCGCCGCCGCGCTGGGCGTGGCGCTGCAGCCGGCGCTGTGGCCCTGGGCCGGCGGCGCGTTGCTGGCCAACCACGCGCTGATCACCGGCGCCGGGCTGCTGCCGCGCTCGCGCTGGCTGGGCCCCAACCTGACGCGCCTGCCGCCCGCGCCGGGCGCCGGGCGCATCGCCCTGACCATCGACGACGGGCCGGACCCCGAGGTCACGCCGCACGTGCTGGACGCGCTGGACGCGCTCGGCTTGGTGGCCACCTTCTTCGTGATCGGCCACAGGGTGCAGCGCCACCCGCAGCTGTGCCGCGCCATCGCCGCGCGCGGCCATGGCGTGGAGAACCACGGCCACAGCCACTCGCACGCGCTGTCGCTGTTCGGCCCGGCGCGCTTGCACGCCGACATCGCCCGCGCCCAGGCCGTGATCGCAGATGCCTGCGGCCAGGCGCCACGCTTTTTCCGTCCCACGGCCGGACTGCGCAATCCGTTTCTCGAACCCGTGCTGGCACGCCTGGACCTGCACCTGGCCAGCTGGACGCGGCGCGGCTACGACACGCGCGAGGCCGACGCCGCGCGCGTGCACCGGCGCCTGACCCGCGCCCTGGGCGACGGCGACATCCTGCTGCTGCACGACGGCCATGCCGCCCGCACCGCGGACGGCACGCCGGTGCTGCTGGCCGTGCTGCCGCTGCTGGCGCAGGCGCTGCAGCGCCGCCGGCTGAGCACTACCACCCTTGCTGCCGCCCCGCCCACATGAGCTCTTCTTCCGCCTCCCCGCCTCCCGGCCTGCTGGACGCTGCCAGCGCGCGCTTTCGCCGTGCCGACCGCTTCGCCTACCACTACGCGCGCGGCAAGCTCGGCGGCGATGCCGTGTTCGCCGAACTGCTGCGCCAGGACCTGCTGCCGGCCACGCCGCGCCTGCTGGACCTGGGCTGCGGCCAGGGCAGCCTGTTCGCCTGGCTGCTGGCGGCGGCCGAGCTGCACGCCGCGGGCCGCTGGCCGGCCGACTGGCCGGCGCCACCACGCCCGGCGCAGCTGCGCGGCATCGAGCTGATGCCGCGCGACGTGCAGCGCGCGGCGCAGGCGTTCGGGCCGCAGCACCCGGTGGTGCGCGTCAAGCAGGGCGACATGACCACGGCCGATTTCGGCCGCTGCGACGTGGTCACCATCCTGGATGCGCTGCACTACTTCGACCACGCGCGCCAGCGCCAGGTGCTCACGCGCATCCGCGACGCGCTGGTGCCCGGTGGGCGCTTCATCACGCGCGTGGGCGACGCCGCCAGCGGGCTGCCGTTCAGGCTGTCCAACTGGGTCGATCACGCCGTCACCTTCGGACGCGGCCACCGCCTGCCGCGGCTGTACTGCCGCAGCGTGGCCGAGTGGCGCGCGCTGCTGCAGGACGTCGGCTTCGACGTGCGCCCGCAGGCCATGAGCGGGCGCCTGCCGTTCGCCAACGTGCTGCTGATATGCGACGTGCGCGCCGTGCCGCAGCCCGCGGCGGCAGGCCCTAAGATCGGCGCCTTGCCCACCGACGCCGTCCCGTGCAGCCCCTGACCCTCACCGACTACACACTGGCCACCTGCCTGGGGCGCGGGCTGCAGGCGCACGCGCAGGCCTTGCGCGACGGGCGCAGCGGCCTCAAGCCCTGCGACTTCGAGACGGTGCGGCTGCCGACCTGGATCGCCGAGGTCGCGGGCGTGGAAGACACCGCGCTGGCGCCGCCGCTGGCGGAATTCGACTGCCGCAACAACCGCCTGGCGCTGTTGGCGCTGCAGACCGACGGCTTCGAGGACGCGGCGCGCGCCGCCGTGCGCCGCCATGGCGCGCAGCGCGTGGGCGTGTTCATTGGCACCAGCACCTCGGGCATCCTGGAGACCGAGCTGGCCTACCGCCGGCGCGATCCCACCACCGGCGCGCTGCCGGCCGCGTTGCACTACCACGGCTCGCACAACCCGTTTTCCGTCGCCGACTTCGTGCGCCGACAGCTCGGCATCGAAGGGCCGGCGATGACGATTTCCACCGCCTGCTCGTCCAGCGCCAAGGTGTTCGCCGCGGCGGCGCGGCAGCTCGCGCTGGGCCTGATCGACGCGGCCGTGGTCGGCGGCGTGGACAGCCTGTGCCTGACGACGCTGTACGGCTTCTCGTCGCTGCAGCTGACTTCCGCACAGCCGGCGCGGCCCTACGACGCCCAGCGCGACGGCATCTCGGTGGGCGAGGGCGCGGCATTCGCGCTGCTGCAGCGGCCAGATGAAGCCGCGAGCAGCGTGCAGGTGCAACTGCTGGGCTGCGGCGAATCGAGCGACGCGCACCACATGTCGGCGCCGCACCCGCAGGGCCTGGGGGCGCGCCTGGCGATGGAGGCCGCGCTGCGCTCGGCCGGCCTGACCGCCAGCGCCATCGACTACCTCAACCTGCACGGCACGGCCACGCCGGCCAACGACGCGGCCGAAGGCCTGGCCGTGGCGGCCGTGTTCGGGCGCGGCGTGCCCTGCAGCTCGACCAAGGGCGCCACCGGCCACACGCTGGGCGCGGCCGGCGCCGTCGAGGCGCTGCTGGGCGCGCTGGCGCTGCGCGGCGGCTGGATCCCGGGCAGCCCTGGCACGCGCACGCTCGACGATTCCATCGACATCGACTACCGGCTGCAGGGCAGCGCGGCGCCGCTGCGCACGGTGCTGAGCAACTCGTTCGGCTTCGGCGGCAGCAACTGCGCGCTGGTGCTGGGGCTGCGGCCATGAGCGGCACACCGCGCACGCTCGACCTCTGGCTGGACGGCATCGGCCTGATCGCCCCCGGCATGCCCGACTGGCCCGCCGCCGCCGCGGTGCTGGCCGGCCGGGCCGACTGGGTGCCGGCGCCTTCGGTGCTGCCCGCGCCTGCGCTGCTGCCGCCGGCCGAGCGCCGGCGCGCCAGCCGCGTGATCCGCCTGGCGCTGGCGCTGGGCGAACAGGCCGCCACGCACGCCGGCGCCGACGTGGCGCAGCTGGCCACGGTGTTCACCGCCTCCGGCGCCGACGGGCACAACTGCCATGCGCTGTGCGAGCAGCTGGCAGGCGACGACCGGCAGGTCTCGCCGACGCGCTTTCACAACTCGGTGCACAACGCCGCCGCCGGCTACTGGGGCATCGCCGCGCGCAGCATGCAGCCGTGCCAGGTGCTGTGCGCGCACGACGGCAGCTTCGGCGCCGGGCTGCTGGATGCCACCGCGCAGGTGGCGGCGGACGGCGTGCGCGTGCTGCTGATCGCCTACGACAGCGAATACCCCGAGCCGCTGCACGCCAAGCGGCCGTTTCCCGATGCCGCCGGCATGGCCTGGCTGCTGTCGCCTGCGCGCAGCGCCGCGTCGCTGGCACAGCTGCAGCTGCTGCACGGCGCGGCGCAGGCCGCGCCCACGGCGCTGGCCGATGCGCGACTGGACACTTTGCGCACGCAGTACCCGGCGCTGCGCGGCCTGCCCGCGCTGCAGCGGCTGGCGCGCGGCGCTGCCGGCACGGTGGTGGTGGACTACCTGCCGGGCCAGGCCCTGGCGCTGCAGGTGCAGCCATGCCCGAGCTGAACCACGCCTGGATCGCCGCGCACATTCCGCATCGGGGCGCGATGTGCCTGCTCGCATGCGTGCAACGCTGGGACGCGCAGGAAATTCTCTGCGCCGCGACCAGCCACCGCGCGACCGACAACCCGCTGCGCGCCGAAGGCCGCCTGGGCATTGCCGCCGGCATCGAGTACGCGGCGCAGGCCATGGCGGTGCACGGCGTGCTGCTGGCGGGCGGCGGCACGCCGCTGGGCGTGGGCTACCTGACCAGCGTGCGCGACGTGCAGCTGCATGCCACGCGCCTGGATGACCGCGCCGGCGCGCTGCAGGTGCGCGCCGAGCGCCTGTCGGGTGACGAGCGCCTGATCCTGTACCGCTTCGACGTGCGCGCCGAGGACGGCACGCCGCTGCTGGACGGCCGCGCCTCGGTGGTGCTGGACGCGGCGGCGCTGTGATGGCCTCCGGGTCCGTTTTCTCTTCTGCCTGGTCATGAACCCTGTTTCCGCTTCTCCCGCAACGCTTTCCAGCCCGCGCCGCGCGCTCGTCACGGGCGGCAGTGGCGGCATCGGCGCCGCCATCTGCGAACGCCTGGCCGCTTCCGGCCTGGACGTCGTGGTGCATGCCCACCAGGGGCTGGAGCGCGCGCAGGCGCTGGCCGCGCGGCTGCGTGCGACGGGCGGGCGCGCGTCGGCCGCGGCCTTCGACGTGACCGACCGCGCCGCCTGCGCCCAGGCGCTGGAGCAGCTGCAGCAGGACGGCCCCATCCAGGTGCTGGTGAACAACGCCGGCATCCACGACGACGCGGTGTTTCCCGGCATGCGCGGCGAGCAGTGGGACCGGGTGCTGGACGTGTCGCTGAACGGTTTCTTCAACGTCACCCAGCCGCTGGCGCTGCCCATGCTGCGCACGCGCTGGGGGCGCATCATCAGCCTGTCGTCGGTGGCGGCGGTGATGGGCAACCGGGGGCAGGTGAACTACGCCGCCGCCAAGGGCGCACTGCACGCGGCCAGCCGCGCGCTGTCGCTGGAGCTGGCCAGCCGCGGCGTCACCGTGAACGTGGTAGCGCCGGGCATCATCGACACCGGCATGGCGCAGGACCGCTTCAGTGCCGAGGCCATCGCACGAATGGTGCCGGCGCGCCGCGCCGGCCGGCCGGAGGAGGTGGCCGACCTGGTGAACTTCCTGGTTTCCGACCGGGCCGGCTACATCACTGGCCAGGTGCTGTCGATCAACGGCGGGATGGCCTGAAAGCCCGGCTGTCGCGGCGCCTCAGGCCGAGCGCGAGGCCTTAGCCGGACCTTCCAATGCGCTGTCCTGCGCCGGCGCGCGCCCCAGCAGCCGCGCCAGCCGCGGCTCGACCACGGGAATGGACAGCATGGTGCTGCCCACCGCCATCAGCAGCAGCGCGGTGAAGGTGGCGTTGGTGATGATGGCCCGGTCCAGCAGCACGTTGGCGAAGATGATCATGATCAGCGCCTTGGTCTGCAGCAGCCAGCCGATCACGCCGGCCTCGCCCGGCCGCCAGCCCAGCAGGCGCCCGGCCAGGTGCACGCCCGCCAGCTTGCCCGCCACCGACACGGCCAGCAGCAGCGCGGCGGCCGCCACCACCTCCCAGCCGCCGGTGTCCCAGTTGGTGCGCAGGCCGGTGGACAGGAAGAACACCGGCATCAGCACCAGCAGCACGTGCCCGCGCAGCAGGTCCATGCGCGCCTGGTCGAACCATTCGGCATCCAGCACCGCGCCGGCCAGGAAGGCGCCCACCATGAAGTGCAGGCCCGCCCAGTCGGCGCCGAACGAGCACGCCGCCAGCCACACCGGCAGCAGGTACCAGCGGTCGGTCTGGCCTACGCGCGCCATCAGCTGGCGAAAGCCCGCCGTGACCAGGCCGAAGGCCAGCAGAAAGCCGGCCTGGCGCCCGACCCGCTCCCAGTCCATGAGGATCAGCGCCAGCACCGCCCAGATGGCCAGGTCGTCCAGGCTGGCGTAGCGCAGGATGCGCTGACCCAGCGGGTGGCGCGTGAGCGCCAGCTTGTCCATCAGCAGCAGCAGGATGGGCAGCGCCGTCACAGCGCAGGACATGCCCACGCCCAGGACGAACTGCCAGGGCTGCGTGGCCGCGCCCATCCAGCCGGGCGCCGCCACCAGCGCCAGCGCGGCGGCGCTGCCCAGCAGCAGCGGCACGCCCAGCGCCAGGCCGGCGGTGATGCCGCTCTCGCGCCGGTGGCGCCAGGCCTGGCGCAGGTCCAGCTCGATGCCGGCGATCATGACGAACAGCATCACGCCCCACCAGGCCACGCCGTTCAGGGCCTGCATGACTTCGGGCGTGAGCACGAAGGCGTGCTGCTCGGGCAGCCACCGGCCCAGCAGGCCCGGGCCCAGCACGATGCCGGCCAGGATCTGCACCACCACCAGCGGCGCCCAGCGGTCGGTGCGGCCCAGGCGCCAGACCAGCCAGGGCAGGGTGAAGATCACAGCCAGTGCGATCAGATAGCGCTCGACGACGCCCATGCGGCGGCCCTCCTTGTAGCTGTTTGGTCAGTGCCGTCCGCGCACGCGGCGCGCGGCCAGCAGCGGCAGGCGCAGCACGAAACCCAGGAACAGGCGGGTGTGCATCCACGTCAGCAGCGTGTTGTCGCGCAGGTAGCGAAAGTGCGACACGCCGCCTTCGCTGGCGTCGAGGTAGCGCACCGGCGCGTCCAGGTTCAGCGGGCGCACGCCGGCCCAGCACAGGCGCACCACGGCCTCGGGGTCGAAGTCGAAGCGGCGCATGAAGCGCTGGCCCCGCATCACCTGCATCAGCGGCGCGATCGGGTAGACGCGAAAGCCGTACAGCGAGTCGCCGATGCCGGCCCACAGCGTCTCCAGGTTGGCCCAGGCGTTGGACACCTTGCGCCCGTTCACGCGCAGCGCCGGCGCCTCGGGGCCGAACACCGGCCGGCCCAGCACCATGGCATCGGGCCGTGCCTGCGAGGCCTGCATGAACGCCGAGATGAGACCGGCCGGGTGCTGGCCGTCCGAGTCCATGGTCAGCGCGTGCGTGAAGCCGGCGGCGCGGGCCTGGGCGATGCCCTCCAGCACGGCGGCGCCCTTGCCCCGGTTCACCGGCTGCACGATGACGCGCAGCCCCGGGTCCTGCGCCGCCATTTCCTGCAGCCAGGCAGGGCTGCCGTCGGTGCTGCCGTCCACCACCACCCACACCGGGTTCCACTGCGCGCGCGCGGCGCGCACGGTGTCGATCACGGTGCGCCCCGGGTTGTAGCTGGGGATCAGCACCAGGTGGGTGGTGGAGGGCAGGGGCGACGTGTTCATGCGAAGGAAGAGCCGGCCAGTCCGGCGCGCAGGTGCTGCTCCAGCGCTTCGGTGAAGGCGATATGGTCGGTGGGCGGCTCGAAGCGCCGCCCCAGCCGGGCGGTGCAGCGCAGCGGCAGCACCGGCGGGCACCACAGCGGCCAGTGCTTGCCCAGGTACGGGCTGGAGAACTCCAGCAGCACCGCCTGCACCGGCGCCTGCGCGCGCCGCGCCAGCAGCCCGGCGGTGCGCCCCAGCGGGTCGAGCGGGAACTGGCGCGTGCGCGAGCCCTCGGGAAACAGCACCACCTGCGCGCCCTCGGCCAAGCTGCGGCAGCCGCTGGCGACCAGTGCGCGCGCGTCGTCGTTGCGCACGTAGCCGGCCATGCGCGCGGCGGCGCCGAACAGCAGGTTGTCCAGCAGGCTGGCCTTCATGATGCACACGGCATCGGGCAGGCGCGAGACCAGCAGCACCGCGTCCAGCAGCGAGGGATGGTTGGCCGCAACGATCAGCCCGCGCTCGCCGCGCAGCGCATCCAGCGCCGACAGGTCGAACCGGCAGGCGCACAGCAGCGACAGCACGCCCAGGTAGAAGCGAAACGCCAGCGTGATGACGCGCCGCCCCAGCCACTGACCCTGCGCGCGCGGCAGCAGCGGGTGCAGGAGCGCGGCGAACGGCAGCCATGCCAGGCACAGCAGCGCCAGCGTGCCCAGGCCGATGCACATCGCCAGGCGCTCGTACAGCCGCCACAGGCCGTGCGCGGCCGAGCGCCGTACCCCAGGCGCGGCCTCAGGCGGGGGTGCGGGCGGCGTCATCGACGGGACGGATGTTCCAGCGGCGCTTTTGCCGCGCCGCCCAGGCGCGGCGCGGCTGCAGCACATTGGCCGTGTAGTACAGCGCCTTGAACATCCAGATCGAGCGCCAGATGGGCGTCTTGCCGAAGATGTCGCCGGCCAGCATCGACAGCAGCGCCTCCTGCATGCGGAACACGTTCTTCGGGTACATGAAGAAGTCGCGCATGATGGGATTGGTCATGCGGTAGATGAACCAGGAGAACTGGCGCGGCCCGTGGCGCATGACGCGGTCGAAGCGGCGCAGCGCGGCGGCGCTTTCGGCCGGGCGGCGCAGGCAGGCGTCCACGGTCTCGGCGCCGACCACGCCGCTGTTCATCGCCAGCCACACGCCCGAGGAGAACACCGGGTCGACGAAGGCGTAAGCGTCGCCCAGCATCAGGTAATTGCTGCCGTGGTTGCGGCTGGCCGAGTACGAGAAATTCCCCGTCGCCTCGACCTCGGTGATGCGCTGGGCCTGCGCCAGCCGCTCGGCCAGCGCCGGGCAGGCGGCGATGTTGTCCGCCAGGAACTGCTCCAGGCTGCGCCCGGCGCGGCTCTTCATGTGGTGCGGCCAGGTGACCATGCCGACGCTGGTGGTGTCCGCGCTCATCGGGATGAACCAGAACCAGCCGTGCTCGAACCAGAAGATGGAAATGTTGCCCTCGGCCAGGCCCTCGTGGCGCCGCGCGTGCGAGAAATGCGCGTACACCGCCGCGCTGGTGTGCTGCGGGTTGCGCTCCTTGATGCGGAAACGGTTGGCGAGAAACGTGTCGCGCCCCGAGGCGTCGATGAGAAAGCGCGCGTGCCAGCGTTTGAGCGTGCCGTCGCCATGCTTGGCGTCCACCTGCACGCCGCCGTCCGGGGTGAACTCCACGGCGGTGGCGCGGCTGCCCTGGTGCACCTCGGCGCCGCGGCGCGCGGCATTGGTGAGCAGCAGCTCGTCGAACTCGGCGCGCTTGACCTGATAGGCGTGCGGCATGGACTTGTCCCAGGCGTCGGCGAAGACGAAGGTCTGGGTGTGCTCGTGGTGCGGCGAGACGAACTCGGCACCGGGCTTGTGCATGCCGATGGCGCGCATCTCCTCGGCTAGCCCCAAACGCTCGAACAGCGGCAGGTTGGCCGGCAGCAGCGACTCGCCGATGTGAAAGCGCGGGTGCCGGTCCTTGTCCAGCACCACCACGCGGTGGCCGCGCTCGGCCAGCAGCGTGGCCACGGTGGAGCCGGCCGGCCCGCCGCCGACGACGAGCACATCGCAATGCGCATCCTGAGGGGCAGTGGGCGCGCTGTCGGGGGCGGCGTTCATGGGCGTTCCGGTCGTGGGCGAAAAAACAGGGAACGGATCATACGAGGCCGCGCTCTCCCAGCGGCCACGGCGCCGGCGCCGGCATCGGGCCGGGCGCTGCAGGCAGGGGTTGCACCGGCGGCCGCCGCCGTGCCTTTTTATGCATGAGAAGCGGCTCCAGCCCAATGAAATCCACGGCATACAGCTCCTTTTTCAGGAGCGTCGTGCAGCCGCAGCGCGCCGCGTCAGTCCTGCGCCGCGCCCTGCAGCGCCTGCACCGCCTGCACCACCTCGCCGGCATCGCGCTGGATGGCCTGCATCGACCGCAGCGCTTGGCCCGCCAGCGCCACGCCTTCGGCCACGCTGGCCAGGCCATCGTGCAGCGTGGCCTGCACCGCCGCCACCTCGTCCTGGATGGCGCGCACCGACTGGCTGATGTCGCCGGTGGCGGCGCGGCTGTCGGCGGCCAGGCGGCGCACCTCGCCGGCCACCACGGCAAAGCCCTTGCCGGCTTCGCCGGCGCGCGCGGCCTCGACGGCGGCGTTCAGCGCCAGCAGGTTGGTCTGGTCGGCCACGCGGCGGATGGTGTCCAGCACCGCGCCGATGGCCTGGGCCTGCCGGGCCAGCGCCTGGCCGCGCTGCGCGGCGTCTTCCACCGTCGCCGCCATGGCCTGGATGCGCTGCACCGCCGTGCCCACGGTGTGCGCGCTCTGCTCGGCCAGGCCCTGCGTGCCCACAGCGATGCCATAGGCCGTGTCCACGCCCTGCTGGCGCGCCTGCGACTGGCGCACGCGTTCGGTGATGTCGGTGGCCACCTTGACCACGCCGATCAGCTCGCCCTGCACGCCGTGCACCGGGTTGTAGGTCGCCTCCAGCCAGACGGTGCGACCGTGCCGGTCCACGCGCTCGACCTGGCCGCGAAAAAACTGCCCGGCGCGCAGCCGCTGCCAGAACTGCGCGTATTCGGCACCAGCCGCCAGCTGCGGCGGGCAGAACAGGCGGTGGTGCCGCCCCAACACCTCGGCCTCGGCGTAGCCCAGGGTCTGCAGGAAGTTCTCGTTGGCGCGCAGCACCTGGCCGTCCAGGTCGAACTCGATCACCGCCATCGAACGCTCGATGGCCTGCAGCAGGCCAGTGGCCTGCAGGCGCGCATTCACCTGCTCGGTCACGTCCTGCGACAGCTCGACCAGCCGCGTCACCTGCCCGGCACGATCCAGCACCGGGCTGTAGGTGGCACGCAGCCACAGCAGCCGGCCGTCGGCATGCCGGCGCTGCACCTGGCCGGTAAAGGATTCGCCGGCTTGCAGGCGCCGCATGACGTCCCGGTAAGCGGCGCTGTCGGTATAGCCGGGCGGACACACCACGGCGTGTGGCTGCCCACGCAGCGCCTGTGCCGGATGGCCGATCAGCTCGCTGAACCGGGCATTGGCATGCACGATGTGGCCTTGCAAGTCCAGCTGCAGCGCAGCGGTGGAGCGGTCGATGGCCCGCAGCATCGGCGCTGCACCACGCCGGTGGCGCAGTGCGCCGGCGAGAGAGGAAAACATGGGGGGAAGGGAAGAAGGGAAGGGGCAGGACGCTGGGGCGCCCCGATGAGCGAGGGAACGCGCTGGGATCCCGTTTTGTTTACGGGTGTAACAAGTGTGGAGCGCTTGCACATGAAAGCCTGTAGGCCAAACACGTATAAAACACTGTCTGGATAATCAGTGTTTTGCCTTGATCGCCATACGCCGCCATGCCCCCGCCACCCCTCGCCCGCCACCACCGCAAGCGCCTGATGGACGTCTGGCGCTCGGCCGGCTGGCCGTGCCAGGACGGGGTGGAGATCGACCTGCTGGCCGCCGGCATGCTGGAGCGCCAGACCAGCCCCGAGGGCCACACCCTGCTGCGCGTGACCGACGCCGGCATCGCCTGGCTGGCCGACGAGCGCCGCGCCGGCCAGCGCCGCATCAGCCTGCACGACCGCATGGCGCTGGCGTTCGCGCGCCAGCAGCTGCTGCCGGCCGGGCGCGTGGTCTGGCGCGAGCTGTCGCTGCGCGCCGAGCTGCTGCCCGAGGGCGGCGGCGCGCTGGTGTCCGATGCCGCGCCCGAGGCGCCGGCCCCGCCGCCGGTGCTCGCCAGCCTGTGGGACGAGTCGGAGCCCACGCTGCCCCAGCGCCGCGCCGCGCGCGTGTGGCGCGTGGCCCGGCCGGACCTGTTTTCCGTGCGCAACACCAGCGTACCGGGCTACCTGCACCCCCTGGTGCACGAGATCAAGGCCAGCCGCGCCGACCTGCTGTCCGACCTGCGCCATGCCGCCAAGCGCCGCGCCTACCAGTGGCTGTGCGAAGGCTGCCACTACGTCTTCCCCGCCGGCATCGCCGAAGCCGACGAGCTGCCGCCCGAGTTCGGCGTGTGGATGATGCACGGCACTCCCGACGAGGACGGCATGGGCGCGCGCTTCGAGCTGGCGCGGCCGGCGCGCCACGCTCGCTGCACGTTGCCGTTCGACGTCTGGATGGCGCTGTGCAAGGCCACGCCGCTGGGCGCGGGCGGCGAGCCGGCGCAAGCGCGCCTGGGCCCGGCGTGACAGCGGCACCGGCGCCGCCGGACGCGGTGGCCGGGGCCGAAGCCGCGCGCTGGCAGGTGGCGGTGCGCACGCTGTGCGAGTTCACCGCCCGCAGCGGCGACCTGGACCTGCGCTACACCCCCGCGCCCAGCGCGTTGCAGGGCATTGCCGGCCACGCCCGCGTGGCCGCGCGCCGCGGCGCTGGCTGGCAGGCCGAAGTGCCACTGCAAGGCCACCACGGCCCGCTGCTGGTGCGCGGGCGCGCCGACGGCTTCGACGCCGCGCGCGGCCGGCTGGAGGAGATCAAGACGCACCGCGGCAGCCTGGCGCGGCAAAACCCCGGCCAGCGCGCCCTGCACTGGGCACAGGCGCGCATCTACGGCTGGCTGCTGTGCGCCGAGCGCGGTCTGGACCGGCTGGAGCTGGCGCTGGTGTATCTGGACATCGACAGCGAGCAGGAAACCGTGTTCACCGAAGTGCAGGATGCGCCGGCGCTGCACGCGCATTTCGCGCTGCAGTGCGGGCGCTACCTGGCCTGGGCGCAGGCCGAGGCCGCGCACCGCGACGCGCGCGACGCGGCGCTGGCGGCGCTCGCCTTCCCGCACGCCGGCGGCTTTCGCGCCGGCCAGCGCGAACTGGCGGCGCAGGTCTGGCACGCCGCCACGCGTGGGCGCTGCCTACTGGCGCAGGCGCCCACCGGCATCGGCAAGACCGTGGCCACCCTGTTCGCCCAACTCAAGGCGGCGCCGCAGGCAGGCATCGACAAGGTGCTGTACCTGGCGGCCAAGACCTCAGGGCGGCAGATGGCGCTGGACGCGCTGGTGCTGCTGACAGCGGGCGGGGGCGCTGCGGCGGGAACGCCAGGCGGCCATGGTCTGGGCGCCGGCGGCATGGCGACGGTCGTTGGCGCGCCAGTGGGCTCAAACGACGGCTCTGCCGCCTGCACGCCTGCGCCCGCCATGCCTGTCTGCGCCGGCCCCAGCCCCGCCACTGTTCCGGCGCCCACCGCCAGCGGCACCCGGCCTGATCCTGCTGCAGCGGCGACCGCGGCCGCCCCGGCACCCGCCGCGCCCCTGCGCGTGCTGGAGCTGGTGGCGCGCGAGAAGGCTTGCGAACACCCGGGCAGCGCCTGCCATGGCCAGTCCTGCCCCCTGGCGCTGGGCTTCTTCGACCGGCTGCCGGCGGCGCGCGGCGCGGCGCTGGCGCCCGGCACGCCGCTGCTGACCCAGGCGCGCGTGCGCGCGGTGGCGCTGGCGCACGGCATCTGCCCGTACTACCTGTCGCAGGAGCTGGCGCGCTGGGCCGATGTGGTGGTGGGCGACTACCACTACTGGTTCGACCCGGCCGGCCTGCTGCACGCGCTGGCGCAGCAGCAGGGCTGGCGCGCGGCGCTGCTGGTGGACGAGGCGCACAACCTGGTCGAGCGCGCGCGCGGCATGTACGGCGCACGGCTAGACCCGCAGCTGCTGCGCCAGGCGCGCCAGTCCGTCACCGCCGCGCGCGTGCCGCGCGTGAAAAAGGCGCTTGGCGCTGTGCGCCGCGCCTGGCTGGCGCTGGAACGTGCCATGGACGGCGACTACGCCGTGCACGCCGCCCTGCCCGCGCCGCTGGCCGGCGCGCTCACGCGCTGCGCGCAGGCCCTGTCCGAGCAGCTGGCCGAGCAGCCCGAGCAGCTGGACGCCCCGCTGCTCGAGTGGTATTTCGCGCTGCTGCAGTTCAACGCCTTGGCCGAAGGGTTCGACGCGCGCCACGCGCTGCTGGACAGCCAGCGCCTGGGCCCAGGCGGCAACGGCGGCAGTGCCATCAGCCTGCGCTGCGTGGTGCCGGCGCCGCACCTGGCGCCGCGCTGGGCGGCGGCGCACAGCGCCACGCTGTTTTCCGCCACGCTGCAGCCGCAGCGCTACCACGCCGACCTGCTGGGCCTGCCGCCGCAGCACGCGGCGCTGCAGGTGGCGGCGCCGTTCGCCGCCGAGCAGCTGCAGGTGCGCGTGGCGCGGCATGTCTCCACGCGCTGGGCGCAGCGCGCGCAGTCGGTGGCGCCCATCGTGCGGCTGATGGCGGCGCAGTTCGGCGCGGCGCCGGGCAACTACCTGGCGTTCTTCAGCAGCTACGACTACCTGGACCAGGTGGCCGAAGCGTTCGCCGCGCAGCACCCGCACATCCCGCACTGGCGCCAGGAACGGCGCATGGGCGAGGCGGCGCAGCGCGACTTCCTGGCCCGCTTTGCCGAGGGCGGCCAGGGCATCGGCTTCGCGGTGCTGGGCGGCGCCTTCGCCGAAGGGGTGGACCTGCCCGGGCGGCGGCTGGTCGGCGCCTTCGTCTGCACGCTGGGGCTGCCGCAGGTCAACCCGGTGAACGAGCAGATCCGCCAGCGCCTGCAGGCGCTGTTCGGGCGCGCGCAGGGGCACGACTACACCTACCTGTACCCGGGGCTGCAGAAGGTGGTGCAGGCCGCCGGCCGGGTGATCCGCACGCCCGAGGACCGGGGCGTGGTACACCTGATCGACGACCGCTTCGACCGCGCGCAGGTGCGCGCGCTGCTGCCGGACTGGTGGCAGGTCGAGCTGTGATGTTGCTATTCATTCGATAGCTACAGGCCTTTTTCCTGTAAGGGCTTGAGCGGTTTTTCATCTGAACCAGCAGGACGACCGGGGCGGGGCGCGGCCCCATCCGGCCTGTCGCCCGGTGGCGGCACGGGCAAGCGCATGGCTCCTACAGTCCGGCGCGGCCCACCGGACCACACTGGCCGGCATTCCGCTTTCACTTCCATACGTCCCATGACCTTGCTGTCCCGCCGCCTCCTGCTCGTCTCCGCCACCGCCTTCAGCCTGGCGCCTGCCGCTTGGGCGGCGTCCGGCAAGGCCGCCGCCCAGGGCGCCTCGGGCGCGCTGGCCTTCGACACTTTCAACGCCGACGACGCCAGCCCCACGCTGGCGCAGGGCGCGCGCTCGGCCGCCGTGGCACGCGCGCAGATCCTGCTGGACCGCGCCTGGTTCTCACCCGGCGAGATCGACGGCGCCTTCGGCAAGAACATGCAGCGCATGGTGCGCGCCTTCCAGCGCTGCAACGGCCTGAAGGACAGTGGCCGCATCGACGCCGAGACCTGGAGGGCGCTGCGCCAGGCCAGCACCGAGCCGCTGCTGGCGCGCTACACCGTCACCGAAAAGGACGCTGCTGGCCCGTTCGCCAAGACCCCCGCCGACATGGCCGAGCGCGCCAAGCTGAAGGCCCTGCCGTACGAGTCGCTGGTCGAGATGCTGGGCGAGCGCTTCCACGTCAACCCGGACTTCCTCAAGCGCCTGAACCCGGGCGTGGAGATCGCCGCGGCGACTGAGCTGGTGGTGCCCAACGTGCGCGACTCCAAGGCGCCCGAGCGCCTGTCGCAGCAGCTGGAGATCGACAAGAGCGAGCGCGTGCTGTTCGTGCTGGACAAGGACGGCCAGGCGGTGGCGGGCTTTCCCATCAGCATCGGCAACGAGGACAACGACCCGCTGCCGCTGGGCGGCATGGCCATCAAGAACGTCGCCGAAAGCCCCAGCTTCACCTACAACCCGAGCCTGCTCAAGAACTCGCCCAAGGACGCCGAGAAGGCCGAGATCCCGCCCGGGCCGAACAACCCGGTGGGCAGCATCTGGCTAGGCCTGACCAAGCCGCACTGGGGCATCCACGGCACGCCCGACCCGGCCACCGTCGGCCACTCGGAGACCAACGGCTGCATCCACCTGACCAACTGGGACGCCGAGCGCCTGGCCAAGGTCATCAAGGCGGGCGCCAAGGTCGAGGTCAAGGCCTGAGCCGGGAGGCGGCACCTGGTGGCGGCAATGGCCGGCGGTTCTGGCCACGCAGCGGTCCCTGACCCACAGCGCCTGGCAGGCTGGCGGGCCGCCGCCGCCGGCTGCGGCCTGGTGTTGCTGGCCGGCGCGGCGCTGGCTGCGGCGCCGGTCGTCCCCGCTGCAGCGCCCGCTGCCGGGCCGGCGGCCACGGCCGACCCCTTGCCCGCCGACACCGCGCTGCTGGCCGCACGCCAACTGACCCTGCCGGTGCAGGGCGTCGCGCCCGAGGCGCTGGTGGACACCTTCCGCTCCGCGCGCAGCGCAGGCCGGCGGCACGATGCCATCGACATCCTGGCGCCCGCGGGCACGCCGGTGCTGGCGGTGGAGGACGGCCGCATCGCCAAGCTGTTCCTGAGCCAGCCCGGCGGCATCACCATCTACCAGTTCGACCCGCCCGGGCGCTACAGCTACTACTACGCGCACCTGCAGGGCTACGCGCCGGGGCTGCGCGAAGGCCAGCAGGTGCGGCGTGGCCAGGTCATCGGCTATGTCGGCAGCACCGGCAACGCCCGGGCCGGCGCGCCGCACCTGCACTTCGCCATCACGCGCCTGCCGCCCGACCGCGCCTGGTGGAAGGGCCAGGCGCTGAACCCGTACCCGGTGCTGCGAAAACCATAGCTGAACGCCCTTGTTCCGCATGGGCCGGAAGGGCTTTTGACTGCAAACCCCGTCGGAACCCGCCCACGCCCGGCGCTGCGCCAGGCCTACGGCCCGCGAATGGCCCCGGTTTCGATAATTTTTCCTGGCAGTGCCCCGGCCCCAGCGCCCCGGCACGTTCCGCCGCCGCCGGCGCATTGCGCCGCAGGTGGCCGTCTCACTTCAGGAGCTGAACCCATGACCGTCTCTCCCCTGCTGCGCACCGCCGCCGCCGCCCTGGCCCTGGGCGCGCTGGCCGCCTGTTCTTCCACCCCCAAGCCCAAAGAGGAAATGGCCGTCGGCCGCGCCACGCTGGAGCGCGTCAGCGCCATGCCCGAGGTCGCCGCCAACGCCCCGGTGGAGCTGCAGCGCGCCCGCGACAAATGGATGCAGGCGCAGCGCGCCATGGACCACAAGGACTACAAGGAGGCGCGCCGCCTGGCCACCGAGGCCCAGGCCGACGCACGCCTAGCCGAAGCCAAGGCCGAGGCGGTGGATAACCGCCGCAACCTGCAGGAGGTGCAGGGCAGCATCCGTTCGCTGCAGCAGGAGATCGAGTACCGCGCGCGCAACGCTGGCGAGCCGGTGGCCGTGCCGGTGCCGGTGCCGGTCCCCGTGCCGGTGCCCGCCACTGGCACCACCACCATCATCACCACGCCCGCGCCGGTGCGCTGACGCACCGCCCCGGCCCTGCCGCCGGCACGCGCGCCTGCTGCCCCTTGGCGGCAGGGCGCCCAGGCCCGCGACTGCCCTGAACCCGACCGGTCCGCGCGCACCGCCGCGCGGGCCCAATGCACCCGACAAGGAGCTTTTCATGTCCCGTTTCCATACCCCTGGCGCGCTGCGCCGCCTGTCGTCCCTGGCCGCCGCGCTGATCGCCGCCGGCACCCTGGCCGCCTGCGCCTCGCGCGCGCCGCTGGATTCGGTCGAGCAGGCCCGCGCCACCGTGAACCGCACCGTCACCGACCCGGTGGTGGCGCAATACGCCCAGCTCGAAGCCAAGACTGCCAGCGACACCCTGGCGCGCGCCGACCGCATATGGAGCGACAAGCACGACGCCGCCGAGGCCAACCACCTGGCCTACCTGGCCACGCAGCAGGCGCAGACCGCGCAGGCCACCGCTCAGGCGCGCAAGACCGACGCCGAGATCAAGCAGGCCGGCAGCGAGACCGACCGCCTGCGCCTGGAAGCGCGCACCCGCGAGGCCGAACTGGCGCGCCAGCAGGCCGCGGCCCAGGCGCGCAACGCCCAGGCCGCGCAGCAGCAGGCGATGAGCGCCGAGCAGCGCGCCGCCGCGCAGGCCGCCGCCGCCCAGTCCGCGCAGGACCGCGTGCGCCAGCTGGAGGCGCAGCTGCGCGACATCGAGGGCCAGCAGACCGAGCGCGGCCTGCTGGTGACGCTGGGCGACGTGCTGTTCGCCTTCAACAAGGCAGACCTGACGCCGCAAGCCGCGCCGCGCCTGGACAAGCTGGCCGGCTTCCTGCGCCAGTTCCCCGACCGCCGCCTGCTGATCGAGGGCTACACCGACAGCGTGGGTGGCGACGCCTACAACATGGAGCTGTCGCAGCGCCGCGCCCAGTCGGTGGCCAGCGCCCTGATGCAGCGCGGCGTGGACGCCAGCCGCATCACCGCGCGCGGCTACGGCAAGGCCTACCCGGTGGCCGACAACGGCACGGCCGAGGGCCGCGCCATGAACCGCCGCGTGGAGATCGTCATCGCCGACGAGCAGGGCAACCTGCGCGGGCGCTGACCACCGCGCCGGCCGGCACGGCCGGCGCACAGCGCGCATGCGCTACAACACCAGGCCGGGGCGCTGCCCCGGCCTTTTTGCCTTTGCGGCGCGCGCCCTGCCGCGCGCCGCCGCCTGTTGGGAGAGCCACCATGACGCCACACGACATCCTGCATTTCTGGTTCGAGGAAACGCCGCCCAAGCAGCGCTTCGCCAAGGACGCCGCTTTCGATGCCACCATTCACCAGCGCTTCGGCGCGCTGCACGCGCGCGCGGTGCAGGGCGAGCTGTGGGACTGGCGCGGCACGCCGCAGGGCCGCCTGGCGGAGATCGTGGTGCTGGACCAGTTCCCACGCAACCTGCACCGGGGCAGCGCGCTGGCCTTCGCGCACGACGGCATGGCGCTGGTGCTGGCACAGGAAGCCATCTCCGCTGGCGCTGACGCGCAGTTGACGCCCGAGCAACGCGCCTTCCTGTACATGCCCTTCATGCACAGTGAATCGCGCGCCATGCAGCGCGAGTCGGTGCGCCTGTTCACCGCCCTGGGCCGCGCCGAGAACCTGGACTTCGCGCACCGCCACGCCGAGATCATCGAGCGCTTCGGGCGCTTCCCACACCGCAACGCCGACCTGGGCCGCACCAGCACCGCCGAGGAGCTGGCCTTCCTGCAGCAACCGGGCAGCAGCTTCTGACCTGCCCACAGGCGCAAAAAAGGCTGCCATCTGGCAGCCCGAGGGGGTGAGATGCAGCGCCAGGCCCGCCAGTACCGGCCGGCATGGCGCGGGTGCGTCAGCGGCCGGGGATATGGCCGTCCGGCGTGCGGATGGTCTCGTGGCCCTGCTTGGCGCGCAGGCGCTCCTGGTCGTCACCGACCACGCGGATGATCTTGTCCAGCGCGGCGGAGAAGGCGTCGGCCACCTTGTCGCCATCGGCCTGGGCGCTCAGCGGCTGGTGGTTGGCGGGGCGGGCCTCGATCACGCAGCGCTTGTCGCGCACGCCGCCCTTGCCGGCGTTGGTGTCCGAGAAAAAGATCTCGACGCGCGTCAGGTATTCGCGGAAGCGCTCCAGCTTGGCCGTAGCCTCCTGCTGGGCCCACTGGATGAGCGTCTCGCCGCCCTGGATGTGATCGTCGGTCTGCACTTGCACCTGCATATGCGGTTCTCCTGTCGTTGCGCGAAGCGGGTTGAGGAACTGATGGCGGCGCGCCCTGGGGCGCCGGATGCCGCGCTCGCAACCATCATGCCCCACCGCCGCGGGCCCGCCCTATCGGAGCGCAGCCCCCGTGCCCGCTGGGTCTGCTCCTACAGCGCACGGCGCCGCGGGTGCGGACAATCCATTCCGGTGAAGGAGCGCTTTTTGCCCATGCTGAACCCACCCTCCGAGCGGCTGAAGATCGGCCTGTCGGCCTGCTTCTCGCACGCCGACCCGAAGCGCCCGCTGTTCACCAACAAGACCCTGCAATACGTCGAGCAGTCCATCGCCCACTGGCTGATGTCGGCCGGCGCGCTGGTGGTGATGGTGCCCTGCCCCACGGGCGAGACGGCGCGCGGCGATGTCACCCTGAAGCACTACGCCGAATGGCTGGACGGCATGGTCATGCACGGCGGCTCGGATGTCTGGCCCGGCAGCTACGGCGAAGTGCCGCTCAAGGACGCTTGGCTGGGCGACCGCGTGCGCGACCTATACGACTTGGCCGTGGTCGAGGCCTTCGAGCAGCAGGGCAAGCCGATCTTCGGCGTCTGCCGCGGGCTGCAGCTGATCAACGTGGCCTTCGGCGGCACGCTCTACCAGGACATCGAGACCCAGCACCCCGGCGCCATGCGGCACCGCGACCCGGTCAGCTACGACCAGCACTTCCACGACATCGACCTGGTGCCCGGCAGCTGGCTGGCGCGCATGTACCCGGGCCAGACCCAAGCGCGCGTCAACAGCATCCACCACCAGGGCATCAAGGACTTGGCGCCGGGCTTCGACATCGAGGCCTGGAGCAGCCCGGACTGCGTGCCCGAGGCCATCCGGCGCAACCCGCGCCAGGGGCGCGGCTACATCGCCGCCACCCAGTGGCACCCAGAATTTCGCGCGCGCGACGGGCAGGTGCTGGACGACTCGCCCATCCTGCACGACTTCCTGGCCGCCTGCCTGCTGGCGCGCCAGCGCCCGCGCCCGGGCCGCAGCCCGCTGCACATCCGCGACCGCGCGTCGCGGCTGCTGCGCCAGGCGCTGCTGCGGCGCGACTGACCTCGGGCGGTGGCCGAACGGACCGCCACCTGCGGTCGGCTTCATGCAAAAACCCTGTTGGCCCTGACAGACAAAGGGTGTACAGCTATTATTTTTGCAGCAACCGGGCGCGCCGCTTGCGGGCCCAGATGACGATGCCGGTCACCGACAGCATGACCACCAGCAAGCCCATGGCCGACATCAGGATGCGCCCCGGCAGACCCAGGATGCGGCCCGAGTGCAGCGGCAGCTGCAGCTGCACGAACACGTCGGCAGCGGTGCCATGCCAGGGCCGGTGCGCTCCCAGCACCTCGCCGGTCTGGGAGCTGACGTAGACGTTGGACAGGCCCATGCCCAGCGAGCCGCCCTCGTCGCCGGGATCGAAGAACGAGACGTTGTAGAACGGATAGTCGCCGCCGTACCAGATGCCGCCCGGCGGATGCGGCAGTCCCAGGCGATGGCCCTCGCTGCGGGCGATGTCGATGGCCTGGGCGAAGCCAATGCGCGGCGCGATGAAACTGCCCAGCGGCGCGGGCACGAGGGTCTCGTAGGGCCCCGGCGTGGTCGTGGAAATGCGGCTCATCAAGGGGTAGAACACCTCGCGGTACAGGTTGAGCGAGAACGAGGTGAAGGCCACCACGAGAATCACGATCCATACCCACAGGCCGCCGGCGCGGTGCAGATCGAAGTTCAGCCTGTAGCCTCCTGCGCGCCAACGCACCGCCCACGCGGGGCGCCAGCGCTGCAGCCAGTGGCGCGGTGCCGTGCGCGCCACCTGGCGCCGGGGAAACGTCAGGTACAGCGCGACGAAGCTGTCCAGCAGCCAGACCAGCGCCACCGCTCCCATCAGCCGGAAGCCCCAGCGGTCGCTGCCCCAGAAGGCGGGAACGTGCAGGCTCTCGTGCAGGTGGCGCAGCCAGGGCATGAGGTTGCGCTGGCTGAGCGCGATGCTGCGGGAGTCGCGGTGGCCGGTGATGCGCGCCGTGACGGGATCGACATAGGCGGTGTTGTAGCCCAGCGTGTACCTGGCGCCGGTCGCCGGGTCGATGCGCGGGCGCACCAGGAAGGAGGCGGCGTGACCCTCCTCCAGCCCCAGCGTCATGTAGCTGACCTCGGCGCGCGGGTCATCCGCCTCCACGGCGGCGGCCAGCGCCAGCGGGTCCTGCAGCGCCCCGCGACCGGGGGTGTGCATGATGTCGGCGTTGAGCCACTCGTCGATCTCGTGGTCCCACGAGATCACCGCGCCGGTGAGCCCGGCGACGATCAGGAACAGGGCCACGGCCAGCCCCGCCCAGCGGTGCACCACCGTCCAGAAAGCACGCATCAGCCTCGGAGCGGTAGTTGAACGCGCTCGCCAGTGCCGTGATCGGCGTGCCAGGCAAGGCGTGACGACGCAGCGCACTCCTGTGCGCAAGGAGGGGCAACGCCGCATGGCGCGGCGCGCGCGGTGCTGGCGGGTGCGTAGCACCGCTGGCCCCACGGGGGAGCGCCCACGAAGCGGCAAAAGTCAATGTCCATGCGTTCCTCGCGAAGTTGGCAAGCGGTCAACTGCCGTTTCCAGGCTCAAAAGTCGACGCTGGCCGTGAGCGAGAAGGTGCGCGGCGCGCCCTGCACCAGGTAGCCATAGGTGGTGTAGCCGCCCACCGAGGCCCAGTAGCCACGGTTGGCCACGTTGTCCACGCGCGCGTTCAGCGTGACCAGCCGGCCGCCCAGCTCGGTCAGGTAGAGCGCGCCCAGGTCCAGCCGCGTCCAGCTCGGTGCGCGCAGGGTGTTGGCGGCGTTGGCGTACTGGGCGCCGGTATAGAGCACGCGTGCGTTCAGCGCCAGGCCGCTGACGCCCGGCACGTCCCACTCGGCACCCAGGTTGGCCTGGCTGCGCGGCACGCCCACCACGCGGCGGCCGTCGAAGGCGCCGCCCGCCGAGGCCAGGTACTTGGCGTCCAGCAGGGTCAGGCCGCCGAGCACGCGCAGGCCCCTGGCGGGCTCGCCGAACACGTTGAATTCCAGCCCGCGGTTGCGCTGCTTGCCGAACACGCCGTAGACGTTGTCCACCACGTAGGCGCTGGGCATGTCGGAGGTGAAGAAGGCGGCGCTGGCGCCGATGCGGCCACCGTCGTACTTGACGCCCACTTCCTTCTGGCGCGTGACGTAGGGCACGAACACCTCGCCGGCATTGGCGACCGGCTGACCGCCACTGGTTGCCGGGGCCGAGCCGCCCTTGGCCAGGCCCTCGATGTAGTTGGCGTACACCGAAACGTCGGGGCGCAGCTTGAACACGATGCCGCCCACCGGGGTCACGCGGCTCTTGTCATAGTGGCCGGCGCTGGCGCCGCTGGTGGCATCGAAGCCGTCCACTTCGATGGTCTGGTGGCGCAGGCCCAGCGTGACCAGCAGGCGCTCGTCCAGAAAGGCCATGGTGTCGGCCAGCGCCAGGCTGCGGGTCTGGATGCGCTCGGTCTCGCGCGGGCTGCCCAGCGTGCCGCCGAAGCCGGTCAGCGGCGGCGGGGGCAGTGCCACGGGGCGGTAGAGGTTGTTGTTCTGGCCGGTGGCGTAGTTGTAGCCCCAGGAGTTGCGCTCGCTGGAGTCGAAGGCCGCGAGCGAGGCCACGGCCGTGTGCCGGACGGCACCGGTCTGGAAGCTGCCGCGCACGCCCAGCTCGCCGGTCTTGATGTGGTTCTCGCGCGTGTTGTCGAAGCGGTTGAGCGTGGCGTCGCCCGCAGCGCTGGCGAGCGTCAGGCCCGACAGGGAGTTGTCTTCCTTGCCGCGGCGCAGGCCCACGGCGGCCCAGCCCGTCCATTGGTCGTTGAAGTCGAACTCGCCGCGCACGGTGCCGAACAGGTCGCGGCTGTCGGAGTAGGTCCAGGGCTGGGCGTAGTTGGCCCGGGCATCGGGCGCGGCCGGCATCGGCAGACTGGCCGTGGGCGTGACGGCGGGGCGGGGCGCGCCCAGCCGGTGTTCCTGCCAGCCCAGGTCGGCCGACAGGCGCGCGCGGCGGCTGCGCCAGTCCAGGCCCAGCGCGCCCACGGTGGTGCGCGTGTCCTCGCCGTCCACGCCCGTGGCGCCGCTGCGCCGCGCCAGGTTCAGGCGCACCCCGGTGGCGTTGTCCGGGCCGAAGCGGCGCGACAGGTCGGTGGCGGCGTACAGCTGCCCGCCGCTGGCCGCGCCCACGGACACGCGGCTGAGCGGCTCGTTGCCGGCGCGCTTGGGCACCACGTTGATGAGGCCGCCCAGGCCGCCGCCGCTGACGCTGCCCGCGCCCGATCCACTCAGGAAGGCGTTGGCGCCGCGAAACACCTCCACGCGCTCGACGAACTCGGTGGCCATGTACTGGCGCGGCACCAGGCCATACAGGCCGTTGTAGGCCACGTCGTCCGAATACAGCGTGAAGCCGCGCACGAAGTACGTCTGTTGGAAGTTGCCGAAGCCGCGCGCCTGGCGCACCCCGGCGTCGTTGAGCAGCACGTCGCCCACGCTCCTGGCCTGCTGGTCCTGGATCAGCTCGCTGGTGTAGCTGGCGGCGGAGAACGGCGTGTCCATCATGTCCTGCGTGCCCAGCACGCCCACGCGCGCGCCACGCGCCACCTGCCCGCCGGCATAGGGTTTGGCCAGTCCCTGTGCCGAGGCGTCGGCGCTGGCCTCCACGGTCACGGCGGTCAGGGATGGCGCGCCGGTGGCGCTCTGCGACTGCGCGGCGGCGGCGCCGGCCGCAAGCGCCAGGCCCACGGCAACCACGATGGGCAGCGGTCGGAAGCGGTTGGTGTTGGGGTTCATTATGAGAAGACGATTGAGAAACAATCTCAATTATCTCTCCACTGTGGACCCCAGGCGCTGGCGGCATGCGCCAATGCCCTGCTGGCTGGATCAGGAAAGCGCCAGGCAGCCCAGCGGTTCGCTGCCGAGGGCCTCCTGGCCGTCAGCTTGTCAGTGGTGGTGGCCGTGGCCGCCGTGCACGTGGCGGTGGGCGATTTCCTCGGGCGTAGCGGCGCGCACCTCGGTCACCTTGGCGGCAAAGCGCAGCGCGCGGCCGGCCAGGGGGTGGTTGGCGTCCAGATGCACCTCGGGGCCCTTGATCTTGATCACGTGGAAGACCTGCGGCTGGCCGTCGGCGCCGGGGCCCTGCAGCTGGCCGCCGACCTTCACGCCGGGCGGGAACTCGCTCTTGGGGATGGTGCGCACCAGCGATTCGTCGCGTGCGCCGAAGGCGTCCTCGACCGCCAGCTCGACGGTGGTGCTGAAGCCGGGCGCCTGGCCTTCCAGCGCGGCCTCGACCTTCGGGAAGATGTTGTCGTAGCCGCCATGCAGGTAGGCGACGTTGCCGCTGTCGAGCTGCTGGGCGGTGGCGGGGTCGGTCACGCGGTAGCTGAGCGTGACGGCGGTGTCCTTGGCGATGTTCATGGCGCGATCAGAGAAGAAAAAGGGCCTGGCCGCGCACGGGCGCGGCACGAAGGGCGCCATTGTCGTGCATGGCCCGCACGGGCCAGGAGGCACGCTCAGGCCGTGTCGCCGACGATTGGATCGACCACGCCACGCGGGTCCAGCGTCACGCGCAGCTGCGGCGCCTGCGGCAGGTCGGGGCGGGGAATGTCGGACAGGTCGCGCTGGGCGGTGAACTGCCCGTCCAGGTACAGAAAGCCGATGCAGCGCGCTACGGCGGCCAGGGCTTCGTCGGCGCTGGCAAAGCCGGACTCGCCCGGGCACTCGTCGCCATCCAGCGCATACGCCCAGCTGCCGTCTTCCTCCTCGGCCAGGCTGCCCAGGTCGATGAGCTTGTCGCGCACGTTGCTGGCGTACACGTGGCCCTGGTAGGCGTACAGGGTGAAGCGGTGCGAGGCGTGCGCCGAGACGGCCTGTGCCGGGACAGGAATGGCCTTATCGGCGCCTTCGGGCAGGGCGGTTTCGGGTTCGGTGGTGGCGCTGGAGGGTTGGGCGGTCGGCATGACGACGATCCTTGCAAAGGATGGGACAAAAACGAAAAGAAGGGGAAACGCGGGATGCGCTGGCGCCCTGCGGGACGCGCCACCCGGTCATGCCCATGCTAGAAACGCTGCCGCCCGCGCCCTGTAGGAGAACACCCGCCGCGCCTGCCATGCAGGGCCTGCGGCTGCTGCCCGCACAGCGCTTGCACGCGGCGCTATGCAAATGAAAGCGCCTGGGCTGTCAGCGGCGCCGGCGCCCCAGCCACCAGCCGGCCAGCAAACCGGCCGCGCCCAGCGCCGCCACGGTGCCGACCACGGCGGCCTTGCCCTGTCCGGCGCGTCCGCCGCTGACCGAGGTCTGCAGCGAGGGCCGGAACAGGTTGCCCTCGGATAGCGGCACGCGGTCGGCGCGGCGCAGGCCGAAGTCGCTGGCCCAGCGCATCAGCCGGGCCACGCCCGTCGGCGCCACGGCGTGTGCCACGCGCCCGGCCAGCGTGCCCATGCCCATGAAGGTGACGGCGCGCGGGCGCGGCGCCTCGGCCAGCGCCAGGATGGTCTGCGCCACCGCGCGCGGGTCCACCATCGGCAGCGGCGGGTTGATGCGCCGGCCGGTGTAGTTGGCGCCGTGCGACAGGCCGGGCGAATCGACGAAGGTGGGGGCCACGTCGCAGACGAACACGCGCGGCAGGTCGGCGACTTCGGCGCGCAGGCTCTCGGACAGCGCACGCACGCCGAACTTGCTGGCGGCATAGGCTGCGGCATACGGCGCCGGCAGCCAGCCGCCCACCGAGATCATGTTGATCAGCCGCCCGTGGCCCTGCTGGCGAAAGCGCGCCAGCGCCGCATGGGCGCCGTGCAGGTGGCCGAGCAGGTTGGCCTCGACCACGCGTCGGTGCGCGGCCAGCGGCACCTCGTCGAAGCGGCCGATGGCGCCCACGCCCACGGCGTTCACCCACACGTCGATGCGCCCGAAGTGGCGCACCGTCTTGTCCGCCAGCGCCTGCACGGCGGCCGGGTCGGTCACGTCGGTGGGGATGCCGATCGCGCGCGCCCCGGCGGCGCAGCAGGCCAGCGCCACCGGCGCCAGGGTGTCGGGGTTGCGCGCCGCCAGCACCAGCCGCACGCCGCGCTGCGCGAAGGCCAGCGCCGTGGCGTGGCCGATGCCGCTGGAGGCGCCGGTGACGACCACCACCGCGTCCGCGGGCAGGGCCGAGAGTGCGCCGGGCAGGACATCGGCGTCGGGCAGGTCGGGGAGGCGGGCGGCAGGGATCATGGTGCGAAAAGGCCGGCGGCGGGCGGCGGTGAGCTCATCAGGCGGCCATTTTGTAACCGCGCCCGGCCGCTGGCACGTAGGACGAATACGAACGGCCCGGCGTTACAGGCCCAATCGGCCCCTGGTCCTTGACTGCCAAGGGCTTGCAGCTACGAAAGCGGGAGCGTTTTCAGGACGGCCGGCGTGGCGCGAAATCCACGGCCAGCCCGCTCTTGGTGACGCGGATGCGGTCCGGCTGCAGGCCCAGGCCGTCCACCAGCGCCAGGTCGGCCGGGCGTAGCTGGTGCAGCGTCACGTCGTTCAGCGCCTGGGTGGCCAGCTTCGCCCCGTGTTGTGCCAGCAGCTGCGACAGCGTCGGCGGCAAGCCCTGCACGCGGAACGCGTTGACCTGCAGCCGGTCGGTGCGGATGGTGCGGTCGCTGGGCTCGTAGCGCAGGCCGAAGTCCACGTCCAGCACGCCCTGCGCCGGCCGGCCGGGCAGCAGAGGGCCGCTGGCCTGCAGGTCGGCCACGGCGTTGAGCTGGTCGCGCTCGGGCCGCAGGCCCAGGGTGGGGGTGAGCAGTTGCAGCTCCAGCAGCCCGGCCAGCGGGTAGCGGCGCGGAAAGCGCCCGGCCAGGGCCTGCTGCATCTCGGCCAGGCCGACGCTGTAGCGCGGCGCGGCGGCGCTGGCGCAGCCCGGCAGCAGCGCCAGCAGGACCAGCGCGCCACTGCTGGAGGCGGCCCAGGACAGGGCCTGGCGGCGGGGAAGGCGGTGTGGGGTAGGCAGCGTCATGGGCGAGGCGGAGAAAGAAAACGGTGGTCGGGCGATGCAGCTGCGAACGGTAGCGGCGGGCCGTGTCGGCATCAAACGCCGGCCGGCAGCGCCACACGGTCGGGCATCGGAGCAGCGGCGGATGCGCGGTAGGAGGCTGCGGCCACCGCGCGCACGGCGCCAGCATCCGCAACCGGCAGCTGCGGCCTGGCATCGCCCCCCGTGCGCAGCGCCGCCAGGCGCTGGTGCGCGCGGCTGTCCGGCTGCGCCGGGCGCTGCTGGCGTGCCTGGTCGTAGCGCTCGGCATAGACCGCCAGCCAGGCCTGCAAGAGCGCGCCGGCGCGCGCGTCGCCGGCCAGCTGCAGGCAGCGCGCGGCGACCTCGCTGGTGCACCACTGGTCGTCCTGGCTGGCATGGCGCAGGCGGTAGCGCGTCGCCTCGCCGCCCTGCAGGCCGAGCACCGGGAAGCGCTCCAGGTAGGGGCTGCGGTGGAACATCTTGCGCGCCTCGGCCCAGGTGCCGTCCAGCAGGATGAACAGCGGCCGGGCCGCAGGCGCCTGCGCACCGGCGCCAGCGCCAGCGCCACAGTCGCCGGCAGGATGCGGCGCCGCCCAGTCGCAGCCCGGCGCGAAGGCGGCTTCACCCAGCACGCGCGCCGGCGCCACGCCCTCGGTCGGGAAGACCACGCACGGCCGCCACTGCGGGTCCTGCAGCAGCGCCAGCAGCGCCGGATCAACGCTGGTGCGCGCCCAGCCGAAGGCGAAGGTGTCGGCCACCACATCGGCGATCAGCCAGCCGGTGTTGCTGGGCTTGAGCGGCTCGCTGTCGTGCATCAGCAGGCACACGCCGGCGCGGGTGGCCAGCCGGATGCGCAGCGCGCAGCTGCAGTGGCTGACGGCCAGCCGGCAGCCGGTGCAGTGCACGCGGCGCGAGCCGCCGCGCGCCAGGAAGGGCTTGGCCGAGCGCTCCAGCCGCGCCGCGCGCAGGCGGGCGACGGCGTGCGGCGCGCTGTCAGGGCAATTCATGGTCATTTCGGCCCTCGGCCCTTGTGAATCAAGGGCAGGCAGCTATCAAAAGGGCAGCATTGTGGCAGGCCGGCGCGGTCATGCATCCCCGTCCTTCGACGGAATCTTCAGGCCGCGCTGCACCGCCGGCCGGTCCAGGAAGTTGGCCAGCACGCGCTGCACCTGCAGGTAGTCGGCTATGCCGACCAGCTCGCCGGCGCCGTAGAACTCGACCAGGTTGCGCACCGCGGGCAGCACGGCGATGTCGGCCACCGTGTAGTCCTCGCCCATGATCCAGGTCTGGTCCGTCAGGCGCTGGTCCAGCACCTTCAGCAGGCGCTGCACCTCCTTCACGTAACGGTCGCGCGGGCGCTTGTCCTCCCAGTCCTTACCGGCGAACTTGTGGAAGAACCCCAGCTGGCCGAACATCGGCCCGACGCCGCCGACCTGCCAGAACAGCCACTGCAGCGTCTCGTAGCGCTCGATGTCGTCCTTCGGTAACAGCGACCCGGTCTTGGCCGCCAGGTACACCAGGATGGCACCGGACTCGAACAGCGCGATCTGCCGCCCGCCCGGGCCGTTCGGGTCGAGGATGGCCGGGATCTTGTTGTTCGGGTTCAGCGCCAGGAACTCGGGCGAGTGCTGGTCGTCCTTGCCGAAGTCGACCAGGTGCGGCTCGTAGTCCAGTCCGGTCTCCTCCAGCATGATCGACACCTTCACGCCGTTGGGCGTGTTGAGTGAGTACAGCTGCAGCAGCTCGGGCTGGCGGGCGGGCCATTTGGCGGTGATGGGGTGCTGAACAGGCATGGCGTGGCTCCTTTGCGCGGCAAGCGGGGTGGGCGGCCAGTCACTGTAGGCAAAGACGGCAGGCCGTGCACGCGATCGGCGCCACGGCGCGCGCAGGTCGCGCCGGCCGGAGGCACGCGGCGGGGGCAGCGTCCGACAGTCGGCCCCGGCACTGGCGGGCAGCATGCCCACGGTCGCTGCCGCAGTGCCCGGCCCTGCCCCCTTTCGCACGCACCACACCCCCATGTCCGACACCCACAACCACGGCGCAGGCGCCAGCGAATCGCAACTGAAAAAAGCCCTGGCGCTGACCAGCGTCTTCCTGGTCGTGGAGGTGGCCGGCGGCCTGTGGAGCGGCAGCCTGGCGCTGCTGTCCGACGCCGCGCACATGCTGACCGACGTGGTGGCCCTGGCCATCGCCCTGCTGGCGGTGCGCATCGGCCGCCGGCCCGCGGACGACCAGCGCACCTTCGGCTACGCGCGCTTCGAGATCCTGGCCGCGGCCTTCAACGCGCTGCTGCTGTTTGCCGTGGCGGGCTATGTGCTGTACGAGGCCTGGCGGCGCTTTTCCGAGCCGCCCCAGGTGCAGTCCGTCGCCATGCTGGTAGTGGCCGCCGCTGGGCTGGCCACCAACCTGGTCAGCATGCGGCTGTTGGCGGGGGGCAAGGACGCGAGCCTGAACGTCAAGGGCGCGTACCTGGAAGTCTGGGCCGACCTGCTGGGCTCGGTAGGCGTGATCGTGGGCGCGCTCGTCATCTGGCTCACCGGCTGGGTGTGGGTGGACACGCTGGTGGCCGTGGCCATCGGCCTGTGGGTGCTGCCGCGCACCTGGCTGCTGCTGGGCGAGAGCGTGCACGTGCTGCTGGAGGGCGTGCCGCGCGGCCTGTCGCTGCCCGCGGTGCGCGGCGCGCTGGCCGGCCACCCGGGGGTGGCCAGCGTGCACGAGCTGCACGTGTGGAGCCTGTCCAGCGGGCAGGTCAGCCTGACGGCGCACGTCGTGCACGCGCCCGAGGCGCAGCCGCAGGCGCTGCTGGTGGCGCTGCGCGGCCTGCTGGCGCAGCGCTTCGATCTGCACCACATCACGCTGCAGGTGGAGGCGCAGGCCTGCGAGCTGGCCGGCGAGGTGCACAGCTTTGGCGGTCAAGGGCATGCCGCCAGCCACGAACACGATCACGGCGATGAGCACGGCCACGACGGCCACGCCCACGCGCGGGGCGCACACACTGCGCGCTGACGCGGCACGCGGCCGCCGTCGCTCAGTCCTTCACCAGCCCGCTGTCCACCACCAGGTTCTGCCCGGTCACCGCGCGCGCCCAGGGCGAGAGGAAGAACAGCACTGCGTCGGCGAACTCGGCCGGCGTGGTCACGCGGCGCAGCGGGGTCATGCTGGCGATCAGGTCGAACACCGCCTCGGGCGTGGCGCTGCTGGCGTCGGTGGTGCGCAAGAGCCCGCCCGAGACCATGTTCACCGTGATGCCGTCGGGCCCCAGGTCGTGCGCCGCCGTGCGGGTCAGCGACAGCAGTGCCGCCTTGGCCGCCGTGTAGTCGTGGTAGGGCACCACCGGGTTCTGGAACAGGTTGGTGCCCACGTTCACGATGCGCCCGAAGCCCTGCGCGCGCATGCCGGGCAGGGCGGCCTGCATGGTGTTGAGCGCGCCCTTGACGGCGCCCTCGATCTGCTGGGCGAAGCGCTCCCAGGCGATGTCGCCGAGCTTGGGCCGCGCGTCGCCGTCGAAGGAGAACTGCGCCAGGGCGTTGTTG
The DNA here is from genome assembly GCF_900103645.1 of Oryzisolibacter propanilivorax. Classification (GTDB taxonomy): domain Bacteria; phylum Pseudomonadota; class Gammaproteobacteria; order Burkholderiales; family Burkholderiaceae_C; genus Melaminivora; species Melaminivora propanilivorax. The sequence goes on from NZ_FNHP01000002.1 coordinate 346,163, forward strand.
ACGACGGCGCTGATGGGGGCGCCGGCCCGCTCGCGTGCCTGGGCGAACAGGCGCTGCACGGCGGCGGCATCGGTCACGTCGGCCTGCAGGGCGACGGCGCGCGGGCCGAGTTCGTCGGCCAGGGCATGGGCGGCGGCTTCGCTGCGGTGGTAGTTGATGACCACTCCAGCGCCCTCGCGCGCCAGGGCGCGTGTGATGGCTTGGCCCAGGCCCCGGGCACCGCCGGTGACCAGCACCCATTGTTCGGACAGTTGCATGCGTGAGTCTTCCTATCGGTAGTTGCCATGGCGCTGCCCGGACTCAGCCAGGAGGCCGCGCAGCGTATCAGGGGATGTTGTTTCTTTTCTGCGAGCGGTGTTGCGCGCAGAGCTTGTTGCCGTTTGGGGTACGCAGATGGACAGATACCTCCAGCCTTCGCCCGCACCGCTTTAACCCAACCGATCTTCGCAGGTCACATCGCCTTCCGCTGCCACGCCATCGGCATGCACGGCATCAGTTGCCATTTGAAACGGCAGTAATGGTCAAACCATCAGCAAGCAGAAGCACTACCAAGTGACCAACGATCAATGCCCCCTATCGGCCACGAGCAGTCAGTGAGCACGATTGCCCAGCAGGCAGCTTCAGGGTGATCTACGTCGTTCGAGGCACCCCGGCCGAGCGGCGTTTAACTATTCACTAGCCGACGTTTAGGCAGGCAGGTGGGTCGGGGATTCCTTTAGGATTCTGCGAGCATGTACAGCTTAGGGAACAAACGCGCATGAGCGATAAGACTAAGAAGCTCGAAGAGTTCGTTGCTTGGGTGGGCGGGCACATCAAGGGCGATGAGAAGGGAGAGGCTCAAATCTATTTGAACTACCTCTTCCAAGCCTTTGGCCATAAGGGCTTGCTGGAAGCAGGCGCAACGTGCGAGGAGCGCGTCAAGAAGAACGACACCGGCGGCACGTCCTTCGCGGACCTGGTGTGGAAGCCACGCGTTGTCGTGGAGATGAAAAAGAGGGGTGCTGACCTCAAGAAGCACTACCGGCAAGCCTTTGAGTACTGGACCTACTTGGTGCCTAACCGTCCCAGGTATGCAGTGCTGTGCAACTTCGACGAGTTCTGGGTCTACGACTTCGAGACCCAGATGGACTCGCCGGTTGAGACGGTCAAGCTTGCTGACCTCCCGAACCGCTACGGGGCGCTGAATTTCCTCTTTCCAGGCGACGTCGCTCCGGTCTTCGGCAACCACCACGAAGAGGTCACTCGGGAGGCCGCGGACAAGCTGGCAAGGTGCTTCAACGCGATGGTCGGGCGCGGCATCGAGCGCCCCCTGGCTCAGCGCTTCATCCTCCAAATCCTCATGGCCTTCTTTGCGGAGGACATTGGGCTTCTGGAGAAGTATCTGGTGAAGCGGCTGCTCGACGAGTGCAAGTCGCCAGAGGACACGTACGACATTCTGGGCGGCCTGTTCGAGGCCATGAACCGTGCCTCAGGCAACCCGGGTGGCCGATACAAGGGCGTGGCGTACTTCAACGGAGGCCTGTACGCCAACCCAGCGAGGGTCGAACTGGTCGCCGAAGAGCGCTCCCTCTTGAAAGAGGCCTGTGACTTCAACTGGTCCAAGGTCCGACCGGAAATCTTCGGCACCTTGTTCGAGCATTCGCTGGGCAAAGAGGAGCGACACGCCCAGGGCGCGCATTTCACATCGCCGGTTGACATTATGAAGATCGTCGGGCCGACCATCGTCGAGCCATGGCGAGCAGCTATTGAGGGGACGAAGACCCTCTCCGAGATGCAGGGGTTGGCGCACCGCATGCAGACCTTCACAGTGCTGGACCCGGCGTGCGGGAGCGGCAACTTTCTCTTCACTGCGTACCGTGAACTTAAGCGCCTTGAGGCACAGCTCTACAACCGCATGGCCGATCGCTTTCCGAAGTCGGTGGACGTCAATCAGCGCACCCTGGGTTTCGTGACGACGACCAACTTCTACGGCATGGACCTCAATCCGTTTGCGGTAGAAATTGCCAAGGTCACAATGATGCTGGCTCACAAGCTCAGCATCGACGAGCTCCACGTCTCGGAGTCAGCGCTGCCCCTGGACAACCTGGACAGCAACATAGTGCACCGAGACGCCTTAGTCACCGATACGGGAAGCAGGTCCGAGTGGCCCACGGCTGACGTCATCATCGGCAATCCGCCTTTTCTGGGCGTGAAGAAGATGAAGCCGGAGCTCGGTCAGGCTTACATCGAGCGTATCCGCCGAGCCTACCCCGAGGTGCCTGGGATGGCCGACTTCTGCGTCTATTGGATTAGGCGGACACATGACGCGCTGCCAATCTGCACGCCTGCAGACCCACTGCAGGGTCGAGCTGGTCTTGTCGGCACCCAGAACATCCGCAGCAACGAGTCTCGCATCGGCGGTCTTGATCACGTGACGGTCAGCGGCACCGTCATTGAAGCGGTGGACAACCAGCCTTGGTCTGGCGACGCCAACGTTCACGTCTCCATCGCCAACTGGGTGAAGTCTCAAGACGACGCAGTGCTGCCAGAGACAAGGCGGCTGTGGTTCAAGACCAAGAAAGCCCTGCGCAAACCCAAGAGTGCTAAAGGCACGGTTCGTGCGGCCAAAGAGTACGACCTCGACATGCGAGAGGTGTCGTACATCAGCTCATCACTCTCAGACAAGACCGACACGAAGACCGCGGTTGCACTTGCCTGCAACACCAAGCCAAAGCGCACGTTCCAAGGCGTCACACCAGGCCATGAAGACTTTGTTCTCAAGCTCGATGCAGCGCAGGCACTCATTGCCAAGGAAGCGGACGCTTCGCAGCTGCTGAGCCCCTACGTTGTGGGCAAGGAAGTGCTCGGCGGCGCCACGAAGCCTAGCCGCATGATTTTGGACTTCGGCGAGCGAGACTTGCTCGCAGCGCAACAGTTCCCCAAGGCCTTGGAGCTGGTCAAGCAAAACGTGCTGCCAAAGCGTGAGGCGGCGGCCAAAAAGAGGGTGGATGACGAGGAGGAGCGCTCCCACCACGTGCAGTTCCTGGAGAGGTGGTGGCAGCTGTCATACCGGCGTACAAACTTACTGCAAGCGATCGCAGGGCTACCGCGCTACCTTGCTTGCTCCCGGGTGACCTCTAGGCCCATTCTCTTCTTCGTGAGCTCGAAGGTGAAGCCTGGCGACGCGCTGCAGGTTTTTGCCTTTGATGACGACTACAGCTTCGGCGTCTTGCAGTCAAAGGTGCACATCGAGTGGTTCATGAGCAAGCGATCAAACATGAAGTCGGACCCTCGTTATTCCTCTATTAACGTCTTCGGCACCTTCCCCTGGCCACAGAGACCTACGGCGGCGCAAGTCACTGCGGTGGTTGAAGCGTCGCGCAAGCTCCAAGCCGTGCGAACCACTGCGCTCAAGACGGCGAAAGGCGGGCTTCGAGTGCTTTACGACACCCTGGCGCTACCAGGGAAGAACCCACTTCGCGACGTCCACGATGCTCTGGACAAGGCCGTGGTGACCGCCTACGGATTTGACAGCAAGAGGGACGTGGTCGCCCAGGCCCTTGCTTTGAACGCAACCGTTGCGGCGCGCATCAAGACCGGCCAACCTGTGACAGGGCCGGGAGTCCCCGCAGTGATTTCAGACAAGTCGACAGTGGTGTCGAGCGACTGTGCGGTAAAACTTGAGTAGCGGGGATGCTACACGCGTGAGCAGCTCAACTGGCAGCTGTCAATGGGAAGGTTTGATTGAATCATGGCTCCCGCTGCAGAGCGGTTGTACCAAGTGGCATGTTGACCAAGACTAGACGCCGAACGAGAACCTGTGGCTCACTTTGGAAGTGATGCCAGAAAACTGTCCTGGTCCTTTTCTTGGGCCGATTCCGAGTAAGCCACTTTTCAGTCTGTGCTTGCGGCAACATCGGCATGGGTTTCCGCACTGCTGCTGAAACTACGGTGAGGCTGATGGATGCACTGCGTAGGATCAACACGATTTTCCGAACTCGCTCGAGCCATTCGGCTACGCAAACGTCTGTCTGCAATGCACTCAAACGTACCGCGAAGTCGGAAACTACTTGTAACCAGCGCTCTGGCGCTGTCGGTATGTTTCTGAGACAAAGTCGATAAAGGCCACTGCTGAAGCTACTGCGAGTCTTGCGTGACGCGGCTGAAGTCCACGATAGTTACCGTCGCGACCATGGCCGGTCCCATACAGCCCACGCAGTTGAGCAAGGTTGTTTGTCAACTGTGTCAGGTTTCGAAGTACTAACTTGATGTTCTCTGCACCCCTTGCCTCGTCTGAGATGCCCTCGGGTACCAGCTTTAGCTCCTTCGTTACCTTTTTGGTCAACTCCCCTAAGTCTTCGGATTTGGTGAATTCGACGCCTTGCCTCGTGAGTATTGTCTTGCAGCAAGTTTCGATTAGTTCCTTAGCGGTTCCTATAGCCAGCGCCGGGTCACGGTCAATGCTGTTTTCGAGGCGCTCGATTTCCTTGGCCATCCAGCCGGCATCCAGCGCATCGGCTACGTTCTTTGCTCGGAGGACAGCTCGTCCACCGTGGTCTGTTACTGCACGAAAATTGAATCGAGGTCGCCCGGCAATCCGTTCCACTTCGTATAGCTCCCACCCGACTTGTCGTAATGGATCGTTGAAATGAGAGACGAGCTTCAGGGCTTCGTCGCGATCCGGCCGCACAACTGGGTGAACGACCTCACATAGAAAGCGAAGGAATTGATCAGATGGGCCTCCAGTCAGGTTGAATCGCTCGTCTGAGAAAACCCAATCCTGCTCCCAGTCATCGTTATTTGACCGATGCTGCCAAATGTCTCCCGCTGCGTCTTTGAATCGACTGTCATGCGAAGGCAACTCTTTAAGATCATAGAGTCGGCTAAGGAATTCGACATCATCAAGTGCACCGCTCCAGCAGACCTGCTCCAGTTTCATTCCATCCAATATGTTGGTCCTGACGTCGCGGGGAACGCCTGGCCCCTCAGCTCGCCAATCCCTTCGGCGTTCTCGCTCGGGCAAGATCCGGGCGCTGTACCAATTTTGCGTCTCAGACTCCAGAACCGTCTTGAGGCGCGCCGCGATTTGGTCCTCAAGCTGGGAGCGCTTTGTCCCAAGTCGGGCGTACTCAGACGCAGGAACAGAAAACTGCACCTCCCAAATTTCCGTGCCGCCATTCCAGTTATCGTAGCCCGTCTGTTCAGCACGTGCCGGGTAAGTGCGAACCAGCGCAGCTGCTTCCACCATGCCCTCGGACCGCAAAAGCGCGTGGACCGTTGCAAGCGTCTCCTCAAGTGCTGATTTTTCCATGGACTAGTTCAGATGTATGTAAGCGATAAGCATCCAGCATAGCGGAATGAGAGCAATGACCGCTTCGCGTCTGATAGCGCAAATACGACCCTCAAAGGCAAAAGTCCGCTCCCGCTGCGAAGCAGATATTGGTCAATGAAGCTTAAATTTCCGCAATGGGTCGAAAACAGTAATAAGCCCTATCATCGAAACTCAAAAAACCAACACTCTCTGCGCAGCTCGCATCATCGCCACATAAGCCACCCGCGCTTCCAATATCTCATCCTGCTTCTCAGCACCCTTCGCCTCATTAGAGGCACGCTCGGGCATCACCGCCACCACCGGCCACTCCAACCCCTTGCTCGCATGCATCGTCATCACCTTGATGGCGTCCTCTTCCGGCCGGTAGTCGCCTGACCGCTTGCGCACCCGGTGCGGAGTCCCTTGCGCGCCAGGGCGGCGGCGCAGGCCTCCATCTCGCTGTGATGCTGGCACAGCACGGCCATGTCGCCTCAGGGGTGGCCCTGGGCGTACTGGTCGGCCAGCAGTTCGGCCACCCGGGCCGCGCGCTCGGGCAGGGTGGGCAGGTCGTCGACGACGATGGGCTCGGGCCCTTCGCGGCCGCAGCTCAGGGGTTGCAGCAGGGGGATGCCGTCGTCGCCGCCCTCGGGGTCTTCGGGTCGCAGCAGCATGTCGCCGGCCATGCGGTGGGCCAGCTGCAGGATCTGCCGCGTGTTGCGGTAGTTGATCTTCAGGATGGTGGTGCGGCCGGCGGCCTGGATGCCCACGCTTTTCAGGCTGAAGCTCTTGCTCCGGGTGCGGTCATAGATGCTTTGCGCGTCGTCATACAGCAGCAGCAGGCTGTTGGTGGCGGGGTCCACCATCTGCGTGGCGAGCGTGAGCCATTCGGGCGCGAAGTCGTGGCCCTCGTCGATGAGGACGGCGTGGTACTGGCCGGTGGGGATGCGGCCCGCCTCCACGCCGGCGATGACGCCCTGCACGTACTCGTCCATCAGCTTGGCCACGGCCTTGCGCTGCGTGCCTTCGGGCAGCAGCTGGTGCTGCACCAGCTGGTCGCGGCACCACTTGTGGAAGTGGCGCACGTGCACGCGCTCGTGCAGGCCCTTGGCGGCCATGTCGGCGGCCAGCTTCACGGCCAGCGGCTCGTTGTAGCAAAGCACCAGGATGGGCTTGCTGGCGGCGGTCTGCGTCTTGGCCAGGTGCTCGGCGCGGTAGCCCAGGATCATGGTCTTGCCCGGACCGGCCACGCCGTGGATGACGCGGTGGCCGTCGCCCAGGCTGCGGGCCAGTTGCTCCTGCTGCAGGTCCATCACCTGCATCAGGTCGGGCAGGCGGGCGTCCTCGTCGCTGGCGCCTGCGGCGGCATCGGCATCGGCATCGGCATCGGCGCTGAGCAGGCTGCGCTGCTGCGGCACGCGCACTTCGGGGAAGAGGATCCAGCGCACGCGGTCCAGCTGCCCGGGCGTCAGGCCGGCATGGCCGAAGCGGTGCGGAAACATCGCGTGCAGGCGCTGCGCGAAGGCGGCGGCGTCCACGCTCTCCAGCATCTCGTCCTTGCACACCACCAGGTGCGGCGCCATGGCCGCGCCCAGCCCGGCGGCGTCGAACTGCTTGCGGGTGATCTGGGTCAGCACCACGCCGTGGCCCCACGGCAGCGCCAGCTTGCCCTGGTGCGGGCCGTGCTGCTGCACCAGCTGCGCGTCGCGCTCCAGCGCGTTGACCACCTGGATGGCGCAGTGCCGCGCCTGCTGCAGCGGGCTCATGACCACCTTCAGCCGGCCTTCGGGCGCGATCTCGAAACGCTCGCGGGTGGCGCTGCGGATGGTGTCCAGGTGCCAGTCCTTCACCTCCAGCACCAGCGCGCCGTGCTGGGGGTGCAGCAGCACGAAGTCCGGCCGCGTCTGCTTGGGGCCTATGGGCACGTCCCACCACAGCAGCCAGTCCTGCGGCAGCTTCTTTTGCAGCCGCTCGGCCATTCGGCGCTCGCCGGGGGTGCCTTGGCCGGTGTGCGTGCCAGCCGATATCAACGTTGCCATCCTGCCGCTCGCTCCGTCAGCGTTTCAAAACGAAACACTTTATAGGAGGTCAGGCTGACGGCGGGCCGACAGGGGCCCGGTGGCTTGGCATGCAGCGACGGGGCTGGGGCTTGGTTTTGAGCCAAACCGGGCGCTGGCCCTTGTTGAGCAAGGGCTTCCAGCTATCGAAGTTGTAGTGACCTGCTGCCGTTGCTGCCGGACGGGCAGCGCCGAAAAAGCAGGCACAGCGGCAAACGCGGGCGGCGCATGGTCATGGCCCCGCCTGCGGCCAGGGTTGCGCCCTCACGGCGCCCCAGGCGGGTCAGGACGCCTTGGCCGGGCGGTGGATCAGGCACAGCTTGTGCCCGTCCGGGTCGCGCAGGTAGGCGGCGTAGTAGCGGCCATTGGCGCCGCCGCGGTCGCGCCAGCCGGGCGGGTCCTCGCAGGTGGCGCCGCCCGCGGCCAGGCCGGCGGCGTGCGCGGCATCGACCTGCTCGGGCGACTGCGCGGCCAGGCCCAGCGTGCTGCCGTTGGCGGCGCTGGCCGGCTGGCCGTCCAGCGGCCGGCCCACGCCCAGGGTGTTGCTGCCATGGCGCCAGAAGTGCCGGCCCTGCGGGTCGGTGAAGGCCGGCGCGACGCCCAGGGCGCCGAGCACGACGTCGTAGAACTGGCGCGAGGTGTCGGGGTCGCGGGCGCCGAGCAGGAGGTGGGTGAACATGGTGGGTCTCCGGTGAAGGGGATGAAACAGGCCTGCCCGCCCTTCAGGGCGAGGGCCATCATGGTGTGCCGCACAGGAGATTTCGTGATCGGTGCCGCAGGGGGTGCGCGACCCGAAATCGACAGGGGCTCCGCCGGCAACGGCACCAAGTGCTGGCAGGGGGTTTGCCGAGCCTAAGGCAATTCGCCTGCATCGCATGGGTGCGGCGAGTCCGCCCTAGCGCTATTGGCCGAGTTCACCATCACCGGTGCCCAGAGCGCGCTGCGCGGTTTCCACGAAATGGCTTTTCAGCGGTGATTCAGTTTCCCGGTTCCAGCACAAATGGACCTCGGCGCCTGTCTCCAGCGGCTCGGCCAATGCCCTGAACGTCAGGTTTTCCATATGGATCCGCATGCAGGTCTCCGGGACCAGGGCCACCCCCAGGCCAGCGGCGACCATGGCGACGATGGCGTGGGTCTGTGTGGCGCGCTGCACGAAGCGGGGCGTGATGCGCGCCTGACGCAGCGCCTCTTCCACCATGCCGTTGAAATAGGGAGCGTGGCGCAGGTCAAACCCGATGAAGGGTGCGCCATCGCAATCCGCCAGGGAGATGCGGGAACTCTGCCCGAAGGGATGAGACTGCGGCAGGGCCAGCACCAGTGGCTCACGCAGCAGGCACAGCGAACGTAGCGGCGCCTTGATGGGCACCGGGCGCAGCACGCCCAGATCAATGCGCTGCTGGCGCAGGGCCATCACCTGCTCGGTGGAGACCATCTCCAGCAGCTCCAGTTCAACCAAGGGATAGCTTTCGTGGAAAGCCCCGATCACCTCGGGCACCACCTTGTAGGCCGACGCGGCGGTGTAGCCGATGCGCAGCACGCCGTGGTAGCCCTTGCCGGCCGCCTGGGTGGACACGACGGCGTCCTCCAGCTCGCCCAGGATGAGCAGCGCCTTGTCCAGCAGCACGCGCCCGGCGGCCGTGAGCTCCACGGAGCGCTGGGTGCGAATGAACAGCGGCGTGCCCATGCGCTCTTCCAACTGCCGGATGCTGATGGACAGCGGTGGCTGCGAGATATTGAGCCGGCGGGCGGCGCGCCCGAAGTGCAGCTCCTGCGCCACGGCCACGAAATGCCGCAAGGACCGGGTCTCCAGCATTGATATCTTTTTCGAAAAATTAAGACGCCAATTTTATATTGGACGAATATTTTCAGCCTTCCTACATTGCCTTCCCTGTGGGCAGTGCATCTGCCCAGGATTTCCCGGAATACACGCACTTACCAAGGGCAAGGGCATGACGATCAGATATTTGAAGGAAGGCCAGGACGCGCAGGCACTGGCGGCGGCCGACGCCAAGGTCCGCAGCACGGTGGAAACCATCCTCGCCGACATCGGCCAGCGCGGCGATATGGCGGTGCGCGAGCTGTCGCGCACGTTCGACCAGTGGGACCCGGCCGACTTCCGGCTCAGCGACGACCAAATCCAGGCCGCGGTGCGCAGCCTGTCGCCGCGCGAGCTGGAGGACATTCGCTTCGCCCAGGCGCAGATCCGCAAGTTCGCCCAGGCGCAGCTCGACTCGATGCAGGAGATCGAGATCGAGACCGTGCCGGGCGTGCGCCTGGGGCACAAGCACATCCCGGTGCAGGCCGTGGGCTGCTACGTACCCGGCGGCAAGTACCCAATGATCGCTTCGGCCCACATGAGCGTGCTGACGGCCAAGGTCGCCGGCGTGCCGCGCGTGGCCGCTACCGCTCCCACCTACAAGGGGCAGCCGCACCCGGCCATCGTGGCCGCCATGCACTTGGCCGGCGCCGATGAGATCTACACCCTGGGCGGCGTGCAGGCCGTGGGCGCGCTGGCCCTGGGCACTGAGTCCATCCGGCCAGTGGACATGCTGGTCGGCCCGGGTAACATGTTTGTCGCCGAGGCCAAGCGCCAGCTGTACGGCCGCGTCGGCATTGATCTGTTCGCCGGACCAACCGAGACGCTGGTGATCGCCGACGACAGCGCCGATGCCGAGATGTGCGCGGTCGACCTGCTGGGCCAAGCCGAGCACGGGCCGACCTCGCCGTCGGTGCTGCTGACCACGTCCGAGCCGCTGGCGCGCGGCACCCTGGCCGCCATCGAGGAGCAGCTGCAGCGCCTGCCCACCGCCGAGGTGGCGCGCGCCTCGTGGGCCGCGCACGGCGCGGTGATCGTCTGCGACACGCTCGAGGAGATGCTGGCGAAGGCCGACGAGCTGGCCTACGAGCACGTGCAGGTGCTCACGCGCGACCCGGACTACTTCCTGCAGCACATGCGCAACTACGGCGCGCTCTTCCTGGGCCCGCGCACCAACGTGGCCTATGGCGACAAGGTCATCGGCACCAACCACACCCTGCCTACCAACCGCAACGCGCGCTACACGGGCGGCCTGTGGGTGGGCAAGTTCCTCAAGACCTGCACCTACCAGCGCGTGCTGACCGACGAGGCTTCGGCCCTGATCGGTGAGTACTGCTCGCGCCTGTGCCACATGGAACAGTTCGCCGGCCACGGCGAGCAGGCGAACCTGCGCGTGCGCCGCTATGGCACGCGCGCCGAGGTGCCGTGGTACCAGCCCGTGGCGGCCCTGGACTGAGCGGCGCCATGGCCACGTTGACGATGCCCAGCTGGCGCCTGGACGGGCGCCGCGCACTGGTCACCGGCGCCAGCCGGGGCATTGGCCTGGCGGCGGCGCACGCGCTGGCGCAAGCCGGCGCCGAGGTGGTGCTGGCCGCGCGCGGCGCCGACGACCTGCAGGCCGCGTGCGCCGGCATCCGCGCGGCCGGCGGCCGGGCCGAGGCCTGGGTGCTGGACGTGTGCGACACCGCCGCCGTGCGCGAGGGCCTGCAGCGGCTGGCGCCCTGCCAGATCCTGGTGAACAACGCCGGCACCAACCGCCCGCGCCACGTGCTGGACGTCAGCGACGAGGACCTGGATGCGCTGCTGGCGCTCAACCTGCGCTCGACCTACGTCGTGGCCCGGGAGTTCGCCCGGGCGCTGGTGGCGGCCGGGCTGCCGGGCAGCGTGATCAACGTGTCCTCGCAGATGGGCCATGTGGGCAGCCCCGGCCGCTCGGTGTACTGCGCGACCAAGCACGGCATGGAGGGCATGACCAAGGCGCTGGCCTGCGACCTGGGGCCCCACGGCATCCGCGTCAACACCCTGTGTCCAACGTTCGTGGAGACCGACATGACGCGCGACATGCTGCGCGACGACGCCTTTCGCGAGTTCGTCATGGGCCACATCGTCCTGGGCCGCCTGGCACGCCTGCAGGACCTGATGGGGCCTGTCGTGTTCCTGGCCAGCGACGCCTCGGCCATGGTGACCGGCACCGCCCTGCTCGTCGATGGCGGGTGGACCGCCTCCTGATCCCCTTTTTTCCACCAATCCCTGCCTGCCATGAGCCAAGTCCTCCCCTCCACACTGACCGCGCAACTGACCGACATCCTGACCTCGGTGGACACGCCCACCATCTGCAACGCGCTGGAGATCGTCACCGGCTCGCGCAGCGCCGAGGGCTTCACACGCGGCACCTTCGTCAGCGCCCACCCGCGCATGCGTCCCATCCTGGGCTTCGCGCGCACGGCCACGCTGCGCACGGCCGTCCCCTACACCGACCCGGCCGCCGTGCTCAAGGAGCGGCGCCTGCGCTGGTACGAGCACATCAGCGGCAGCGCGCAGCTGCCCACCATCTCGGTGATGCAGGACATCGATGACGAGCCCGGCCTGGGCGCGTTCTGGGGCGAGGTGCACAGCAACGTGCTCAAGGGCCTGGGCGTGCGCGGCGTGCTCACCAACGGCGCCATGCGCGACTTCGGCATGCTCGCCGAGGACTTCCAGATCCTGGCCGGCTGCATATCGCCCAGCCACGGCTTCGCGCAGATCGTGGACATCGCCGTGCCGGTGCAGGTGCATGGCCTGTCGATCCACGACGGCGACCTGCTGCACGCCGACGCCCACGGCGCCGTGCGCATCGAGCAGGACATGCTGCAGGCGCTGCCGCGCGCCATCGAGGTCATCACCGCCCGCGAGCGCCCGCTCATCGAGGCCTCCCGTCGCCCGGGCTTCGGCGTGGCGGACCTGCGCGCCGCCATGCGCGAGGCCGAAGACATCCATTGACCCCACAACGAAGGAGACAAGCACCATGCAACAGAACCCGTTTTCCCGCCGCGCCTGGCTGCGCGGCGCCGCAGGCAGCTGCCTGGCCCTGCCCCTTGGGGCCGGCTGGCTGGGCAGCGCCATGGCGCAGGCCGCAGCCTATCCATCGCGCGCTGTCAAGGCCGTGGTGCCTTATCCAGCGGGAGGCATGAGCGATGTCTCCAGCCGTGCGGTGCTCGAGCGCCTGTCGCGCGAACTGGGCCAGCCGGTGATCATCGAGAACAAGGCCGGCGCGGCCTCGACCCTGGCCAGCAACTGGTTCGCCAGCCAAGCGGCCGACGGCTACACGCTCTACGCGGCCCCGGTCTCCATCGTCATCAACCCGCTGCTGCAAAAAAGCGTGGGCTACGAGGCGCGGCGCGACTTCGTGCCCATCTCGATGATGATCAAGTCGCCTTTCGTGCTACAGGCCAACCCGCAGCTGAACGTCAGCAACATGAAGGAGCTGCTGACGCTGCTGCGCGCCAACCCCGACAAGTACGCCATTGGCAGCTCGGGGCCTGGCTCGATCAACCACCTCGCGGCCGAGTACTTCATGCGGGCCATGAACGTGAAGATGCAGGTGGTGCACTACCGCGGTGGCGCTCCGGCGGCGCAGGACCTGATGGGCGGCGTCATCCAGCTCATGTTCTCGGCCGCCAACGAGGCCGCCCCGCTGATTCGCGCCGGCCGCACCCGCGGCATCGCCGTCACCACGCGCCAGCGCCTGCCCATCCTGCCCGAGCTGCCCACCGTGGAGGAGGCAGCAGGCGTCGAAGGCTTTGAGGCCGTGTTCTGGCTGGCCCTCATGGCCCCGGCGAAGACGCCCGAGGATGTGCTGGCGCGCCTGCGCAGCGGCATGCAGGCAGTCGGCCAGGACAAGGCGCTGCGGGACAAGCTGGAAGGCCTGGGGGTGCAGCTGCAGACCTCGACAACGGCTCAGGTGCTGGCGGCCATGGACCGCGACGAAGCCCTGTGGAGCCGGATCATCCGCGAACAAGGGATCAAGGAATGACCACGCCCCGCAAGCCCGTCCGGCGCATGGCGGCCGAAGACCTGCGCAGCCACCGCTGGTTCGGCGCGCAGGACCTGCGCGCCTTCGGCCACCGCTCGCGCACCATGCAGATCGGCCTGGTCCGGGAGGACTTCGTCGGCAAGCCGGTCATCGGCATCGTCAACACCTGGTCCGACATCAACCCCTGCCACACGCACCTGCGCGAGCGGGCCGAGCAGGTCAAACGCGGCGTGTGGCAGGCCGGCGGCTACCCCGTGGAGCTGCCGGCCATCACGCTGGCCGAAACCATCCAGAAGCCCACCACCATGATGTACCGCAACCTGCTGGCGATGGAGACGGAGGAGCTGCTGCGCTCCTACCCCATCGACGGCGTGGTGCTGCTGGGCGGCTGCGACAAGACCACGCCGGCGCTGGTCATGGGCGCGACCAGCATGGGCCTTCCCACCATTTTCCTGCCGGCCGGGCCAATGCTGACGGCGCGCTGGCGCGGCCAGACGCTGGGCTCGGGCTCGGACCAGTGGAAATTCTGGGACGAGCGCCGCGCGGGCCGCATCACCGCCGAGGAGCATGCCGAGGTCGAGGGCAGCATCGCCCGCTCGCACGGCACCTGCATGACCATGGGCACGGCTTCCACCATGGCGGCGGTGTGCGAGGCGCTGGGCGTGTCGCTGCCCGGCTCTTGCAGCATCCCCGCGCCCGACTCGGGCCACATGCGCATGGCCGGTGAGTGCGGCAAGCGCATCGTCGAGATGGTCTGGGAGGACCTGCGCCTGGAGCACATCCTCACGCCCCAGGCCTTCGACAACGCCGCCACCACGCTGATGGCCAACGGCGGCTCGACCAACGCCCTCATCCACCTGGTGGCCATGGCCGGGCGCGCGGGCGTGGACTTCCCGCTGGAGCGCTTCAACGCCATCAGCGCGCGCACGCCGGTGCTGGCCAACGTGCGCCCGGTCGGGCAGGCCTATCTGATGGAGGACTTCCACTACGCGGGCGGCCTGCCGGCGCTGCTGGCGCAGCTCAAGGACCTGCTGCACCTGGACAGCCTGAACTGCAACGGCCGCACCCTGGGCGAGAACCTCGAAGGCGCGCGCATCTGGAACGAGGACGTGATCCGCACGCGCGACAACCCGGTCAAGGCCGACGGTGGCCTGGTGGTGCTCAAGGGCAACCTGGCACCCGACGGCGCCGTCATCAAGACCGGCGCCATGGACCCGCGTTACCTGCAGCACACCGGCCCCGCGCTGGTCTTCGACGACTACAACCACATGGCCTCGCTGATCGACCGCGACGACCTGGACGTGGATGAGAACACCGTGCTGGTGCTGCGCAACGCCGGCCCGCTGGGCGGCCCCGGCATGCCCGAGTGGGGCATGATGCCGCTGCCGCGCAAGCTGCTGCTGCGCGGCGTCAAGGACATGGTGCGCATCTCGGACGCACGCATGTCCGGCACCAGCTACGGCACCTGCGTGCTGCACGTGGCGCCCGAGAGTTGGGTCGGCGGGCCGCTGGCGCTGATCCGCACCGGCGACACCGTCACGCTGGACGTGCCGGCGCAGTTGTTGCACGTGCACCTGAGCGACGAAGAGCTGGCCGAGCGCCGCAGCGCCTGGCAGCCACCGCCGCCGCGCTTCGCGCGCGGCTACGGCAAGCTGGTGGTGCAGCACATCCAGCAGGCTGACAAGGGCTGCGACTTCGACTTCCTGACCGGCACCGCGCCCACCGCCGAGCCGGAAATCCACTGACAACGCCTCCACCATGCCCCACCTGCTGATTGCCAGGACCGTGCACGAAGACGGCCTGCGCCTGCTGCGCGAGCGCAGCGACTGGACCTTTACCTGCCTGGACAATGCCCCCGACCAGGAATTTGCCGAGCACCTGCCGCAGGCCGACGCCGTGGTGCTGCGCTACCGTCCGCTGGGACGCGCGCACGTGGAGCAGGCCCCGCGCCTGCGCTGCGTCTCGCGCCATGGGGTGGGCTACGACAGCGTGGATACCGCGGCGCTGCGCGAGCGCGGCATCGCGCTCGCCATCACGCCCAACGCCAACGCATCAGCCGTGGCCGAGCACGCCATGGCGCTGCTGCTGGCTGTGGCACGGCGCATTCCGCAGTGCCACGCCAGCGTGGCCGCCGGCCAGTGGGCGCAGGGCATCGGCGCGCAGCCGTTCTTCGAGCTGGAGGGCAAGCAGGCGCTGGTCGTCGGCGCAGGCCGCATCGGCCGCGCCATGGCCACGCGGCTGCAAGGCTTTGGCATGGCGGTGCGATGCTTCGACCCCTTGCTGCCCGCCGGCGCGCCCCTGCCGGCGGGCTGCGAGCGCGCCGAGGCGCTGGCGCCGGCGCTGGCCGAGGCCGACGTGGTCAGCCTGCATGTGCCGGCCACGCCAGCCACGCTTGGCCTGGTGGACCCGCTGGCCTGCAAGCGCGGGGCGATCCTGTTGAACACGGCGCGTGGCGGCGTCGTGGACATGCAGCGCCTGCACACGGCGCTGCGCACCGGGCACCTGTATGGCGCGGGTACGGACGTGTTCGACACCGAGCCCGTGCCCGCGGGCCATCCGCTGCTGGCCGAGCCGGCGCTGGTGGCCACGCCCCACGTAGCCTCGCTCAGCGATGGCGCGCTGCGGCGCATGGCGCAGGAGTCGGTGCAGAACGTGCTGGATTTCTTCGACGGCAGGCTGCAGACCGGGGCCGCGGTCGACCTGCGGGCAGGCGCCGCATGAGCATGCTGCTGTCCACCGCCGACTACGAGCGCGCCGCGCGCCGCCGCCTGCCCCGCTGCGTGCACGGCTTCGTGCTGGGCGGCACCGAGGACGGCGCCTCGCTGCGCGAGAACCGCCGCGCCTTCGACGACTGGCAGTTCGTGCCGCGCGGGCTCAACGACGTCAGCCAGCGCCACACCCGCGCCACGCTGTGGGACACCGAATACGCCATGCCCGTGGGCCTGGCGCCCACCGGCCTGACGGCGCTGGTGGCGCACGACGGCGATCTGGCGCTGGCGCGCGCGGCCCAGGCGGCGGGCGTGCCCTTCATCATCAGCGGCTCCTCCAGCGTGCCGCTGGAGGAGCTGATGCAGGCGGCCCCTGGCAGCTGGTACCAGGCTTACTTTCCGGGCGACCGCGAGCGCATCGGGCGCATCGTGCAGCGCCTGCAGGCGGCCCGGGTGCGGACGCTGGTGGTCACCATGGACACCTGCGTCGCCGCCAACCGCGAGAACAATGCGCGGCTGCACTTCAACATCCCGTTCCGGCTCACGCCGCGCCTGCTGCTGGACGGCGCGCTGCACCCGCGCTGGAGCCTGGGCGTGCTCCTGCGCTCGCTGGCCACGCGCGGCGTGCCGCGCTTTGCCAACCTGTACGAGGAAATCGGCACGCCCATCACGGTCGAGCCCCCGCAGGGCTTTCGCACCGGCCGCGACCAGCTCACCTGGGACGACATGGCCTGGCTGCGCCAGCGCTGGGACGGACGGCTGGTGATCAAGGGCGTGCTGCACCCGCAGGACGCGCAGCGGGCGCTGGACATCGGCGCCGACGCGCTGATCGTCTCCAACCACGGCGGGCGGCAGCTGGACGGCACCGTCGCCCCGCTACACGCCCTGCCAGCCATCGCCCAGGCGGTGGGCCACGCCCTGCCCATCCTGCTGGACGGGGGCGTACGCCGCGGCACCGACGTGCTCAAGGCCCTGGCCCTGGGTGCGCGCTTCGTCTTCGTGGGCCGCCCGACGCTGTGCGGCCTGGCCGTGGGCGGCGTGGAGGGCGTGCGCGACGTGCTGGCGCTGCTGCAGCAGGAAATCGACCGCGATCTGGCGCTGCTGGGCTGCGCGGCACCCGATGCCGTGCATGCTGGGCTGCTGCGCCCCCACCCCCGGGCGCAGTGGCCGCACCCGCAGACCTGGCGCCCGGATGCCGGGGATGCCGGCGTCGCACCAGCAACCGGGAATCCATGAGACCTACAGGAGACACACGATGACAGAACCCCGTCTGGCAACGAACCGACGCCAGTGGCTGCGGAGCGCTGGCGCGCTGGCCTGCCTGCCGCTGGCCACCCGCGCCCAGGACAGCGCCTGGCCCGCCAAACCCCTTACCTACATCGTGCCGTACGCGCCGGGCGGGGGCACGGACGTGGTGGCGCGCATCCTGGGCCCCCACATGGGGCAGGTGCTGGGCCAGCCCATCGTGGTGGTGAACAAGGCCGGTGCCGGCGGCAACATCGGCGCGGCCGCCCTGGCGCAGGCGGCGCCGGACGGCTACACCATCGGCGGCGGCTCCATCGCCTCGCACGCCATCAACGGCAACCTGTACACCAGCATGCCCTACGACATGGTGCGCGACTTCACGCCCATCACCGTGGCCGGCACCATGCCCAACCTGCTGATCGTGCAGGCGGACACACCCTACCGGTCGGTGGCCGACCTGGTGCGCGCCGGCAAGGGTTCGGGCAGCAAGCTGTCCTACGCCTCGGCGGGCAACGGCACCTCGCAGCACTTGTGCATGGAGCTGTTCAAACTGCAGTCAGGCATGGACGCGGTGCATGTGCCCTACAAGGGTGCCGGCCCGGCGCTGCAGGCCGTGATGTCCGGCGAAACACAGTGCAGCTTCGAGAACCTGGCCGTGGCGGCGCCCCAGCTGGCCAGCGGGCGCATCCGAGCCTTGGCCATCACCAGCCCGCAGCGCATGCCGGCATGGCCTTCGGTCCCAACGGTGGCCGAGTCCGGTTACCCGGGGTTCGAGGTGACTTCCTGGCAGGCCCTGTTCGCCCCCGCCGGGCTGCCGCAGCCGCTGCTGGCGCGCTTGAACGCTGCAGCGGTGGCCGCCCTGGAGCAGCCGCGCACGCGCGAGCGCTTCGCCACCCTGGGCATGGACGTCACGCCGATGACGCCGCAGCAGGCCCGCGCCTTCCAGCGCGCCGAGGTGGACAAGTGGGCGAAGGTGATCCAGGCGACCGGTCTGACGCTCGGTTGACGCCGGCGTCGCGGTGCGCAAGTGGGCCGCGCGGCGCGTTCGCAGCGGCTGCGACAGGGGCGCCGAGGCCCCGGAGCCTCAGCGCGAGCGTTGCGCGCCGACGTTCACGTCCACCGTGCCGAACACGGTCACGCCGCCTTCGCTCGCCGGCTGCTGGCCGGACCCGTGGGCGGGCTGGCCCCGGGGCAGGTCGCTGCAGCCGGCCAGCGCCAGCGCCAGCAGCAGGCCGGCCGCGACGGCGGCGCGCGTCGTGGATGGATATGCAGGAGTCATGGATTCGCCTCTCGTACGGTGGGAGCGTTGCACGCAGCGCACGCTGTCGCGCAGTGCCAGGCCCACAGCCTGCCCGAAGGGGCTGCGCCGTGGGCGAGAAAGGGTGAAAAAGTCCGCAGTCGCCGCAGGCCTCGGCTCAGGCCCACCGCAGCTCCTGCCTACCGGATTGCCTTGTCTTGTCCCACAGCGCCGGCCGGCCCACGGCTCCTAGGATGGACGTTTTCACCCGCCATGAAAGGAGCTTCCCATGAGCATCGCCAAGGTCGTAGAGATCAGTTCCACCAGCAACAAGAGCTTCGAGGAAGCCATCGAGAACGGCATCCGCAACGCCTGCAAGGACGCCTCCAGCGTGCGCGGCGCGTGGATCAAGGAGCAGAAGGTGACGGTGGAAGGCGGCCGCATTGCCGCCTACCGTGTGAACATGCAGGTGACGTTCGTCGAGAACGCCGCCTGACCGCGCGGCGCACCTGGGTGCGCAAGGGCGGGCCGCCACGGCGGCCCGCTTTTTTTGCACCTTACGCCAGGTGCTGCCCCAGGATGCCCGCCAGTTCGAACATGCCGATGCGGTCCTTGCCCAGCACGGCGCGCAGCCGGTCGTCGGCGACGATGGTGCGCTTGTCCTGCGGGTCCTGCAGGTTCTGCGCCTTGATGTAGTCCCAGACCTTTTTCATGGCCTCGGTGCGTGCCACCGGATCGGGGCCGATGACGGCAGCCAATGCAGCGCTGGGCGTCTTGCCGGCCGCGGTGCTGGGCTTGCGCGGGGTCTTGGCGGCGGCCGCCTTCTTGGCCGCCGGTTTCGCGGCTTTGTTGGCCGCGGCCCCTGTCCTGGCTGCGCCGGCAGCTGCTGTTTTGGTAGCAGCGGCCGTCTTGCGCGCCGGGTACTTGCTGTCGCGCTGCTCGAACTCGAAGTTCACCTTGCCCGCCGCCGCGTCCCAGGCCAGGTGCGCCTTGAACGGGCGGCGCGTGCGCATGCTAACGAACTTGTCCAGCAGGTCGGTCTTGCCGGTGGCCAGCAGCTTGCTCATCTGCGCACGCTCCACCGGCTGCTGCAGGATGACCTTGCCGCTCTTGAAGCCGCACGACGGCACTGGCTGCTGCGCGGTGGGCACGGCGCGGCTGCAGACGTAATTGGCGCCGTGTTCGTACACCGGGGCGCCGCAGACCGGGCAGGCACCCAGGCTGTCCTGGCCGGCAAAGTCCACCAGCTCGCCACTGGCGGCGGCGTCGGCCGTGTCGTCGCCGAAGTCGAACTCCAGCTTGTGCTGGCCGCTTTCCTCATCGCGCACGATGGCCACCTCGGCCGTGAACGGCCAGCCGGCCTTGGAGCGGAAACCCTCCAGCGGGCCGATGCGCCGCTCGCGCAGCAGCGCCTCGGCCTCGGCCGTCTCGAAGGTGCGCCCGGCGGGCGACTTGGTGAAGGAGAAGCCGCAGCCCTCGCTGCTGCCCGCCGCGCCGGTGCAGGCATAACGGCGGTAGTTTTCCTTGACCACGCCGCCGCAATCGGGGCAGGGCGACTGCAACGTGGCGTAGTCGCCGGGGATGCTGTCGCGGTCGTATTCCTTGGCCTTGCGGACGATCTTTTCCGTCATGGCCTGGATCTGCTGCATGAACGCCTCGCGCGGCAGCTCGCCGCGCTCCATCTGCGCCAGCTTGTATTCCCACTCGCCGGTCAGTTCGGCGCGCGACAGCTCGTGCACGCCCAGCCCCCGCAAGAGCGTCATCAGCTGGAAAGCCTTGGCCGTGGGAATCAGCTCGCGGCCCTCGCGCAGCATGTATTTCTCGGTGATCAGCCCTTCGATGGTGGCGGCGCGCGTGGCCGGGGTGCCCAGGCCTTTTTCCTGCATGGCGCCGCGCAGCTCCTCGTCCTCGACCTGCTTGCCGGCCGACTCCATCGCGCCCAGCAGCGTGGCTTCGCTGTAGCGCGCGGGCGGCTTGGTCTTCAGGGCCTTGGGGTCCACGGTCTCGGCCAGCGGGCGCTCACCAGGGCGCACGGCCACCAGCGGCTGGCCCTTCTCGCCGTCCTTGCCGCCGTCGGTCTCGGCGGCGGCCTCCTTGCCGTAGATGGCCAGCCAGCCCGGCTTGACCAGCACCTTGCCGTCGGTGCGGAAGGCATGCTGTGCAACACGGCTGATGCGCGTGGTGACCAGGTACTCGGCGCTGGGGAAGAACACCGCCAGGAAGCGGCGCACTACCAGGTCGTACAGCTTTTGCTCGGCCTCGGACAGGCCGCTGGGCGCCTGCGTGGTCGGGATGATGGCGAAGTGGTCGCTGACCTTGCTGTTGTCGAACACGCGGCGGGTTGCACGCACGTAGTCCTCGTCGATGGCCTGTTGCGCATACGGTGCCAGGTGGCGCATGCCGCTGGTGGCCAGCATGGCGAAGGTGTTTTTCGCCACCGGCAGATAGTCCTCGGGCAGCGCGCGCGAGTCGGTCCGCGGATAGGTCAGCGCCTTGTGGCGCTCGTACAGCGACTGCGCCAGCGCCAGCGTGGTCTTGGCCGAGAAGCCGAAGCGGCCGTTGGCCTCGCGCTGCAGGCTGGTCAGGTCGAACAGCAGGGGCGAGGCCTGGGTGGTGGGCTTGGCCTCCTCGGTGACCGTGGCCGGCTGGCCGCGCACGGCGTCCGCGATGCGCTGCGCATCGGCGCGCGACCACAGGCGGTCGGCGCGCGCCTCGGGGTCGTCGCTCTTCTTCCACTGCGGGTCGAACCACTTGCCCAGGTACTGGCCGGCTTCGGCCGCGAAGCCGGCGTGCACCTCCCAATAGTCGCGCACGACGAACTTGCGGATCTTTTCCTCGCGCTCCACCACCAGCGACAGCGTGGGCGTCTGCACCCGGCCGACGGTCGTCAAAAAGAACCCGCCGCCCTGGGAGTTGAACGCCGTCATGGCGCGCGTGCCGTTGATGCCGACCAGCCAGTCGGCCTCGCTGCGGCTGCGCGCGGCGTCGGCCAGGCCGCGCATCTGCGCGTCGCTCTTCAAATTGGCGAAGCCGTCGCGGATGGCCTGCGGCGTCATGCTCTGCAGCCACAGGCGGCGCACCGGCTTGCCCAAACCGCCCTTGGCGCCGCCGGCGTACTGCTCGATCAGGCGGAAGATCAGCTCGCCCTCGCGGCCCGCGTCGCAGGCGTTGACGAGCTCCGTCACGTCCTTGCGCTTGGCCAGCTTCACCAC
The DNA here is from genome assembly GCF_900103645.1 of Oryzisolibacter propanilivorax. Taxonomy (GTDB): domain Bacteria; phylum Pseudomonadota; class Gammaproteobacteria; order Burkholderiales; family Burkholderiaceae_C; genus Melaminivora; species Melaminivora propanilivorax. The sequence goes on from NZ_FNHP01000002.1 coordinate 367,737, forward strand.
CGCGTTCAGGCGGCTCTTGGTCTTGTCCACCGGCTTCAGGTCGAAGTACGGCGGGATCACCGGCAGGTGGGCGAAGCTCCACTTGCCGCGCTTGACGTCGAATTCCTCGGGCGCCTGGATCTCCACCAAGTGGCCCACGGCGCTCGTGACCACATAGCGCTCGTTCTCGAAATGGTCCTCGTGCTTGTCGAATTTGCCCGCCACGGGGGTCAGCGCCCGCACGATGTCCTGCGCCACCGAGGGCTTCTCTGCGATTACCAGCGTCTTGCTCATGCTTCGTTTTTTCGGTCGTTTTCCGGGTGCGGCCGTTCTCTACAATGGCCGCCTTCGTGCGCGCACGCACGCGCACCTGTGTGCATATTCACGCTAACAGAGTTTTTTCAAACCCCATGCCCCGCCCGTCCCAAGCCCTTTCCCCGAGCGCCGCCGGGCGGCGCATCCAGACCCGGCGCTCGGGCGTGCACGGCAAGGGCGTGTTCGCGCTGCAGGCCATCGCCGAGGGCGAGGTGATCATCGAGTACACCGGCGAGGTCATCACCTGGGACGAGGCGCAGGCGCGCCACCCGCACGACCCGGCGCAGCCCAACCACACCTTCTATTTCCACGTCGACGAGGACCGGGTGATCGACGCCAATGTCGGCGGCAACAGCGCGCGCTGGATCAACCACAGCTGCAACCCCAACTGCTGGGCCGATGAGCGGGATGGCCGCATTTTCATCACCGCGCTGCGCAACATCGCCGCCGGCGAGGAGCTGAACTACGACTACGGCCTGATCATCGAGGAGCGCTACACCAAGAAGCTCAAGGCCGAGTATCCCTGCTGGTGCGGCGCGCGCAACTGCCGCGGCACGCTGCTGGCGCCCAAACGCGGCTGGTCGCCGCCCGGCCCGCGCGAGGGCGCATGAAGGCCCTCATCCCCACCTGGCCCGCCGAGGACATCTGGCAGCAGGTCGAGCCGGTGCTGCCGGGCTTTTCCGTCGAGGTGCTGGCCAGCGTCGATTCGACCAGCAGCGAGCTGATGCGCCGCGCGCGCGACGGCCGCCTTGACCCCACGCTGCTGGTCGCCGAGACCCAAACCGCCGGGCGCGGCCGCCTGGGCCGGCAGTGGAAGAGCAGCGCCGCCTACGAGGGCACCGGCGTGGTGCCGGCGCTGACCTTTTCCCTGGGCCTGATGCTGGCGCCGCAGGACTGGTCCGGACTGTCGCTGGCCGTTGGCGTGGCGGTGGCCGAGTCGCTCGACCCCACGCCGGCCGGCGCCGCGCCGCGCATCCGCCTGAAATGGCCCAACGACCTGTGGCTGGACGGCGACCGCAAGCTCGGCGGCATCCTGGTCGAGACCGCCACCTTCACCGCCGGAGCGCAGGCCCCGGGCGCAGCGCGCTACGTGGTGGTGGGCGTGGGCCTGAACGTGCTGCCGGTGCTGGCCGAAGGCCTGACCACGCCGCCCGGCTGCCTGCGCGAGCTGGACACACGCCTGACCGCGCCCCGCGCGCTGCAGCAGCTGGCGGCGCCGCTGGTGCACACGCTGCTGGGTTTCGCCACGCACGGCTTCGCGCCGTTTCAGCCGCGCTTCGCCCGGCGCGACGCGCTGGCCGGGCGCGAGGTGACGCTGAGCAACGGCCAGGCTGGCAGTGCGCATGGCGTGGGCGACGACGGCGCGCTGCTGGTGCACACCCCGGGCGGCATGCAGGCCATCACCAGCGCCGACCTGAGCGTGCGCCCGCGCGCCGGCACCTCTTGATCCCATGCTGCGCCTGGTTGTCCTCGTGCTGCTGCTGGCCAATGCCGGCTACTACGCCTGGAGCGCCGGGCTGCTGCGCTCCCTGGACCTGGGCCCGGAGAGCGTGAGCGAGCCGCAGCGCCTGCGCGAGCAGATCGCCCCCGAGCGGCTGCAGCTGACCCCGCTGCCGCCGCCTACGGGGACAGGCACTGCACCGGAGCCCGCCCCCAGCCCTGCCCCTGCGCCGGAGCCCGCCGCCCCGCCGCAAGCGCCGCCGGCTTCCAGCCCGGCGCCGGACGCCGCTCCTGGCGCATCCGCCCAGCGCGACAGTGCCGCTGCGGCGCAGCCCGGCACCTGCCTGCAGGCCGGGGTGTTCGACGCGCGCCAGGCCGAGGCGCTGCGCACCGCGCTGGCCGACTGGCCGGCGGGCAGCTGGCAGTTGGAAGACACCACCATCGCCGGGCGCTGGATGGTCTACATGGGGCGCTTTCCCGACGAAGACATCGTGGCGCGCAAGCGCGCCGAGCTACGCACGCTGAAAGTCGCCTACGACCGCCCGAGCGCGGCGCTGGAGCCGGGCCTGTCGCTGGGGCGGTTTTCCAGCGAGGAAGCCGCCCGGCGCGGTCTGGCGCAACTGGCCACGCAGGGCGTGCGCACTGCGCGCGTGGTGCAGGAGCGTGCCGACGCGCCCGGCCACATCCTGCGCCTGCCCGCCGCCACGCCGGCGCAGCGCGCGCGGCTGGAGCGCGACGCGGCGCTGTCCGGGCGCACCCTGCGGCCCTGCGGCTGACAGGCCGGCAGGGCGCCCCGCGTCATCGCTTTTTTGGATGAAAAGTGCCGCAGGCCCATATGGATCATGGGCCTGCAGCTATTGAAAACGTAGCAATCGCGCTGCCGTGCCGGCCCGCTCGGGCGGGCCCGCCGGCGCGGTGCCTCACACGCCGCGCGGGTCGGTCCGCAGCAGCAGCTGCACCAGTTCGCGCAGGTCGCGCTGCAGCCGCTCGAAGCCCGGCGGCCTGATCTCCAGCGTCTGCTCGTCCATGTACAGGCCGCGGTTGATCTCCAGCTGGATGCTGTGGCGGTCCTGTTGCGGGCGGCCGTAGCGGCGCACCAGCTCCACGCCCTTGTAGGGGTGGTTGTGGTCCACGCTGTAGCCGCGCCCGCGCAGGAAGTCGACGATGCGCTGCGACAGCGCCGCGCTGGCGGTGCTGCCGTCGCGGTCGCCGACGACGAAGTCGGCGTGCGCCAGGCCCGGGTGCAGCGTGGCGTGGCTGCCCGCCACCGCCGGCATCGAGTGGCAGTTCAGGTGGATGCTGTAGCCGTGGCGCGCGTGCGCCGCGTCAATCTCGGCGGCCACCGCCGCGTGGTAGGGCTTCCAGCAGCGCTCGATGCGCGCGCGCACCTCATCCACCGTCAGCCGGCGGTCGTAGATGGGCTGGCCGTCGTCGGTGTATTTCCACACCAGGCCCTTGCCCAGGCGCACTTTTTGCAGCACCACCGGGTCGGCGGTGATCTCGTGCGGCCAGGGCGCGTCCAGCAGCGTGTCGTCCAGCTCGGTGGTGTCGCGGTTGGCGTCCAGGTAGATGCGCGGGAAATGCGCCTCGACCCAGCCCACGCCCAGCGCCGGCGCGAAGCCGTACAGCTTCTCGACATGCGTGTCCTCGGCGCGGCGCAGCACCGGCAGCTGCAGCGCGGCGCGGAAGTCCTCGGGGTAGGTGGTGCCGCTGTGCGGCGAGTCCAGCACCAGCGGCGTGCGGCCGGGGATGCGCGTGACCATGCACGCCGGCGCAGTGCCGCCACCGGCCGCGCCCGGCTCGGGCTGGCAGTGGCGGGCAGAGATGACTTTCAGTACCGCTTCCATAGGCGCGTTCCCGGTCGTGGGGTGTCAGTCGAGCTGGATCTTGGCATAGGCCGCGACCTGCTTCATCTTGGCGATCTCGCGCTCGATCTGCGCCGAGAACTCGGCCGGCGTGGTGCCCGAGGCGTACAGCCCCTGCGCCGCCAGGCGGTCGCGCACCGCCGGCTCGGCCAGTGCCTGCGCCACTGCCTGCTGCACGCGCTGCACCTGCGCGGCCGGGGTGGACTTGGGCGCCACCAGGCCGAACCAGGAGGCGTCGTTGGCCTGCTTGTAGCCCAGCTCGGCATAGGTCGGCACGTCGGGCAGCACGTCCAGGCGCGCGTCCCACGACACCGCCAGGGCCTTGAGCTTGCCGGCCTTGACGTGTGGCAGCGACGAGGCCACCTGGTCGAAGTACACCGGCACCTGCCCGCCCAGCACGTCGTTGATGGCCGGGCCGGCGCCGCGGTAGGGGATGTGCACCATGCTGGTGCCGGTGGCGCTCTTGAACAGCTCGCCCCACATGTGGCCGATGGTGCCCGCGCCCGGCGTGGCGTACTCGACCTTGCCGGGGTGCGCCTTCAGGTACTGCACCAGTTCCTGGAAGCTGTTCACCGGCAGCACCTTGGGGTTGACCACCAGGATGCCCGGCGCCTTGACGATCTCGGTCACGCCGGCGAAGCCCTGGATGGGGTCGTAGGGCAGCTTCTTCAGCACCGCCGGGTTCACGCCGTGCGTGGACAGCGTGGCCACGCCGAAGGTCAGGCCGTCGCTGGCGCGCGCCACGTCGGCCATGCCGATGGAGCCACCGGCGCCGGCCTTGTTCTCGATGATCACCGGCTGGCCCAGGATGCGCTGCAGCGGCTCCTGCAGCGAGCGGCCGGCGATGTCGGTGGCGCCGCCCGGCGGGAAGGGCACGACGATGCGCAGGGGCTTGGTGTTGTCCTGCGCGAAACTCATTCCGGACACTACACAGGTGACGGCCAGGGTGGCCAGCAGTTTGCGCCGCATCATGGGCTCGCTCCTTGCAATTTGTAATAGGGAAGCCGCAAGATAAACCACCGCGCCCGCCCTGCCAAGCAACGGCTGGTCCACTTATCATTCCATGCTGGAATGTTTTGACCCCGATCGCTCAGGGTGAACCCGCATTCGGCGCGCTCCGATGCCTTGGTGCGCCGCCCGGAGCGGGCCGGCCCTTTGAGCACCACGCCATGAATCCACCTCCCTCCACGCTGGCCATCATGCGCCGGCTGCAGCCGCCGCTGCACCTGCTGCGCGCCTTCTGCACGGTGGTGCGCTTCGGCGCCGTGTCGCGCGCCGCCGAGGCGCTGCACCTGACGCAGAGCGCCGTCAGCAAGCAGGTGCAGGAGCTGGAGCGCTGGGTCGGCGTGCCGCTGTTCGAACGCAGCCGCCGGCGCCTGACGCTGACGCCCGCCGGCGAGCGCTACGAGCAGGCCGTGTCGGCGCTGCTGGCGCGGCTGGAGGCGGCGACGCTGGAGCTGATCGCCAGCGGCGAGGACGGCGGCGCGCTGCACCTGTCGGTGCTGCCCACGCTGGCCGCGCGCTGGCTGATCCCGCGCCTGCCGCAGCTGCGCGCCCGGCATCCGCAGCTGACGCTGCACTTCGTGCCCTACGTGCAGGGCTACGATTTCCGCAGCCCGGAGCTGGACTGCTCCATCCTGTTCGGCGACGGGCACTGGCCCGGCGCGCGCGCGCACTACCTGACCGGGCGCGACGTGGCGCTGATCGCCCCGCGCGCCGGCATGGCCGCGCAGGCGCCGCCGGCCAGCGCCGACGAAGTGGCCAGCCATACCCTGCTGCGCCACGTCAGCGTGCCTGGCGCCTGGCAGCACTGGGCGCAGGCGCACAGCGTGGCCGGCATCGACCCGCTGGTGGGCCCGCAGTTCGACCAGTTCGAGACCATCATCCGCGCCGTCTCGGTCGGCATGGGGCTGGCGCTGGTGCCGCGCTGCTTGGTGCACGACGAGCTGCGCGCCGGCGTGGTGACCGAGCCGCTGCCCGGCGGCGGCTACACCAGCGACCAGGGCTACTGGCTGTGCTACCCGCAGGCGCGGGCGCAGCTGGCGTCGCTGGTGCGCTTTCGCGACTGGCTGCTATCGCTGGCGGCCGAGGATCTCCCGTCCTGACCGGAGCTTCCGAAGCAAATCGGCCAATGGCCCTTGTGCATCAAGGGCCGGCAGCTATGAAAAACGTAGTTTCCGCCTGGACCCGCCACGCTCCCCCTGGCGCCCGTGCGCGTGCCGCGGCGTATGTCAGTGCGCTTCCTGCGTTGCCGCGCGGCGCCCCGCACGCAGGTGGGCAAAAGCGTGGGGCGCTGTCTCACAGGCGGCGGCAGGTGGCGGGGTTCAGATGCAGGTGTCGTTTCCGATTCAACCAACTCGAAAGGAACCACCTCATGACAACGACTTTCCGTACCGCCCTGTCCATCGCCGCCTTCGCCGGTGCCTCTCTTGCCATGTCCGCCCACGCCGTGGATCTGGGCCCGGGCGAGGCCTGGGGCAGCCAGATGACGCAGATGCAGACCCAGCAGGGCTCGGCCCTGTCGCGCGCCGAGGTGCAGGCCGACATGGCGCTGTGGCAGGACGCCGGGCTGCAGGCCGTGAATGCGGGCGAGGCCCCGACCCTGTCCTCCGACACCTACCAGGAACGCCTGGCCGACTACCAGCAGATGCGCAGCGGCCCGCAGTACGTCGCCGAAGTGCGCAGTCTGGGCGGCAACGTCGACATGGCCGCCTGGCAGCCTGCCGTGCTCTACGTCTATTGATCCGGACGCGGCGCCAGCGCCTCGTCCCGGCCCTCGCCCGCCAGCGGCCGCTCCTGCCGGCCGCTGGCGGGAAAACGCAGGCTGAACCGCGCCCCGGGCATTGCTGCGCCGGGGCGCACGTCGTCCACCCGCACCTCGGCGCCGTGCTGACGGGCGATCTCGCGCACGATGGGCAGGCCCAGACCGGAGCCGTCGGCATCGGTGCCCAGCGCGCGGTAGAACGGCTGGAAGATCAGGTCGCGCTCAGATTGCGGCACGCCCGGGCCGCTATCCTCGATCTGCAGCAGCAGCACCCGCCCGAAGGTGTCGGGCAGCAGCCGTGCGGTGACCATGCCCGGCCGCTGCTGGCTGGACGGGGTGTAGTTGATGGCGTTGTCCAGCAGGTTGCGCGCCAGCTCGTGCAGCAGCACCGGGTTGCCGTCCACCACCACGCCGCGCGTGCCCGGCCCCGGGCCTTCGTACCCCAGGTCGATGTGCTTGTGCAGCGCGTGCGGCACGGCGTCCTGCACCACGTCGATGACCAGCTGCGCCAGGTCCACCGACTGGTGCTGCAGCGCAGTGGCGCCACCCTCGGCGCGCGCCAGCGCCAGCAGCTGGTTCACGGTGTGCGTGGCGCGGATCGACGAGCGCTCGATCTGCTGCAGCGAGCGCTTCAGCTCCTCGGTGCTGGTGCCCTCGCGCTGCGCCAGGTCGGCCTGCATGCGCAGCCCGGCCAGCGGTGTTTTCAGCTGGTGCGCGGCGTCGGCCAGGAAGCGCTTTTGCGTCGCCATCGACTCGTGCAGCCGGCGCAGCAGGTCGTTGACCGAGTCCACCAGCGGCGCCACCTCCAGCGGCACGGCGCGCACGTCCAGCGGCGACAGGTCCTCGGGCTTGCGCGCACGGATGCGCTCTTCCAGCAGGTGCAGCGGCTTGATGCCGCGGGCGAGGGCCAGCCACACCAGCAGCACCGCCAGCGGCAGGATGACGAACTGCGGCAGCATCACGCCCTTGATGATTTCGGTGGCCAGCACGCTGCGCTTGGTGCGCGTCTCGGCCACCTGCACCAGCGCCGCGGGCGCGCCCGGCAGCGGCACGCGCACCCAGATGTAGGCCACGCGGATGCCGATGCCGCGCAGCTCGGCGTCGCGCAGGCGCACCTCGGAGGAGCTGGCCTTTTCCTCGGGCGGCGGGGGCGGCAGGTCGCGCTCGCCGGCCAGGTATTTGCCGGACGGCGCCAGCACCTGGAAATACACGAAGTCGGACTCGTCGGCGCGCAGCAACTCGCTGGCCGGCTGCGGCAGGCTGAAGTCCACCTGCCCGCCGCGCACCGTGACGAACTGCGCCAGTGCATGCGCGTTGTATTCCAGCGCCCGGTCGAACGGCTTGTTCGCCAGCCCCTGCGCCACCAGCCAGGTCAGCGCCAGACTCACCGGCCACAGCAGCAGCAGCGGGGTGAGCATCCAGTCCAGGATCTCGCCGAACAGGGAGCGCTGCTCGCGCCGGAAGAGGGTCACGACCGCCGCCGCGAATTTGAATGAAAACCGCCTCCAGCCCTTATGCAATAAGGGCGTTTAGCTATCTTTTTTTCAACATCTCCAGCGCTGCGCAGGTACGCCATGGGCACACCCGGACCAGTCGTTTTACCTACCCGTCCTGCCCAGGAAGCTGCTGCCAGTTGATCGTGCCCGCCTCCTGCCACCAGCCACCGTGCAAGGGCCACCCCGCCGCACCGGTGGCGTCCCCCCTCCCGCCGCGCTGCGCGCGGCGAGAGAGGGGGGAAGGAGCGCAGCGACACAGGGGGGTGTCCCCTTAATCCGCGATCTTTTCCAGGCAATACCCCAGCCCGCGCACCGTGGCGATGCGGATCGGGCCGCGCTCGATCTTCTTCCTGAGCCGGTGGATGTAGACCTCGATGGCGTTGTTGCTGACTTCCTCGCCCCACTCGCACAGGCGCTCGACCAGCTGCTCCTTGGACACCAGCCGGCCGGCGCGCTGCAGCAGCACCTCCAGCAGCCCCAGCTCGCGCGCCGACAGCTCGACCAGCTTGCCGTCGATGGTCGCCACGCGCCCGGCCTGGTCGTAGGTCAGCGGGCCATGGCGGATGGCGCTGCTGGTGCCGCCCATGCCGCGGCGCGTCAGCGCGCGCACCCGCGCCTCCAGCTCCTGCAGCGAAAACGGCTTGGCCATGTAGTCGTCGGCGCCCAGGTCCAGGCCCTTGACGCGCTCCTCGATGCCGTCGGCGGCGGTGAGGATCAGCACCGGCAGCGCCGAGCCGCGCCCGCGCAGGCGCTTGAGCACCTCCAGGCCGTGCATCTTGGGCAACCCCAAGTCCAGGATCAGCAGGTCGAACTCGGTGTTGGTCATCAAGGCGGCATCGACCTCGGTGCCGCTGGCCACGTGGTCCACCACCGCGCCCGAGCCGCGCAGGCTGCGCAGCAGGCCATCGGCCAGGACCTGGTCGTCTTCGGCGATGAGGATGCGCATGAACGTGTCTCCGCTGTGCAGGCGGCCGCGTCGGTGTGCGCGGCTCGTGGGGGGTGGGGCAAATTCTAGGCGGGCGCGCCGTCGCCGCCGGCGTAGGCCTCCAGGCCGAGCGCGACCACGGTGGCCACGTCTTCGCCGACCTCGGCGCGGAACTCGGCCTCGGCCTGCGCCACCGCCTGGCGGAAGGCCTCGCGCCAGGACAGGCCCAGGGGCGTGTAGCGCACGATGCGCGCGCGCGCATCGTGCGGGTCCGCCTCGCGCGTGACCAAGCCCCAGGCGGTGCACTGGTCGATCAGCGCGGCCATGGACTGCTTGGCCATGCCGGCGCGCGCCGCCAGGTCGGTGATGCGGTCGCCGCGCGGCGACAGGTGGCGCGTCAGGTGCACGTGCGCCGCGCCGACCTGCTCGCGCGCGGCCAGGTTGGACAGCGCCAGCGGCGCCTCGGCGCTGCGCGCCATCAGCTGCAGCACGCGTGCGTCGAAGCGCCGCATGGCATGGCCCAGCAGGCGGCCCAGGTGGGTCTGGCGCCAGTCGTCGTCGTGTGCCTGAGGGCTGTGGAAGGGGTCGGGATCGGGCATGGCTTATTGTCAGGCAAACTGACCAATAAATCATTGAAATGACCTGAACCCGTCCCTACACTACTGTTCAAGTATCCAGTTGGACTGCACCGATGCCGGGTGGCGGGACTGGAGAAAACCGTTGAAGTTTTCCTTTTTCAGGAGCCGTTTCATGAACGCAACCGCCACCCAGACCCCCGCCGCCAACAGCGAAAAGGCCAAGGCCCTGCAGGCCGCCCTCGCGCAGATCGAAAAGCAGTTCGGCAAGGGCACCATCATGCGCCTGGGCGAGGGCGAGGCCATCGAGGACATCCAGACCGTCTCTACCGGCTCGCTCGGGCTGGACATCGCCCTGGGCGTCGGCGGCCTGCCGCGCGGCCGGGTGATCGAGATCTACGGGCCGGAAAGCTCGGGCAAGACCACGCTGACCCTGCAGGTCATCGCGCAGATGCAAAAGCTCGCCGGCCAGTGCGCCTTCGTCGACGCCGAGCACGCGCTGGACGTGCAGTACGCGCAAAAGCTCGGCGTGAACCTGTCCGACCTCTTGATCAGCCAGCCCGACACCGGCGAGCAGGCGCTGGAGATCGTCGATAGCCTGGTGCGCTCGGGCGCCGTGGACCTGATCGTCATCGACTCGGTCGCGGCGCTGACCCCGAAGGCCGAGATCGAGGGCGACATGGGCGACCAGCTGCCCGGCCTGCAGGCGCGCCTGATGAGCCAGGCGCTGCGCAAGCTCACCGCCACCATCAAGAAGACCAACTGCACGGTCATCTTCATCAACCAGATCCGCATGAAGATCGGCGTGATGTTCGGCAGCCCCGAGACCACGACGGGCGGCAATGCGCTGAAGTTCTACGCCTCGGTGCGCCTGGACATCCGCCGCATCGGCACCATCAAGAAGGGCGACAACCCGATCGGCAATGAGACGCGCGTCAAGGTGGTGAAGAACAAGGTCAGCCCGCCGTTCAAGACGGCCGAGTTCGACATCCTGTTCGGCGAGGGCATCTCGCGCGAGGGCGAGATCATCGACATGGGCGTGAACGAGCGCATCGTCGAGAAGAGCGGCGCTTGGTACGCCTACAACGGCGAGAAGATCGGCCAAGGCCGCGACAACGCGCGCGAGTTCCTGCGCGAGAACCCGGCGCTGGCGCGCGAGATCGAGAACAAGGTCCGGGCCAGCCTGGGCATCACCCTGCTGCCGGCCGTGGCCGCCCAGCCCGTGGCCGATGAGTCCGACGCCGCCGCTCTGGCCGCCGAGGACAAACCGGCGCCCACGCCGCGCGGCCGTGGCAAGGCTGCCGACAAGGCCGAGGACGTGCTGCTGTAAGGCTGAGCCACAGCCGCCGCAGGGCCTTCGCGCCCTGCACCGGGCGGCGCGACCAAAGCGCCGCCCGGTTGTTCCCCTCTCGCCAGCGCCTGCCCTCGTGCAGGCGCTGGCGTTTCGGCAATCGGGAGATGCAAGCGCCATGGGATTTCAGAAACTCTCGCTCAAGGGCCGCGCGCTGCGCCTGCTGGCCCAGCGCGAGCACTCGCGCAGCGAACTGCAGACCAAGCTGGCGCGCCACGTGCAGGAGGGCGAGGACCTGCAGGCCGTGCTCGACGAGCTGCAGGCCAAGGACTTCATCAACCCGCAGCGCGTGGCCGAGTCGGTGCTGCACCGGCGCGCGCCGCGTCTGGGCGCCCAGCGCGTGCTGCAGGAGCTGCGCGGCAAGGGCCTGGACGAGGAGCTGGTGCGCGCCGCCGCCGCGCAGCTGCAGGACACGGAGTACGAGCGCGCGCTGGCCGTGTGGCGCCAGCGCTTCGGCAGCGCGCCGCCAGCGGACACGCCGCAGGAGCGCGCGCGGCAGATGCGCTTCCTGGCGGCGCGCGGCTTCGCCGGCGACGTGGTGCGCCGGGTGCTGCGGCACGGGCATGACGAGCCGCAGGACTGACGCCCAAACGGATGGCGCAGCGGTTATTGACATTAAAACCGCCTCCAGCCCATATGGAAAAACGGCCTTCAGCTATCAATATGATAGTGAGTCGGTGGTTCAATCCCCGCGCAGCTCGAACCGCGCGAAGCGTTCCTGCACGCCCTGCAGCACCGCCTGCGCGTCGCCGCGCCAGGGTGGCAGGCCTGGCAGCGTGCAGCGCTGCAGTGCCCAGTGGCGCACGCCCAGGTCGGCCAGCCGGGTGGCCAGCGCGCGCAGCGCGGCGGCGTCGAACAGGGCCGGGTGCCAGGTGGTCCGGCATTCGAAGGCCGTGGCGCCGTCCAGCAGCCGCTGCAGCGACTGCCAGGCGCGCGCGCCGCTGCCCGGGGTGCGGGTGATGGCGTCGTAGTGCCGCGGCAGGGCCTTGATGTCCAGTCCCACCCAGTCCAGCAGCGGCAGCGCCGCCGCCAGGCGCTGTGGGTACATGCCGCCGGTGTGCAGCGCGGTGGCGAAGCCCAGCGCGCGCACCTGCGCCAGCGCCTGGGGCAGTGCCGACTGCGCCAGCGGCTCGCCGCCGGAGAACGCCACGCCGTCCAGCAGGCCACGGCGGCGGCGCAGGAAGTCCAGCACCGCCGGCCAGTCCAGCGCGCCGGGGCGGGCGGCGTCGAGCAGCCCGGGGTTGTGGCAATAGCCGCAGCGCCAGGGGCAGCCCTGGCAGAAGACCACCGCCGCCAGCCGGCCGGGAAAGTCGATGCTGGTCCAGCGCGTCAGCCCGCCCACGCGCAGCGCGGCCATGCCGGTCAGCGGCCGGGCGCCTGGAAGAAGCGGCGCTCGGCGTGCTCGCCCTGCTTGCCGATGTTGAAGCTGGCCACCGGCCGGTGGTAGCCCATGACGCGGGTCCAGACCTCGCACGGCTGGCGCTCGGCATCGGTCAGCTGCACGGCGTCGGCCAGGGGCTGGCGGGCGGCGGATTCGGAAGGGGCGGGGTGGCGCATGGTGGTGGCTCCTAAGGTTGGGGGAAAAAACCGGTTGCGAGGCGGTAGCCGATGCGCCGCCAGCGCTTTGTTTTTGATAGCTGCAGGCCCTTGCTTTGCAATGGCCGGACACGCTTTTGGCTGAAATCCCGGCGCTCAGGCCGGCTGCGCCTCGGGCTGGTGCTGCTGCTGGCGCTTGCGCTGCAGCCGCTCCTCGTCGCAGCGCGGGCAGAAGGCGTGCTCGCCGGCCAGGTAGCCGTGCGTGGGGCAGATGGAGAACGTCGGCGTGACGGTGATGTAGGGCAGGCGGAACTGCGTCAGCGCCCGGCGCACCAGGTCGCGGCAGGCGGCGCTGCTGGCCAGGCGCTCGCCCATGTACAGGTGCAGCACCGTGCCGCCGGTGTACTGGCCCTGCAGCTGCTGCTGGCGCGCCAGCGCCTCGAACGGGTCGTCGGTGAAGCCCACCGGCAGCTGCGAGCTGTTGGTGTAGTAGGGGCGCTCGGCCGTGCCGGCCTGCAGGATGTGCGGCCAGCGCTTCCTGTCTTCCTTGGCGAAGCGGTAGGTGGTGCCCTCGGCGGGCGTGGCCTCCAGGTTGTACAGGTGGCCGGTCTGCTCCTGGAACTGCACGATGCGCGCGCGCACGTGCTGCAGCAGGCGCAGGGCCAGGGCGTGCCCCTGGTCGCTGGTGATGTCGTGCGCGTCGTGCGTGAAGTTGCGGATCATCTCGTTCACGCCGTTCACGCCCAGGGTCGAGAAGTGGTTGCGCAGCGTGCCCAGGTAGCGCCGGGTGTAGGGGAACAGGCCCTGGTCCATCAGCTGCTGGATCAGCGCGCGCTTGGTCTCCAGGCTGCGCTGGCCCAGCTCCAGCAGCCGGTCCAGCGCCGCCAGCAGGCCGGGCTCGTCCCCGGCGTGCAGGAACCCCAGCCGCGCGCAGTTGATGGTGACCACGCCCAGGCTGCCGGTCTGCTCGGCGCTGCCGAACAGGCCGTTGCCGCGCTTGAGCAGCTCGCGCAAGTCCAGCTGCAGCCGGCAGCACATGGAGCGCACCATGTGCGGCGACAGCTCGGAGTTGATGAAGTTCTGGAAGTAGGGCAGGCCGTACCTGGCCGTCATCTCGAACAGGGCGGCAGCGTTCTCGCTGTCCCAGGGGAAGTCGGGCGTGATGTTGTAGGTCGGGATAGGGAAGGTGAACACGCGCCCCCGGGCATCGCCCGTGGTCATCACGTCGATATAGGCGCGGTTGATGGTGTCCATCTCGGCCTGCAGCTGGCCGTAGGTGAAGGGCATCTCCACGCCGCCGACCACCGGTACCTGCTCGCGCAGGTCTTCCGGGCAGGTCCAGTCGAAGGTCAGGTTGGTGAAGGGCGTCTGCGTGCCCCAGCGCGAGGGCACGTTCAGGTTGTAGACCAGCTCCTGCATGCACTGGCGCACGGCGGCGTAATCCATCCCGTCCTTGCGCACGAAGGGCGCCATGTAGGTGTCGAACGACGAGAACGCCTGCGCGCCGGCCCACTCGTTTTGCAACGTGCCCAAAAAATTCACGATCTGCCCCACGGCCGAGCCCATGTGCTTCGGGGGACTCGCCTCGACCTTGCCCGGCACGCCGTTCAGGCCCTCGTGCAGCAGCGTGCGCAGCGACCAGCCGGCGCAGTAGCCGCTGAGCATGTCCAGGTCGTGGATGTGCAGGTCGCCATTGCGGTGCGCATCGCCGATCTCGGGCGCATAGACGTGCGACAGCCAGTAGTTGGCCGTGACCTTGCCGGCCATGTTCAGGATCAGCCCGCCCAGCGAATAGCCCTGGTTGGCGTTGGCGTTGACGCGCCAGTCGGCGCGGGTGAGGTACTCCTCGACCGTCGGAAGGACCTCGACGATGGCGGACTTACATGGCTCGGGGGATGGCGGCATGGAAACACCTGAAACACTACATATGGTGTTCACCATACCTTCCAAACACTACTGGTAGTTTGATCCGGCGCAAACCCGGATGGCCCGGCCAAAAAAACAGCCGGCACGCTGGCCGGCTGAAAGCAAGGCTGCCCTGGTGGGCCCTGCCGATGGAAACACGGGATGCCGGCGGCAGGTGCATGCCGGCCGCCTGGCCAAGATGGGCCGGCGCTCAGGCCGGCAGGGCCTCCTCGGCCTCGATGCGCGGGTAGAAGTCGCGGTCTTCGCGGCGCATGCGCTCGTACACGCTGCGCAGCGCCACGTTGGCCTCGGCGCGGAAGCCCTCCGGGTCGGCGGCGACGCGCTCGGCGGTGTTCCAGCGCCGGGCGAACGCCATGTAGCCGCCGGCGATCTCGCCCATCTCGCGCTGGAACTGCGCGCCCAGGCGCGCCAGCTGCGCGTCGCGCCCGGTGGCCAGCGCCGGGTACAGCAGCCGGTCCTCCACCGCCAGGTGCAATCGGATGGTGGAGCTCATGGCGACGATGGCCTGGGCGATCTGCGCGGCGTGCTGCGCCGGGCCGGCATGGCTCAGGGCGCGCAGGGCGTCGATCTGCGCCAGGATGTCCTCGTGCTCGTGCTTGAAGCGGTCGATGTTCATGGCGTTGCACACTCCTTGCGACAAAGGTCCAAAAAACGGGGGTCACCAGGGGCACGGCGCCGGCCGTGCCCCTGGTGCCCGATCAGCGGGCGGCGCCCGCCAGGGTGCCGGCGGTGGGCGCGGCGCCGGCGCGTTCGCCGAACAGCACGCCGCTGACCACCTGCCAGCTCACGCACAGCGCGCCGGTGATGAACACCAGGTCACCGAAGGTGCGCACCCAGCGCAGCGTCACGAAGAACGGCTGCTGCATGAAGGCCTCGCTGCGGGCGTACCACAGGCCTTCGGTCACGCTGGCGTGGAACTGGAACAGGCCGATGGGCAGCAGGCTGGTGGCGATCATCAGCACCAGGCCGGCGTTGAGCCACCAGAAGCCCGTCTTCATCAGACGTTCGTTGAACACCAGGGTCGGGCGCACGTAGCGCAGCACCATCAGCGTGAAGCCCAGGGCCAGGAAGCCGTAGACACCGAACAGCGCGGCGTGGGCGTGCACCGGCGTGGTGTTCAGGCCCTGGATGTAGTACAGCGAGATCGGCGGGTTGATCATGAAGCCGAAGACGCCCGCGCCCAGCATGTTCCAAAACGCCACGGCGACGAAGCACATCAGCGGCCACTTCAGGTTGCGCATCCAGCCGGCCTTGTGCTGCAGGCGCCAGTGCTCCCAGGCCTCGTGGCCCAGCACCACCAGCGGCACCACCTCCAAAGCGCTGAAGGAGGCGCCCACGGCCATCACCGGCGTGGTGGTGCCCGAGAAATACAGGTGGTGGAAGGTGCCGGGCACGCCGCCCAGCATGAACAGCGAAGCCGAGGCCAGGCTGGCGGCGGTGGCCATGCGGTAGGACACCAGGCCCAGGGTCGAGAAGATGAACGCCAGGGCGGTGGTGGCGAAGACCTCGAAGAAGCCCTCGACCCACAGGTGCACCACCCACCAGCGCCAGTACTCCATCACCGACAGGTGCGTGCGCTCGCCGTAGAACAGGCCCGAGCCGTAGAACAGGCCGATGCACACCACCGACGAGGTCAGCAGCGCCAGCAGGTTCTTGTCCTGCCCGTTGGGCGCCAGCAGCGCGGGGAAGATGGCGCGCGCCATCAGCACCAGCCAGAAGGCGATGCCGGCGAACTTGCCGATCTGCCACAGGCGGCCCAGGTCCACGTACTCATAGCCCTGGTGGCCCAGCCAGAAGTTCAGGTTGGGCGGCAGGATCTGCGCGATGGCCAGGTAATTGCCGATGAACGAGCCCACGCAGACCACCACCAGCGCCCAGAACAAAATGTCCACGCCCAGCTTCTGGTACTTGGGATCACGGCCGCCGTTGATCAGCGGCGCCAGGAACAGGCCGGCGGCCAGGAAGCCCGTGGCGATCCAGAACAGCGCCGCCTGCAGGTGCCAGGTGCGCACCAGCGAATAGGGGAACCAGCGTGAGACGTCCACGCCGTAGAAGGTCTGGCCTTCCACCGTGTAGTGCGCGGTGAAGCCGCCCAGGAAGACCTGCGCGGTGAACAGCGCCACCACCAAAAACAGGTACTTGCCCAGCGAGCGCTGCGAAGGCGTCAGCGGCACGCGGGTGAGCGGGTCGTGCGCGGGCACGGTGGGCTCTTTTTCGTCTTCCTTGCGCAGGAAGGCCCAGCCCCAGATCAGGAAGCCCACGCCGGCCATCATGATGACCACGCTGACGATGGACCACATCACGTTTTCGCCCGTGGGCTGGTTGCCGATCAGCGGCTCGTGCGGCCAGTTGTTGGTGTAGGTGGCGCCGGTGCCGCCCACGTCCTGCGGGCGCTCGGTGGCGGCGACCCAGGCGGTCCAGAAGAAGAAGCCGGCCAGCTGCGCGCGCCGCTCGGCGCTGGGCAGGGTGTTTTCCTTCATGGCGAAGTGCTCGCGCGAGGTGTGCAGCGAGGGGTTGTCGCTGAACAGCTTGTCGTAGTACTGCGTGACCTCGGCGATGGCCTTGGCGCGGACCGGGCTGAGCGTCGCGGTGTCGGTCACCTTGTCATAGGTGTTGGTGCGGTACTCCTTCTTCAGGCGCGCCTTGAGCACGGCCTGGGTGTCGGCGTCCAGCTCGGCGAAGCGCTTGCCGTGCAGCTCCTGCGCGCTCAGCTCCAGCCAGGCCAGCAGCTCGCGGTGCAGCCAGTCGGCCGTCCAGTCGGGCGCCTGGTAGGCGCCGTGGCCGAAAACCGAGCCCAGCTGCATGCCGCCCACCGACTGCCAGGCGGTCTGGCCGTCCAGGATGCCGTCCTTGGTGTAGAGCGCGTCGCCGCTGCCCTGCACCAGTACCTTGCCCGGAATCGGCGGCGCGGTGCGATACACCTCCACGCCGTAGTAGCCCAGCAGGCTGAAGGTGACGATCAACACGCCGATCAGCGTGTACCAGTACTTGGCGTACTTACCCATGAAGGGCCTCCCTCATCGTGTTGTTGTGAAGAGAAGAAAGGACACCCGCTGCGCCGGCCGTGCACACGGCGGGTGGCGGGAACCAGGAGTGGGGCAGGGGCATGGATGCTTTCCTTGCAGGTCATCACTTTTGAAACGCTGCGTTGTGTGAAGACACATCACGCAACCGCTGCCCTGTCCTTTGCAAGCCCCGGGCCAGCCTGTGCACCGCAGCAAATCAAGGGTTTACGCGGGTAACGGTAAAATTCACCGTGGCACAATCGGGTAAAAAGGACCGCAAAAAGGTGAATACAACCGTGATGGAGACGCCGTTGGCGAACGGCGGTGACCTGCTGGCGCTGTGCGCCGACCTGGGCGCCGAGCTGCCGCAGGCGGTGCGCCTGCAGCGCCTGGTGGACCTGCTGCGCGCCCAGTTCCGCTGCGGCGCGGTGGCGCTGCTGCGCCTGGAGGACGAACGCCTTCGCCCGGTGGCGGTGAACGGCCTGGTCAGCGACGCGCTGGGCCGGCGCTTCGCCGTCGGCCAGCACCCGCGCCTGGCGGCCATCCTGGCGCGCCACGAGGTGACCTGCTTCGAGCACGACAGCGCCTTGCCCGACCCCTACGACGGGCTGCTGGACACCCTGGTGGGCGAGCCGTTGCCGGTGCACGACTGCATGGGCGTGGGCCTGCAGGTGGAGGGCCGGCCCTGGGGCGTGCTGACGCTGGACGCGCTGGACACCGGCACCTTCGGCGCGGCGGCGCGCGCGCGGCTGGCGCGCTGCGTGCCGCTGGTCGAGGCGGTGGTGCGCGTGGCCCGGCTGGAGCAGGAACTGCGCACCCTGCGCATGGCGGCCACCGCGCCCAACGAGGGCGCCAGCGACGGCGCCGCCGGCCTGGCGGCGCGCCGCGCCGGGGAGGTGGAGATCGTCGGCGAAAGCCCGGCGCTGGCGCGGCTGCTGCACGAGCTGTCGGTGGTCGCCACGTCCGAGCTGCCGGTGCTGCTGCTGGGCGAGACCGGCGTCGGCAAGGAGCTGTTCGCGCGCCTGCTGCACCAGCGCTCGCCGCGGCGCAACCGGGCGCTGGTGCACGTCAACTGCGCGGCGCTGCCCGAGTCGCTGGCCGAGAGCGAGCTGTTCGGCCACGTGCGCGGGGCGTTCTCCGGCGCGGTGAGCGACCGGCCCGGGCGCTTCGAGGCGGCCGAGGGCGGCACCCTGTTCCTGGACGAGGTCGGCGAACTGCCGCTGTCGGTGCAGGCCAAGCTGCTGCGCACGCTGCAAAACGGCGAGATCCAGCGCCTGGGCGCCGACCGCCCGCGCAGCGTGAATGTGCGCGTGGTCGCCGCCACCAACCGCAACCTGCGCGAGCAGGTGGCCAGCGGGGCGTTTCGCGCCGACCTGTACCACCGCCTGTCGGTGTACCCGGTGCCGATCCCGCCGCTGCGCGAGCGCGGCAACGACGTGCTGCTGCTGGCCGGGCGCTTCCTGGAGCTGAACCGCGCGCGCCTGGGCCTGCGCAGCCTGCGCCTGTCGCCCGACGCGCAGAACGCCCTGCGCCGCTACCCCTGGCCGGGCAACGTGCGCGAGCTGGAGCACGTCGTCAGCCGCGCCGCGCTCAAGGCGCTGTCGCGCGGCGTGGACGCGGCCGCCATCGTCACCCTGGAGGCGGCGCTGCTGGACCTGGACGCGCTGCTGGCGCCGGCCGCGCCCGCTGCCCCTGCCGAGGCCCCTGGGGCACAGGGCGCCGCCGCGCCTCCGGGGCCGACTACGCTGCGCGATGCGGTGGACGACTGCCAGCGCCAGGTGGTCATGGCGGCGCTGGCGCGTGCCGGCGGCAACTGGGCCGGCGCCGCGCGCGCGCTGGACGTGGACGCCAGCAACCTGCACAAGCTGGCGCGGCGGCTGGGGCTGAAGGTCTGAAACGCCTCTGCGCCCCGCCTTTTGCTATTGTTTATATAGCTGGAGACCCTTGATTTTCCTGGGCTCAGGCCGGTTTTGGCTGCAAATACCGCTGCAGGTACTGCCCGGTGTGGCTGGCCGGCTGCGCCGCCACCTGCTCGGGCGTGCCCTCGGCCACCACCTGCCCGCCGCCGGCGCCGCCTTCCGGGCCCATGTCGATGACCCAGTCGGCGGTCTTGATCACGTCCAGGTTGTGCTCGATGACGACCAGCGTGTTGCCCGCGTCGCGCAGCCGCGTCAGCACCTGCAGCAGCAGGTCGACGTCGGCGAAGTGCAGGCCGGTGGTGGGCTCGTCCAGGATGTAGAGGGTGCGGCCGGTGTCGCGGCGCGAGAGTTCCTGCGCCAGCTTGACGCGCTGCGCCTCGCCGCCCGACAGCGTCGTGGCGCTTTGCCCCAGGCGGATGTACGACAGGCCGACCTCCAGCAGCGTCTGCAGCTTGCGCGCTATTCCCGGCACGTCCTTGAACAGCAGGTAGGCGTCCTCCACCGTCAGCTCCAGGATCTGCGCGATGTTGCGGCCCTTCCACTGCACCTCCAGCGTCTCGCGGTTGTAGCGCTGGCCGTGGCAGACGTCGCAGGGCACGTACACGTCGGGCAGGAAGTGCATCTCCACCTTCACCACGCCGTCGCCCTGGCAGGCCTCGCAGCGCCCGCCGCCCGAGGCCTGCGAGACGTTGAAGGAAAACCGCCCTGGCCCGTAGCCGCGCTCGCGCGCGGTGTTGGTCTCGGCCATCAGTTCGCGGATGGGCGTGAACAGGCCGGTGTAGGTCGCCGGGTTGCTGCGCGGCGTGCGGCCGATGGGGCTTTGGTCGACGTTGATGACCTTGTCGAAATACTCGATGCCCTCGATCGCATCGTGCTCGGCCGGCTCGTCGTGCGCGCGGTAGAGCTGGCGCGCGACGGCTTTCAGCAGCGTGTCGTTGACCAGCGTGCTCTTGCCCGAGCCGGAGACGCCCGTGACGCAGGTGAACAGGCCGACCGGGAAGGACACGCTGACGTCCGCCAGGTTGTTGCCACGCGCGCCCAGCACGCGCAGCGCCTGCAGGTCGCCCAGCGTGGCGCGGTGAGCGGCCAGGCGCTCCTGGCGGCGGGCGCTGGCGGCGGTCTCGGGAAAGCGCGACGCGCCGTTTTTCCTCGGCGCCGGCGCCTCGCGGTCCTGCGCGCGCACCGGCAGCCAGGGCGTGCGCCGCAACGGCACGGCGATGGTCTTGGCGCCCGACAGGTACTGGCCGGTGAGCGAATCCGGGCTGTCCGCCAGGTCCTGCGCCGTGCCTTGGGCCATGACGCGCCCGCCGTGCACGCCGGCGCCGGGCCCCATGTCCACCACGTGGTCGGCGGCGCGGATCATGTCCTCGTCATGCTCGACCACCAGCACGCTGTTGCCGATGTCGCGCAGCCGCACCAACGTGGCGATCAGCCGGTCGTTGTCGCGCTGGTGCAGGCCGATGCTGGGCTCGTCCAGCACGTACATCACGCCGGTGAGGCCGCTGCCGATCTGGCTGGCCAGGCGGATGCGCTGCGCCTCGCCGCCCGAGAGCGTATCGGCGCTGCGCGCCAGGCTCAGGTACGACAGGCCGACGTCGTTCAAAAAGGACAGGCGCGCGCCGATCTCGCGCACGATGCGCGCGGCGATCTCGGCCTTGGCGCCGGTCAGCTGCAGGCGCGCGAACCAGTCCTGCGCGGCGGCCAAGGTGAGCGCGCTGACTTGGTGGATGGCCAGCGCCTCACTGCCCTCGCCCACCTTGACCGCGCGCGCTTCCGGGCGCAGGCGTGCGCCGCGGCACGCCGGGCAGGGCTGGCACTGGCGAAAGCGCGCCAGTTCCTCGCGCACGGTGGCCGAATCGGTGTCGCGCCAGCGCCGCTCCATGTTGGGCACGATGCCCTCGAACGGGTGGCTCTTGACGATCTCCTGGCCCTTGCGCGCGCCGCTGTCCAGCACATAGGAAAACGCGATCTCCTCTTGCCCTGAGCCGTGCAGCACCACCTGGCGCACCTTGTCCGGCAGCGCCTCGAAAGGCGTCTCGACGTCGAAACGATAGTGCCGCGCCAGGCTCTCGAGCATGGCGAAGTAGTACCCGTTGCGCCGGTCCCAGCCGCGCACCGCGCCGCCGGCCAGGCTGAGTTCGGGGTGCGCCACGATGCGCTCTGGGTCGAACACCTCCAGTTCGCCGATGCCGTCGCAGCTCGGGCAGGCCCCGGTCGGCGAGTTGAAGGAAAACAGCCGCGGCTCCAGCTCGGGCAGGGCGTAGCTGCACACCGGGCAGGCGAAGCGGCTGGACCACAGGTGTTCGTGGCCGCTGTCCATCTCCAGCGCCAGCACGCGGCCGGCGCCTTCGCTCCCGCCCACGCGCAGCACCGCCTCGATGCTCTCGGCCAGGCGCTGGCGCGCGTCGGGGCGCACTTTGAGGCGGTCGATGACGACGTCGATGTCGTGCTTCTCGGTTTTCTTGAGCGCCGGCAGGCTCTCGGCATCGACGATCTGCCCGTCGATGCGAAAGCGCACGTAGCCGAGCTGCTGCATCTGCGCCAGCACCTCGGCGAATTCGCCTTTTTTCTCGCGCGCCAGCGGCGCCAGCAGCATCAGGCGCGTGTCGTCCGGCAGCGCCAGCACGGCGTCGACCATCTGGCTCACCGTCTGCGCGGTGAGCGGCAGGCCGTGCTCGGGGCAGTAGGGCGTACCGGCGCGCGCATAGAGCAGACGCAGGTAGTCGTGCACCTCGGTCACCGTGCCGACGGTGGAGCGCGGGTTGTGGCTGGTGGCCTTTTGCTCGATGGCGATCGCCGGCGACAGGCCTTCGATCAGGTCCACGTCGGGTTTGTCCAGCCGGCCCAGGAACTGCCGCGCATAGGCCGACAGGCTCTCCACGTAGCGCCGCTGGCCTTCCGCGTACAGCGTGTCGAAGGCCAGGCTGGACTTGCCCGAGCCTGACAGGCCGGTGATAACCACCAGCCGGTTGCGCGGAAGGTCCAGGTCGATGTTCTTCAGGTTGTGCGTACGCGCGCCGCGGATGCTGATGCGCTGCTCGCGCAGCACGCGGGCGAGGTAGGCGTCATCGCGCAGGTCATCGGAGAGGGAGGAGGTCACGGCAGCGGGTGGCGGGAGGGAAACCCACCATGATAGTCAGCCCCGCTGCGGCAGGTGGATGTCTGTAAATCGCCCTTTCTTGTCGCCAGTGTCAGGCAGCGGCGCATGCAAAAGCCCTTCGGACTGGGCAGCGTGGCCTCGCTCTTGGGACGGTCCGTTCGCTGTCTCGCCTTTACCGATGTGCAGGGCTGCCGGCGACTCGCATACTGTCCCGATGCAAGACATCGCTTCTTCCGATCTCAAGGCTATCCTTCATTCGCAGCGCGCCAACCTCTATTACCTGGAGCACTGCCGAGTGCTCGTCAACGGAGGGCGTGTGGAATATGTGACTGAACCGCCCCGGCTTTGAACTGACCCCCAGAATTTGGACGGTCACGATGCCGCCGTGTAGGCAGTGCTTCTCAATCGGTACTCCACCGGACTGAGCCCCAAAAGCCCGAGCTTGATGCGCTCGTGGTTGTAGTAGTGGACGTAATCATGTACGCCCGCTTCGAGCGCACCAATGCTGTCGGGCCTTTCAAGATGGAAATACTCGGCCTTCAGGGTGCCGAAGAAGCTTTCAATCGCCGCGTTGTCGAAGCAGTTGCCTTTGCGACTCATGCTTTGCCTGGCTCCGCGTCGCGCGAGCATCGATCGGTAGGGTTGCATCTTGTAGTGCCGGCCTTGATCGGAGTGCACGATCAGGTCGACCGCGCAACTGGTCTGCGAGAGTGCGGCCTCAAGCATGGTGGAAACCATCTCGAAAACCGGCCGCCTTGCCATGCGGTACGCGACGATCTCGCCGTTGTACAGATCCATGCAGGCCGACAGGTACAGCTTGTGGCCGCTCACGTTGAACTCGGTGACGTCGGTCGCCCACTTCTGGTTCGCAGCAGTCGCACTGAAGTCGCGCTGCAGAATGTTGGGGACGTGTGCATCGCTTGTGCCCGGAACATGCCGGGAGCGCTTCTTCACCCGAATCAACGCTCGCAGCCCCATCTTCTGCATCAGACGCTGCACGCACTTGTGGTTGATCGGCTCCTGCGTCGAGCGGCGTAGCACGGCAGTGATCCGCCTGTATCCGTAGCGGCCTTTGTGCTCGTCGTAGACAGTGCGAATCCGAGTCTCCAGGATGCTTTGCGCGTCGGCGCGCTGGGCCGCCCGGCACTGGTAGTAGAACGTGCTGCGCGCCAAGCCGGCTGCCTGCAACAGATCCACCAATTTATGGTCATGCCTCAACCCAGCAATCAGACACGCTTTGTCGGCGCAGCTGATCTCTTTGACCGGATCAAGGCCTGCAATTTTTTTAGGTACGCGACCTCCGCGCGCAGTCGGTCGTTCTCTTCCCGCAGGGTTTTCTGCGTATCGGCAACGATCGTGCTTGGCGGCGCTGCAGAGCGTCGTTCTGGTTTGATCTTGAGCTGCTCTTGTTCCCCGCTAGCGCGCGCTTGCAGGCGACCTTGATCGAGATTGCGTCTCCAGACCACGATCTGATTGGGATTGCGGATGTCATAGAGCGCCGCAACCTGACGGCTGGAAAGCTGCTCGCGATCCTGATGAGCCAGCACCTGCAGCTTGAACTGCGCACTGTACGCGCTGCGCTTGGGGCGCAAGCCCTCGATGCCGTGCAGACGGTAGTGGTTCACCCAGGTGCGGACCTTCTCCTCGGGAATCGACCACCGCCGAGCCAACAGCTTCGCGCCACCTTCGCCGGCTAAAAAGCTCTGGACGACTTTCAGCTTGAAATCCGTTTCGTACTTCCTCATGAAAACCCTTGAATTTTGTCCAAATTCTGGGGGTCAGTTCAAAGCCGGGGCGGTTCAGCCCACCTGCAGTCCGGTGGAGCGCGCGACCCGTTCTCTGCCGCATAGGCAGCTCAGAAATTGCCAAATGAATTGCCCCGGCGGCACTGCACACGCAAGAGCTTGGAATCTGAAGCCCGATAGGAGGTCCCCTAAGGCCGGAACAACCATGCCTGAGGAATCCGAGACTGAAGCAGGCCAGAAGATACCGTCTGCTGCGGGCAATTTCGGTTGTCGACAAAATGTCGACAGTTCAACGCCTTCTTCCGCCTTAACCAACTACTTCAGCTCGAAGTGGTAGTCGCGCGGGTTCGGGCTGTCGATAAGAACTGGTATGACGTCGATCACGGCGCACTACCAAATTTCGTTTTCTTCATCGTGTAGCCGGCTGATAGACCGGCCTCCACCTCCTCTCCCGACTTCATCACACAACGATGCCCCCCCGCACCATCGCCATCGTCGACACCGACCGCTGCGACACCTGGACGCGCTGGCGCGCCGGGCTGTGCGAGTCCTGCAACGCCAACTGCTGCACCATGCCGCTGGAGGCGGCGCTGTCCGATCTGGTGCGGCTGGGCTGGGTCGAGGCGTTCGAGGCCGAGCATGTCGAGGAGCGGCTGATCGCCCGCCGGCTCACGAAGGCCCGGCTGATCGAGCACTACAGCCCCAAGAACGGCCTGTTCACCCTGGCGCGGCGCGCCAGCGGCGACTGCCAGTTCCTGGACGCGGCCACGCGCCGCTGCACGGTGTACGAGCGCCGGCCCGAGACCTGCCGCCTGCACCCGCAAAAGAAGAGCCCGCGCCCTGGCTGGTGCGCCTACGGCGCGCGCACCCGCGCCTGATCCGCCCGGCGCAGAATGTCGCCATGTACCTCCCCGCTGCCTTCAATGAAGAGCGTCCTGACGCGCTGCACGCGCTGATCTGCGAGCACCCGCTGGGCCTGCTGTGCCGCCAGGGGCCGCAGGGTCTGGACGCGGACCACATGCCTTTCCTGCTCGACGCCGGGCGCGGCCCGCACGGCACGCTGGTGGCGCATGTGGCGCGCGCCAATGCGCTGTGGCGTGAGGTGCCGGCCGGCGGCGCGGTCGATGCACTGGTGGTGTTTCGCGGGCAGCACGGCTACATCTCGCCCAACTGGTACCCCTCCAAGCACGAGACGCACCGCGCCGTGCCCACGTGGAACTACGAGGCCGTGCACGTGCACGGCCGGCTCTCCGTGCATGACGACGAACGCCATGTGCGCGGCGTGGTGGCGCGCCTGACGCGCCGGCACGAGGCCGGCGAGCCCCGGCCCTGGAAGATGGGCGACGCGCCGCGCGACTACCTGGACGAGATGCTGCGCGCCATCGTCGGCATCGAGGTGCGCATCACGCGCATCGAGGGCAAGCGCAAGCTGAGCCAGAACCGCACGGCGCCCGACCGCGAGGGCGCCATCGCCGCCCTGGCCGAACGCGGCTGCGGCGCGCTGGCCCGGGCCATGCGCGACGCTGGCGACAACCCTGGCCCCGGTTAAACCGTTGCTTCCTGCGTGAAGCCGCCTGGCAGCGGCTCGGGCAGCGCTTCTTCGAGTACCTGCACCCGCTCGACGCGCGCCGCCGCCGGCCCCTGGTGCGCCCAGTCGATCAGCGCCTGCACCTGCTCCGGCGTGCCGACGGCCAGCGTCTCGACGCTGCCATCCCGCCGGTTGCGCACCCAGCCGGCCAAGCCCAGGCTGCGCGCGGCCTCGACGGTGGACTGGCGGAAGTACACGCCCTGCACTGTTCCGTGGATGTGCAGGCGGCGGGCAATCCAAGGGGCGGCGAAGAAGGAAGCGGCGTCGTTCGGCATGCGCTGCACTGTAGCGCCCGGTGGTGTAGGCCGGATGCCGCACCGGCACGGCACGCGCGCCGACAGCCGAGGGATCGGGACCGTGCTGTGATGCGAGTTTGCCTGGCGCGGCATTGCCTTGCGGCAGGCAGGCACCAGGCGCCTGGCAGGGGGCCTCAGTTGCTCCGGCTGTCTTGCTTTTTCTTTCTTCAACCCCTCACAGGAGTCGTCCATGAGCGAAAAATCCGCATCCGTCCACTGGGAAGGCGCCGGCAAGGCCGGTCAGGGCCAGATCAGCACCGAGACCGGCTCGCTGCACAAGTACCCCTACGGCTTTGCCAGCCGCTTCGGCGACGACCGCAAGGGCACCAATCCCGAGGAGATCCTGGGTGCGGCGCATGCAGCGTGCTTCACCATGGCGTTTTCCTTCGCCTGCGACAAGGCCGGCATCGCCACGCGCAGCGTGGACACCACGGCGCGCGTGCGCCTGGTGCAGGACGGCGAGGGCTTCAAGATCGACCGCATCGCGCTGACGCTGGACGCGGACGTTCCGGGCATCGACGAGGCGCGCTTCCAGCAGATCGCCGAGGACGCCAAGCGCAACTGCCCGCTGTCCAAGGCGCTGGCCGCGGTGCCCGAGATCACGCTGCAGGCGACGCTGAAGAAGTCTTGAGCGTTTCATGGTCTTTTTCCGGCCCGGCCCTTGTTTTCAAAGGGCAATTAGCTATCTTTTCAATAGCGAATGCAGGGCCGGCAGGGCCTGCGCTACACTGACCGCCATGTTCCGCCTGCCCACCTTGCCTGCCACCGCCGCCCGTCCGGGTGTGCCGGGCAGCGTGCCGGTGCTGCAGGCACCCATGATTACCACCATGACCACCGCGGCCCCCTGACGCGCGTGGGGTGGCCGCACAAGGCGGTCACCTGGTGTCTTGTTCCTCTTCCAGTGAATGAAACCCAGCCCGGCCGCTGGGTTTTTTTGTTTCCCGCGCCCGGCAGCCGCTGCCGGGCCATTCGCAAGGAGAGATTTCGATGTTGGCCCATGCCGAGCCCGCGCTGACCACAGCGCCCCAGCCATCGCCGCTGCCATCCGCTTGGCCCGTCAGCGGCGGCCACCTGCTGCGGCTGCGCTCCGAGCGGGCGCTGTGCGAGGCCACTGTCGTGCGCCTGCTGGCACGCTGGGGTCTGGCGGTGCAGCGGCGCCGCTGGCTGGCTGGCGGCGCGGTAGGGAGCACGCCCGAACTGCTGCTGCTGACCGCCGCCGCGCCGGCCGAACTGGCAGCCGCGGCGGCGTTGCAGCTGCAGCAGGCGACGGGCGCTCTGGTGCAGTGCCAAGCTGCGGCCGAGCATCTGGATTTTGATGCGTTTTCTGGCTGAAGCCCTTGAAAACAAAGCGCCTGCAGCTATCTAAAGAGTAGCAAAAGCGGTGGTCAGGGTTGCGGCTTGCGCCCCACGTTGTGCGAGCGCAGGCCCTGGTCGGTGTCCTGCAGGCCACGCTCCACGTCGCGAAAGCCCTGTTGCACCTGGGCATCGGGCTCGCCGTCGGTCATGCACTTGTCCTGGTCGCGCTCGTGCGGCAGTTGCGGGGTGGTGTCCTCAGCCTCGGGCTGGTCGGTCTGGGTCAGGTCGATGCCGTGCGGATCGGCGGGCTTGCCCGGCGTGTCGCGGCGTTGCGGCGAGGTGGGAACGGGATGAGAAGGAGTGGTCGTCATGGCGAAATAGGTGTGGGGTGGAAAGGCGGGCAACTCCGGCACTGGCGCGCGACGCGCAGCAGCTGTCCACCCATGCTAGGCACGCTGCCTGCCGCTGGCGTAGGCCGCTGCCGGTTGACCCCATCGGCCACGGGCTTGGGTGCTGTGCACTACCATCCCTGGATGAAAGCACAGTAATCGCGCCCTGGGCTTTCCCTGTTTCCTTCACCGTGTCCTCTTCCTCCCCATTGTTCGTTTCTCCCTCCATGTCCACGCAGCAATGGGCCGACGCGGCCCTGGCCAGCTTCGAGACGGTGGTGCAGGCCACCGCCGGCTTTCGCGTGCGCGACGGCCAGCGGCGCATGGCCGAGCAGGTGGCGCAGACCTTCGCCGCCGCCGAGCTGGGCAAGGCCGAGGACGAGGACGCCGAGCCGCAGCGCGCCATTGCCGTCATCCAGGCCGGAACCGGCGTGGGCAAGTCGCTGGCGTACAGCGCGCCGGCCATCGCCCTGGCGCTGGCGCGCGGCACGCGGGTGCTGATCTCCACCGCCACCGTGGCGCTGCAGGAGCAGCTGGTGCACAAGGACCTGCCGGCGCTGGCGCAGCACCTGGAGCAGCCGGTGCGCTTCGCCCTGGCCAAGGGGCGCGGGCGCTACGTGTGCAAACTGAAACTGGAGCGCCTGGCCGGCGGCGGCGCCGAGGACGACGAGGACTGGAGCGGCACCGACGACCTGTTCGGCGCCACCGAATCGCCCCAGCCCGCCGTGCGCCAAGCGGCCCAGTCGCGCGTGCAGTTCTACGCCAGCATGGCCGATGCGCTGGCCTCCGGCCAGTGGGACGGCGACCGCGACACGCTGGCCACGCCGCCTGAAGCAGAGGCCTGGTCGCCGGTGGCGGCCGAGGCGCACTCGTGCACCGGCAAGCACTGCCCGCTGTTCTCGCGCTGCACCTACTACGAGCGCAGGAAGGACCTGGTGGCCGCGCAGGTCATCGTGGCGAATCACGACCTGCTGCTGTCGTCCATCGGCGCGCGGCTGCTGCCCGAACTGGACAACTGCCTGCTGATCGTCGACGAGGCGCACCATCTGCCCGGCACCGCGCTGTCACAGTTCGCCTGCGAGGCCGACCTGTCGCACCTGGGCTGGATCGACAAGCTGGCCAGCCGCGCGCTGCGCATCGGCCAGCTGGTGGAGGTGGGCGAGATCGCCGACATCCCGAATCACGCCGCGCGCCTGCGCGCCGCGCTGCAGGACGCGGCGCGCCTGGCGATGGACCTGTACGGCGCGGGCCTGAAAGCCGCACCGCGCTTCGGCAGCAGCGCCGGCCAGCCGACGCGCGCACGTGTGCCCGGCGGCGCGCTGCCCGAGGCGCTGATCGAGCCCTTCAGCCAGGCCGCGCACCACGCCGAGGGCTTTCTCACGGCGCTGCGGGCGATTGCCAAGGCGTTGCGCGCGGCCATGCGCGACACGCCCGACGAGGCGCGCCGGCTGTCGCAGCTGTACGCCCAGGTGGGTGCGCTGGCGCCGCGCCTGGAGGGCGTGCACGCCTGCGCACAGCTGCTGCTGCAGGACGCGCCCGAAGGCGCGGTGCCGGCGGCCAAGTGGTTCACGCTGGCGGTGGACGGCGACTTCGTCACCATCCGCGCGCACGCCTCGCCGGTGCTGCCGGGCAACGCGCTGCGCCAGCACCTGTGGAGCAGCGTACGCGGCGCGGTGCTGACCTCGGCCACGCTGACCAGCTGCGGGCAGTTCGACTTCTTCCTGCGCGAGGCGGGTCTTGCCGGCGACGACGCCGTGGCCACGCTGGCCGTGGCCAGCCCGTTCGACTACGCGCTGCAGGGCACGCTGGTGGCGCGCGAGACGCGCGCCGAGCCGCGCGACGTGCAGCAGTTCACCGCCCAGATGGTCGAGGCGCTGCTGACCGACCTGAGCGCGGTGGAGGCCGGCGCGCTGGTGCTGTTCACCTCGCGCGAGCAGATGCGCCGTGCCGTGGACGAGCTGCCCACGCACCTGCGCGGCACGGTGCTGGTCCAGGGCCAGCTGCCGCGGCGCGAGCTGCTGGCGCGCCACCGCGAGCGCGTGGCCGCCGGCCAGCCGTCCATCGTCTTCGGCATGCAGTCCTTCGGCGAGGGGCTGGACCTGCCGGGCGCGCTGTGCGAGTCGCTGTTCATCACCAAGCTGCCGTTCGCGCCGCCCGATGACCCGGTGGGCGAGGCGCGCGCGGAGTGGCTGCGCGCGGCCGGGCGCGACCCGTTCAGCGAGCTGGTGGTGCCGGCCACCGCCATCCGCCTGGCGCAGTGGGTCGGCCGCGCCATCCGCACCGAGGACGACCGGGCGCACGTTTACTGCTACGACAAGCGCCTGGTGCGCACCGGCTACGGCCAGCGGCTGCTGTCCGGCTTGCCGCCGTTCACGCTGCAGCGCCAGCTGGCCGCCTGAGGCGCCGGCCGCGCGGCTGGCAGAGCGCGTCGGACAGCCCCCACAGCCGGGCTGGCGCCGCGCCGACCGGGGCGGCGCGCAGGGCCTTCTAGAGTGGTTGCTCCCTTTCCCTTCACCACAGGAGAGCCGCTTCATGGCCCACGAACACGACCAGGACAACGACCGCGAAGCGCTGTTCGAGCGCATCAAGGACATCCGCTTCGGCATGCTCACGCACCGCGGCGACAACGGCATCCTGCATGCGCACCCGCTGACCACGCTGAACAAGGAAATCGAGCAGCAGGGGCAGCTGTACTTCTTCATCCCGCGCGGCCAAGAGCTGCACCAGCGCCTGCAGGCCGACAGCCAGACCAACGTCAGCTACGCCAACCCCGAGGAAGACTGCTACGTCTCCATCTCCGGCAACGCCACGTTCATCGAGGACAAGAAGCGCAAGGAGGAACTCTGGACGCCCATGGCCAAGGCCTGGTTCCCGGAGGGCCCCGAAGACCCGAACCTGGTGCTGCTGGCGGTGCAGGTCCGCCATGCCGAGTACTGGGATGTGAAGGAAAGCAAGATGACCCAGCTGTTCAAGATGGCCACCGCCGCGCTGACCGGCGAGCGGCCCAAGGGGCTGGGCGAGCACCGCGAGGTCGAGCTCTGACTTCCCTCCCCATCCATCCAATCCGCATCACAGGAGCACATACCATGAACCCCAAGGACCAGCAGACCCCCGGCACCGGCAAGGTGGAGAACGACCACAACCGCCAGGGCCAGCAGGAGACCACGCAGAAGAACCAGGCGCAGCGCACGCCCGAGAGCCGTCACGACCGCCAAAACCACATCGGCAGCGACAACCAGTCGCAGGAGCGGCGCGGCGTGAACGTGAACATGAACAAGCCCTGAGCCGCCTCCCGCACCGCCGCGCCGCCCCTTGGTGCGCAGCATCCCACGCCCTCGCGCTTCACGCGCGGGGGCGTTTTTCTTGCCCCGGCTGCCTATTGACCTGGACTCCGGCTGTAAAGAATTGGGGTCAGATTCCAATTTTTTTCCGGCTGGCATGGCCCCGGCTGGCGACGCGATCCGAAGACGCCCGGGTCGCCCTGCACCGCACGCTGCTACCCTTGGCCGCATGTGGTCCGCGTTTCTTCTTCCTCGTCCGGCCAGCGTGGTGCTGCTGGCCGCGGCGCTGCTGGCCGGTTGCGCCAGCGGCCCCAAGCCACCGCCGGCTTCGCCACGCGCGCCCGCCTATGCGCGCCTGAGCGCCGAGCAGTCCAGCGACATCGCCATCCACGCTCTGGGCCTGGTCGGCACGCCGTATCGCTACGGCGGCAACACCCCTGAGAGCGGCTTCGACTGCAGCGGCCTGATCGGCTACGTGTACCAGAGCCGCGCCGGCGTGGCGCCGCCGCGCACGGTAGCGCAGCTCAGCGGTTTCGGCGCGCCGGTGGACGCGCAGGACCTGCGCACCGGCGACCTGGTGGTATTCGGCCGTGGCCGGCCCTCGCACGCCGGCATCTATGTGGGCGAGGGGCGCTTCGTGCACGCGCCCTCCAGCGGCGGCACGGTGCGGCTGGACCATCTGCAATCGCGCTACTGGTCGGGGCAGAACGCGCGCTTCCGGCGTCCCTGAGGGCGCGCGGCGCCGGGCGCTGCAAGCCGGCCCATGCTTCTCTTTTAATAGCTTGCGGCCCTTGTAACGTAATGGCTGCAGCCCGATTTCGTTCAAATGCATGCCGACCAGCCCAGGGCCGGAGTGCGGCACGGTGCGCGCGCCGCACAATCGGACCACCATGACCCACATCCCGCCCACCCCCTGCACCACCCTGGACACCACGCGCATCGACGACCTGCGCATCCGCGCCGTGCGCCCGCTCATCACCCCCGCGCTGCTGCAGGAATGGCTGCCCGCGCCGGACGCCGCGCAGCAGCTCGTCGAGGACAGCCGCGCGGCGCTGGCGCGCGTGCTGGCGGGCCAGGACGACCGGCTGATCGTCGTCGTCGGTCCCTGCTCGATCCACGACCACAACGAGGCGCTGCAGTACGCGCGCCAGCTGAAAAGCGAGGTCGATGCGCTCGCTGCCGACCTGCTGGTGGTGATGCGCGTGTACTTCGAGAAGCCCCGCACCACGGTCGGCTGGAAGGGCTACATCAACGACCCGCACCTGGACGGCAGCTTCGCCATCAACGAAGGACTGGAGCGCGCCCGCGCGCTGCTGCTGGAGGTGCTGGCGCTGGGCCTGCCGGTGGGCACCGAATTTTTGGACCTGCTCAGCCCGCAGTTCATCAGCGACCTGGTCAGCTGGGGCGCCATCGGCGCGCGCACCACCGAGAGCCAGAGCCACCGCCAGCTGGCCAGCGGCCTGTCGTGCCCGGTGGGCTTCAAGAACGGCACCGACGGCGGCGTGCGCGTGGCCACCGATGCGATGCTGGCGGCCGC
The DNA here is from genome assembly GCF_900103645.1 of Oryzisolibacter propanilivorax. Classification (GTDB taxonomy): domain Bacteria; phylum Pseudomonadota; class Gammaproteobacteria; order Burkholderiales; family Burkholderiaceae_C; genus Melaminivora; species Melaminivora propanilivorax. The sequence goes on from NZ_FNHP01000002.1 coordinate 400,065, forward strand.
GGCGCCGCATGCCTTCATGGGCATGACCAAGATGGGCCAGGCGGCCATCTTCGAGACCCGCGGCAACCGCGACTGCCACGTCATCCTGCGCGGCGGCAAGCAGCCCAACTACGCGGCCGAGCACGTGCACGCGGCCTGCGAACTGCTGGCCAAGAGCGGTCTGCGCGAGCAGGTCATGGTCGATCTGTCGCACGCCAACAGTAGCAAGCAGCACGCGCGCCAGATCGACGTGGGGCACGACGTGGCGGCGCAGATCGCCGGCGGCGACGCGCGCATCACCGGCGTGATGATCGAGAGCCACCTGCAGGAAGGCCGCCAGGACATCGTCGCCGGCCAGCCGCTGGCGCCCGGCGTATCGGTGACCGACGCCTGCATCAGCTTCGCGCAGACGCAGCCGCTGCTGCAGGCACTGGCACAGGCGGTGCGCGCGCGACGCGGCGCGCGCGGCTGAGCCCTCAGTCCACCTTGGCGCCCGAGTCCTTGACCACCTGGGCCCACTTGACGATGTCCTGCTTCAGGAAGTCGCCGAACTCGCGCGGGCTGTTGCCGATGATGTCCAGGCCGAGCGAGCGGAATTTTTCCTGTACCGCCGGCTCCTGCAGCACGTGCATCAGCTCGGCATGGAACTTGTCGATGGCCGCCTTGGGCGTGCCGGCTGGCGCTACGAAGCCGAGCCAGGGCATGGCCTCGTAGCCGGGCAGGCCCGACTCGGCCACCGTCGGCACGTCGGGCAACAGCTTGGAGCGCCGGGCCGTGGTCACCGCCAGCAGGCGCGTCTTGCCGTCCTTGACGAACGGCCCCGACGAGGCCCAGGCGTCGAACATGACCTGCAGGTTGCCAGCCACCATGTCCATCAGCGCCGGCGCGCTGCCCTTGTACGGGATGTGCGTCATCTTCACGCCGGCCATGGTGTTGAACAGCTCGGCCTCCAGGTGGGTGGAAGTGCCGGCGCCCACCGAGCCGTAGTTGGCCTTGCCCGGATTCGCCTTGAGCCAGGCGATCAGTTCGGCGACGTTCTTGGCGGGCACGCTGGGGTGCACCTCCAGCACGTGCACCACCGAGGCCACCAGCGAGATCGGCGCAAAGTCCTTGACCGGGTCGTAGTTGACCTTGCGGTACAGCGCCGGGGCAATGCCCAGCGACGAGGCGGCCATCAGCACGGTGTGTCCGTCGGGTGCAGCGCGCGCCACGTACTCGGAGGCGATCATGGTGCCGGCGCCGGGCTTGTTGTCCACGATCACCGGCTGGCCCAGGCGCTTGCCCAAGCGTTCGGCCAGGGTGCGCGACATGATGTCGGTGGCGCCGCCGGGCGAGAACGGCACGACGATGGTCACCGGCTTGGACGGGTAGTCCTGCGCATGGGCCACGCCGCACACGGCGGAAGCGGCCAAGGCCACGGTGGCGAGGATCTGCTTGATCATGGGGGAGTCTCCTGAGGTCGTTGCACGGCTTGCGGGGTGAGGAAAATCAGACGCTGGGGCGATGCGCCGCCTCAGGACGCAGAGGGCGGCGCGGGCAGCACCAGGGCGTCGAGCGCGCACACGCCCTGGCCTTCGGCCTTGACGAGCAGCGGATTGACCTCGGCCTCCTGCACCTGCGCGCCCAGCGCCAGCACGGCGCGCGAGAAGCCAGCGATGGCCGCGCAGGCTGCCGCCACGTCGCCCGCCGGACGCCCGCGAAATCCGGTCAGCAGCGGGTAGGCCTTGAGCTCGCGCAGCATTTCCAGCGCCATGGCCTCGTCCACGGGCAGTACGCGGTGGCTGACGTCCTGGTAGAGCTCGGTGAGCACGCCGCCCAGGCCGACGGTGAGCGTCATGCCGAACACCGCGTCGCGCGTGGCGCCGACGATGAGCTCGGCCACGCCCGACTCCATGCGCCCGACCAGCGCCCCCTCGATGCGCGCCTGCGGGGCATGGCGCCGGCAGCTGGCCAGCACCTCGCCGTAGACGGCGCGCACGGCATCGGCGTCGTGCAGCCGCAGGCGCACGCCACCGGCCTCGGTCTTGTGGGCAATGTCGGGCGACAGCACCTTCAGCACCACCGGGTAGCCCAGCGCCTCGGCGGCGGCCACGGCCTCGTCGGCGCTGGTGGCCACGCGCTCGGCGACGGCGGGCATGCCGTGCGCGGCCAGCAGCTGCTTGGTGCGGTACTCGTCCAGCTGCGCCGGCAGCGCGGCTGGGGCGGGTAGGGGCTGCGCGCGCAGCTGCAGCCAGCGGCCAGTGCGGCGGCGCTCGTGCCACAGCAGGAAGGGCGCCAGCGCCGCGACGGCCACGCCGATGTCCTCGAACACCGGCACGCCGCCGGCGCGCAGCTGCGCGCGGGTCGTGGCGGCGCCGGTGTCGATGGCCACGAACAGCTTGCCGTGCGCGGCCGAGACGGCCACCAGGTCGTCGGCCATGCGATCCAGCATGTAGCCCGGCGCGTAGAGGACCACCGTGTCCACCGCGTCCGACTGCGCCAGCGCCTGCATGGCGGTGCGCACGAAGCCGGGGTCGTTGACCACGTTGCCGGTTACGTCCACCGGGTTGGTCACCATTCCGTAGTCAGGGATGCCGGCGCGCAGCACGTCCTGCAGCGGCTGCGGCAGCGTAGGCACCTCCAGCCCGGCGCCGATGAACTTGTCGGCCAGGATGGCACCCAGCGCGCCGGAGATGGTGATGATGGCCACGCGCTTGCCGGCACTCTTGTGGCGGTAGTCGGCCAGGTGCGCCAGCTGCGCCAGCTGCACGAAATCATGCCCCTGGACGATGCCCAGCTGCGCGAACGCCGCCTGGTAGACCGCGCGGTCGCCGGCCAGCGCCGAGGTGTGCGAGCGCACCGCCTCCGAGCCCTTGTCGGTCTCGCCGGCCTTGTAGAGGATGAGCAGCTTGCCGCGCCGCGCGAACTCGGCTGCGGCGGCCATGAAGCGCGGGCCATCGCGCAGTTCCTCGATGTAGCCCAGCGCCACGTCGGTGGCGTCGTCCTGGGCCAGGTACTCCAAGTACTGCGCGAAGTCCACGCAGGCCTCGTTGCCGGTGTTGATGAAGTGGCTGAAGTCCACCCCCAGCCGGCGCGCGATGGCGTACACCGCGGCGCAGACGTTGCCGCTTTGCGTCAGCAGGCTGACGCGGCCCGCTCCCTGCTGCATGGGCACAGTGTTGAATACCGAGGCGAAGTTGGTGTGCGCCTGGGTGTTGAGGTTGGCGAATCCCATGGCGTTGGGCCCGGCCACGACCAGATCGGTGGTGGCCACGTAGGCCTCGAGCTCGGCCTGCAGCTGCGCGCCGCGCGCCCCTTCCTCGGCGAAACCGGCGGCGTAGACGAGCACGGCGCGCACGCCGCGCGCGGCGCAGCGCTGCAGCATCGGCAGCACCTGCGCGGCGGCCACGGCCAGCACCACCAGGTCGGGCGCCTCGGGCAAGGACTCCAGGTCCGGCCAGCAGCGCAGGCCGAAGACCTCGCCGTATTTGGGATTGATGGGATAGACGCGCCCGGCGTAGCCGAAGCGCGTCAGGTGCGCGATCGGCATGCCGCCGATGCGCGCGGCGTCGCCGCTGGCGCCGACGATGGCGATGGACGCCGGGTTGAGCAATGGCTGCAGGCGGTGGGCGGGGTGCTGGCCGGGAGCAAGCATCAGGAGGCCTTGGCCGGGCTGCCGGGGGTTTTCTGGATGGCGCTGGCCAAGCCGCGGTCGCGCGCGGTGAGGAAGCCCTCGCTCAGGTGCGACAGCTGGTGCGTGTCGAAGTGCGCGGCCAGTGCGCTGCGCAGGCCCTGGGCGTCCAGGCTGCGGTTGATGGAGCGCTTGGTCAGGCGCAGCCCGAAGGGCGGTGCCTGGGCGATCTGCTGCGCCAGCGCCAGGGTCGCCGCGTCCAGCTCGGCATCGGGCACCACGCGGTTGACCATGCCGATGGCCTGCGCCTCCTGGGCCGAGACCCGGCCGCCGGTGAACAGCATCTCCTTGGCCTTGCGTGCGCCCATCACCCACGGGTGGATCAGCACCTCGGTGGCGGCGGCGCCCAGCGTGTGGCCTACCGGGTCGGAAAAGTACGCCGACTCGCTGGCCACCACCAGGTCGCACATGTTGGCCAGCATGAAGCCGCCGGCCACGCAGGCGCCCTGCACCTGGGCGATGGTGGGCTTGGGGAAGTCCCAGATGCGCATGGAATAGTCGAAGTAGCGCAGCTGCTCGTAGGCCCAGCGCTGCTCGACGGTGAAGTCGGCCCGTTCGGCCTGGGCCTGTTTCAGGTCGTGGCCGGCCGAGAAATGCGCGCCTTTGCCGGCCAGCACCACCACGCGCACGCTGTCGTCGGACTGCGCCGCATCGAAGGCCTGCATCAGTTCGTCCAGCATCTGCTGGCTCTGCGCGTTGCGCTGCGCCTCGCGCGCCAGCAGGATGCGGCGCACGGCGCCGTGGCTTTCGATCTCCAGAGTGGCGTAGGCCATGGGGTCTCCTTGCGGGATTTTTGCCAGTCTAGACTTGGACTTTTCTGCATCGCAAACTAAACAACGATTTTTTCCCACACTATGGACACTTCCGCCGGTACTTCGGGCGCGCAAAGCCTGCGCCGCGCGCTGCAGCTGCTGCGCCTTCTGGCCGAGCACCAGGAGCAGGGCATTCGCCTGACGGACACCGTGGCGGCCACCGGCCTGGAACGCTCGACCGTGCACCGGCTGCTGTCGTGCCTGGTCGAGGAGCGCTTCGCCGAGCGCGACGGCGCAGGCAAGGCCTACCGCCTGGGAGTGGACGCAATGCAGCTGGGCTTTGCCTCGATGCGCCGCGCGCCTCTCGTGGACATGCTGCGCCCACTCATGCAGCGCCTGGCGCGGCTGTCGGGCGACACCGTGTTCCTGGTCATCCGCCAGGGCGACTATTGCCTGTGCCTGCATCGAGAGGAAGGGCACTTTCCCGTGAAGGTCTTCACCACCGATGTCGGCGGCCGGCGTCTGCTGGGACTGGGCGCGGGTGGCCTGGCGCTGCTGGCCGCGCTGGAGGATGCCGAGGCCGAACGCATCTTCGAGCGCCATGCGCCCGAATATGCCCAGGCCGGCTTCACGCGCGAATCCCTGCTGCAGGCCGTGCGACGCACCCGCTCGACGGGTTGGGCCGACATCGTGGACACGCTGACCACCGGGGTGTCGGGCGTCGGCATCACCTTCGCCGCGTCGGCCAGCACGCAGGCGGCGATCAGCTTCGGAGCCATCACGCCCCGGCTGCCGCCCCAGCGCAAGGCCGAGATGGCGCAACTGCTGCAAGCGCAGCTGGCCGGCTGGGATACAGCCCGTCCAGCGCTCGCGCCAAGCGGACAGACGCCCTCTGGCGCATGACGGCAGCCCGGCCTTCGGGCAGGCCGGACAGCGGCGCCAGCGGTGTACGATGCCCTGCCCGCCGCTGCCATGCAGCCGTCTGCGGTGCCGCTTTCCTTCGCCTGACACCATGCTGCCGCACCTGTCGGTTTTCTTCGCTGCTTCACCGGATGCGCGCGCCCCATGCAAGCGCGCCGTCGCGCGCGGCCTGACCAGAACATGAGCCAGGCGCCAGAACTGCCCCCCGAGGCCAGCGCGCAACAGCACGTGCTGCAGGCTGCGGCGCAGCGCGCGGGCATCGTCGGCTGGCATCTGCTGGAGCAGCAGGCGGCGGACGATTTCCCGTGCCTGCTGTGCTGGTCCCCGGAAGCGGCCACGCTGTTCGGTTGGCCGCAGCAGGCGCAGCCGCTGGCCCAGGCACTGGCGCCATTCGCCCCCGAAAGCCGCGCGCTGCTGGAGCAGGCACTGCGGCACTGCGCACAAGAGGGCACGGATTTCGACCTGGTGCTGCATGCCCGCCGCGGCTCAGGCGATCCCGTCTGCCTGCGTGTGACCGGCCACGCGGCCAGGCCAGCGCAGGCCGATGCGCCCGGCGTGTGCGGCACGCTGCAGGATGTGCGAGACAGCGAGGCGCGTTTCCAGATGGTGGCGCGCGCCACCCTGGACGTGCTGTGGGACTGGAATCTGCTCACCGACGCACTCGAGTGGAGCGAAGGCGCACAGGCGCTGCTGGGCGGAACGCCGCAGCAGCTGCCGCTCGACGGCCACGGCTGGGCCGAGCGGATCCACGCCGACGAGCGCGTGGCCATGGTGCAGGACATCGAGGCCGCGATTGACAGCCCCGGCATGCAGGACTGGAGCGGGGAGTACCGCGTGCACCGCCTGGACGGCAGCCTGTGCTGGATTCAAGACCGCGGCTTCATCCTGCGCGATGCCACGGGCGCCGCATACCGCATGGTCGGCGGCATGCGCGACATCAGCGCGCGCAAGCAGGCCGAACGCCAGTCCCTGGAGGAAGCGCACGCGCACGCGCTGCTGCTGCAGGTGCAGCAGCTGATCACCCGGCGCGTCCAGCCTTTGGAGGACTCCCTGCGCCAGGCGGCGCAACTGGCGCTGGAGCTGGTGGGAGCGCAGACGGCGAGCATCGAGCTGGGCCCCGGTGACCAGCCGGCGCTGCTGCAGGTACGGGCCGGCGCGGCGTCGCAGTCCGCTGCGCAGGAGCCATTGCCGGCGCAGTGCATCGCCGCGCCCCTGCGCGCCGACGGCATCCAGCTGGGGGTGTTGCGGCTGTGCACCTACGACACGGAATTCGCCAGCAAGCACCAGGAGCACCTGCACATCCTGGCCGGATCACTGTCGGCGCTGATCCAGTTGCGCCATGTGGGCGAGCTGCTGCGGGCTTCCGAGCGCCAGTACCGCGCGCTGTTCGCCGAGCACGCCCAGCCGATGTGGGTCTGCGAGCAGGGCAGCCTGCGCCTGCTGGCGGTGAACCATGCCATGGTGCGCCAGTACGGCTGGAGCGAGGAAGAACTGCTCGCCATGGATGTGCGCGCGCTGTGGCCGGCGGCGCAACGCGATGCGGCCGCCGCCGCGCTGGAGCAGGCCGGGCGCACCCAGGCGCCGGTGCTGTGGCGCCACGCGCGCCGCGGCGGCGCGCCGCTGGACATCGAGGCCGTGGTCGGCCCGGCGGTCTTCGGCGAGCGCGCGGCCTGGCAGGTGCTGGCCAGCGACGTGACCGACCGCTGCCGGCTGGAGGCCGAGCTGGCACGCGTCACCCGCGCACGCCGGCTGCGCAGCGCCTGCAGCCAGGTGCTGGTGCGTGCGGCCACGGAAGGCGATTTCCTGGAGGCGGTGTGCCGCATCACGGTGGACATCGGCGGCTACGCCCTGGCCTGGGTGGGCATGGCACGGCACGACGCGCGCAAGAGCATCGCGATCGTGGCACACGCCGGCAGCCCTTCGGAGCACCTGCACGGCCTGAGCCTGAGCTGGTCGCACGCCGGCGACAGCGGCCGCGGCCCGGCCGGCAAGGCGGTGCGCACCGGGCAGACGACCATCGTCGCCGACGTCGGCGCCAGCCCGGTGCAGCACATGCGCGCCACCGAACTGCAGCGGCTGGGCCTGCACGGCGTGGTGTGCCTGCCGCTCAAGGACGGCACGCGCACCTTCGGCCTGCTGCACCTGTACGCGCGCCACGTGCTGCACCTGGGCGCCGAGGAAACGCAGCTGCTGGAGGCGCTGGCCGCCGACGTGGCCTACGGCATCCTGAGCCTGCGCGCGCGCGCCGAGCAGCAGCGCCTGCAGTCGGCGCTGCTGAGGGTGGCGTCGGCAGTGTCGGCCGGCACCGGCGCACAGTTCTTCGCGCAGCTGGCACAGCACATGGCCCAGGCGCTGGACGCACCCGTGGCCTGCGTGGGGCGGCTGCTGCCCGCCACCTCGGACCAGCCAGAACGGGTGCTGACGCTGTCCTACGTGAACCAGGGCGAGGTGCAGGACAACGGCATCTACGTGCTGGCCGGCACGCCCAGCCAGCAGCTGCTGCGCCACCGGCAGTTCGTCGTCGCCGACCGCGCCGACGAGCTGTACCCGAGCGCTCCCATCCTGACGTTGATGCGCGCGCGCGGCTACGTTGGCCAGCAGCTGACGGGCAGCGACGGGCAGGTGCTGGGCATCCTCTTCGTGGCCTTCACCGACGCGCTGGAGCAGCCGCAGTTCATCGTGCACATGCTGCAGATCTTCGCCGCGCGCGCCGTCGCCGAGCTCGAGCGCCAGGAAGCCGACGCGCAGTTGCGGCGCCAGGCCTCACTGCTGGACAAGGCGCGCGACGCCATCGTGGTGCGCGAGCTGGACAGCCACCGCGTGGTGTACTGGAACCAGGGCGCCGAGCGCATCTACGGCTGGCGCCGCGAGGAGGCGCTGGGCCATCCCGTGGCGCAGCTGCTGTACCGTGACACGGCGGCATTCGAGCGCTCCATGCAGCGCATGCTGCGCGAGGGCGGCTGGCGCGGCGAGATCCAGCAGTACGACCGGCACGGCCGCCAGCTGGAGATCGAGAGCCGCTGGACGCTGGTGCGCGGCGAGCACGGCCAGCCCGACGTGGTGCTGGCCATCAACTCCGACATCGGCCAGCGCAAGGCCAGCGAGCGCGAAATCCAGCGCCTGGCGTTCTTCGACACCCTGACCGGCCTGCCCAACCGGCTGCAGCTGCTCGAGCGCCTGGGCGACGCGCTGCTGGCGGCGCGCCAAGGCGGGCACGGCGGGGCGCTGCTGTTCATCGACCTGGACAACTTCAAGACCCTGAACGACACCCTGGGCCACGAGCAGGGCGACCTGCTGCTGCAGATCGTCGCTCGGCGCCTGAGCGGCTGCGCGCACTCCGGCGACACCGCCGCGCGCCTGGGCGGCGACGAGTTCGCGCTGCTGCTGCCCGAACTGGCGGGCAGCCAGGAGCAACGCCTGGCGCAGGCGCGCCAGCGCGGCGAGCAGGTGCTGACCGCGCTGGCCGCGCCCTACGGCCTGTCGGGCTACCAGGTGCGCAGCACGCCCAGCCTGGGCATCGCCCTGTTCGACGGCGATGCGGCCACGGTGGGCGAGTTGCTGAAGCAGGCCGAGATGGCGATGTACGAGGCCAAGCGCGCTGGACGCCACACGCTGCGCTTCTTCGACCCCGCCATGCAGCGCGCCGTGGCCGAGCGCGCCCAGCTGGAGGCCGACCTGCGCGAGGCGCTGGCGCAGGGCGAGTTCCTGCTGGCCTACCAGCCGGTGGTGGACGGCGCCGGCGCGGTGCTGGGCGTGGAGGCGCTGGCGCGCTGGGCGCACCCGCGCCGCGGCATGGTCTCGCCGGCCACCTTCATCCCGCTGGCCGAGGAGACCGGGCTGATCCTGCCGCTGGGCCGCTGGGTGCTGTCCACCGCCTGCCAGCTGCTGGCCGAGTGGCAGCGCACGCCCCGCTGCGCGCACCTGACGATGGCGGTGAACGTCAGCGCGCGCCAGTTCCGCGACGTGGGCTTCGTGCAGGAGGTGGTGCGGGTGCTCGACGAGACCGGCGCACCGGCGCACCGGCTGAAGCTGGAGCTGACCGAGAGCGTGCTGGTTGAGGACCTGCAGGCCACCATCGCCACCATGGCGGCGCTGCGCGCGCACGGCGTGGGCTTCTCGCTGGACGACTTCGGCACCGGCTACTCGTCGCTGGCCTATTTGAAGCGCATGCCGCTGGACCAGCTGAAGATCGACCAGAGCTTCGTGCGCGACCTGCTGGAGGACGCCAGCGACGCGGCCATCGTCAAGACCATCATCGCCTTGGCCGACAGCCTGGACCTGCAGGCCATCGCCGAAGGCGTGGAGACCGCCGCGCAGCGCGACTGGCTGGCCGCCGCCGGCTGCCGGCACTTCCAGGGCTACCTGTTCAGCCGGCCGCTGCCGGTGGACCAGCTCGAGCGCTTCCTGCGCGAGCGGCTGGGCGGCTGAACCGCCGGCCACCCGTCACGGGTGGAACGGCCAGAACACCGGGATGAAGGCCACGCCCACCACCCAGAAGACCAGGTTCAGCGGACCGCCAACCTTGATGAAATCGGCGAAGCGGTAGCCGCCGGCGCTGTAGACCATGGTGTTGGTCTGGTAGCCCACCGGCGTAAGGAAGCTGGTCGAGGCCGAGAACGCCACCGCGACGATGAACGGCGTCGGGTCGGCGTCCACCAGCTTCGCCGTCGAGAACGCGATCGGCGTGAGCAGCACCGCCGCGGCCGAGTTGCTCATCAGCTCGCCCAGCACCAGCGCCATCAGGTACAGCGCCGCCAGCATCACATGCGGCCCCCACGCGGCCGCCAGCCCCAGGGTGTGGTCGACGATGAATTGCGCCGCGCCGCTGCTGCTCACGGCGTTGCCCAGCGGCAGCAGCCCGGCCATCAAGAGCAGGATGCGTCCGTCTATGGCGTCGTACATGTTCTCCAGCTCGACGCAGCGCGCCAGCACCATGACCAGCGCCCCGGCCACCGCCGCGATGGCGATGCTGGTCACGCCCAAGGCCGCCGCCAGCACCACCGCCACCATGGTCGCCAGCGCGAAGGGCGCGCGCCAGCCCTTGGGCAGGGGCGCGCTGCGCTCAGACAGCACGATGGCGTTGCGGTTGCTGCGCACCCGCGCCAGCTCGCCCTCGGGCATCAGCACCAGTAGGATGTCGCCGACCGCCAGCCGCACCGTGTCCAGCGACTCGCGCACCACCTGGCCGCGCCGCTGGATGGCCAGGATCGAGCTCTGGCGCGGCAGCGTGCGCTCCACCGCCGGGATGCGGTGGCCGACCAGCACCGAGTTGGGTGCGGTCATGATCTCGGCCAGCACCAGCGGCTGGGCATCGCCCGGCTGCTCGTCGGCCTCCGCGCCCGCCAGGGCGTTCTTCTCCTGGCGCCGTGCGGCGCGGTGGTACTGCAGCGCCAGCGCCTCCTGCAGCTTCTGCAGCCGCGACCAGCGCCCGCGCACCAGCAGGATGTCACCCTCCTGCAGCTGCTGCGATTTCGGCGACCACATCTTTTCCTCGCCGCGCCACAGCTCCAGTACATACACCTGGTGCTGCTGGGCGAACTGCGCCTCCTCCACGCTCAGGCCCAGGCAGGCGGACTCGGCCGTCACGCGCAGCTCGGTCACGTAGTGGCCCGACTCCTGCAGCGCGCTCAGGTCGGTATTGCCGCGCTCGGGCAGCAGCCAGCGGCCCAGGGTCAGCAGGTATACGCAGCCGGCGGCCAGGCACAACGCCCCCAGCCCTGCGAACTCGAACATGGAAAAGCCCCGGTGGCCCAGGTCCTTGGCGACCGAGTTGACGATCAGGTTCGTGGAGGTGCCGATCAGCGTGCACACCCCGGTCATCTGCGAAACATAGGACAGCGGGATCAGCGCCTTGGTCGGCGGCAGGCCGATCTGCAGGCTGGCGCTGATGACAATGGGGATGAACACCGCCACCACCGCCGTGTTGTTGACGAATGGCGACGTCAGCGTCAGCAGCGCGAACAGCACCAGCAAAAATACCGTCGGCGAGCGGCTCTTGGTCAGCAACCGCCCCAGGCCGGACAGCGCGCCGGTGTTCTCCAGCCCCGCGGCCAGGATGAACATGGAGGCGACGGCGATGGTCGCCTCGTTGGAAAAGCCGCTCAGCGCCTCGGCCGGCGTCACCAATCCGAGCAGCGCCAGGCTGACCAACACCAGCAGCGCCACCACGTCCATGCGCAGGCGTTCGGTGAAGAACAGGTACAGCGCCACCGCCGCGATGGCCAGCACGCTCAGGATGGGGAAGGTCATGGCGCGTGCCCCCCAGTGGGCAGGCAGCGCGAAGCGCCAGACGGATCAATGGAAGAAAAGTGGTCCATATCGTGGCCTGGCAAGGGCTTGCAGCTATGAAATTTGAATAAATCCAGCGCCTGGGACGTTTTGCCTGCCTTGCAGGCTGTTATTCATTCAAATCTTTATGAAGAAATTAGTCGTAGTAGTAGGAGCCCGTCCGAAGCTGTGGACAAGCGGCTTTTCCTGAGCCGTGGCGCGCACTTGGACCAGCGGCAAGGCTGTTCGTGAGCATGCGTCCGGCGCAGTGCGCGTTTGGGGACAAGGCGCCGGCCGGCGCCGCGGCTGTGGACAAGTGCCGGGTTGCGCATTTCGGCTCCCCAAGGTTGTCCACAGCCTGACGTGGCGCGAGGTCAGAAATGCAGCGCGTAGCGCAGCTGCACGAAGTTGTTGCCCGGGTTGGGGTGCTTGATGCCGGCGTTGGAGACGTGCTGCACGCGCAGCAGCAGCTCGTGCTGGCGCTGCGCCCCCAGCCGCACGCCGGCGCCCAGGTGCGAGGCGAAGTTGAAGCGCGTGCTGAATTCGCGATCCGGCGTGACGTAGCGCTTGTCGGCGTAGGTGGCGCCGATGCCGCCCTCGACGAAGAACGCCGAGCGGCCCTGGTCCGGTGTCAGGCGCAGCACCGGCGTGACGCCCAGCAGCGTGCTGTGGCCGCTGCGGCCGGGAACGGCGTCGTACGACCAGCGGCTGACATACAGGTCCCAATGCCCGGTGACCGCGCTGCCCCACAGCTCGCGCTGAAAGCTGCGCCAGGGCAGGGTAGCGCCCAGCGTGAGCGCATCGGTGTCGCCGCGCGCACGGCCGGCCTGCAGGTAGACCGACGGGGTGTCGGCCACCGGTGTCTGCGCCAGCGCCGGCTGGGCCGCCAGCAGCAGGGTGGAAATGGCAGCGCCGCCCAGGCCGGTAAGGGCCAGCGGGCGGCGCGGAGCGAAAGCGCGTTGCAGGGGCATGGTGCGTGCAGTGGTTACGAAATATGTGTAACGACTGTAGGGGTCGGCCCCTGGCACGCCCTGTAGTCCGGCGCCGCAACGCCGCGCCGGGGGCGCGGCGCTTACGCGCCGGTATCGGGAAGTTACTGCGGCTGCGCCAGGGCCTGGCCCGGGTGGCGCGGTCCACCGGCGTGCTTCGCGTGGTGGCGCTGCGCGTGGCCTTGCATGCCGTGGCGGTGGCCGTGCGGGCCCCCGGCGAAGCGCGCCATGAGGCGCTGGCCTTCGGCATCGAAGGTCTTTTGCTGCTCCGGGCGCAGCGTGGCGTAGAAGGCCTTGACGGCGTCGGCGCGGCGGTCGAACTCGGCCGCCCGCTGGACGCGCAGCGCGCGCATGCGGTCCAGGCGCTCGGGGGTGCTCAGTTGCCGCCAGTCCTGCGGGCTGCCGCCGCCCAGGCGGGCGTGGCGCTGGCCGGGCTTCAGGGCCTCGGTCAGGGTGTTCCAAGCCGGCTCCTGGTCGGCGCTCAGGGACAGCTTCTGCTTGAACTCGGCGATGTGCCGCTCGCGCGCCTGGCGGAACTGCTCGCGCTGGTGCTGGCGCTGCTCGGGCGTCAGCGCGGCGCGGCGGGCGTGCCCGGCGTGGTGCGGCGCGGGGGCCGCCGTTTCGGCGGCCGACACGGACGCGGCGGGCGCCGGCTGGGCCAGGGCGGCAGTGCCGGAGAAAGCCAGCAGTGCCGCGCAGGCGGCGCTGGACAAAAGGGTTCGGGTGCGGGTCATGGTGGCGTTCCTTTCAAGGGGTGCACTGCGATGGAAGGCAGTGTGCGGCGCCGCTGTAACGCCGGCGTGTGGCAATGCTGCGCCTGTGTAAAGTTGCGGCACGCTGCGCGGCCCGGCGGCACCGGTTTTCAAGCCTTTTTTGACATGGGCCCTTGTGTTGCAAGGACCTGCAGCTCCATTTTTGATAGCAGAAAGCAGTACTGAAGTGTTCAAGAACCTCATCGTCTACCGCATCGCCGAGGGCTGGCAGTCCGACCTGACGGCGCTGGAGGAAGCCCTGGCCAAGACCCCCTTTGTCGAATGCGGCGCGACGCAGGAGCGCAGCGCCGGCTGGGTGCCGCCGCGCGGCGAGGCGCACGGCCCTCTGGCCGAGAGCGTGGCCGGCCAGTGGGTGCTGCGCTGGCACAGCGAGTCCAAGGTGCTGCCGGCCAGCGTGCTGGCGCGCAAGGTCAAGGAAAAGGCCGACCGCATCGAGCAGGAAACCGGTCGCAAGCCGGGCAAGAAGGAGTCGCGCGAGCTCAAGGACGAGGCCAAGCTGGACCTGCTGCCCATGGCCTTCACCAAGCAGGGCGGCACCTGGATCTGGATCGACCGCGAGGCGCGCACGCTGGTGATCGACGCCGGCTCCCAGGGCCGCGCCGACGAGATCAGCACCGCGCTGGTCGAGGCGCTGCCCGGCCTGTCGCTGGCGCTGATCGACACCCAGACCAGTCCGCAGGCGGCGATGGCGCACTGGCTCAAGGAACAGGAGCCGCCGGCCGGCTTCACCGTGGAGCGCGAGTGCGAGCTGAAAAGCGGCGCCGAGGACAAGGCGGTGGTGCGCTACGCACGCCACCCGCTCGACATCGACGAGGTGCGCGCGCACATCGAGGCCGGCAAGCTGCCCACGCGCCTGGCCATGGGCTGGGACGACCGCGTGTCCTTCGTGCTGACCGAGGGCCTGCAGCTGAAGAAAGTGGCGTTGCTGGACACGGTGCTGGAAGGCCAGGGCGACGACGGCGGCTTCGACGCCGACGTGGCGATCGCCACCGGCGAGCTGTCGCGCCTGATCGCCGACCTGGTGCTGGCGCTGGGCGGCGAGGGGCGCGGCGTACCAGGCACTGCGGCCCAGCCGGCCAGCACGCCCACCACCGCTGCGGCCGCCACCGGCGCCGCTGCGCCTGCGGCGGCCGGCGCTGCCGACGACGACGCACCGTTCTGATGGCCAGGGCGGCGGCGCGTTGCCAGCGCCGCGCCTGCTTTGCGTTTCGGGACCGGGCGGATCACGGCCCCGTTCCCATGGCGCCCATCCCGCTGCCTGCCCCGGTCTGAAGCGGCCCCGCGCCCACTCTGCCGCGCGACCCGGCATTCGCAGGCCGTTCCATCCCTTTTTTCCGGCACCGACGAGGCACACATGGCAATGAACTGGGTCTGGATCGGCCTGCTGGCCACCGGCATCGCCACCGCGGCGGTGCGCGCCGCCCTGGGCGAGGCGGAGATCTTCGGCGCGCTGCTGAAGGCCCTGTTCGACGGTGCGCGCTCGGGCTTCGAGATCTCGCTCGGCCTGGCCGGCATCATGGCGCTGTGGCTGGGGCTGATGCGCGTGGGCGAGCAGGCCGGCATGGTGCAGGCCCTGGCGCGGCTGGCGGCGCCGTTGCTGGCGCGGCTGTTTCCCGGCGTGCCCGCGGGCCACCCGGCGCAGGGCGCGATGACGCTGAATGTCTCGGCCAACCTGCTCGGCCTGGACAACGCCGCCACGCCGCTGGGCCTGGCGGCGATGCGCGAGCTGCAGACGCTGAACCGCGAACCGGCCGGCACCGCCAGCGACGCGCAGATCATGTTCGTCGTGATGAACACCGCCGGCCTGACGCTGATCCCAACCTCGGTGATCGCCATGCGCCAGAGCGTGGCGCTGCAGCAGGGCCTGGGCGCGGGCTTCAACGCCGCCGACATCTTCTTGCCCACCCTGCTGGCCACGGCCATCTCGCTGCTGGCCGGCGTGCTGGCGGTGGCTTGGTGCCAGCGCTTGCCGCTCTTGCGCCCGCGCGCCCTGCTGGTGCTGGGACTGTTGGTGGCGGCGCTGGGCGGCGCGCTGGCGCTGCTGGCGCGCCTGCCGCCGGCGCAGGCCGCGCGCATCACCGGCAGCGTCGGCGCGGCAACCATCCTGGGCGTGGTGCTGATGTTCGTGCTGGCCGGTGCCTGGCGGCGCGTGAACGTGTACGACGCCTTCATCGACGGCGCCAAGGAGGGCTTCGGCGTGGCGGTGCAGATCGTGCCCTACCTGGTGGCCATCCTGGCCGCCGTGGGCGTGTTCCGCGCCGCCGGCTGCATGGACGCGCTGCTGGCTGTGGTCGGGCGCGGCGTGGGCGCGCTGGGGCTGGACACCGATTTTTTGCCGGCGCTGCCGGTGGGCGTGATGAAGGTGCTGTCGGGCTCGGGTGCGCGCGCCTTGATGGTGGACGTGATGCAGGCGCACGGCGTGGATTCGTTCCCGGCGCGGCTGGCGGCCATCATCCAGGGCTCGACCGAGACTACCTTCTACGTGCTGGCGGTGTATTTCGGCAGCGTCGGCGTGCAGCACACGCGCCACGCGCTGGCCTGCGCGCTGATCGCCGACGCGGTGGGCGTGCTGGCCGCCATCGGCGTGGGCTACGCGCTGCTGCGCTGAACGCGCGGGCTGGCAGCCCTGCGCTGCCGAACGCTCCCCGGGCGCCCTGAACGGGGCGCTTTTTTTTGCCTTGCGTTTTTGCTCCCTCCCGCTCTTGCGCCGCAGGGCTGGGGTCAGGGCGCCTTGCTTCCTGCCGGCCTGTCTCTCGTCGCCCTGCCGGCGGGTGCGACGCCACTATTCCTATCCATTGACTTCAATATTTCAAATTAGTAGTCGTAGTAGGCACCGCCCCTGGCTGTGGATAACCATTTTTTTCTTTTTTGTTTCAAATACTTGTGCACACCGCAAGCCTGGGGGCGGGGCGGGGTGCGGCGGCGCCCGGTTTTGGGGACAAAACGCGCCGGCGCGCCGCGCCTGTGGACAACCGCCGGGTTATGCGGGAACGCTGCTCAGGGTTGTCCACAGGCCAGGTGAAATTCTGGAATATGAGTGAAATACGGCCTCAGTCCATGCACTGCATGGGCATGCAGCTATCGAAAAAGAAGCAAAAACGCGCGTGGCCGATAATGCGCGGCCGTTTTTTTCTCTCTCTCGCGACCGCGAGTCGCCTTCCGCCATGACCGAACCCACGTCCTCCCTGCTGCCCCTGCCCGACCACCTGTCCATCGACCCGCGCAGCCCGCACCACGCGGCGGCGATCTTTCAGCAGCCGGTGGAGATCGGCATCCGCTTCAACGGCAAGGAGCGCTTCGACGTGCAGGAGTACTGCGTGAGCGAGGGCTGGATCAAGGTGCCCGCCGGCAAGACGCTGGACCGGCGCGGCCAGCCATTGCTGATCAAGCTCAAGGGCAGCGTGGAGGCGTTCTACAAGCCCTGAGCCCGGCCGGGCCGGCACGGCGCGCACGGCTGCGCCGCGCCGGGCGCACAGGGCGCGGCGCCGTCCTGTCGGATGGCCCAGGGGCGCGCAGGCGCGCGCGTCAGCGTCCGCTGAAGACCGGCTTCCTGCGCTCGAAGAAGGCCTCGATGCCCTCGCGCAGGTCCTGCGTGCGCGCGCAGGTGTCGAAGGCCTCGGCCTCGGCCTGTAGTTGCGCGTCCAGGCCGCGCTCCAGGCTGCCGCGCAGCAGCCGGCGCATCTGGCCGTAGGCGCGCGTCGGACCGGCCGCTAGGCGCTCGGCCAGGGCCTGGGCAGCGCCCTCCAGCTCGGCCGCCGGCAGGACGCGGTTGACCAGGCCCAGGCGCAGGGCCTCGTCGGCATTCAGGGCGTCGCCCAGCAGGGCAATCTCCAGCGCCGGGCGCAGCCCCACCAGGCGCGGCAACGCCCAGGACGCGCCCACGTCGCAGCTGGTGCCCAGGTTGATGTAGGCCAGGTTGAACTTCGTGCCCTCGGCGGCCAGCACGAAGTCGCACATCAGCATCAGCGACATGCCGGCGCCGGCGGCCGCGCCATGCACTTGGGCGATGACCGGCGCGTCCAGCTGCTGCAGCACGCGCAGCGCCTCGTTCAGCGGCTTCAGGAGGGTGTCCGCGCGCCCTGCACCGGGTCGGCGCGCAGCAGCGCCAGGTCGCCGCCGGCGACGAACGCCCGGCCCGCGCCCTTGAGCCGCACGGCGCGTACGCCGCCGTCGGCGGCGATGCCCTGCAGCGCTGCCAGCAGCGCCTCGGACGTGGCCAGGTCCAGCGCGTTCATGGCCTCGGGGCGGTTGAACTGCAGCGTGGCGATGGCGCCATCACGGGTGACGAGCAGGGGAGGCTGGTCGGACATGGATGCTCCTGAAAAAGTAGCTGCTGGCTCAATGAATCTCACGGCCAGCGGCCAAAAGGCTGCAAAAGACCAGTGTAGCGGTGCGCCGGCGCCGCACCCTGCGTCCAAGCTACAGCGCCATCGACGGCCGCTCGGCCATGCGCGCGCGCCAGCGGCGCAGGTGCGCATGCCGCTCCTCGGGCTGGCGGCGCACGATGCGCGCGAAGTCCACGGCCACCACGGCAGTGATGTCGGCGACGCTGAACATGTTCGCGGCGACGAAGTCGCGCCCGTCCAGGCGCGCGTCCAGCAGGTCGAAGAACTGCGCCACGCGCGCCAGGCCACGCTCGGCCAGCGCGGGGATCTGCGCGTGGCCGAGCGGCCCGGGCAGCGCCCGACCGGCCATGGCCGGCGCGCTGTTGCGCAGCGCCTCGGCCACGGCCAGCAGGCCGTCGAACTCCATGCGCCAGTTCCAGCTGGCGATCTCGGCTTTCTCCGCAGGCGTGCGGCCGAGCAGCGGCGGCTCGGGGTAGGCTGCCTCCAACCAGGCGGCGATGGCGGCGTTGTCGGTCAGCAGCAGGCCGTCGTCGGTGCGCAGCGCCGGTACCGTGCCCTGCGGGTTCAGCGCCAGGTAGGCCGCGCCCAGCTGCTCGCCGGCTTTCAGGTCCACCGGCACGGTGGCGTGTTCCAGGCCCTTTTCCGCCAGGAAAATGCGCGCACGGCGCGGGCTGGGGGCGGTGGCGCAGTCGTACAGGGTCAGCATGGCAGGCTCCAGGGGCGAAGGGGATCAGGCACCGGCGGGCGGGGGCGCGTCGAAGTCGCGCGCGTCGTGGCGTTCGCGCAGGCCGCCGCCGGGCGTGTGCGGCGTGTCGGGCGCGCGGTTCACACGCCGGCCGCGCTGCACCGCCGGGCGCCGGGCGATCTGCTCGGCCCAGCGGCGCACGTGCGAATACCCGTGCACCTGCAGGAATTCGCCCGCCTGGTACAGCTCGCCCAGCGCCAGCGCGCCGTACCAGGGCCAGGCGGCGATATCGGCGATGGTGTAGTCGGCGCCGGTGAGGTACTCATGCTCGGCCAGGCGCCGGTCCAGCACGTCCAGCTGGCGCTTGGCCTCCATGGCGTAGCGGTCGATGGCGTATTCGATCTTGACCGGCGCGTAGGCGTAGAAATGCCCGAAGCCGCCGCCCACGAAGGGCGCACTGCCCATCTGCCAGAACAGCCACGACAGGCATTCGGCGCGCTGCGCGGGCGAGGTGGGCAGCAGGGCGCCGAACTTTTCCGCCAGGTAGGTCAGGATGGCGCCGGACTCGAACACGCGGATCGGCGCGGCCGGGTCGCTGCGGTCGAGCAGCGCGGGGATCTTGGAATTCGGGTTGACGCCGACGAAGCCGCTGCCGAACTGCTCGCCCTCGTGGATGCGCACCAGCCAGGCGTCGTACTCGGCGCCGGCGCGGCCCAGGGCCAGCAGTTCCTCCAGCATCACCGAGACCTTCACGCCGTTGGGCGTGCCCAGCGAGTACAGCTGCAGCGGGTGGCGGCCGACGGGCAGCTCCCGCTTGTGCGTGGCGCCGGCGACGGGGCGGTTGATGGCGGCGAAGCGGCCGCCGTTTTCCTTGTTCCATTGCCAGACGGCGGGCGGGGTGTAGGGGGCGGCATCGGGCATGGGCAGGGTTCCTGTGGTTGGGTGGGCCAGCCGGTGTTTGTACCCAAAACCGGGCAGGGCCGCAGCCGCCTCGGTGCCATGGCCGCATCAGCCGCTATGGCATGCCACACAGGCGTCGGGAACGCTTGGAGGCATGCGCTGCGGCGCGCTTCGCCTCCACACCCGGCGCCTGGCGGCCGAACGCTCCCAGCTGCTCAGGCAGCGCCGGCCGGCGCCGCAGGAGCGGGCCGTCCGGGCAGCCTGCGGCCGGCATAGCGCGCCAAGGCCAGGCCTTCGGTGCTGATCTCGGGGCTGCGGCCCAGCATCAGGTCGGCCAGCAGCCGGCCCGAGCCGCAGGCCATGGTCCAGCCCAGGGTTCCGTGACCGGTGTTCAGGAACAGGTTGGGGTACGGCGTGGCACCGATGATCGGCGTGCCGTCGGGCGTCATCGGGCGCAGCCCGGTCCAGAAGCTGGCGCGCGGCACGTCGCCGCCGGGGAACAGCTCGCCCACCACCATCTCCAGCGTCGCCCGGCGGCGCGGGTCCAGGCGCAGGTCGAAGCCGGCCAGCTCGGCCATGCCGCCGACGCGGATGCGCTCGCCCAGCCGTGTGACGGCGATCTTGTAGGTCTCGTCGAGCACCGTCGAGCGCGGCGCCCGCGCTGCGTCCCGCAGCGGCAGCGTCAGCGAATAGCCCTTGACCGGATAGACCGGCAACCGCAGCCCCAGGGGCGCCAGCGCGGCGCGCGAGTAGCTGCCGAACGCCATGACGTAACGGTCGGCACGCAGCACCCGGCCGTTGGCGCGCACGCCGGCGACCCGCCCGCCCTCGAGCAGCAGCGTCTCCACCTGCTGGTTGAAGCACAGCTCCACGCCCAGCCCGCGCGCGATGTCGGCCAGCCGGCTGGTGAACTGCTGGCAGTCGCCGGTTTCGTCGAGCGGCAGGCGCAACCCGCCGCTGAGGCTGGCCCGCGCCTGGGCCAGCGCCGGCTCGACCCGCGACAGGCCCGCGCGGTCCAGCAGCTCGTGGCGTATGCCGCACTCGCGCAGCACGTCGATGTCGCGCTGCACCGCGTCGAGCTGGGCCTGCGTGCGAAACAGCTGCAGCGTGCCGCCGCTGCGCTGCTCGTAGGCGATGCCAGTGTCGGCGCGCAGCTGCTGCAGGCAGGCGCGGCTGTACTCGGCCACGCGCAGCATGCGCTCCTTGTTGACCGCGTAGCGCGCCGGCGTGCAGTTGCGCAGCAGCTGCGCCATCCAGCCCAGCTGGAACGCGCTGCCATCGAGCCGCACGGCCAGCGGCGCATGCCGCTGCAGCAGCCACCGCAGCGCCTTGAGCGGAATGCCCGGCGCCGCCCAGGGGGTGGAATAGCCAGGCGAGATCTGGCCCGCGTTGGCGAAGCTGGTTTCCTGCGCGGGGCCGTCCTGGCGGTCGAGCACCGTGACCTGCGCGCCCAGGCGGGCCAGGTAGTAGGCGCTGCTGATGCCGATCACGCCCCCGCCCAGCACAAGAATCTTCATGGCAGCAACTCCGGTCGAAGTGGTTCGCGCTAGGTTAGTGCGGACCTCGAAGGGTTTTCCACCGAAAATCGGCGTTTTCCGGTTGAAAACCGCCTCACAAGGCTGCTCTCATGACCTCCGCCAGTGAAATCCCCTGCAGCCTCGACCGCACGGACCGCCGCATCCTGGACATCCTGCGGCGCGAGGGGCGCATCGCCATCACCGAGCTGGCCCAGCGGGTCGGCCTGACGGCCTCGCCCTGCGCGGAGCGCATGCGGCGCATGGAGCGCGCAGGGGTGATCACCGGCTACCACGCGCGCGTCGCGCCGCAGGCCCTGGGCAAGACGCTGCTGGTGTTCGTCGAGCTGACACTGGCGGCCAAGTCTGAGGACATCTTCGAGAAGGTGCGCCACGAACTGTTGCAGGTGCCGGACGTGCTCGAGTGCCATCTGGTCTCCGGCAGCTTCGACTACCTGGTCAAGGCGCGCCTGGGCGGCATGCCCGAGTACCGCCGGCTGCTGGGCGATCTGCTGAAGCGCCTGCCGGTACCGGCCGAGTCGCACAGCTACGTGGTGATGGAGGAGATCAAGGGCGGCTGAGCGGCCGGGCCCGGGCGTCAGGCCGCCAGGTCGTCCAGGATCGGGCACTCCGGCCGGCCGTTGCCCTGGCAGCACGCCACCAGCGCCTGCAGCGAGCGCTGCATGGCCTGCATGGCGGCGATGCGCTCGCCCAGGTTGTCGATGTGCTGCTGCGCGATGCGCTTGACCTGGGCGCTGGCGCGGCGCCGGTCCTGCCACAGGCCCAGCAGCCGGGTGATCTCGTCGATGGAGAACCCCAGGTCGCGCGCGCGGCGGATGAAGCGCAGGGTGTGCACCTCGGCCGCGCCGTACTGGCGGTAGCCGCTGCCGGTGCGCGCTACTGTGCCCAGCAGGCCCAGGCCCTCGTAGTGGCGCACCATGCGCGCCGAGACACCGGCGCGGCGCGCCGCCTCGCCGATGGGAACAGGCCAGGTGTCGTCTGGGGCGGCGGCAGCGGTCATGACAAGAGGCTCCTCACGATGGGCGGCGCGGCGGCCGGATCGAACTGCGCCGCCAGCCATGCGCTGGCACACATCGCGGTTTCAAGCCAAAACAGGCCTCAGCCCTTGTAACGCATGGGCCTGCAGCTATCAAAAGCAAAGCGCCTGGCGAGCGATACGGTCACCGGCTCTGGCCGGCATCAGGCCGCCACCTGGTAGCCCTCGTCGCGGATCGCCTGGGCGATGGCGTCGCGCGACTTCTCGCTGTCCACGCTGACCTGGCCGCTGTCCAGGTTGACCTGGACGATGGCCTCGGTGTCCACCTCGCGCACGGCGTGCACCACGGCGCGCTCGCAATGGCCGCAGGTCATGCCCTGGACGTTGAATTGGTGTTGCATGGCGGGGTCCTTTCGTGCAGAGGAGGGGAAAGAAAGACAGGAGCGACGCCGCAGTGCGACTGCTGGCGCCATCATGAAGCCTGACATGGTGTCAAAGTCAAGCACCGACCGCGCGGCTTGACCTTGCCATGCTGTCAAGGTTTAAGGTGGCGCCATGGACTCCACCACGCTCGCCCCTGCTCCTGCCGCCGCTGCCCGCACTGGCGGTCCCGCCACCCTGGACCTGGGCGTGGGCGGCATGACCTGCGCCAGCTGCGTGGCGCGGGTGGAGCGCGCGCTGCGCAAGGTGCCCGGCGTGCAGGACGCGGCGGTGAACCTGGCGACCGAGTCCGTCCACGTGACCTTCGCCGAAGGCGCCGCGCCCGACCTGCCGGCGCGCGCGCGCCGCGCCATCCGCGATGCCGGCTACGAGCCGCGCGAACTGGCCGACGCCGCGCAGGCCCAGGCCGCGCAGGACGCATCGCCCTGGGCCGGCTTCGCGCCGGTGGGCTGGGGCCTGCTGCTGTCGGCGCCGCTGGTGCTGCCGATGCTGGGCGACCTGTTCGGGCAGGACTGGATGCTGCCCGCCTGGATGCAGTTCCTGCTGGCCACGCCGGTGCAGTTCATCCTGGGCG
Organism: Oryzisolibacter propanilivorax; assembly: GCF_900103645.1. Lineage (GTDB taxonomy): Bacteria > Pseudomonadota > Gammaproteobacteria > Burkholderiales > Burkholderiaceae_C > Melaminivora > Melaminivora propanilivorax. The sequence goes on from NZ_FNHP01000002.1 coordinate 422,873, forward strand.
CGCGCTTCTACCAGGCCGGCTGGCACGCCGCCCGTGCCCTCACGGGCAACATGGACCTGCTGGTGGCGCTGGGCACCAGCGCCGGCTACGGCCTGTCGCTGTGGCTCTGGGCCACGGCGCCGGCAGGCCATGCGCCGCACCTGTATTTCGAGGCCTCGGCGGTGGTCATTACGCTGGTGCTGCTTGGCAAGTGGCTGGAGGCCCGCGCCAAGCGCCAGACCACCGCGGCGATCCGCGCGCTGCATGCGCTGCGTCCGGAGGTGGCGCACCTGCTGGGCCGCGACGGCGAGATGGATGTGCCGATCGGCGAAGTCCTGGCCGGCGACCGGCTGGTGGTGCGTCCGGGCGAGCGCATCGCGCTGGACGGCACGCTGCTGGAGGGCGAGACGCAGGTGGACGAATCCATGCTGACCGGCGAGCCGCTGCCCGTGCCGCGCGGCCCGGGCGACCGGCTCACGGGCGGCGCCATCAACGGCGAGGCGCGCGTGGTGATGCAGGTGACGGCGGTGGGCGCCGAGACGGTGCTGGCGCGCATCATCCGCCTGGTCGAGGACGCACAGGCCGCCAAGGCGCCGATCCAGCGGCTGGTGGACCAGGTGGCGGCGGTGTTCGTGCCGGCGGTGCTGGCGATCGCACTGGTCACGCTGGCCGGCTGGCTGCTGGCCGGCGCGGGCGTGGAGGACGCGCTGATCCACGCCGTGGCGGTGCTGGTCATCGCCTGCCCATGCGCGCTGGGGCTGGCGACGCCGGCGGCCATCATGGCCGGCACCGGGGTGGCGGCGCAGCATGGCGTGCTGATCAAGGACGCCGAGGCGCTGGAAACCGCGCACCGCGTCGACACCGTGGCCTTCGACAAGACTGGCACGCTGACCGTGGGCCGGCCGACGCTCACCATGTTTCACGTGGAACAGGGCCAGGACGAGGCCGCGCTGCTGGCGACGGTGGCGGCGGTGCAGTCCGGCAGCGAGCACCCGCTGGCGCGCGCCGTGGTGCAGGCGGCGCAGGATCGCGCCCTGGCGCTGCCGCCCGCCGACGCCGTGCGCGCCCTGCCCGGGCGCGGCACCGAGGGCCAGGTGCAGGGCCGGCGCTGGCGCATCGGCAGCCTGCGCTGGATGGACGAGCTGGCCGCGCCGCTGGGCGCGCTGCAGGCGCGCGCGCTGGCGCTGCAGCAGCAGGGCGCCACGGTCTCGGCGCTGGCCGAGGAGATGGACGGCGGCGCCCCGGTGGTGCGCGCGCTGCTGGCCTTTGGCGACGAGCCCAAGCCCGGCGCGCGCGCGGCGCTGGCGCAGCTGCAAGCGCGCGGCGTGCGCTGTGTGATGATCTCGGGCGACAACCGTGGCGCGGCCGAGGCCATGGCGCGGCGCCTGGGACTGGAGCCGGACACCGGCGCCGTCATGGCCGAGGTGCTGCCCGGCGGCAAGGCGGATGCCGTGCGCGCGCTGCAGCAGGGCGGTCACGTGGTCGCCATGGTGGGCGACGGCGTGAACGACGCGCCGGCGCTGGCGGCGGCGGATGTGGGCCTGGCGATGGGCAACGGCACCGACGTGGCCATGCACGCCGCCGGCATCACGCTGATGCGTGGCGACCCGGCGCTGGTGGCGGCGGCGCTCGACATCTCGCACCGCACGGTGGCCAAGATCCGGCAGAACCTGTTCTGGGCGTTCATCTACAACGTCGCCGGCATCCCGCTGGCGGCGCTGGGCTACCTGAGCCCGGTGATGGCCGGCGCGGCGATGGCGCTCAGCTCGGTCAGCGTGATGGCCAACGCCTTGCTATTGAAGCGCTGGCGCGGTTGAGAAATTTGCGCCCAAAACGCTGGGCGTCTGGCAAACTGCAACGTTTTGTTGCATACAGATCGGTGCCGTCCCTTGGCGGTTCATCCGAAGCCAGACAGGAAAGACCCAGGTTTATGAATCTCGACGCACTGATGCGGGCCTTCAGCATCCGCACCCGCATGATCGGCGCCATCGCCGTGGTCATGGCATTGCTGGCGCTGCTGGGCGGCGCGGGCATGCTGGGCATGCTGCGCATCCACGCGCAAAGCCAGGACTTCATCACCCAGTCGCATGCCGCGGTGGCGCTGCTGGGCCAGCTGCGCGGCGAACTGGGCAACGTGCGCCAGCACGAGAAGGACATGATCATCCACTACGAGAAGCCCGAGCAGGTGCGCATGGCCAAGGGCCAGTGGGACGCGGCGGTGGAGGCCGCCATCCAGGTGGCGCAGCAGATGGCGCAGGTGCTGCCCGAGGAAGACCGGGCCAGTGCGCAGGAGGTGGCCGGCTTCCTGAAAGCCTACCGCGAGCGCTTCGCCCCGGTGGCGCGGCAGCTGGAGGACGGCGGCTACGACACCGCCACCATCGCCAACCGCATGAGCGAGCGGGCCATCGAGCAGGTGGCTAACGCCACCGCGCAGATGCAGCAACTCGAGCGCTCCTTGAGCGAGGACGTGCAGCAGGCCATCGACACGCAAAGCAGCACCGCCGAGCGCACCAAGTGGCTGTTCATCCTGGCGGTGGTGCTGGCCATCGTGGTGGTGGTGCCGCTGACGCTGCTGAACATGGTCTCCATCTGCCGCCCGCTGGCGACGGCGCGCGCCATGGCGCAGGCGATCGCCGGCGGCGACCTGTCTCAGCGCGTGACGGTGCAGGGCCGCGACGAGGTGGCCGACCTGCAGCGCGCGCTGGTGGACATGCAGCAGGGCCTGGCCGGCCTGGTGTCGCAGGTGCGCGACGCCAGCGGCTCCATCGCCACCGCCAGCCAGCAGATCGCCATGGGCAACCAGGACCTGTCGGCGCGCACCGAGCAGACCGCCAGCAACGCCCAGGAGGCGGTGGCCTCGCTGTCGCAGCTCACCGCCACGGTGCAGCAGACGGCCTCGTCCTCGCAGGTCGCCAGCCAGCTGGCGGCCACGGCGTCGGGCAGCGCGGTGCGCGGCGGCGACGTGGTGCAGCAGGTGGTGGGCAGCATGCAGGACATCGCCGGCTCCAGCCGCAAGATCGGCGACATCATCGGCCTGATCGACTCCATCGCCTTCCAGACCAACATCCTGGCGCTGAACGCCGCCGTGGAAGCGGCGCGCGCCGGCGAGCAGGGCCGGGGCTTTGCGGTGGTGGCCGGCGAGGTGCGCAGTCTGGCGCAGCGCAGTGCCCAGGCGGCCAGCGAGATCAAGCAGCTCATCGGCGCCAGCGTGACGGCGGTGGACGGCGGCGTGCGCCAGGTCGAGGACGCGGGCCGCGCCATGCAGGAGATCGTCTCCGGCGTGCAGCGCGTCACCGACATCATTGGCGAGATCAACGCCGCCGCCAGCGAGCAGTCGGCCGGCATCGGCCAGGTGAACGGCGCCGTCGGCGAGATCGACCGCATGACGCAGCAGAATGCCGCGCTGGTCGAGGAATCGGCCGCCGCCGCCGAGAGCCTGCGCGAGCAGGCGGCACGCCTGTCGCAGGTGGTGCAGCAATTCCGCCTGGACGGCGGCGACCTGCTGGCCAGCGCCGGTGCGCCACTGGCGAGCACCGGGCGTGCCCCGGCCCTGGGTGGCCAGCTGCGCCCGGCCCTGGCGGCGTAGCGCCCGGCGAACTACCCCTCGCAAGCCGTGGCAGACAGGCCGCGGCACTATCGAAAAAATAGCTGCAGGCCCATATGGAACATGGGCCTGCGGTGTTTTTGGCTTGAAATCCAGGGCGCGCGCGCCGGTTGCGTGTCCAGCCGCCGGCCGTCACTGGACGAGCTGTCAAGGCCGCGCCGACCATGGCCTCGGCCGGTGCAGGAGCGCGAAGGGCGGGCCGTGCCGCACCCGCCGTCCGCGCCCCTCGCCGGGTGTGCGCCGCGCCCTCAGCCCTGCGCTGGCAGCGTCGGGTAGTCGGTATAGCCGTGCGCGCCGCCACCGTAGAAGGTGGCGCGGTCGCCTTCGGCCAGCGGCGCATCGCGGCGCAGGCGCTCGACCAGGTCCGGGTTGGCGATGAACGGGCGGCCGAAGGCCACCACGTCGGCGCGGCCGCTGGCCACCGCCTCTTCGGCGCTGGCGCGGTCGTAGCCGTTGTTGACCATCCACGCGCCGCGTCCGCCGGCGTCCTGGTAGGCGGCGCGCAGCGCGGCGTAGTCGAACGGCCGGCCCTCGACCTGGCGCGCGCCGCCGGTGGCGCCCTCGATGATGTGGACATAGGCCAGGCCCAGCGGCGCCAGCTGGCGCACCAGGTACTCGAACAGCGGCTGCGGGTCGGCGTCCTGGATGTCGTTGGCCGGGGTGACCGGCGACAGGCGGATGCCGGTGCGGCCCGCGCCCACGGCGTCTGCCACGGCGCGCGTGACCTCCAGCATCAGGCGCGCGCGGTTGGCGATGCTGCCGCCGTAGTCGTCCTGGCGCTGGTTGGCGCCGGTCTTCAGGAACTGGTCGAGCAGATAGCCGTTGGCGCCGTGGATCTCCACGCCGTCGAAGCCGGCGGTGTGCACCGCATTGCGCGCCGCGGCGGCGAAGTCGTGCACGATGCCAGGCAGCTCGCCGGCATCGAGCGCGCGCGGCGTCGAGGTGGGCGCGAAGCTGCCCTGGCCGCTGGTGCGGTCGATCAGGTAGGTCTTGGTCTGCGCGGCGATGGCCGAGGGCGCCACCGGCGCGGCGCCCTCCGGCTGCAGGCTGGTGTGCGAGACGCGGCCCACGTGCCACAGCTGGCAGACGATGCTGCCGCCAGCGGCATGCACGGCGTCGGTCGTCAGCTTCCAGCCGTCCAGCTGCTGGCTGCCGTACAGGCCCGGCACGTCGGCGTAGCCCTGGCCCTGCGGGCTGATGGCGGTGGCTTCGGTGATCACCAAGCCGGCGCTGGCGCGCTGGCGGTAGTACTCGGCCTGCAGGGGGCCGGGCGTGGCGTCGGGCGCGCGGTTGCGCGTCAGCGGCGCCATGGCGATGCGGTTGGCCAAGTGCAGGGCACCGGCGTCCAGGGGGTCGAACAGGGAAGTCATAGAAGATGTGGGCGGCAAAAGAAAAGCAGGGGTGCCAAGGGTAGCGCCGCCGTCGCGGCGCTGCGGCGCGCCCAGTCAACCGGGCGACTCGGCGCGCCGCCGGCGCGGTGTGACAAAAGGGCCGGTACCGCACCCTGCAGGGCGGCCCGGGAGGCCAGGGCATCTGGCGCTGGCCCCGTGGCATCCGGTCCGAGAGGGGCCGCGCGCTCTGCGGGAACGGGCAGGGCAAGGGTGCCCGGCGGTGGGGCCGTTACTTCAGCAGCCCTTCGGCCTGCATGGCGGCCTGCACGGCGGGACGCGCAGCGATGCGCTGGCGATACGCCGCCAGGTGCTGCAGGCCGCTGATGTCCAGGCCCACGTGCTGCGCCCAGTTGGTGACGGTGAACAGGTAGGCGTCGGCCACGCTGAAGTGCTCACCGACCAGCCAGTCGCGGCCCGCCAGCTCGCCGTCCAGCCACTGCAGGCGGCCCAGCAGGTTCTGGCGCGCGATGGCCTTGTACTCCTCGGGCGTGTTCGGCTTGAACAGCGGCGAGAAGCCCTTGTGGATCTCGGTGCTGATGAAGTTCAGCCACTGCTGCAGGCGGTAGCGCGGCAGCGTGCCGTTGGCCGGCGCCAGGTTCTTGTGCGGCGCCTGGTCGGCCAGGTACTGCACGATGGCCGGGCCCTCGAACAGCCGCGTGCCGTCGTCCAGTTCCAGCACCGGCACATAGCCCAGCGGGTTGATGGTGTAGAAGTCGGTGCCGTCCTGCAGCTTGTGGCTCTTGGTGCTGGCCAGCACCGGCGTGAAGACCAGGCCGGCCTCGTGCAGCACGATATGCGGCGACAGCGAGCAGGCGCCGGGGGAGTAGTACAGCTTCATGGGAGAACAGTCCTTTCTTGGCTGGCAAAACGGCTTCTTGCGCGAGGAAGGAAGAAGACAAGAAGACGGAAGAGCGCGTACCGCGCGGACGCCGGGAAGCGCCGGCTGCACGCCGCCGGGCAGCGTGCGGCCCGGGCGGCATCCATGCTAGCCAGTGTCGGCCGAGCCTGCAGGCGGCACGGAAAAAGGCACGGGGCGCTGCGCGTCAGCCCGGCGCGGTGGCGCGCTCCAGCCAGGCGATGCGCGCCAGGGCCTGGTGCCGGTCCGCGCCGCACATCTCTTGCGCCGGCTGCAGCGAGGCGCATACCGCCGGGCGTTCGGGCCGGCCGAACAGCCGGCAGCGGCCGTGCGGGTCCAGCTGCACGCAGGGCACGCCGGCGGGCTTGCCCTGCGGCATGCCCGGAATGGCGCTGGAGATCGACGGCGCAATGCAGCAGGCGGCGCAGCCAGGGCGGCAGTCCATCACTCGATCACTATGTTTTTGATAGCTACAGACCCACGTTCCGTATAGGCCAGTGGGCTTTTTGGCTTGGCAATGTCAGGCCTGCTCGCCGTGCAGCCGCCCGGCGGCCCACAGCACCTGCCGCACGACGTCCGCCACCTGCGCCTGCTGCTCCGCGTCCAGCAACTGCCCCTGCGCGTCGAACGCGCTGGCGGCGCGGGGCAGGGCGTAGGCGCGCGGCGCCAGCCAGCAGCCCAGGTTCAGCAGCAGCGGTGCCAGGTGGCTTTGCGCGCGCAGCCCGCCCAGGGCGCCGTTGGATGCGCTCAGCATGCCGACCACCTTGCCGGCGAACGGCCGGCTGGCGTCGGCGAATACCGGGTGCCCGGCCACCGGGCTGGAGGTCCAGTCCAGCGTGTTCTTCAGTAGGCCGGTGTAGCTGCCGTTGTATTCCGGCGTAGCGATGATCCAGGCCGGGTGGGCGTCCATCGCCTCCTTCAGCCGGATCACGTCCGGCGGCGTGCCGCGCGCCTCCAGCTCGGCGTGGTACATCGGGATGTCGTAGTCGGCCAGCTCCAGCAGCGTGGCCTGCGCGCCGGCCGCCCGGGCCGCGTCGGCCGCCACGCGCGCCAGGCGCCGGTTGAACGATTCGCTGCGGGCGCTGCCCGCGAAGACCAGGAGTTTCATGCGCGGGATTGAAGCACAGCGCCGGCGCGCGATTCCTGCATGCGTGTTTCACGTGGAACATTCCTGTGGCCGACAGCCCCGCGCTGCACGGTTTTTCAGCAAAGGTGGGAAAATCGCGGGCTTTCCCGGCCGTGCGCCGCACCCTGTTCTTTGTGAGTTCGTCCAATGCTGTATCCCCAGGAATTTGACGTGATCGTCGTCGGCGGTGGCCACGCCGGCACCGAGGCGGCGCTGGCCGCCGCGCGCATGGGCTGCAGCACGCTGCTGCTCACGCACAACATCGAGACCCTGGGGCAGATGAGCTGCAACCCCAGCATCGGCGGCATCGGCAAGGGCCACTTGGTGAAAGAGGTGGACGCGCTGGGCGGCGCCATGGCGCTGGCGACCGACGAGGCGGGCATCCAGTTCCGGATCTTGAACAGCTCCAAGGGCCCGGCGGTGCGCGCCACACGCGCGCAGGCCGACCGCATCCTGTACAAGGCGGCCATCCGCCGCATGCTGGAGAACCAGCCGAATCTGAGCCTGTTCCAGCAGGCGGTGGACGACCTGCTGGTCGAGGGCGAGCGGGTGGTGGGCGCGGTCACGCAGATGGGCCTGGCCTTTCGCGCGCGCACGGTGGTGCTGACGGCCGGCACCTTTCTGGACGGGCGCATCCACGTCGGTCTGCAGAACTACGCCGCCGGCCGCGCCGGCGACCCGCCGGCGGTGAGCCTGTCGGCACGCCTCAAGGAGCTGCAGCTTCCGCAGGGCCGGCTGAAGACCGGCACGCCGCCGCGCATCGACGGGCGCAGCATCGATTTTTCGCGCTGCCAGGAGCAGCCCGGCGACGGCATGCCCGGCGGCGTGAACCCCGGCCACCTGCCGGTCTTCAGTTTCATGGGCAACGCGGCCCTGCACCCGCGCCAGGTGCCGTGCTGGATCACGCACACCAACGCGCGCACGCACGAGATCATCCGCTCGGGGTTCGACCGCAGCCCCATGTTCACCGGCAAGATCGAAGGCGTGGGGCCGCGCTACTGCCCCAGCGTCGAGGACAAGATCAACCGCTTCGCCGACAAGGACAGCCACCAGATCTTCCTCGAGCCCGAGGGGCTGACGACGCACGAGTTCTACCCCAACGGCATTTCCACCAGCCTGCCGTTCGACATCCAGCTGGCGCTGGTGCGGTCGATGGACGGGCTGGAGAACGCGCACATCCTGCGCCCCGGCTACGCCATCGAGTACGACTACTTCGACCCGCGTGCGCTCAAGAGCAGCTTCGAGACGCGCGCCATCGCCGGCCTGTTCTTTGCCGGGCAAATCAACGGTACGACCGGCTACGAGGAAGCCGCTGCGCAGGGCCTGTTCGCCGGTTTGAACGCCGCGCTGCAGTGCCGCGGCGAGGTGCCCTGGGTGCCGGCGCGCGACGAGGCCTATCTGGGCGTGCTGGTCGACGATTTGCTGACCAAGGGCGTGACCGAGCCCTACCGCATGTTCACCAGCCGCGCCGAGTTCCGGCTGCAGCTGCGCGAGGACAACGCCGACATGCGCCTGACGGAAACCGGCCGGCGCCTGGGCCTGGTGGATGACGCGCGCTGGGATCACTTCAGCCGCAAGCGCGACGCCGTGGCGCGCGAGACCGAGCGCCTGAAGTCCACCTGGGTGAACCCGCGCAACCTGCCGGCGAGCGAATCCGAGCGCGTGCTGGGCAAGGCCATCGAGCACGAATACAACCTGTTCGACCTGCTGCGCCGTCCGGGCGTCGACTACGCCAGCCTGATGAGCCTGGACGATGGGCGCCACGTCAGCAGCGCTGTTTCACGTGAAACACTGGGCGAGCTAGCGGACAGCGTGGTCGAACAGGTGGAGATCGCCGCCAAGTATTCCGGCTACATCGACCGGCAGAAGGACGAGGTGCAGCGCGCCGCACATTACGAGCAGCTGCGCTTGCCGGCCGAGCTGGACTACTCCCAGGTGCCGGCGCTGTCCATCGAGGTACGGCAGAAGCTGCAAAAGCACCGCCCCGAAACCCTGGGCCAGGCGTCGCGGATTTCCGGCGTCACGCCGGCGGCCATCTCGCTGCTGCTGGTGCACCTGAAAAAGGGCGGCTTCAAGGGGTTCGCACAAAACAGCGAAGGAGCCGGCCATGCCGTTTCCGCCTGAAGAACGCAGCGCGTTGCGGGCCTGCCAGGGCGCCCGCTCGACCGTGCACGGTCGGCAGGTGCAGACGGTCCGTGCCTCGCTGGCGCAATGGGCCACGGCCCGAACGCAGGACATCCGGCGGGCCAGTGCCGGGCTGGCCGGCTCCAGCCGCCGGAAGAGCCGTCCCCAGGCGCGCGCGGCAATGGACGCGGCGCGGCATTCCGTGCGTGCGCGCCAGCACCAGGGTTGAGGCCATGTCCGTTTCTGACTCCTCCCTGCCGGACGAACTGCGCGCCGGCGCCGAGGCCCTGGGCCTGCAGCTGACCGAGTCGCAGCACACGCAGCTGCTCGACTTCCTGGCGCTGCTGCAGAAGTGGAACCGGGTCTACAACCTGACGGCGGTGCGCGATCCGCGGGAGATGCTGACGCACCACCTGCTGGACAGCCTGGCGGCGGTACCGCCGCTGCAGCGCCACCTGCAGGCGCGGGACCTGGCGCAGCCGGGCAGGGCGCCGCAGCTGCTCGACGTGGGTTCGGGCGGCGGCCTGCCGGGTGTGGTCTTCGCCATCTGCTGCCCGCAGCTGCAGGTCCGCTGCGTGGACACGGTGGCCAAGAAGGCAGCCTTCCTGCAGCAGGCGGCGGCCACGCTGCGCCTGCCCAACCTGCGCGGCCTTCATGCCCGCGTCGAGACATTGAGCGGGCCGTTCGACGTGGTCAGCAGCCGCGCCTTCGCGTCACTGGCGGACTTCACCGGCTGGTCGCGCGCGGCGCTGGCGCCACAGGGCGTCTGGTTGGCGATGAAGGGCAGGCAACCCGACGACGAGATCGCCCAGCTGCCGCCCGAGGTGCAGGTGTTTCACGTGGAACAGTTGCAGGTGCCGGGCCTACAGGCCGAGCGCTGCATCGTCTGGCTGCGCCCCACAGGGTCCTGACCGCCCCGGTTGCCACGGACCGGCGGCTACACTTGTCCGCTTCCCGCACCACCTCCTGCATCCATGTTCGGCATTTCCGACTATGGCGCCTTCGTCGCCGCCATCGTGCTGTTCCTGGCCATCCCCGGGCCGGGCAACCTGGCACTGATCACCTCCACCGGCAAGGGCGGGGTGCGCGCCGGGCTGGCGGCGGCGTGCGGCGTGATCGCTGCCGACCAGCTGCTGATGTGGACGGCGGTGGCCGGGGTGGCAGCGCTGCTAGCCACCTACCCGGCGGCCTTCCATGCCGTGCAGTGGCTGGGCGCCGCCTACCTGGCCTGGCTGGGCTGGAAGATGCTCAGCGCCCGACCTGGCGACGCGCCGGTGCTGCGCATGCAGCCGCGTCACTACTTTCGCCAGGGTGCGGTCATCACCCTGCTGAACCCCAAGGCCATCGTGTTCTACATGGCGTTCTTCCCGCTGTTCGTCGACCCGGCGCGCCACCAGGGTCTGCTCACCTTCGGCGTGATGGCGGTGACCATCGCCGCGCTCACCTTCTCGTACAGCCTCGCTGTCGTGCTGCTGACGCAGCATCTGGCCGCGCGCATGCGCACCAGTCCGCGCATCGCGCGCACGCTGGAAAAGACCGCTGGCACCTTCCTGATCGGCTTCGGCGTCAAGCTGGCCGTCTCCTCCTGATACCTGCACGCTCGCACTCATATTCGCGCATGGCCAAGATTTTCTGTGTCGCCAACCAAAAGGGCGGCGTCGGCAAGACCACCACCACCGTCAACCTCGCCGCCGGCCTGGCCAAGATAGGCCAGCGCGTGCTGCTGGTCGACCTGGACCCGCAGGGCAACGCCACCATGGGCTCGGGCGTGGACAAGCGCGCGCTGGCGCACACGGTGTATGACGTGCTGCTGGGCGAATGCAGCGTGGCCGACGCGGCGGTGTCGGCCGAAGCCGCCGGCTACCAGGTGCTGGGCGCGAACCGCGAGCTGGCCGGCGCCGAGGTCGAGCTGGTCGAGCTGAAGCAGCGCGAAAAGCGCCTGAAAGCCGCGCTGGCGCTGGTCGACCCACACTACGACTTTGTGCTCATCGACTGCCCGCCCTCCTTGAGCCTGCTGACGCTCAACGGCCTGTGCGCGGCGCACGGCGTGGTGGTGCCGATGCAGTGCGAGTACTTCGCGCTGGAAGGCCTCACGGACCTGGTCAACACCATCAAGCAAGTGCATGCCAACTTAAACCCGGACCTGCAGATCATCGGCCTGCTGCGCGTCATGTTCGATCCGCGCATCACGCTGCAGGCGCAGGTCAGCGCGCAGCTCAAGGAGCACTTCGGCGACAAAGTCTTCGACTCGGTCATCCCGCGCAACGTGCGCCTGGCCGAGGCGCCCAGCTACGGCCTGCCGGGCGTGGTGTTCGACGCCAATGCGCGTGGCAGCCGGGCGTTCGTCGAGTTCGCCAGGGAAATGGTGCAGCGCGTCCAGCGCATGTGACAACCGGTTTTTTGAATGAAAAGTGCCTGGAGCCCATATGGTGCCCTGGCCTCCAGCTATCAATATGGGAGCGAAAAGCGCATGCGCCCGTCCAGCGTCCTGACCCTGCCCGGGTGGCAGAACTCCACCGAAGGCCATTGGCAGACCGAGTGGGAACAGGCTTATGGCTATCGCCGCGTCGAGCAGCACGACTGGCTGCACCCCAAACGCGGCGACTGGTGCGCACGGCTGCAGGACGTGGTCGCCGACCAGGAAGGCCCGCTGCTGCTGGCCGCGCACAGCCTGGGCTGCATCCTCGTCGCCTGGTGGGCTGCGCACTCGCCCGACGCGCACAAAGTGCGTGGCGCGCTGCTGGTGGCCCCAGGCGACGTCGAGCAGCCCGGCGTGTCCGAACTGATCCCGGGCTGGACGCCGATCGCGCGCCAGCGCCTGCCTTTCCCTTCCATCGTCGTCTCCAGCAGCGACGACCCGTACTGCAGCCCGGCGCGGGCGCGCGAACTGGCACAGGGCTGGGGCGCGCGCTGGGTCGATGCCGGCGCGCACGGGCACCTGAACGCCGCCTCTGGCTTAGGCGTGTGGCCCCACGGCCACGACCTGCTGCGCTCGCTGATGCCGCCCGCCGGCTCTGCCGCGCCCGACCACTCTTCCAGGACATAACACTTCCATGGCGACCAAGAAACCCAAGGGCCTGGGCCGCGGCCTGGAAGCCCTGCTCGGCCCCAAGGTGGCCGAACCAGTGGCGGGCGCGCAAGGCGCTGCCGGCGGCGCTCCGTCCACCCTGGCGCTGGACCAGCTGGTGCCCGGCCAGTACCAGCCGCGCACGCGCATGGACGAGGGCGCGCTGTACGAGTTGGCCGAGAGCATCCGCGCGCAGGGCATCATGCAGCCCATCCTGGTGCGCCGGCTGGCTGCGGGCGAGCACGCCGGCAAGTACGAAATCATCGCCGGCGAGCGGCGCTTCCGTGCCGCCCGTATCGCCGCGCTGGCCGAGGTGCCGGTGCTGGTGCGCGACGTGCCCGACGAGGCCGCCGCCGCCATGGCCCTCATCGAGAACATCCAGCGCGAGGACCTGAACCCGCTGGAGGAAGCCCAGGGCCTGCAGCGCCTGACGCGCGAGTTCGGCCTGACGCACGAGCAGGCGGCGCAGGCCGTGGGCCGCTCGCGCAGCGCCGCCAGCAACCTGCTGCGCCTGCTGCAGCTGGCCGAGCCGGTGCAGACCATGCTCATGGCCGGCGACCTGGACATGGGCCACGCGCGCGCGCTGCTGGCGCTCGAGCGTGCTGGCCAGATCACCGCCGCGCACCAGATCGCCGCGCGCCAGCTGTCGGTGCGCGAAGCCGAAGGCCTGGTGAAGAAGCTGGGCGCCGAGGGCGACGGCGCCCCGGCACGGCCCACGCGCAGCGACAAGCCGCGCGACGTGCGCCGGCTGGAGGAAGAGCTGTCCGACCTGCTCATGGCCGAGGTCGAGATCCGCGTCAAAAAGCGCGTCAGGCGCGGCGGCCGCAGCGACGAGCTGGGCGAGCTGGCGATTCAGTTCGGCTCGCGCGATGCGCTGCACGGCCTGATCGAGCGCCTGCGCGGCGGCGCCGGGGAATAGCCGGACACCCGGCCGCAGTTCCTGTCGCCCGCGGCCCCGGCGCGACCCCGTGCGCATGGGGCGGCCGGCCCGCCAACGCTCCACCCAAACCCTCCACCATGTCCCGGCTGCTGCGCTGGCCCCTGCCTGCCCTGCTGGCGTGGGGCGGCGCGTGGCTGCTGTACCTGGCGCTGCTGCCCCGGCTGGGGCCCGTGGGGGCGCTGCTGGCAGCCGGCAGCTGCGGCGCGCTGGCCAGCCTGCTGGCCGATCGCTGGTGGCGCCGGGCGATGGTGGCGCTGGGTTTTCCGCTGTCGCTGGCGCTCACCGGCGCGGCGGCGGTGCCGGCCTGGGCCTGGCTGGCGCCGCTGGCCGTGCTGCTGCTCCTGTACCCGGTGCATGCCTGGCGCGACGCGCCGCTGTTCCCCACGCCGGCCGGCGCGCTGCTGGGGCTGGCGCAGGCCGCGCCGCTGCCGCCCGGCGCCCGGGTGCTGGATGCCGGCTGCGGCCTGGGCGACGGCCTGCGTGCGCTGCACGCGGCCTATCCGCAGGCACGGCTGGAAGGCGTGGAGTGGAGCTGGCCGCTGGTGCTGCTGTGCCGCCTGCGCTGCCGGCGCCTGGCGCGCGTGCGCCGCGGCGACCTATGGGCCGACGACTGGCGCGGCTACCAGCTGGTGTACGTGTTCCAGCGGCCCGAATCCATGGCGCGCGTGGCCGACAAGGCGCGGCGCGAGCTGACTCCGGGCAGCTGGCTGGTCAGTCTGGCCTTCGAGGTGCCGGGATGGGTGCCCACCGCCCGGCTGCCTGCGCCGGCACCGCAATCGGCGCTGTGGCTCTACCGCATTCCGGACGATGCAGGCGGGGCAAATGGCAACAGGAGGCAATAGAAGGTAGCAAAACGCGCCGGATGGCTATGATTTTGGCCTCCCGCCGGCACGACGCTGCGTGTACGGCAATCCCATCCAACAGACCGACATCCAAGGAGAGAGAGCCATGTCAGAGAGAGCCATGTCCCGTATTACCCTGAGCGTGCTCGCCGCCGCCTGCGCCGCACTGGCCCTGGCCGGCTGCGAGACCACCAACATGAAAATGGGCAGCGCCGAGTCCAAGACCGTGGCCACCGGCGCTGCCGGCGGCGCCAACGCCGCCGGCGAGAGCAGCCAGCTGCAGCGCTGCCAAGCGCCGCTGGGCACGGTGTCGCTGGTGGAGAACCAGGACGCCGGCTGGTACACCATCCTGCGCAACGAATACAAGCTGCCGCCCACGGCCAACCTGCTGCGCCTGCTGATCCAGCAGTCCAACTGCTTCGTGGTGGTCGAGCGCGGCGCCGCCGGCATGCGCGCCATGGACCGCGAGCGCCAGCTCATGGGCTCGGGCGAGATGCGCGGCGGCAGCAACTTCGGCAAGGGCCAGATGGTCGCCTCCGACTACGGCCTGTCGCCCGAGATCGTGTTCTCCAACAACGACGCCGGCGGCATGGGCGCGGCGCTGGGCGGGCTGATCGGCGGCGGCCGCGGCCGGGCCGTGGCGGCCATCGGCGGCGGCCTGCAGACCAAGGAAGCCAACGTCATGCTGACGCTGGTGGACAACCGCTCGGGCGTGCAGGTCTCGGCCTCCGAGGGCAGCGCCTCCAAGAGCGACTTCGCCGGCTTCGGCGGGCTGTTCGGCGGCGTCGCCGGCGCCGGCCTGGGCGGCTACCAGAACACCGCGCAGGGCAAGGTCATCACCGCCGCCTTCATGGACGCCTACAACCAGATGGTTGTGGCGCTGCGCAACTACAAGGCGCAGAGCGTGCAGGGCCAGGGCCTGGGCGGCGGTGGCCGGCTCGGCGTGGACGGCGGTTCTGCCCCGTCGCAGACGCGCGCCGGCGCCAGCATGAGCGCGCGCGAGGCGCAGGAGCGCCTGAACGCGCTGGGCTACAACGTCGGCACGCCCGACGGCGCCCTGGGCCCGCGCAGCAAGGCCGCCATCCGCGCCTTCCAGGCCGACAAGGGCCTGCGCGCCACCGGCCAACTGGACGCGCCGACGCTGGACGCGCTGTCGCGCTGAAGTGCCGTGCCGCGCCGCCGCAACCCTGCGGCGGCCGGCCTGCCGCAGCTGTGGCGCGGCCCGGCGCCCGGCAGCGGCCCGCTGCTCCCGTGGCCGGCACAGCCGGCCAGAGCTATAAATTCTATAGCGACAGGTCTTTTATCGATCGAGGCCTGCGGGCTTTCTGGCCTGATGGACGGGTAGCCCGGCCCGGCTGCCCCTGTCGCACCCCGCCCATGAAAAAGCCGCCCCTTGGGGCAGCTTTGCGTTGCCAGGCCATAGGCTGGCCGTCGCGCCGGGGTGCTTCAGCGCGGCAGCGCCAGCAGCCGGTTCACGTCGCGGTCGTTGGGCAGGGCGTAGTCGTGGCCGCGGATGATGCGGCTGTCCTCGGTGCGCACCAGCTTCAGGCTGATGTAGGTGTAGTTGGCGGCGGGCGAGAAGGTGCCCACCAGCACCATCGAGGCGTTCTGCTGGCGCGCCAGGTCGCGCACCTCGCGCGACAGCAGCAGCTCGCCGGCACCTTCTTTGACGAAGACCTCGCCACGCAGCTTGATCTCCTTGACGTTGAAGCCGGTCATGGCCATGGCCGTGGCGTACTGCTCGGACAGCGTGCGCCCCAGCGGCGCCGACGTGCCCAGGTCGTTCACGTTGACCACCGTGGCCACCAGCACCGGGCCGTCGCCAGTGACCACCGTGTCCAGGCCCTGCAGCAGCTGGGCGACGGCCTCG
The DNA here is from genome assembly GCF_900103645.1 of Oryzisolibacter propanilivorax. Taxonomy (GTDB): domain Bacteria; phylum Pseudomonadota; class Gammaproteobacteria; order Burkholderiales; family Burkholderiaceae_C; genus Melaminivora; species Melaminivora propanilivorax. Next base: position 438,672 of record NZ_FNHP01000002.1, read on the forward strand.
CGGCTGCTGGCCAGCAGCGGCGCGCGCGCCGCGTCCTGGTAGCTGGGCTCGACGCGCAGGGGCGCCGGGGGCTGCTGCGCGCAGCCGCCGGCCAGCACGGCGGCGCCCAGCGCGGCCAGGGAGGCGAGAGTCGTCATGCGGCGGCCCGTCATTGCGACACCACCTGCATGGTCATCGGGCGGTACGGCTGTGGCAGCGGCAGGGGGCGCAGGAACAGCGGCACGTCGGCGTTCTCCAGGTAGTACACGTCGGTCTTGCGGGCGATGTACTGACCGCCGCGCGTCACGGTGGTGGTCAGCACCATCTCGGTGTTGGTGGGGCCGCCGGAGTTGATGCTGGAGGCATAGTCGGCGGCCGCGGTCAGGCCCAGGGTGGCCAGCAGCTGCGCGTCGATGTGCTGGTGGCGCAGGCCGTAGGCGGCCATCAGGCCGGCGGCGATCATGGTGTACTGGCCGGGGATGAAGTGCGGCCGGTCGCTGTTGTGGCGCACCAGCTGGGCGTGGTAGTTCACCTCCAGCCCGGCGCCCGGCTGCTGGTGCACGATGGAGCCGCCCTGGACCATCTCGGTGATCAGGAAGTCGCGGAACGCCAGGTCGAACGCGCTGGGATTGTGCGGCAGCGCCACGTGCAGCGGCGCCTCCTGGCCGTAGCCGACCTGCGCCAGCGTGGCGCGGGTCTGCGCCACCACGTCGCGCGAAACCAGCTCCCAGTGCCCGGCCGAGCGCACCTTGTGCTGGCTGGTCTGCTCGAAGTTCTTGGCCAGCGGAATCGGCGCGCTGCCGCAGCCGGCCAGTGCCAGCGCGGCCAGTGCCACGGCCGGCAGGCCGATCGCCTTGATCAAAGACATGGGTCCCTCCTGAATCTGGAATTGCGTGCCGCCCGCAGGCAGCAAAACGCCCCGGCAGGAGCGGGGCACACGTTTGCAAACGATTCTGATGGCTGGCAACACCAAAAACAAGCGCAGCGGGGCCCTGGGCGGGCCAGGCGCGCCGCGGATGTTGTTTGCCGGTCAGCCGGCGGCGCGCTTTTGCAGGATTTCCAGGGCCGGCAGCTGCTTGCCTTCCAGTACTTCCAGGAATGCGCCGCCACCGGTGGAGATGTAGCCCACCCGGTCCTGGATGCCGAAGCGGGCGATGGCCGCCAGCGTGTCGCCGCCGCCGGCGATGCTGAAGGCGTCGGACTCGGCGATGGCCTCGGCGATCACCCGGGTGCCGCCGGCGAACGGGTCCATCTCGAACACGCCTACCGGGCCGTTCCAGACGATGGTGCCGGCGGCCTTGAGCTGCGCGGCCAGGCGCGCGGCGGTCTCGGGGCCGATGTCCAGGATCAGGTCGTCGTCCTGCACCTCGGTGGCCGGCTTCACGCTGGCCGGCGCGTCGGCGGCAAAGGCCTTGGCGGTGACCACGTCGGTCGGGATCGGCACCTGCGCGCCACGCGCGGCCATGGCGTCCATCACCGCGCGCGCCTCGGCCACCAGGTCAGGCTCGGCCAGGCTCTTGCCGATCGGCAGGCCGGCGGCCAGCAGGAAGGTGTTGGCGATGCCGCCGCCGACGATCAGCTGGTCCACCTTGTCCGCCAGGCTGCGCAGGATGGTCAGCTTGGTGCTGACCTTGGAGCCGCCGACGATGGCCACCAGCGGGCGCTTCGGGTCGGTCAGCGCCTGGGTCAGCGCGTCGATCTCGGCGGCCAGCAGCGGGCCGGCGCAGGCCACCTTGGCGTATTCGGCCATGCCGTAGGTGGTGGCTTCGGCGCGGTGCGCGGTGCCGAAGGCGTCGTTCACATAGATGTCGCACAGCTGCGCCATCTTCCTGGCCAGAGCCGGATCGTTCTTCTTCTCGCCGACGTTGGCGCGGCAGTTCTCCAGCAGCACCACCTCGCCGGGCTGCACGCTCACGCCGTCCACCCAGTCGGCGATCAGCGGCACCGGCCGGCCCAGCAACTCGGCCAGGCGCGCGGCCACCGGCGCCAGCGAGTCCTCGGGCCGGAACTGCCCCTCGGTCGGCCGGCCCAGGTGGCTGCAGACCATGACGGCGGCGTCGGCGGCCAGCGCCATGCGGATGCAGGGCACCGAGGCGCGGATGCGCGTGTCCTCGGTGATGTGGCCGGCCTGGTCCAGCGGCGTGTTCAGGTCGGCGCGGATGAACACACGCTGGCCCCGGGCCTGGCCTTGGTCGCAGAGATCGGAAAAGCGAAGGATGTGCATGGGAGAGGGAGGGGAAGGAGGGGGAAAGCGGTTTTCTTGGCGCGCGATTGTAGGAAACGCTCGCCGCTGCCCCTTGCAGCCTCGCCGCGCTACCAGCCCAGCCCGATGTGCAGCGGCAGGTACACCGCCATGCCGACCACGATGGTGCCCAGGATGCCGCGGCGCCAGAAGTAGTAGCCGCCGGCCAGCAGCACCGCCGGCAGGCGCGCGTCGGCCAGGGTGCGGATCAGCGCGCCGCCGCTCATAGCGATCTCCGGCGCGATGACGGCCGCCAGCGCCGCCAGCGGCGCGTATTTCAGGCCCCGGCGCAGCCAGTCGGGCATGGGCAGCTCGCGCTCGGGGATCATGAAGAAGGTGCGCGTGATCAGGGTGATCACCGCCAGGCCGGCGATGGCCAGCACCGGCCACAGCCAAGTGTCCAGCAGGTCGCTCACGCCGCGCCCTCGCTGCGCGGCGCACGGCGCAGCGCGCGCTCGGCGGCCTCGGCGCCCAGGCCCGCGGCCACCGCCGCGGCGATCGCCACCAGGATGTTCAGCTTCAGGGGCAGGGCGAAGGTGGCAATCGCCGCCGTGCAGGCCACGCCGGTGGCCAGCCAGCTGGCGCGGTCGCGCAGCATGGACAGCAAAATGCCCAGCAGCGCCAGCACCCCGGCGAAGCCCAGGCCCCAGGACAGCGGAATCGCGTTGGCGGCCAGGATGCCGATGATGGAGGGCACCTGCCAGGCCAGCCAGTTGGCCGCCGCCGCGCCCCAGAAGTAGGGCACCTGTTCGGGCACCGGCTCGGCGCGCGGGAAGCGCTTCATGAAGGCCACGAAGATCACGTCGCCGCTGAAGTAGCCCATCCACAGGCGCTGGCGCCGCGGCAGGTGCGCGAAGTAGCCGCGCCACATGCTGCTGAAGATGACGAAGCGCAGGTTCACGCAGGTGGCGGTGAGCCACACCACCCACAGCGGCGCGCCCGCCGCCATCAGCGGCAACACCGCCAGTTGGGCGCTGCCGGCGTACACCAGCAGCGACATCAGGATGGCCAGCTCCACGGACAGCCCGGTCTTGACCATGGCCACGCCGGTCACCAGGCCCCAGGCGGCAATGCCGACGCAGGTGGCCAGCATGTCGCTCAGCCCCAGGCGCACCCAGGGGTCGGCCAGCCCGCGGCGCAGCGCCCGCAGCGTACGGACACCGCCCTTCGGGCCGGCTCCGGTCGTCACGCGCCGCCGCCGCTGCCCAGCACCTGGCCCGGCGCCAGCGCGAAGCCGCGCAGGAAGTCACGCGCCGCCAGGCGCCGGCCGCCGGCGCGCTGCAGCTCGGTCAGGCGCAGCGCCGTGCCGTCGCCGCAGGCCACGGTCACGCCTGCATCGCTTGCCAACAAAATATGGCCCGGTCCCTTGTCCTTCAACGGCGTACAGCTATCGATTTCGCAGCGCCAAAGCTTCAGCGCCTCGCCATCCAGGGTGGTGCTGGCGCCGGGAAACGGGTCGAAGGCGCGCACCCGCCGGGCGATCACCGCGGCCGGTTCGCGCCAGTCGATGGCGGCCTCGGCCTTGTCGATCTTGTGCGCGTAGGTGATGCCCTCGGCGGGCTGCGGCACGGGCCGCAGCCGGCCCTGGCGCGCGTCCTGCAGCGCCTGCACGATCAGCCGTCCGCCCAGGGCGGCCAGCCGGTCGTGCAGCGCGGCGGTGGTGTCCTGCGCGCCGATCGGCAGGCGCGCCTCCAGCAGCATGTCGCCGGTGTCCAGGCCCGCGTCCATCTGCATGATGGTCACGCCGGTCTCGGCATCGCCGGCCTCGATGGCGCGGTGGATGGGCGCCGCGCCGCGCCAGCGCGGCAGCAGGCTGGCGTGGATGTTCAGGCACCCCAGCCCTTGCCAGGCCTCCACGCTCCCCGCTGCGCGTGGTTTGCTGCCCCCGCGGGGGGCGCTCGCGCCTTCGGGCGGCCGTGCGGCGCTCAGGTCGTCCAGCACCCACTGCGGCAGGATCAGGCCGTAGGCGGCGACCACCAGCACGTCCAGGCGCGCGTCGGCCAGGGCCTGCCGGGCGGCGGCAGCGTCATCGGGGTACTTGCCGTCCAGGCGCAGGCTGCGCGGCTGGGCCACGGCGATGCTGCGCTCCAGTGCCAGCTGCTTGACCGGCGAGGCCTGCAGCTTCATGCCGCGCCCGGCCGGGCGGTCGGGCTGGGTCAGCACCAGCGGCACCGGGAAACCGGCGTCCAGCAGCGCGGCCAGCGCCACGCGCGCGAACTCGGGGGTGCCGGCGAAGCCGACGCGCAGCGCGGCAGCAGCGCCGCTCATGCGCGCTCTGCCTGCTGGGCCTTGTGCTGCTTCAGCAGCTTGGTCTTGATGCGCCCGCGCTTCAGGGGTGAGAGGTATTCCACGAACACCTTGCCCTGCAGGTGGTCCAGCTCGTGCTGGATGCACACCGCTAGCAGGCCCTCGGCCTCGATGGTGCGCTCGACCCCGTCGGCGTCCTGGGCGCGCACGCGCACCGCCAGCGAGCGTTCGACGCCATCGTAGATGCCGGGCACGGACAGGCAGCCTTCCTCGCCCACGCGCGTCTCGGGGCTGGACCAGGTGATCTCGGGGTTGACCAGCACCAGAGGCTCGTCGCGCTCCTCGGACACGTCGATGACCACGATGCGCTCGTGCACGTCCACCTGCGTGGCGGCCAGGCCGATGCCCTTGGCGTCGTACATGGTCTCGAACATGTCGGCGACGATGGCGCGCACGCGGTCATCGACGGCAGCAACGGGCTGGGCGACCTGGTGCAGGCGCGGATCGGGAAAGCAGAGGATGGGAAGAAGGGCCATGACAACAGACGGGTATTGCGACATTTTCGCCACTTCCAGCTGGGGCGGCGGCGGGGCGCCGCAATAATCGTTGCTGGTTCAAGGGCTTGCAACCAGAATCGCCGCGGCGTCTGGCACGTGGCGGCGGGCTGCGGCCGCAACGCTTGGGCGAGAGGGTCAATTTTCCGATGCATCACCACCGTCACCACCTTGGCGCCGCGCTGGCGCTGGCCGCGCTGCTGGCCGCACCGGCCGCCGGTGCGCAGGCCCAGGCCCATCCCGTCACCGCGCAGCAGCGCTCCACGGCGCAGCAGGTGGCCGCGCAGGGCGTGCCGCTGGCCGATCTCAGCCCCGCGGCGCCCGACACCTACGTGGTGCGCCCGGGCGACACGCTGTGGGCGATCTCGGCGCTGTACCTGCAGCAGCCCTGGCGCTGGCCCGAGCTGTGGGGCATGAACCTGCAGCACATCGTCAACCCGCACCTGATCTACCCCGGCCAGATGCTCTATCTGGAGCGCCTGGACGGCCGCGCCCGCCTGCGCACCACCCCGCCCGGCAGCGCCGGCGCGCTGGAAACCGTGCGCGTGTCGCCGCGCACGCGCAGTGAAAGCCTGTCGGCCAGCGCCGTGCCGACGCTGCAGCCGCACCTGATCGAGCCCTTCCTGGCCGAGCCGCTGGTGGTCGACGAGCTGACGCTGGCGCAGGCGCCGCGCATCGTCGCCGCGCGCGATGAGCGCGTCATCATGGCCAGCGGCGACCGGGTCTATGCGCGTGGCCCGCAGGGCAGCCCGCTGGAGCCGGGCGCGCCGCGCCAGTGGCGCATCTTCCGCAACGCCACGGCGCTGAAGGACCCGGTGACCGGCGCCGTGCTGGGCTGGGAGGCGCAGTACGTCGGCCAGGCCACGCTGGTGCGCGGCGAGGCCGTCGAGCTGCCGCCGAACGCGCGCCAGGGCGACCAGCCCGAGCCGGTGCCGGCCACGGTGCAACTGCTGCGCACCAAGGAAGAGGCGCGCGTGGGCGACCGGCTGCTGCCCGCGCCCGAGCGCACCTTCACCAACTACGCGCCGCACGCGCCGCGGGACGAGGTCGAGGCGGCGGTGGTCTCGCTGTACGGCAGCGCCGCGGTGCGCTATGCCGGGCAGAACTCGGTCGTCGCCATCAACCGCGGCAGCGACGACGGCATGGAGCCCGGACATGTGCTGCGGCTGCTCACGCGCGGGCGCCGCGTGGTCGACAAGACCGACGAGGACCGCGCCACGTTGCGCCTGCCCAGCGAGGCCAACGGCCTGGCGATGGTGTTCCGCACCTTCGAGCGCGTGTCCTATGCGCTGGTGCTGCAGGCGCAGGAGCCGGTGGTCATCGGCGACCGGCTGGTCAACCCGGACTGACGCGGCATGCGTGCCGCCCGCTGCGCCGGGTGCTGCCGGCCCAACCGCCGGCTGTGCGCCGGACCCGCGCGCCGCGCGCTGCCGGGTGGCCGCGTGTCTGCGGCGCCATCCGCGGGCGCGTGACGCCATGCAGCACGACGAACTCGCCGCCTGGCTGCGCCTGACGACCACGCCCGGCGTGGGCCGCACCAGCGCGCGGCGCCTGCTGGCCGCCTTCGGCCTGCCGCAGGCGGTGTTCGCGCAGGACCTAGACGCCTGGCGCGCCTGCATCGGCGGCGCGCCGGCGCAGGCGCTGGCCCGACCACCGGAAGGCCTGCCGGCGCTGCTGGCGCAGACCTGGGACTGGCTGCATCCGGGCGGCAGCGCGGCGCCCGAGGACGATGCGCGCGCCATCGTCACCCTGGGCGACGCCGCCTATCCGCCGGCCTTGCTGGACACCGCCGATCCGCCGCTGCTGCTGTATGTGCGCGGCCCGGCGGCGCTGCTGCACGGCGGCGGCGCGCGGCCGTTCGCGCCGGCGCGCTGCCTGGCCATCGTCGGCAGCCGCAACCCCACGGCGCAGGGCGCCGAGCATGCGCGCCGCTTCGCCCAGGCGCTGCGCGCGCAGGGGCTGTGCATCGTCTCCGGGCTGGCGCTGGGCGTGGACGCGGCGGCGCACGAGGGCGCGCTGGCCGCCGCTGCCGGCCCGGGCGACGCAGACACCGCGGCCACCATCGCCGTCGTCGGCACCGGGCTGGACCGGGTCTATCCGCGCGCTCACCACGCGCTGGCGCGGCGCATCGTGCAGCGCGGCCTGCTGGTCAGCGAATACCCGCTGGGCACGCCGCCGCTGCCGGCGCACTTTCCGCAGCGCAACCGCATCATCTCCGGGCTGTCGCAGGGCACGCTGGTGGTCGAGGCGGCGCTGGCCTCGGGCTCGCTGATCACCGCGCGCCTGGCGGCCGAGCAGGGGCGCGAGGTGTTCGCCATCCCCGGCTCGGTGCACGCGCCGCAGTCGCGCGGCTGCCATGCGCTGATCCGCGACGGCGCCAAGCTGGTGGAGTCGGCGCAGGACGTGCTGGAAGAGCTGCGCCTGCCCGCCGCGCCCGCTCCGCAGCCGCCGGCCGGGGCGGCCGCGGCCTCTGGCGCCGACGACCCGGTGCTGGACGCCCTGGGCCATGACCCCACCGGCCTGGACGCGCTGACGGCGCGCACCGGCCTGGACGCCGCGCACCTGCAGGCGCGGCTGCTGGAGCTGGAGCTGGACGGGCAGGTGGCGCGCCTGCCGGGCGGACTGTTCCAGCGCATCGGCCTGGGATGAGACCGGCACGCGGTTACCTGCCTGAAACTATTGTTTTGATAGCTTCAGGTCCTTGATCTACAAGGGTTTGAGTTATTTTTCATCCACATCCAGCGTCGTGGCGCATAACCGGTTGCGGCCGCCGTGCTTGGCGGCATACAGCTGCGCGTCGGCTGCGGCCAGCAGCTCGGGCGCGGCGTGCTCGCCGCCTTGCAGCGTGACCACGCCGATGCTGACGCTCAGCCGCGGCCAGGGCGCCAGGGCGTTGGGCAGCGCCAGTTCCTGCACCGCGGCGCGGATGCGCTCGGCCATGTCGCGGGCATCGCCTGCGCCGGTGCCGGGCAGCAGGCAGACGAATTCTTCGCCGCCGTAGCGCGCCGCCAGGTCGGTGCTGCGCCCGGCATGGCGCGCCAGCAGCCGTGCCACGGCGCGCAGGTAGTCGTCGCCGGTGGCATGGCCGTAGTGGTCGTTGACGTGCTTGAAGTGGTCCAGGTCGACAAACAGCAGCGACAGCGCCTCGCCGCTGCGCAGCGCGCGCGCGTGCTCGCGCGCCAGGACGTGGTCGAAATGGCGCCGGTTCGCCAAGCGCGTCAGGCCGTCGGTGCGGCTTTGCTGCGCCAGCTCGTCATGCGCCGTCTGCAGCGCCTGCTGCTGCTGTGCCATCAGGGCATGGCTGTCGGCCAGCTGGCGCAGCAGCCGGCGGTGGTGGCGCAGCGCGGCGAATGCCGCCAGCGCCAGCAGTCCCGCGGTTGCGCTGGCGGCCTGCAGCAGCGTGCGCTGGCTGCGCTGGCTGACGTAGCGCTCGATCAGCTGGCGCTCGCCGTCCAGGTGCTGCTGCAGCGAGGGCGCGATGTCGATGACACGCAGGTAGCGGTCGAAGGCGGCGACCACGCGCTGGTGCTGCGGCGTGGGGCTGAAATAGAACCGGTAGCCATTGGCGTGCTCGTACAGCGTGTGCACGGCGTGCAGGTCGAACAGCCGGTGGCGGTAGCGCTGCTCGGAGAAGAAGTCGCCGTTGAACACCGCCGCGTCGATGGCGCCGTCGCGCAGTGCATCGAACAGGCCGCCGCGCGCAAAGCTTTGCCGGTAAGTCACCAGCTGCCCCTCGGGAACGATCTGGCGCAGCAGCGGCACCAGCGCCACGCCTTCCACCACGCCCACGCGCAGCCGCGCCAGATCGGCGGTGGTCTTGAGGTCCAACCGCCGGCCCTTGCGCGCAATGACCGCGTAGTGGCTGTCGTAGAACGGCGCGCTGAACAGGCCCAGCTGCTCTCGCTCGGGCAGGTGGCTGAGCGGCATGAAGACATCGATGTGGCCCTGCTGCACCTGCTCGATCTTCTGCGGCACGCTTAGCTCGTGCGCCGGCACGAACTCGATGCGCAGGCCGAGCTGGCCGGAGATGAAGCACAGCACGTCGGCGGCGATGCCGGTGTAGGTGTTCTGGCCGGCATCGAAGCTGGCCAGCGGCGGCGCATTCACCGCCGTCACGCGCAGCGGCGGCAGGGCGTGCAGCGCCTCCAGCTCCTCAAGGTCGATGGGCACCGGCTCGAGCAGCCGGATGCGTTCGGCGCCGTTGCATTGCACCGCCGTCGCCATGGCACCGGCGGGCAGCAGCGCCAGCGCCAGCAGCCAAGTCCACAGGTTCCACCATGCGCACATGCTCCGGCGCGCAGCACAGGTCGGGCAGGCGAGGGTGGTCATGGAACAGGAAAGCAGGAAAAAGGCGCAGATGTGTCCAGCACGCATCATCGTCGGTAAACGGCGCACAACCGTCTTCCAACAGTCAACAAGCTTCAATCTTGCAAGACCAAGTGCGGCGTGTCCTGGCCGCCGCAGGCAGCGCCGCATGGGGGGCAACTCGACCAGCGCCAGGACGGCCGTGTCCGGGCCGTCGCACGCCCGACACGGGCTTGGGCCAGAATGGCCTGGACCGACCTTGCGACCATGACCCATTTCGCCGTCATTGCCCCTGTCTTTCCCAGCCACGTGCGCGCCCTGGAGGCGCTGGCTGGCGCGCTGCTGGCGCGCGGCCACCGCGTGAGCTGGCTGGCGCCGGCCGATGTGGGCGGGCTGCTGCGCACGCCGGGCATCGAACTCCACGCGCTGGGCGCCGCCACGCACCCGCCGGGCAGCCTGGCTGGCATGGTGGCGCGCGCCGCGCGCCCGGGCGGGCCGCTGGGCCTGCGCCGCGTCATCCAGGACATGGCCGGCGCCACCGACATGCTGTGCCGCGAGGCGCCGCCGCTGCTGTCGCGCCTGGGCGTGCAGGCGGTGCTGGCCGACCAGATGGAGGCGGCCGGCGGCCTGGTGGCCGAGCACCTGGGACTGCCGTGGGTGTCGGTGGCCTGCGCGCTGCCCGTGAACCGCGAACCCGCGCTGCCGCTGCCGGTGATGCACTGGGGCCATGCGGACCACGAGATGGGCCTGCGCATGAACGAAGGCAGCGCGCAGGTCTATGACCGGCTGATGGCGCCGCACGCCCGCGTGGTGGCGCACTGGGCGGCTGCGTGGGGCCTGGCGCCGCGCACGCGCATCGACCAGTGCCTGTCGCCCCGGCTGCAGCTGTCGCAGACCGTGGCGGGGTTCGACTTCCCGCGCCGTGACGGGGCGCTGCAGCACGTCGGGCCGCTGCGCGCGCCCGAGGCCACGCACGCCGCCGAGGACGACTCGGCCCTGGCTGCGCATGCGCCGGGACTGACGCGCACGCGGCCGTTCGTCTTCGCCTCGCTGGGCACGCTGCAGGGCGGGCGCATGGGGCTGTTCACACGCATCGCCCGCGCCTGCCGCGCGCTCGACGTGCAGCTGCTGGTGGCGCACTGCGACGCACTGAATACGCACCAGGCCGAAGCGCTGCGCCGCGCCGGCGCCACCTGGGTGACGGGTTTCGCGCCGCAGGCGGCGGCGGTAGCGCGTGCCGACGTGGTGGTGACGCACGGCGGGTTGAACACGGTGATGGACGCGCTGGCCGCCGGCACGCCGATGCTGGTGCTGCCCATCGCCTTCGACCAGCCCGGCTGCGCGGCGCGCGTGCTGCGCAGCGGCGCCGGGCTGCGCGTGTTGCCGGCGCTGGCGACCACCGGCGCACTGCGCCGCGCGCTGGCGCGGCTGCTGGCCGAGCCGTCGTTCCGCACCGCGGCGCGGGCGCTGGCTCCGCAGGTGCGCGCCGCTGGCGGCGCCGAGCGCGCGGCGGATCTGATCGAGGAGCTGCTTGGCGCGGGCTTTGCCGCCAAATGCGCGGCCACCGTACCGGCAATGCCAACGCCGGCAACGTGCGCCGCGGCATTGGCTCAAAGCCACGTGGCAGGGCGCGCCGTGCCAGCGCGCACAACGCATGCAATGCCTGCATCCGCACCAGCCGATAAGGCACACACGCCGGCGGGTGCCGCAGCGGCATCGCTGGGTCCACCCTCGCCCACTCCGGGCGCCGTCTCATGAACCCCGTTGCCAACCCTGCTGAGCCGCTGGACCTGCTGCTGGTCGGCGCCGGCCTGGCCAACGGGCTGATCGCGCTGCACCTGGCCGCGCACCGCCCGGACGTACGCTTCGCGCTGCTGGAGGTGGGCGACGCGCCCGGCGGCAACCACACCTGGTCGTTCCACGACAGCGACCTGGACGCCGCCGGCCACGCACTGCTGGTGCCCTGCGTGGCGCACCGCTGGCCAGGCTATGGCGTGCGCTTTCCGCAGCGCACGCGGCGCCTGGCGGGAGGCTATGCCTCGGTGACGTCCGAACGCTTCGCCGCCGTGCTGCGCGAGCGCCTGGGGCCTCGGCTGCACTGCAGCGCCCCGTCCGCGCAGGTCGAGGCCACGCGCGTCGTGCTGCAGGATGGCCGCACGCTGCATGCGCGCTGCGTGCTGGACGGGCGCGGCGCGCGCGCCAGCGCGCACCTGGCGCTGGGCTTTCAATCGTTCGTCGGCCAGGAGGTGCGCACGCAGGCGCCGCACGGCCTGGCCGAGCCGGTCCTGATGGACGCCACCGTGGCGCAGCACGGCGCTTACCGCTTCGTCTACGTGCTGCCGCTGGCCGCCGACCGGCTGCTGGTAGAGGACACCTACTACGCCGACGGCGACGCGCTGGACGCCGCCGCGCTGCGCGCGCGCATCGGCGCCTACGTGCAGCAGCAGGGCTGGGCCATCGCCGAGGTGCTGCGCGAGGAGCGCGGCGTGCTGCCCATCGTGCTGGCCGGCGACGCGCAGGACTTCTGGGCCGAGTCGGAGGGCGGCGCAGTGCCGGTGGGCTTGGCGGCCGGACTGTTCCACCCCACCACCGGCTACTCGCTGCCCGATGCGGCGCGGCTGGCCGCGCGTATCGGCACGCTGCAGGACTGGTCTCACGCGCAGGTGCGCGCGGCAGTGCGCGCGCACGCGCTGGCCGCGTGGGACGATCGCGGCTTTTTCCGGATGCTGAACCGCATGCTGTTCCTGGCGGCCGAGCCCACCGAGCGCTGGCGCGTGATGCAGCGCTTTTATGGCCTGCCGGCGCCGCTGATCGAGCGCTTCTATGCCGCGCGCCTGACCTGGGCCGACCGGCTGCGCCTGGTCAGCGGCCGCCCGCCCGTGCCGCTGCTGGCCGCCGCGCGCGCCGCCAGCGCCACCGGACTGCGTGGCGCCCCGGCCACCCCACGGAGACACCCGGCATGACGACCCTTCCCCCCCACGCCCGGCGTGCCGTGGTCATCGGCGCCGGCTTTGGCGGGCTGGCGCTGGCCATCCGGCTGCAGTCCGCCGGCATCGCCACCACGCTGCTCGAAGCGCGCGACAAGCCCGGCGGGCGCGCCTACGTGTACCACGACGAAGGCTTCACCTTCGACGCCGGCCCCACCGTCATCACCGACCCGTCGGCGCTGGAAGAACTCTTCGCCCTGTCGGGCCGGCGGCTGGCGGACTATGTGGAACTGCTGCCGGTGGCGCCGTTCTATCGCCTGTGCTGGGAGGACGGCAGCCACTTCGACTACGCCAACGACCAGGCGGCGCTGGACGCGCAGATCGCCGCGCGCTGCCCGGCCGACGTGGCGGGCTACCAGCGCTTCCTGGCGTACTCGCGCGCGGTGTTCGACGAGGGGTATCTGAAACTGGGCACCGTGCCGTTTCTCACCTTCCGCAGCATGGTGCAGGTGGCGCCGCAGCTGGCGCGCCTGCAGGCCTGGCGCAGCGTGTACGGCACGGTAGCGCAGTTCATCCAGGACGAGCACCTGCGCCAGGTGTTTTCCTTTCACTCGCTGCTGGTGGGCGGCAACCCGTTCGCCACCTCGTCCATCTACGCGCTGATCCACGCGCTGGAGCGCGAGTGGGGCGTGTGGTTCCCGCGCGGCGGCACGGGCGCGCTGGTGCAGGGCATGGTGCGGCTGTTCCAGGACTTAGGTGGCACGCTGCGCCTGAACGCCCCCGTGGCGCGCATCGAGGTCGAGGGCCAGCGCGCCACTGGCGTGGTGCTGCAAAGCGGCGAGCGCATCGCGGCAACCCAAGTGGCGTCCAACGCCGACGTGGTGCACACCTACGAGCGCCTGCTGGGCCACGCGCCGCGCGGGCGGCAGGCGGCGGTGCAGCTCAAGCGCCGGCGCTTTTCCATGTCGCTGTTCGTGGTGCACTTCGGCTTGAAGTGCCCGCAGCCGCAGTTGCGCCACCACACGGTGTGCTTCGGGCCGCGCTACCGCGAGCTGATCCGGGACATCTTCCATGGCAACGCGCTGCCCGACGACTTTTCGCTCTACCTGCACGCGCCCTGCGCCACCGACCCGTCGATGGCGCCGCCCGGCTGCTCCAGCCACTACGTGCTGGCGCCGGTGCCGCACCTGGGCCAGGCGCCGATCGACTGGGCGGTGGAAGGCCCGCGCTTTCGCGACCGCATCCTGCAGTACCTGGAGGCGCGCTACATCCCGAACCTGCGCGCCGACCTGGTCACCTGCCGCATCTTCACGCCCGAGGATTTCCGCGACGAGCTGGGCGCGCACCTGGGCTCGGCGTTCTCGCTGGAGCCGCTGCTGACGCAAAGCGCGTGGTTCCGCACGCACAACCGTGACCGCGCCATTGGCAACCTGTATTTTGCCGGCGCGGGCACGCACCCGGGCGCCGGCGTGCCGGGCGTGGTCGGCTCGGCCAAGGCCACGGCGCGGCTGATGCTCGAAGATGTGGAAGGCGCGCCCGCATGACCGACGCCATCCAGCACCACGCCACCGAGGCCATCCGCCAGGGCTCGCAGAGCTTTGCTGCCGCCGCGCGCCTGCTGGAGCCTGCCGCGCGCGCCGGCACCGTGCGGCTGTACGCCTGGTGCCGGCACTGCGACGACGTGATCGACGGCCAGCAACTGGGCCATGGCGGGCGGCAGCAGGGGGTGGACAAGGACGACCTGCAGGCGGGCCTGGCGCGCATCGCCGCGCTGCGCGACCTGACGCGCCGCGCCTGCGCGGGCGAGCCCGTGGCGCACCCGGCGTTCGCCGGCCTGCAGCAGGCCGTGCGCGCGCACGGCATCCCGCTGCAGCTGCTGGAAGAGCACCTGGCCGGCTTTGCCATGGACGTGGACCCGGCCACGCGCTACGAGCGCATCGAGGACACGCTGCACTACGCCTGGCGCGTGGCCGGCGTGGTGGGCGTGATGATGGCGCTGGTCATGGGCACGAAGGAGGGCGCCCGCGTACCGCCCGAGGTGCTGGACCGGGCCTGCGACCTGGGGGTGGCCTTTCAGCTCACCAACATCGCGCGCGACGTGGCCGACGACGCGCGCGCCGGCCGCGTCTATCTGCCCGCGCAGTGGCTGCGCGAGGCCGGGCTGCCGGTGGACGACCCGCAGGCGCTGCTGCTGCCACGCCACCGCGCGGCGCTGGCCGGCGTGGCCGCGCGCTTGGTGGCGCTGGCCGAGCCGTACTACCGCTCGTCGCTGGCCGGCATCGGCGCGCTGCCGCTGCGCTCGGCCTGGTCGATCGCCACCGCGCGTGGCGTGTACCGCGAGATCGGCCGGCGCGTGCAGGCCCTGGGGCCGGCGGCGTGGGACACGCGCGTGGCCACCTCGCGCGCGGACAAGCTGCGCTTCATCGCCCGTGGCGGCGCGCTGGCGCTGCTGTCGCGCACCTGGCTACCGCCGGTGAGCGCGCCGCTGTCGTCGTGGCAGGCGCCGGCGCGGCCTTGCGCCGGCTGATCCATCGGCTCACGGACAGGTGGCATCTGCCGACGCGCCGGCGGGCTGCACGCCGGCGGTGCCGGCGTCAACGGCCGCGCGTGTCGGCCTGCGGCGGCCGCTGGGGTGGGGCCTGCCGCGGCTGCGCCCGGCGCTGCGCCTGCGCCGCCTGCAGTTGCGCGCGCAGCCGGGTGGGCGAGGGTGCCCACAGAAAGCCGAACGACACGCAGCCCTCGCGCCCGTGCACCGCGTGGTGCAGCCGGTGCGCCTGGTACAGGCGCTTCAAGTAGCCGCTGCGCGGCACCCAGCGCCACGGCCAGCGCTGGTGCACCAGCCCGTCGTGCGCGACGAAGTACAGCGCGCCGTACAGCGTCATGCCGGCGCCGATCCACTGCAGCGGCCAGCGCCCCGAGGTGCCCAGCGCGATCAGCACGATGGCCAGCGCGGCGAACACGAGGGCGTACAGGTCGTTGGCCTCGAACCAGCCGCTGCGCGGCGCATGGTGCGACGCATGCCAGCCCCAGCCCCAGCCGTGCATGACGTACTTGTGCGCCAGCCACGCGAAGGCCTCCATGCCGGCGACGGTGGCGAGGACGATGAGGGTGTTGGTGAGGAACACGGGCAGGGCAGGAAAGAGCCAGGCGCCATCGTACGCTGCGGCCGCAACGCCCTCGCTCGCCAGAGGCGCTGCCCCCAAGGCGCGGTCAGAGCTGCCGGTGCATCGCCGATGCGGCCATCGCGCCGCCGGCCATCGCCACGGTGATCTGGTTCAGACCCTGCGACACGTCGCCGGCCGCCCACAGGCCGGGCACGGTGGTGGCATGGTGGCGGTCGATCACCAGGTACCCATCGTCGTCGACCTGCGCGCCCAACTGCTGCGCCAGCGCGGTATGGATGTCCAGCCCGAGCGCGCAGTAGAGCGAATCGCACACCGTCTCGCGCGCGCCATGGCGCACCGTGATGCGGTCCTCCCAGTGACGGATGCCGTCGATCGGCTCGTCGGCGCAGGCGATGCCGGCTTCCGTCAGCCGGCGGCGCGCGGCGGCATCCAGCGCGGCGGCGCCTTGCTCCATGAACAGCGTAACGTGCGGCGTGAAGTGCCGCAGATACAGCGCCTCGCCCACGCCGGCCTCGCCGTCGGCAATGACGCCCACGGCCTGGTCGATCACCTCGTAGCCGTCGCACACCGGGCAGTAGCGCAGCACGCCGGCGCGCAGCGCCTCGAGCACGTACGGCATCGCCGGCGGGATGTCGGTCACGCCGGTGGCCAGCAGCACCTGGCGCGCACGCACCGACCCATCGGCCCAGCCGACCTCGAAGCCGCTTCCGTGCCGCTGCACCGTGCGCACCTGGGCCGTGACGCTATGCACGGGGTAGCGCAGCGTCTGCTCGCGCAGCATCGCCAGCAGACTGGTGCCGGTGACGCCCTCGGCAAACCCAGGATAGTTGTGCGTGCGCGGAATCTTGGACAGCCGGCTCTGCGCCGCGTCGAGCAGCACCACCGAGCGGCGAAAGCGCGCGAGGTACAGCGCTGCCGTCAGCCCGGCCGGGCCGCCGCCGATGACGATGGCATCGACTTCGGCGGGCAGGGCGGCGGCAGGCGCCGCTGTCGCCGCAGACGCCTCTGCGCCGTCGGCGCTGGGGATGGAGGGGGCAGAGTCGGTTGTCATGGCGGTTCCCGCTGCGAACGGCTTGCAGGGCGCTAGGCGCGCTGCAGCAGGTCCTGCACTTCCGGGTGCCGCTCGGCCCAGCGGGCCATGAAACTGCACACCGGCTCGACCCGCAGGCCTTCGCGCCGGGCCGTATCGAAGGCGTGGCGCGCCAGTTGGGAGCCCACGCCGCGCCCCTCGAATGCGGGCTGAACCACCGTATGCGGCAGCGTGAGGGTGCCGCCCGTGCACCGGTAGTCGGCAAACCCGGCGAGCACGCCGTCGTCGCTGCGGGCTTCGAAACGCCCCTGCTGTGGGTGGTCGGATACGGTGTAGTGGCGCATGGCGGTCCGTGGAGAGGTCGGGTCAGGGCAGGCGAGACTATGCGAGTGTTCTACGCTGGCCGTGTGGGATGACAGCGCAATCCGCTGGAAACCGGCCCGATCAGTTTCCAGGCCCAGAGAGCAGTGCCGGGTCATCACGCTGAACCACTGAAACCGCCGTGGTGTTGCGCGTGAACGAAACCACATGGGAAAGTCGAACCGTGGCGCGGCTTTCCCCGGAACTCAGCGGCTTCTTACCGCACGTGCGACCGTTCGGTGCGGCAAGCAACCCATGCCATGAAAGTTGCAAGCCCATCGCTGCACCCATCTTCCACAGTTGCCCACCTCTGGCCCAATGGCGGCATGCGCCGCCGCGCCGCCATCGCCGCGCCACGCGCGCCAAGAACTACCCAATACCCTCTCATGAAAACCATCGACGAGATGCTGCACCTGGCCTTGCTGACCTCCGACCAGCACCACCAGATCAGCGCCTGGATCGCCCACGCCGATTCGCCCGAAGACATCCTGAACATGCCCCCGCTGCTGTGGCAGGCGCTGGAGCGCGCCAGCGCTGTCATGGGGATCGACAAGGACCTGCTGCGGCCGCCGACCTTCGAGGCGGGCGACGGGGCCGCTTGACCGGCCTTTCGGCCACCGGGCCTGGGCCGGCCGGTGGACAGTGTCCTGACAGGCTGCGCAGGACCAGCGCCAGCCTACGGGCACCCAGGCACGTTGCGGCGAAAGACAAGCAGGCGGTTGTTGGCGGGCATGGCGTGGTCGTCCTCCAGGCGCAGGCCGTGTTGCGAGGCCAGGGCCACGACGTCTTCGGCATCGCGCAGGCCACTCTCGGGATCACGCGAACGCAGCCAGGCATCGAAGGCGCGGTTGCTGTCGCTGGTGAACGCGCCGCCGTAGTTGAAGGGGCCGTACATCGCCAGCACCCCGCCCTCGGGCAAATGCCCTCCCACCAGAGCAAACAAACGCTGCACCAGCGGCCACGCCACGATGTGCGCGGTGTTGCTGGTGAACACCGCATCGAACGCACCCTGCGGCCAGTCACTGGCGCGCAGGTCCAGCAGCACGGGTGGCAGCAGGTTGGGCGCCGGGCGGTGGGCCTGCCAGGCGCGGATGCCTGCGTGGTGCTCGGCCAGGTCGCTGGTCTGCCACATGAGGTGCGGCAGGCGCCGCGCGAAGTACACCCCGTGCTGGCCCGTGCCGGAGCCGATTTCCAGCACCCGGCGGCGGTCTGCGAATGCCTGCGCGAGGACGGAAAGGATGGGCGCCTGGTTGTTTTCGCAGGCTTGGGAGAAGGGCAGGTCGGGTGGCTGAATGGCGGGCATGGGGCAACGGTTGTTGGCTTCGAACCAGCCTTGGTTCGGCGGGTGGCGCGCTGCGCGGCAGACCCATCTGTGCGTGACCTCCTGATACGCCAGCCAAGCGGTAGCCATCATGGTGAAGGTGATGGCCAAGCCAGGAGGAGGTAAGCGCGGAACACGGCAGGTACGAGACCGCAGGCGGCCAAGTTTATGCTTCACCTTCCAATACAAGACATGCAAATCCGCACCGCAGTACCAGGCGTTGCCGCTGCGTGGGTTTTCCCAAAACACAACACCAGGGAGGGGCGCGATGGCCGCCGGTATCCGCCAGCTCAGCGAAACCGACATCTGCGACCGCTTCATCACGCCCGCGCTGCAGCGCGCCGGCTGGAGCGTGCAGCAGCACATCCTGCGCGAATACACGCTGCGCCCCGGCCGCATGGTGGTGCGTGGCCAGCAGGCACAGCGCGACAGGGCCACCATCCTGCGTGCCGACTATGTGCTGCTGCACAAGCCCAACCTGCCCCTGGCCGTGCTGGAGGCCAAGGATGCCGGCCATGCCCCGGGCGCCGGAATGCCGCAGGCGCTGCGCTATGCCGAACTGCTGGACGTGCCGTTTT
This sequence comes from Oryzisolibacter propanilivorax, assembly GCF_900103645.1. Lineage (GTDB taxonomy): Bacteria > Pseudomonadota > Gammaproteobacteria > Burkholderiales > Burkholderiaceae_C > Melaminivora > Melaminivora propanilivorax. Next base: position 457,340 of record NZ_FNHP01000002.1, read on the forward strand.
GCTTTTCCAGCAATGGCGCAGGCTTCGTCTTCCGCGATGCCACGCTGGCCGATGGCGTGCTGGAGCGCACGCTCAGTGCCGACGAGCTGCCCTCGCCCGCGCAGCTGTGGGCCCGCTACTGCGCCTGGAAAGGCTGGACGGCGCCCGAGCAGCAGATCGCCGCCAGCGACTACGCGCCCAGCAAGACACCGCGTTACTACCAGCTCAACGCCATCAACCGCACCGTGCAGGCCATCGCCCAAGGCCAAAAGCGCGTGCTGCTGGTCATGGCCACCGGCACGGGCAAGACCTACACCGCGTTCCAGATCATCTGGCGGCTGTGGAAGAGCGGCGCCAGGAAGCGCATCCTGTTCCTGGCCGACCGCAACATCCTCATCGACCAGACCATGGTCAACGACTTTCGTCCGTTCAAGGGCGCCATGGCCAAGCTCAGCCCGCATGCCAAGGGGATCGAGCGCGTCGGTGCCCAGGGCCAACCGGCGGTCGAGGACGTGGCCCTGCCGTGCACAAGACCACCAAGCAGGTGGACAAGAGCTACGAGATCTACCTGTCGCTCTACCAGGCCGTCACCGGCACCGAGGAAGAGCGCGACATCTACAAACAATTCAGCCCCGACTTCTTCGACCTCATCGTCGTCGACGAATGCCACCGGGACAGCGCCGCCGAGGACTCGGCCTGGCGCGACATCCTGACCTACTTTGCCAGCGCCACGCAGATCGGCCTGACGGCCACGCCCAAGGAGACTGAAGCAGTCTCCAACAGCGACTACTTCGGTGTGCCGCTCTACACCTACAGCCTCAAGCAGGGCATCGAGGACGGTTACCTGGCGCCCTACAAGGTGGTGCGCGTGGACCTGGACCGCGACACCTTCGGCTGGCGCCCGCACGAGGGCATGCGCGACAAGTTCGGCCACCTGATCGAGGACCGCATCTACACCGGCGCCGACATGAACCGCAAGCTGGTCATGGAGCAGCGCGACGCCGTGGTCGCCGGCAAGATCACCGAATACCTCAAGGCCACCGACCGCTACGCCAAGACCATCGTCTTCTGCGAGGACATCGAGCACGCCGCCCGCATGCGCCAGGCGCTGTCCAACGCCAATGCCGACCTGTGCGCGGCCCAGCCCAAATACGTGGTGCAGATCACCGGCGACAACGCCGAGGGCAAGCGCGAACTGGACAACTTCATCGACCCGGAGAAAACCTACCCGGTCATCGCCGTCACCTCCAAGCTCATGAGCACCGGCGTGGACGCGCAGACCTGCAAACTCATCGTGCTGGACCAGACCATTAAGTCCATGACGCTGTTCAAGCAGATCATCGGCCGCGGCACCCGGCTGCGCGAAGACCTGGGCAAGCGCTGGTTCACCATCCTGGACTTCAAGCGCGCCACCGAACTGTTTGCCGACCCACAATTCGACGGCGAGCCGGTGCAGGTGCATGAGCCCCGCCCTGACCAGCCGCTGGCGCCGCCCCCACCGGCCGAGCTGCCCGGCGCCAGCCCGCCCGCCAGCGGCTGGCCCGACGACCCGGCGGCCACCGTGGGCCTGCTGCCGGCCGATGACGAGGCGCCGCGCAAATACACCGTGGATGGGGTTGCGGTTGGCGTGGCGCGCGAGCGCGTGCAATACCTGAACGCCGAAGGCAAGCTCGTCACCGAGAGCCTGCGCGACTACACCCGCATCAACCTGCGCAAACAATACGATTCGCTCGACCAGTTCCTGCAGACCTAGCAGCAGGCTGACCGCAAGGCCGCCTTGCTGCACGAGCTGGAGGGCCAGGGCGTGCTGCTGGACGCCCTGGCCGCCGAGGTCGGCAAGGAGCTGGACCCGTTCGACCTGCTGCTGCACGTCGCCTACGACCAGCCGGCGCTGACCCGCCGCGAGCGCGCCCAGCGCGTGCGCAAGCGCAACGTCTTCACCCAGTACGGCCCGGTGGCGCGCAAGGTGCTCGACGCCCTGCTCGACAAATACGCCGACCAGGGCATCACCACCCTGGAGAGCGACGACGTGCTGCGCCTGCAGCCGATCAGCCAGCTGGGCAGCCCCGCCGAGCTGGTGCGCAGCTTCGGCGGGCGCCCGCAATACCGGGGCGCGCTGCAGGCCCTGGCCCGCGAGCTGTACGCCCCGCCTGCTGCGTAAACTATCAATTCAATAGCTGGAGGCCCTTATGGAATAAGGGCTGAGGCCCGATTTGGCTTAAAAAATGTCCAACCTCACCCCTGTCATCAAATCCATTCAGGACGTCATGCGCCAGGACTCCGGCGTCGATGGCGACGCCCAGCGCATCGGCCAGCTCACCTGGCTGCTGTTCCTGAAAGTCTTCGATGCGCTGGAAGAGGAACTCGAACTCACCCGCGACCACTACGCCAGCCCGCTGCCCGAAGCACTGCGCTGGCGCGCCTGGGCCGCCGACGCCGAAGGCATGACCGGCGACGCACTGCTCGACTTCGTGGACCAGCAGCTCTTCCCCGCGCTCAAGAACCTGCCCGCCGACCCGCAGCGCAACCCGCGCGGCTACGTGCTGCGCAGCGTGTTCGAAGACGCCTACAACTACATGAAGAGCGGCCACCTGCTGCGCCAGGTGGTCAACAAGCTCAACGCCATCGACTTCAACCGCCAGGCCGAGCGCCACCAGTTCAACGACCTGTACGAGAAAATCCTGCGCGACCTGCAAAGCGCCGGCAACGCCGGCGAGTTCTACACGCCGCGCGCCGTCACCCAGTTCATGGTGGACATGACCAACCCGCAGTTGGGCGAAAGCGTCATGGACCCCGCCACCGGCACCGGCGGCTTCCTGGTCTGCGCCATCGAGCACCTGCGCAAACAGGTGCACAACGCCGAACAGGAAGCCGTGCTGCAGAACAGCATCCGCGGCGTCGAGAAAAAACAGCTGCCGCACATGCTGTGCGTCACCAACCTGCTGCTGCACGGCATAGAGGTGCCCAGCCAGATTGCGCACGACAACACCCTGGCGCGCCCGCTGCGCGACTATTCCAACGCCGACCGCGTGGACGTCATCCTCACCAACCCGCCGTTTGGCGGCATCGAGGAGCCGGGCATCGAGCAGGGCTTTCCCGCCGACGTGCGCACCAAGGAAACCGCCGACCTGTTCCTGGTGCTCATCCAGCACCTGCTCAAGCCCGGCGGCCGCGCTGCCGTGGTGCTGCCCGATGGCTTCTTGTTCGGCGAGGGCGTCAAGGCGCGCATCAAGGAGCAGCTGCTGCAGCACTGCAACCTGCACACCATCGTGCGCCTGCCCAACGGCGTGTTTGCGCCCTACACCGGCATCAAGACCAACCTGCTGTTCTTCACCAAGGGCCAGCCGACCCAGCACATCTGGTACTACGAGCACCCGTACCCCCAGGGCGTCAAAACCTACAACAAGACCAAACCCATCCGCATCGACGAGTTCGACGCCGAGAAAGCCTGGTGGGGCAACGAGGCCGACGGATTCGCCGCCCGAGTGGAAAACGAGCGCGCGTGGAAGGTCGGCATCGACGCCATCCGCGCCGCCAACTGGAACCTCGACCAGAAGAATCCGCATGTCGGCGAACAGCAAAGCCACGACCCCGAAGTGCTGCTGGCCGACTATGCCCGCCTGCAGGCCGAAGCCCAGGCCCTGCGCGACGAGCTCAAGGGCATCCTGGCGGAGTGTTTGAATGCCAAAACGGCCGCTGGCGCTTGAAGGGCAAGGGCATGCTGCTATCAAATTTGGATGTGCTGGCTACTGCGCCCGGTGGCGTCGCCAAGCTGCGCGAACTCATCTTGACCCTGGCCGTGCAAGGCAAGCTGGTGCCACAGGACCCGGCCGATGAACCGGCGGGTGTGCTGCTGCAGAAGATTCGGGCGGAGAAGGATCGGCTGATTGCCGAAGGCAGGATCAAGCGGGACAAGCCGCTGGCGGAGATAGCGGAGGAGGAGAAGCCGTTTGAGTTGCCGCAGGGGTGGGAGTGGGCGCGGCTTGGAGCGGTGGTTAACGCCAGTGAAGCGGGCTGGAGTCCTACCTGTATTGGGTCTCCCCGTCGCCCCGGCCATTGGGGTGTTTTGAAGGTCAGCGCAGTCTCTTGGGGGAGGTTTGACCCGACAGCCAATAAGGAACTCCCCTCGGAGCTGGCACCCAAGCCTGAATGCGAGGTCAAGGATGGCGATTTCCTTTTGTCTCGGGCGAACACTGCTGAACTCGTTGCGCGATCAGTGGTGGTCGGAGTGGCGGAGCCTCAGCTCATGTTGAGCGACAAGATCATTCGGTTGGCGGTTTCCAGCCAGATGAGTCGTGCCTTTCTCAATATGGTGAACAACGCAAGCTATTCGCGTAAGCACTACGCGGCGAATGCGTCTGGCACCAGCAGCTCAATGAAAAACGTATCGCGTGAGGTGGTGCTGGCTTTGCCGGCCCCGCTCCCACCCCTCTCCGAACAATCCCGCATCGTCACCCGCGTCGAAGCCCTCATGCGCCTGTGCGATGCGCTGGAGGCCAAGGGCCAGCTGGAGGCCACGGAACACGCCCAACTGGTCAGCACCCTGCTGGGCACGCTCACCGCCAGCGCCACGCCCGAGGAGCTGGCTGACAACTGGCAGCGCGTGGCCCAGCACTTCGACCTGCTGCTGGACCGCCCCGAAGCCATCGACACCCTGGAGCAAACCCTGCTGCAATTGGCCGTGCGCGGCCTGCTCGTGCCCCAAGACCCCACCGACGAACCCGCCAGCGCCCTGCTGCAAAAAATCCGCGCCGAAAAAGACCGCCTCATCGCCACCGGCCAGATCAAACGCGACAAACCCCTGCCGCCCATCACCGACGAGGAAGAGCCGTTTGAGTTGCCGGTGGGGTGGGAGTGGGTGCGCGTCGGTGACGTTGTAGAGCTACTCAACGGTTACGCGTTTAAGAGCGAGTGGTTCAAACCAGCCGGAGTTCGGCTTTTGCGCAACGTGAACATCAGTCATGGTCACGTTGATTGGTCTGCGCCGGTCATGCTTGATGCAGTTGCCGCGCAGAGTTATGAGCAGTTCGCTCTACACGTGGGGAACATCGTTCTTTCGCTAGATCGTCCCATTATCTCCACGGGCCTGAAGTACGCAGTCATTCGAGAATCTGACTTGCCGTGCCTACTGCTCCAGCGGGTAGCTCGACTCACCGCATCTGCCTGTTTATCGCCCGAGTTTCTGCAGCTTTGGCTCCAGTCGGATTTGTTCGTGGGCACTATCGACCCCGGTCGAAGCAACGGGGTGCCACACATATCGACGAAGCAGGTGGCGGGGCTGGCTTTCGCCCTCCCTCCCCTTGCCGAACAATCCCGCATCGTCACCCGCGTCACCGCCCTGCGCCGCCTGTGCGCCGACCTGCGCCAGCGTCTGGCCGAACGCCAGTCCGTACAGGTTCGCCTGGCAGATGCGCTGGTGGCGTCCGTGGCACGATAGCCCGTTCTCTCTAAAAAATTACCACCATGGTAAATATGGTCGTCGTCTCAGAGTACAGTCTGAATCCTCCAGCGGATGCCCAGGGACGCACCAAGATCGCCCAGGGCCCCCTCTACGCACTGGCGCGGGTTCAGCAGCTTGCAGCGGCTGGAAGCCTGAATACCTGGACCAGCCGTTGCGACAAGACGGTGTATGAGTTGTTCGCAGGGGATCTCGAAGCTGTGGCCGATCTCTTAGGGCATCTGCGCTCCACCGACTACCGTGACTCCGAGTGGTGCACCAATGGACGCAATGCCTGGGCAGCCTGTGACGCCTATGCGCTGCGCCGTGTGGAATGGGTGGCCACCGCGAGCAAGGAGATGGGCGTTGAATATTTTGTGAAGTTTGCAGTGGGCAAGACGGGGCAACTGTTGTTGCTGGTGTCGTGCCATCTGTCTTGAAGGAGAGCCGACATGGAAAACAAGGCGCTGTGCGCCATTTGTGGCGAAGGCCACGTCACCGCGCTCACCCGGGCGGTGGAAACGCAATACAAAGGCGCCAAGGCCCTGCTGCCCATGCACTACCAGCAGTGCGACACCTGCACCTCGGACTACGCGGGCATGGCGGAATCCAAGCTGAACAAGCGCATCGTGATGGCGTTCCGCAAGCAGATCGACGGTTTGCTGACCGGCGATGAGATCGCGGCGCTGCGCAAGCAATACCGGCTCACCCAGGCGCAGGCCGCCCAGCTGTTTGGTGGTGGGCCGGTGGCGTTCAGCAAGTACGAAAACGACGATGTGGCCCAGTCCGAGGCGATGGACACCTTGCTGCGCCTGGTGCGCCGCAGCGCCGAGGCATTCTGGGCGCTGGTGGAAGAAAAGGGCCTGCAGGCCGAGTTCACCCAGCAGCGTGCAAGCGTGCGTTCCAGCATGCAGGTTGCTGCAAACGTGGTGGCGTTCAAGAGGGTGCCAGTGCATCCCGGCGCGCCTGACCCGCACTACCGCCCCCGGGAGTTCCGCAGGTTCGACCAAGGAGCCGTTTCATGTCCGCGTTGACCGTTCATCGCCCGGTGCTTCGCAGCTTCCGTGTGCTCGCCTGCCAGGGCGACAACCGGGGCGAAGCCGCTGGCGTGGCGATGCGGCTGGATTTTCAGCAAGAGATCGAATTTGGCTTGGCCGTTCCCGAGGTTGCAGGGGCGCCGCTGATGGTGGGCGTCAAGATCAAGCTGGAGACAGTGGCCACCAACCACAACGATGCCAGCGACGTCGCCCGCTACAGCAGTGAGTACGAGGCGCGGTTTTATTACCCGGCAGGCGTGACAGAGGATGCCGTTGCGCCGCTGCTGGATGACCACGACTACCAGTACGCCCTCATCGCACAGGCTTACCCTTTGGCCATGACGCACCTACGCCGTGAGCTCCAGGCCATGGGGCTGGACGCGCGCGAATTGCCCCTGGGCTTGCCCTAGCACTGATGCAGGGCGCCGGTGCTTGCCGCGCGCATGATCCGCCAAAGAAACGGGCCAGCAAGTGTGTCTTGCTGGCCCGTTCTGTTGGATGCGGCAGGTGAACGCTTACACGTCCACGTTCACCGCCCTGAGCGCATTCGTTTCGATGAAATCCCGCCGCGGCTCTACCTCGTCGCCCATCAGCATCGTGAACACTCGGTCCGCCTCGATCGCATCGTCGATCTGCACGCGCAGCAGGCGCCGCACTTCCGGGTCCATGGTGGTTTCCCACAACTGCTCGGGGTTCATCTCGCCCAGGCCCTTGTAGCGCTGGCGCGCGGTGGTGCGCTCGGCCTCGCGGATCAGCCACTGCATGGCTTCGCGGAAGTCCTGTACCTTTTCCTCGCGCTGGCGCTCACCCTCGCCGCGCGTGGCGCGGGCGCCTTCGCCGATCAGGCCGCGGAAGCTCTCGGCCGCCTCGGCCAGCGCGGCGTAGTCGGCGCCCTCGACGAAGTCCTGCGTGATCAAGCTGCTCTTCACGTTGCCGTGGTGGTGCCGGCTGATGCGCAGCACCGGCTTGTCGCTGCGCGCGTCGAACTCGCCGGCCACCTCGGCCGGCACGCCGCTGGTGCCACCCTCGCGCAGCCATTGCTGCAGGCGCACGGCGCTGGCCTCGGCGTCCTCCACCGTGTCCAGCTTGATGGCCACGCCGTCGGCAATCGCGCGCAGCGCCTCCTGGTCCATGAAGGCCGACAGGCGCTCGATGATGTGCTCGGCACGCTGGTGGCGCTGGGCCAACTCGGCCAGCTCGTCGCCGGCGATGGTGCGGCCGGCGTCGCCGCCGGTGTGCACCGCCGCGTCGCGCAGCGCCACGCGCAGCAGGAAGCTGTCCAGCGCCGCGGCGTCCTTCAGGTACAGCTCTTCCTTGCCGTTCTTCACCTTGTACAGCGGCGGCTGGGCGATGTAGATGTGGCCGCGCTCGACCAGCTCGGGCATCTGGCGGTAGAAGAACGTCAGCAGCAGTGTGCGGATGTGCGCACCGTCCACGTCGGCGTCGGTCATGATGATGATGCGGTGGTAGCGCAGCTTGGCGATGTCGAAGTCATCGGCGCCGCTCTTGGCCTTGCCGTTGCCGCTGAAGTCGTCCTCGCTGGCCTTGCCGATGCCGGTGCCCAGCGCGGTGATCAGGACGATGATTTCCTGGCTCGACAGCAGCTTTTCATAGCGCGCCTTTTCCACGTTCAGGATCTTGCCGCGCAGCGGCAGGATGGCCTGGAACTTGCGGTCGCGCCCCTGCTTGGCGCTGCCGCCGGCCGAGTCGCCCTCGACGATGTAGATCTCGCACAGCGACGGGTCCTTTTCCTGGCAGTCGGCCAGCTTGCCGGGCAGTCCCATGCCGTCCAGCACGCCCTTGCGGCGCGTCATCTCGCGCGCCTTGCGCGCGGCCTCGCGGGCACGGGCGGCCTCGACGATCTTGCCGCACAGGATCTTCGCGTCCTGCGGGCGCTCCTCCAGGTACTCGGCCAGCAGCTTGCCGACGATGTCCTCGACCGGCGCGCGCACCTCGCTGGACACCAGCTTGTCCTTGGTCTGGCTGCTGAACTTCGGCTCCGGCACCTTCACCGACAGCACGGCGCACAGGCCTTCGCGCATGTCGTCGCCGGTCACTTCCACCTTGGCCTTCTTGGCCAAGTCGTTCTGCTCGATGTACTTGCCGATCACCCGCGTCATCGCCGCGCGCAGGCCCGTCAGGTGCGTGCCGCCGTCGCGCTGCGGGATGTTGTTGGTGAAGCACAGGACCTGCTCGTTGTAGCCGTCGTTCCACTGCATGGCCACCTCGACGCCGATCTCGGTGCCAGGGATGCCGCCGTAGGTTTCGGCCGGGCGGGTGCCGGTGGCGTGGAAGGGCGTGGGGTGCAGCACCTTCTTGGTGCCGTTGATGAACTCGACGAAGCCCTTGACGCCGCCAGCACCGGAAAAATCGTCTTCCTTGCCGGTGCGCTCGTCCACCAGGCGGATGCGCACGCCGTTGTTCAGAAACGAAAGCTCGCGCAGCCGCTTGGCCAGAATCTCGTAGTGGAACTCGTTGTTTTCCTTGAAGATTTCCGTGTCGGGCAGGAAGCGCACCTCGGTGCCGCGCTTTTCCGTCGGGCCGACGACCTTCATGGGTGAGACTTCCTCACCATGAACTTCCTCGATGAGGCGGTTTTGCACGAAACCGCGCGAGAAGTCGAGCTGGTGCGTCTGCCCATCACGGCGCACCGTCAGGCGCAGGGTTTTCGACAGCGCATTCACGCACGACACGCCCACGCCGTGCAGGCCGCCCGAGACCTTGTAGCTGTTTTGGTTGAACTTGCCACCGGCGTGCAGCTCGGTCAGGGCGATCTCGGCGGCCGAGCGCTTGGGCTCGTGCTTGTCGTCCATCTTCACGCGCGTCGGGATGCCGCGGCCGTTGTCCACCACCGACAGCGAGTTGTCGGTGTGGATGGTGACCAGGATGTCGTCGCAGTAGCCGGCCAGCGCCTCGTCGATGGAGTTGTCCACCACCTCGAAGACCAGATGGTGCAGCCCGGTGCCGTCGGACGTGTCGCCGATGTACATGCCCGGGCGCTTGCGCACCGCCTCCAGCCCTTCCAGGATCTGGATGGCGCCTTCGCCATAGCCCTCGCCGGGCGCGGCAACGGCGGTCGGCGGCGTCTCGTCGGCACCGAACAGGGGCTCGTCAGGGGCGTGCGGGTGGTGCTCTGCAGTCATGAATTTCTAGCCAAAATGGCCGCTAGCCCATGTGGAACACAGGCTCGCAGCTATCAAAAAAATAGCAATCTCTCACAAGGACAGCCCTGGCAGATCCGCTGCGCACCAGGCGCGACCACAGCCAGTGGCCGCCGTGCAAGAGCCGCCCCGCAGCGCTGGCGGCGTCCCCCTTCCGCCGCGCCACGCGCGGCGAGAGAAGGGGGAAGGAACGCAGCGACACAGAGGGATGTCCTAGATCCTCATCGGCATCACCACGTACTTGAACGCATCGTTGCCGGGGATGGTCATCAGCACTGAGCTGTTGCCGTCGGCCAGGTCCATGGTGACCATGTCCTGGCCCATGTTGGCCAGTGCGTCGATCAGGTAGGTGACGTTGAAGCCGATCTCGATGGTCGGGCCGCCGTAGTCGATGTCCAGCTCGTCCACGGCTTCCTCCTGCTCGGCGTTGTTGCTCGACACGCGCAAGCTGCCCGGCTCGATGTTCAGGCGCACGCCCTTGAACTTGTCGCTGGTCATGATGGCCGTGCGCTGCAGGCTGGCCAAGAGCGGCGCGCGCCCCAGCGTGATGCTGTTGGGGTGGTTGCGCGGGATGACGCGGTTGTAGTCGGGGAACTTGCCCTCGACCAGCTTGGTGACGAACTCCATGCCGCCGAAGGTGAAGCGCGCCTGGTTGTTGGCGAACTGCATCTCGATGGCGCCGTCGGCGTCCGACAGCAGGCGCTGCAGCTCCAGCACCGTCTTGCGCGGCAGGATGACCTCCTGCTTGGGCACTTCCACCTCCAGCTGGCTGCTGGCGAACGCCAGGCGGTGGCCGTCGGTGGCCACCAGCGACAGGGTGTTGCCCTCGGCCACGAACAGGATGCCGTTCAGGTAGTAGCGGATGTCCTGCACCGCCATGGCGAACGAGACCTGCTGCATCAGGCTCTTGAGCACCTTCTGCGGCACGCTGAAGGCCGGGCCGAACGCGGCCGACTCCTGCACCAGCGGGAAGTCCTCGGCCGGCAGGCTGGTCAGGGTGAAGCGGCTCTTGCCGCCCTTGAGGATCAGCTTGGCCTGGCTCGATTCCAGCGCCACGGTCTGGTCGGACGGCATGGTCTTGAGGATGTCGATCAGCTTGCGCGCGCCCACGGTGGTGGTGAAGTCCCCCGCGTCGCCGCCCAGCTCGGCGGTGGTGCGGATCTGGATCTCCAGGTCGCTGGTGGTGAATTGCAGCGCGTTGCCGGTCTTCCTGATCAGCACGTTGGCCAGGATGGGCAGCGTGTGGCGGCGCTCGACGATGCCGGCCACCGCCTGCAGGACGGCCAGGACCTCGTTTTGGGGAGCCTTCAGGACGATCATGACAAGTCAACCTCGGTGTGGGTGGGAAGGGGGTGCGCGGGGCCCGCTCCAGGGGCCGAAGGCAACGGGGGATTTTGCCTGCGAAGCATGGCGTTTCGGGTCAGCCCTTGAGGGTCTGTTCCAGCACGTGCAGCTGCTGGTTCAACTCGGTCAGCTGCTGGCGCTCGGCGCCGATCTTGCGCACCGCGTGCAGCACCGTGGTGTGGTCGCGGCCGCCGAACAGCTCGCCGATTTCGGGCAGGCTTTTCTGCGTCAGCTCCTTGGCCAGGTACATGGCGATCTGGCGCGGGCGGGCGATGCTCGCCGGGCGCTTCTTGCTGTACATGTCGGCGACCTTGATCTTGTAGTAGTCGGCCACCGTCTTCTGGATGTTCTCGACGCTGATCTGGCGGTTCTGGATGGACAGCAGGTCGCGCAGCGCCTCGCGCGCCAGCTGGATGGACACTTCCTTCTGGTTGAAGCGGCTGTACGCCAGGATCTTGCGCAGCGCGCCTTCGAGCTCGCGCACGTTGGAGCGCACGTTCTTGGCGACGAAGAAGGCCACCTCCTCGGGCATCTCCGAGCCCTCGCTGCGCGCCTTGTTGATCAGGATCGCCACGCGCATCTCCAGCTCGGGCGGCTCGATGGCCACCGTCAGGCCCGAATCGAAGCGCGAGACCAGCCGCTCGTGGATGTTCGCCAGGCCCTTCGGATAGGTATCCGAGGTCATGACGATGTGGCTCTTCTTGGCGAGCAGCGCCTCGAAGGCGTTGAAGAACTCCTCCTGCGTGCGGTCCTTGTTGGCGAAGAACTGCACGTCGTCGATCAGCAGCAGATCCAGCGAGTGGTAGCGCGCCTTGAAATCGTCGAAGGTGCGCCTTTGGTACGACTTGACCACATCCGAGACGAACTGCTCGGCGTGGATGTAGAGAACTCGCGCGTCGGCACGGTCCTGCAGCAGCCGGTTGCCCACGGCGTGCACCAGGTGCGTCTTGCCCAGGCCGACGCCGCCGTAGATGAACAGCGGGTTGTACAGATGCCCGGGCGAGCCGGCCACGTGCATCGCCGCCGACCGGGCCATGCGGTTGGCCGTGCCCTCGACCAGGGTCTCGAAGGTCAGTGCCGGGTTCAGCCGGGTGCGAAAGGCGCCAGCCGCGCTGTCTTCTGCCGGGGCGGGGGGCGCGATCAGGTCGGGGGCGGTCGGTGCGGGCGCCGCGGCGGGGCGCACATAGGTGCGCACCACGCTCTCGCGCTGCGCTAGTGCCAGCTCCAGCGTCACCGGCTGGCCGTACAGGTCCTGCAGCAGCGCGGTGATGCGGCCGGCGTACTGCGCGCGGATCCAGTCGAGCTTGAAGCGGTTGGCCACCAACAGGGTGACCTTGGAAAAATCGGGCGCGACCTGGGCCGCGAGCGGCTTGATCCAGGTGTTGAACTGCTGTTCGGGCAGCTCCTGCGCCAGCAGCTCGGCGCAAGCCTGCCACAGGCCCTGGCCTGCGCTGGCGCCGTCGAAATCGTCAGGGGAGGACAAGGGTTCCTCGTGCATCAAAAATGGCCGTTGTAGTTGTGGATAGAGGAACGCAAGGGAACGGGAAATTCTACCTTGTCAATAAGTTATCCACAACGCGGCGGGACTTGTCCAAAGCACCCGCGGCGCCCACGGGCATTGCCAGCGCCGCGCGCGCCTGCAATAATCGCCGGTTTCCCTGAAATGCGTTCAGGGTAGCTATAGGCCTGGGTGAGCGGTTTTCCTTGCGGTGCGGTGTTGCGCCAAGGGGTGCGCCGGCCCGGCTTTTCGCGCTTTCCCGGCCGATGTGCCCTGCCGCCTCGTCGCGGCAGCCCAGGCCGGCGGCAGCGCCCCATCACTGCACCCTTTCAAGGACCGAGATCATGAAACGTACCTACCAGCCCTCCAAGACGCGCCGCGCCCGCACCCACGGTTTCCTGGTGCGCATGAAGACCCGCGGCGGCCGCGCCGTCATCAACGCCCGCCGCGCCAAGGGCCGCAAGCGCCTGGCCGTCTGAGGCCGGCGCCCGCTGCCCCGGTGTGCGCCGTGCCGGCTGCCGCGCGCGGTGATGCCGTTGCCATGCACCGGCTGAAGACCCGCCCCCAGTTCCAGTCAACCCTGGCCGGGGGCACCGTCGCGCGCACGGCGCACTTCGCGCTGCATCGGCTCGTGTTGCCGGTGCCGGGCGAGGCGCCACCCGCATTCGCATCCGCTTCCACAGGGCCCGAAGGCGCAGCGCCTTCGCCGGCCCTGTTCGCGTTGCCGGCGGGCGCTGCCCAGGCTCCCTGGCTGGGCGCCATGGTGCCCAAGCGCTGGGCGCGCCGCGCCGTCACGCGCAACGCCATCAAGCGGCAGATCTACACCGTCGCGCGCGAGCACGCGCAGCGTCTGCCACATGCCGCGCATGTGGTGCGCCTGCGCGCTACGTTCGACCGCAAGCAGTTCATCAGTGCGTCCTCCGATCTGCTCAAGCAGGCGGTGCGCGCCGAGCTGCAGCAGCTGTTCGCGCGCGCCGTGCGTGGCCCTGGTCCCTCGGGCGCGGCATGATGCGCCGGCTGCTGATCGCGCTGGTGCGCGGCTACCGCCTGCTGCTCAGCCCCTGGCTGGGCTCGGCCTGCCGCTTCGAGCCGACCTGCTCGGTGTACGCACTGGGCGTGCTGGAGCGCCACGGCGCCGCCGCCGGCAGCTGGCTGACCCTGGGTCGCCTGGCGCGCTGCCATCCCTGGTGCGCCGGCGGGCATGATCCCGTGCCGCAGCAGCTGCCGCGCCACCTGCACCTGTTCTCGCGGCTGGTCCCGCCCGGCCATCCACCTTCCTCGGACAACCAGACCTCCTCCTCTCCATGAACGACATCCGCCGCACCATCCTGTGGGTGATCTTTGGCTTTTCCATGGTGTTGCTGTGGGACAAGTGGCAGATCCACAACGGCCACAAAGCCACCTTCTTCCCCTCCGCGCCGAGCCAGACGGCCCCCGTCGCGCCGGCCGCGCCGGCTGCCACTACCGCCGATGTGCCGGCGGCCAGCAGCAGCGGCGCCGTGGCGGCGCCGCCCACCGGCGTGCCGGGCGATGCCCCGATGGCGGCGCCTGCGACACCGCGCGAGCGCGTCACCGTGAGCACCGACGTGCTGCGCCTGGCCTTCGACAGCGAGGGCGGCTCGCTGGTGCATGGCGAGATGCTGCAGTACGCCGACATGCAGGACAAGTCGCGCCCGTTCGTGCTGCTCGACCAGAGCGCGCAGCGCGTGTACGTGGCGCAGACCGGCCTGATCGGCGGCGCCTGGCCGACGCACAAGACGACCATGACCGTCGTGCCCGGCCCGCGCGAACTGCAGCCCGGCCAGGACACGCTGGCCGTGCGCTTCGAGTCCCCGGACCTGGGCGGGGTGAAGCTGGTCAAGACCTGGACGCTCCAGCGCGGCTCCTATGACATCGCCGTGCAGCACGAGGTGGTCAACACCGGCAGCACCCCGGTGTCGCCGCAGCTGTACCTGCAACTGGTGCGCGACGGCAACAAGCCCGAGGGCGAGTCGTCGTTCTACTCGACCTTCACCGGCCCGGCCGTCTACACCGAGGCCAAGAAGTACCACAAGGTGGACTTCAAGGACATCGAGAACGGCAAGGCCGAGATCGACAGGAACGCCGACAACGGCTATGTCGCCATGGTGCAGCACTACTTCGCCACCGCTTGGTTGTTGGCCCAGGGGCAGCAACGCGAGCTGTTCGTGCGCAAGGTCGACAGCAACCTGTACGCCGTGGGCATGATCACGCCGCTGGGCGAGATCGCCCCCGGCCAGGCCAAGACGCTGCAGGCGCAGCTGTACGCCGGCCCGCAGATCGAGACGCAGCTGGAAAAGCTCGCCCCCGGCCTGGAGCTGGTCAAGGACTACGGCTGGCTGACCATCCTGGCCAAGCCGCTGTACTGGCTGCTGGACCAACTGCACAAGGTGCTGGGCAACTGGGGCTGGTCCATCGTGGCGCTGGTGGTGCTGCTGAAGATCGCCTTCTACTGGCTGAACGCCAAGGCCTACTCCAGCATGGCCAAGATGAAGGCCATCAACCCCCGCATCCAGGAAATGCGCGAGCGCCTGAAGGACAAGCCGCAGCAGATGCAGATGGAGATGATGCGCATCTACCGCGAGGAAAAAGTGAACCCCATGGGTGGCTGCCTGCCCATCATGATCCAGATCCCGGTGTTCATCGCGCTGTACTGGGTGCTGCTGTCCAGCGTCGAGATGCGCAACGCGCCCTGGATCGGCTGGATCCACGACCTGTCCTCGCCCGATCCGTTCTTCATCCTGCCCATCCTGATGGCGATGTCGTCGCTCCTGCAGACCGCGCTGAACCCGGCGCCGCCGGACCCGATGCAGGCCAAGATGATGTGGTTCATGCCGCTGATCTTCAGCGTGATGTTCTTCTTCTTCCCGGCCGGCCTGGTGCTGTACTGGCTGACGAACAACCTGCTGTCGATCGCGCAGCAGTGGATCATCAACCGCCGCATGGGTGTGCCGCCGCAGTTCAACCTGCCGAAGTTCCGCTGATGCCGCGCCCGGGCGCGCTGCGCGTCCGGCTGCTCCCTGCCACGGCCGCCCTTGGGCGGCCGTGGTCGTTTTGGTTAGGATGCGCCACCAACCAACCCAACGAGGAGACCGATCTGATGACGCACCGCAAGACGTTCCGCCTGGCCCTGCTGGCCGGCACCGCGCTGCTGGCCCTGGGCAGCGCCCAGGCCGCCACCCTGCGCTGGGCCGGCGCCAATGACATTCTCACCGTCGACCCGCACGCGCAGAACCACCAGACCACGCACGCCTTCCTGCAGCAGGTCTACGAGAGCCTGGTGCGCTACGACGAGAAGTTTCAGATCGAGCCGGCCCTGGCCACCAAGTGGGAGCAGATCAGCCCGACCCAGGTGCGCTTCACGCTGCGCCAGGGCGTGAAATTTCATGATGGCGCACCCTTCACTGCCGACGACGTGGTGTTCTCGCTCACCCGGGCGATGACGCCGCCGTCCAACATGCAAAGCGCCACGCAGAGCATCAAGGAAGTCAAGAAGGTCGACGACCACACGGTGGACCTGATCTTGAAGGGCCCGAACCCCATCCTGCTGCGCGAGATCACCGAGGCGCGCATCATGAACAAGGCCTGGGCCGAGAAGAACAACTCGGTCAAGTCGCAGGACTACGGCGGCAAGGAAGAAAACTACGCCTCGCGCAACGCCAACGGAACGGGGCCCTTCAAGCTGGTCGGCTGGCAGCCCGACGTGAAGGTGCAGCTGACCAAGAACCCGGACTGGTGGGACAAGCCGCGCGGCAACGTCGACGAGGTAGTGTTCACGCCCATCAAGTCGGCCGCCACGCGCACCGCGGCGCTGATCTCGGGGCAGGTGGACTTCGTCGTCGACCCACCGCCACAGGACCTGGCGCGCATGAAGTCCAACCCCGACATCAAGCTGATCGAAGGCGCTGAGAACCGCACCATCTACTTGGGCCTGGACCAGTTCCGCGACGAGCTGCCCGGTGCCGGCACACCGGGCAAGAACCCGCTCAAGGACAAGCGCGTGCGCCAGGCGCTGTACCAGGCGATCGACTCTGCCGGCCTGCACAAGAACACCATGCGCGGCCTGTCGGTGCCCGCCGGCGCGATGGTTGCGCCCATGGTGCATGGCTGGACCAAGCAGCTGGACGAGCGCGCCGCCAAGTACGACGTGGAAGCGGCCAAGAAGCTGTTGGCCGACGCGGGCTATCCCAACGGCTTCGCGTTGAAGCTGGAATGCCCGAACGACCGCTACGTGAACGACGAAGCCATCTGCCAGGCAGTCACCGCCATGTGGACGCGCATCGGCGTCAAGACCTCGCTGTCGGCAGCGCCCATGGCGCAGTTCGTCACCCGCGTCATGAACAACGACGTCAACGCCTACCTCTTCGGCTGGGGCGTGGCAACGTTCGATGCGCTGTACACGCTGGACTCGCTCATGGCCACCAAGCAGGGCAAGACGGCGGCCGGCGTGTACAACGGCGGGCGCATCAGCGACCCGAAGCTGGACGCCATGATCCAGCAGATCAAGACCGAGATGGACCAGCCCAAGCGCGACGCGCTGCTGCACGATGCGCTGAAGCTGACCAAGGACGAGTACTACTACCTGCCGCTGCACCACCAGATCCGCCCCTGGGCGATGCGCAAGGGCGTGGACACGGTACACCGCGCCGACGACCGGCCGATGCCGATCTGGACGACCATCAAGTAACCATAGCGCGCGGGCTACAAGGCCTGTGACCTATCCAAGAAGCCCGCCATGTGCGGGCTTTTTTCATGTGGCGGTGTAGGCGTTAACCCTGATAAAAAACGTGTCATGTCTTGTTGTTTGATGAAATTTTCTTCTTAACATGGATGCGGGAAAATTTTTGATCATTGCGCAGTTGCCGTGCCCACTATGTCCTCCATACTTGAGGTCGACACCATTTCCATCGCTGCCCGCATCGCTCGTGCCAAGCCCTCGCTGACCCGCTCGCATCAGCAGATGGCCGAATACGTGCTGCGCCATCCGCTACAGGCCGCGACCATGCCGATCGACGAGCTGGCTGCCGCAGTCGGGGTGTCGGTGGCCACGGCCAACCGGTTCGCGCGTGCCATCGGGCTGTCGGGCTATCCCATGTTGCGCGCGGAGCTGGTCAAGGGCTTTGAAGCCATGCTCGCGCCGGTCGAAAAAATGCGCGCACGGCTGCAGCAGCCTGGTTCGGTCTTCGACGCATTTCTGGCGGCGCTGGATGAGAACCAGCGCAACATCGCCGCTACGCGCGCCGCCCTGCAGGCCCAGGAATGCGAAGCAGCCGTGCAGGCCATTGTCCAGGCCCACCGTGTCTATGTGCTGGGCTTTGGCGCATCAGGCTGGTTGGCTGGCCTGTTGCAGCGTGGATTGGAAACGTACTGCGAGAACGTGCACCTGATGAGCAGCGTCGGCGGTGCCTCGCAGGGGGCGCGCCAGTTGCCGCGCATGGGTGCGCGCGACTTGGTCATTGCCATCGCCTTCCCGCGCTACCTGTCCGATACCGTGTTGCTGGCTCAGGCAGCGCATGAGCGTGGAGTGGGCGTGCTGGCGTTGACCGATGGGCCGCATTCGCCTCTGGTGCCGGTCGCACACCACTGCCTGTACGCGCATGCCGAGAGCTACCACGCGGCCAACTCCGAATCCACGGTCCTGGCGCTCATCGAGGCGCTATGCAGTGCCGTGGCGCTGCGCAGACGCGGTTCCGTGCAGGACGCCGCGCGCGTCACCGAGGCCGTTCTGCCCTGGTTGCACGACAGCGCCCGCGCGAGCCTGCGCGTTCGCGCGCCTGCGGCCAATGTCTCTGAATGAACCCCATGCCTCCGACACCTGCTTTGCCCTCCATCCCTGTCATCGTTCTCCACGGCGGCGCAGGCACTCTCTTGCGCAGCCTCATCAGCGCTGAACAGGAGCAGGCCTACCATGCCGCACTGCACTCTGCGCTTGTGGCCGGGCAGGGGGTGCTGGCGCGCGGCGGCGCGTCGCTGGAGGCCGTGTGCGTGGCCGTGCAGGCCATGGAGGACTGTCCCCTGTTCAATGCGGGCCATGGTGCCGTCTTCACTGCCGAAGACACGCACGAACTTGATGCCGCCGTGATGGAGGGCACACACCTTGCCGCAGGTGCAGTTGCCGGTATCACGCGCATTCGCAACCCCGTGCTGGCCGCACGCGCCGTGCTGCAGCACGGCCAGCACGTACTGATGGCAGGCGAGGGCGCCGAGCAGCTGGCGCGGGATGCGGGGCTGCCTGTGGTGGAGCCGGAGTATTTCTCCACCGAGGCACGCCGCGCGCAGCTGCGCGATGCGCAGGCGCGTGCCAGCGGCGCAGTGCTCGACCATGACGGTGCGGCGGCCCTGGCCGCCCGCCCGCCCGGTGGGCCGTTGCACGAGGGCAGCAAGATGGGCACGGTAGGAGCCGTGGCGCTGGACGCGCATGGCCACCTGGCGGCCGCCACCTCCACCGGTGGCATGACCAATAAACGCCCCGGACGTGTGGGCGACAGCCCGTTGATCGGCGCCGGCACCTACGCCGACGACCGCACTGCCGCCGTTTCCTGTACCGGACACGGCGAGAGTTTCATCCGTGTGGCGGCCGCGCACGACGTTTGCGCGCGCATGGCCTATGGCGGCTTTTCGCTGCAGCAGGCCTGCGACGCCGTGGTGCACCAGGCGCTGCCGGCCATTCACGGCACTGGCGGGCTGGTGGCCGTGGACGCGCGCGGCAACGTCTGTCTGTCTTTCAACACCGAAGGCATGTACCGCGGCCTGGCGCGTGTCGGTCAGGCGCCTGAAACCTTCATCTACCGTTGAGCAGCCACGACTGTGGCGCCCGAATACGTCCGATGCCCATGAATTCCATTTCTTCTCCTGCCCGCCTGGTGCTGCCAGAGCAACGCGTGCTGGATGTGCGCGACCTGACCATCCGCTTCACCAGCTCCGAGCGCACGGTGGAAGCCGTGCGCGACCTGTCGTTCCACGTCGACCGCGGCGAGACGCTGGCCATCGTGGGCGAGTCCGGCTCGGGCAAGTCCGTGACCTCGCTGGCGCTGATGCGCCTGGTCGAGCACGGCGGCGGGCGCATCGTGCGTGGCTCGGCGTTGCTGCGCCGGCGCGGCGGCCAAGTGCTGGACGTGGCGCAGGCGAGCCAGGCGCAGATGCGCGCCGTGCGCGGCGCCGACGTGGCCATGATCTTCCAGGAGCCGATGACGTCGCTGAACCCGGTGTTCACTGCCGGTGACCAGATCGCCGAGTCGATCCGCGTGCACCAGGGCATGGACCGCGCGGCCGCCCGTGCCGAGGCGCTGCGCATGCTGGAGTTGGTACGCATCCCCGAGGCGAAGAACGTGCTCGACCGGTTCCCGCACCAGCTCTCGGGCGGCATGCGCCAGCGCGTGATGATCGCCATGGCGCTGTCGTGCAAGCCGCAGCTCTTGATCGCCGACGAGCCCACCACGGCGCTGGACGTGACCATCCAGGCGCAGATCCTGCAGCTCATCCGCCAGCTGCAGGATGAAATGCACATGGGCGTGGTCTTCATCACCCACGACATGGGCGTGGTGGCCGAGGTGGCCGACCGCGTGCTGGTCATGTACCGCGGCGACAAGGTGGAGGAGGGCACATCGGACCAGGTCTTCGCCGCGCCGCGGCACGACTACACGCGCGCGCTGCTGTCGGCGGTGCCCAAACTGGGCGCCATGCAGGGCACCGAGCTGCCGCGCCCGTTCGAGCTGCTGCGCGTCGATGGCAGCCAGGCGCCGGTCGAGTCCACGCCCGTCGACACCCGGCCTGAGGGAGCCCAGCCCATCCTGCGGGTAAAGAATCTGGTCACGCGCTTTGATCTGCGCTCCGGCCTGCTCAACCGGGTCACGCGCCGCGTGCATGCGGTCGAGCAGGTGAGCTTTGACCTGTATCCCGGCGAGACGCTGGCGCTGGTGGGCGAGTCGGGCTGCGGCAAGTCCACCACCGGCCGCTCGCTGCTGCGCCTGGTGGAGAGCCAAAGCGGCGCCATCGAGTTCGGCGGGCGCAACATTCTCGACCTGCCCAAGAGCGAAGTGCAGGCGCTGCGCCGCAACATCCAGTTCATCTTCCAGGACCCGTTCGCCTCGCTGGACCCGCGCCTCACGGTGGGCTTCTCGATCATGGAGCCGTTGCTGGTGCACAAGATCGGCACGCCCGCCGAGGCCCAGGCCCGCGTGGACTGGCTGTTGGAGAAAGTCGGCCTGCCGCGCGAGCACGCGCAGCGCTACCCGCACGAGTTCTCGGGCGGCCAGCGCCAGCGCATCGCCATTGCGCGGGCGTTGGCGCTCAACCCCAAGGTGGTCGTGGCCGACGAATCGGTCTCGGCGCTGGACGTGTCGATCCAGGCACAGATCGTCAACCTCATGCTCGACCTGCAGCGCGAGCTGGGCGTGGCGTTTCTCTTCATCTCGCACGACATGGCGGTGGTCGAGCGCATCAGCCACCGCGTGGCGGTGATGTACCTGGGCCGCATCGTCGAGATCGGTCCGCGCCGCGCGATCTTTGAAAACCCGCAGCACCCCTATACCCGCAAGCTGATGGCGGCCGTGCCCATCGCCGACCCAGCGCGCCGCCACCTCAAGCGCGCACTGCTGGAGGGCGAGATACCCAGCCCCATCCGCGCAGTGGGAGACGAGCCGGTGGTACCGCCCATGGTGCAGGTCGGCCCGGGCCATTTCGTGGCACCTGCCACGGCGTGAATTTGAATGAAATCGGCCTTCAGCCCTCATAAAACAAGGGCAGAAAGCTATCTTTTTTGTAGTCGTCCCGTTTCCTTCTCACTGGAGAGTTCACCCATGAAGACAACCGCTTCCACCCGCCGCACGGCCCAGGCCCTGATGGCCCTGGCCGCCTTCGCTGCATCCGGCTCCGTGCTGGCCGCGGGCAATGCCGTGCTGGCCATTTACCAGCAGCCCGAGACGCTGGACCCGTACAACACCAACACCACCATCACCACGGCCGTCACCAAGACCTTCTATGAAGGGCTGTTTGCGTTCGACAAGGACCTGAAGATCAAGAACGTGTTGGCCGAGAGCTACGACGTGTCCGGTGACGGCCTGGTCTACACCTTCAAGCTGCGCCAAGGCGTGAAGTTCCACGACGGCACCGACTTCAACGCCGCCGCGGCCAAGGCCAACCTCGACCGTGTGATGGACCCCGCCAACCGCCTGCTGCGTGCCAACCAGTTCAATCGCGTTGCCAAGGTCGAGGCCGTGAACCCGCAGACCCTGCGCATCACGCTCAAGGAACCCTTCGGCCCCTTCATCAATGCTTTGGCCCACGCCTCGGCCGCGATCATCTCGCCCGCCGCGCTGCAAAAATGGGGCAGCAAGGACATCGCCTTCCACCCCGTGGGGACCGGCCCGTTCGAGTTCGTCGAGTGGAAGCAGACCGAAGCCATCGTCGGCAAGAAGTTCGCCGGCTACTGGAAGCAGGGCTACCCCAAGGTCGACCAAGTGACCTGGAAGCCCGTGACCGAGAACAACACCCGCGCCGCCATGCTGCAGACGGGCGAGGCCGATTTCGCGTTCACGCTGCCCTATGAGCAGATCGCCACGCTCAAGAAGAGCGACAAGGTGGAGGTCGTGTCCCGACCGTCCATCATCCAGCGCTTCCTGACGTTCAACCTGCTGCAAAAGCCCTTCGACAACGTGAAGGTGCGCGAGGCCATCGGCTACGCCATCAACAAGGACGCGCTGGCCAAGGTGGCCTTCAGCGGCCATGCTTTCCCCGCCCAGGGCTTCGTGCCGCAGGGCGTGGAGTACGCGCTGAAGATGCCGCCCGTTCCCTACAACGTGGCCAAGGCCAAGGAGCTGCTCAAGGAAGCGGGCTTCCCCAACGGCTTCGAGACCACGCTGTGGAGCGGCTACAACAACACCACCAGCCAGAAGGTGATCCAGTTCATCCAGCAGCAGCTGCAGCAGGTCGGCATCAAGGTGTCGGTGGAGGCGCTGGAGCCCGGCAAGCGCGTGGAGCTGGTCGATTCCTGGCCCGACCCGAAGACCGCCAAGGCGCGCCTGTACTACATCGGCTGGTCGTCCTCCACCGGCGAGGCCGACTGGGCGCTGCGACCGCTGTTCGCCACCGAGTCCTGGTCGCCCAAGCTGGCGAACTACGCCTTCTACAGCAACCCCGTGGTCGATGACGCCATCGCCAAGGCCTTGATCACCACCGACAGCGGCGAGCGCGCCGCCCTGTACAAGACCGTGCAGGAACAGCTTGGCAAGGACCTGCCGCGCATTCCGCTGGTGACGGAGGACGTGCTGTATGCCCACTCCAAGCGCCTGTCGGGTGTCTACGTGATGCCCGACGGCAACATCAACAGCGACGAGATCGCCATCAAGTGAGGCACCCCCCTGCGGCATTGCGCGCCTTCCCCCCGCTCTCGCAGCGCTGCACGCTGCGGGCAGGGGGACGCCGCCGGTGCTGCGGGACGGTCCTTGCACGGCGGCCCTGGCCTGGGGCGCGCCGGTTTCTTGCCCTGACCCCAAAGCGGGATTGGTACCCCGCACTGCCATGCTGAATTACTTTTTCAAACGCCTGCTGGGGCTGCTGCCCACGCTGCTGATCGTGGCGGTGCTGGTGTTCCTGTTCGTGCACCTGCTGCCCGGCGACCCGGCGCGGCTGGCCGCCGGGCAGGACGCCGACGAGGCCACGGTGCAGCTGGTGCGCCAGGAGCTGGGCCTGGACCGGCCGCTGCCCGAGCAGTTCGTGCACTTCTTCTCGCGCATGGTGCAGGGCGACTTCGGCCTGTCGATGCGCACACGCCGCCCGGTGGCGGCCGAGATCGGCGAGCGCTTCATGCCCACGCTGCTGCTCACCCTGAGCAGCATGGCCTGGTCGGTCGTCTTCGGCATGGCCATCGGCATCGTCTCGGCCGTGTACCGCAACCGCTGGCCCGACCGACTGGGCATGACGCTGGCGGTCTCGGGCATCTCGTTCCCAGCGTTCGCGCTGGGCATGATGCTGATGCAGGTGTTCTCGGTGCAGCTCGGCTGGCTGCCCACCGTGGGCGCCGATTCGTGGCGCCACTACATCCTGCCGTCCATCACGCTGGGCGCGGCCGTCGCCGCGGTGATGGCGCGCTTCACCCGCGCCTCCTTCGTCGAGGTGGTGCAGGAGGACTTCGTGCGCACCGCGCGCGCCAAGGGCCTGAACGAGCGCGTGGTGATCCTCAAGCACTGCCTGCGCAACGCCCTGATCCCGGTGGTCACCATGATGGGCCTGCAGTTCGGCTTCCTGCTGGGCGGCTCCATCGTGGTCGAGGCGGTGTTCAACTGGCCGGGCCTGGGCCGCCTGCTGGTGGACGCGGTGACCATGCGCGACTACCCCGTCATCCAGACGCTGGTGCTGCTGTTCTCGCTGGAATTCATCCTCATCAACCTGGTGGTGGACATGGCCTATGGCTTCATCAACCCCACCATCCGCTACAAGTGAAAGAAGAGGACCGGCGATGAGCGCACCCTCCGTTTCCTCCCCGGCCGCTGCGGCCCCGGCCGCCGAGGCGGTCCGCACCCCCTGGCGCGAGTTCTGGCGCAAGTTCAAGCGCCAGCACGTGGCCGTGGCCGCGCTGGTGTTCGTGCTGCTCTTGGTGCTGGTGGCCGTGCTGGCGCCGTACCTGGCGCCGTTCGACGCCGAGAACTACTTCGACTACGACCGGCTGAACGAGGGCCCTTCGGCGCTGCACTGGTTCGGCGTCGATCCGCTGGGGCGCGACATCTTCAGCCGCATCCTGATGGGCGCGCGCATCTCGCTGGCGGCGGGCTTCTTCTCGGTGGCCATCGGCTGCCTGATCGGCACCGCGCTCGGGCTGCTGGCCGGCTACTACGAGGGCTGGTGGGACCGCATCGTGATGCGCATCTCGGACGTGCTGTTCGCCTTTCCCGGCATCCTGCTGGCGCTGGGCGTGGTGGCCATCCTGGGCTCCAGCATGACCAACGTGGTGGTCGCCGTGGCCGTGTTCAGCGTGCCGGCCTTCGCGCGGCTGGTACGCGGCAACACGCTGGTGCTCAAGCACCAGACCTACATCGAGTCGGCGCAGAGCATCGGCGCCAGCGACTGGACCATCATCACGCGCCACATCCTGCCGGGCACCATCTCGTCCATCGTCGTGTACTTCACGATGCGCGTCGGCACGTCGATCATCACCGCGGCCAGCCTGTCCTTCCTGGGCATGGGCGCGCAGCCGCCCACGCCCGAGTGGGGCGCCATGCTCAATGAAGCGCGCGCCGACATGGTGAATGCGCCGCACGTGGCGCTGTTCCCGAGCCTGGCCATCTTCCTCACGGTGCTGGCCTTCAACCTGCTGGGCGACGGCCTGCGCGACGCGCTCGATCCGAAGATCGACCGGCAGACATGAGCATGCAGCCCCCCCGCATCGGCGGCCTGCCGGCCGGGCCGCGCGACGCGATCAGCGACGTGGCCGGCGTCACCGTCGGCCACCTGACGCTGGCCGAGGGCGATGTGCAGACCGGCGTCACGGTCATCCGCCCGCATGCGCAGGATCCCTTCCGCCACAAAGTGCCCGCGGCGGCCGCCGTCATCAACGGTTTCGGCAAGAGCGTGGGCCTCACGCAGTTGGCCGAGCTGGGCCAGCTGGAGACGCCGATCGCGCTGACCAACACCTTCTCGGTGCCGGCCGTGGCGCAGGCGCAGATCGCGCAGTGCGTGCGCGCCAACCCCGAAACCGGCCGCGCCCTGCCCACGGTGAACCCGCTGGTGCTGGAGTGCAACGACGGCTACCTGAACGACATCCAGCGCATGGCTGTCACGGCTGCGCACTACGAGGCGGCCTGTGCCTGCGCGAGCGCCGACGTGGCCCAGGGCGCAGTGGGCGCGGGGCGCGGCATGTCCAGCTTCCAGCTCAAGGGCGGCATCGGCACTGCGTCACGGCGTACGGGTGAGGGCTACACGGTGGGCGCGCTGGTGCTGGCCAACTACGGCATACAGGCCAACCTGGTCTGGGGCGGCCAGCCTCTTGGGCAGCGGCTGGCCGCGCGGCAGGGCGCCCCGGCGGCTGCCACGGAAAAGGGCTCCATCATCATGCTGCTGGCCACCGACGCGCCGCTGGACGCGCGCCAGCTCGGGCGCCTGGCGCTGCGCGCAGCGGCGGGGCTGGCGCGCACCGGCTCGGTCTACGGTCACGGCAGCGGAGACATTGCCGTGGCGTTTTCCACCGCCTACACGCTGCCCGACCTGCCGGATGCACCCATGCCCGCCGTGGCGATGGTGCACGAGACCCGGCTGGACGCGCTGTTCCAGGCCGCCGCCGACAGCGTGGAGCAGGCCATCGTGCACGCGCTGTGGCATGCCGAGCCGGTGATGGGCCGCAGCGGCCACCATCGGCAGGCGCTGCGTCAACTCCTGAATCAATAGCTTTCAGCGCATGTAAGACAAGGGCTGGAGGCCGATTTGACCTCTAAAACATCTTCGGATCTGTCCATGAAAATTCTGATCTCCGTCGACATCGAGGGTGTGGCTGGCGTCTACCACGCCGAGCAGGTGCGGGCGGGCAACCCCGAATACGAGCGCGCCCGCCGCCTGATGGTTGCCGAGGCCAACGCCGCCATCGCTGGCGCCTTCGACGGCGGCGCGCGCGAGGTCTACGTGAACGACTCGCACGGGGGCTTTCGCAACATGCCGCCGGACCTGCTCGACGAGCGCGCCCAGGTGATCCAGGGCAAGCCGCGCTACCTGGGCATGGTGGCCGGCGTGGAGCTGGGTGTGCAGGGGGTGTGCATGATCGGCTACCACTCGCGTGCCCAGGGGCGTGGCATCCTGGCGCACACCATCAACAGCTTCGCGTTCGCGCGCATCCGCCTGAACGGGCAGGAGCTGGGCGAGATGGGCCTGTACGGGCTGCTTGCCGGCAGCTACGGCGCGCCGGTGATCGCGGCCTCGGGCGACGATGTGTTCATCGAAGAGCACCAGGCGATGTTTCCGCAGACCCGTTTTGTGCAGGTCAAGCGTGCCACGGGCTTTTCCAGCGGCATCAGCCTATCGCCGCAGCAGGCCTGCGCCGCCATCCGCGAAGGCGTGGCCCAGGCCGCATCGCAGGCCCGGGGCGTGGCGCCGCTGCGCATCCAAGGCCCAGTCACTGTCGATCTGTTGGCGCAAAGCCCGGCGCTGGCCGAGCTGTTTTGCCAGTGGCCAATGCTGGAACGCACCGACGGCGATGCGCTGCGCTTCACCGCGCCGGACGTGGAAGGCGCGGTGCGCATGCTCAACTGCCTGTCGGCGATGTCGACGATGTTGAAATGAAGGGCATCCCCCTGAACGGCTGCGCCGCTTCCCCCCTTCTCTCGCCCTGCTGCGCAGTGCGGGAAGGGGGACAACGCTGGTGGACTGGCGAAGCCAGATACACGGCGTCTGCTGGCGTGGGTGCGCCCTTTGCGTATGCCGCGGTGGTGCCGCGCGGCGGGGAGTTGAGA
The DNA here is from genome assembly GCF_900103645.1 of Oryzisolibacter propanilivorax. Lineage (GTDB taxonomy): Bacteria > Pseudomonadota > Gammaproteobacteria > Burkholderiales > Burkholderiaceae_C > Melaminivora > Melaminivora propanilivorax. The sequence goes on from NZ_FNHP01000002.1 coordinate 484,246, forward strand.
TGACACATGTTGCAAGCCGCACGGTCGGCATCCTGGCCGGCATGGGGCCGGCCGCAGGGGCGGACTTCGCCCGGTTGTTTGTCCTGGCCTGCGAGGACTGGCTGCGCACGCACGGCCATGCCGTGGTTGACCAGGCCTATCCCGCGCACTGGATGGCGCAGCTGCCCATCGCCGACCGCACGCGTGCGCTGGCCGACCCGCAGGCGCCGCAACCGCTGGCAGCCATGGCGCAAGGCCTGGCGCAGCTTGCAGGCCTGGGCGCGCATGCCGTGGCCATGCCCTGCAATACCGCGCACGCCTGGCACGCTGCCCTGCAGCGGCAGGTGCCGCAGGTCGAGCTGCTGCACATGCCTCAGGAGACGGCGGCCGAGCTGCGCCGCCGTGGTCTGGACCGCGTGGCGCTGCTGGCCACCGAGGGGAGCTACCGCATCGGCCTGTACGAGCAGGCTTTCGCCGCCCAGGGCATCGCCTGCGTGCTGCCGTGCGAAGCAGCGCGGCGGTGGTTGATGGAAGGCATCTACGACGGCGTGAAGGCCGGTGACCTGCCGCTGGCGCAGCAGCGCTTCGTGCAGGCCGGCACGCAGCTGCGCGCGCAGCACGGCGACATTCCCCTGGCCATGGCCTGCACCGAGATCCCGCTGGCGCTGCCCCAGGCGCCCGAGGCGCAGGGCTGGACGCTGGTCGACCCCACCGCCATCCTGGCCGCCAGCCTGGCGCGGCGCGCCTACGCAGGCTCCTGATGCGCTCCTGAGCCTCTTGCGCGCGCCCGGCGCCGCAGGCATGGTGAGCGCATGCGATTGCGCCACATCGAAGTCTTCCACGCCGTCATGCTCACCGGCAGCGTCAGCGCCGCGGCGCGGCTGATCAACGTCACCCAGCCTGCCGTCAGCCGCATCCTGGCCCATGCCGAGCTGCAGCTGGGTTTCGCGCTGTTCCAGCGCATGCGTGGGCGCCTGGTGCCCACGCGCGAGGCGCAGATCCTGCATCCCCATGTCGAGCAGCTGTTCGCCCAGCTGGGCGACGTGCAGCGCCTGGCGGCGCGCCTGCGCCAGGAAGAGCGCCAGGACGAACTGCGCATCCTGACGGTGTTCGCCTTGAGTTTCGAGGTGCTGCCGCGCGCGCTGCGGGCATTTCGTGCCCAGTACCCGGGTGTGGCGGTGACCATCGACGCGCTGCACTCGCCGCAGATCGTCGCCGCGCTGGTGCGCCAGGAGGCAGATCTGGGCTTTGTTTTCACTGGTGTGGCGCACCCCCTGCTGGCGCAGGAACACTTGGCAGACGGCGCCGTACTGTGCGTGGCGCCGCGCGGCCTGCTGGCGCCCGACGTGCTGTCGCGCGGCAGCGTGCAGCTGGCCGACCTGGACCAGCTGCCTTTCGTGCAGTTGGCCGCCAGCGACCCGGTCGGCACCATGGTCGACCGTGCCTGCCGTGAAGCCGGCGCGCGTCCGCAAGTCCTGTACACGGTGCAAACCTACCACGCCGCACTGGCGCTGGCCCAGCACGGCCAGGCGGCGGCGCTCATCGACGCCTGTACGGCGGCATCGGCCGACCGCGCCAAGGTTGACGTGCTGCCACTGCTGCCGCGCATCGCCGTGCCGGTGCAATCGCTGCGCCTGGTCGAGGGGCCGGGCTCGCTGTTGGCCAACGCCATGGCGCGCTGCATGCGCGAGGCGCTGGCGCAGACGCTGGCGGCGTCCGACTCCTGATCAGCGGGCGGCCTGCTGCGCCACCTCGGCGGCGGTGCCAAAGGCCAGGGTGAAGCCCAGGGCGCCATGTCCAGTGTTGACCAGCAGATTGCGTGGACCGCCGGCTTGCACGCCCACGATGGGCACGCCGGTGGGTGTGGCCGGGCGCAGGCCCGCCCAGGGGTGCGCGACCTGCTGCGTGTCGCTGCGCGGGAAAACGGCGCGCGTGGCCTGGCGCAGGGTGTCGATGCGTTCCGGCGGAATGTCCAGTCCATGGCCCACCAGCTCGGCCATCCCGGCCACGCGCAGCTGGTCCCCCAGGCGGGCGAAGACCACCTTGCGTGCGGCATCGGTCACGCTTACCTGGGGGGCTGAGTCGGCCTGACGGTCCACGTCGAGGGTGATGCTGTAACCCTTGAGCGGATACACCGGAAGGGACAGGCCCACGCTGCGCGCCAGCGCCGGGCTGGCGCTGCCCAGGGCCAGCACGAAGCGGTCGGCCTCGATGGCGCCCGCGCCGGTCTGCACGGCCGCCAGCCGGCCGGCGGACTGCACCAGGGCCGTGATGCGCGTGCCCAGCACGAAACGCACGCCGCGCGCTGCCAGCAGCCGGTGCAGGCCCTGGCAGACCTTCAGGCAGTCGGCCGCGCACTCGCTGGGCGTGTGGACGGCGCCGGCGATGTGCGGGCGGTAGTCAGCCAGCGCGGGCTCGATCTCCACGCAGCGCTGTGGGCTCACGGTCTGCTGCTCGCTGCCCCAGGCGCGCTGCAACTCCAACTGGCGCCGGGCGGCCTCCAGCGCGCTGGGCGTGGCATACAGGACCAGTTTGCCGGTACGCGAGAAGTCGCACTCCAGCCGCTCGGCGACGAGCATGCGCTCGAAACCCTCGCGGCTGCGCGCAGCCAGTGCCAGCAGTTGTGCGGTGCTGCGGCGGGAGGTCTCGGTGTTGCAGGCTCGCAGGAATTGCAGCGCCCAGCGCCACTGTTGCGGGTCGAGCTGCGGGCGCAGCTTCAAAGGCGAGTCAGGCGACAGCAGCAGCTTGGGCAGCTGCGCCCAGATACCCGGGTCAGCCAGTGGCTGGACATAGCTGTAGCTCAGCTGCGCGCCGTTGCCGCCGCTGGCGCCGCTGCCGGGCTGCGCCTGGTCGACCACAGTGACGCGCAGGCCCTGGCGCTGGAGTTCGTAGGCAGTGGCCAGGCCCACGATGCCTGCGCCCATGACACACACATGCATAACTGGAATGGTTGAAGCCGGTTGGCGAAAGCGGCACTGTAGATCCGCGCACCGGTGCTTGAACAATGCCAAGCGCGCGCGTGGGCATGCCGGCAGGTTATGGCTTGCGGGTGTTTGTCTCCATGGCCGTGCCCTGCTCTGGGCCACATAATTTTTGGTAATGCCATCCGCCGTGAATGGCATTGTTCAAGCGAGCTGCAGCCTCTCTACAGTGCCGCTGCACCGCACCACAACCATGAAAGAAGGAGACGACAGCATGCAACCCACCACCTCTTTGGCGCTGGCCGCCGCCATCGCCGCCTGCACCCTGGCCACCGCCCACGCGGACACGCTGAAGAAGGTCGCCGACTCGGGCAAGATCACCGTGGCCTACCGCGAGTCCTCGGTGCCGTTCAGCTACTTGGCCGGTTCGGGCGGGCCGGTGGGCTTTTCGGTGGAGGTCACCAACGCCATCGTGGACGCCGTCAAGAAGCAGGTGAACAACCCCGGCCTGAAGGTGGAGATGCAGGCCGTGACCTCGCAGAACCGCATCCCGCTGCTGCAAAACGGCACCGTCGACATCGAGTGCGGCTCCACCACCAACAACGCCACGCGCGGCAAGGACGTGCAGTTCGCCATCAACTACTTCTACACCGGCACCCGGCTGCTGGTGAAGAAGTCCTCGGGCATCAAGAACTACGCCGACCTGGCCAAAAAGAAGGTGTCCAGCACCACCGGTACCACCAACGCCCAGGTCATCCGCAAGTACAGCCGTGACAACAATCTGGATTTCGACATCGTCATGGGCAAGGACCATGACGACGCCATGCTGCTGGTCGACGCCGGCCGGGCCGAGGCCTTCGCCATGGACGATATCCTGCTGTTCGGCTTGAAGAACAACGCCCGCAACCCGGCCGAATGGGAGGTGGTGGGCGATTCGCTGCAGGTCGAGCCCTACGCCTGCATGATGCGCAAGGACGATCCACAGTTCCAGACCCTGGTCAATGGCGTCATTGGCGGAATGATGAAGTCGGGCGCGTTCGAGAAGCTCTACGACAAGTGGTTCCTGTCGCCCATACCGCCCAAGAATCAGGTCATCGGCCTGCCCATGAGCAAGGAACTGCGCGACAACCTCACCGCGCAAAGCGACAAGCCGGCTTCCTAAGGCCAGCCAGGGGCGTCGTTCCGCTCCACTCTCGCGCTCTTAGTCCGTGTGAACGATGAGCGCCCGGCCCGGCATTCACAGAATGCCGGGCCGCTTGCGGTACCGCGTAGCCAGGTTGCAGCCGCGCGAGGTCCGTACAGGAGGGGTAATCATGACGAGCGAATCTTCCCGGCCCGGCGTGGCCGTCGTCACCGGTGCCAGCCGCGGTGTGGGCCGTGGTGTGGCCGAGGCGCTGGGCGCCGCCGGCATGACCGTCTACGTCACCGGGCGCAGCACTGAGCCTGGCATGGCGCACCTCGGCGACGTGCCGCTGGCCGGCACCATCGGCGAGGCGGCGCAGGCCGTCACCGACGCCGGCGGCCAGGGCATCGCCGTGCATTGCGACCATGCCGACGACGCGCAAGTGCAGGCGCTGTTCGAGCGCATCAGGCGCGAGCAGGGCCGCCTGGACATCCTGGTGAACAACGCGATCTGCATCGACGACAGCCTGATCGAGCCTGGTCCGTTCTGGTCCAAGCCGCTGGCGCAGGCCGACATGTTCGGCGTCGGGCTGCGCTCCAACTACGTCGCCGCGCACTGCGCAGCGCCACTGCTGCTGCAAGGCGGGCAGGGCCTGGTGGTGTTCACCTCGTCGTATGGCGCCGGCTGCTACATGCATGGCCCGGCCTACGGCGCGCAGAAGGCCGGCTGCGACAAGATGGCCGCCGACATGGCGGTGGACTTCGGGGGCACGGGCGTGGCCGCGCTGTCGCTGTGGCTGGGCGTGCAGCGCACCGAGCGCACCCATATCGCCGCGCAGCGCACGCCGGCCTACAGCGATTTCCTCGCGCGCAGCGAGGGGCCATGCTTCGTCGGCGAGGTCATCCACGCGCTGTGGCGCGACCCGGAGCTGGCGCAGCTGTCGGGCCAGACCCTGATCGCCGCCGAGCTGGGCCAGCGCTACGGCATCCGCGACGAGGGCGGGCGCGAGCCGCCGACCTGGCGCGCCATGCTGGGCGCGCCGCGCCCGTTCCACCCCGCGCGCGTGGGTTGAAGGAGCTGCCATGACCACCGACATCGAACAGCGCCTGGCGCGCCTGGAGGCGCTGGAGGCCATCCGCCAGCTCAAGGCCCGCTACCTGAACGCCTGCGACCTGAAGGAAGTCGAGACCATCCGCGACTGCTTCGCCACCGGCCCGGTGGAGATCGACTACGAGGCCGTGGGCCGTTTCGAGGACCGCGACAGCTTCGTCGCGCTGTACGCGTCGCTGGCCTGCCAGCCGCGCGTGCGCGACAGCCACCACGGCGCCAACCCCGAGATCGAGCTGCTGGACGGCGGCCAGCGCGCGCGCGGGCGCTGGGCGCTGGCCTACTTCAATCTGGACACCGAGACTGGCGCCACGCGCCAGTTGGGCGTGGTGTACGACGACGAATACCGCTGCGACGGCGGTGTGTGGAAGATCGTCACCACGCGCTCGCGCATCCTCTCGGCGGTGGGCGGACAGAGCAGCCTGCCGGTCGCGGCACCGGCCTGAGCGTTCGGCTGGCGGAGCCGGCCTGCGCACTGCGGATCTGCAGTGCGCGCAAGGCCGCAGGAAGGCCGGCAGCTGGCTGCTTCTGTCCTGGACTGGCGGGCGCCCGCCGCGCCGTGCGGTGCGTCCCGGCGCGAGGGCAATAATCGGCGCTGCTTTTTTGAACTTCGCCCGCCCGCCATGCTTGCCCGCCGCCACCAGCCCATCGCCGCCATCGCCACTGCTCCGGGGCGCGGCGCCGTGGGCATCGTGCGCGTGTCGGGCGCCGGCCTGGGCGCCTTCGTGCAGGCCCTGCTGGGACGCGCGCTCACGCCGCGCCACGCGCACTACCTGCCGTTCCCGGACGCCCAGGGCCAGCCCATCGACCACGGCCTGGCGCTGCATTTTCCCGCCCCACACAGCTACACCGGCGAGGACGTGCTGGAGCTGCAGGCGCACGGCGGCCCGGTGGTGCTGCAGCTGCTGCTGGCGCGCTGCCTGCAGGTGGCGCAGGCCGGCAGCCTGCCCGGGCTGCGCCTGGCCGAGCCGGGCGAGTTCACCGAGCGCGCCTTCCTGAACGACAAGCTGGACTTGGCGCAGGCCGAGGCCGTGGCCGACCTGATCGACGCCAGCACCGAGGCGGCGGCGCGCAGCGCCGGGCGCTCCATGGCCGGCGCGTTCTCGGCCGAGGTGCATGGCCTGCGCGACGCGCTGGTGCACCTGCGCATGCTGGTCGAGGCGACGCTGGACTTCCCCGAGGAAGAAATCGACTTCCTGCGCAAGGCCGACGCCGAGGGGCAGCTATCCAAACTGCAGCAAATGCTGGCCGGCGTACAGCAGCGCGCGGCGCAGGGCGCGCTGCTGCGCGAGGGGCTGAAGGTGGTGATCGCCGGCCAGCCCAACGCCGGCAAGAGCTCGCTGCTGAACGCGCTGGCCGGCGCCGAGCTGGCCATCGTCACCCCGATCGCCGGCACCACGCGCGACAAGGTGCAGCAGACCATCCAGATCGACGGCGTGCCGCTGCACATCATCGACACCGCCGGCCTGCGCGAGAGCCATGACGAGGTCGAACGCATCGGCGTGGCGCGCGCCTGGGACGAGATCGCGGGCGCCGACGCGGTGCTGTTCCTGCACGACCTGACGCGCCAGGACGCTATTGAATACGTAGCGGCGGACGCAGACATCACGAGGACTTTGGGGCAAAAACTGCCGCAAAACGTGCCGGTGATCCACGTCTGGAACAAGAGCGACGCCGCGCCGCAGGCGGCGTCTGCAGGCGGGGTACGCCTGTCCGCGCGCACCCGCCAGGGGCTGGACGCGCTGCGCGCCGCGCTGCTGCAGACCGCCGGCGTGCAAGCCATGCCCGAGGGTCTGTACATCGCGCGCGAGCGCCATCTGCAGGCGCTGCGCGCCACCGACGCGCACCTGATGCAGGCGGCGGCGCAGCTGCTCGACCCCGCGCCGGCGCTGGACCTGCTGGCCGAGGAGCTGCGCCTGGCGCAGAACGCGCTGAATGCCATCACCGGCGAGTTCGGCGCCGACGACCTGCTGGGCGTCATCTTCTCGCGCTTTTGCATCGGGAAATAAGCGCGCGACATCGCGGTAAGTGGATGTAAGTGTCGCTTGTGCAGCCCAGGGCGCGCGGTTACCTTCGCCGCTCCATGACCACGTCCCTGATGCCCTCCGCCCACCCGCCCCGTGCCGACCTGGGCGCGCTGGTGGCCGCCATCGGCCAATCGGTGGCCGAGGACGGGCTGGTCAATAGACTGAGCCCTGAGCAGTGGGACGTGCTGTCGGGCTACCTGCTGCCGATGTCGCTCGACGCCGGGCAGGTGCTGTTCGCCCAGGGCAGCCTGGACCGATCGCTGTACCTGGTGGAAAGCGGCAGCCTGAGCGTGCACTACGAGGACCACAAGCAGCGCCTGCGCCTGGCCATCGTCGGGCCGGGCGGCGTGGTGGGCGAGGGCGGCTTTTTCTCGCACCGCCCGCGCAGCGCCACCGTGCAGGCCGGCACCGCGTCGCGGTTGTGGAGCCTGTCGGCGCTGCGCCACGCCGAGCTGGCCAACCGCCAGCCGGCCGTCGCCCTGCAGCTGGCCATGGCCGCGGGCGCGGTGCTGGCCAAGCGCCTGGCCGACCGGCGCCGTCGCATCGCCGCGACGTGATCCGCCGGCGTGGCGCAGCACGCGCGAACCGCTAGACTGGCAGCGCCGCACCCTGCCTGCGGCGCCGAACCCGAACCTGAATCCGAACCTGAATCCGAACCCGCCATGTCGCTGCTGAGCTGGCTTTTCCCATCGTCCCGGCGCGCTGCCACGCCGGCGCGCGCCGCGCCCCCCGCCGGCGCCGTGCCGGCGCAGGCGCCTGCCGTTTCGGCCGAGCGCATGCAGCGGCGCGAGCAGCTGTATGCCGTGGTGCGTGACGTGATGGTGCGCGTGGGAGTGCTGTCGGCCGGCTACAAGTTCAAGGTGCTGTCGCTGGACCAGCGCGGCGCGCAGTTCCTGGTGCTGGTGGACACGGCGCCCGAATACGTCGGCGACCCGGCGCGTGGCGCCGAGATCGAGGCGCTGATCGTGCAGACCGCCCAGGTGCGCTGCGACATCCTGGTGACCTCGGTGTACTGGCGCGTCAACCCGCAGCTGGGGCGCCAGCCGGCGGCGCGCGCCGCCGGGGCGCCGTTGCCGGCGGCTGACGGCGCCAGCCCCGCCGCGCCCTCGGCCGAGGCGGCGCCACCCGTCCCCCAGGCTGCGCCGGCGCCGCCGCTGGTGGCTCCTGCCCCCGCTGCGCCGCTGGTGCCGCCCGCGCAGCCGGTGCCACTGGTGGCCGGGCGCGCGCCCGGGCGTTTCGAGCCCATCGAGGACGACGAGGTCGAGGCCTTCCGCCAGGCTGTGGCCCGGGCCGCCGCCACGCGCCCGGCGCCTGCGGCTGGCCCCGTGCGCAGTGGCCCGCTGCTGCCGCCGGCGCCCGGGTTCGAGGACACGCTGATGCCCGGCCAGGAGCCGCGCAAGGACGACCTGAGCGCCACCCAGTACGGCGACCTGTAGCGCCGGCGGCGGCCAGGCCGGCGGTCAGTGCCCGGCGAAATCCACCAGCGTGTGCAGCGCCAGCCCACTGGCGCGCAGCCGGCTGGAGCCGCCCAGCTCGGGCAGGTCGACGATGGCGGCGCCCTCCATGACCTGCGCGCCCAGCTTTTCCAGCAGGCGCTTGCCGGCCATCATGGTGCCGCCGGTGGCGATCAGGTCGTCCACCAGCAGCACCCGGTCGCCGGCGCGCACGGCGTCGGCATGCAGCTCGACGGTGGCGCTGCCGTATTCCAGCTCGTAGGTTTCCTCCACGGTGGTGAAGGGCAGCTTGCCTTTCTTGCGGATCGGCACGAAGCCCACGCCCAGTTCATAGGCAACCACCGCGCCGATGATGAAGCCGCGCGCATCCAGCCCGGCGACCACGTCTGGGCGGTGCTCGCGCGCCCTGTAGCGGTGCACGAAAGCGTCGATCATCACGCGGAACACCTGCGGGTCCTGCAGCAGCGGCGTGATGTCGCGGAACTGCACGCCCGGCGCGGGCCAGTCGGGCACGGTGCGGATGTGCTGGCGCAGGTAGTCGTTGACGCTCAGGTCGTGCATGGTCGGTCCGGGGAGGGCAAGGGAAGTGGAAAAGCCGCCGGCGCCGCCGGGGGGCGAGCCGGCAGTGTACGGAAAAGCCAGGAACGTCTTTTGCTGCTTTTTCGATAGCTTGCGGCCCTTGTATTACAAGGGCTGGGGGCGCTTTTGGCGGAAAACCCTGGCTGGCGCGCCGGATCCGCCTGGTGCGGCGCCGGTCAGCCCTTGAGCAGCTGCTCCTCGGCCAGCGCCAGCGCCGTCGGGTGGCCGCTGAGCACCAGCGTGTCACCGGCTGCCAGCGGCCGCGGGCTGTCGGGCGCGCCCAGGTGTCCGTTGGCGGTGCGCACGCTCACCAGCCGCGCGCCCAGCGGACGCAGCACCAGGTCGGCCGGGGCCTGGCCCAGGGCGGCCGCGCCGTCCGGCAGCGTCACCGAGGCCAGCCGCTCCTGGTCGCGCTCGGCGACGGTGTCGTCGTCGGCGCCGTGGAAATGCCCGCGCAGCAGGCCGTAGCGCGCATCGCGCTGGTCGCGCACCAGGCGCAGCACGCGACGCATCGGCACGCCCAGCAGCGCCAGCGCGTGGTTGGCCAGCATCAGCGAGCCCTCGATGGCCTCGGGCACCACGGCGGTGGCGCCGGCGGCCTGCAGCTGGTCCAGGTGGGTGTCGTCCTGCGTGCGCACCACCACCGGCACGTGCGGCGCGTGCTCGCGCGCGCTGGCCAGCACCTTCAGCGCCGCCGGCGTGTCCAGGTAGGTGACGACCACGGCGGCGGCGCGCGCCAGGCCGGCCGCCATCAGCGCCTGCAGCCGCGTGGCGTCGCCGAACACCACCGAGTTGCCGGCGGCGGCCGCCTGGCGCACGCGGTCCGGGTCCAGGTCCAGCGCCATGTAGGCGATGCCTTCGTGCTCGAGCATGCGCGCCAGGTTCTGGCCGCTGCGGCCGTAGCCGCAGATCAGCACGTGCCCGCTGGCGTTGATCGACTGGCGCGCGATGGACGTCACTTGCAGCGACTGCTGCAGCCAGTCGCTGGCCACCAGCTTCATGACGATGCGGTTGCTGTGCTGCAGCAGGAACGGCGTGGCCAGCATGGACAGCACCATCGCCGCCAGCACCGGGTTCATCAGCGCCGGCTCGATCAGCGCGTGCGTCTGCATCAGGCTGAGCAGCACGAAGCCGAACTCGCCGGCCTGCGCCACGTACAGCGCGGTGCGCAGCGACACCCCGGCGGTGGCGCCCTGCCAGCGCGCCAGCGCGACGATCACCGCCATCTTGATCAGCAGCGGCCCGAGCAGCAGCAGCAGCACCAGCGCCCAGTGCTCCAGCAGGATGTGCCAGTCCAGCATCATCCCGACGGTGATGAAGAACAGCCCCAGCAGCACGTCGTGGAACGGCCGGATGTCGATGCCCACTTGGTGGCGGTACTGGGTTTCCGAAACCAGCACCCCAGCGATGAATGCCCCCAGCGCCAGCGACAGCCCGGCCTGCTCGGTCAGCCAGGCCAGGCCGAGCGTGACCAGCAGCAGGTTCAGCATGAACAGCTCGTCGCTCTTTCGGCGCGCCACCAGGGTCAGCCACCAGCGCATGAAGCGCTGCCCGCCCACCAGCAGCACCGCCACCAGCACCGCCGCCTTGAGCAGCGCCAGGCCCAGCGCCAGCAGCAGCTTGTCCGGCGACGAGCCCAGTGCCGGGATCAGCACCAGGAGCGGCACCACCGCCAAGTCCTGGAACAGCAAGATGCCCAGCACCCGCTGGCCGTGCTCGCTCTCCAGCTCGGCGCGCTCGGCCAGCAGCCGGGCGACGATGGCGGTGCTGCTCATGGCCAGCGTGCCGGCCAGCGCCAGCGCCGACTGCCAGCCCATCTGCCACACCGTCGGCCCCCAGCGCGACAGCACCAGGAAGGTGGCGATGAACACCAGCATCGAGCCGACGACCTGCGCCAGCCCCAGGCCGAACACGTGCCGGCGCATGGCGCGCAGCTTGGGCAGGTTGAATTCCAGCCCGATGGTGAACATCAGGAACACCACGCCGAACTCGCCCAGGTGCCGCACGCCCTCGGAGTTGCGCGTCAGCGCCAGCGCGTGCGGCCCGATCAGGATGCCGGCCGCCAGGTAGCCCATCATCGGCGGCAGGCGCAGGCTGCGGCAGGCCACCACGCCCAGCACGGCGGCCAGCAGGTACAGCAGCGTCAGGGCGAGCGAGGACATGGCCGGATCGTAGCGGCAGCACAGGGCGCGGCCGTTCGCCGGCAGGTCGGTAAAAATTCAGGAAAATCGGCCCTTGGCCCTTGTATATCAATAACCTATAGCTATTGAAAAAATAGCAAATTTTTCGTATTCCATGTGGGGTGAAGGGCGCGCCGGCGCTCATGGGTAGGGGCGGCCGGGGCATGCGGCCGTCGATAGAATCGGCGCCATGTCCGCTGCCCACACCGTCCGCCCCCTGTCATCGCCCGACGACCGCATCCTGCAGCTGGCGCGCGACACCCTGGCGATCGAGGCCCAGGCCCTGCAGGGCGTGGCCGCGCGCCTGGACGCGCCCTTCGTGCAGGCGGTGCGGCTGATGCTGGCCACCACCGGGCGGGTCATCGTCATGGGCATGGGCAAGAGCGGGCATGTCGGGCGCAAGCTGGCGGCCACGCTGGCCTCCACCGGCACGCCGGCGTTCTTCGTGCACCCGGCCGAAGCCAGCCACGGCGACCTCGGCATGGTCGCCGCTGGAGACCTGGTGCTGGCGCTGTCCAACAGCGGCGAGAGCGGCGAGCTGAACGTGCTGCTGCCGGTCCTCAAGCGCCAGGGCGTGCCGCTGGTGGCGCTGACCGGCGGCGCGCAGTCGACCCTGGCGCGGCACGCCGATGTGGTGCTGGACTGCGCCGTCGAGCGCGAGGCCTGCCCGCTGAACCTGGCGCCCACCGCCAGCACCACCGCGCAGCTGGCGCTGGGCGATGCGTTGGCCGTGGCGCTGCTGGACGCGCGCGGCTTCCGCGCCGAGGACTTCGCCCGCTCGCACCCCGGCGGCGCCCTGGGCCGGCGCCTGCTGACCCACGTGCGCGACGTGATGCGCAGCGGCGCCGACGTGCCGCGCGTGCTGCCCGACGCGGATTTCAGCACCCTGATGCGCGAGATGAGCGCCAAGGGCGTGGGCGCCACGGCCATCGTGGACGAGGGCGGCCGGCCGCTGGGCATCTTCACCGACGGCGACCTGCGCCGGCGCATCGAGGCCGGCGCCGACCTGCGCGCGCTGCGCGCCGACAACCTGATGCACCCGGCGCCACGCACCATCGCCGCCGACGCCCTGGCCGCCGACGCGGCGCAGCTGATGGAGCGCCACGCCATCACCAGCGTGCTGGTCACCGACGCGGACGGCCGGCTGGCCGGCATCGTGCACATCGGCGACCTGATGCGCGCCAAGGTCATCTGATGGACCACGCCGCCACGCCCCTGCCGCCCCTGGCCCCGGCACTGTCCTTCGCGCCCGAGCTGCTGCTGCGCGCGCAGGGCGTGCGCGTGGCGTTCTTCGACGTCGACGGCGTGCTGACCGACGGCGGGCTGTACTTTTCCGGCGAGGGCGAGGTGCTCAAGCGCTTCAACACCCTGGACGGCCACGGCCTGAAGCTGCTGCAGCACGGCGGCATCGTGCCGGCGGTCATCACCGGGCGCGACGCTCCGGCGCTGCGCGCGCGCCTGCAGGCGCTGGGCGTGGTGCACGCCCGCTTCGGCACTGAGGACAAGCGCCCGGCGGCCGAGTCCATCCTGGCCGAACTGGGCCTGGGCTGGCACCAGGCCGCCGCCATGGGCGACGACTGGCCGGACCTGCCCATGCTGCGCCGCGCCGCGCTGGCCTGCGCGCCGCCCCAGGCGCACGCCGAGGTGCGCGCCGTGGCGCACCACCTGACGGCCGCCGACCCCGGCCACGGCGCGGCGCGCGAGCTGTGCGACCTGCTGCTCACCGCCCACGGGCGCTACGCCGCGCTGCTGGAGCGCTACGCCGCATGACGCCGGCGCCCGCCGCCGCCCGCACGCCCCGGCCACGCCGCTCGGCGCTGCGCCGCGCCTGGGACCGGGCCACGCTGTACCTGCCGGTGCTGCTGATGGGCCTGCTGGCGCTGGCCACCCTGTGGCTGGTGCGCAATGCGCCGCGCCCGCAGCTGCCCGAGGCCGAGCGCCCGGTGCAGCACCAGCCCGACTACTACATGCGCGATTTTTCGGTGAAGAACTTCGAGGGCGACGGCCGCCTGGGCAGCGAGTTGCGCGGCGCATTGCTGCAGCACTATCCCGACACCGACACCCTGGAGGTGGACCAGGCGCGCATGCGTTCGCTGGGCGTGGACGGGCGCGTGACCACCGCGCGCGCCAACCGGGCGCTGAGCAATGCCGACGGCTCGGAGGTGCAGCTGTTCGGCGAGGCGCAGGTGGTGCGCGAGCCCCTGGCGCGCCCGGGCGGCGAGTCCCTGCCGCGGCTGGAGTTCGCCGGCGAGTTCCTGCACGTGTGGACGCGCGAGGAGCGCGTGCGCTCCAACCAGCCGGTCACCCTGCGCCGCGGCGCCGACACCTTTACCGCCGACGGCATGAGCTACGACCATCTGGCGCAGGTGCTGGAGCTGCACGGGCGCGTGCGCGGCAGCATGGCGCCGCCGGCGGTGCGGCGCTGATGCGCGCCACACCGGATGGCCGCCAGCGTCCGCTGGCCTTCATCACCGGCGCCTCCAGCGGCATCGGCCAGGCGCTGGCGATGCACTACCTGCGCGCAGGCTGGCGCTTGGCGCTGGTGGCGCGCCGCGCGGAGGTGATCGAAACCTGGCTGAGCCGTGAAGACATACCGGCATCCAGCTATGAAATCCACAGCTGCGACGTGTCCTTGCCGGACGCCGTCATCGCCGCTGCCGAGGCCTGCCTGCAGCGCCAGGGGCTGCCCGACGTGGTGATCGCCAACGCCGGCATCAGCATCGGCATGGACAGCGCCGAGCGCGCGGACCTGGAGGTCATGGCGCGCATCTTCGCCACCAACAACCTGGGGCTGGCGGCTACCTTCCATCCGTTCATCGCGCCCATGCGCGCACGCGGCAGCGGCCGGCTGGTGGGCATCGCCAGCGTCGCCGGCGTGCGCGGCCTGCCGGGCCACGGCGCCTACTGCGCCAGCAAGGCGGCGGTCATCGCCTACTGCGAAAGCCTGCGCGGCGAGCTGCGCGGCAGCGGCGTGCGCGTGGTCACGCTCAGCCCCGGCTACGTGGACACGCCACTGACGCGCCAGAACCGCTACGCCATGCCGTTCCTGCTGGACGTGGACGCCTTCGCCGCACGGGCCGCGCATGCCATCGCCCGTGGCGACCGGCATCGCGTCATTCCCTGGCAGATGGGCCTGGTGGCCGGCCTGCTGCGGGTGCTGCCGGGCGCGCTGTTTGACCGGCTGCTGGCGGGACGGGCGCGCAAGCACCGCCAGGGCCAGGGACGCGGCGACGCGGCTTGAGCAACGGCAGAGGCGCCCATCACAGCGCGAGCAGCCACAAAAAAGGGCTCCCGAAGGAGCCCTTGTGCATGTCTGGCTTCAAGCCAGGGCCGTGCGGCCCCGCCGAAGATCAGTAGCCGTTGCCGCCGCCGTAGCCGCCGCCACCGCTGCGGCCACCGCCACCGTAGTTGCCGCCGCCGCCGCCGCCGCCGCCACCGCTGCGGCCACCGCCGCCGTAGGGGCTGCGGAAACCGCCTTCGCTGCGGCCGCCGCCGTAGCCGCCGCCGCCGCCACCACCACCACTGCGGCCACCGCCGCCGCCGTAGTTGCCGCCGCCGCCGAAGCCGCCACCGCCACCACCGAAGCCGCCGCCACCGCTGCGCGGGGGACGCGGCTCCATGGGACGGGCCTCATTCACGACGATGCTGCGGCCGCCCAGGGACTGGCCGTTCATGCCGTTGATGGCTTCTTGCGCCTCGGCATCGCTGCCCATTTCGACGAAGCCGAAACCCTTGGAACGACCGGTGTCGCGCTCCATCATGACCTTGGCGCTGGTAACAGCGCCGAACTGGCCGAAGGCCTGCTCCAGGTCCTGGTCGCGCACGGAATAGGGCAGATTGCCTACGTACAGTTTGTTGCCCATCAGGGACTCCTCAAAAACACAAAAGAACTCAGCGACGGAGTCCCGAACCCGCAGCCAGTGAATCACTAAGACGCCCTATGCGCGAAAACTGACGGATCACCGCAACCTCGGCAGGTATTGATAAGTGAAAAAATACCTGCTCGAACATTATGTGGCACAACCCGGCGGCCGGGACAACGGTTTTTCACCAATTCGGGCACCAACAGGCACTGGCCGGGTTTGTCCTGAGGGCGGCGTGGCGGCGCCGCTACAATCCGCGCCATTCCATTGGGGAGTAGCCTGCCTGCAGCGACAGGAGGCATGCATCAACAGACTTGGCGCGTTCGCCCGCGCCGTGGTGCATGAGGCTGGCCGCGCCAAGCGCGTGGCCGAGCGGGGCAAGACCATTGGCCATGCACCGGCGCGTTCCGCGGCCGGGGTCGGTGCGTGGTCGATGACGTCCGTCACTGCCTGGCCGCGCCTTGCGCTGTTCCTCCACATGGAAGCTTTTTTTTTCTCCACCGCCGTCGTCGCCTTCGCCGAGATGGGCGACAAGACCCAGCTGCTGGCCCTGGTGCTGGCGGCGCGCTTCAAGAAACCCTGGCCCATTGTGTTGGGCATCCTCGTGGCCACCCTGGCCAACCACCTGCTGGCCGGCGCCGTGGGCGCCTGGGTCGGCGCGCTGCTGGGTGCGCAGGCGCTGCGCTGGGGCCTGGGACTGTCGTTCATCGCCATGGCCGCCTGGATGCTGATCCCCGACCGGCTGGACGAAGGCGACAGCGCCGCCGCCGCGCCACGCCTTGGGGTGTTCGGCGCCACCGCGCTGGCGTTCTTCCTGGCCGAGATGGGCGACAAGACGCAGGTGGCGACGGTGATGCTGGCGGCGCGCTTCGAGTCCTACCTGGCGGTGGTCGCCGGCACCACCCTCGGCATGCTGGCGGCCAACGCGCCGGTGGTCTGGCTGGGCGAGCGCATCGTGCGCCGGGTGCCGATCCGCGCGGTGCATGTGGTGTCGGCGCTGATCTTCCTGGCGCTGGGGCTGCTGGCCCTGCTGGGGCCGGCTTTGGCATAATCCCCGGCTTCGACGCGCCGATTTGCACCGCTTGCGGGCGCCCTACAAATACTGCTAAAGACGCGCCCGATCGCCCGCATGCAATCCGACCCGGCCCGCCTTTAGCGCCAGCCGGGTTTTTGTTGCCTGCCATGTCGTTCATCGCCACCCCGCAGACCCTGCACTTCCCCGAGCCGCTGGCGCTCGCCTCGGGCGCCCAGCTGCGCGACTATTCGCTGACCTACGAGACCTACGGCGAGCTGAACGCCGCGCGCGACAACGCCGTGCTGGTGTGCCACGCGCTCAACGCCTCGCACCACGTCGCCGGACACTACGCCGGCGAGCCGAAAAGCGCCGGCTGGTGGGACAACATGATCGGCCCGGGCAAGAGCGTGGACACCGACCGCTTCTTCGTCATCGGCGTGAACAACCCTGGCTCGTGCTTCGGCTCCACCGGGCCGATGCATGTCAACCCGGACACCGGCGAGGTCTACGGCGCCGACTTCCCCGTGGTCACCGTCGAGGACTGGGTCAACGCCCAGGCGCGGCTGCTGGACGCCCTGGGCATCCGGCAGCTGGCCGCCGTCATGGGCGGCAGCCTGGGCGGCATGCAGGCGCTGAGCTGGACGCTGCAGTACCCCGAGCGCATGCGCCACGCCGTGGTGGTGGCCAGCGCGCCGAACCTGACGGCCGAGAACATCGCCTTCAACGAGGTCGCGCGCCGCGCCATCGTCACCGACCCGGACTTCCACGGCGGGCACTTCTACCGCCACGGCGTGGTGCCGAAGCGCGGCCTGCGCATCGCCCGCATGATCGGCCACATCACCTACCTCTCCGACGACGTGATGAACGAGAAGTTCGGCCGGGAGCTGAGGGACGCCGCGGCCGGCGACTACCACTACAGCACGCAGGACGTGGAGTTCCAGATCGAGAGCTACCTGCGCTACCAGGGCGACAAGTTCAGCGACTACTTCGACGCCAACACCTATTTGCTCATCACCCGGGCGCTGGACTATTTCGATCCGGCGCGCGCGCACGGCGGCAGCCTGGCGCGGGCGCTGGCGGCGGCACGCGCGCAATTCCTGCTGGTCAGCTTTTCCACCGACTGGCGCTTCGCTCCGGCGCGCAGCCGCGAGATCGTGCAGGCGCTGCTGGAGAACCAGCGCGACGTGGCCTACGCCGAGATCGACGCCCCGCACGGCCACGACGCCTTCCTGCTGGACGACGCGCGCTACCTGGGCGTGGTGCGCGCCTACTTCGAGAACATCGCCAAGGAGCTTGCCGCATGAGCGACCACGCCACCATGGATGCCATCGCCCGCCTGGTGCCCGAGGGCAGCCGGGTGCTCGACCTGGGGTGCGGCGACGGCGCGCTGCTCGACCTGCTGCAGCGCACGCGCGGCTGCTCGGGCTACGGCATCGAGATCGCCGACGCCAATGTGCTGGCCTGCGTGCGCCGCGGCGTGAACGTCATCCAGCTGAACCTGGACGAAGGCCTGGCGATGTTCGGCGACCACAGCTTCGACGTGGTGCTGCAGATCGACACCCTGCAGCACCTGCGCAACGCCGAGGTCATGCTGCGCGAGACCGCGCGCGTGGGCCGCAGCGCCGTCGTCGCCTTTCCCAACTTCGCGCACTGGCCGAACCGCCTGTCCATCCTGCGCGGCCGGATGCCGGTCACGCGCCGCCTGCCCTACCAGTGGTACGACACGCCCAACATCCGCGTCGGCACCTTCAAGGACTTCGAGGTGCTGGCGCACCGCAACCGCCTGCGCGTGCTCGACGCCTTTGGCCTGCAGGACGGGCAGGTGGTGCGCGCGCTGCCCAACCTGCGCGCCGGCACGGCCGTGTTCCATCTGCAGGGCGACGGCGCGCTGGGGCGCTGAAACGGCGGCGGCAACCGCTCGCCGGGCCATGGTGGGGCAGGGCGGTTTGCCACCTATCGACCCGGCAGGCTGGAGCACTGCACAGCCGCTTACGCAGTAGTGCTTAAGGGAAGGCGTGAATAAATGTAAGCAGAGTCCTGCCTTAGATTCTCCGGTGGCCTGCGCCCGCAGGCCGCTGCCTGTTGGTGCAAGGAGAACTCCGTCGTGGCTGCTGCTTCCCCGCTCGTTTCGTCCCGTCCGCAGTCCATGGCGCGCCGGGTCACCCTCGCCGCGCTGGGACTGGTCGCGCTGGTACTGCTGCTGGTGGGCGCGGCGCTGGCGGTGTTGACCGAGCGCAATGCACGCGCGCAGCTGGTGCGCAGTGTCGGCACCACCGCACAGGCGGTGGCGCAGTCGCTGGACGCGGCGCACAACACCAGCGGCGCCATGGTGCAGGGCGCGATGCGCAGCTTCCAGCGCTACTTCGAGCCCACCATGCAGCTGGACGAGGCCGCGGGCGAGCTGCGCAGCTTCGGCGGCCTGGTCAACGGCGACTACGGCGGCGTGGACCGCTTCGCCCAGGACACCGGCGGCATGGCGGCGGTATATGCCCGCCGCGGTGAGGACTTCGTCACTGTGACCACCTCGCGCAAGGGCGCCGACGGCCAGCGCCTGCTGGACGAGCCGCTGCCGCGCACCGACCCGGCCTGGGCGGCCGCCGCGCGCGGCGAGGCCTACACGGGCCTCGCCACCATCGGCGGCCAGCCCTACATGGCGCACTACCTGCCCGTCAAGGACCCGGGCGGGCGCGTGGTGGCGCTGATCTTCATCGCCAGCGACGTGGCCGTGTTCCAGAACATGCTGCAGCAGCAGGTCGAGCGCACTCGCTTCTTCGAGCACGGCGGCGTCTACGTCGTCGATCCAGGTGCATCGCCCGAGCAGGCGCGTTTCGTCTTCCACCCGACCCAGCGCGGGCGCCGGGTGCTGGAGGCGAATGCGCAGGCCGGCGCCTTCCTCGAGGCGCTGGCCGACGCACCCGACGGCTACGTGCGCCATGCCCAGGCGCTGCTCGAGCCGTCCACCACGGATGCCTGGGCGCTGCTGCGCAAGACCGACAGCGGCTGGTGGGTCGTGGCCGAGGTGCCGGACGCCGAGGCCATGGCCGGCCAGCACCGGACCACGCTGGCGGTGTGGGGCCTGATGGCGCTGGCCCTGGCGCTGCTGGGCGCCGGGTTGCTGGTCATGCTGCGCCGTGGCGTCAGCCAGCCGCTGACCGGGCTGACCCGCGCCATCACCCTGGTGGCCCAGGGCGACCTGACGCAGCGCTTCACCACCACGCGCCGCGACGAGGTCGGTACGCTGGTGCGCGAAGTCGAGGGCATGCGCGGGCGGTACGTGGACATGCTGCGCCAGGTGCGCCAGTCGGCCGACAGCATCGACACCGCCAGCGCCGAGATCGCCAGCGGCAACCTGGACCTGTCGGCGCGCACCGAAACCGCCGCCGGCAGCCTGGCCGAGACGGCGCAGAGCATGGAACAGCTCACCGCCACGGTGCAGCAGTCCGCCGACGCGGCGCGCCAGGCGCACCAGCTGACCGGCTCGGCCGCCGAGGTCGCGGCGCGTGGCGGGCAGGCGGTGGGCGAGGTGGTGGCCACCATGGCCCAGATCCACGACGCCAGCCGCAAGATCGCCGACATCATCCAGGTCATCGACTCCATCGCCTTCCAGACCAACATCCTGGCGCTGAATGCGGCTGTCGAGGCGGCGCGCGCCGGCGAGCAGGGGCGCGGCTTCGCCGTCGTGGCCGGCGAGGTGCGCGCGCTGGCCGGGCGCTCGGGCGAGGCGGCGCGCGAGATCCGCCAGCTCATCCAGGCCTCGGTCGACCAGGTCGCCTCGGGCACGCGTCTGGTGCAGCACGCCGGCAGCACCATGGACGAGATCGTGGGCAGCGTGCAGCGCGTGGGCGACATCGTCGGCGAGATCAGCGCCGCCGCGGCCGAGCAGGCCAGCGGCATCGGCCAGGTCAACCAGGCCGTCGGCCAGCTCGACCAGATGACCCAGCAGAACGCCGCGCTGGTGGAGGAATCCGCCGCTGCCGCGCACAGCCTGCGCGAGCAGGCGGCCCGGCTGGCAGCAGCGGTACAGGTATTCCGCCTGGAAGGTATCGACGGCGCGGGGGCGCCGCTGCCGCCCCCAGGCCCGGTAGTGGCACCTGCGGGACGTGCGCGCGCCGCATCGCCCGAGGCGCTGGCGCTGGACTGCGCCTGAGCGCAGGCAGGGCAGGGCAGGGCAAGGTCGGGGAGGCGGTTATCCTCGCGCCCCTTCTCCCTATCGCCCTGCCGACCCCCGCCATGCTGCCCGCCCTGGACGTCGCCACCATGCTGCTGATGACGGCGGTGGCATCCTTTGCCATGGCCGGGGCGCTGGCTGCTGTGCGGCCCGAGCAGCGCGAAGGCATTGGCCTGTGGGCTCTGGCGCTGGTGCTGCATGGCACCTGCTACGTGCTGTATGCGCTGCGCGGCCAGGTGCCGGCCTGGGCCAGCGTGGTACTGGCCAATGCCCTGCTGTCGGGCAGCTTCGCGCTCATCCTGGGCGCCATCGAACAGTTCCACGGCCGGCCTGCGCCGTGGTGGCGCATGGTCCTGCCGGTGGCCGTGCTGACGCTGCTGTTCGCCCTGTACATCGACCGCTTCACCACCCGTGTCGGCATGCTGGGCGTGGTGCTGTCGCTGCAGCTGCTGCTGATGCTGTGGGCGCTGTGGCGCCCGGCGCCGCCGGCGCAGGTGCGCGGCGCCTGGCTGCTAACCGCGGGCCTGGGCCTGCAAGTGCTGTTGCTGACCAGTCGTGGCTGGCTGGTGGCCACCGGCCGTGTCGGGGTCGAGCAGCTGATGCAGGCCAGCGCGCTGCAGGCGGTGAGTTTCGTCGCTGCGTTCGTGGTCGTCATCCTGGCCTCGCTGGGCTTCATCCTGATGGCCAAGGATCGCTCGGACGCCGCGCATCGCCACCTGGCAGCGCACGACGCGCTCACCGGCTTGGCCAACCGGCGCGCGCTGATGCTGATGCTTGAGCGCGGCGTCGCACACGCCACACGCACGCAGCAGGAGTGCGCGCTGCTGTTGCTGGACATCGACCACTTCAAGGCCATCAACGACACCCACGGGCATCTGGGCGGCGACCAGGTGCTGCGCCACGTCGCCGAAGTCCTGCGCACCCGGGTGCATGCGCAGGACTTTGTCGGCCGCTATGGCGGCGAGGAGTTCATGGTGCTGCTGCCGGGCACCGGCCGCGAGGGCGCATTGCAGCTGGCCGAGACGCTGCGCCAAGCCGTGGCAGACAGCGCCTGCCCGCTGCCGGGCGGCGCCATCGCCACCACCATCAGCATCGGCGTGTGCGCCGGCGCTGCCGGCCTGCGTGGCAGCGCACCCGCGCTGGTGCAGTGCGCCGACCAGGCGCTGTATGCCGCCAAGGCCGCTGGGCGCAACCGCGTGGAGTATCGCCAGGGCTGAGAAGCTGTGAACGAATCCCTCATGCCCGGTCCTTGCGCACGAACGCGCGCCGTCGGCGTTGTCCATGCTCGCCATGGCTGTGCTCGGCGCCTTGATGGCGCACGTTGGTGCGGCCCGCTCGGACACGCCGGATTCATTCACGGCTTCTGAGCCGGCGCAGCATGCCCATGCGCCCGTCCGGGCGCGGGCCCTGGCGTATCCTGCGCGATTGCCGTCCTGCCTTCCGAGGAGTTGTCATGAACGCCCCCCTGCCCACCGCCGCACTCGACCCCGTCCTGGCCCTGGAGCGTGTCTCGCGCGCCTGGGATGAGTCCATCGTGCGCGAACTCACCGACTACATCCGCATCCCCGCCAAGTCGCCCGGCTTCGCGCCCGACTGGCGCGAGCAGGGCCTGCTGGAGACGGTGCTGCGCAATGCCGCCAGCTGGATCGAGGCGCAGAAGGTGCCCGGCCTGACGCTGGAGATCGTGCGTCTGCCCGGGCGCACACCGGTGCTGTTGTTCGAGGTCGCCGCCACGCGCGCGCACAGCACGCAGACGGTGCTGATGTACGGCCACCTGGACAAGCAGCCCGAGTTCGACGGCTGGCGCGCCGACCTGGGGCCGTGGAGCCCGAAGTACGAGGACGGCAAGCTGTATGGCCGCGGCGGCGCCGACGACGGCTACGCGGCCTACGCCAGCATCGCCGCGGTGCAGGAACTGAAGCGCCAGGGCGTGGAGCACCCGCGCATCATCGGCCTGATCGAGACCTGCGAGGAAAGCGGCTCGGCCGACCTGCCGGCCTACATCGACGCGCTGCAGGACCGGCTGGGCGACGTGGCGCTGGTGATCTGCCTGGACTCGGGCGCCGGCAACTACGACCAGCTGTGGCTCACCACCAGCCTGCGCGGCATGGCCAGCGGCACGCTCAAGGTGCAGATCCTGACCGAGGGCGTGCACTCGGGCGATGCCTCCGGCCTGGTGCCGTCGTCGTTTCGCATCATGCGCCAGGTGCTCGACCGGCTGGAGGACTCCGCCACCGGCCGCCTGCTGCCGGCGAGCTTCCATTGCGCGGTGCCGCCCGAGCGCCTGGCCCAGGCGCGCGCCACCGCGGCCATCCTGGGCGACGAGGTCTGGCGGCGCTTTCCGTGGGCGCACGCCGACTGCGGCGGCAGCGGCCCGGTGTTCGCCCTGCCGACCACGCAGGACCCGGTGCAGGCCCTCATCCGCCGCACCTGGGAGCCGACGCTGTCGGTGACCGGCGCCGAAGGCCTGCCCGCGCTGCAGGATGCGGGCAACGTGCTGCGCCCCTACACCGCGTTCAAGCTCAGCCTGCGCCTGCCGCCGCTGGTCGATGCGGCCGCCAGCGTGCAGGAGCTGAAAGCTTTGCTGGAGGACAACGCACCCTACCAGGCGAAGGTGACGTTCGAGCACGGCGGCGCCGCCAGCGGCTGGAATGCGCCGGACATCGCGCCCTGGTTCGGCAGCGCGCTGGACGCCGCCAGCCAGGCGCACTTCGGCGCGCCCTGCGGCTTCATCGGCCAGGGCGGCACCATTCCGCTGATGAACATGCTCAGCCAGGGCTTTCCGAAGGCGCAGATGATGGTCTGCGGCGTGCTCGGCCCCAAGAGCAACGCGCACGGCCCGAACGAGTTCCTGCACGTGCCCTACGCCAAGCGCCTGACGGCGGCGGTGGCGCAGGTCGTGGCCGCCATGCCCTGACGCTCGGTTTCAGGTGTTTTAGGCCTGTAGCCCTTTATATACAAGGGCATGCAGCTGCATTTTCAATAGCAAAACATGCGGATTCTGTTGGCCGAGGACGAGCCCGAACTGGCGCGCTGGCTGGTCCAGGCGCTGGCCCAGTCGGGCCTGCAGGTGGACTGGCTGAACGACGGCCGGCTGGTGCTGCCGGCGCTGCGCGGCACGCGCTACGATGCGCTGGTGCTGGACCTGGGCCTGCCCGGGCGCGAGGGCCCCGAGGTGCTGGAGGGCCTGCGCGACGCCGGCCAGCAGCTGCCGGTGCTGATCCTCACCGCGCGCGACTCGCTCATGGGACGGGTGCACCTGCTGCGCGCCGGCGCCGACGACTTCCTGGCCAAGCCGTTCGAGCTGGCCGAACTCGAGGCGCGGCTGCTGGCGTTGGTGCGCCGCGCGCGCGGCACCGAGGCGCCGCGCTTCGCCTGCGGCCCGCTGGTCTGGGACCCCTTGAGCCAGCAACTGCTGCTGCGCCACCAGCCGATGAAGCTCACCGCGCGCGAGCACGCCCTGCTGCGCGCGCTGGTGCAGCACAGCGGCCAGCCGATGTCCAAGCGCGACCTGCTCGAGCGCGTGTTCGCCGACGAAGCCGACGTGCAGCCCGAGGCCGTCGAGGTGCTGGTGCACCGCCTGCGCAAGCGCCTGGAGGGTAGCGGCGTGCGCATCGCCACGCTGCGCGGGCTGGGCTACGTGCTGGAGCCGGACGCCGAGGCCGCCGCCGCACCGCCCGCCGCCGATGACCCCGCCGCCCCCTGACGCGCTGGCCGCAGCACCTGCCAGCGCGTCCCGCCGGCGCCTGCCCTGGACGCACTGGAGCCTGCGCCGCACGCTGCTGGCGGTGCTGCTGCCGGGGCTGCTGCTGGTCATGGGGCTGGAGCTGATGGTGAGCTGGCGCAACGACCTGTCGGCCGCCAACGCGGCCTTCGACCGCTCGCTGCTGGGCGCCATCAAGGCGATGGACGCCAACATCTCCACCGATTCCGGCGGGCTGTCGGTCGAGCTGCCCTACCGCACGCTGGAGTTCTTCGAGCTCACCGCCAGCGGCCAGGTGTTCTACCGCGTGGCCAGCAGCGACGGGCTGGTGGAGATCGGCGACTCCGGCCTGCCGCCGCCGCCGCTGCCGCTGGTGGACGGGCGCGCGCAGTTCCACGACGCCGCCTATTTCGGCGTGCCGGTGCGCGTGGGCTCGTACGCGCGCCGGCTGCCGCAGCCGCTGTCGCAGGGCTCGCACTCCGACCGGGTGCTGATCCAGGTGGCCGAGACGCTGCAAAGCCGCCAGGACTTCACGCGCCGGCTGCTGCTGGAGAACGTGGCGCGCGACGCGCTGCTGCTGCTGGCGGCGCTGGCGCTGGTCACGCTGGCGGTGCACGGCGCGCTGCGCCCGCTGTCGCGCCTGCGCGCCGAGGTGGCGGCGCGTGCCGCCGCCGACCTGACGCCCATCGACCCGCGGCGTGTTCCGAAAGACGTGCGCCCGCTGGTGCAGGCCATCAACACCCACATGCAGCGCTACCAGCAGGTGCTGGGCCAGCAGCGGCGCTTCATCGACGACGCCTCGCACCAGCTGCGCACGCCGCTGACCACGCTGGCCACACAGGTCGGCTTCGCGCTGCGCGAGGGCGACGCGGCGCGGCGCGAGGCGGCGCTGCTGGCCATCAAGGAGCAGGTGGACGGCGCCATCCGCCAGGCCAACCAAATGCTGGCGCTGGCGCGCGCCGACGCCGCGCCGCTGCCTGCCGCCGAAGCCGTGGACCTGACGGCGCTGGCCGAGGGCGTGGCGCGCCAGCTGTGGCCGCTGGCGCGCCAGCACGGCATCGACCTGGGGCTGGAGCCGCTGCCGGGCGCAGCGCCGGTCGATGCCGATGCGCCGCTGCCACCCGCCTGCGCGCCGGGCCACGCCGCGCTACTGCACGAGGCGCTGGCCAACCTGCTGCACAACGCCCTGCTGCAGGTGCCGCGCGGCGGCCGCGTCACGCTGCACGCCGGCGTGCGGAACGGCCAGGCGCTGCTGGTGGTGCGCGACGACGGGCCGGGCATGCCCCCCGAGGCGCGGGCCCGCGCCGGCGAGCGCTTCTTGCATGTTGAAGGCAGCGCGGCGCGCGGCAGCGGCCTGGGGCTGGCCATCGCCCAGGCCATCGTCCAGCGCCACGGCGGCGCGCTGCTGCTGGACGCGGCCCGGCCAGGCCAGCCGCGCCCGGGACTGGTGGCCACGCTGTGCTGGCCGGCGGACACGGGCGCCCTCCAGGAGACCCAGGGTTAACCCCGGGTTTTGCCGGCCCCGGTTGAAAGCCGGGCGAAAGCCGGCGTTTTCTACAGTGCCCACTCGCCCCGGTCCGCGCGCAGTCCGCGCCAGGACCCGACCGATGTCCCACCCTGGAGGAGACCCCATGAAGAACACCCTGCGCTGCGCCCTGGTGGCGGCCGCCCTGGCCCTGACCGGCACGCTGGCCGTCGCCGGCCCGCTGGACAAGCCCGAATGCATTGCCCCTGCCAAGCCCGGCGGCGGCTTCGATCTGACCTGCAAGCTGGCGCAGGGCGCACTGATGGACGGCAAGTACATCAGCGACCCGATGCGCGTGAGCTATATGCCCGGCGGCATCGGCGCCGTGGCGTACAACGCCATCGTCGCCCAGCGCCCGGCCGAGAACAACACCATCGTCGCCTTCTCGGGCGGCTCGCTGCTGAACCTGGCGCAGGGCAAATTCGGCCGCTACAGCGAGTCCGATGTGCGCTGGCTGGCCGCCATCGGCACCGACTACGGCGCGGTGATCGTGGCCGACAGCTCGCCCATCAAGTCCATCCCGGACCTGGTCGCGGCCATCAAGGCCAATCCGTCCAAGGTGGTGTTCGGCGCCGGCGGCAGCGTCGGCAGCCAGGACTGGATGAAGGCCGCGCTCACCGCGCGCGCCGCCGGGCTGGACCCCAAGGCCATGCGCTTCGTGGCCTTCGAGGGCGGCGGCGAGGCGCTCACCGCGCTGCAGGGCGGCCACGTGCAGGTCTACTCGGGCGACGCCTCGGAGGCCGAGGAGCAGATCAAGGCCGGCGCCAAGATCCGCGTGCTGGCGGTGATGGCCGACAAGCGCCTGGAGGGCAGCATGTCCGGCGTGCCCACGCTCAAGGAGCTGGGCTATGACGTGCAGTGGCCAATCATCCGCGGCTTCTACATGGGCCCGAAGGTCAGCGACGCCGACTTCAAGGTCTGGAGCGACACCTTCGCCAAGATGATGGCCACGCCCGGCTACGACAAGCTGCGCGCCGAGCGCGGCCTGTTCAAGTTCGCGCTCACCGGCCCCGAGCTGGACGCCTTCATCAAGGAGCGCATGGCCGCCTACCGCAAGCTGGCCAGCGACTTCGGCCTGCGCGTGACGCAGTAAGCCGGTCGTTTTCCAGCGAAACATGCCCCAGGCCCTTGCAGCGCAAGGGCCTTTTACTATCGAAACAAGAGCGAGGCAGACCATGTCCGATCGCATCCTGGGTGTGCTGGCACTGGCGCTGGCCATCGCCATGGCGTGGATGGCGCAGGCCTACCAGGCCGAGTTTTCCTATGAACCCGTGGGCCCGCGCGCCTTCCCGATGCTGCTGGCGGCGGTGCTGGCGCTGGCCGGCATGTGGCTGGCGGTGCGGCCGGGGCGCGCCGCCGACGGCCTGCGCTGGCGCCCGGCGCCGGCGCTGCTGCTGGTGATGGCGTCGATGCTGGTGTATGCCCTGCTGTTCCAGACGTTGGGCTTCGTGCTGGCGACCACGCTGATGGCGCTGCCCGTGGGCATGAGCTTCGGCGGCCGGCCGCTGCCCAGCCTGGGCGCCGGCGTGGGCCTGGGCCTGGGCCTGTACTTCCTGTTCGACAAACTGTTCGACGTGATCCTGCCGACCGGCGTGCTCGCGTTCATCCTGGGAGGCCGCTGACATGGGTGACACATTGCACCATCTGGGCGAGGGCTTCGGCGTCGCGCTCGCGCCGATCAACCTGCTGCTCGGCCTGATCGGCTCGTTCATCGGCACCGTGGTCGGCATGCTGCCGGGCCTGGGGCCGATCAACGGCGTGGCCATCCTGATGCCGCTGGCGTTCGCGCTGAAGCTGCCGCCGGAGTCGGCGCTGATCCTGCTCACCGCCGTGTACATCGGCTGCGAGTTCGGCGGGCGCATTTCCTCCATCCTGATCAACGTGCCGGGCGACGCCGGCGCCATCATGACCGCCGTCGACGGCTATCCGATGGCCGTCAAGGGCGAAGCCGGCGTGGCACTGTCGATCTCGGCCTGGTCGTCGTTCATCGGCTCGTTCGTCGCCTTCATCGGCATCGTGCTGGCCGCGCCGCTGCTGGCGCGCTGGGCGCTGGCGTTCGGGCCGGCCGAGTACTTCGCGCTGATGTGCTTCGCCTTCGCCTGCATCACCGGCCTGATGGGCGACGCGCCCATGAAGGCGGTGCTGGCGGCGGTGCTGGGCCTGTCGCTGTCCACCGTGGGCCTGGACAGCAACTCCGGCATCTACCGCTTCACGGGCGGCAGCGTGCACCTGTCTGACGGCATCCAGTTCGTGGTGGTCGTCATCGGCCTGTTCTCGGTCAGCGAGATCCTGCTGATGCTGGAGCAGCACCTGGTGGCCGCGCCGCGCATCCGCGCCATCGGCCGCAACATGTTCAACCGCGCCGAGATGGCGCTGACCTGGTGGGGCACGGTGCGCTCGTCGGTGCTGGGCTTCGTCGTCGGCGTGCTGCCCGGCGCCGGCGCGACGATCGCCAGCGCCATGGCCTACACGCTGGAAAAGCGCCTGGGCGACAAGGAAGGCACCTTCGGCAAGGGCGACATCCGCGGCGTGGCCGCGCCCGAGGCCGCCAACAACGCCTCGGCCAACGGCTCGTTCGTGCCCATGCTGACCCTGGGCGTGCCGGGCTCGGGCACCACCGCGGTGATGGTCGGCGCGCTGTCGCTGTACAACATCACGCCCGGCCCGGCGCTGTTCACCCAGCAGCCGACGCTGGTGTGGGGCCTGATCGCCTCGATGGCGGTGTGCAACGTGCTGCTGCTGGTGATGAACATCCCGATGATCGGCGTGTTCACGCGCATGCTGGCGCTGCCCAACTGGATCCTGGTGCCGGGCATCCTGGCGATCAGCGCGGTGGGGGTGTACGCCATCCACGCCACCACCTTCGACCTGGTGCTGATGGTCGTGCTGGGCATCGTCGGCTACCTGCTGCGCAAGGCCGGTGTGCCGATGGCGCCGCTGATCCTGGGCTTCGTGCTGGGCGACATGATGGAGCAGAACCTGCGCCGCGCCCTGTCCATCACCAACGGCGAGCTGGGCATCCTGGTGGAGAGCCCGATCGCCATCGGCCTGTGGATCGGCGTGGCCATCATGCTGCTGGTGCCGCCGCTGTACCGCCGGCTGACGCGCGGCCGCCGCGTGACCGCCGAGGTCGCCTCCGCCGACGACGCGCCCGCCGCGCGCTGACCTTCTCGATGGGGTTCGGCCGGCTGCGCGCCTGGGGCGCTCTCGCCCTGTGCAGTGCGCTGCTGGCCGCCGCGCTGCTGGCGCTGCATGTGCCGGCAGCGGTGCTGCTGGCGTGCATGCTCTGCGCCATCGCGCTGGCGCTGCGCGGCACGCAGCTGGCCCTGCCGCGGCGGCTGTTTGGCTGGGGCCAGGGCCTGCTGGGCTGCCTGATGGCGCAAAGCCTGCAGCCGCGCCACCTGGGGCCGCTGCTGCAGCGCTGGCCGCTGTTCCTGGCGGCCACGCTGGTGCTGATCGCCGCCAGCACGCTGCTCGGCTGGTGGCTGATGAAGCGCCGCGTCATGCCCGGCACCACCGCGCTGTGGGGCATGTCGCCCGGCGCCGCCTCGGCCATGGTGGTGCTGGCCGAGCACTACGGCGCCGACGCGCGCCTGGTGGCCGTCATGCAATACACCCGCGTGCTGCTGGTGACCCTGGCCGCCGCCGCCGTGGCGCGCCTGGCCGGCGGCGCGCATCCGCTGGCCAGCGCCGGCACCGACTGGTGGGCCGCGCCGGACGCCGCCGGCCTGCTGCTGACCGCCGCGCTGGTGCTGGGCGGCAGCTGGCTGGCGCGGCGCCTGCACATCGCCGGCGGCGCCATGGTGCTGCCACTGCTGGCGGCCACGCTGGCGCAGGCGCTGTGGGACGTGCAGCCGGCGCTGCCGCCGCTGTTGCTGCTGGCGGCCTACGCCGCCATCGGCTGGAGCGTCGGCCTGCGCTTCACCCGCGCCATTGCCCTGCACGCGCTGCGCGCACTGCCGCAGGTGCTGCTGTCCACGCTGGCCCTGATGCTGGCCGGCCTGGCCACCGGCGCGGCGCTGGTGTGGGGCGCCGGTGTGGCGCCGCTCAGCGCCTACCTGGCGACCAGCCCGGGCGGGGCCGACTCGATGGTGGTCATCGCCGCCACCAGCGCAGTGGACGCCAGCTTCGTCATGGCCATGCAGCTGGCACGCTTCCTGATCGTGCTGGCTGTGGGGCCGGGCATCACCCGGCGCCTGGCGCGCGCCAGCGGGGCGCAGCCGGCGCCGCCCCTATGATCCGGGCACGGCCGCTGACCGCCTCTTGAACCGCCGCGGCCGCCGGAACACCCGACCCCCCCGCGTCGTCGCGGATCCCCAGGAAGGCCAGCACGCCATGCCCCCAACAGCACCATGCCGCCGCCCACCGCACCCCCGCTGACCCTGCCCGACGGACGGGCGCTGGCACTGCACGACTGGCCGCTGGCGCCTGAACGGCGCCGCGCCACGGTGCTGCTGGTGCACGGCCTGGGCGAGCACGCCGGGCGCTATGACGCGCTGGCGCGGCGCCTGAACGGCTGGGGCCTGGGCGTGCGCGGCTACGACCAGCAGGGCCACGGCGCCTCGGGCGGCGCGCGCGGCAGCCTGCATGCCGAGGGCGGGCTGTACCAGGACCTGGCCTGCGTGCTGGACGCCACCCGCGCCGGCATGGCCGCGAACGAGCCGCTGGTGCTGCTGGGCCACAGCCTGGGCGGTTTGGTGGCGGCCGACCTGATGGCGCGCGGCCTGCGCCCGGTGAATGCGCTGGTGCTGTCATCGCCGGCGCTGGCCGTGCACACCAGCGCGCTGCAGCGCCTGCTGCTGGCCACGTTGCCACGCCTGCTGCCCGGCCTGCGCGTGGCCAACGGCCTGGACGCGCGCGGCCTGTCGCACGACGCGCAGGTGGTCGCCGCCTACCGCGCCGACCCGCTGTGCCACGACCGCATCAGCGCGCGGCTGGCGCGGTACGTGGCCACCGGCGGCGCGCCGGTACTGGCCGCGGCGCCCGGCTGGCGGGTGCCAACGCTGCTGCTGTGGGGCGAGGACGACCGCATCGTCGATCCCGGCGGCAGCCGCGCCTTCGCCGCGGCGGCGCCGGGGCACGTGGTCACGGCGCGCGGTTTTGCCGGGCTGCTGCACGAGGTCTTCAACGAGGCCGACGCCGAGCCGGTCATGGCGCAGCTGCATGCCTGGCTGGCGCTGCACCTGGGCGATTGCCCATGAAAAGTGCCCCTAGCCCTTGATCAGCAAGGGCTTTAAGCTATCCATTCGGGAGCATCGCCCGGCGCCCAGGCGATGCGGTTGCGCCCCTGGTGCTTGGCCGCGTAGAGCGCGGCGTCGGCGCGCTGCAGCACCGCGTCGACGCTCTCGTGCGGGCGCAGCCGCGCCACGCCGATGGACACCGTCAGGCGCACGCTGTTGCCGTCCGGCAGGCGCACCGGCGTGGCGGCGGCGGCCAGCACCCGCGCCAACATGCCCGCGCCGTCGTGCGGCACGACGCCCACCATGAGCAGCACGAACTCCTCGCCGCCCCAGCGGGCCAGCGTGTCGCCGGCGCGCAGGCAGCGGCTCACCTGGTGCGCGAAGCCCTGCAGCACGGCGTCGCCCCCGGCGTGGCCACAGGTGTCGTTGATGACCTTGAAGTGGTCCAGGTCCAGCTGGGCCACCAGCACCGGGCGCGCGTCGCGCCGTGCCTGTTCGCGCTGCGCGTGCAGCATCTCCAGCATGCAGCGCCGGTTGGGCAGGCCGGTGAGCTCGTCGCGCGTGGCCATCTCGCGCACCTGCTCCACGGCCAGCGCCAGCTGCACCTTCTGGCGATGCAGCTTGGCGCGGATGGCGTGCGCGCGCAGGATCAGGAAGGTGCTGCTGAGCAGCACCACGGCGGTCACGATCAGGTAGGCGCCGGCCAGCGGCCAGGGCGGGCCGCCCTCGGGCTGGCGCCACTGCACGCCGGCGATGGTCAGGCTGAACAGCACCAGGCTGTAGACCAGTACCGCCATCATCTGGCGCGGCGCCAGGCCGAACACGCCGAACATCAGGATCACCGCCACCAGCGGCAGCACCAGCCCGCGCGCCGGCAGCGCGATCACGTAGGCGGCGGCCACGCAGGTCATGGCCGCCAGGCACTGGAACAGGGTCAGCGCCGGGTCGCGCCAGCGCCGGCTGTAGCCGCTGCGGATCAGCGTATAGGCCAGCGCGAAGATGGCGCAGGCGGTCAGCGTCCACCAGTGCACCGCCTGCAGCGACGCCAGCCCGGCGCTGGCCGACAGGTACATGGCGGCGATGCCGCACAGCATCAGCAGCGCCGCCAGCAGGCACATGCCCAGGCGGATGCGCTGGTGGGGCTCGCGCGTCAGCAGCAGGTCCAGCACGCGCGCCTGCAGGCCGCGCGGCCCGGTGCCACGCACGTGCGCATCGGCGCTGCTGCCAGGGGATGACAGCGCCTGGGAATCGCAATGCCGCATCGCAAGACCAGAAAAAGGGGGAAGGACAAAAGCGCCACCGCCGGCAGCCGAGCCGCGAAGCCCGTGGCTGCAAAGCACATTCTGATACAAAATGCCCGCGCGTGTAGCGGGTCTTCCCTGTATCGCGCGGCAGCGGCGCATTGTGGGCTGGCACCCCCGCCCTGCCTGTAGGCGCGCGCCGCGCGCCCGGCGTTCAGCCCAGCAGCGCCAGCGCGGCCAGCGCCGCCGTCTCGGCGCGCAGCACGCGCGCGCCCAGGCTGGCGGGCGCGAAGCCGGCGGCCAGCGCCGCGTCTTCCTCGTGCGCGGCCAGCCCGCCCTCGGGGCCATGCAGCAGCCACACCGGCGCAGTGCCGGCAGCGGCCTCGGGCAGCGACCGACTGCCGGCGCGCAGCGACAGCACCAGGCGCAGTTCGTCCGCCGGCGGCGGCGCGGCGCGCAGCCAGTCGGCCAACGGCCGCGGCGCATGCACCGCGGGCACGCGGTTGCGCCCGCACTGCTCGCAGGCGGCTACGGCGATCGCCTGCCAGTGCGCCTGGCGGCGCTCGGCGCGCTCGCCGGCGAGCTTCAGCACGCTGCGCGCGGCGGCTACCGGCTGGATGCTGGCGGCGCCCAGCTCGGTGGCCTTTTCCACCAGCCAGTCCATGCGCTCGTTGGCCGGCATGCCGACGACCAGGTGCAGCGCGCGCGCCGCCTCGCGCTCGACGGCGTGGTGCGTGTCCACCTGCACCTCGACGTCGGAGCGGCCCATGCGCAGCACGCGGGCGTCCCACTCGCCGCCTGCGCCGTTGAACAGCGTCAGCGCGTCACCGGGCTGCAGGCGCAGCACCTGGACGTGGCGCGCGGCCGTGGCGGGCAGCGCCACCTGGGCGCCGGCGGCCAGGGGCAGAGGGCAGTGAAAGCGGGGCATTTGCTACTTTTTCGCTAGCTGTAGGCCTATGTCATGCAAGGGCTGGAGCCGTTTTTCATTCGAAACTGGTGCAGTGCCAGCCTACATCCGCCCGAACGCGTAGCCCATGGCGGCCTGCGTGCCCTCGATCTCGTCGACCAAGCGCAGCAGCGGCGCCAGTTCGCGGTAACGCCCGGCGGTCTGGCGGATGTAGCCGATGAAGCGCGGCGCGTCCCCAAGATAGCGCGGCTTGCCGTCGCGCAGCGTCAGGCGCGCGAAGATGCCGGCCACCTTCAGATGGCGCTGCAGCGCCATCCAGTCCACGGCGCGGTAGAACTCGCCGAAGTCCTGGCCGAAGCCGCTGGCGCTGCCCACGCCCAGCAGGCCGGCGCGGCGCGCTTTTTCCCAATAGCGCACGGTGATGTCGATGACGAATTCCTCGTCCCAGCTGATGAAGGCATCGCGCAGCAGGCTGGCGATGTCGTAGGTAATGGGGCCCAGCACCGCGTCCTGGAAGTCCAGCACCGCCAGGCGGCCATCCGTGCCCATCATCAGGTTGCGCATCATGAAGTCGCGGTGCACGAACACGCGCGGCGCGGCCAAGTTGTGCGCCACGATAGCGTCGAAAGTGCGCGCCAGCAGGGCCTGCTGGGCATCGGTCAACTGCACGCCGCGGTGGCGCGCGATGTACCAGTCCGGAAACAATTGCAACTCGCGCCGCAGCAGCGCCTCGTCGTAGGGCGGCAGGACGCCGTCCCGCGTGGCGCGCTGCCAGTCCAGCAGCACATCCACCGCCTGCAGGTACCAGGCCTGCGCGGCCTGGGGGTCGTCCTCGCGCAGGCGCTCGATCACCGTCTGGCGGCCCACGTCCTCGAGCAGCATGAAGCCCTGCGCCTCGTCCCAGGCCAGGATGTGCGGCACGCGCAGGCCGGCGTCCTGCATCAGCTGCTGCACGTGCACGAAGGGGCGGCAGTCTTCCTGCTGCGGCGGCGCGTCCATGACGATGCGCGTGCCGCCGCCCTGTGTGTCCAGCCGCAGGTAGCGGCGAAAGCTGGCGTCGCTGGAGGCCGGGCGCAGGCTGTCCGGCAGCAGGCCGTAGGCCGCGGCCAGCGGCGCCAGCCAGCGCGCGAAGGCCTGCGCGCGCCCCGCATCGGGCCAGGTAACAGGGCCGGTCGCCATCGCGGCCGGGGCGGGGGAGTGGGACAAGTCGCTCATGGATAATCCGATTTTAGGCAGCGCCCGTCGGGTGCTGGCCGTCCCGCCCGCCTTCCTCCGCTGCCGCTGCCCGACCCTGCCCCTCGTGCCGACTGACCCTCGCCCCCTGTCCCCGAAGCCCCTGCCGCCGCGCCGCGCCCTGGCCCGGCTGGCGGCGCTGATGCTGTGCGGCGTGCCGCTGGCCGTCCTGGCGCAGCCCGAAGCCGCCACCCCAGCGGCCCCCGCGTTGCGCGCCAGCCCGGCGCTGGCCGAAACGCTGCCCCAGGCGGTGCGCGCGCAGCAGCCGGTGTTCGTGCGCGGTGACCAGCTGTCGGGCCAGCCCGATGTGGAGGCGACCATCGAGGGCAACGCCGAGCTGCGCCGCGGCGACACCGTGGTGCATGCCGACCGCATGCACTACGACGTGGCCGCCGACCGCGCCCGCGCCAGCGGCAACGTACGCATCAACAACGCCGGCAACCGCTACCAGGGAACGCTGCTGGACCTGGAGGTGGACGCCTTCCATGGTTTCTTCAGCGATGCGCGCTACCGCTTCCTGGCCACCGGCGCGCACGGCGAGGCGTCGCGCGTGGACTTCATCGACCGCGACCACTCGGTGGTGCACGAGGCCACCTACACCACCTGCGAGCGCACCATTGAAGCCAGCTGGCGGCCCGACTGGGTGCTGCGCGCGCGCCGCATCGAGCTCGACCAGGTCGAGGACATCGGCCGCGCCGAGGCCGGCGTGCTGGAGTTCAAGGGCGTGCCCATCCTGCCGGTGCCGGCCATCACCTTCCCGCTGTCGGACAAGCGCAAGTCCGGCCTGCTGCCGCCCACCTTCGGCCTGGACAGCATCAGCGGCTTCGAATACGCCCAGCCGTACTACTGGAACATCGCGCCGAACCGCGATGCCACCATCACCCCGATGGCCATGACGCGCCGCGGTGTCTCGCTGGCCGGCGAGTTCCGCTACCTCGAGCCCACCTACAAGGGCGAGCTGGGCGCGCAGTACATGCCCAACGACCGCCTGCGCGAACGCGACCGCTGGGCCTGGCGCGCGCGCCACGACCAGCTGCTGGCCACGCCCGTGGGCGGGGTGGCGCTGGGGCTGAACATCCGGCGGGTGAGCGACGACGACTACTGGCGCGACTTCACCCAGCGCGGCAGCATCACCGCCATGGGCGGCGTGACCGGCCAACTGGCCGAGCGCCTACTGCCCGGCGAGGCCAGCCTGAACTGGGCTGGCGGCGCGCACAGCCTGTCGCTGCGCACGCTCCAATGGCAGACCCTGCAGGACCCGCTGGCGCCCATCATCCCGCCCTACGACCGCCTGCCCCAGCTGCACTGGCGCTATGCGCCCAACGCGCTGCCGCTCGGCCTGGACGCCAGCGTGGACGGCGACTACACGCACTTTTCCGCCGACCGGCGCTTCTATCGCCAGCCCAACGCGCGGCGCAGCTACGCGCTGGCGCAGGTCAGCCGGCCGTTCCTGGCGCCGGCTGGCTTCATCACGCCGCGGCTACAGCTGCACGCCACCAGCTACGAGTTCGACGGCCTGCTGGCCAATGGCCAGCGCTCGGCGCAGCGCGTGCTGCCCACCTTCAGCCTGGACAGCGGGCTGGTGTTCGAGCGCGACGCCAGCTTCTTCGGCCGGCGCTTCCTGCAGACGCTGGAGCCGCGCGCCTTCTACACCTACACCCCGTACCGCGACCAAAGCTACCTGCCGGTGTACGACACGGCGGCGACCGACTTCAACTTCGCCACCATCTACACCGAGAACGCCTTCGGTGGCAACGACCGCATCGCCGACAATAACCTGCTGACTCTGGGCGTGACCACCCGGCTGCTGGACGAAGACACCGGCGCCGAGGCGGCGCGCTTCGGCATCGCCCAGCGCCTGCGCTTTTCCGACCAGCTGGTGACCATGCCCGGCGCCGCGCCGGTCAGCGAACGGCTGTCGGACGTGCTGCTGGGCGCGGCGGTGAACTGGACGCCCCAGTGGGGCCTGGACAGCACGCTGCAGTACAACCCCAAGGACGGGCGCTCGCTGCGCACCACCATCGGCGCGCGCTACTCGCCCGGGCCGTACCGCACGGTGAGCGCCGCCTACCGCATGCAGAAGGTGACCGACCTGATCACCGAGCCCAGCAAGCAGCTGGACGTGGGCTGGCAGTGGCCGCTGGACGCCCTGTGGGGCGGCGGCGCGGCCCGTCCGGCCACCGGCGTGGCGCCCGGCAGCGGCGGGCGCTGGTACAGCGTCGGCCGGCTGAACTACAGCCTGCAGGACCGCAAGCTGGTGGACACCATCGTCGGCCTGGAATACGAGGCCTGCTGCTGGACCGGCCGAGTGGTGCTGGAGCGGCTGCAGCGCAGCGTCGAATCCTCCAGCACGCGCGTCATGGTGCAGCTGGAGTTCCTCGGCTTCTCGCGCCTGTCGCTGGGTGCCAACCCGCTGGCCACGCTGCGCCAGCACGTGCCGCGCTACACCCCCCTGGGCCGGGACGCGCCGGTGCCCAGCCGCTTCTCCCAGTACGATTGACGGCTCGCCTTTTCCTGCCCCCTTGCCGCGGCTGCCCGGCGCAGCCGCCCTCGCACCCCTTGCACCGAACGCCATGACCTTTCGCGCCCTGACCCTGAGCCTGGCCTGCCTGTCCGCCCTGGCCCTGTCCGCACCGGCGCCGGCCCAGGGCCTGCGCACGCCCGGCGGCAGCGCCGCGCGCCTGCCGGCGACCCTCCTGCCGCCCGCTGGCACCGGCAGCGCCGCCGCGGCCGCCGGCACCGCGCCACGCCAGGCCGACTACATCGTCGCCGTGGTCAATTCCGAGCCCATCACCAACAACGAGGTGCGCCAGCGCGCCGCCCGCCTGCAGCAGCAGCTGGCCGCGCAGAACGTCGCGGCACCGCCGCGCGACGTGCTGGCGCGCGAGGCGCTGGAGCGCCTGGTCATGGAGCGCGTACAGGTGCAGCTGGCGCGCGAGAGCGGCATCAAGGTCGACGACTGGGCGCTGAACCAGGCCGAGCAGACAGTGGCGCGGCAAAACGACGTCAGCGTCGAGGAGATGCACCGCCGTCTGGCGGCCGACGGCGTCAGCCCCGAGCGCTTCCGCGAGGAACTGCGCCAGCAGCTGCTGGCGCTGCGCGTGCGCGAGCGCGACGTGGAGGCGCGCGTGCGCGTGTCCGACCTGGACGTGGACCAGTACCTGCGCGAGCAGCAGCAGGCCGCCGGCGGCGGCCGGCTGGAGCTGAACCTGGCGCACATTTTCGTGCGCGTGCCCGAGAGCGCCACGCCGGTGCAGGCCGCCGAGCGCGAGAAGCGCGCCCAGGAGATCCGCGCGCAGATCAACGCCGGCGGCGATTTCGCCCAGCTGGCGCGCGAGTATTCCGACGCGCCCGAGGGCGCCAGCGGCGGCGAGCTGGGCCTGCGCCCGGCCGAGCGCTACCCGGACCTGTTCGTCAGCGCGACGCAGAGCGCGCCGGTGGGCGGCGTGGTCGGGCCGGTGCGCTCGCCCGCCGGCTACCACATCCTGAAGGTGGTGGACCGCAGCCGCGCCGGCGTGGTCGCCGCCACCGCCGTCGAGAGCCACGCGCGCCACATCCTGCTGCGCGTGCAGCCTGGCACCACCGAGGCGCAGGCCGCCGAGCGTCTGGAAGAGCTGCGCCAGCGCGTAGTGCAGGGCGGCGCCGACTTCGCCCAGCTGGCGCGCGAGTTCTCGCAGGACGGCAGCGCCAAGGACGGCGGCGACCTGGGGTGGGCGCTGCCCGGGCGCTTCGTGCCCGAGTTCGAGCAGACCCTGAATGGCCTGGCGCCCGGCGAGGTCAGCCAGCCGGTGGCCACGCGCTTCGGCGTGCATCTGATCCAGCTGCTGGGCCGGCGCGAGGTGAAGCTGAACCAGCGCCAGCAGCGCGACATGGTGCGCGAGGCAGTGCGCGAGAAGAAGCTCGACGAGGCCTTCAGCAACTGGCTGCGCGACGCGCGCGCGCGCGCCTACGTCGAGTACCGCGACGCGCCGCAGCTGTAATGGCCCACCCGAAACCGCACGTCGCGCGCAAGCGCTTCGGCCAGCACTTCCTGTCCGACCCCGGCATCATCGACGCCATCGTGCGCGCCATTGCGCCGCGCCCGGGCCAGCCCATGGTGGAGATCGGCCCCGGCCTGGCGGCGCTGACCCAGCCGCTGGTCGAGCGCCTGGGCCAGCTGACGGTGATCGAGCTGGACCGCGACCTGGCCGCGCGACTGCGCCAGCACCCGCAGCTGCGGGTCATCGAGTCCGACGTTTTGAGAGTCGATTTCGCCCAGGTGGCGCAAGGGTTGGATGCTCCCAAAATCAGAGTAGTGGGCAACCTGCCCTACAACATCTCCACCCCCATCCTGTTCCACCTGCTGGAGCATGTGCAGGCCATCGAAGACCAGCACTTCATGCTGCAAAAGGAGGTCATCGACCGCATGGTGGCGCGCCCCGCCACCGCCGCCTACGGCCGGCTGTCGGTGATGCTGCAGTGGCGCTACGAGATGGAGAACGTGCTGTTCGTGCCGCCCGAGGCCTTCGAGCCGCCGCCGCGCGTGGACAGCGCCGTGGTGCGCATGCTGCCGCTGGCCGAGCCGCCGCAGGTGGACGTGGCGCTGCTGTCCGAACTGGTGCAAGTCGCCTTCAGCCAGCGCCGCAAGCTGCTGCGCCACGCCCTGGGCCCCTGGCTGGCCGGCCGTGGCTACGCCGGTGCCTTCGACCTGCAGCGCCGCGCCGAGGAAGTGCCCGTGGCCGAATACGTCGCCCTGGCGCAGGGTTGCTCCTGAAACAATAGCTGCAGACCTATGTAAAACATAGGCCAAGGGCTGTTTTTGCTAAAAATTGTGCGCTCCATCAAAAGCAGCGCAAGGCTCTGCCAGCAGACGCCGTGGATCTGGCTCCGCCAGTCCACCAGCGTCGTCCCCCTTCCAAGCGAAGCGCCAGGGAAGGGGGAAGCGCCAGGGAAGGGGGAAGCGGCGCAGCCGCTCAGGGGGATGTACCTAGCCCTTCAGGGGGATGTCCCTGTCAAGCCGCCGCCAGCCAATAGCCGGTATTGAAGGGGCTGCTCATGCGCAGCGCCAGCGGCGAGACGTCCGACAGCACGTCCGTCGGCAGGCCCTGGGCCTGGGCTGCCGCGGCGATCTCGATGTGCATGGCCTGGTGCGGGGTGCCCTGCGGCGCCTCGCTGGCCCGTTCCACTTGGCCGGTGGATGCGGAACGGGCTACAGAAAAGAATAGAAACAGCGGAAGGCGATCTTGCGCTCGGCCCAGTAGTCGGCCGCTTCGCGGAACACGTCCAGCAGCTGTTCGCGCACTTCCTTGTCGAACTTCGGCGTGACCGGGATCTGCTCGAGCACCACCACGAAGCCCGGCTGCGGGCCGCACTTGTGCAGCGGGTCGGTCAGGCAGTCATACAGCGCGTCGAAGTTCTTGCCAAAGTGCGCCGGGAAGGTGAACTGCAGCGCGATCAGCTCCAGGATGTCCTGGCGCGTCTGCGCGTGCGCCAGGTTGGCATACAGGAAGTGGTGGCCCAGAACGCGCGCGCTTTCCTGCAACTCGTGCGCGCTGTAGGCGCGGATCGACTGCACGATGTTCGGGCGCACTCCACGCAGCAGGGCGTCCTGGTCCTTGCGAGGTGGCGATTGCATCTGCGTTGCTCTTTCTTTCTAGGTTCAAAAAACGATGGTCGCCGCCGCTGCGGGCCGGCGGGCGCCGCAGGCGGCGCGGGTTTCGGACAGGGGCCGCAGGCGCGCGGGACGTGGCAGGCCGGACACGGCGGATGCGGTCACGGCGCTATTTCCCGGAAGCTGGCGTAGTGGTCGCTGGTGTAGTAGCAGACCTCGGGCGTGCGCGGCAGCGCGCCGCCGCAGACGATGCGTCGCGCCCCGCGGTGCCGCACGCCCGGCGTGCGCACCGTATATTCGCGCCAATAGCCACGGCGCTGCGCCGGCAGCAGCCGCTCGCGGTTGCCGAACACCGCGCCATCCTTGTCGTGCGGGAAGGGGCCGCCGGCATGGATCAGCGCATAGGTGGCGCGGCCCTGGGTGGGCAGCTCGGCGAGGGCGATGGGAGCGCTGGCGGCAGCAGGCGCGGACAGCGGGGGGGACGGCAGACGCGCGCTCGACACGGCCGGCGCCAGCAGGACCGCGGCACCCACAGCACACGCCACAAACGCCTTGCGCACCGCAAGGGCACCGGCCTTGAACATCCACGATACCTTTCCAAAACCCCGGGTTAACCCGAAATTTCGAGGCGCAAGTGTGACAAAAAGGGCCGACAAAGGCAAGCATCTGCCCATATTTTGGGCAGATGCCTGTTGTCTTCACGCCCTCTGGCGTGCGTGCGCGGCGGCTTTCGGTCAGCGCACGGTGTTGGCGTCGGCCACCGTCAGCGCGGTCATGTTGACGATGCGGCGCACCGTGGCACTGGGGGTCAGCACCTGCACCGGCGCGGCCGCGCCCAGCAGCATCGGGCCGATGGCGATGCCGCCGCCGGCGGCAGTTTTCAGCAGGTTGTAGGAGATGTTGGCCGCGTCGATGTTGGGCATGACCAGCAGGTTGGCGCTGCCCGACAGCGTGCCGTGCGGCATCAGCTGCAGGCGCTCCCTTTCGTCCAGCGCCACGTCGCCGTGCATCTCGCCGTCCACCTCCAGCCAGGGCGCCTGCTCGCGCAGCAGCGCCAGCGTGCGGCGCATCTTCACCGCGCTGTCGTGGTTGCTTGAGCCGAAGTTGGAGTGCGACAGCAGCGCCGCCTTGGGCTTGATGCCGAAGCGCATGATCTCCTCGGCCGCCATGACGGTGATCTCGGCCAGCTGCTCGGGCGTAGGGTCGTAGTTGACGTGCGTGTCGACGATGAACACCTGGCGGCCGGGCAGCAGCAGCGCGTTCATGGCGGCGTAGGTGGTGGCGCCGGCGCGCTTGCCGATGACCTGGTCGATGTACTGCAGGTGGTGCTGCGTGGTGCCCCAGGTGCCGCAGATCAGTCCGTCCACCTCGCCCTTGTGCAGCAGCATTGAGCCGATCAGCGTCAGGCGCCGGCGCATTTCGATCTTGGCGATCGGCACCGTGATGCCCTTGCGCTCGGTCATGCGGTGGTAGCTCTGCCAGAAGTCGCGGTAGCGGTGGTCGTCCTCGACGTTGACGACGTCGTAATCCGCGCCTTCCTTCAGGCGCAGACCGAACTTCTCGACGCGCTGGGCAATGATCGCCGGGCGGCCGATCAGCGTCGGGCGCGCCACGCGCTCGTCCACCAGGATCTGCGCGGCGCGCAGGATGCGCTCCTCCTCGCCCTCGGAGAACGCGATGCGCTTGGCCGTGGCCTGCTTGGCGGTCATGAAGATCGGCTTCATGATGTTGCCGGACGCATAGACGAAGGTCTGCAGGTGGTCGCGGTAGGCGTCCATGTCGGCGATCGGGCGCTGGGCCACGCCCGAGTCCGCCGCCGCCTGCGCCACCGCCGGCGCGATCTTCATCATCAGCCGCGGATCGAACGGCTTGGGGATCAGGTACTCACGCCCGAACGCCAGCGGCTCGCCCACGTAGGCCGCGGCCACCACCTCGCTCTGCTCGGCCTGGGCGAGTTCCGCGATGGCATGGACCGCGGCGATCTCCA
This sequence comes from Oryzisolibacter propanilivorax, assembly GCF_900103645.1. GTDB lineage: Bacteria > Pseudomonadota > Gammaproteobacteria > Burkholderiales > Burkholderiaceae_C > Melaminivora > Melaminivora propanilivorax. Next base: position 526,028 of record NZ_FNHP01000002.1, read on the forward strand.
TCTCGGTGGTGATGGTGGTGGCGCCGCAGTCCAGCGCGCCGCGGAAGATGTAGGGGAAGCACAGGACGTTGTTGACCTGGTTCGGGTAGTCGGTGCGGCCGGTGGCGATGATGGCGTCGCCGCGCACTTCCTGCACGTCCTCGGGGGCGATCTCGGGGTTGGGGTTGGCCAGCGCGAAGATCAGCGGGTTGGCGGCCATCTGGGCCACCATGTCCTTTTTCAGCACGCCGCCGGCCGACAGGCCCAGGAACACGTCCGCGCCCTCGATGACCTGGGTCAGCGTGCGCTGGTCGGTCACCTGCGCGAACTGCGCCTTGTCCTCGTCCATCAGTTCAGTGCGGCCCTGGTACACCACGCCGGCGATGTCGGTCACCCAGATGTTGCCGCGCGGCAGGCCCAGCTTGACCAGCAGGCCCAGGCAGGCCAGGGCTGCGGCCCCCGCGCCGGACGCAACCAGCTTGACCTGGGCAATGTCCTTGCCCGCGACTTTGAGGCCGTTCAGGATGGCCGCGCCGACGACGATGGCCGTGCCGTGCTGGTCGTCGTGGAAGACCGGGATCTTCATGCGCTCGCGCAGCTTGCGCTCAACGTAGAAGCAGTCCGGCGCCTTGATGTCTTCCAGGTTGATGCCGCCAAAAGTGGGCTCCAGCGCGGCGATGATCTCGACCAGCTTCTCCGGGTCCTTCTCGTCGATCTCGATGTCGAACACGTCGATGCCGGAGAACTTCTTGAACAGCACCCCCTTGCCTTCCATGACCGGCTTGCCGGCCAGCGGGCCGATGTCGCCCAGGCCCAGCACGGCGGTGCCGTTGGTGACCACGCCGACCAGGTTGCCGCGCGCGGTGTAGCGGAAGGCGGCGGCCGGGTCCTTGACGATCTCCTCGCACGGCGCGGCCACGCCCGGCGAGTAGGCCAGCGCCAGGTCGTGCTGGTTGCTCATCTGCTTGGTCGCGGCGATGGCGATCTTGCCGGGCTGCGGGAACTCGTGGTATTCCAGCGCGGCGCGTCGCAGCAGGGCGCGCTTGTCGGTGGGGGCGGGGGTAGGCGTGGCGGGGGTGTCGGGCATGCGGGCTCCAGCTTTTGTCAAACGTGGCCGCGCCTACAACGAAATTGGGCCGTTGCAGGACGCACAGGGGGCTGTCCGATTGTAGGAGCCGGCCCCGCGTCCCACGCCCCGTGCGCGCCCGGTTCGCAGTGCAAACACCTTTGCGCCCGGCGCCGCAATGTGGTTGATGCCCAGGCGGCGAACAGGAAGGCCATGCCCTTCAACATGAGGATCGGCGATACGTACAGCATTGAAAAATTAGGGTATTGATCCTCTGCAACCTTCCGTGTTTACCTGTTAAAAACCTTTTCTTTGTCTTGCAGCACAGCCAGCTGTCGTTCTGACCAGACCACAAGCACAGCCGCGCCAGCGTGATCAACGCCGAGAAATATCAAAAACAATAGCTGCCAGCGCTTGCTGCATAAGCGCTGGATGCCAAAAACGTTCGCAGAAAAATCCATGAACGACATGACTGTTACCGCACGCGACATCATCTTCATCGACAGCCGCGTGCAAAACGCCGCCACGCTGCTGAAGGGCCTGCCGCCCGGCGCCGAGGTGATGTACTTGAAGGCTGGCGAAGACGGCTTGCAGCAGATGGCAGCCGCCCTGGGCGAGCGCGGCGACGTGGGCGCCGTGCATGTGCTCGCGCATGGCAGCCCTGGCCAGTTGTGGCTGGGCACTACCCACCTGGATCTTGCTGCACTGGAGCGCCCGCAGGTGCGGGCCGATCTGGCTGCACTGGGCCGAGGCTTGACGGCGGATGGCGATCTGCTGTTGTACGCATGTGATCTGGCACAGGGTGAACTGGGCGCGCGTCTTATCACTGCCCTGGCCCAATGGACGGACGCTGACATTGCCGCGTCGATCAATTCCACCGGTGCGGCGGCCTTGGGCGGCGACTGGTTGCTCGAGGCCCACGTTGGCGCCATCGAAGCGGTCACACCATTCGACCCGCTGAGGCTGGCCGACTATGCCGGCACGCTCGCTGCGCCCAGCAGCGGTGTGACCACGTTCGGCACAGGTGGTAATGACCAAACGCTGGCGAGCGGACCTGGAAGTCAAGGGGTGACGGTTTCCGATATGAGAGGCAGCGGCTGGGACGTCACAGTGACCACTACCACCGCAACGCTTATCCAGATCGCTGCGGGCGATTTGGCATGGGGTACTGGTGACGGCATCTATTACACGGATGCGACGAGCAATGGCGAGCCTCTGCAGTCGTTCCGCATCGCCAGCAATGGCGGCAGCCTGTTCGATCTGCAAAGCCTGAAGGTCTCGGTCAGTACTGTGGCGTCCGGCGGAAGCGTGACCTTGCAGGTCACAGGCTACAGCAACGGCAATCCCAAGGCCGGAGCAGCGCAGACGTTCAACCTGAACATTGATGCAAATAGTCAGTCCAATCTTGAGTCGCTGGACGTGAGCAGTGACCCAGATTTTGTTGGCGTCGACGCCTTCGTTCTTACCCAGACCGCGGGCAGCCCCGTCATCTTTGTGGGGATCGACGATATTCATGCGTTGAACGTGCGCACAGCCAATGTGCCCCCGCTTCTTGGCGGCCTGCAAGGCGACAGCGTCGCCTTCACCGAAGGCGACAGCGCCCGGCTGATCGACCTGTACAGCAATGCCACGGTGTCGGACGGCGACTCGGCCGACTTCAACGGCGGCAGCGTGCGGGTGGCGATCACCACCAACCGCGTCACCGCCGAAGACCTGCTGTCGATCCGGAACCAGGGCACCGGCACCGGGCAGATCGGCGTCAGCGGCAGCACCCTCACCTACGGTGGTGTCGCCATCGGCACTTTCACCGGCGGCAGCGGCAGCAACGATCTGCTGATCACCTTCAACTCCACCTCGGCCACGCCGGCCGCGGTCGGAGCGCTGCTGCACAACCTGGTGTACGACAACAGCAACGTCGACAACCCCACCGCGTCGGCGCGCACCCTGAGCGTCACCGTCAGCGACGGAGATGGCGGCACCAGCACCGCCAACACCGTCACCGTCAACGTGGTGGCGGTGAACGACGCGCCCACGCTCAACCCGACCAACAGCGTCACCAGCTATGCCGAGGGCGGCAGCGCCGCCGTGCTCAGCGGCAGTCTGACGCTTGCCGACGTGGACAGCACCACCTTCCAGGGCGCCACCGTCACCGTCAGCGACTTCCGCGCCGGCGACGTGCTGTCCGTCGGCGCGCCCAATGGCTTCACCGTCGGCTACGACAGCGGCACCGGCGTGCTGACCCTGAGCGGCGGCGGCTCGCTGGCCGCGTTGCAGGCCGCGCTGCGCTCGATCACCTATTCCTCGACCTCGGACGACCCCACCGCTGGCGGCACCGACGCCACCCGCCAGATCAACTTCACCGTCACCGACAGCGGCGGCGCCACCTCCACGGCGGCCACCGCGCAAGTGGCCGTCACCGGCGTCAACGACGCGCCGATGGTCACCGCCAGCGGCGGTAGCACCGCCTTCGTCGAAGGCAACAACGTGACCTCGACCCCGGTGGTCATCGACAGCGGCCTCACCGTGTCCGACAGCGATTCGCCGCTGCTCTCCAGCGCCACGGTGGCGATCAACGGCAACTTCCTCAGCAGCCAGGACCTGCTGGGCTTCAGCAACAACCCAGCCACCATGGGCGACATCAGCGCCAGTTACGACAGCAGCACTGGCGTGCTGACGCTGACCTCGACCAACGGCGCCAGTGCCGCGCAATGGCAGGCCGCGCTGCGCAGCGTCACCTACAGCAACAGCTCGGATACGCCGTCCAGCGCCAACCGCACCATCACTTTCCACGTCAACGACGGCAACAGCGTCAGCAGCGGCGCCAGCCGCACCGTCACCGTCGCCGCCGTCAACGACGCACCGGTCAACACCGTACCGGCCGCGCAGAACGCGGCGCAGGACGGCGCCCTGGTATTCAGCGCCGGCAACGGCAACGCCATCGGGATCGCCGACGTGGACGCGGGCAGCAACCCGGTGCAGGTCACGCTCACGGCCAGCCATGGCCTGCTCACGCTGGGCGACACCACCGGTCTGGCTTTCTCAGTTGGGGATGGGGTCGGCGATGGCACCATGACCTTCGTGGGCACCATAGCCGCCATCAACACCGCGCTGGCCGGCCTGTCGTTCTCTCCCAATGGCGGCTACTACGGTGCCGCCGCGGTGCAGATCACCACCGACGACCTTGGTCAATCGGGCAGCGGCGGTGGTCAAACCGACACCGACACCATCGCCATCACCGTCGCCCAGGCCGACCCCACGGTCACCGGCGTGGCCGCGTCCAGCCCGGACGGCACGTACAAGGCGGGTGACGCGGTGAACATCACCGTCACCTTTGACCAGGCCGTGAACGTGAGCGGTGGCACACCCACGCTGCTGCTGGAAACCGGCGTCACCGACCGCAAGGCCACCTATGTCAGCGGCAGCGGCAGCAACACCCTGACCTTCCGCTACACCGTGCAGACCGGCGACGCCAGCAGCGACCTGGACTACGTCAGTGCGTCCGCACTGGCGCTTGAGGGCGCCACCATCCAGAGCGCCAGCGGCGGCCAAGGCGCCGTGCTCACCTTGCCCGCGCCCGGCGGTGCGCAGTCCCTTGGCGGGCAGTCGGCCCTGGTCATCGACGGCATCGCCCCCACCGTGACCAGCGTCGCCGTGCCCGCCGACGGCACCTATGTCGCCGGCCAGATCCTCGACTTCACCGTCAACTTCAGCGAGAGCATCAGCGTCGACACCAGTGGCGGCACGCCGCGCCTGGCCGTGACGCCGGAGACCGGCGGCACGGCGTACGCCCAATATGTGTCGGGCTCGGGTACGAGCGCGCTGGTGTTCCGTCTGCCCGTGACCATTGGCCAGAACGATGCCGACGGCATCACCCTGGGCGCCAGCCTGGAGCCCAACGGCGGCACGCTGCGCGATGGCGCCGGCAATGATGCCGTTCTGACACTGAATGCGGTACCCCCAACCGCCGGCGTGCGCGTCGACGCGGTCGCCCCGACGCTGCTGCCAGCGCCCAGCACGCCTGCGGACGACGCGACCGGCGTTCTCCTGAACAGCAGCCTCGTGCTGTCCTTCAGCGAGCCGCTGTCGGCAGCGGGAGCGGATCTGACGCGGGTCTACCTCAAGGACGTGGCCAGCGACACCACGGTGCCTGCCGCCGTGTCGATCAACGGTGCGGGCCAACTCGTCATCGCGCCCACTTCCAGCCTGAGCTACGGCACTGCGTACTACGTGACCTGGGACGCCGGCGCCCTGCGCGACGCGGCCGGTAACGCCGCCGCAGCCGTCGCGGATGAGACCACCTACAACTTCACCACGCAGGCCGCGCCGCCACCGCCGCCACCACCACCGCCGCCCAGCCCATCAGTGGACGGCGTACCGGTGACCACGCAGCCTGGCCCCGGTGGCACGACCATCGTCACCATCCCGGTCATCACGCCCACCCGCCCAGACGATCCGGCCAGCCCGAACCATGACCTCGCCGATATACCGCTGGTCACCGCCCCGGGCGGCCAGCCCATCGTGCAGGTCGGTGTGCCCGTGGGTGTCGGCGTGCAGGCCCAGGGCCCCAGCCGCCCGATCAGCGGCGACGCGGCCCTGGCCGAGCTGGGCCTGAGCATCGTGCGGGTGGCGGGCAACGACCCGGAGCTGACCAACAGCGGCCAGGTGTTCTTCGCCACGCTCGACCCGTCCGAGCCGCTGACGGTGCAGACCATCACCGTCACCACCGGCGCCGGCTTCGACCCTGGACGGCCCCTGCACATCACCGGTAGCGCGCAGGCCGGCGTCGGCCAGCAGGCCATCATCCTGGACGCTCGCGCGCTGCCCAGCGGCACGCTGGTGCAGGTGGACGACGTGGACTTCCTGGCCGTGGTCGGCGCGGTGCGCGTCATAGGGGGCGCCGGACAGAACATCGCCAGCGGAGATGGCGCCAGCCAGTGGATCGTGCTCGGCGCGGACGATGACGTGATTCACGGCGGCGGCGGCAACGACGTGGTGGCCAGCAAGGGCGGCCATGACTGGCTGTATGGCGATGCGGGCGACGACCTCATCGTCGGCGGCATCGGCGACGACCACCTGGAGGGCGGCGCCGGCAACGACGTGCTGCAGGGCGGCATGAGCGATGCCGGCATCTGGAGCTTCGCGCTGCAGGCCAACGGCAGTCTGCGGGTCGACTACGGCGCCAGCCAGGCGCTGCTGACCGATGTGCTCCAGGCGAGCGCCACGGGCCGCTGGAACGGCGGAGTAGTGCTGGACGAACGGCTGGCCCTGGCGTGGCAGGACCCCGCGCAGCTTGAGACCGTCAGCCTGGTGTATCAGGGGCTGACCGGGGCGCTGCCGAGCCTGGAGGCGATGAACCTGTTCTCAACCCAGGGTTGGAGCGTTGACGACACGCTGCTGGCTGCGTGGAGCTGGTTCGAGCACACGCTGCCGGCCGGCGCCGGCACGCGCGACAAGCTGCAGGCACTGCTCATGCGGACTTGGGGCGCCGATCGGGTGACCAGCGCGCTGCTGGATGCCGGCGAGCAGTACATCGCTGCCGGCGGGCGCTTCAGCGACGTGCTGCAGCTGCTGGTGAACGACGACCAGGTGCGCGGCGCGATCACCCGGGATGGCGTGCTCCAACTCACCCAGGCACATCTGGGAGAGATGGGCTGGGGGCCTGACAGCGGCCACGACACCCTGGTGGGCGGCGCGGGCAATGACGTGCTGATCGGCGGGGGCGGCAACGACGTGCTCGATGGCGGCGGCGGCACCGACATGGCCGTGTTCTTCGGCACGCTCGACCACTTCAGCGTGCAGGTGCGCGCCAGCACCGCCGAGGACGCCGCAGCCGGTGCGCGTGAGGTGGTGCTGCGCAACGCCTTGAGCGGCGAGCAGGACGTCCTGCGCGATGTGGAACTGGTGCAGGTCGGTGGTCAGGCGTATTGGCTGGACACGGCGCAGCTGCAGGAGGGCCACGTGGCGCAGCCGCTGGCGGATGCGGTGCGACCCGTGGGCGGGCCCGAACTGGTGCTGGTCGGCCTGCCCGCGTTCTGACCCTGCGCCGCGCGCCGTGCCCCTGGCGGGTGCGATGCGCGGCCGAGGGGCACCCGGCGCCCCTGTCTGTTGCGTCGATACAAGCCAAAACTGCTTGCAGCCCAATGAATACGCGGGCTTGCAGCTATGACTAAAGGAGCATCACGCAGTTTCCTGCAGCACATCCCCCAGTGCGCTCACCAGCCGCTCCAGCTCCGCCTCAGTGCTGATGAACGGCGGCGCCAGCTGGATGGTGTCGCCGCCGTAGCGCACATAGAAGCCCTTGTCCCAGCACTTCATCGCCACCTCGTACGGCCGGCGCGCCGGCTCTTCCGGCAGGGATTCCAGCGTGAAGCCCGCGGCCAGGCCGAAGTTGCGGATGTCCGCCACGTGCCGCGCGCCGCGCAGGCCGTGCACCATGCGCTCGAAGGCGGGCGCCAGCGCCCGCACGCGCGCCGGCATGTCGTCCTGCTGCAGCACCTGCAGCACCGCGTTGCCAGCGGCGCAGGCCACCGGGTGCGCCGAGTAGGTGTAGCCGTGCGGGAACTCCAGCATGTACTGCGGCCCGCCGGCGGCCATGAAGGTGTCGTGGATCTCGGCCGTGACCACGCAGCCGCCCAGCGGCTGCGCGCCGTTGGTCACCTGCTTGGCGAAGTTCAGGATGTCCGGCGTGACGCCGAAGACCTCTGCACCCGTCCAGCCGCCAGCGCGGCCGAAGCCGGTGATGACCTCGTCGAAGATCAAGAGGATGCCGTGCTGCGTGCAGATCTCGCGCAGGCGCTGCAGGTAGCCGACCGGCGGGATGACCACCCCGGCCGATCCCGAGAACGGCTCGACGATGACGGCGGCGATGGTGCTGGCGTCGTGCAGCGCGATCAGGTCCAGCAGCCGGTCGGCCAGCGCCGCGCCGCCGCCTTGCGGCATGCCGCGTTGGAACGTGCCGGCCGGCGGCTGGGTGTGCGGCAGGTGGTCGGCCTCGATGCCCTGGCCGAAGGCCTTGCGGTTGCCGACCATGCCGCCCACCGACACGCCGCCGAAGTTCACCCCGTGGTAGCCCTTCTCGCGCCCGATCAGCCGCGTCTTGCCGCCTTGACCCCGGGTGCGCCAGTAGGCGCGCGCCATCTTCAGCGAGGTGTCGGCGGCCTCCGAGCCCGAGGAGGTGAAGAACACATGCCGCAGTCCCTCGGGCATCAGCGCGACGATGCGGTTGGCCAGCTCGAACGACGCCGGATGGCCGAACTGGAACGCCGGCGCGTAGTCCAGCTGCAGCGCGGCGCGGCCGATGGCCTGGGCGATGTCCTGCCGCCCGTGCCCCAGGCCCGAGCACCACAGGCCCGACAGCCCGTCGAAGACCTTGCGGCCGTCCGTATCGGTGTAGTAGGCGCCTTCGCCGGCGACGATCATGCGCGGGCGCGCCTTGAAGTCGCGGTTGCCGGTGAAGGGCATCCAGTGCGCGTCCAGCCAGGCGGCGTCCAGGCGCGGCGCGGCGGGCGCGGTGGCATCCAGGGTGCGGGGGTCGTCGAGCACGGCGAAGGTCATGGCGGTCTCCAACAGGCAACAGGGCGGGACGGACGCGAACGCCAGATTGTGGGCAGGGCTGATAAATTCATGAAGTACCCGATGTCCACGTTCACTTGACGCTGCATGCAAGCAAACCCCCTGCGCCCGCGCGCCGTGCTGGGCCAGCTGTCCGACATGGACCTGCGCCTGCTGCAGGTCTTCAAGGCCGTGGTCGAGTGCGGCGGCATGGCGGCGGCCGAGCTGGAGCTGAACATCGGCACCAGCACCGTCAGCCGCCATGTGAAGGACCTGGAGACGCGCTTGGGCCTGACGCTGTGCCGGCGCGGGCGCGCCGGCTTCGCCCTCACGCCCGAGGGCCAGCGGGTGTACGAGGAGACGCTGCGCCTGCTGGCCTCGGTGCGCGGCTTCCTGGCCAGCGTGGACGACATCCACGCGCGCCTGGGCGGGCCGCTGGCGCTGGCGCTGTTCGACAAGACCGCCAGCAACCCGGCGGCGCGCATCGACCGGGCGCTGGCCGATTTCACCGCGCGGGCGCCCGGGGTGCAGCTGCAGCTGCACGTGGGCAGCCTGCCGGCCATCGAGCGCGGCGTGCTCGACGGCAGCTTCCACGTCGGCGTCGTGCCGGCGCACCGCAGCGCCCCCAGCCTGGTCTATGCCGAGCTGTTCGGCGAAGCCATGCGGCTGTACTGCGGAGAAGGCCACCCGCTGTTCGGCGCGCCGCACGACGCGCTGGACTGGGACGCGCTGCGCGCCTGGCCATTCGCCGGGCTGGGCTACCACTCGCCCAACATGGAGCTGAGCCACCGCGCTCGGCTGGCACGCAGCGCCACCGGCTTCGACCAGGAGGCCATCGCCACGCTGGTGCTGTCCGGGCGCTTCCTGGGCTTTCTGCCGGAGCACTATGCCGAGGGCTTCGTGCAGCGCGGCCGGCTGCAGGCGGTGCGCCCCGACCTGTTCCATTACCACTGCCAGTTCGTCGGCGTGCTGCGCCGGCCCCCGCAGGCGACGCGCGCGGCGCAGCTGCTGCAGGAGTGCCTGGTGCGGGCGCACACGGGTATTGAGACATGAAACAGGCCGCAAGCCCTGGATAGGCAATGGCCTTTAGCTATCGAAAGCGCAGCAGACGACAGACTTCAGAAGCGGCCCGCCAACGCCGATAACCCCTACACCATGTCCTCCATCACCTCCACCGCCGCCTCCGGCCTGAACGCCGCCCAGCTGCGCCTGTCCGGCAGCGCGCACAACATCGCCAACGCGAACACGCCCGGCTTCACGCGCCAGGAAACCCGGCTGAAGGCCGCGCCCGACCAGGGCGGCGTGCAGGCGCAGGCCGCGCCGGCATCCGCCCCCGGCGTGGCGCTGGAGGCCGAGACCGTCGAGCAGATCGCCGCCGCCCACGCCTTCAAGGCCCATGCGCTGGTGCTGCGCAGCGCCGACGCGGCGCTGGGCACGCTGCTGGACGTGCGCGCCTGAAGCCTTGCACGGCGCGGGCGCCGCGTTGCGCCGCGCCCTGCCGCTGGCCACTATGATGGCTGCCGCCCGCGCGGCGGCGCCGTGTGGCGCCGGCCCGGCGCGGCCCCGCACCCCCATCCGTCACCCTTTGCCGCCCAGGAGCACGCCATGGCCCTCATGGACTTCATCAAGAAGCAGTTCATCGACATCCTGCAATGGACCGAGGACGGCGACGGCACGCTGGCCTGGCGCTTCCCGATGGAGGGCATGGAAATCCAGAACGGCGCCACGCTGGTGGTGCGCGCCTCGCAGATGGCGGTGTTCGTCAACGAGGGCCAGGTGGCCGACGTCTTCGGCCCCGGCACCTACAAGCTGACCACGCAGACGCTGCCGGTGCTGACCTACCTGCGCAACTGGGACAAGTTGTTCCAGTCGCCGTTCAAGAGCGACGTGTACTTTTTCAGCACGCGCCAGCAGGTCGACCAGAAGTGGGGCACGCCCCAGCCCATCAGCATCCGCGACGCGGACTTCGGCGCGGTGCGGCTGCGCGCTTTCGGCAACTACGCCTACCGCGTGGCCGACCCGAAGCTGTTCCACACCGAGATCTCCGGCACCCGCGCCGAGTACACCGTGGCCGACCTGGACGGCCAGCTGCGCGGCCTGGTGCTGCAGAACATCAGCAACGCCATCGCCGAGAGCGGCGTGCCCTTCCTCGACCTGGCGGCCAGCCAGGGACGCTTTGCCGAGGCCATGAGCGCCACGCTGCAGCCGGCGTTCGCGCGCATCGGCCTGCAGCTGGAGGGCTTCACGGTGCAGAACCTGTCGCTGCCCGAGGAGCTGCAGAAGATCCTCGACCAGAAGATCGGCATGGGCATGGTCGGGGGCGACATGGGCAAGTTCATGCAGTACCAGACGGCGCAGGCCATCCCGAAGTTCGCCGAAGGCGCAGGGCAGGGCGGTGGCGGCGTGGCCGGCGACGCCATGGGCCTGGGCGCCGGCGTGGCGCTGGGGCAGGTGCTGGCGCAGAACCTACAGGCCGGGTTGCAGCAGCCCGCGCAGGGCGGCGCCGCGGCCGCGCCCCAGCCGCCCGCCGGCGTGCGGCCCGACGAGGTCATGGCGACGCTGGAAAAGCTCGGCGAGTTGAAGTCCAAGGGCATCCTCACCCAGGAAGAGTTCGACGCCAAGAAGGCCGAGTTGCTGAAGAAGCTCGTCTGACACTATCAAAACCATAGCTTGAGGCCCATATTCCATATGGGTCTGGGCCATAAAACACCCTGAAATGGCCAGCAGCGCCCCCCAGCGCCACTACCGCGCGCCCTGCCCGGGCTGCGGCGCGCCGGTCGAATTCCGCAGCGCCCAGTCGGCCTACGCCGTCTGCCCCTACTGCCACAGCACCGTGGTGCGCAGCGGCGATGTGCTGCGCCGCCTGGGCACCATGGCCGAGGTATTCGACGACCACAGCCCTTTGCAATTGGGCGCCAGCGGCCGCATCGCGCTGCCCGGGCAGGATTCGCTCCAGCCGTTCACGCTGATCGGCCGGCTGCAGTACCAGGGCGAGCAGGGCCGCTGGACCGAGTGGATCGCGCTGCTGCCGGACGGCACGAGCGGCACGCTGTCCGAGGACAACGGCGCCTACGTCTTCTCGCTGCCCGTGGCCGACGGCCTGGCGCTGCCGCCCGCGCACGCGCTGCAGCTGGGCCAGGCGCAGACCGTCGACGGGCAGGCGTTCACGGTCGCTGCCCTGCTGCAGGCGCAGCTGGTCGCCGCCGAGGGCGAGCTGCCCGCCCTGCCGCCGCTGGGCCAGCCGTTCGACATCGCCGAACTGCGCGCGCCCGACGGCACGCTGCTGTCCATCGACTACGCCAGCGTGCCTGCGCAGGCGCAGCGCGGCCTGGCTGTGCGGCTGGAAGACCTGCAGCTCACCGGCCTGAAGGACGCGTCGGTGCGCGAGGAAGTCGCGCGCCAGTTCGACTGCCCGAACTGCGGCGCGCCCGTGGCCGTGCAGCTGGAGGCCAGCAAGAGCTGCACCTGCCCGTCCTGCCACAGCCTGATCGATTTGACTGCCGGCATCGGCGGCGAGCTGCGCCACGCCGAGCAGGACGAACCCATCCGCCCGCTGATCCCGCTGGGCAGCCTGGGGCAGTTCGAGGGCGCGTCCTGGCAGGTGGTGGGTTTCCAGCACCGCACGGGCGTCGAGCCAGGCGACGACGAGCACTTCGGCTGGGAGGAGTATTTGCTCTACCAGCGCGAGCGCGGCTTCGTCTTTCTGGTGGATGCCAGCGACGGCTGGAGCCTGGTGCGCCCCACGACCGGCGCGCCCACGTACAAGAACGGCACGCCGCGCGCCAGCTACCTGGGCCGGCAGTACCGCCTGACCTCGACCTACCGGGCCGAGACGAACTACGTCGCGGGCGAGTTCTACTGGCCCGTGCAGCGCGGGCAAGTGACGAGCAACAGCGACTTCGAGGCCGTGGACGGCAAGGGCCTCCTGTCGCGCGAGCAGTCGCCGGGCGAGGTCACCTGGTCGCACGGCCGGCGGCTGGACAGCAGCGCGGTGGCGGCGGCCTTCAAGATGGACGCGCGCGCCGGGCTGTTCCGCCGCCAGGACGCCGGCCCGGTGGCCGGCCTGGGCGGCGCGGGCGCCGGCATCGGCTGCGGCACGCTGGTGCTGATCTTCATCGTGCTGGTCGTGCTCTTGATCCTGATGAGCAATTGCTCGGGCTCGTCTGGCGGCGGCTACCGCAGCTCGGGCGGCTCCTGGGGCGGCTACACGTCGGGCGGGGGGCACAAGTGATGGCCCGCGCCGCGCACCGCCTTTCCTTTTTTTATCCACCCCCCTGCAACCACAAGGAGCAAACGCCATGATGGGAATCGAATGGCTGCGGCCCGCCGCCTTCCTCGGGTCCATCCTCTACGCGCTGATCGGCGTGGTCATTTTCTGGCTGTGCTTCTGGCTGATCGACAAGATCACCCCCACCGACCTGTGGGCCGAGATCGTCGAGAAGCAGAACCGCGCCCTAGCGCTGGTGGTGGCGGCGATGTGCCTGGGCATCAGCATCATCGTGGCGGCGGCGATCCACTGACCCCACCTGCACCTGCACCTGCACCTGCACCTGCACCTGCGACCGCCCGGCGCGCTGACGCCTTCACCCTTTCCGCCATGACCGCACCGACCCCGCCCGCGCCCCCGGCGCAACCACGCAACCCCCTGCACGGCCTCACCCTGGAGGCCATCGTCACGGCGCTGGCCGAGCACTACGGCTGGGACGAGCTCGGCCGGCGCATCCCGCTGCGCTGCTTCACCAGCGACCCCAGCGTGTCGTCCAGCCTGAAATTCCTGCGCAAGACGCCGTGGGCGCGCGAGAAGGTCGAGGGGCTGTACCTGTTCATGCTGCGCGAGCAGCGGCGCGGCCAGGCGCGGCGGGATGCGTAGGCTTCTCAGCTCCGCCCAGCCCCGCCTGGGCGGGCAGGGCGCCAGCGGGCTGCACGGACCGCTGGCGCCGCCCGAAACGCCATGCAGGACCTGAGCGCGGACAGCGCGCCGCACATGCGGCCTGCCGCGCGCCCGGCCGACCTGGCCCTGCTCGCCAGCGTCTTCGTCATCGCCGCCTGCGGCCTGCTGTACGAGCTGGCGGCCGGGGCGCTGGCGTCGTACCTGCTGGGCGACTCGGTGCTGCAGTTCTCCACCATCATCGGCACCTACCTGTTCGCCATGGGCATCGGCTCGTGGCTGTCGCGCTACTTCGAGCGCCAGCTGCCGGCGCACTTCCTGCGCATCGAGCTGCTGGTGGCCCTGGTCGGGGGCACGCTGCCGGCGCTGCTGTTCCTGGCCAACGCGCACGCCCCGGGGGCATTTCGGGTGCTGCTGTACGGCCTGGTGCTGCTGGTGGGCACGCTCGTCGGCCTGGAGATCCCGCTGGTCATGCGCATCCTCAAGCGCAACGTGCAGCTCAAGGACCTGGTCAGCCAGGTGCTGACGTTCGACTACCTCGGCGCGCTGGCGGTGTCGCTGGCGTTTCCGCTGCTCTTGGTGCCGCAGCTGGGGCTGGTGCGCACGGGCTTTCTGTTCGGCTTCCTGAACGCGGCGGTGGCGCTGTGGGCGCTGTGGCTGTTCCGCCATGAGCTGCGCAATTTCCGCGCGCACGCGCTGGCCTGCGCGGCGGTGCTCTTCGCCCTGGCCGGCGGCTTGGCGGGCGCCGAGCAGATCACCCGCTTCGCCGAGGACAAGTTCTACCAGGACCGCATCGTGGAAAGCCACGCCTCGCCCTACCAGCGCATCGTGCTGACCCAGGGCCGCCAGGGCCTGCGGCTGTACCTGAACGGCAACCTGCAGTTCGCCGAGGCCGACGAGTACCGCTACCACGAGGCGCTGGTGCACCCGGCCATGGCCGCGCACGGCGCACCACGGCGTGTGGCGGTGCTGGGCGGCGGCGATGGCATGGCGGTGCGCGAGATCCTGAAATACCCGTCCGTGCAGTCGGTCACGCTGGTCGAGCTGGACCCGGCCATGACGCGCCTGTTCGCCCGGCAGCCGGCGCTGCGCCGGCTGAACCACGATGCGCTGCACGACGCGCGCGTGCAGGTGGTCAACCAGGACGCCTTCCAGTGGCTGCAGCAGGAAGGCATCGAGCCGTTCGACGTGGTCGTGGTGGATTTCCCCGACCCGACCAACTTCGCCATCGGCAAGCTCTACACCGACAGTTTCTACGCCCTGCTGGACCGGCGCCTGGCCGCCAGCGGCTATGCGGTGGTGCAGACCACCTCGCCGCTGGTGGCGCGGGGCAGCTTCTGGACGGTGGTGGCAACCATCGAATCGGTCGGGCTGACCACCACGCCGTACCACGCGCACGTACCCAGCTTCGGCGAATGGGGTTTCGTCATCGCCGCGCGCCGGCCGTGGCGGCTGCCACAGGCGCTGCCCGCCGGCCTGCGCTTCCTGGACGCGGCGTCGCTGCCGCTGCTCATGCAATTCCCGCGCGACATGGCGCGCGTGCCGGCGCCGGTGAACCGGCTGTCCAACCAGGCGCTGGTGCATACCTACGAGCGCGAATGGGGAGCCGTGTCCGGGCATTGACCCGCAGTGTGTAAAAACATTACAGAGAAATCACAATGCAACCGAAATGGCGATAACCCGCCTTGCCCTGTGACTCTCTGATGCTCGATTCCTTCTTCGCCAGCGGCCTGGAGCCCTACCCCTTGCTGTGGCGCCAGCACGATCCGCTGCTGGTGGCGCTGTCGGTGCTGCTGGACGTGAGCGCCTCCATCGTCGCGCTGCACATGGCGGCGCTGGCACGGCGCGCCGGCAGCGCCGGCATGCGGCACCTGGCGCTGGTCTCGGGCACGCTGGCGCTGGGCGCCGGCATCTGGGCCATGCACTTCGTGGCCATGCTGGCGTTCCGCATCTGCGCGCAGGGCAGCTTCGATCCGTGGATGACGGCCGCCTCCATCGTGCCCAGCCTGCTGGCGTCGTGGGTGGCGCTGCGCCTGCTGGCGCAGCCGCGCATCCGGCTGCCCGCCCTGGTGGCCAGCGGCGTGCTGGTGGGCGCGGGCATCGGCGCCATGCACTACCTGGGCATGCAGGCGTCGGACATCGCGCCCATCCTGCGCTACGACCCGGCGGGCTTTGCCCTGTCCATCGTGGTGGCGGTGGCGCTGGCGGTGCTGGCGCTGTGGGTGCGCTTCGGCCTGCGCGGGCGCTGGCTGGCCCACCGCACAGTGGCCACGCTGGCGGCGGGGCTGGTCATGGGGCTGGCGATCACCGGCATGCACTACACCGGCATGGCCGCCATCCGCTTCGTGCAGCCGGTGGTGCAGCTGCCCGACGGCGCCATGCCCGAGCATGTCGTGCTGCCGCTGGCCATCGCAGTGGTTGCCGCCACCCTGTTCCTGCTGGCGGTGGCCATCAACGCCAGCCTGCGCTACCGGCAGATGTACCTGCAGGCGCAGGCCAGCGAGTTGCGCCAGCGCGCGGTGCTGGAGACGGCGGTGGACGGCGTGGTGCTGATCGACGGCCACGGCACCGTGCAATCCTTCAACCCGGCGGCCGAGCGGCTGTTCGGCTACGCCGCGCACGAGGTGGTCGGGCGCAACGTCAACATGCTGATGCCGGAGCCGCACCGCGGCGCGCACGATGGCTATCTGGACACGCACCTGCGTACCGGGCGGCGCAGCATCATCGGCTCCGGGCGCGAGGTCGAGGGCCGGCACAAGGACGGCACACTGCTGCCCCTGCGCCTGGCGGTGGGCCGGGTGGAGCAGCCGGGCGCGCCGCTGTTCGTCGGCTTCCTGACCGACCTGCGCCACTACCACGCGTTGCAGCGCGAGCGCGAGCAGGACGCGCGCCAGCTGCAGGCGCTGGTGTCGAACGTGCCGGGGGTGGCGTTCCGCGCCAGCCTGGAGGGTGGCTGGCCGATGGAGTTCGTCAGCGATGCCATCCACGACCTGACCGGCTGGAGCGCGCAGGACTTCATGCAGGGCACGGTACTGTTCGGCCAGCTGGTGCACCCGCAGGACGATGCGCTGACGCAGCCCGAGCTGGAGCAGGCGCTGACGCAGGGCCTGCCGTACCGCATCGAATACCGCATCCGCCGGCGCGACGGTGCCACGCGCTGGGTGGTCGAGCACGGGCGCGGCGCGCGCGACGCCGCCGGCGCGATGCGCTGGCTCGACGGCGTGCTGCTGGACATCACCGACCTGAAGGCGCGCGGCGCCGAGTTCGCCGGCACCGTGGCGGCCATCAACCGCTCGCAGATCAGCGCCGAGTTCGACCTGCAAGGTCGGCTGACTACCGCCAACGCCGCCTACCTGGCGCTGATGGGCTACACGCTGGAGCAGGTGCACGGCCAGCCGCACGCGCTGTTTTGCGAACCGGGCTACGCGCGCAGCGAGGCCTACCGCGCGTTCTGGCAGCAGCTGGTGCGCGGCGAGTTCGTCGCTGGCGAGGTCCAGCGCTTCGGCCGCGACGGCCGGCCGGTGTGGCTGCACGCCACCTACAACCCGATCCTGGACGCCGATGGCCAGGTCTGCAAGATCATCAAGATCGCCACCGACCTGTCGGCGCGCCGCGCCATGGAGCAGGACCTGCGCGCCGCCAAGGAGCGCGCCGAGGCAGCCGCCGCCGCGCGCGCCACCTTCCTGGCCAACATGAGCCATGAGATCCGCACGCCCATGAACGCCATCATCGGCTTCACCGACGTGCTGCTGGAGTCCAGCCTGGACGACACCCAGCGGCGCCACCTGGGCACCGTGCGCCAGGCCTCGCGCTCCATGCTGCGCCTGCTCAACGACATCCTGGACACCGCCAAGCTGGACAAGGGCGCGGTGGCGCTGGAGAGCGCGCCGTTCGACCTGCGCGAGCTGTGCCGGCACATCCTGGTGTCGCTGCGCATCGGCGCTGGCAAGAAGGGGCTGGAGCTGGTGCTGCACTACGCGCCCGACGTGCCCGGGCACTGGGAGGGCGACGCCTTCCGGCTGCAGCAGATCCTGGTCAACCTGGTCGGCAACGCCATCAAGTTCACGCACCAGGGACGCGTGACGCTGCAGGTCTCGGGCCGGGACGGGGCGCTGCTGGTGGAAGTCTCGGACACCGGCATCGGCATGGACGAGGCGACGCTGCGCCGGGTGTTCGAGCCGTTCGCCCAGGCCGATGTCTCGACCACGCGGCGCTATGGCGGCACCGGCCTGGGCACGACCATCGCGCGCCAGCTGGCCGAGCTGATGGGCGGCCAGCTGGACGCACACAGCCGGCCCGGCCAGGGCAGCACCTTCAGCGTGCGCCTGCCGCTGCGCGCCGTGCAGGGTGGCAGTGCGGGCGCGGCGCTGCCGGCCGTGCCGGTCGATGCCGGTCCGGTGCTGTCGCCGCTGCGTGTGCTGGCGGTGGACGACGTGCTCACCAACCTGGAGCTGCTGCAGCTGATGCTGCAGCGCGAAGGCCACCAGGTGGTGCTGGCGCACGGCGGGCTGGAGGCGCTGCAGGCCTTCCAGCGCGGCAGCTTCGAGCTGGTGCTGATGGACCTGCAGATGCCCGAGATAGACGGCCTGCAGGCGGCGCAGCGCATGCGCGCCTGGGAGCGCGAGCACAACCTGCCGCCGACGGCCATCGTGGCGCTGTCGGCCAGCGTGCTGGAGCAGGACCGGCGCGCCGCGCGCGCCGCCGGCATGGACGGCTTCGCCAGCAAGCCGCTGGAACTGCAGCGCCTGCGCGCCGAGGTGGCGCGGGTGCTGGGCCTGCCGGCGCAGGCCGGTGCGGTGCTCGGGCAGGACGGCGCCGCGCCGGTGCCGGTGGTGCACTGGGAGCGGGGCCTGCGCCTGTGGGGCCAGGCGGCGCCGCTGCGCGCCGCCATCGACCGCTTCGCGCACGACCTGCCGGAGCAGCTGGCGGCGCTGCACGCCGCCGTCGCCGCGGGCGATGCGCCGGCGCTGGCCGCCGGCGCGCACCGCCTGCACGGCGCGGCGGCCAACCTGGCGCTGGCGCAGCTGCAGCAGGTGGCGCAGCAGCTGGAGCGCGCGGCGCTGCCGGGCGGGCTGGCTCCGCAGTCCTGGCCGGCGCTGCTGCAAGCCCTGCAGCAGGCGCTGGAGCGCATCGTGGCCCTGCCGCAGCCACCCGACGCGCAACCGGCCGTATCCGCCGCGGCGCCGGTGCCCGCCAGCGCGCCGGCGGCGGGCGCCGCCCTGGCGCTGCCGACGCTGGATGCTCTGGACGCGCTCTTGCAGGCACTCGACGCCGGCGAACTGCCGCGCCAGGCCCTGCAGCAGCTGCAGCCGCACCTGGACGCGCCGGCGCTGGCGACGCTGCACGATGCGCTGGAGCGCTTCGAGTTCAGCGCCGCGCGCCAGCAGCTGCAGGCCCTGCGCGCGCGCCTGGCCGGCGCGCAGGCGGCCTGCGCATGACGGCCGCCATGCGCGGGCCCGCCGCCGCACCGGGCATTGCCGCCGCGGCTGCGGCGCGCGCGCCGGCCCGCGACAATGCGCGCTCAGCGCCACGGATGCACCCATGAACCCTTCGCCCTCCCCGGACTCACGCCCGCGCCTGCTGCTGGTGGACGACGAGCCCACCAACCTGCACGTGCTGCGCCACGTGCTGCAGGACGACTACCGCCTGCTGTTCGCCACCGACGGCGAGCGCGCGCTGGCGCTGGCCGCCCAGCAGCGCCCGGACCTGGTGCTGCTGGACGTGATGATGCCGGGCCTGGACGGGCGCGACGTGTGCCGCGCGCTCAAGGCCGACCTGCGCACCGCCGCCATCCCGGTCATTTTCGTCACCGCCATGGGCGACAGCGCCGACGAGGCGCACGGCTTCGCGCTGGGCTGCGTCGACTACATCACCAAGCCGATCAGCGCCGCCACGGTGCGCGCGCGCGTGCGCACCCACCTGTCGCTGGTGCGCATGGAGGAGCTGGCAGCCACGCGGCTGCAGATCGTGCAGTGCCTGGGCCGCGCCGCCGAGTACAAGGACAACGAAACCGGCATGCACGTCATCCGCATGAGCCACTTCGCGCGGCTGCTGGCGCTGGCGGCGGGCTGCGCGCCGCAGTGGGCCGACGACCTGCTGTGCGCCGCGCCCATGCACGACGTGGGCAAGATCGGCATCGCCGACGCGGTGCTGCAAAAGCCCGGCCCGCTGGAGCCGCACGAATGGGACGCCATGCGCCGCCATCCGCTGATCGGCGTGGAGATCATCGGCGAGCACCCCGCCGGCATGCTGCAGCTGGCGCGCTCGGTGGCGCTGGCGCACCACGAGAAATGGGACGGCAGCGGCTATCCCGCGGGCCTGGCCGGTGAGCAGATCCCGCTGGAGGCGCGCATCGTCGCGCTGGCCGACGTGTTCGACGCACTGACCTCCGAGCGCCCCTACAAGCGCGCCTGGGAGCCCGAGGCGGCCATGGCGCACATCCAGGAACAGGCCGGGCGGCACTTCGACCCGGCGCTGGTGGCGCTGTTCGTGCCGCTGCTGCCGCAGCTGCTGGAGATCCGCGCGCGCTGGGCCGACTGAGAACGTGTGAAAGAACCCGCCATGCCCGTTCATCCCGCCACAACACACCCGCTTGTTGTTGCACATGCTCGCCATAGCCCACGCCATGGCTGCGCTTTGCGCCTGGATCGGCTGCGTCTTCGCGGCCTGCTCGGCCACGCCGGATTCATTCACACGTTTTGACCCTGTGCGCCTGCGTGTGACCGCCAGCGCCGCCGTGCACCGCCGCAGCTTTCTAGCCCTGGCTGCCAGCCTGCTGGCGCTGCCCGGCTGCGAGCGCGCGCCGGCGGCGCTGCCTGCTGGCGGCTTCGGCACCGACGACCTGGCGCGCGGCCACGCACTGCGCGAGCGCCTGGCGCAGGGCCTGGACCTGCGCCCGGATGTGCGGCAGCGCACGCGCGTGCTGATCGCCGGTGGCGGCATCGCCGGCCTGGCGGCGGCGCGCGCGCTGCGCCTGGCCGGCGTGCCGGACGTGGCGCTGCTGGAGTTGCAGGACAGCGCCGGCGGCAACAGCCGCGCCGGGCAGCTGGGCGGGCTGGCCTGCCCGCTGGGCGCGCACTACCTGCCGGTGCCGGGCGATGGCGCCCCCGAGGTGCAGGACCTGCTGGAGGAGCTCGGCCTGCGCCGGCGCGAGGCCGGGCGCTGGCGCCATGGCGGCGACGGCGGGCGCCACCTGGTGCACAGCCCGCAGGAGCGGCTGTACCTGCACGGCCACTGGCAGGAAGGCCTGCTGCCGCTGCAGGGCGTGGGCGCCGGCACGCTGGCGCAGTACCGGCGCTTCGGCGCGCGCGTGGCGCAGCTGGCGCGCACCGCGCCGTTCGCCATGCCGACACTGGGCACCTGGCGCGCCGGGCAGGGGCTGCACCCGGAGATCGCCGCGCTGGACGCCGTCACCTTCGACGCCTGGCTGGCGCACGAGGGCCTGGACGACGCCTGGCTGCGTTGGTACCTGGACTATTGCTGCCGCGACGACTACGGCGCCGGCAGCGCGCGCGTCTCGGCCTGGGCCGGCATCCACTACTTCGCCAGCCGGCATGGCTTTGCCGCGCCGGGCGAGGAGGGCGACGTGCAGGACCACGGCGTGCTCGCCTGGCCCGAGGGCAACGGCTGGCTGGCGCAGCGCCTGGCCGCGCCGCTGCAGGCCGCCGCCCAGCTGCACACCGGCCGCGCCGTGCTGCGCATCGACGAAGGCGCGGACGGCGTGCAGCTCGATGCGCTGGACTTGGCCAGCGGCCGCGTCGAGCGCTGGCAGGCCGAGCGCTGTGTGGTCGCGCTGCCCACTTTCATCGCCGCGCGCGTGCTGGGCGCCGGCGCGCCGGACGTCGTGCACCAGGCGGCGCGGCGCCTGCCGCGCGCGCCCTGGCTGGTGGCCAACCTGCACCTGTCGCGCCCGCTGCAGGACGTGCCCGGTGCCGCGCCGTCCTGGGACAACGTGATCCACGCCGACCCGGTGCCGGGCGGCCTGGGCTACGTGGACGCCGGCCACCAGCGCCTGGCCGGCGGCGCGCTGCTGGCCGCGCCGACGGTGCTGACCTACTACCAGGCGCTGGGCGACGTGCCGGGCGCCCGCGCCGCGCTGGCCACGCAGGACTGGACGCACTGGGCCGCGCCCATGCTGCAGTCGCTCAGTGCCGCGCACCCGGACCTGCCCGATGTCGCCACCCGGCTGGAGCTGACGCGCCACGGCCATGCCATGGCCATCCCGGTGCCGGGCACGCAGGCGTTTTTGAGTCAAATCGGACTCCAGTCCAATAAAAACAAGGGCCTGCAGCTATCAAACGGAGAGCGTGCACGCGTTCTGCCGGTGCCCGCCACCGCGCGCCTGGTGTTCGCGCATGCTGACTGGTCGGGCTATTCGGTATTTGAAGAAGCGTTCACGCGCGGGCACGCCGCCGGGCTGTGGGCGGCCTGAAGGGGTGCGGCAAGGCGCAGCGAGCACGGCGCCACGTCGGCTTCGGCGGCGCCCGCAGGCGAGCGTTGCTTCTGCCCCGTCATGGCTGCCGGCCTGCCTGCGGGCGCAGTGCACGCCGACAGCCGCGCAGGGCAGGCTGGGCCCAGAATCCGCCCGATGTCCCTGCCTTCCCTGCTGACCGAACCCGCGCCGGTACTCGCCCTGCTGCTGGGCATCGGCTTCGCCGCCCAGTGGCTCGCCTGGCGCGTGCGCGTGCCGGCCATCCTGCCGCTGCTGCTGCTGGGCCTGCTGCTCGGACCGTTCACCGGGCTGGTGGACCCGGACGAACTGCTGGGCGATCTGTTGTTCCCCACCGTCTCGCTGGCGGTGGCGGTGATCCTGTTCGAGGGCAGCCTGAACCTGCGCTTTGCCGAGCTGGAGGGTATCGGCCACGCCGTGCGGCGCCTGACGACCTATGGCGCGCTGGTGGCACTGCTGGGGCTGGCGGCGGCGGCTCACTGGCTGGCGCAGCTGCCCTGGCCGCTGGCGTTCCTGTTCGGCGCCATCAGCTGCGTGACCGGGCCGACGGTAGTGGGCCCGCTGCTGCGCGTGGTACGCCCGACCGAGAAGGTGGCCAACCTGCTGCGCTGGGAGGGCATCGTCATCGACCCGCTGGGCGCGCTGCTGGCGGTGCTGGTGTACGAGCTGATCGCCGCCAGCCACTTCCAGGGGCAGCCGCTGTGGCTGTTCCTGCTGACCATGGCCGGCGGCGCGCTGATCGGCCTGGCCAGCGCGCTGGCGCTGGCGGCGCTCTTGCGCCGGCACTTCATCCCCGAGTACCTGCAGGGCTACGCCACCCTGGCGCTGGTGCTGGTGACCTTCGCGCTGAGCAACGCCGTCACGCGCGAATCCGGCCTGCTGGCCGTCACCGTCATGGGCATCACCCTGGGCAACCTGCGCGGCATCCACATCGAGGCCATCACCAGCTTCAAGGAAAACCTGTCCATCCTGCTGGTGTCGATGCTGTTCCTGATCCTGGCGGCGCGCCTGCCCTGGCCGCTGCCGGACGGCACGCTGCTGGCCGGCCTGCTGGTGTACCTGGCGGCGCAGTTCCTGGTGCGGCCGCTGTCGGTGGCGGTGTCCACCTGGGGCAGCCAGTTGAACTGGCGCGAGCGCCTGCTGGCGGCGTGGATTTCGCCGCGCGGCATCGTCGCCGCGTCGATCTCGGCGCTGTTCGCGCTGCAGCTGCAGGACGAGGGCGTGGACGGCGCCGATCGCCTGGTGCCGCTGGTGTTCATGCTGATCATCGCCACCGTGGTGGTGCAAAGCCTCACCTCCGGCGCCCTGGCGCGCTGGCTGGGCGTGCGCGAGCCGGACCCACGCGGGGTGCTGGTGTTCGGCGCCAACGCCGTGGCGCGTGCGGTGGCGCTGGCCCTGAAGCGCCAGGACGTGCCGGTGCTGGTGGCCAGCGACGACTGGGAGGGCATCCGCGCCGCGCGCATGGCCGGCCTGCGGACCTACTTCGGCAACCCCGCCTCGCAGCACGCCAGCCGGCACCTGGACCACACCGGCCTGGGCTGGATGCTGGCCATGTCGGCGCGCCCCGAGATGAACGCGCTGACCAGCGTGCACTACCAGCGCGAGTTCGGCCGCGACAAGGTGCTGGCGCTGCGTGTGGCGGCGCAGCCGCCGGGCGGCACGCGCGCCGACGTGGCGCGGCCGCTGCGCGCGCCGGCGCTGTTCGGCAAGGAACAGACGCTGGCGCGGCTGGCCGAGCTGCTGGATGCCGGCTGGCAGATCAAGAGCACGCAGCTGGGCGAGCAGTACGGCTGGGAGCAGTTCCAGCAGGCCTGGGGCGGCCAGGCGTTGCTGCTGTTCGCGCAGACCGACAAGGGCCTGCTGCGCGTCGCCGGCAACGGCCCGCGCCTGGAGCCGCGCAGCGGCTGGACGGTGACGGCGCTGGTCCCGCCCAAGGCCGCCGCCACGGCCGGGGCGCCAGAACCGGCGGACGCGGGTGCCACGACACTGGGTTGAGCCACCCGATGTCTGGCGATGCTATCTTTTAAATAGCTAAAGGTCCATGTGAATAAAGGGCTGGAGGCCGATTTGGCTGAAACCTGGCTCAGAACTGGAAGCCGAACCCGGTCATCTCTCGGGCCGCCCGTTCGTGCTCGCGTGCCAGCCGGGCCTGCTCGCGCAGCCAGGCCTTGAGCGCCTTGTCGTCGTCCTGCAGGGCGTGCACGTCATGTTCCATGCCCTCGGCCAGGTTCTGCAGTTCGTCCTGCAGCGCCTGCAGGTCGGCCTCCAGCAGCCGGCGCGGGTCGGCGGCGCGCACCTGCACGCCCAGTTCGTGCGCCAGGCGCGCCTCGGCTTCGGCCAGCTCGCGGTCCAGCGTGCCGACCTGGCGCTGCAGCAGCAGGCACAGCGACTGCAGCCGCGCGTCGCCCAGACGTGCCATGGCAGCCTCGTCCACCTGCTCGGCGGCCAGCTGCAGGCGCAGCAGCGCCAGCAGGTCGCCGCGTTCGTGCGCGGTGTTGGCTTGGCTCATCAGCGCGTGCTTGCGCTCGCGCTCGGCGGGGTCGGGCTCACGGTCCGGGTGCAGGCTGCTGGCCAGCTGGCGGTAAATGCCGCGCAGCGCCGAGCGCGCGTCCTGCGCCTGGGCCTGGGCCTCGGCCTGGCGCGCGGTGGTCTTGCGCCGGGCGCGGCGCTCGGCGGCGGCGGCGCGGCGCGCCTCGTCCTGTGCGTGCAGCCGCTCGGCCAGCGCCTCTATCAACGCCTCGGGGCTGCCGGCGTCCTCCAGGTCGGACAGCTCCAGCGTCTCGCCAGAGGCGGCGCTGAGCACATCCAGCAACTGCTGCAGCGCCTCGGGCGAGGGCGCCGCGGGCACGGGCCGGGGGTAGGCGGCGCGCAGCGCGGCCCACTCCGGTTCGGGCTGCGGCGATGGCGGCACGGCATGCACCAGGTCGCGCAGCAGGGCGCGCACCGCGCGCTGCTGCGCCGCGGTCAGTCCCGGGCGCTGCAGGCGCGCGTGCAGCAGCTGCGCCATGGCGCGTTGCGCCTGGGCCATGCGCTGGCGCAAGGCGTCCATGCGCTGCAGGTGCGGCGCGCGCAGGGCGTCGGCGGACTGCTGCAGCTGCTCCAGCTGGCGTTCCAGGCTATTCACGCGCGCCAGCAGGCGGTTGAATTTCTTCTGCGCCGCGCTCAGCGGCTGCTCGGCGGGCGCGACCTTCAGGCGCTGCAGCGCCTGCGCCGGTGCGGGCGCGGCGGCATCGGGGCAGGAAGGCGGCGGCGACAGGTCGTCGGCGGGAGGCGGGGAGGCGGTCATGCGATGGTGAGGCCGGCCGCACAGGCGCGGCGGCAAGCGAAAAGGCCAGGCGCGGATTGTGTGCCCGTCAGCCGGCCGGCGGCGCGGCCGCGGCCGGCTTGGGCACGGGCGGCGCGGTGGGATGCAGCGGCTTGTCGCCCGGGCGCGGGTCGCAGCCCGCCAGCAGCAGGGCGGCCGCGGCCAGCAGCGCCAGGGCCGCGCTGCGGCGGGCGCGCGGACGGGGAGAGGGCAGGCGGTGCAGGGTCATGGTGCAGCAGCGCAAAAGGGCTTGGCGCATGGTAGGCACGCGCGGTCCGGGCGCTGGGTAGGATGGCGCCGACAGCGCGGGCGTCGCTCGCGCGCCTGCCTTTTTCCCCTGATCGCTTTCTTCCCGCATGGCCAAGGACAAGACTCTCTACACCTGCACCGACTGCGCCGCCACCAGCCCGCGCTGGCTTGGCAAGTGCCCCGGCTGCGGCGCCTGGAACACGCTGATCGAGACCGTCGCCGAGGCGCCCGGCGCCGGCAAGAACCGCCTGAGCGCGCCGCAGTACGCCGGCTTGGCGCAGGCCCAGGCGGTGGCGCCGCTGTCGGCCATCGAGGCCACCGAGGTGGTGCGCAGCGCCAGCGGCATCGAGGAGCTGGACCGGGTGCTGGGCGGCGGCATTGTCGAGGGCGGCGTGGTGCTGATCGGCGGCGACCCGGGCATCGGCAAGTCTACGCTGCTCTTGCAGGCCATGGACGCGCTGCAGCGCGCCGGCCTGCCGACGCTGTACGTGACGGGCGAGGAAAGCGGCGCGCAGGTGGCGCTGCGCTCGCGCCGCCTGGGACTGGAGGGCAGCCAGGTGAACGTGTTGGCCGAGATCGGGCTGGAAAAGATCCTGGCCACGGTGCAGGCCACCCAGCCGGCGGTGTGCGTGATCGACTCGATCCAGACCATGTACTCCGACCAGCTGACCAGCGCACCCGGTTCGGTGGCGCAGGTGCGCGAGTGCGCCGCGCACCTGACGCGCCTGGCCAAGGCCACCGGCATCGCGGTGATCCTGGTCGGCCACGTGACCAAGGAGGGCGCGCTGGCCGGCCCGCGCGTGCTCGAGCACATGGTGGACACGGTGCTGTACTTCGAGGGCGACACGCATTCCAGCTACCGCCTGGTGCGCGCGATCAAGAACCGCTTCGGCGCCGTGAACGAGATCGGCGTCTTCGCCATGACCGAGCGCGGGCTGCGCGGCGTGTCCAACCCCAGCGCCATCTTCCTGTCCCAGCACGCCGAGCCGGTGCCGGGCTCGTGCGTGCTGGTCACGCTGGAGGGCACGCGCCCGATGCTGGTGGAGATCCAGGCGCTGGTGGACAGCGGCGGGCCCAGCCCGCGCCGGCTGTCGGTGGGCCTGGAGCGCGACCGCCTGGCGATGCTGCTGGCGGTGCTGCACCGCCACGCCGGCATCGCCTCGTCCGACCAGGACGTGTTCGTCAACGCCGTGGGCGGCGTGCGCATCAGCGAGCCGGCGGCCGACCTGGCGGTGCTGCTGGCCATCACCTCGTCGTTGCGCGCGCGCGCCCTGCCCAAGGGCTTCATCGCCTTCGGCGAGGTTGGCCTGGCCGGCGAGGTGCGCCCTGCGCCGCGCGGACAGGAGCGGCTGAAGGAGGCCGCGAAACTCGGCTTCACCGTGGCCGTGGTGCCCAAGGCCAACGCCCCGAAAAAAGCCATTGCCGGCCTGACCATCCACGCCGTGGAGCGTGTCGAGGAGGCGATGCAGGTGGTGCGCGGGCTGGACTGACGGCCGCCCGCGCCTACGCAGCAGCCACAACCGGCGCCGTCGCGCCGGCGCGGACAATGCCCCCACCATGAACCTGCGCAAGATCGTCCCCCCCATCCTGGTGCTGTTGCTGCTGGTCGCCGGCTGGCGCTCGGCCGGCATGCAGGGCCTGCTGGTCGCCGTCGGCGGCGTGCTGATGTGGGGGCTGCTGCACTTCACCCGGCTGATGAACGTGATGCACAAGGCCGCCAAGCGGCCCATCGGGCATGTGGCCAGCGCCGTGATGCTCAACGCCAAGCTCAAGCCGGGGGTCAACCTGATGCACGTGGTGGCCATGACACGCGCGCTCGGCCAGCTGCTGTCGGCGCCGGGCGAGGACCCGGAGGTCTACCGCTGGACGGACGCCGGCGGCTCGCACGTCACCTGCGAGTTCCGCCAGGGGCGGCTGGCGCAGTGGCGGCTGGAACGGCCAGGGGCCGCGGGCGAACCGTAAAATCGCGGGTTTCGTGGCGTTTGGCCGCGTTTGTCTGTTCCGAGAGTCAAAGGATTCCCCATGAGCCCCGTTGTTGCTCCGCTGTCCGACCGTGACGGCAAGATCTGGATGGATGGCCAGATGGTGGACTGGCGCGACGCCAAGATCCACGTGCTGACCCACACGCTGCACTACGGCTGCGGCGCCTTCGAGGGCGTGCGGGCCTACGACACCGCGGCCGGCACGGCCATCTTCCGCCTGCAGGAGCACACCGACCGGCTGTTCAACAGCGCCAAGATCCTGCGCATGCAGATGCCGTTCTGCAAGGACGAGGTGAACGAGGCGCAGCGCGCCGTGGTGCGCGAGAACGGCCTCAAATCCTGCTACCTGCGCCCGCTGGTGTGGATCGGCTCGGAAAAGCTCGGCGTGTCCCCGAAGGGCAACCGCATCCACGTGATGGTCGCGGCCTGGGCTTGGGGCGCCTACCTGGGCGAGGAAGGCCTGCAGCGCGGCATCCGCGTCAAGACCAGCAGCTACACGCGCCACCACGTCAACATCACCATGACGCAGGCCAAGGCGGTGAGCAACTACAGCAACTCCATCCTGGCCAACATGGAGGCCACCGAGGACGGCTACGACGAGGCGCTGCTGCTGGATGCCTCGGGCTTCGTTTCCGAAGGCGCGGGCGAGAACATCTTCGTCGTCAAGGACGGGCGCATCTACACCCCCGACCTGTCGGCCGGCGCGCTCAACGGCATCACGCGCAACACGGTGTTCCACATCGCCGCTGACCTGGGCCTGGAGATCGTGCAAAAGCGCATCACGCGCGACGAGATCTACATCGCCGACGAAGCCTTCTTCACCGGCACCGCGGCCGAAGTCACGCCGATCCGCGAACTCGACCGGGTACAGATCGGCGAAGGCCGGCGCGGCCCGATCACCGAGAAGATCCAGAACGCCTTCTTCGACATCGTGAACGGGCGCAACCCGAAGTACGCCCACTGGCTGACCCAGGTCTGAGCCGGAAGGAAGACAACGCCATGACCCAACAAGCCGTCGTCGAACTGCTGGCCCGCGACCTGAACCGCCAGGGCGGGGTGTACTGCCCGAACCCGAAGGCGGGCATGCCGCTGTGGAGCGCGCACCCGCGCATCTTCCTGGACATGGCGCACACCGGCGAGGCCAAGTGCCCGTACTGCGGCACGGTCTATCGCCTGAAGGCGGGCGAGACCGTCCATGCGGGGCACTGACCCGGGCTGGTCCGCGCGCGCATGTCGTCGCCAGCGCTGCTGAACCCGGCAGTGCGTCACTCGCCACTGCCCGCGCCCCAGGGCGGCGCCTGGGCCGGGGCCACCGATGCCGCCGTCGGCCTGCTGCTGGCCGGCTCGCTGCTGCTGCCCTCGGGCTACTCCTGGGGCGCGGCGCTGCTGGTGCTGCTGGGCCTGCTGCGCCTGCCCGGCTGGTGGCGCGCAGGCCCGCCACTGCCCGCGCCGCTGCGCTGGTGGGCGGCGGCGGTGCTGCTGATGGCCCTGGGCTGGAGCATCCACCTGTTCGACCACGGCCAGCTGCAGTGGAAGACCTTGGGGCTGGACCGCGTCGTCAAATACCTGCTGGTGCTGGCCGCCGTGCTGGCGCTGGCGCTGCAGCCGCCGCGCTGGCGGGCCGTGGCCTGGGGCAGCGCGCTGGGCGGCGTGGGCGCCGGCGCCATCGCCGTGTGGCAGGTGGGCCTGCAGCAGCTCGAGCGCGCCGAGGGCCACACCAACGCCATCCAGTTCGGCAACCTGGCGCTGCTGCTGGGGCTGTGGTGCGTGGCGCTGGGGCTGGCCCTGTGGCGCCAGCGGCGCCTGGCGCTGCCCTGCGCGCTGGGCGCGGCGGGTGGCCTGCTGGCCAGCCTGCTGTCGGGCAGCCGGGGTGGCTGGATGGCGCTGCCGGTGCTGCTGGCGCTGACGCTGTGGTTCCTGCACCCCGGGCGCGGCAAGGCACCGGCATGGCGCCTGGGACTGCAGGCGCTGTGCGCGGTGGCGCTGCTGGGCGCCGCGCTGCTGGCCGTGCCCAGCGTGCGCGACCGCGTGCAATTGGGCGTGTACGAATGGGAGCATGCCGACGCGCAGGTGCTGAACACCGCGGTGGGGCTGCGCCGCGCGCTCTGGGTGTATGCCTGGGAGGAGGGGCAGACCGCTCCGCTGCTGGGTGTCGGGCAGCAGGCCTTCACCGAGCGCATGCCTGCCGCCGT
Organism: Oryzisolibacter propanilivorax; assembly: GCF_900103645.1. Lineage (GTDB taxonomy): Bacteria > Pseudomonadota > Gammaproteobacteria > Burkholderiales > Burkholderiaceae_C > Melaminivora > Melaminivora propanilivorax. The sequence goes on from NZ_FNHP01000002.1 coordinate 555,688, forward strand.
CGCTGCCGCCCGGCTGCCCTCGCATGCCCTGCTGCTGAACCACGCGCACAACGAATGGCTGGACATGTTCGCCAAGCGTGGCCTGCTGGGCTGCCTGTGCCTGCTGGCGTTCTTCGCGGTGCCGGGTTACGGGTTCTGGCGCCTGCTGCGCCAGGCCGACCGGCAGATACGCGCGGCAGGTGCCGATGCTGCGGCCTGGGCACAGTCGCGCCTGGCGGCAGTGTGCGGCCTGGTGACGGTGCTGGGCTTCCTGGGCTTCGGCCTGACCCAGGTCATGTTCGCGCACAACAACGCCAACATCCTGTACCTGCTGGGGGTGACGCTGTGGCTGGCGCTGTCGGTGCACAGCCGGCCGGGTGCGCCACAGGTGGCGCTGCGGCCCGACGGGGCGCGCGCGGCTGATGCGGCGCAGGCGGACCGGCCGCTGCGCGTCATGCATTTCGTCTCCGGCGGGTTCTCCGGCGCCACGCAGGTGGCCATCGACCTGTGCGCGCCCCATCCGGGCCAGGAAAGCCTGCTGGTGCTGCGCCGCCGCGCCATGGACATCACCGAGCGGCTGCAGCGGCTGCAGGCACAAGGCATCGCGGTGCGCACGGTGTCGCGCTGGTCGCACTGGGTGACGCAGCGCGAGGTGGCGCGGCTATGCCGGCAGTGGCGACCCGACGTGTTCGTCGCGCACGGCTTCAGCGAGCACCTGTGGGGCCGCTACGGCGCACTGCAGGCCGGTGTGCCGCGCCTGCTGCACGTCGAGCACAACACGCGCGAGCGCTACACCGCGCGGCGCCTGCGCCAGTCGCTGGAACTGGCGGCGCGCACCGAGCGCATCGTCGGCGTGTCGCAGGCGGTGTGCGACGCGCTGGTGGCGCGCGGGCATCCTGCGGACAAATGCGTCGCCATCCTGAACGGCATTGACCTGCAGCGCTGGCAGGGCGGTCTGCCCTGGCACGAGCGCGAGGACGCCATCGTCATGTCCGCGCGCTTCGCCCAGCAAAAGGACCATTTCACGCTGATCCGCGCTGCCGCCGTGCTGCGCGACACGCACGGGCTGCGGCCCACCGTGTACCTGGCCGGCGAGGGCAAGTCCAGCTGGCGCCGGCGCGCGCAGGTGCTGGCGCAGGAGCTGGGGCTGCAGGAGCAGGTGCGCTTCCTGGGCCATGTGTCCGACCTGCCGGCGCTGTGCGGGCGGGTGAAGCTGGCGGTGCTGTCCACGCACTACGAGGGCCTGGGGCTGGGGCTGATCGAGGCCATGGCCTGCGGCTGCTGCGGCATCGGCACCGACGTGGAAGGCGTGCGCGAGATCCTGACCGATGGCGACACCGGCTACCTGGTGCCGCACCAGGACGCGGCCGCGCTGGCGGCGCGGCTGGCGCAGCTGCTGCAGCACCCGGAGCAGGCGCAGGCCGTGGCCGCGCGCGGCCAGGCGCACGTGCGCGCCACCTTCGACCGGCGGCGCATGACGCAGCAGTACCTGGACCTGCTGCGCGCGCCACCGATCCCATCCCCACCGTCCGCAATGCCATGAAACGCCGCAAGACCGTCTTCGAGCACTGGTTCTCCTGGAGCCGCCACCAGCGCCGCCAGGGCGCGGCCGAGGTGACGGCGCAACTGAAGCAGGCCGACCTGCGGGCGCTCAAGCAGCAGACCGTGGCCGGCGAGCAGCCGCAGTACGGCCATGGCGCCCAGCCCGACCTGCGCGAGCACCTGCAGCGCCTGGAGGGCGAGTTCGCCGGCCAGTCGCGGCTGCTGCTGCACCACGCCACGCTGATCGTGCTGATCCGCCGCGAGGCGCAGATCGGCCGGCACTACGCGCAGTTCCGCGCGCTGTGGGACGCCGAGCGCGACTTCCTGTGCCGGCACCTGAACCTGCGCTGGCTGGTGTCGGCCTGCGACACCTTCATCGACCACGACCGCGACCCGGTGCTGCGCGCGCTGATGCTGCAGGCGGTGCTGCTGGTCAACACCGTCAAGCTGTGCGAGACCGAGCGCTTCCTGCAGCACCCCGAGGGCGGCGCGCCCGCCGACCGGCCCGAGGCGCTGCAGGCGCTGCAGGGCGGGCGCGTGCCGCTGCTGGACGGCCTGTCGGCCTTCACCGTCGGCACCGACGACACGCTGCGCAACATGCGCTGGCGGCTGCAGTCGGTGTGCGCGCTGCACCCGCTGGGCGCGCTGGTGCTGGAGGTGTTCGACCGCCTGACGCGCGAGGACGCGGGCGACAACATTTATCTGCGCTTTCGCCGGCGGCACACGCGCGTGCGCACGCAGTGGTGGTGAGACGCGCCGGCGGCTGACGCGGCCGGGCGCGGGGTGCAGGAGGTTTTCAGGTCAAATCGCCCTGCAGCCCTTGGTAATCAAGGGCATGCAGCTATCGAAAGCGTAGTAATTGAGTGCCCGCGCCGCGCCCGCGCAACCGGTCGCCCTCGCCCCTTCGGGGAGAGGGAGGGGTGAGGGGCTGCCCCGCCGCCTGCCCGGCGACAGGCTTGCGTGCCCGCTCACGCCCCCTGCGCATCGCCCGCCACGCGCCCACAAGCAGCGCGCCATTCGCGCTCCAGCAGCGCCACCAGCTGCGCCGCCGGCAGCGCCCGCGCCAGCCCCACGCCCTGGCCGGCCCACAGCGACAGGTAGTCCGCCCGGCCCTGCGCCGCCGCCGCGCGCCGCAGCGGCGCCGTCAGCGCGTTCTGCACCGGGTAGGGCGGCAGCGTGTCCGCGTGCGCGTCCAGCTGCTCCATCATGGCGTTGACGATGCCGCGCGCCGGGCGGCCGGAATAGGCGCGGGTGATGCGCGTGTCGCTGCCCTCGGCCCGCGCCATGGCCGCGCGCTGGGCGGCGCCGATGGCCGACTCCGGGCAGGCCAGGAAGGCCGTGCCCAGCTGCGCCGCCTGCGCGCCCAGCGCCAGCGCGGCGGCGATGCCGCGCCCGTCCATGATGCCGCCGGCGGCGATCACGGGAACGTCCAACGCATCCACGCAGGCCGGCACCAGCGCCAGGGTGCCGATCTGGCTGCTGCTTCCCAGGTCCAGGAAGCTGCCGCGGTGCCCGCCGCCCTCCATGCCCGAGGCGCAGACCGCGTCGGCTCCGGCCTCGGCCCAGGCGCGCGCCTCGGCCACGGTGGTGGCGGTGCCGATGACCAGGCTGCCGGCCTCATGCTTCACGCGCTCCACCTGCGCCGCGCTCAGCAGCCCGAAGGTGAAGCTGGCCACGGCCGGGCGCGCGGCGATCAGCGCCTGCAGCTGCGCGTCGAAATCCTCGCACCATTGCGCGGGCGGCTCGGGCATGGCTAGGGCCAACTCGGCGTACAGCGGCGCCAGGCGGTCGATGGCGGCGCGCACCGTGGCCGGGTCGGGCGACGGCGTCTGCAGCACGAACAGGTTCATGCCGAAGGGCCGGCGGGTGGCGGCGCGCACGGCGGCGGCGGCCTCGCGCATGGCCTGCGGCGAGCGCATGCCGCAGCCCAGCATGCCCAGGCCGCCGGCCTCGGACACGGCAGCCGCCAGCTGCGGCGTGTCCGAGCCGGTCATGGGCCCCTGGACGATGGGCAGGTCGAGGGACAGGCGTTGCAGCAGGCGGGGGACAGTGGCCATGGCGGGCTCCGGGAGGGTTCAGGAAAGGGAGAGTTCGGGTGCGTCCGGCCGCAGCGCCTGCAGCAGCGCGGACAGCGCCGGGGTGTCGTGGCCGGCGCGGTGCACCAGCAGGGTCGGGCAGGTGCCCAGCTCCAGCCAATGCAGCGGCGGCGGCGCGCGCAGCAGCTCTAGCACCGCGCGCGGCAGCACGCCGGCGCAGCGCCCGGCGGCCACGCAGGCCAGGATGGTGCTGTAGGAGGCCAGCTCCAGCACGCGCGGCGCGCGGCCCAGGGCCTGCGCCATCCAGGCCTCGCCGATGCGCCGGTAGGTGCAGCCGTGGGCGAAGGCGGCCAGCGTGTCCACCTGCAGGTCGGCCGGCGCGTGCACCGGCGGGTGGCTGGCGGGCAGCGCCAGCAGCAGCTGCTCCTGCCACACCGGCACGCGCGCCAGGGCGGTGGCGGCGTCGTCGTCCAGGCCGGGCGGTGGCCAAGCAACCAGCGCGCAGTCCAGCCGGTGCGCCAGCACGTCCTCGACCAGTACGCGCGAGGCGCCGGTGCGCAACTCCAGCGCCAGCGCGGGCCAGCGTGCGTGCAGCTGCGCCAGCGGCGCGGGCAGGCGCGCGGCGGCGGTGCTCTCCATAGCGCCCAGGCGCAGGCGGCCGCTGGGCTCGGGCGAGCACACCGCCTGGCGCGCCTCCTCGGCCAGCGCCAGCAGGCGCTCGGCGTGGCGCGCCAGGCGCTGGCCGGCGTCGGTCAGCACCATGCCCCGGCCTTCGCGCACGAACAGCCGGCAGCCCAGCGATTCCTCCAGCTGCTGCACGCGCGTGGTCACGTTGGACTGCGCGCGCCCCAGGCGCTCGGCGGCGCGCGTGACGCTGCCCTCGCGCGCCACGGCCAGGAAAATGTCCAGGGCTATCAGGTCCACTGCTGCAATCTTTTCATGAGATGATTTCAGTCTAAACCATCTTCAAAACGTATGTCTTCCCCTTTTCAGGAGATCTCCGGTCCGGGCGCGCGACCGGCCATGGTGGCGCTGGCCGGCATGCTGGCGCTGGCCGTGGCCATGGGCGTGGGGCGGTTCGCCTTCACGCCGCTGCTGCCGATGATGCTGGCCGACGGCGTGGTCACGCTGGCCGGCGGCAGCTGGCTGGCCACGGCCAACTACATCGGCTACCTGCTGGGCGCGCTGGCCTGCACGGCGCTGCCCTGGGTGGCGCGCGGCTGGTACGCGCGCTGGCATCCGGCGCGGCTGGCGCGCGCCGGACTCATCGCCACGGTGCTGCTGACGGCGGCCATGGCGCTGCCGCTGCCCGGCGCCTGGCCAGCGTTGCGCTTCGCTGCCGGCGTGGCCAGTGCCTTCGTGCTGCTGAACATCGCCGCCTGGTGCATGGTGCGCCTGGCGGTGCTGGGCCGGCCGGCGCTGGGGGCGCTGATCTTCTGCGGGCCGGGCGTGGGCATCGCGCTGACCGGCTTCCTGACTAGCGCCATGGTCGCGGCACACTGGCGCGCGGCGTCCGGCTGGGCGGCGTTCAGCGTGCTGGCGCTGCTGCTGTGCGCGCTGGTCTGGCCGGTGGTGCACGGGCGTGCGGCCACGGCCGGCGCGCATGCACCCGGCGCCGCCGCGGCGCGGCCGGCGGCCAGCGTCGCGGCCCGCGCGCTGCATGCGCTGGCCTATGGCCTGTCGGGACTGGGCTACATCGTCACCGCCACCTTCCTGCCGGTGATCGCGCGCGGCGCGCTGCCGGCCGGCTCGCCGTGGCCGGACCTGTTCTGGCCGATCTTCGGCGTGGCGGTGGCGGTCGGGGCGGCCGGCAGCGCGCGAGCGCCGGCGCACTGGGACCGCCGCTGGCTGCTGCTGGCCTGCTATGTGCTGCAGGCGCTGGGCATCGCGGTCGGCCTGTGGTGGCCGACGCCACCGGGCTTCGCCCTGGGCAGCGTGTTGCTGGGGCTGCCGTTCACCGCCATCACCTTCTTTGGCCTGCAGGAGGCGCGCCGCCTGTGGCCGGCCTCGGCCGACAGTTTCGCCAGCCTGGTCACCGCCGTGTATGGCGTCGGGCAGATCGCCGGCCCGCCCCTGGCGGCGGCACTGGTGGCCGGCAGCGGCGAGGCGCTGGGCTTCGCGCGTGCGCTGACCCTGGCAGCGGCGGCGCTGGGGCTGGGGGTGGGGCTGTACGCGCTGTCGGCCTGGTGCTGGCCGGTTGGGCAGCGGCGCTGAGCTGCAGTGCCGGTGCGCAAAGAGCGGCACTGGCCATAGTGAAACTGGAATCGTGGACAGGCTCTCAAGCCTGACCTTCCAGCCGGCCGGTCCAGTCGATGGTCTGTCCGTTAAAGAAGGTCTGCGCAATGCGCTTTGAGATGTGCTGATGCTGGTCGGCCCAGCCAACTGGCCGCGTCAGCTTCGTCGAAGTCCGGCGTCGGGCTGTTTTCGGCCCATTTGCCGGCCCTTTGGCCGTTTGCAGGCGCACTCATGCCTGCGCCCCCGTCAAAGTTCGCCGCGCCATCCACAGGTTGGACAGTGCAAGCAGCAGTGTGCAACTACGCGGTGTTCTTGGCCAGGCCCCGGTAGCGCACCTTCACGTGGCCCCATTGCCTTTTGATCACCCGAAACGGATGCTCGACCTTGGCCCGGATGCTGGCTTTGAGGCGTTCGAGTTGGTCGGTCAGGTCATCGACGAGTTTGGTCTTGTCCAGCGCACGGCGCTTGCCGGGGCGCATCGCGATGTTCCAGCGCACGCCGGCTTTGGCATCTGGGCGCTTGTCCGCACCCTGGTAGCCCGCATCACCCCAGGCCTCGGCTTCCTCGTCATGCAGCAGTGTGTTGGCCTCGACCACGTCGACCACGTCGCCCACGTTGCCGGCCGTGCCGCGCACGGTGTGCACCAGGCCCGAGTCCGCGTCCACGCCAATGTGGGCCTTCATGCCGAGGTACCACTGCTGGTCTTTCTTGCTCTGCTTCATCTGCGGGTCGCGCTCGCCCGAGGCGTTCTTGGTCGAGCTGGGCGCGGCGATCAGGGTGGCGTCCACCGCGGTTCCTGCACGCAGCATCAAGCCCTTGGCGCCCAGCAACTCGTTGACCAGCGCCAGGATCTGCGGGGCCAACTTGTGTTCTTCCAGCAGACGGCGAAAGCGCAGGATCGTGGTTTCGTCAGGCACCGGCGTGTCCCAGTTCAGACCCGCGAACTCGCGGAACAAGGGCACGTCGTGCAGCGACTCCTCCATGGCTGGATCGCTCAGCGTGAACCACTGCTGCATGAAGTGAATGCGCAGCATCGTCTCCACGGCAAACGGCGGGCGTCCGCGTTTGCCTTCGGGCGCATACGGCGCGATCAAGCCCACCAGGGCTGCCCACGGCACCACGCGCTCCATCTCTGTCAGGAACTCGCGTTTGCGCGTGCGCTTGATCGTCAGGTTCAGGCCCAGGTCGGCTTGTTTCGTGGCGTCGATTGTCCGTGCACTCCCGCGTCCATCAGCACATCGCGGCGCGATTTACGCAGACCTTCCCAAGGTCCACATGGCAGTGGACACCTTGGGCTACCTGCTGGCGTTGCATGTCACGCCGGCCGACGAGCAGGAGCGAGCGCAAGTGAAAACGCTGTGCGAAGCGGTGCAGCAAGCCACAGGCCATACGGTAGAGGCGGCCTGGGCAAATCAAGGCTACACGGGAGGGCGGGCGCATCAAGCGGCCCGAGACATCGGCATCGACTTGCAGATCGTGAAGTTGCCCGAAGCGAAAAAGGGCTTCGTGCTGCTGCCGCGGCGCTGAGTGGTATAGAGAAGCTTCGGCTGGCTGGCCAAGTTTCGCCGCCTCCCGCGAGACTATGAGCGCCTGCCTGACGTTTTGAGCGGCCTGTATTTCCTGGTCTTCGCCGTACTAATGTTCTCAGCATCCGCTTGGGTGCTGGTTGCAACGGGAAGTGCATAACGCGCTCTAAGACCCATTGCAATTTACCCGCTCTCTCCCGCACTGCGAAATTTCACCTTGCTTCCTTTGACAACAATAGAGCCAGGTGTTGGCATTATACGATATGGACATCCATAGCCGGAGAAATCAGCATCATCTGGCCCGTCAATTGATATTTCCTCGGGAATCAAGCCAGCTTTTTCAACTACTTCTGAATAATTGATATCGCATTCGGATTTCGGAAAAGGTACTTTTATGCTTTCTGTGCTATTTTTTTCACTCGCTACTAATTCGTATTTGACCGGTATGAAAATTTGCTCTCCGAAATTTATTTTTTTTCTCCAAGGGATTTTCGGAGAGAAATCTTCCAATTCCTTTTTTATGATGGCTGACTCTGTCTTGGCAAGCTCAAGTTTAGACTTGATTTTTTGAGCATCATAAACGGCGCTACCCGGTCGGGGATCATGTGTGTTAAATATGGAAGAATCTGCATTAATTATCGGGGAGAATTTTATATTTGCCTCTGTTCCTGGATTTTTATCAAGTGCATCTAATGCGGAAGAGAAGGTGCTTATTGCTCTATCGTAATACCTATCAACTTTCTTAAGGGCTAAGTTGTATATTTGTGGGCAATTTAACCCATGTAGATTATGGGCAGAAGGTCCTTCCCCTGCAATAGCAATACTATTTAAGCACCAACGCTGAGAGAATGGTGACCACTTCAGCATTCGGTCAATTGAATTGGGGTCCTTTCTGTCATAATCGAGATCGATCGTTAGCCAAACAATTCCGATAATTATTATTAATAAAAAATTTCTACGATAATTTATCATATTAAGTCCGCTATGATTTTGAAAATTCGCTTTTTATAAATATTCTTATCGGGGTTGTGTATTGAAATAAAGAGCGATTTGATTCTGTCGATTTCCTGCTGCGCGCTTTAATTACTCTAATTTGCTGTGTTTATTTACTTTTAAGCAATTCTGCAAATTGACGGTAGGAGTCGGTGCTTGCGAGAAGCCACAGTTCTGCAATTCACCAGTTGCGAGCCCGCATAGTCACCGATTCTGAGTAATGACAAGTAGGGCCTTCCAAAGCAAGGCTTGATATCACACAAGTTTCTCTTTGTATCACAAAACAACTGCAAGATACGCAGTGTGAAGATGGCTCCGCAACTTTGCTCCAGCCAGTATCCTGTACTTGACCGTTCCAGTTACAAAGGCCCAGCATGAACCCCCCCGACCCCAGCCCTGGCCAAATCTTCACCGGCCCCTTCTTCGAAAACTTCCTCGTTCTCACCCGCTGGCAAACCTTGGTCTGGGCAGCCCTGCTCCTGCTGGCCTTCTGGCTGCTGGTGCGCCTGAAAAAAGCCGGCAAGAGTTTCTCCCTGCGCATGATGATCGCCCTCGGCCTGGGCCTGGCGCTCGGTCTGTCGCTGCAGCTTCTGGAGGGCATGCCGCAAAACCCCAGCGCCGCGCTGCGCGAAACGGCCACCTGGTACGGCCTGTTCGGGCGCGGCTTCGTGGCGTTGATCCGCATGCTGGTCATTCCGCTGGTGTTCGTTTCCATCGTCAAGGTGGTGCTCGACCATTCGGGCGACGAATACCTGTCGAAGGTGGCGGTGCGCGGCATCTTCTGGTTGCTGGCGACCACGGCCGTCGCGGCGCTGGTGGGCATGGCGCTGGCCCATGTGTTCGGGCTGGGGCAGGGCACGCTGTACCAGGCGGGCAAAGCGGCGCTGCGCGAGCAGACCAGCTTGGTCAACATCCTGGTGAACCAGATCCCGGCCAACATCGTCTCGGCCATGAACGGCAACAACGTGGTCGGACTGGTGATCTTCTCGGCGCTGCTGGGCGTGGGCGCGCAGCGCGCGGCGGCGCGCCTGCCCGGGCCGGTGGCGGCGTTTCGCGGCTTCATCGACGGGCTGCACACGGTGGTCATGGCCGTGACGACCATGGTCATCCGGCTGCTGCCCTACGGCGTGACGGCGCTGATGGGCGGCACCCTGATGAGCAACGGCATCCCGGCGATCCTGGACGTGTCGGGCTTCATCGTGGCGGTCTACGTGGCGGCGCTGGTCATGGTGGCGGTGCACCTGCTGCTGGTGGCGGCCAACGGCCTGTCGCCGCTGACCTACCTCGCCAAGGCGCGCGAGACGCTGGTCATGGCGTTTTCCAGCCGCTCGTCGCTGGGCACGCTGCCGCTGACCATCGCCACGCTGACCGAGCGCATGGGCGTATCGGCCGGCTCGGCCAACCTGGTGGGGTCACTGGGCGCCACCATGGGCATGAACGGCTGCGCGGGCTTCTTCCCGGCCATGCTGGTGGTGATGGTCGGGCACATGGTGGGGCTGGAGCTGAACCTGCAGTTCTACCTGATGACGCTGATCGTGGTCATCGTCGGCTCCATCGGCGTGGCCGGCATCCCGGGCACGGCCACCATCGCTGCGACCATCGCGCTGTCGGGCATGGGGCTGGGCGAGCATTTCGCGCTGATCGGCATGGTGCTGGCCATCGACCCGATCATCGACATGGCGCGCACGCTGACCAACGTCTCGGGCGCCATGACCTCGGCGCTGATCACCGACAAGCAGGTCGGCAGCTTCGACCGGCAGGTGTATGCCGACCCACGGGCGCGCGTCAGCGCGTCGGGGCTGGAGCTGGAGGGGCTGTAGGCGACACGAGCGCCGGATGCGCAGCCAGCGGCCGGTGCGGACGCGCAGGGCCTGAGGGTGCGCGGCGGTGGCAGTGCCCAGGCCAGGGCGGTCAGCCGTCCAGCCGCGCGCGCCAGTCCTCGACCTGGCCGCTGTCCAGCCGGCGCTGGAACAGCCGCTGCCAGTTGGGCGGCAGCGGCAGGGCCAGCAGCTGGTGCATGAGCGCCGGGGTGCAGTCGCCCTGGGCGATCGCCCGCATGATGCGCGCCAGCGGCCAGTCCGGGTGCGGGCGCGCCAGCAGGTGCACGCGGTCACCGGCGCGCACCGCGCCGGCTTCCAGCACGCGCAGGTACCAGCCGGTGCGCAGGCTGGACTGCACGCGCAGCGCCATGTCCGGCACGCCGAAGCGGTCGCTCAGCTTCCAGCACGGCTGGCGGCCCTGGCTAACCTCCAGCCGTGCGCCGCCCACCTGCCACTGGTCGCCCAGGCAGACGCCGGCCTCGTCGATGCCTTGCAGGCTGAAGTTCTCGCCAAACGCGCCGGGCCGCTCCAGCAGCGCCAGCGCCTGCGGGTGGCCGGCCAGCTCGGCGCGCCAGGGCGCGTATTGCTCCCAGGCATAGCAGTGCACGGCCTTGAACGGCCCGCCGTGCACGCGCGGGTCGCCCTGCTCGTCGCCCGCCAGGCCCTCGGCGCCCACGGCCACCGGCGCGTCGCAGGGCTGCTTGTCGATGGCGCTGGCGCTGCCCGGGCGGGTGTAGGGCCGGGCGCGGCCGGTGAGCACGGCGCGCAGCACGCCGATGGCCGGCGCCGCGCGGTCGGCTGGAACAGGAATGCGGGTCATACCCGCGATGATGCCGCAGCCTGCGGCCCGCCTGCCACGGGGCCGGGTGCGCTGCCCTGCACCGGCAGGCGCAGCACGAAGCACGCGCCCGGCCGGCCGTCGGGGCGCGCCTGGCAGGCCACGCTGCCGCCGTGGCGCTCCGCGATGGTGCGCACCAGCGCCAGCCCCAGGCCGACGCCGCCCGAGCGTTCGCTGGCGCCGGGCAGGCGGTAGAACGGCTCGAAGATGCGCTCGCGCTGCGCCTCGGGCACGCCCGGCCCGTGGTCGCACACACGCAGCACGCATTGGGCGCCCTGGCGCGCCAGCGCCAGGGTGATCTCGCCCTGGCTGTAGCGGCGCGCGTTCTCCAGCAAGTTGCGCAGCGCGCGGCGCAGCAGCTTGGGGTCGCCGCGCAGCTGCAGCGCGCCGGCATCATCCTGTGGCGCGGCGATGAGTTCGGCATCGACGCGCGCGCATTCCTCGGCGGCCAGGCCGACCAGGTCCACCTCTTCGGCGGCGAAGACGCTCTCGGCGCCGGCGTCCAGCCGGCTGGCCAACAGGATCTCGTCGACCAGCTGGTCGAGCTCGGCGATGTTGCGCTCGATCTCGGCGCGCGCGGCCGGTGGCGGCGCGTGACCCTGGCCCTGCATCAGCTCCAGCCCCATGCGCAGGCGGGTGAGCGGCGAGCGCAACTCGTGCGAGGCGTTGGCCAGCAGCGCCTTGTGCGACTGCACCAGCGTCTGGATGCGCGCGGCGGCGGCGTTGAACTGGTGCGCCAGGCGCGCCACCTCGTCGTGGCCCTGCTCGGGCACGCGCACCGACAGGTCGCCCTCGCCGAAGCGCTGCACGCTGCGCTCGAGCTGCTCCAGGCGCTGCAGCAGCCGGCGGATGATGGGAAACACCCCGACGGTCACGGCGATGCCCACCAGCGCCAGCATCCACACGAAGCCGTAGGGCGGGGTGAGCCAGAAGGCAGCGCCGTGGCGCCCTGGCCCGGAGCTGCGCGGGCGCGGGCGGCGCTCCATGTGCAGCTCATAGTCTTGGCCGTCGCTGCCCTGCACGTTCAACACGAACTTGTCCTCCGGCTGCTCGCCCGGCACGCGCGTGGCTTGGCCCTGCAGCAGCACGCGGCCGTCCGGCGTCTGCAGCTGCAGCGCGCGCGGCGGCGCATTCAGCGTGCGCGCCTGCTCGGCATGCTCGGCGGCCACGCGCCAGGCATAGCCGACCACCAGGGCGAACACCGCCACGCCGCCGACCACCGCCAGCCACAGGCGCAGGTACAGCCGACGCGAGAACGAACTCAGGATCGACATGGCCTGCCCGCTCCATCCAGGGCACAACGCGCACCACTGGCGCACCGCCTGCCAGGCCGCCGTGCAAGGGCCGCCCCGCCGCACCGGCGGCGTCCTCCTGCCCGCATTGCATGGCAATGCGAGAGCGGGGGGAAGGGCGCGCAGCGCCACAGGGGGGTGTTCACTCTCAGTCCTGCTGGCGCGCGAAGACGTAGCCCACGCCGCGCACGGTGAGGATGCGCCGAGGGTTCTTGGCGTCGGCCTCGATGGCGGCGCGGATGCGGCCCATGTGCACGTCGATGCTGCGGTCGAAGGCCTCCAGTTCGCGTCCACGCACGGCTTCCATGATCTGCTCGCGCGTCAGCACCCGGCCGGCACGCTCGGCCATGGCCACCAGCAGGTCGAACTGGTAGGAGGTCAGGTCGGCCGGCTGGCCGGCCACGGTCACGGTGCGCGCGTCGCGGTCGATCTCCAGCTGGCCGAAGCGCAGCACGTTGGCTGCCGGCACGCTGCCGGCCTCGCGCCGGCGCAGCAGGGCGCGGATGCGCGCCAGCAGCTCGCGCGGCTCGAACGGCTTGGGCAGGTAGTCGTCGGCGCCGATCTCTAGGCCGATCACGCGGTCCATCGGGTCGCCCTTGGCGGTCAGCATCAGCACCGGCACGCGCGCCGCGGCGCCGGGCAGGGCGCGGATGCGCCGGCACACCTCCAGGCCGTCGATGCCGGGCAGCATCAGGTCCAGCACCACCAGCTCGGGCGTGGGCCCGCCCTCGGGGTGCTGCAAGAGCGCCAGGCCGGTCTCGCCGTCGCCCACGTGCTGCACCTGCAGGCCGGATTGGGTCAGGTACTCGATGACCATCTGCGCCAGGCGCCGGTCGTCCTCGATCATCAAAAGCTGCGAACTCATGGTGCGGGCCATCCTGCGGCGGGGCTGTCTCGCCCCGGTGTCGTGGGTGTAAAGCAGCGGTAAAGCTGCTGCATTGCTATTCCACTGATAGCTGCGTGCCCTTGCATATCAAGGGTTGGGGGCGGTTTTGGCATATTTTGCCGCCAGCACCACCAGCAGCAGCACCGGCACGCCCAGCGCCGCCGTGCCGGTGAAGAACGCGGCGTAGCCGTGCGCGTCCACGAACTGCCCGGAAAACCCCGCCAGCCATTTCGGCAGCAGCAGCATCATCGAGCTGAACAGCGCGTACTGCGTGGCCGTGTACTGCACGTTGGTCAGCCCGGACAGGTAGGCGATGAACGCCGCCGAGGCGATGCCGCCGGCCAGGTTGTCGGCCGAGACCACGAACACCAGCGCGCCCACGTCGTGCCCGTGCCCGGCCAGCCAGGCGAACAGCAGGTTGCTGGCTGCCGACAAGAGTGCGCCCAGCAGCAGCACGCGCATCACGCCCCAGCGCAGCGCCAGCGCGCCGCCCAGGAAGGTGCCGGCCAGCGTCATCAGCACGCCGTAGACCTTGGTCACCGCCGCCACCTCGTCCTTGGTGAAGCCCAGATCGACGTAGAACGGGTTGGCCATGATGCCCATGACCACGTCGCTGATGCGGTAGACGGCGATCAGCGCCAGGATCAGCGCCGCCTGCCAGCGCCAGCGGCCGATGAACTCGGCAAAGGGTGCCACCAGCGCGCCGTGCAGCCACGCGCGCAGACCCTGGAAGGGCGGCAGCGGGCGCAGCGCCGGCTCGGGCGCGGCCAGCGTGGTGGCCATGCCGATCAGCATCGACACGGCCATCGCCAGGTAGGCCACGCGCCAGGCGCCGGCCTGGTAGCCGGTGGCACCGGCGACCTCGGCGCGCGCGGCCAGCCACAGCACGCCGGCGCCGGCCCAGATCATCGCCAGCCGGTAGCCGGTCTGGTAGGTGGCGGCCAGCGCCGCCTGGCGCTCGGTACCGGCGGACTCGATGCGCAGCGCGTCCAGCGCGATGTCCTGCGTGGCCGAGCCGAACGCCACCACCAGCGCGCAGCCCACCAGCGCCAGCAGCTGGGTGCGCGGGTCGGCCAGCGCCATGCCGACCAGCCCGGCGGCCACCAGCAGCTGCGCCGCCAGCAGCCAGCCGCGGCGCCGGCCCAGCGTGCGCGTCAGCAGCGGCAGCGGCAGCCGGTCCACCAGCGGCGCCCAGGCCCACTTGAAGGCGTAGGCCAGGCCGACCCAGGACAGGTAGCCGATGGTGGTGCGGTCGATGCCCGCCTCGCGCAGCCGGAACGACAGTGTGCCCAGCACCAGCAGCAGCGGCAGCCCGGCGGAAAAGCCCAGCGTCAGCATGCGCAGGCTGGCCGGCTCCAGGTACACGCGCCAAGTCTGCAGCCAGGACGAGCGGGGCGCGGCGGAGGGCGGGGCGGCGGGCGGCAGGGCGGGCATGAAGGGCGGCAGGTCGGGCGGGCAGGAAACGGCGCCGCGGCGCGGCAGGCGGCAGCCCGGCAGCAAGGGCGCCGGGCCGTGGCGGGGCATTATCCGCAGTGCCCGCATCGGGCGCATCGGCCGGCACCGGCCCGCGCAGATGCGTCTGCATGCCGCGCCCTGCGCTGCCCCATCGACCGCTAGCATGCGGCCCATGTTCGCCGATGTCACGCCCCTGTGCCCCACCGCCTCGGTGCGCCGCTATGGCGGCGAGCACCAGGCGCACGCGCACGACCATGCCCAACTGCTGTTCGCGCTGCAGGGGCGCATGGAGCTGGAAGTCGCCGGGCGCAGCGCCTTCGTCGACAGCAGCTGCGGCCTGGCGGTGCCGGCCGGCGCGGTGCACGCCTTCCTGGCGCGGCCGGACACGCGCCTTTTCGTCATCGACGCGCCGCCCGGCGCCGGGCTGCAGCGTGTGCGCCGCTTCGCCGTGCCGCCGGCGGCACAGGCGCTGGCGCGCAGCCTGGGCGCGGCGCCGCAGCCGGCGGGCGCGCCAGTGCGCGCCGCCGACGCCTGCCTGGCCTTGCTGCTGGGTGCGCCGCGCGTGCTGGCGCGCCGGCCGCTGGACGTGGCGCTGCTGCAGGCCGCCGTCGGGCGCACGCTGCGCGAACCCTGGCCGACGGCGCGCATGGCGCGTCTGTACCACCTGAGCGCGGCGCGCTTTCATGCGCGCTGGCTGGAGCTGACCGGCGCCACGCCGCAGGACTGGCTGCGCGCGCGCCGCCTGGACGCCGCTGCGCAGCTGCTGGCGCGTGGCCGGCCGCTGGCGCAGGCGGCACTGGCCACCGGCTACGCCAGCGCCAGCGCCCTGGCGGCGGCGCTGCGGCGCGAGCGCGGCGTGGGCGCCCGGGCGCTGCGCGCGGCGCAATTGCAAAAATTGCGGCTAAATAGCGCCTGAGCCCTTTGTTTCAAAGGGCCTGCAGCTACTTTTTGAATAGCAGGAATCCAGGCCACCACACACGTTGCGCGACATTTGCGCGCGCCGGACCGCGGCAGGATGCCGGCCATGCAACACCATCACACAGCCCCTGGCGCGTCGCCGCTGACCGGCATCGCCCTGGTCAGCCTGGCGGCGCTGCTGTGGGGCACGACCGGCACCGCGCAGCAGCTGGGCGCGGGCGGGCTGTCGCCGTTCTGGGTCGGCGCCGCGCAGCTGGCCGTGGCCAGCGGTTTTTTCTGCTGCGCGCAGGCATTGGCGCGCTGGCGCCGCCGGCGCGCGGCGGGCGCGCCTGGGGCGCAGGCGGCGGCACAGCCCGCCCCAGGCAATGCGCCACGGCCGCGCGTGCCGCTGTCCTGGCTGGCGCTGGCCTCGGCCGGCATCGGCGGCTACAGCATCGCCTTCTATGCCGGCGTGCGCCTGGCCGGGGTGGGGGTGGGCACGGCGGTGGCCATCGGCAGCAGCCCGGTCTGGGCCGGGCTGATCCAGGCGCTGGTGCAGCGCGCCGCGCCGCCGCTGCTGTGGTGGCTGGGCGTGGCGGTCAGCGTGGCCGGCGGCGGGCTGATGGCGCTGGCGCGCGGCGCGGCGCAGGTGGCGCCGTCATGGGCCGGCCTGGGGCTGTGTCTGCTGGCTGGGCTGGCCTATGCCAGCTATGCGTTGGTGAACAAGCGGCTGGTGGCGCGCGCGCCCGCCGGCTGGGTGAACCTGCGGGTGTTCAGCGGCGCGGCGCTGCTGGCGCTGCCGGTGGCGGCGCTGCTGGCCGGGACGCCGCGTTTCGGTCCGGCGTCGCTGGCCCTGGTGCTGTACCTGGGTGTGGTGGTGTCGGGGCTGGCCTATGTGGCGTTCTCCGGCGCGCTGCGGCACATCCAGGGCGCGACGGCGGTGACGCTGAGCCTGATCGAGCCGGCCGCCGCCTTCGCGCTGGCGCTGCTGGTGCTGGGCGAGCGCCCGCCGGCGCCCGCCTTCTGGGGCCTGGCCGGGCTGCTGGCGGGGCTGGGGCTGGTGATCTGGGCCGAGCTGCGCGGCGCGCGCTGAGCGCAGCCAGGGCGGTTTTGCTTGCACTTGCTGGCCAATGGTTACCGGCCTGGGGTCAACCCCTGGGGCAAAGTCGCTGTTGGCTGAAAGGGAAGGACTTTGCACCGCGCAGTCCCGCAGAGAAAGGAAAAAGAAAGACATGAACAACAAGAACACGCGCAGGGCCTGGGCACTGGCCGCCCTGCTGGGGCTGGGCAGTGGCGCCGCCATGGCGCAGGTGGACGTCCATGTGAACCTGAACCTGCCCGGCCGCCTGGCCGTGCCAGCGCCGGTGTACGCGCCGCCACCGCAAATGCTGCCGCGCCCGGTGTACGTGGCGCCGCCGCCGCCCGTGCACGTCATGCCGCGCCCGGTCTATGTGGCGCCGCCGGTGGCGCTGGCCCCGCAGCCGGTGCATGCACAGCACTGGCACGGCAGCAAGGAATGGCACAAGTGGCACAAGCGCCAGGCCAAGGAGCAACGCAAGGCCGAAAAGCGCGCCTACAAGCGCTGGAAGCGCGACTGGGATGACGACGACGATTGAGCCGCTGCCGGCAGCGCACCGCCGCTGCAGCGCGCGCGGGCTGCGCACGACAGCCGCGCGCGTGGCCGGCTGACACGCCAGCCGCTGCGCGCCTCACTAGACTGCCGGCCATGAACGCCGCTGCTTCTGTTCCTTCCCCCTCCGATCTGTCTCTCGCCCGCTGCCGTTGCTGCGCTGGGGGTCCGTCCACCGGCCCATGGCAGGCGCGGCGCGCCTTCGTGCTGGCCGGCCTGGCCGCGGCCGCCACGCCGGCGCTGGCGCAGGTGGACGTGGGCCAGTCTTCGCGCCTGCGCAGCCTGGTGCCGGCAGAAACGCTGGAGACCTCGGCCACCCAGCAGTACCACCAGATGCTGGAGCAGGCCCGCGCCAAGCGTGCCCTGGCGCCGGACAACCACCCGCAGCTGGTGCGCCTGCGCGGCATCGCGCGCCGCCTGATCCCGCAGGCCATCCAGTGGAACCCGCGCGCCCGCGACTGGCAGTGGGAGGTGAACCTGATCGGCAGCAAGCAGATCAATGCCTTTTGCATGCCCGGCGGCAAGATCGCCTTCTTCACCGGCATCCTGGACCAGCTGAAGCTGACCGACGACGAGGTCGCGATGGTCATGGGCCACGAGATGGCGCACGCCCTGCGCGAGCACGCGCGCGAGCGCATCGCCAAGACCCAGGCCACCAGCATTGGCCTGTCGCTGGGCGCGCAGCTGCTCGGCCTGGGCGACCTGGGCAACGCCGCGGCCAACCTGGGCACGCAGCTGCTGACGCTGAAATTCAGCCGCTCCGACGAGACCGAGGCCGACCTGGTCGGGCTGGAGCTGGCCGCGCGCGCCGGCTACGACCCGCAGGCCGCCGTGAGCCTGTGGCGCAAGATGGGCGAGGCCACGGGCAACAACGGCGTGGCGTTCTTGTCCACCCACCCCAGCGGCCCGGACCGCATCCGCGAGCTGGAGCGCAACGTGCCGCGCGTGCAGGGGCTTTACCGGCAGGCGGCCGGGCAGCGCTGACACGGCAGGGTACGCGGCCCTCAGGTCCCGCCCACGAACGGGTTGCTGCGCCGCTCCTGCCCGAAGCTGCTCTCCGGCCCATGGCCCGGGATGAACACCGTCTCGTCGCCCATCGGCCACAGCCGCTGGGTGATGCTGTCGATTAGCTGCTGGTGGTTGCCCTGCGGAAAGTCGGTACGGCCGATGCTGCCGGCGAACAGCACGTCGCCGACGAAGGCGCGTTGAATTTGCGGCGCGTGGAACACCACGTGCCCAGGCGTGTGGCCGGGGCAGTGGCGCACGTTCAGCGTTTCCTGGCCGATGGTCACGGTGTCGCCGTCGTGCAGCCAGCGCGTGGGCGTGAAGGCCTGCGCGGGCGCGAAGTGGAACATCGCACTTTGCTGCGGCAGGCCGTCGATCCAGAACTGGTCGCCCTCGTGCGGGCCGATGATGGGCAGCTGCAGCTTTTCCGCCAGCTCGCCGGCGCCGCCGGCATGGTCGATGTGCGCGTGCGTCAGCCAGATGGCTTTCAGGTTCAGCCCGCGCCCCTGCACGGCGGCCAGCAGCCGGTCCAGGTCGCCGCCGGGGTCGATGACGGCGGCGTCCATAGTTTGGTCGCACCAGACGAGCGAGCAGTTCTGCTGGAACGGCGTGACGGGGATGGTCAGGTAGTGGAGCATGGTTTTTCAGTGAAATTGGCTGTCAGCCCTTGTTTCATATGGGTCTGCAGCTCTTTTTTTCATAGCGCAAGCGCGTAGTCCACGGTGATCGGCGCGTGGTCGCTGAATTTCTCGCCCTTGTAGATATGCTCGCCGCGCGCCAGCCGGGCCAGCGCTGGCGTCGCCAGGTGGTAGTCCAGCCGCCAGCCGACGTTGTTGGCATAGGCCTGGCCGCGGTTGCTCCACCAGGTGTAGCAGGCGTCGGTGGCGTCGGGCTGCAGGTGGCGGTACACGTCCACCAGGCCGCCGCCCGCGTCCTCGGCGTGCAGCAGGCGCGTCATCCAGTCGCGCTCCTCGGGCAGGAAGCCGCTGTTCTTCTGGTTGCTGCGCCAGTTCTTCAGGTCCTGCTGCTGGTGCGCGATGTTGATGTCGCCGCACAGGATGAACTCGCGCTCGGCCTTGAGCGCCATCAGGTGCGGGTGGAAGTTGCCCAGGAAGCGGAACTTCGCCGCCTGGCGCTCCTCGCCCGACGAGCCGCTGGGAAAGTAGGCGCTGATGATCGACAGCTTGCGCGCCGGGGTGTCGAAGCGCAGCTCGACATAGCGCCCCTCGGGGTCGAACTCGTGGCAGCCATAGCCCACGCGCACGTCGCTGGGTTCGCGCCGGGTGTAGATGCCCACGCCCGAATAGCCCTTCTTGGCGGCGAAGTGGAAGTGGCCGGACAGGCCGGCCAGCTGCTCGAAACGCCCGGCCATGTCCGGCGCCTGGGCCTTCAATTCCTGTACGCAAATACAATCCGGCCGCTGCCGGTCCAGCCATGCTTCGAGCCCCTTGGAGGTCGCCGAGCGGATGCCGTTGAGGTTGAGACTGGTGAGCTTGAACAGGGACGAATCCATCATGCTGAATCAGGGCGCCGCCGCTGCGGGCGGGCAAGGCGAGAACACAGAAAACGCGGCCGGGGCCGAGCTGGCGCAGGAGTTCGTACGCTTCGCGGTCGAGGCGGGCGTGCTGCGCTTCGGGGAATTCAAAACCAAGGCCGGGCGCATGAGCCCGTATTTCTTCAACGCCGGCCTGTTCGACGACGGCGCCAAGCTGGGGCGCCTGGCGCAATTCTATGCACGCGCCCTGGTGGCCAGCGGCATCGGCTTCGACATGGTCTTCGGCCCGGCCTACAAGGGCATCCCGCTGGCGGCCACGGTGGCGGTGGAGCTGGCGCGGCTGGGACGCAACGTGCCGTTCGCCTACAACCGCAAGGAGGCCAAGGACCACGGCGAGGGCGGCACCCTGGTCGGCGCGCCGCTGGCCGGGCGGGTGCTGATCATCGACGACGTGATGAGCGCCGGCACGGCGGCGCGCGAGTCCATCGCGCTGATCCGCGCCGCCGGCGCCACCCCGCACGCCATGGCCATCGCCCTGGACCGCCAGGAAAAGGCCACCGAGGGCGGGCGCGACGTGGAGCACAGCGCCGTGCAGTACGTGCGTGACGCGCTGGGGCTGCAGGTGTGCGCCATCGCCACGCTGGCCGATTTATTGCTTTATCTTTCGGCCAGCGGCGGCGACGCGCAGATGCACACGCACCGCGACCGCGTGCTGGCCTATCGCCAGCGCTATGGTGTCGAGGACACCACTGCGCCTACCATGGCAGCCGGCAGCCGATAGGGCGCCGGGCAGACCGCCCGTGCCCTTCACGCGCCGGATCGGCTGCCTGCCTACGAGGAGTCCGCACTTGCCCCTGCTGTCCATTGCCCGTCCCTGGCCCGCCCGCTTCGTGTGCAGCAGCGTCGTGGTGCTGGGCAGCGTCCTGGGAGCGGTGCCGGTCAGCGCCCAGGAGGCCAAGTCGCCCAAGGAGGTCTACACCTGCGTGGACCGGGCCGGCCGGCGCATCACCGCGGACCGGCCTATTGCCGAGTGCACCGACCGCGAGCAGCGCGTGCTGGACACCACCGGCACCGAGCGCCGGCGCATCGGCCCGACCCTGACCGATCACGAGCGCGCGGCGCTGGAGGAGCGGCGCCGGCGCGAGGCGCTGGAGCGCGCCCGGGCAGCCGAGGAGCGCCGCCGCGAGCGCGCCCTCACCGCGCGCTACCCGGACGAGGCCGCGCACCAGGCCGAGCGCGCCCAGGCGCTGGCGCAGGTGGACCAGGTCAGCGCCGTGGCACGCCAGCGCATTATCGACCTGGGCGCCTCGCGCCAGCGCCTGAACACCGAGCTGGAGTTCTACCAGGGCGACGTGGCCAAGGCGCCGCCCAAGCTGCAGCGCCAGTTTGCCGACATCGACCAGGAACTGCGCGAGCAGCAGCGCTTCATCGACATGCAGGAGCAGGAAAAGCGCCGCATCGAACAGCGCTTCGACGCCGAGCTGGCGCAGCTGCGCCAGCTGTGGGCGGCGCAGCGCGCGGCGTCCGAGCGCTGGGCCGCGCCGCCTGCGCCTGCCGCCAAGCCGTGACGGCCGGCCCTGTCGAGGCGTGAAAAAAGCGCCCGAGGACGCTTTTTTGTGCAGCTGTCATGTCGAAAATGATAGCTGTCAGCCCTTGTATTGAAAGGGCTGGCGTCAGATTTGGCCTGAAATTCAGTCCAGCCGGCTTTTCAGCAGCGCATTGACCTGCTGCGGGTTGGCTTTGCCGCGGCTGGCCTTCATGACCTGACCGACCAGCGCGTTGAACGCCTTGTCCTTGCCGGCGCGGTACTGCTCGACGTTGGCAGCATTGGCCGCGATGACCTCGTCCACGATGGCTTCCAGTGCCCCGGTGTCGCTCATCTGCTTCAGGCCCTTGGCCTCGATCAGTGCGTCTACCTCCTGGCCCTCGCCGGACCAGAGCGCCTCGAACACCTGGCGCGCGGCGTTGTGGCTGATGGTGCCGTCCTGGATGCGTCCGATCAGCGCGGCGAGCTGCGCGGCCGGCACGCGCACCTGCTCCATGCCGATCTCCTCGGCATTCAGCCGGCGCGAGATCTCGCCCATGACCCAGTTGCTCGCCAGCTTCGGCTGGCCGCTGAGCTGCGCCGCCTGCTCGAAATAGGCGGCCATGGCCTGGCTTTGCGTCAGCGTGGTGGCGTCGTATTCGGGCAGGCCGTACTGCTGCACGAAGCGCGCGGCCATGGCGCGCGGCAGCTCGGGCATGGCGGCGCGCACCTGCTCGATCCATTCGGGCGCGACGACCAGCGGCGGCAGGTCCGGGTCGGGGAAGTAACGGTAGTCGGCCGCGTCCTCCTTGGTGCGCATGGCGCGCGTCTCGCCGGTGTCGGGGTCGAACAGCACGGTGGCCTGTTGGATCGTGTGGCCGTCCTCGAGCTGCTCGATCTGCCAGCGGATCTCGTAATCGATCGCCTGCTGCATCGAGCGGAACGAGTTCAGGTTCTTGATCTCGCGGCGCGTGCCCAGGGGCTGGCCGGGCTTCCTGACCGAGACGTTGGCGTCGCAGCGAAACGACCCTTCCTGCATGTTGCCGTCGCAGATGCCGATCCAGGTGACGATCTTGTGCAGTTCCTTGGCATAGGCCACGGCTTCTTCCGTGCTGCGCATGTCGGGTTCGGTCACGATCTCCAGCAGCGGCGTGCCGGCGCGGTTCAGGTCGATGCCGCTCATGCCGATGAAGTCCTCGTGCAGCGACTTGCCGGCGTCTTCTTCCAGGTGCGCACGCACCAGCCGCACGGTCTTCTTGTCCTCGCCGAGCAGGAACGACACCTCGCCGCCCTGCACCACGGGGATCTCGAACTGGCTGATCTGGTAGCCCTTGGGCAGGTCCGGGTAGAAGTAGTTCTTGCGCGCGAAGATGCTTTCGGGCGCGATGTGGCTGCCCAGCGCCAGCCCCAGGCGGATGGCGAGTTCCACCGCTTTCTTGTTCATCACCGGCAGCGTGCCGGGCAGCGCCAGGTCGACGGCGCTGGCCTGGGTGTTGGGCTCGGCGCCGAAGGCGGTGCTGGCGCGGCTGAAGATCTTGCTGGCGGTGGCCAGCTGGGCGTGCGTCTCGAAGCCGATCACGACCTCGTAGCCCTGGATGAGTGTGGCTGTCATGTGCAAGGGAGGGCGGTGCGGGGTCAGGCGCCGGCCGGGCGGCGCTGGTGGAAGTCGGTGGCCTGCTGCAACGCGTGCGCCACGTTCAGCAGTTGCGCTTCCTCGAAGTGGTTGCCGATCAGCTGCAGGCCCACCGGCAGGCCATGCGCGCCGAAGCCCGCGGGCGTGCTCATGGCGGGCAGGCCAGCCAGCGATGCGGGCAGGGTGTAGATATCGGCCAGGTAGGTCGCCAGCGGGTCGGTCTTGGCGCCGATCTCCCAGGCCACGCTGGGCGACACCGGCCCGGCGATCACGTCGCATTGGGTGAAGGCGCTTTGCAGGTCGTCGGCGATCATGCGGCGCAGGCGCTGCGCCTGCAGGTAGTAGGCGTCGTAGTAGCCCTCGGACAGCACGTAGGCGCCGATCATGATGCGCCGCTTGACTTCCTCGCCGAAGGCCTCGGAGCGCGACTTCTTGTACATGTCCAGCAGGTCGCTGTAATCCTTGGCGCGGTGGCCGTAGCGCACGCCGTCGAAGCGCGACAGGTTGGACGAGGCCTCGGCCGGGCTCAGGATGTAGTAGACCGGCACGGCCAGGTCGGTGCGCGGCAGCGAGATGTCGACCAGCGTGGCGCCGAGCTTTTCGTATTCCTTCAGCGCGGCCTGCACGGCGGCGCGCACGTCGTCCTGCAGGCCCTCGGCGAAGAACTCGCGCGGCACGCCGATGCGCAGGCCGTCGATGCGGCCTGTGAGCTGGCGCGTGAAGTCCTCGGCGGGCCGGTCCAGGCTGGTCGAGTCGCGCTCGACGTCCGGGCCGCACAGGTGGCTCAGCAGCAGCGCGCAGTCTGCGGCCGTGCGCGCCATGACGCCGGCCTGGTCCAGGCTGGAGGCGTAGGCGATCATGCCGTGGCGGCTGGCGCGGCCGTAGGTCGGCTTGATGCCGGTGATGCCGCATAAAGCGGCCGGCTGGCGGATCGAGCCGCCGGTGTCGCTGGCCGTGGCGCCGGGCACCAGGCTGGCAGCCACCGCCGCGGCCGAGCCGCCCGAGGAGCCGCCCGGAATGCGCGCCGTGTCCCACGGGTTGCGCACCGGCTGGGCCGCGTCCAGGCCCACGGCCGGCACGGCGGCGTTCTCGTTGCTGCCGCCCATGGCGAACTCGTCGCAGCTGAGCTTGCCCAGCGTCACGCAGCCGGCGTCGGCCAGGTTGGCGACGATGGTGGCGTCGAACGGCGAGCGGTAGCCGGCCAGCATGCGGCTGGCGGCGGTGGTGGGGAAGTCGCGCGTGACGAACACGTCCTTGTGGCCGATGGGCACGCCGGCCAGCGGGCCGGCGCTGCCGGCGGCGATGGCCTGGTCCTGGACGCGCGCCTGCGCCAGGGTGGCGTCCGCGTCGATGGCGAGGAAGGCAGCCAGGTCCTGGCGCGCCTGCGCGCGGGCCAGGAAGTGCCGGGCCAGTTCCTCGGCGCTGACCTGCCTGGCGCGCAGCTGCGCCGCCAGCGCGGCGACGCCCTGCTCGTGCAGCGCGGCGCCGGAAGATGAAATGGAAGTCGTCTGTTGCATGCCGTGGTCCCCGCCGTTCACTCGATCACCCGCGGCACCAGGAACAGCCCGCCCTCGACCGCCGGGGCGTTCGCCTGGTAGGCCTCGCGCCGGTTCGGCTCGCTGGCCACGTCCTCGTGCAGGCGCAGCGCCACGGGCTGCACGGCCGCCAGCGGATGCGCCAGCGGCGCCACGCCGGTGGTGTCCACCGCCTGCATCTTCTCGACGATGGCGAAGAAGTCGTTGATGGTGGTGAGCATGCGCTCGCCCTCGGCGGGGTCGAGCTCCAGCCGCGCCAGATGGGCGATGCGGGCGATGTCCTGGGGGGTCAATGCCATAGAAAAAAGGCGCCGCAACTGGATGTAAAGCTGACCATCCCGCTCGTCGGCGCGCAAAGTTATTCACAGGGGATGCGTTATTATCCCGCCTTTGCCGCCACGCCCTCCCGCAGCGCCGGTGACCGTGCGAAAAAAGCCCCCCTGCCCCTGAGACCCTTCGAGATTTTGACGGTGACGGCCAGCCGACCTGCCTGCCGTCCTGCATTGAGGACCCCTGCATGTTCGGATCACTGCGTCGGTACTTTTCCACCGACCTGGCCATCGACCTCGGTACCGCCAACACCCTGATCTTCGCCCGCGACAAGGGCATCGTGCTGGACGAGCCCTCGGTGGTGGCCATCCGCCACGAGGGCGGGCCGCATGGCAAGAAGGTGATCCAGGCGGTGGGGCGCGAGGCCAAGGCCATGCTGGGCAAGGTGCCGGGCAACATCGAGGCCATCCGCCCGATGAAGGACGGCGTGATCGCCGACTTCGTGATCACCGAGCAGATGATCAAGCAGTTCATCAAGATGGTGCATCCGCGCTCGGTGCTGACCCCCAGCCCGCGCATCATCATCTGCGTGCCCTGCGGCTCCACCCAGGTCGAGCGCCGCGCCATCAAAGACGCGGCCGAGGCCGCCGGCGCCACCGCCGTCTACCTGATCGAGGAACCCATGGCCGCCGGCATCGGCGCCGGGCTGCCGGTGTCCGAAGCCTCGGGCTCGATGGTCGTGGACATCGGCGGCGGCACCACCGAGGTTGGCGTCATCAGCCTGGGCGGCATGGTCTATAAGGGCAGCGTGCGCGTGGGCGGCGACAAGTTCGACGAGTCGATCATCAACTACATTCGGCGCAACTACGGCATGCTGATCGGCGAGCCCACCGCCGAGGCCATCAAGAAGAACATCGGCAGCGCCTTTCCCGGCGCCGAGGTGCACGAGATGGAGGTCAAGGGCCGCAACCTGTCCGAGGGCGTGCCGCGCAGCTTCACCATCTCCAGCAACGAGGTGCTGGAGGCCCTGACCGAGCCGCTCAACCAGATCGTCAGCGCCGTCAAGAATGCGCTGGAGCAGACCCCGCCTGAGCTGGGCGCCGACATCGCCGAGCGCGGCATGATGCTCACCGGCGGCGGCGCGCTGCTGCGCGACCTGGACCGCCTGCTGGCCGAGGAAACCGGCCTGCCGGTGCTGGTGGCCGAGGAGCCCCTGACCTGCGTGGTGCGCGGCTGCGGCATGGCGCTGGAGCGCATGGAGCGCCAGGGCGGCATCTTCACCAGCGACTAATGGCGCCCGGCGGCGTGCAGGCGCTGGCCTGGGCCGCCACCGCGCCCCGCAGCCCGCCCTGTCCGACGCATGCCCCCGGGAACGCTTGAACGCACCGCGCCCTCGCTGTTTCGCCACGGGCCGTCGCCGCGCGCGCGGCTGCTGCTGTACGCCGCGCTGGCGCTGTTCCTGATGGTCGCCGACGCACGCTTTCGCGTCACCGAGCCGCTGCGCAATGCGGTGGCGACGGTGCTCTACCCGCTGCAGTGGCTGATGCTGCAGCCGGTGCAGTTCATCAGCCAGGGGGCGGAGCGCCTGCAGTCCCTGGAGCAGGCGCAGCACGAGCGCGACAGCGCGCAGCAGGCCCTGGTGCAGCTGGCGCAGCGCGCCGGCCAGGCCGAGCAGCTGCTGAGCGAGAACACCCAGCTGCGCGAGCTGCTGGCGCTGCGTGAGCGCATCACCACGCCGGCACGCGCCGCCCAGGTGCTGTACGACACGCCCGACGCCTATACCCGCCGGGTGGTGGTCGACCAGGGCCAGCTGGCCGGCGTCGCGCCGGGCTCGCCGGTCATGGACGCGCGCGGCGTGCTCGGCCAGGTCACGCGCGTGCACCCGGCCCTGAGCGAGGTCACGCTGCTCATCGACCGCGACCAGGCCATCCCCGTGCTGAACGTGCGCACCGGCGCGCGCAGCGTGGCCTATGGCGACCCGGTGGCGGCGCACGGCGGCGGCATGGAGCTGCGCTTCACGCCCGGCAATACCGATGTGCAGGAGGGCGACCTGCTGGCCACCAGCGGCATCGACGGCGTCTATCCGCCCGGCCTGCCGGTGGCGCGCGTGGTGCACGTCGAGCGCCGCGCCGACTCCACCTTCGCGCGCATCTACTGCGAGCCGCTGGCGCAGATGCAGGGCGCGCGCCACGTCATGCTGCTGGAGCCGGTGGCCGCGGCGCTGCCTGAGTTGCCCCCGCCCGAGCCCGCGGCCGGCCAGAAGAAGCGCGTGCAGTCCACCCCGGCCGCCGAGGCTGCCGCCAAGGGGGGCCGCCGATGATCATGCCGCGCGGCCAGCCGCTGCTGATGCCGGTGCGCCCGGCGTTCATCGCCTTGAGCCTGCTCATTGCCCTGGCGCTGTCCATGCTGCCGCTGGGGCGGGTGCTGTGGACGCCCGACTGGGTGCTGCTGCTGCTGCTGTTCTGGGCGCTGCAGCAGCCCGGGCGCGTGGGCATGGGCCTGGCCTTCGCCATGGGCCTGGTGCTGGACGTGCAGCAGTCGGCGCTGCTGGGCCAGCACGCACTGGTGTACGCGCTGGCGGTGTTCGCGGTGCAGGCGGCGGCGCGCCGGCTGCTGTGGTTCGGCGCGCTGATGCAGGCGCTGCAGCTGGGGCCGGTGTTCCTCGCCGCCCACCTGCTGCAGGCGGCGCTGCGCGTGGCCGGCGGCGGGCTACTGCCCGACTGGACGCTGCTGCTGGCACCGTTGCTGGAGACGCTGCTGTGGCCGCTGGCCAGCTGGCTGCTGCTGGCGCCGCAGCGCCGCCCGCCGGACCAGGACCAGAACCGCCCGCTGTGACATGACCGAGCTGCGCAATGCCCAGGCCGATGCGTGGCGCTTTCGCCTGCGCGTGGTGGTGGTGGGGCTGGTGGTGCTGCTGGCCTTCGGGCTGATCGCCGCGCGCCTGTACGTGCTGCAGGTGGTGCGCCACGAGGGCCTGGCGGACCAGGCCGAGAGCAACCGCACCGCCGTGGTGCCCATCGTCCCCAACCGCGGCCAGATCCTGGACCGCAACGGCGTGCTGCTGGCGACCAACTACTCGGCCTACACGCTGGAGATCACGCCCACGCGCTCGATGGATGTGGACGCGACCATCGACCAGCTGGCCGAGATCGTGGACATCCAGCAGCGCGACCGGCGCCGCTTCAAGCGGCTGATGGACGAATCGCGCCGCTTCGACTCGCTGCCGATCCGCACCCGCCTGTCCGACGAGGAGGTGGCACGCTTCGCCGCGCAGCGCTGGCGCTTTCCCGGCGTGGACATCAAGGCGCGGCTGTTCCGCACCTACCCGCTGGGCGAGGTCGGCAGCCACGCCATCGGCTACATCGGCCGCATCAACCAGCGCGAGAAGGAACGCATCGAGGACTCCGAGGACGCGGCCAACTACCGCGGCACCGACTACATCGGCAAGCTGGGCGTAGAACAGAGCTTCGAGGCCACGCTGCACGGCCACACCGGCGTGGAGCTGCTGGAGACGTCGGCCGGCGGCTACGCGGTGCGCCGCCTGGAAAGCCACCCGGCGACGCCCGGCAACACCGTCATGCTGTCGCTGGACATCAAGCTGCAGAAGATGGTCGAGGACCTGTTCGGCGAGCGCCGCGGCGCGCTGGTGGCGCTGGACCCGCGCAACGGCGAGGTGCTGGCGCTGGTGTCCAAGCCGACATTCGACCCGAACCTGTTCGTCGAGGGCATCGACCAGGAAAACTGGCAGGCGCTGAACGAATCCATCAACAAGCCGCTGCTCAACCGCGCGCTGCGCGGCACCTATCCGCCGGGCTCGACCTACAAGCCGTTCATGGCGCTGGCGGCGCTGGAGACCGGCAAGCGCGCCGCCAGCGTGGTGGTCAACGACCCGGGCTACTACAACTACGGCGGGCGCACCTTCCGCAGCCACCCCGGCGGCCTGGGCGGCGTGGACATGGTGCGGGCCATCCAGTATTCGAGCAACACCTACTTCTATTCGCTGGCCGTGGAGATGGGGGTGGATGCCATCCACGACTTCATGGCTCCGCTGGGCTTCGGCCAGATCACCGGCATCGACTTAGGGGGAGAGGTGCGCGGCGTGCTGCCCAGCACCGAGTGGAAGAGGAGCGCCTACAAGCGCGCCGAGGCCAAGCGCTGGTTCTCCGGCGAGACCGTGTCGCTGGGCATCGGCCAAGGCTACAACAGCTTCACCATGCTGCAGCTGGCGGTGGCCGAGGCGACGCTGGCCAACGGCGGCACGCGCCACCGCCCGCACCTGATCAAGGCGGTGAAGGACCAGGTCACCGGGGCGGTCACCGAGGTGCAGCAACCGCCCGGGGAATCGCTGGGCTACAAGCCGCGGCACATCGAGACCATCCACAAGGGCCTGCGCGCGGTGATCGAGGCCGGCACCGGCCGGCGCGTGTTCGCCGGCGCGCCCTATGCCGCCGCCGGCAAGACCGGCACGGCGCAGGCCGCCGCCTGGGCCCAGGGCACCAAGTACAACGCCGCGCTGCTGGCCGAGCACCAGCGCGACCACTCGCTGTTCGCCGCTTTCGCGCCGGTGGAGGACCCGAAGGTGGCGGTGGCCATCATCGTGGAGAACGCCGGTTTCGGCTCGGCCGCCGCCGCGCCCATCGTGCGGCGCGTGTTCGACTACTGGCTGCTGGGCCAGTACCCGAGCGAGGAGGACATCGCCGCCGCCGCCCGGGGCCAGGCAGGCGCGCCGATCGGCACGCCGCGGCGGGCGGAAGAGGTGGAGCTGCCCGCGGCCGCCGCACCTTGAGGCCGCGCGGCCGGGTCAGGCCGTCGCTGCTGGCGCCACGCGCGGCGGCTGCAGCTGGCTGGCGATGAGCGCCGCCACGATCAATGCCGCCCCGGCCAGGCCGCTCGCGCCCAGCGTCTCGCCGATCAGCACCCAGGCGGTGAGCGCGGCGAACACCGGCTCCAGCCCGAAGACGATGGCGCTGCGCATGGCGTCCACGCGCTGCTGGCCCCAGGCCTGCAGCGTCACCACCACCACGCTGGCGACCACCCCCAGGTAGACCAGCGCCGCCAGGCTAGGGCCGGGCAGGGCGCCGAGGGCGTCCCAGGTGCTGGCCATGCCGCCATGGCGTGCCAGCAGCAGCACGCCGGCGGCGGCGCACATCACCAGCGCCTGCATCGCCGCCAGGCGCGTGGCGCGCAGCGGCTGGCGGGCGGTGCGGCGCGCGCATTCCTCCAGCACCAGGATGTAGACGGCGTAGAACAGCGTGCTGCCCAGCGTCAGCGAGTCGCCCAGGTTCCACGGCGCGTCCTCGTGGAACATCAGCACCATGCCGGCCAGCGCCATGGCGCAGGCCAGCCACAGCGCGGCGCCGTAGCGCCGGCCCAGCACGGCCATCGCCAGCACCGGCACCACCAGCACGTTCAGCCCGGTGACGAAGGCGTTGCGGTTGCTGCTGGTGCGCGCCAGGCCCTCGACCTGCAGCCAGAAGGCGATGAACAGCAGCGCGCCCAGGAACGCGCCCCAGCGCGCTTCCGGCGCACGCAGGCCGCGCCACATCGGTGCCAGCACCAGCAGGGCGATGGCGAAGCGCACCCAGATGATCTGCAGCGCGTCCAGCTGCGCCGACAGCAGCTTCATCGCGGGAAAGGTAGTGCCCCACACGGCCACCACCAGCAGCAGGGCCAGCAGCCCCTGGCGTTCTGAACGCATGTTTACTATTGGAATGATAGCTGCACGCCCTTATGGAATAAGGGCTGGAGCCGTTTTTGACTGAAAGTCCTGGCCTGGCGCCCAGGCCGCTGGGCAGCGCGCGCTCAGGCGTTCATGCGCCGCAGGAACGAGCGGATGCGCTCGCTGGCCGGCTGGCCGAAGAACTCCGCCGGCGGCGCGTCGTGCGCGATGCAGCCCTGGTCGAAGAACATCACCCGGTCGGCCACCTCGCGGGCAAAGCCCATCTCATGCGTCACCACGATCATGGTCATGCCGCCGCGCGCCAGCTCGCGCATCACGTCCAGCACCTCCTGCACCATCTCCGGGTCCAGGGCGCTGGTCGGCTCGTCGAACAGCATGACCTTGGGCGCCATGGCCAGCGCGCGGGCGATCGCCACGCGCTGCTGCTGCCCGCCAGAGAGCTGCCAGGGGTACTTGTGCGCGTGGTCCTGCATGCCCACGCGCTTCAAGAGCTGCATGGCGCGGTCGTTGGCCTCGCCGCGCGCCGTGCGGTGGACGCGCCGCGGCGCCAGCGTCAGGTTGTCCAGCACCGTGAGATGCCCGAACAGGTTGAACTGCTGGAACACCATGCCCACCTCGCAGCGCTGCGCCTGCAGCGTGCGCTGGTCGTCCGTCACCGGCACGCCGCCGATGGTGATCGAGCCGCTGTCGTGCGGCTCCAGCCGGTTGATGGCGCGCAAGAGCGTGCTCTTGCCCGAGCCCGAGGCGCCGATAATGGTCGTGACCTCGCCGGTGCAGAACTGCGTGGACACACCTTTCAGGACTTCGTGGCTGCCGAAGGCCTTGCGCACGTCCTGGCAGACGATGTAGGGGGTGGCGGTAGAAGAATCACTCATGGCAGCAGGCCGCAAAAATCAGGGCGCAACGGTCGATACAGACACCCGCCAGCCCAGCAGACGCCGTGGGTCCGGCTTCGCCGGCCCAGTGGCGTCGTCCCCCTTCCCAGCGCGCAACGCGCGCGCCAGAGAAGGGGGAAGCCGCGCAGCGGCTCAGGGGGTTGCTCACTTGACTCTTCCTTCGACATCGAAGCGGTGTTCGATGGCATGCGTCACCTGCGTCACCAGCGTGGTCAGGATCAGGTAGGTGATGGCCACCGTGGTCAGCGTCGCCACCGGCTGGAAGGTGGCCGACTGGATGCGGTTGCCGACGTTGGTCAGCTCGACCACGCCGATGGCATAGGCCAGCGAAGAGTCCTTGAGCAGCGCCACGAAGTTGCTCACCAGCGGCGGCAGGGCGATCTTGAAGGCCTGCGGGAAGACCACGTCCAGGAACACGCGCGAGCGCGGCAGCCCCAGCGCGCGCGCGGCCTCGGTCTGCCCGCGCGGCACGGCCAGCAGGCCGGCGCGGATGGCCTCGGCGTTGTAGGCGCCGACGTTCAGGCCCAGGGCGACCACGGCGGCGGCGAAGTCCGGCAGGTTCAGCCACGGCACCAGCACCGGCAGCGCGAAGTACACGAACAGGATCTGCACCAGCAGCGGCGTGCCGCGGATCGCCCAGATGTAGAAGCTGGCCAGCCAGCGCAGGCCGATCCAGCGCGAGGTGCGCGCCAGCGCCGCCGCCGTGCCCAGGATCAGGCCGGCGGTGCCGGCCACCAGCGTCAGCTCCAGCGTGGTGAGCGCGCCTTCGGCGAACAGCGCGGCGTTGGAGCCGATGGGCTCGGGAAACAGCGACAGCAGCCGGCCCAGCAGCGACAGGACCAGTGCCATCAGCACCAGCGCGGCCACCAGCGTCGCGTTGCTGCGCTGCGGGCGGCTCCAGTGCGAGGGCCAGAGAGCGACAAGCATGTGGGAAAAAAGGGTCGGGGGCGAAACGCGCGCGCCGGGCACAACGGCCCGGCGCGCATCAAAGCATCGAAAAGCCTGCCGGCCAGACGGCTGTGGGCAGGCCGCGTGTCACTTGCAGGTCACGTCTTCCTGGAAGTACTTCTGCGAGATCTTGCCGATGGTGCCGTCGGCGATGAGGGCCTTCAGCGCCTGGTTCCAGGCGTCGGCCAGGCCCTGGTTGCCCTTGGCCACGGCGGCGGCGACCTGCTCGACGAACAGCATGTCGCCGGTCTTGAAGCCGGCCTTGGGCACCTTGGCCAGCATCTCCTTGGCGACGAATTTGTCGGTCACCCAGGCGTCCACGCGCTTGGAGCCGAGCGCGTTGCGCGCGGCCTCGTCGGTGGGGAAGTTCTTAACGTCTTTGATGCCCGGCACCTTCTTCACCGCGTCCAGATAGGTGGTGCCGGTCTGCACCGCGACCACCTTGCCCTTCAGGTCGCCGGCCTTGGCGATCTCCGGCTTCATGGAGACGATCTGGCCACCCGAGCAGTAGTGCGGCAGCGTGAAGGTGACGGCCTTGGAGCGCTCATCGGTGATGGCGTGCGAGGCGATCACCAGGTCCCAGCGGTCCTGTGCCAGGCCGGTCAGCAGGGCGTCGAAACCCACCGTCTTCCACTCGTACTTCAGGCCCATCTTCTTGGCCACGGCCTCGGCGACCTCGATTTCGTAGCCGGTGAGTTCCTTGCCCTTGAAGAAGTTGAACGGGGCGTACTGGCCCTCGGAGCCAAGAACGATGGTGCCGCTTTTCTCGATCTCGGCCAGCGGACGGGCCTGCACGGTGGCAGCGGCGCACAGCGCCAGGGCGGCAGCGGCCAGGGTCTTGAGCATCTTCATGGGGTTCCTGCGGGGTGGTTCAGGGCACGGACGCCGGGCGGGCGCAGGGGATGGGAAAAGCGCCGCCCGGGGCGAAATCTGCCCACGCATGGCACCCGCCGGATGGGCGGGCAGCGCGGGGTGGCGCATTATAAAGAGGCGCTTTTGACCACCGACATGGGCTCAAACCCGCGGCGGTGCACGGGTTTTGCCAAGAAAAGCACGGGCGTGCGGTTTGTCCGCGCGCGGCTTCAGCGCGCACGCACCAGGGTGGACTTGCCGAACAGGCTCTCCAGCAGGTCCACCGCCAGCTCGGCGGTCTGGTTGCGCACGTCCAGCGCCGGGTTCAGCTCCACCAGGTCGGCCGAGGCCAGTTGCCCGCAGTCGGCCAGCATTTCCATGCACAGCTGGGTCTCGCGGTAGGTCAGGCCGCCGCGCACGTCGGTGCCCACGCCGGGCGCCACCGACGGGTCCATGGCGTCCATGTCGAAGCTGACATGCAGGTGCGTGTCCGCGTCCACGTCGGCCAGCGCCTGCTGCATCACCGCGCGCATGCCGTGCTCGTCGATGCTGCGCATGTCGTGCACCGCGATGCCGTGCTCGGCGACGAAGCGCTTTTCCACCGCGTCCACGCTGCGCACGCCGATCTGCGTGATCTGCCCCGGCGCCAGCGCCGGCTGGCCGGCCAGTGCGGTGAGCGTGCGCGGGCCGTGCCCCATCAGGCAGGCCACCGGCATGCCGTGCAGGTTGCCGCTGGGCGAGGTGCCGGGCGTGTTGGCGTCGGCGTGGGCATCGAACCACAGCACCTTCAGCCGGCGGCCGCGCGCGCGGCAGTGCGCCGCCACGGCGCTGATGGAGCCGATCGCCAGGCAGTGGTCGCCGCCCATCAGCAGCGGTAGGCGGCCCTGGCCCAGGGCGGCGGCGGTGGCGCCGAACACCGCGCGGTTCCACTGCACCACCTCCTGCAGGTGGCGCAGGCCGTCCTGCGCCAGTGCCTGCGGGTTGCCGGGGCCGGGCAGGTTGCCGGCGTCGCGCACCTCCAGCCCCAGCGCGCGCAGCGCGCGGGCGATGCCGGCGATGCGCAGCGCATCCGGCCCCATGCTGGCGCCCAGCACGCTGGCGCCGACATCGGTGGGCGCGCCGATCAGGGTCACGGTGGTCATCACGGTCCTCCGGTCAGGGCAAACAAGGGGGCAGGCAGCGGGGCTCAGCGCAGGAAGGCGTCCCAGCCGGTTTTCAGGATCAGCGCGCCGACCACGAAGATGAAGATGCCGCGCACGAAGCCCGCGCCGTGCTTGAGCGCCAGGTGCGCGCCCAGCAGGCTGCCGACCACGTTGGCCACCGCCAGCGGCAGGGCGAAGTGCCACCAGACGTGGCCCTTGGCGGCGAACAGGAGCAGCGCGGCCACGTTGGTCGCCAGGTTCAGCAGCTTGGCCGAGGCCGAGGCGTGCAGGAAGTCGTAGCCCAGCACCCGCACGAACAGGAACACGAAGAAGCTGCCGGTGCCCGGACCGAAGAAGCCGTCGTAGAAGCCGATCCCCAAGCCGATGAGGCTGGCCGCCCAGGTTTCCGCGCCACCGGCCAGGCGCGGCGCGTGCGTGCGCCCCAGCTCCTTCTTCGCCAGGGTGTAGAGCAGCAGCGCCACCAGCACCAGCGGCAGCAGCTTGCGCAGGAAGTCGGCCGAGATCAGCGTCACCACCCAGGCGCCCAGGAAGGCGCCGGCAAAACCCGCGGCGGTGGCCGGCAGCATGGCGCGCCAGGGCATGGTCACGCGCCGGCTGTACTGCCAGGTGGCGATGCCGGTGCCCCAGATGGCGGCGCTCTTGTTGGTGCCCATGAGCGTGGCCGGCGCGGCGGCGGGGAAGGTGGCGAACAGCGCGGGCAGCAGTATCAGCCCGCCGCCGCCGACGATGGCGTCCACGAAGCCGGCCAGCAGCGAGGCCAGCGTGACGATGATCCATTCCATGGCGCGGATTGTCGCATCGCCGGCACTTCACTATTGATAGCTGCAGGCCCTTGATCTGCATGGGCTGGAGGCCGATTCGATGCCAAACAGCCGAAAAGCGCGCAAAAAAAAGCACCTGCCTTGCGGGCAGGTGCTGGGTGCAAAAAGGCGCCTCTTGTGGGCGCCTGATTGTGTGTTGGTGTTGTTGTGTTTTGTCTGTCTCCTCGGTCCCCTCGCGTGGCGTGCCGAGGCGCGCGTCGAGTGGGGGCAATGTAATCAAGTCATGCAGTTGTCACATCGGGGATTTCCCGCGTTGTCGGCGAATGATGCTTTTTGCAGTCAGTTACTTGCCTGGTCGTCGCCGCGGCGCAGCCACTGCGCGGCCATCTCGGCCAGCATCAGCGTCGGACTGTTGGTGTTGCCGCTGGTGATGGTCGGCATGGCGCCCGCGTCCACCACGCGCAGGCCGGCCACGCCGCGCACGCGCAGGCGCGCGTCCAGCACCGCCAGCGGGTCGTCCTCGCGGCCCATGCGGGTGGTGCCGACGGGGTGGAAGATGGTGGTGGCGATGTCGCCGGCCAGGCGCGCCAGTTCCTCGTCGCTTTGGTATTGCGGGCCGGGCTTGTATTCCTGCGGCGCATAGCGCGCCAACGCCGGCTGCCCGGCGATGCGGCGCACCACGCGCAGGCTGTCGGCGGCGACCTGGCGGTCCTCGGGGGTGGACAGGTAATTCGGCGCGATGGCCGGCGCGTCCTCGAAGCGCGCGCTTTTGATCGTGACGCTGCCGCGGCTGCTGGGGTTCAGGTTGCAGACACTGGCGGTGAACGCCGGGAAGGCGTGCAGCGGCTCGCCGAAGGCGTCCAGCGACAGCGGCTGGACGTGGAACTGCAGGTTGGCGTGTGGCCGGTCCGGGCTGCTGCGCGTGAAGGCGCCCAGCTGCGACGGCGCCATGCTCATCGGCCCGCTGCGGCGCAGGGCGTATTCCAGCCCGATGCGCGCCTTGCCCCACACGCTGGCGGCCAACTGGTTCAGCGTCGGCACGTCCCGCACCTGGTACACGGCGCGGATCTGCAGGTGGTCCTGCAGGTTGGCGCCCACGCCGGGCAGCTCGTGCAGCACTGGGATGCCGTGCGACTGCAGCAGCGCCCCCGGGCCGATGCCCGACAGCTGCAGCAGCTGCGGCGAATTCACCGCGCCGGCGCACAGCAGCACCTCGCCGCGGGCATGCGCGGTGACCATCTCGCGGCCGGTCCAGACCTGCACGCCGGTGCAGCGCAGCGTGCCGTCCGGCTGGCGCTCGGTGACCAGGCGCGTGGCCTGGGCGTGCGTCCACAGCTCGAAATTGGGCCGGCCGTAGCAGGTCGGGCGCAGGAAGGCCTTGGCGGTGTTCCAGCGCCAGCCGCCCTTTTGGTTGACCTCGAAGTAACCCACGCCCTCGTTGTCGCCGCCGTTGAAATCCTGGGTGGCCGGGATGCCGGCCTGCTGCGCGGCCTGGGCGAAGGCGTCCAGGATGTCCCAGCGCAGGCGCTGGCGTTCCACGCGCCACTCGCCGCTGCTGCCGGTGCGCCGGTTGCCGTGCAGCTGCTCGAACGCCGCATCCGCCTGGCCGGGCTGGTCCAGGCGCCAATGGTCCTCGTGGCGACGAAAGGCGCCCAGCACATTGCGCCAGCGCCAGGCATCGTCGCCCGTCACGTCGGCCCAGTGCTCGTAGTCGCGCGCCTGGCCGCGCATGTAGATCATGCCGTTGATGCTGCTGCACCCGCCCAGCACCTTGCCGCGCGGGTAGCGCAGGCTGCGCCCGTTCAGGCCGGCGTCGGCTTCGGTCTGGTACAGCCAGTCGGTGCGCGGATTGCCGATGCAGTGCAGGTAGCCCACCGGGATGTGGATCCAGTGGTAGTCGTCCTTGCCGCCGGCTTCCAGCAGCAGCACGCGCCGGCCGCGCTCGGCGCTCAGGCGGTTGGCCAGCAGGCTGCCGGCGGTGCCGGCGCCGACGATGATGGTGTCGAAAGTGGTGTTGTCGTGGCTCATGGCAGGCTTATCGCGCCTGGCTGACAGGCGGTCGGGGCATTGTCCGAAGACGCGCCCGGCTGTCCAGGGGGAAAGTCCTGCAAGCTATGCTTTGCGTAGCGGCATGCCCTTGTGTTGTAAGGGCTGCAGGCCGATATGGATGTTTTTTCAAAGCTCCGCGAGGCCGGCGCGCGATTGTGCAAAACTCCCCCTCCATGCCCGGCCTGACCCTGCCCACCCTGACCCGCGAGGACGCGCAGCAGCCCGCGCGGGTGCTGGCGGCCGGTGACTGGGTGGCCGCCGCGCTGGCCCAGCGCGCCGGCGCGCGCCGCCTGCTGCGCCAGCTGCAGGGCACGCGGCCAGACGCTGCCTGGGACCTCTCGGCCATCACGCGCCTGGACCACATCGGCGCGCAGCTGCTGTGGGACCAGTGGCGCCAGCGCTGGCCCGAGCAGCTGCAGATCGGCGACGCGCACCGCGACATGATCGAGCGCGTGGCCGAGTTCACCACCGAGCGCCCGGCGCGCCAGCGCGCCAGCCTGGGCCGCGCGCTGGACAGCCTGGGCACGCGCGTGCTGCACGCGCTGGACCATCTGCAGCACCTGGTGCAGCTGATCGGCCAGCTGCTGCTGGACGTGCTGCGGCTGCTGCGCCAGCCGGCGCGCGGGCCGTGGCGCGACATCTCGGGCCACCTGTTCCGCATGGGCGCGACGGCGCTGCCGATCACCGCGCTGGTGGGCTTCCTGATCGGCGTGGTGCTGGCCTATCTGATGAGCCTGCAGCTGCGCCAGTTCGGCGCCGAGGCCTTCATCGTCAACATCCTGGGCATCTCGCTGATCCGCGAGCTGGGGCCGATGCTGGGCGCCATCCTGGTGGCCGGGCGCTCGGGCTCGGCCATCACCGCGCAGATCGGCGTGATGCGCGTGACCGAGGAGCTGGACGCGATGCGCGTCATGGGCATCCCGCACGGCTTTCGGCTGGTCATGCCGCGCGCGCTGGCGCTGGGGGTGGCGATGCCGCTGATCGCGCTGTGGACCACGCTGGCGGCGCTGGCCGGCGGCATGCTGGCGGCGGACCTGGCCATGGGCATCTCGCCGGCGTACTTCGCGCAGGCGCTGCCGAACGCCGTGGGCGTGGCCAACCTGTGGCTGGCGATGGCCAAGTCGGTGGTCTTCGGCATTTTCATCGCGCTGATCGGCTGCCACTGGGGCCTGCGCGTCGAGCCCAACACGCAGAGCCTGGGGCAGGGCACGACCGCCTCGGTGGTCAGCGCCATCACCATGGTCATCATCGTGGACGCGCTGTTCGCGGTGGCGTTCAAGAACGTGGGCTTCTGAGGCCATGGCGCAGCTGTCCGCACCCGTCCCATCCGCCGACGCGCCGCCGGTGGTCGAGATCCGCGACCTGGCCACGGTCTTCGGCAAGGGGTCGGACGCGTTCACGGTGCACGAGCACTTGGATCTGACGGTGCGCCGCGGCGAGATCCTGTCGCTGGTCGGCGGCTCGGGTACCGGCAAGACGGTGCTGCTGCGCCACATCCTGGGCCTGACGACCCCCACGCGTGGCAGCGTGACGGTGCTGGGCCGACCGGCGACGGAGCTGGGCGGCGAGGGCGCCAGCAGCCGCGTGGGCATGCTGTTCCAGCACGGCGCGCTGTTCTCGGCGTTCAGCGTGCTGGAGAACATCGCTTTCGCGCTGCGCGAGTTGGGCACGCTGCCCGACGGGGTCATCACCGACGCCGCCCTGGTCAAGCTGCGCATGGTGGGGCTGAAGGCCGAGCACGGCACGCGCATGCCGTCCGACCTGTCGGGCGGGATGATCAAGCGCGCGGCGCTGGCGCGCGCGCTGATCATGGACCCGCCGCTGCTGCTGCTGGACGAGCCTACCGCCGGGCTGGACCCGAACAGCTCGGACGAGTTCTGCCAGCTGCTGCTGGAGCTGCACGCCGCGCTAGGGCTCACCGTCATCATGGTGACGCACGACCTGGACTCGCTGTTCGCGCTGTCCACGCGCGTGGCGGTGCTGGCCGAGCGGCGCGTGATCGTGGAAGGCACGCCGGACGAGGTGATGCAGTTCCAGCACCCGTTCATCGAACAATTTTTCCTGGGCGAGCGCGGACGCCGCGCCCGGGAGAGCGAGGAAAAAGCCTGATGGAAAACAAGTCCCACGCCCTGGCCGCGGGCGCCTTCGTGCTGGTGGTCGCCGCGCTGCTGACCGGCCTGGCGCTGTGGCTGACGCGCGACCAGACCGCCTACAACCTCTACGAGCTGTCCAGCAAGGACAGCGTCAGCGGCCTGCAGCCGCAGGCCGCGGTGCGCTACAAGGGCGTGGCCGTGGGCAAGGTCACCAGCATCGGCTTCGACCCCCAGGCCAGCGGCAACGTGCTGATCCGCATCGCCGTGGACCGCGCCGCGCCCATCAGCCCGACGACCTTCGCCACCCTGGGCTACCAGGGCGTCACGGGCCTGGCGCACATCCAGCTGGACGACGCCAAGAAGCCCCTGCCGCAGCCCGCGCCCGGCGCCAGCGGCCTGCCGCGCCTGCCGCTCAAGAGCTCGCCCTTGAGCCAGCTGGCCGAGCAGGGCCCGGCCATCCTGGGCCAGGTGCAGGAGGTGACCAAGCGCATCAACGAGCTGCTGGGCGAGGACAACCAGCAGCGCTTCGCCACCGCGCTGGAGCAGCTGGGCCAAGCCGCCGGCAGCGTCAACCAGCTGGCGCAGCGCCTGGAGCGCACCGTGGACACGCGCCTTGACCCGGCGCTGGCGGTGGTGCCGCAGGTGGCGCAGGACGCGCGCCAGACCCTGGCCGCACTGCGCCAGGCCGGCGACAGCGCCGGGCGCGCCGCCGAGGACATCGGCGCCACGGTGCGCGGCCTGAGCGCCGAGGGTGGGCCGATCCAGGAGATCGCCGCCGGCTCGAAGTCGCTGGCCGCCGCCGCCGACCGCTTCGGCCGCGTCACCCTGCCGCGCCTGAACCACGCCGCCGACGAGACCGCGCGCGCCGCGCGCCGCCTGGGCCGCACCGCCAGCGGCATCAGCGACAACCCGCAGTCGCTGCTCTATGGCCCGGGCGAGGCCGCGGCCGGCCCGGGCGAGCCCGGCTTCGCCCCGCCGCCCGCCCGCCCCTGACACGCGCCACCGGATTGTTGCCATGCAAACTATCAAAACCATAGCTGATCGCCGTTGTTCCACCAGGGCTGGAGCCCTTTTTGCCTGTGTTCTGGCCGGGCTGATGGCAAGCGGCTGCTCGGTGCTGCCCAAGCCCCCGGCGCGGCCCGACGTGTACGACTTCGGCCCGGGAACGGTGGTGGTGCCCGCGCCGGACGCCGCCGCCGCGCTGGCGCCGCTGGCGCTGGCCGACGTGGAGACCGTCGGCCTGCCCGAGGGCAGCTCGGCGCTGCTGTACCGCCTGGTCTACGCCAATGCCCAGCAGCTGCAGCCCTACAGCCAGGCGCGCTGGAGCCAGCCGCCGGCGCTGCTGGTGCAGCAGGCGCTGCGCGCCCATCTGGGCGCCGGGCGCGCCGTGCTGTCCGGCGACGACGGCCTGGCCACGCTGCTGCAGCAGGACCGCATGCCCACCGTGCTGCGCGCGCAGCTGGAGGAATTCAGCCAGGTGTTCGAGTCGCCGGCGCAAAGCCACGGCCTGCTGCGCCTGCGTGTCTCGGTGGCCGACGCCAGCGCGCGCGGCGAGACGCTGGTCGCGCAGCGCGTGTTCGAGGTGCGCCGGCCCGCGCCCAGCGCCGACGCCGCCGGCGGTGCGCGCGCGCTGTCCGAGGCCGCCGCCCAGGCGGCCACCGAGGTCGCGGCCTGGCTGCGCCAGCTGGGCCGCTGAACGCCGCCGCGCCCGGACGCGGCATGCGCCCCCAGGACGTGCAGCGCACGTCTTTTTTTTGCCTGCGCCACGGCCGCTGGGCGGCGGTGCGGCCTACACGCGGGCTGGGTGAGCGGCTGACGCCAGGCGCCACCGCCTGCCCACAGGCCACGCCCGGCGCCGCTTCTACAGTGCTTCCATCGCCTTTCGGGGCGCCGGCCCGGTCACCTGGAGCCCGGCACCGGCGGGCGAGCATCACCACCCGTTTCCTGGAACTGGAACATCGTTGAAGGAGAACCGTCATGAATGAAGACCGCATCAAGGGCAACTGGAAGCAGTTCACTGGCAAGGTCAAGGAGCAGTGGGGCAAGCTGACCGACGACGACCTGGACGTCATCGCCGGCAAGCGCGACCAGATGCTGGGCAAGCTGCAGGAGCGCGAAGGCCTGGCCCAGGACGCCGCCGAGGACCAGCTGAAGAACTGGGAGCGCGCCAACCCCGATTTCCGCTGGGACTGAGGCGCCACGCGCCATTCCCCTAGCCCCCGCCAAAAATTTCAAGTCAGAGAGAAGGAACACGACCATGACACATATGCGCAACCTGATGGCCCTGGCCATCGCGGGCCTGCTTGCCACTTCCGGCATGGCCATGACCAAGGAAGAGCACAGCGCCGCCAAGAACCGCATCGAGGCTGATTACAAGGCTGCCAAGGCACAGTGCGACACCCTCAAGGACAACGCCAAGGATGTCTGCCAGAAGGAGGCCAAGGGCAATGAGAAGGTCGCCAAGGCCGAGCTGGAGGCCCAGTACAAGCCCAGCGACAAGCACACCTATAAGGTGCACGAGGCCCGCGCCGACGCCAACTACGAGGTCGCCAAGGAA
Organism: Oryzisolibacter propanilivorax; assembly: GCF_900103645.1. Classification (GTDB taxonomy): domain Bacteria; phylum Pseudomonadota; class Gammaproteobacteria; order Burkholderiales; family Burkholderiaceae_C; genus Melaminivora; species Melaminivora propanilivorax. Next base: position 597,279 of record NZ_FNHP01000002.1, read on the forward strand.
AAGTGCGACGACCTGTCGGGCAACGCCAAGGATGTCTGCGTGAAGGACGCCAAGGCCGCCCACGTGAAGGCCAAGGAAGACGCCAAGGTCGCCAAGGCCCAGGCCAAGCCGACCAACGACATGGCCGACAAGCGCGCCGACGTCGCCGAAGCCAAGAAGGATGCCGCCGAGGAAAAGCGCGAAGCCGATTACAAGGCCGCCAAGGAGCGCTGCGACAGCATGAGCGGCGACACCAAGGACAAGTGCGTGGCTGATGCCAAGCGCATGTACGCCCAGTAATTCGGACACTCCAAGCCTTTCGCCAGCTGCGCTGGCATCCAGCCCCGCCGCCCCGCGCAGCGGGGTTTTTTTTGTGCCTGGCCACGTGCCTTGACCAGCGTCAAGGCGCGCGCTGGCGCAGCCGCCTAGATTCGCTCCTTTGTCATACCGGCGAAGGCTGCGCGCGGCCTCCGCCACTGGAAGCGGGAGCTAAGGGCATGGCCACACTGGAGTGGAGCGGCGATCTGGCGCTGGGGCTGGAGCAGATGGACCAGACGCACATCGAATTCGTGCAGCTGCTGCAGGCGGCGCAGGGTGAGGAAGGCGACGCGCGCTTCGTGCCCGCGTTCCGCGAACTGGTCGAGCACACGGCCGAGCATTTCGCGCAGGAAGACCGCTGGATGCGCGCCACCGGCTTTGCCGAGGGCAACTGCCATACCACGCACCACGCCATGGTGTTGACCTCGCTGCGCGAGGGCCTGGACAAGGCCGCCGCCGGCGACTGCACGCTGGCGCGCGAGATGGCGGCCGAGCTGGGTGCGTGGTTCCCGCTGCACGCGCAGAGCATGGACTCGTCGCTGGCCGCGCACCTGCGCGAAGTCGGCTTCGACCCCGCGACGGCGCAGATGGCATTGCCCGAGGCGTTGCCAGCGCAGGTCATCCACGGCTGCGGCGGCGCCTGCTCGACGCCCACGCCGCAGGCCGCCTGAACGTTCGGCAGGCCGCCTGAGCCTGGTTGCCGCGTCAGCGCCCGGCCAGGCCGGGGAACAGGTGGTTCAGCCCGTCGGCCATGACCTCCACCGCCAGCGCCGCCAGGATCAGCCCCAGCAGCCGCGTCATGACGTTGATCCCGGTGCGCCCGAGCACGCGCGCGATCGGGTCGGCCAGCGAAAAACACAGCGCCGTGGCCAGCGCGATCACCACCCCGTAGCCGACCAGCGCCGCGTGCTGCCAGACGGTCTGCGCGCGGTCGGCGTAGATCACCACCGTGGACATGCTGGCCGGGCCGGTGAGCAGCGGAATGGTCAGCGGCACCACCGCCACGCTGTCGCCCTGGGCGGCCTTTTCGGCGCCGGCCTGCAGCACGCGCTCCTGCGGCTTGGCCTCGGCCGGGCGGGCGTTGAGCATGTTCACCGCGCTGATCAAGAGCAGCAGCCCGCCGCCGACCTGGAAGCTCTGCAGCGAGATGCTGAAGAACGCCAGGATCTGCAGCCCCAGCAGCGCGCATACGGCGATCACGCAGAACGCCGTGAAGGCCGAGACCTGGATGGTGCGCCGGCGCTGCTCGGCGTTGAAGCCCTCGGTGTAGTGGATGAAGAACGGCACGATGGCCAGCGGATTGACGATGGCCAGCAGGGCCACCAGCGGCTTGATCCAGTCCATCGGTCAGTCTCCGGCGGGGGCGGCGATGGCGGTGTTGGCTGGCATGGTGGACGGCTCCTGGCGGCAACAATGGAAGCCGCTATTGGAACGCACAAATCTGCCCCTGCCGCTCGGGCGCGGGCACCCGGCACCTTCATCATTCAAGGAAAGAACACCCATGGGTCAGTGGATCGAACTGGTTGCCGCCGACGGCTTTGCGCTGCCGGCCTGGCAGGAGCAGCCTGCGGGCACGCCGCGCGGCGCGGTGGTGCTGCTGCAGGAAATCTTCGGTGTGAACAGCCATATCCGCGACGTGGCGGCGCGCCTGGCCGCGCGCGGCTACGCGGTGGTGGCGCCGGCCACCTTCGCGCGCGTCGAAAAAGGCGTCGAACTGGGCTATGGCGATGCCGACATGCAGCGCGGCAAGCAGCTGAAAGCGGCCGTGGAGGCGCTGCCCGCGCCCGGCGTGCTGCCCGACCTGCAGGCGGCCATTGACTTCGCCGCGCAGGACAGCGGCGCGCGCGTGGGCATCGTCGGCTTTTGCTGGGGCGGGCTGCTGGCCTGGCGCGCGGCCTGCGCGCTGCACGGCCTGTCGGCCGCCGTGCCGTACTACGGTGGCGGCATGACCACCAAGGCGGAAGCCGCGAGCACGCCGCGCGTGCCGGTGCTGGCGCACTTCGGCCGGCGCGACCACTTCATTTCAGAGAAAAGCGTGCATGACTTCGCCGCCGCGCACCCCGAGGTGCGGGTCGAGCTGTACGACGCCGACCACGGCTTCCACTGCGACCAGCGCGCCAGCTACGACGCGCCGGCGGCGCAGCTGGCGTGGACGCGCACGCTGGATTTCCTGGACCAGCATTTGCAGGCCAAATAGGCCGCCAGCCCTTGTATTTCAAGGGCTCTCAGCTCTTCTTTCAGGAGCGATGGCGCGTCAGTGCGCCCCCGCCGCCGCATCCGCCGCGCCGCCGCCCTGGGCACGCGGCGCGTGCGCCAGCCAGACCAGCGGGATCAGCAGCATGAACAGCACGGCCGAGGCGTAGAAGATGTCGTTGGCCGCCAGCATGAAGGCCTGCTGGGTGGTCATGCGCTCGATCTGCGCCAGCGCCTGCACGTCGCTCAGTCCGCCGGCGCGCAGCACGGCGATGGCCTGGTCGAAGCCGGGGCTGCCGGGCGTCAGGTGCTCGACCAGCTGCGCGTGGTGCAGCGTGGCGCGCCGCTCCCACAGCGTGGTGGTGACCGAGGTGCCGATGGCGCCGGCGGTGATGCGCATGAAGTTGGACAGGCCCGAGGCCGCCGGGATGCGCGCCGGCGCGATCTCCGACAGGGTGATGGTCACCAGCGGAATGAAGAAGAACGCCGTGGCCACGCCCTGCACGATGGTCGGCACCATGATGGTGGCGAAATCGGCCTGGGTGGAAAAGCGCGAGCGCATCCACAGCACCAGCGCGAACACCAGGAAGGCCAGCGTGGCATAGCGGCGCGGATCGACGCGGCCGATGCTCTTGCCGACCATGGGCGAGAGCACCAGCGCCAGCAGCCCCACCGGCGCCATGATCTCGCCGGCCTGGGTGGCGGTGTAGCCCATGTACTGCTGCAGCCACAGCGGCAGCAACACCACGTTGCCGAAGAACAGCCCGTAGCCGACCGAGGTGGCCAGCGAGCCGGCCCAGAAGTTGCGGTTGCCAAACAGCGACAGGTCCACCACCGGGTGCTCCTCGCCGCGCTCCCAGATCAGGAAGGCGATGAAGCCCACCACTGCCACCAGCGCGCTGCCCACCACCAGCGGCGACGAAAACCAGTCGTGCTCCTTGCCGATGTCCAGCACCAGCTGCATGGCGCCGACCCAGATCACCAGCAGCGCCAGCCCGACGGAGTCGATCGGCAGGCTGCGGCGTTCGCTCTCGCGCTGGCGGAAGATGGCCCAGGTGACGAACACCGAGGCGATGCCCACCGGCACGTTGATGTAGAAGATCCACGGCCAGCTGATGTTGTCGGTGATCCAGCCGCCCAAGAGGGGCCCCAGCACCGGCGCCACCAGCGTCGTCATCGACCACATCGCCATGGCCAGCCCGGCCAGCGCCTTCGGGTAGCTCGACAGCAGCAATGCCTGCGACAGCGGAATCATCGGCCCGGCGACGAAGCCCTGCAGCGCGCGCGCGGCGATGAGCAGCGGCATGTTCGGCGCCAGCCCGCACAGCAGCGACGCCAGCACGAACAGCGTCACGCTGGCCACGAACAGCCGCACCTGGCCGAAGCGCTGCGACAGCCAGCCCGTCAGCGGCACGGCGATCGCATTCGCCACGGCAAAGCTGGTGATGACCCAGGTGCCCTGCGTCGGGCTGACCCCCAGGTCGCCGGCAATCGCCGGCAGCGAGACGTTGGCGATCGACGTGTCCAGCACGTTCATGAACGTCGCCGCCGACAGCGCCAGCGTGCCCCAGGTGCGGGCGCTGCCGGTCAGCGGCGCAATGGGAGTGGCCGCCATGTCAGGACTTGCCGAGGTTCGCTTCGATGATGCGCGCTACTTCGGCCTCGGCGCCCGCGTCCTGCTGTTCGAACACGCGCGTGCGCGCGGCCGGCTCGCTGCGCGGCGCCTCGGCCAGCGAGGCGCCGCCGCGCTCGCGCGTGTCTACCTCCACGTCCATCGACAGGCCGACGCGCAGCGGATGCTCGGCCAGCTGCGCGCCGTCCAGCGCGATGCGCACCGGCACGCGCTGCACCACCTTGATCCAGTTGCCGGTGGCGTTCTGCGCCGGCAGCAGGGCGAACGCCGCGCCGGTGCCCACGCCCAGGCCGGCGACGGTGCCGTGGTACGGCACCTTCTTGCCGTACAGGTCGGCCGTGAGCTGGGCGGGCTGGCCCAGGCGCAGGTTGCGCAGCTGGTTTTCCTTGAAGTTGGCCTCGACCCAGACCTCCTTGAGCGGCACGATGGCCATCAGCGGGCTGCCGGCGGCCACGCGCTGGCCCAGCTGCACGCTGCGCCGCGCCACGTAGCCGTCGACCGGCGCCAGCAGCTGGGTGCGCTGGCTGGCCAGCCAGGCCTCGCGCAGGCGTGCCGCGGCCGTGAGCACGGCCGGGTGCTGCTGCACCGCCACGCCCTGGGTAAGCGCGCGGTTGCTGGTCAGCTGCTCGCGCGCGGCGGCGGTCGCGGCCTGCGCGGCGCCGACGGCGGCCTCGGCGGCGGTGCGCTGGCTGCGCGTGCCGGCCAGCTGGCTTTGCGCGTGCTGCAGCTCCTCGGTGGAGACGGCGCCCACGCCGGCCAGCTGGCGGCGGCGCTGCACGTCGTCCTGCGCGCGCTCGATCTCGGACTGCAGGCGCTGCACATCGGCCTGGGCGCGGCGCGCCTCGGCCTCGCGCAGGCGCACCTGGGCGGCCAGGGTGTCGTTGTTGGCGTACAGCGTGCGCGCCTGGCGCACGGCCTGTGCCAGCTGCGCCTCGGCCTGCGCCAGCGCGACGCGCGCGTCGGCCGGGTCGAGCTGCACCAGCGGCGCGCCGGCGCGTACGAAGTCGGTGTCGTCGGCGCCGATGGCCAGCACCGTGCCGCCGGTCTGCGGCGTGATCTGCACGACGTTGCCCTGCACGTAGGCGTTGTCGGTGTGCTCGTAGTGGCTGGCGACCAGCCAGTCGTACAGGCCGAAAGCGACGGCGCCCACGCCGACCACGGCGCCCAGCAGCAGCAGCGCGCGCTTGCGGCGCGCCTTGGCCTGCAGGGGCGAGGGCTGGGACGGGGCGGCGGGAGCGGGTGCGTTCATGGGAGTGTCGGAAGGAGGGAAGGGCGGGAGCGCCGCCAACCCGGCCTGCCGCTATCGAAAAAATAGCTGCAGGCCATTGCAAATCATGGGTTGGGGCCGGTTTTTATGGAAAATTTCAGCCAGGACCCTGGCGCGCACTGGCGGGCGGCGGGGTGGCCAGGGTCTGCAGATTGGCCTCCAGCCGGTCCAGGTAGCCGCGCAAAGCCTGCTGCTCGGCGGCGTCGAAGCCCTGCAGCAGCTGGTCCTGCGCCGCGGCCAGCAGCGCCGGCAACCGGGCGGCAACCGTGCGGCCGCTGTCGGTCAGCGCCACCTGCACCACGCGCCGGTCGTGCGGCGCGCGCTCGCGCTGCACCAGGCCCTTGGCCTCCAGGCGGTCCAGCAGCCGCGTCAGCCCGCCACTGTCAATGTGGCAGTCGCGCGCCAGGGCGCTGGCATTGGCGTGCTCGCCCAGGTGCAGGCGCAGCAGCGGCTTCCACTGCGCATCGGTCAGGCCCAGCGGCTCGACGTGCTGCTCGACGGCCGCGCCCAGCTGGTTGACGATGCGCCGCAGCTGCAGGCCGACGCTGCGCTCAAGGGCGTAAGGGACGGGCAGAAGCGTGGAGTCGGGTGCGGACATGGGGGCGCCAAGATACTTGACGCCGCAATCATTGTCAAAGCAAATTTTTCCTCGAACGCTTTCAGCCACGCCCTGTGCGCGCCAGGTAGCGGTTGCGCCAGAAGTAGGCGATCAGCCCGGCGGCGATGGCCAGCATCACCACCAGCGCACCCCAGAAGCCGTTTTCCTTGTCCACGAAGGGCAGGAACTCGAAGTTCATGCCGAAGATGCCGGCGATCAGGTTCAGCGGCAGGAACACGGCGGTGAGCACAGTGAGCACGCGCATGATCTCGTTGGTGCGGTTGTTCTGCACCGAAAAATGCATCTGCACCGCGGCCTCGGTGCTCTGCTCCAGCCGGCGCACATGGTGCGAAACGCGCTCGATGTGCTCCAGCACGTCGCGGCTGCGCACGCGCAGCAGCTCCAGCTCGCGCTGCGCCACCGGGCTGTTGCCGCCGCCGCCCAGCTCCAGCGAGGCGCTCCAGGCCTGCAGCGCCGAGCGCTGGTCCTCGCAGATCTCGGTCAGGTGGTGCAGCGCCAGGCGTGCGGCCATCAGCGCGCTCCAGTGGTTGAAGCGTCCACGCGGGTTCAGCAGCGCCACCTGCCAGTGGTCGAGCTGGTGCGACAGGTGGCGGCGCAGCTCCAGGTAGTTGTCGACGATGTGGTTGACCAGGCGCAGCATCAGGTCCGGCGGGCTGGTCGGCAGGCGGATGCCGACGATGGGCGCATTGACGTGCAGCTCGCAGACCAGCGTCTCGGCGCTGGTTTCGACGTCGCCGGCCTCGTCCTCGGTCACCACCGCCGCCAGCGGCGGCGGCGCCATCAGGCGCTCGGCGTAGCTGTCGCGCACGCTGCAGTCCTCGGTGTGCACTGACAGCAGCAGCGCATCGAACACCACCAGCCCGACCGGGCTGGTCTCGATGCGCCGCAGCACCGGCGGGCCGCCGCGCGCGGTGCGCGGCAGGGGCTGCTCGGCCGTGCCCTCGGTGGTCGTCAGCTGGCGCATGACCAGCAGTTCGTACTGCGAGGTGTAGTCGTAGTGCGAGGGCAACTGGGTGCTGAGCAGGTCGGTGACGTGCAGGTCCACCAGCTGCAGCCCGGTGACGCACTGCAGCATCTGCTGAAACTCCGCCAGCCGTTCCTGCAGCGCGCTGCGGGTGCAGGCCACCCAGTAAAAGCCCACCGGCGGGGGCTGCGCGGGCAGCGTGTCCAGTTCGACGACGCTGGCGCCGGGCTGCAGGTGGAAGATGCGCACCGGCACGCAGGCCGGTGCCGGTTCTGTTGCGCTGGGCGTGGCGGGTAGGGCGGTGTCCTGGGTCAAGGTCGGTCTCTCCTGCTCCCGACCGGCACCGCGCCCGCGCACGGCCGGCGGCTAGCGCGCTGCAGGCAGCGGCTGCAGCAGCCGCGCGGCTTCGAGGGCGAAGTAGGTCAGCACGCCATCGGCGCCGGCGCGCTTGAAGGCCAGGAGCGACTCCATCATCACCTTGTCATGGTCCAGCCAGCCGTTGGCCGATGCCGCTTTCAGCATGGCGTATTCGCCCGACACCTGGTAGGCGAAAGTCGGCACGCGGAACTCGTCCTTGACGCGGCGCAGCACGTCCAGGTAGGGCATGCCGGGCTTGACCATGACCATGTCGGCGCCCTCGGCGATGTCCAGCGCCACCTCGCGCAGCGCCTCGTCGGTGTTGGCCGGGTCCATCTGGTAGACGTTCTTGTTGCTCGCGCCCAGGTTGGCGGCCGAGCCCACGGCGTCGCGGAACGGCCCGTAGAAGGCGCTGGCGTACTTGGCGCTGTAGGCCATGAGGCGGGTGTGGATGTGCCCATGTGCCTCCAGCGCGTCGCGGATGGCACCGATGCGCCCGTCCATCATGTCGCTGGGCGCGACCATGTCCACGCCGGCCTCGGCATGCGCCAGCGCCTGGCCAACGAGGATTTCCACCGTCTCGTCGTTCAGGATGTAGCCGGTGGCGTCCAGCACGCCGTCCTGGCCGTGGCTGGTGTAGGGGTCGAGCGCCACGTCGGTCATCACGCCGAGCTCGGGGAAGGCGCGTTTGAGCGCGCGAATGGTGCGCGGGATCAGGCCGTCGGGATTCAGCGACTCGCTGCCGTCGGGCGTCTTCAGCTGCGCGTCGATGGACGGAAACAGCGCCAGGTACGGAATGCCCAGGCGCAAGCACTCTTCGGCCACGGGCAGCAGCAGGTCGATGCTCAGGCGTTCGACGCCGGGCATGGAGGCCACCGGCACGCGCCGATTCTCGCCCTCGTGCACGAACACCGGGTAGATGAAGTCGTGCGGCGACAGGGCATGCTCGCGCACCAGGTTGCGGGTGAAGGCGTCGCGGCGCAGGCGGCGCGGGCGCTGGCTCGGGAAGGGGGTGGGGCTGGACAGGTGCATGGCGCCCGATTGTGCGCCAGGGGTCCTGGGCGGCAGTCCGGCGTGCTTGCGCCGCCCTGGCGGCGGTGCTAGATTGCCGCCGGGCGCATCCCCCCCCGCGCCCCCCGCTTCACCTCCCTGAGCGGGGTCCCGGGCACCTCCTGTCCCGGGGCTTTCCCGCCCGGCCGCGCCGGGCTTCTTTTTTGGCACACTGCGGCGATGCTCTGGGTCAAAGCCTTCCACATCGTCTTCATCGCCAGCTGGTTCGCCGGGCTGTTCTACCTGCCGCGCATCTTCGTCAACCTGGCCATGGTGCCGCCCGGCTCCAGTGCCGAGCGCGAACGGCTGCTGCTGATGGCGCGCAAGCTGCTGCGCTTCACCACCCTCCTGGCGGTGCCGGCGCTGGCCCTGGGCCTGTGGCTGTGGCTGGGCTACGGCATCGGGCGCGGGCCGGGCAACGGCTGGCTGCACGCCAAGCTGGCGCTGGTGCTGGTCATCGTCGGCTACCACCATGCCTGCGCGGTACTGCTGCGCAAGCTGGCCGCCGGCACCAGCCGGCGCAGCCACGTCTGGTTCCGCTGGTTCAACGAACTGCCGGTGCTGCTGCTGGTGGCGGTGGTGGTGCTGGTCGTGGTCAAGCCGTTTTGAACGCCGATCCGGCCCCCGTGCAGGACGGCCCGCCGGGGCCGCACCGCACCTCGGCCTGGCCGCTGGCGGCGATCTACGCGCTGCTGATCGTCTTCGCCAGCCTGTTCCCGTTCGAGGGCTGGCGCGCGCAGGGCATCTCGCCGTGGGTGTTCCTGACGGCGCGCATCCCGCCGCCGTACTGGACCTGGTTCGACGTGAACATCAACGTCGCCGGCTACGCGCCGCTGGGTTTCCTGCTGGCGCTGGCTTGCCTGCGCTCGGGCGTTGCGCCGCTGGCGGCAGTGCCGCTGGCGGCATTCAGCGGCGCGCTGCTGTCGCTGTGTATGGAATACCTGCAGATCTTCCTGCCGCGGCGCGTGCCGTCCAACCTGGATTTGCTGCTGAACGCCGCGGGTGCGCTGCTCGGCGCGCTGGTCGCGGCGCTGCTCGAGCGCCTGGGCGCCATCGCCCGCTGGAGCCGGCTGCGCGAGCGCTGGTTCACGCCGGATGCCAGCGGCGCGCTGGCGCTGCTGGCGCTGTGGCCGTGGGCGCTGCTGTTCCCGGCGGCGCTGCCGTTCGGGCTGGGGCAGGTCTGGCAGCGGCTGGAAGACGCGCTGGCCGAACTGCTGGAGGGCACGCCGTTCCTGGACTGGCTGCCGATGCGCGAGGCGCCGCTGGAGCCGATGTCGCGCGGCGCCGAGGTGCTGGCGGTGGCCCTCGGCCTGCTGGTGCCGTGCCTGCTGGGCTACTGCATCATGCGCCAGCGCTGGCGCCGCGCGGTGCACGCGCTGGGGGTGACGGTGCTGGGCGTGGCGGTGACGGCGCTGTCGGCCGGCCTGAGCTGGGGCCCGGTGCATGCCTGGGAGTGGCTCACGCCGGCCGCGCGCGTGGGCATCGCGCTGGGCTTCGGGATGGCGCTGGCGCTGCTGGCGCTGCCGCGCCGGGCCAGCGCGGCGGTGCTGCTGGTGTTGCTGATGCTGCACCTGGACCTGCTCAACGATGCGCCGCAGGACGCCTATTTTGCCCAGACGCTGCAGGCCTGGGAGCAGGGGCGCTTCATCCGCTTCTACGGCCTGGGGCAGTGGCTGGGCTGGCTGTGGCCCTATGCCACGCTGGGCCACGTGCTGGCCCAGGTCTCGCGCCGGGAGCGCCCGCGCGCGGCGCCGCCGGGCTGACAACCGCGCGCCGGCCAGGGTCGGCGCGCGCACGGCGGCAGGGCGCCGGCTGCCTAGAATCCCGCGCATGACCGCACCCGACACCCCCACGCCCGCCCAGCCGCCTTACTTCCAGCGCCACATCTTCTTCTGCCTGAACGAGCGCAAGGCGCCCGAGGCCTGCTGCGCCGCGCAGGGCGCGCAGCAGGCCTTCGAGCATTGCAAGAAGCAGGTCAAGGCCGCGGGCCTGGCCGGCCCGGGCAAGGTGCGCGTGAACAAGTCCGGCTGCCTGGACCGTTGCTCGGGCGCGCCGGTGGCCGTGGTCTACCCGGAAGGCACCTGGTACACCTATGTGGACCAGCAGGACATCGACGAGATCGTCGAGTCGCACCTGAAGCACGGCCAGGTGGTCGAGCGCTTGCTGCTGCCGCCCGACGTGGGGCGCTGAGCCGTCCCGCTGGTTTTTGAGAGTTTTCGGCCTCCAGCCCTTTATGTATAACGGCCTCCAGCTATGTTTTCAGGAGTGAACCCGGCATGAATGCCCAGACCGAGCGCCTGCAGTTCTCCGGCGCCGCCGGCGCCATCGAGGCGCTGCGCGACAGCCCGGCGCCCGACGCCACGCCGCGCGGCACGGCCGTCATTGCGCACCCGCACCCGCTGTTCGGCGGCACCATGGACAACAAGGTGGTGCAGACCCTGGCGCGCGCCTGCGTGGCCTGCGGCTTCACAGCGCTGCGCTTCAACTTCCGCGGCGTGGGCGCCAGCGCCGGCGTGCACGACGAGGGGCGCGGCGAGCTGGACGACCTGCTGGCGCTGGTCGAGCAGGCGGCACCCGAAGGCCCGCTGGTGCTGGCCGGCTTTTCCTTCGGCGCCTTCGTCACCAGCCATGCGCTGGCCCGGCTGTGGGACGGCGGGCGCATCGAGCGCGCCATCCTGGTCGGCACGGCCGCCAGCCGCTTCGAGGTGGCGCCGCTGCCGCCCGAGGCGCACCTGGCCACGCTGGTGGTGCACGGCGAGCACGACGAGACCGTGCCGCTGGCCTCGGTCATGGACTGGGCGCGGCCGCAGCAACTCCCGGTTACGGTTGTGCCGGGGGGCGGCCATTTCTTTCACGGACAATTGCCGCTGCTGAAAAACCTCGCCATGCGCCATCTGCAGCCGCCGGCACTGTCCTGACGCGCTGCCTGCCGGCCACGCCGCCGGCGCGCACTTCGGCGGCCTCCCGCCTTCCGATCCTTGTTGCCCTCCTTCCTGTTGCCCGCGATGCCCTCCGTTCTGTCCCTGCTGCGAAACCTTGCCTGCGCCCTTGCCCTCGCTCCTGCCCTGCTGTGGGCGCAGGTGCCCCAGCCGCCCGAGATCGCCGCGCGCAACTACCTGCTGGTGGACGTGACAGCTGGCCAGGTGCTGGCCGGCAAGGACATCGACGCGCCGGTGGAGCAGGCCTCGCTGACCAAGCTGATGACCGGCTACCTGGTGTTCGATGCGCTGCGCGCCAAGAAGATCACGCTGGAGCAGCGCGTGCCGGTGAGCGAGCGTGCCTGGAAGATGCCCGGCTCGCGCATGTTCATCGACCCGAAGATGCAGGTGCCGATCGACGACCTGCTCAAGGGCATGATCGTGCAGTCCGGCAACGACGCCACCATGGCGCTGGCCGAGGCCGTGGGCGGCACCGCCGAGAACTTCGTGCGCCTGATGAACGAGCAGGCCAAAGCCTTCGGCATGAAGGGCACGCAGTACAAGAATCCGGAAGGCCTGACCGAGCCCGGCCACACCACCACCGCGCGCGACCTGGCGACCCTGTCGACGCGGCTGATCCAGGACTTTCCGGAATACCTGCACTACTACTCCACCAAGCAGTACCGCTACGAGGGCACGCCGAAGTCCAACAGCAACAACCGCAATACGCTGCTGTTCCGCGACCCGACGGTGGACGGCCTGAAGACCGGCCACACGGCCGCGGCGGGCTACTGCCTGGTGTCCACCGCCAAGCGCGACTTCCCGCAGGTCGGCCAGCGCCGGCTGCTGTCCATCGTGCTGGGCACCGCCAGCGAGAATGCCCGCGCCAACGAAAGCCAGAAGCTGCTGAACTGGGGCTACACCGCGTTCGACGCCGTGAAACTGTTCGACGCCGGCCAGCCGGCCGCGACGCCGGCGATCTGGAAGGGCACGCAGAACACCCTGAAGATCGGCCGCCCCGAGGCCATCGTCGTCACCGTGCCGTCGGGCAGTGCCGGCAAGCTTTCGACCACCGTGGTGCGCCAGGACCCGCTGATCGCGCCCTTCACCCAGGGCCAGTCGGTGGGCACGCTGAAGGTGACGCTGGGCGAGCAACAGGTCGCCGAGGTGCCGCTGGTGGCACTGGAGAGCGTTGGCGAGGCCGGCTTCTTCGGCCGCGCCTGGGACGCGCTGCGCCTGTGGATCAAGTGACGTGATCCGGCGCACCTGACCCGGTCGCGCGGGGTGGGGCTGCGGCACAATGGGCGGGCGCCCCTTCGCCCGTCAAGCCCACACCCATCCGCCATGAACGCCTGCGCCCCCGCCTGGTTCGAGGCCCTCGGCCGGATGCTGGACGCCTTGCAGGTCGGCATGTGCCTGTTCGACGAAGGCGATTGCACCCAGGCCTGGAACCAGAGTTTCCTGCGCTTGTTTCCCGAGCACCGCGCGCAGATCCACCGGGGCGAGCCCTATGCCGAGAACCTGCGGCGCTTCTACCGGGCGCGGCTGGAAGGCGCGGAGCTGGCCAACCTGGAGCGCTACGTGCAGGCCGGCATCGAACGCCACCAGCAGCAGTTCCATCCCTACGATTTCCTGCACCGCGGCGAACGCATCACCGTGGCTTCGCTGCCGCTGGCCGGCCTGGGGCGGCTGCGGTTGTGGCGCATCCTGGCCCCGCCGGCGCCCGAGCGCGCGCCCGAGCCGCGCATCGACGCCGCCGCGCTGCTGGACCGGGCGCCCAGCGGGCTGGTACTGAGCGACGACCAGGGCCGCATCACCTGGGCCAACGACCCCTTTGCCATGCTCTACGGCCTGGCCGACGCGCAGGCGGCGCTGGGCCGCACGCTGCCCGAGTTGTTCCTCGACGTCTGGATGCGCGAAGGCGCGGAGCTGGCGGCGCAGCACGCCGACGAGGCCGCCATGCTGCAGGAGATCATGCTGTTCACCGGCTCGCCCTTCGAGCTGCAGCTGCCGGGCGGGCGCCAGCTGCGCGTGCTGAGCCGCAGCGGCGCGACTGGCGGCGCGCAGTTGTACGCGCACCTGGATGTCACCGAGCTGCAGCGCCAGCGCGAGCGCCTGGCGCAGGCCGAGCGCAACGCGCGTATCCATGCTGATACCGCGCTGCGTGAATCGGCCTTGCTGCAGGCCGTGCTGCACGGCATGCAGCAGGGCATCGCCATGGTCAGCGCCGAAGGACGCGTCGACTATCACAACCAGCGCCTGCTGCAGTTGCTGGACCTGGCGCCGGAGTACCTGCAGGGCCGGCCCTGGCAGGACGACGTGGTGCGGCTGCTGCGCGAGGGCGGCGACTGGGAGGCGCTGTCGCCCGAGGCGCTGGCGCAGCTGTCCGGCTGGCCGCCGGAGAACGCGCCGGGGATCGTCTGCCTGGCGTTGCGCCAGCGCAGCAGCGGCCGGGTGCTGGAGGTGGGCAGCGTGCAGGTGCCGGGTGGCGGCGTGCTGCACACCGTGAACGATGTGACCGAGCGGCATGCGCACCAGCAGCACATCGAGCACATGGCCAGCCACGACGGTCTGACCGGCCTGCTCAACCGGGGCCGCTTCCTGGAGCTGCTGGCCGCCGAGATCGCGCTGGCGCAGCGCTCCGGCGCCCGCCTGGGGGTGCTGTATGTCGATCTGGACGGCTTCAAGCCGATCAACGACGTGCATGGCCACGCCGCGGGCGATGAAGTGCTGCGCCAGGCGGCGCAGGTGCTGCAGTCGCTGGCACGCGAGAGCGACTTCGTCGCGCGCCTGGGCGGCGACGAGTTCGCGGTGCTGCAGCGCGGCATCCACCAGCCGCACGAGGCGCAGGCCCTGGCCGTGCGCGCCGCTGCGGCGTTGGCGCAGCCGGTGGCCACTGCCGGTGCCGCGGTGGCCGTGGGCGCCTCCATCGGCGTGGCGCTGTACCCGGAAGATGGCGCCGATCCGCAGGCCCTGCTGGCGGCGGCCGACCAGGCCATGTACCGCGCCAAGGCCCGGGCCCGCCCCCGCCCCTTGTCCTGAAATCCTTCAGCGGCTACACTTGCGGGCTTTTCGGAAATTTTCCGAAGGGAATGACGTTTTCGCAAACGGCGCAGCGGAGGTTTGTCCGCACGCCCTTTTCACGTTTAGGGACGAGTATTTAATGCCAACCATCAACCAACTCGTGCGCCAGGGGCGCACGGTCGAAGTGGTGAAATCCAAAAGCCCGGCCATGGAGAACTGCCCCCAGCGCCGCGGCGTGTGCACCCGTGTGTACACCACCACCCCCAAGAAGCCCAACTCGGCGCTGCGCAAGGTCGCCAAGGTGCGTCTGACCAACGGCTTCGAAGTCATCTCCTACATCGGCGGCGAAGGCCACAACCTGCAAGAGCACAGCGTGGTGCTGGTGCGCGGCGGCCGTGTGAAGGACCTTCCCGGCGTGCGCTACCACATCGTGCGCGGCTCCCTGGACCTGCAGGGCGTGAAGGACCGCAAGCAGTCGCGCTCCAAGTACGGCGCGAAGAAGCCCAAGGCCAAGTAAGCCCGGCTGTCGCCGAGCCAATTCGGTGCTGCCTGCCGCGTGGCGCGGTGTGCGGCGTAGTGACCCTGAACGCAGGTGTTCTGCGCGGGTCGAGTAAGTGAGGGTCCCAATGGCTCTCGCGGTACCTGAGATGGTGCCAACTGAAGCAAAGATTGAGGTAAGAAATGCCACGTCGTCGCGAAGTCCCCAAACGTGAAATCCTGCCGGACCCGAAATTCGGCAATGTCGAGCTGTCCAAGTTCATGAACGTCATCATGGAAGGCGGCAAGAAGGCAGTTGCAGAGCGCATCATCTACGGCGCCCTGGAGCTGATCGAGAAGAAGCAGCCCGAGAAGGACCCCCTGGAGGTGTTCCTGACGGCCATCAACAACATCAAGCCGATGGTCGAGGTGAAGTCCCGCCGCGTGGGCGGTGCCAACTACCAGGTGCCGGTCGAAGTGCGCCCGGTGCGTCGCCTGGCCCTGTCCATGCGCTGGCTCAAGGACGCTGCCCGCAAGCGCGGCGAGAAGTCCATGGCGCTGCGCCTGGCCAACGAGCTGATGGAGGCCAACGAAGGCCGTGGCGGCGCCATGAAGCGCCGTGACGAGGTGCACCGCATGGCCGAAGCCAACAAGGCCTTCAGCCACTTCCGCTTCTAAGCCAGCCCTCCCTCCTCGCATTCCGGGAGCCCGGCCCGTCGATTTCGGCGTGTCGGGCTCCCGGCGTTAACGAAAGACCATCACCATGGCACGCAAAACCCCCCTCGAGCGCTACCGCAACATCGGCATCTCGGCCCACATCGACGCCGGCAAGACCACCACGTCCGAGCGCATCCTGTTCTATACCGGCGTGACCCACAAGCTGGGCGAGGTGCACGAAGGCGCCGCCACGACCGACTGGATGGAGCAGGAGCAGGAGCGCGGCATCACGATCACCTCGTCGGCCGTGACCTGCTTCTGGAAGGGCATGGACCTGTCGCGTCCCGAGCACCGCATCAACATCATCGACACCCCCGGCCACGTGGACTTCACCATCGAGGTGGAGCGTTCCATGCGCGTGCTGGACGGCGCGGTGATGGTCTATTGCGCCGTGGGTGGCGTGCAGCCGCAGTCCGAGACCGTCTGGCGCCAGGCCAACAAGCACAAGGTGCCGCGCCTGGCGTTCGTGAACAAGATGGACCGCACCGGCGCCAACTTCTTCAAGGTCGTCGAGCAGATGAAGACGCGCCTGAACGCGCACCCGGTGCCGATCGTGGTGCCGATCGGCGCCGAGGACAAGTTCCAGGGCGTGGTGGACCTCATCAAGATGAAGGCCATCATCTGGGACGAGGCCTCGCAGGGCATGAAGTTCGAGTACGCCGAGATCCCCGCCGACCTGGTCGAGACCGCCAACAAGTGGCGCGAGAACATGGTCGAGTCGGCCGCCGAGGCGTCCGAGGAGCTGATGAACAAGTACCTGGAAGACGGTGACCTGTCCGAGCAGGACATCATCGCCGGCCTGCGCCAGCGCACCATCGCCACCGAGATTCAGCCCATGCTGTGCGGCTCGGCGTTCAAGAACAAGGGCGTGCAGCGCATGCTGGACGCGGTGCTGGACTTCCTGCCGGCGCCTACCGACATTCCCGACGTGGTTGGCACCGACCCGGACGACGAAGAGAAGAAGCTGACCCGCAAGGCCGACGACAACGAGAAGTTCTCGGCCCTGGCGTTCAAGCTGATGACCGACCCGTTCGTCGGCCAGCTGACCTTCGTGCGCGTCTATTCGGGCGTCCTGTCCAAGGGTGACACCGTCTACAACGCCGTCAAGGGCAAGAAGGAGCGCATCGGCCGTATCGTGCAGATGCACGCCAACGAGCGCCAGGAGATCGACGAAATCCGCGCCGGTGACATCGCCGCCTGCGTGGGCCTGAAGGAAGTGACCACCGGCGACACGCTGTGCGACCTGGATGCGCACATCATGCTCGAGAAGATGGTCTTCCCCGAGCCGGTGATCGCCCAGGCCGTCGAGCCCAAGACCAAGGCCGACCAGGAAAAGATGGGCATCGCCCTGTCGCGCCTGGCTTCGGAAGACCCGTCGTTCCGCGTGCGTACCGATGAGGAATCGGGCCAGACCATCATCGCCGGCATGGGCGAGCTGCACCTGGACATCATCGTCGACCGCATGAAGCGCGAGTTCAACGTCGAGGCCAACGTCGGCAAGCCCCAGGTGGCCTACCGCGAAACCGTCCGCAACACCGTCAAGGATGTGGACGGCAAGTTCGTGCGCCAGTCGGGCGGCAAGGGCCAGTACGGCCACGTGGTGTTCCGCCTGGAGCCCAACGAGCCGGGCAAGGGCTTCGAGTTCCTGGACGAGATCAAGGGCGGCGTGGTGCCGCGCGAGTACATCCCCGCAGTGCAAAAGGGCGTGGAAGAAGCCCTGACCTCGGGCGTGCTGGCCGGCTACCCGGTGGTGGACGTGAAGGTCGCGCTCACTTTCGGCTCCTACCACGACGTGGACTCGTCCGAGCAGGCGTTCAAGATGGCCGCCATCTTCGGCTTCAAGGAAGCTGCCAAGAAGGCTAACCCCGTCATCCTCGAGCCGATGATGGCCGTGGAAGTCGAGACGCCTGAGGACTATGCCGGCACGGTGATGGGCGACCTGTCCAGCCGCCGCGGCATGGTGCAGGGCATGGACGACATGGTCGGTGGCGGCAAGGCCATCAAGGCCGAGGTGCCGCTGTCCGAGATGTTCGGCTACGCCACGCAGCTGCGCTCGATGACGCAGGGCCGCGCGACCTACACGATGGAGTTCAAGCACTACGCCGAGGCTCCGAGGAACGTCGCCGAGGCCATCATGGCCGCGCGCGCCAAGTAACTGTCAAGGACCGACCCCGCCCTGAGGATACAGGGCGGGGTCGGATACTTTGATATGAAAGTGGCTCCAGCCCTGATGCATTAAGGGGCTGAAGCTATTTTTTCAGTAGCATTTTCCTGTCTGCGATCCGGTGCCGCCCCGTTGTCCTGTGCGGGGCGAGCCAGCAACCGGATGCAGACGTTAAACCCTCACACAGGCAACGCTCTTTTGGAGTAACAAGAAATGGCAAAAGGCAAGTTCGAACGTACCAAGCCCCACGTGAACGTGGGCACGATCGGTCACGTGGACCACGGCAAGACGACGCTGACGGCGGCG
>NZ_FNHP01000005.1 GCF_900103645.1 Oryzisolibacter propanilivorax
TGCAACTCAAAGCACTTCAACCACCACAGAGATCAATTAATCTTGCAACCCCGGACTTCCTCGTTATGAATGGCACGGCGGAAGGGGGCAGGTCACCCCGACAACATCAAAGGCGGCGCGCGCAAGAAGGTGCTCGAAGGAATGTTCAATCGCGCCCTGATCACGCCCGATGGCGAGGGCTGGTGCGTCGCCGCCGAGGGCTACGACGCCCTGGGCATGAAGCGCCCCCACGTTAACGCCAAGCACATCTCCAAGTTCGAGGCCAAACTCGACGCGATCATTGCCAACGCCGAAGCGGCGCAGGACGACACCGCAGACGCTGACCCGGAACTCGAATCCGCCGTCGCCCAAGCCGAGGCATCCTTCAAAACGCCCGTCAAGGCGCCTCGCACCCGCGATAACAGCAAGCAAGCCGAAGTGATCCGGATGCTGCAGCGTCCCGAGGGCGCAACCATCGGCCAGATCTGCACGGCCACCGGCTGGCAGGCGCACACGGTACGCGGCACCTTTGCAGGAGCCTTCAAGAAGAAACTGGGCTTGACCATCGTCTCGGACAAGCCGCAAGGCGGAGAGCGGGTCTACCGCATCGCCTGATCAGAAAGATCGAGAAAGAGGCCAAGCAGCGCTTGGCTTCTCAGTCGAACAGCGCGTTACTACAGGTGTCGCAACGATCAACCCGAAGGAGCCAGAGATGAACACCACCACGCAGATCCCCGCCACCCAGAACGAAGCCTGGGGCTTCTGGGGCACGATGAACGAACACGCCAGCGCCGCGTGGCCCCTGGCGATGGCAGCCATCTCGAACGCCACCAGCCAGCCCCTCGAATCGGTGAGGGTCTTCCTCGACAGCCGCCACGGACGCCACTTTGCCGACGACGTCCAGAACGGTCTTTACGAGGGCAAGGCCCTGGCGGACGCGATCAACACCGCCACCCAACGCTGGATGGGCTGGACGATTGGCCGCCAGACAAGCAAGCAGTACGGCATCCCGCGCGGCCTGCCTTACCTGACGGGCTTTGTGATTCACTGCGAAATCATCGAGGAATCGCTGGCCGCCTGATCGAGCACCGCGCCATCCGCCTCGCGGGTAGCCTGCTTGCCGGTGAACTCCTCCCACCGGCGCACGATCACGTCGACGTACTTGGGGTCGAGTTCGATCAGCCGCGCAATGCGGCCTGTCTACGACCTGGGCTCACGCCTGGACGCCATCAGCGACGAGGCGCAGCGCCTGCGCCTGAACCAGATCTTCGACGCCCGCGTGGCCGAACTGGAGCAAGCATGACCATGGAAATCCTGTACCTGCAGCAGGGCACCGCCGAGTGGCACCAGCACCGCGCCACCAGCCTGAACGCCAGCGATGCGCCGGCCATGCTGGCGTGCAGCCCGCACAAGAGCCGCGCCGAGCTGGTGCGTGAGCGCGCCACCGGCATCACGCCCGAGGTGGGCGCCGCCACCGCGCGCCGCTTCGCCGACGGCCACCGGTTCGAGAACCTGGCCCGCCCGCTGGCCGAGGACGTGATCGGCGAGGATCTGTCGCCTTGCGTGGGCAAGGCCGGCCGCTAAAGCGCCAGCTTCGACGGCATCACCTTCGCCAGCGACGTGGCCTGGGAGCACAAGAGCCTGAACCAGCGCCTGCGCGAGGCCATGCACGAGGGCTGCACCGGCGCCGACTTGCCGCGCGACTACCGCGTGCAGATGGAGCACCAGGCCATGGTCAGCGGCGCCACGCGCATCCTGTTCACCGCCAGCCAGTGGGACGAGGACGGCGCGCTCATCGAGGCGCGGCACTGCTGGTACACGCCTGACCCCGAGCTGCGCGCGCAGCTGGTGGCCGGCTGGGTGGAGTTCGAGAAGGATGTCGCCGCCTACGTGCCCACCGAAGCCGCGGCGCCGGTGGTGGCCGCGCCGGTGGAGAGCCTGCCAGCCGTCGTGGTGCAGGTGGACGGCGTGCTGGCCGTGCGCGGCAACCTGCCGGCCTTCGGCGACGCGCTGCGCGCCTTCATCGCGCGCATGCCGGCCCGGCCCGAGACGGACCAGGAGTTCGCCGACGCCGACGCCGCGTGCAAGGCGCTCAAGGCGGCCGAGCAGGCGCTGGATACGGCCGAAGCCGGCGCGCTGGCGCAGATCAGCGACGTGGAGGCGATGCGCCGCGCCGTGGCCGACCTGAAGGCCTTGGCGCGCAGCACACGCCTGGCCACCGAGAAGCTGGTGGCCGCCGAGAAGGAGGCGCGCCGCGAGGCGCTGGTGCGCCACGCCGCCGTCGCCCTGGCTGAGCATGTGCGCCAGGCCAACGTGCAGCTGCATGTGCATGGCGCCGGCCAGCTGGGCACGCCGGCCCCGGCCGCCCTGGCCGCCTGCATCAAGGGCCTGAAAAGCCTGGACAGCATGCGCGACAAGCTGGCCGCCGAGCTGGTGGCGCAGAAGGTAGCCATCGACGCGCAGGCCCAGCGCATGCTGGACAACCGCGCCGCGCTGCGCCGCCAGGACGGCGACTGGATTTTCCTGTTCGCCGACTTCGCCGCCGTGGGCGGCAAGGCACCGGAGGACTTCGCCGCGCTGGCCGAGCTGCGCATCACGCGGCACCAGCAGGATGAGGCGGCGCGCCAGCGCACCGAAGCCGCCGCGCGCGAGCTGGCGCAGGCGCAGGCAGATGTGCAGCGAAAACCGGCGCCAGTCCTTGCCAGTCAAGCACCTGCAGCTATCAAACCGGAAGCAGATGATGGCATCAGGATGACGCTGGGCCAGATTAACGGCCGGCTGGCGCCCATCAGCGTCAGCGCCGCCGGCTTGGCCGAGCTGGGGTTTCAGCCGGTGGCCACCGAGCGCGCCGCCAAGCTGTACCGCGAAGCAGACTTCCCCGCCATGTGCCGCGCCATCGCCAGCCACGCGACGGCCGCGGCGCTGCCGGCGCTGCGGGCGGCGTAATGCTACTTATTTGATAGCTTCCAGCGCACAGCTAGCAAGCGCTGGAGGCCGGTTTCATTCATTTTTCACGCCCGCCACTGCGCGGGCTTTTTCATGGAGTTCTCCATGCAAACGCACGACTTCTTCACCCGGCTTGTGGAGCAAAACACCCTCGGCCCGAACATGCTTCGCGAAACGTCCACCGAGATCGAGGCCATTTACGAATGCGCCGCGTGCGGCGAGGAGCACAGCGACGAGTGGGACGCGCAGCGCTGCTGCCGACCGCCGGTCTACTTCAAGTGCCCGGCGTGCTCAGAGAAGTGCGACGACGAGGCTGAGGCGCGCGACTGCTGCGGCGCCAGCGGTGAGTGCCAGCCGCGCATCTGCCCCGTCTGCCTGAGCGGGGGAGACACCTACCAAGACGCTGCGGACTGCTGCCTGCACACGCACCCCAGCATGACCGGCTACGGCCGCCAGCGCGTGGCCGAGGACGTGGAGCGCGGCACGCCCTGGGCTGACGCCATCCGGGCGCACGCCTGCCACTGATCCACCCTCCCCGGCCTGCTTCGCGCAGGCCCTTTTTTTGGAGCACCCATGTTCACCAGCCTGACCCTCTATCGCATTGGCGCCCTGTTCGACGCCGACCTTCCTGCCATCGAGCAGGCCCTGGCCAAGACCCCGTTCACCAAGTGCACCCCAACGCAGGAGCGCAGCGCCGGCTGGGTGCCGCCGCGCGGCTGGAGCACCGGCGCCCTGGTCGAATCCGTGGGCGGCCAGTGGATCGCCCGCTTCATGACCGAGGCCAAGCAGATCCCCGCCGATGTGCTGCGCCGGCGCGTGGATACCAAAGCCGAAGCCATCGAGCGCGAGACAGGCCGCACGCCCGGCAAGAAGGAACGCCGCGAGCTGCAGGACGAGGCCCGGCTGGACCTGCTGCCCCACGCATTCGCGCGCCAGGCCGCCACCTGGGTCTGGATCGACCCGGGCGCGCGGCTGCTGGCCATCGACACCGGCACCCAGTCGCGCGCCGACCAGATCGCCACGGCGTTGGTCGAGGCCTTGCCCGGCCTGTCGCTGGCGCTGCTGGACACCCAGACCAGCCCGCAGGCGGCCATGGCGCACTGGCTCAAGGAGCAGGAGCCGCCGGCGGGCTTTGCCATCGACCGCGAGTGCGAGCTGAAAAGCGGCGCCGAGGACAAGGCGGTGGTGCGCTACGCGCGCCACCCGCTGGACATCGACGAGGTGCGCGCGCACATCGAGGCCGGCAAGCTGCCCACGCGCCTGGCCATGGCCTGGGACGATCGCGTGTCCTTCGTGCTGACCGAGGGGCTGCAGCTGAGGAAGGTGCAGCTACTGGATGTGGTACTGGAGGGCGGCGAGGCAGAGGGCGGCTTCGACGCCGACGTGGCGATTGCCACCGGCGAGCTGGTGCGTCTGGTGCCAGAGCTGGTCGAGGCGCTGGGCGGCGAGAGATGCGTCGCATGAGCGCCGCCGTACTTGACCCCTGCTGCGGCAGCCGAATGATGTGGTTCGACAAGGCCGACCCACGCGCGGTTTTCGGCGACCGTCGCCGCGAAACGATCACGGTCACCGACAACTCGCCACGCAACCCGTCTGGCCAGCGCGTGCTGCGCATTGAGCCGGATGTGCTGCTGGACTTTCGCAGCCTGCCCTACCCGGCCGCCAGCTTCCGCTTGGTGGCCTTCGATCCACCGCACTTGGTGCAGGCCGGTCCACGATCCTGGCTGGCCGCCAAGTACGGAAAGCTGGGCCAGGACTGGCGCGACGACTTGCACGCCGGCTTCGCCGAGTGCTTCCGAGTTCTGGAGCCCGGCGGCGTGCTGGTGTTCAAGTGGAACGAGACGCAGGTGAAGCTGCGCGATGTGCTGGCGCTGACACCTGAGAAACCCATGTTCGGCCAGGTGTCAGGGCGCGCAGGCCTGACGCACTGGCTGGTGTTCATGAAAGGCATCAAGCACCCCCAGCCACCCGCCGCCCCGCCGGCGCCAACCCCTGAACGCTGCATTCGTTGCGGCCGACGCTCCCCCGCCCGATTGGTACGCCGCCGACCGCGCGTACCAGGACCACCACGGCCGCTGCAGCCTCTGCCAGGCGGCCGGCAAGAACCCCGACCTGCAGCGCTGCGCCGAGGGGCAGGAGCTGTGGGACGCCTACAACCAGGCCGGCGAGCCGCCGCATTTTCTGTGGCTGCAGCGCAAACCGCGCACGCCGGCCAAGCCAGCCGCCCGCCCGGGGCGGCCTTTCCATTCCAGGGAGGTCAAGACCATGACAGCCACCACCCCCGTTGCACCGGCGGTTGCGCCAGAATGGGTGCTCGCGGACAAGTTCCGCGACCTGACCGGCACCACCACCAACACTGTCCACCAGCGCCGCAAGAAAGGCGTCTGGCTGGACGGCGTGCACACTGCCGTGGTGGACCGCCGGCTCTACGTCAACATCAAGGCGGCCGACCAATGGATAAAAAACCAGCTCTCGCAACCCCGCCCGGCGTGAAGATCCGCGAGTTCGTCAGCGGCGCCCGCCTGCAGATCGCGTTCACCTGGCAGGCGCGTGAGTGCCGCGAGCTGCTGCCGCCGGGCCCCATCAACAAGGGCAGCATCCAGTATGCGGCCAACCTGCGTGCAGAGATCCGGCGCAAGGTCGTCGATGGCACGTTCGACTACGCCGCCTACTTCCCCGACAGCCCGCGCGCCAAGGCGGGCACACCAGACAGCGCTCTCATGCAGACGCTGCTGGAGCGCCAGCTGGAAACCTACGCGCGCCAGGTGGAGAACGGGCAGATGTCCCCCGCCACCTACCGCGGCTACGAGAAGTCCATCCAGGGCGAGCGCATGCGCCGCTGGCATGCCGTGAAGCTGCGCGACGTGACGCCCAGCGCACTGCGCGAGTGGATCGGTGACATGGACTGCACCAGCAAGGCCATTCGCAACATGCTGATCCCGCTGCGCAGCGTGTTCGATGACGCGCTGAACGACGACCTGATCGAGTTCAACCCGTTCGACCGCATCGCCTTGGCCAAGCTGATACGCCAGACCGCCCGCGCCAGCGACTACGTGATCCAGCCCCTCACCGAGGACGAGCGCGAGCGGCTGCTGCAGGCCTGCCGCCCCGACGAGCGGCCGATGATGCAATTTTGGTTTACCACCGGCCTGCGCCCGGGCGAGCTGCAGGCGCTGCAGTGGGACCGGTGCGATTTCGACCGTCGCACGGTGCGAATCGAGCTCAACCAGGTGGCGGGCGTGGTCAAGGGCCCCAAGACTGCGGCCGGCATCCGGGACGTAGACCTGAGCGACGATGCGCTACGCGCGCTGGCGGCGCAAAAACCGCTGTCGGCGCTCAAAGGGGCGCGCGTATGGCTGAACCCGCGCAACGGCGAGCCCTGGGAAACGGACGCGCAGATCCGCAAGACGCTGTGGCAACCGCTGTGCACGCGCGCCGCCATCCAGTACCGCAACCCCTACCAAGTGCGCCACACCTACGCCTCATCGCTGCTGACCGCCGGGGCGAACCCCTGGTATGTCGCTGCCCAGCTGGGCCATGAGGACGTGGAAATGGTGTTTCGCACCTATGGCAAGTTCATCCGCGAGGACTACCAAAAGCCCAAAGCGGCGCTGCGCCTGGCCACCTGATCGGATCGGTGCGATTGCCGGTGCGATTTCCGTGCGAATCTCAGGACCGCCCAGGACAAGCGAAAGGCAAGAAAAAACCCCAGACAAGAGGGACGCTCATTGTCTGGGGTTGTTTGTGGTGGTGGAGCTGGCGGGAATTGAACCCGCGTCCGCAAGCCTTCCTCGAGCAGATCTACATGTTTAGCGTTCTGGTTTGGATCTCACGTTCCATATCGCGCAGACGCACGCTATATGAAACGCCAGCACCCTTGAGTCTCGCTCCATGCCAAGGTACCCGACACGGAGCCAGCTGATGTGAATTCCCTTGCAGCCGGGAGGTATTGCTACCCCCTTGCCCAGCCCATCAGCGTGCTGTTGCAAGGCTCACCGGTGTTTAAGCGGCGAGTGCGAAACGTTCGTCGTTTGCAGTTACTTTGATGAATGGAGATTTACGAGCGTCACTCAAGCTCGACATGCACCACACCGATTCCGAACCCACGTCGAAACCAGGACAGCCCCATGCGTCCTATTTTAGACCAAGCGCAGCAGTTTCAAGAGGTCTGCCGGGCTTTCGATGCATGCATCTGCGCCCCAAGCGGTAGCTTCGCCATCCTTGCCCAGGTATCCGTACAAGGCGGCCACGGTGCCCATGCCGGCCGCGCGCCCTGCCTGCACGTCACGCAGGTCATCCCCGACGTAAATGCAGTCCTGCGCCGCAACGCCCAGTTGACTGGCAGCCGCCAGCAATGGCGCCGGATGAGGCTTGGCGTGGGGCGTGGTGTCGCCGCTGATGATGGCTCCGGCGCGGGCAAACAGCGGCGTGCGCTGCGCAATCAGAGAGGTGAAACGCTGCGCCTTGTTGGTGACAATGCCCCAGGGCAGGCCATTGCGCTCCAGCACTGGGAGCACCGTTTCCATGTGGTCGAATACGCGCGTCCGGTCGTGGATGCAGGCCTCATACAGATCAAGGAAAGCGTCGCGCAGCGGGACGAAGCGTTCCTCATCAGGCTGAACACCAAACGCGATGGACAGCATGCCACGCGCGCCCGCGCCTGCCATCGGCCGAAAATCCTGCAGCGGCAGGGCTTCCAGCCCGTGGGCGGCGCGCAGCTGGTTGGCGGCATGTGCCAGATCCGGCGCGCTGTCCACCAGCGTACCGTCCAGGTCGAACAGAACCGCGCGCGTGCGTCCCCAATCAAATGCCTGCTTCATGCCGAGGTGCGCCTTGCCGCAAAGAGATAGTTCACACTGGTGTCCGAGCTCAACCAGTAGCGCCCGGTGATCGGGTTGTGCTGCAGGCCGCGTGTGTGCTGCACTTCCAAGCCCGCGCTGCGGCAGGCGGCCGCCAGTTCCGCCGGCTGGATGAACTTTGCATATTCATGCGTGCCGCGCGGCAGCATGCGCAACAGGTATTCCGCACCGAAAATGGCCAGGGCAAAGGCCTTGGCGTTGCGATGGATGGTGGAGAAGAAAACCCATCCACCGGGTTTCACCAGCTGTCCGCATGCCTTGACCACCGACTGCGGATCGGGCACGTGCTCCAGCAGTTCCATGCAGGTCACGATGTCGAACCCACCGGGAGATTCCTGCGCCAGTGCTTCGACGCTGACTTCCCGGTAGCGCACGCGTGGGGTCTGCGCCTCGAGCGCGTGCAGGCTTGCCACCCTCAATGATTTGCTGGCCAGGTCGATGCCCAGCACGTCCGCGCCCTTGCGTGCCATGGCATCGGAAAGTATGCCGCCGCCGCAACCCACATCCAGCACGTCTTGGCCGGCCAGGGGTGCGATCTGGTTGATCCAGTCGAGTCGCAAGGGGTTGATCTGATGCAACGGCCGGAATTCACTTTCGGGATCCCACCAGCGATGCGCCAACTCGGAAAATTTCGCCAGTTCCGCCGGATCGGCGTTGAGGTGCTCGTTCATGAACCGCATTCTCCTGCTAAATCACACGGACGAAAAAAAGCCCCGTTGCCGGGGCTTTCTTGGGATACCGGTGCCAGATTACTTGGCGCGTGTGCCCACCACCTCGATTTCAACGCGGCGGTTCTTGGCGCGACCTTCAGCCGTGCGGTTATCCGCAACAGGCTGCTTCTCGCCCTTGCCTTCCGTGTAAACACGGTTCTTTTCGATGCCCTTAGACACCAAGTAGGCCTTCACGGCTTCAGCGCGGCGCACCGACAGCTTCTGGTTGTACGCATCGGTCCCGATGGAGTCGGTATGACCCACGGCGATGATGACTTCCAGGTTGATGTTGCGGACCTTGGAGACCAGGTCATCCAGCTTGGCCTTGCCTTCCGGCTTGAGAACGGACTTGTCGAAGTCGAAGAAAGCGTCAGCAGCGTAAGTCACCTTGCTGGCAGCAGCCGGGGCAGGAGCCGGGGCGGGAGCGGGAGCGGGAGCAGCCGGCGTCACGGCAGGAGCCGGAGCAGGCGCAGCAGCCTTGACCAAGGCGCCATCGCAACCTTCAGCTGCGGTGGCAGGCGTCCAGGACGCATCACGCCAGCACAGTTCGTTGGTGCCGTTCTTCCAGACCAGTTCACCGGTGCCGTTTTGCCAGTTGTCCACGACATTACCGCCGTCGGCTGCGCGGATCTGGGCGCCAGCGGAGGTAGCAATCACGGCAGAGGCCAACAACATCGCCACTTTGTTCAGTTTCTTCATGGTTCTCCTCTCGGGGATAAAGCCGCAGCCGTGCTGCGAATCTTGACGTCGCCAGTGACCATCACCGGCAAAAACGTTGAATTCATTGTGCCATACGTAACAGGCACGGGGTGCCGCCGGCATGGTGCGATCCGTAGGACAGCGGCGCAAACCCGGACTACCTGTTGCGCTGCTGCGACAAGGGCTTGGACCTAAAATGGCTCGTTTCCGCCTGCGCGGGCTTTCGCATTTCATTATTCGACATGAACCAGTTCGCCAAAGAGACTCTGCCCATCAGCCTGGAAGAGGAGATGCGCCGCAGCTATCTCGACTACGCCATGAGCGTGATCGTGGGCCGGGCGCTGCCGGATGCGCGCGATGGCTTGAAACCTGTGCACCGGCGTGTGCTGTTCGCCATGCACGAGCTGAACAACGACTGGAACCGCCCTTACAAGAAGTCGGCACGTATTGTTGGGGATGTGATCGGTAAATATCACCCGCACGGCGACAGCGCGGTCTACGACACCATCGTGCGCATGGCGCAGGATTTCTCGCTGCGCCACATGCTGGTGGACGGCCAGGGCAACTTCGGTTCGGTGGACGGCGACAACGCCGCCGCCATGCGCTACACCGAGATCCGCCTGGCGAAAATCGCGCACGAGATGCTGGCCGACATCGACAAGGAGACGGTCGACTTCGGCCCGAACTACGACGGCAGCGAACGCGAGCCGCTGGTGCTTCCCAGCCGGCTGCCGAATCTGCTGGTCAATGGCTCGGCCGGCATCGCGGTGGGTATGGCGACCAACATCCCGCCGCACAACCTCAACGAGGTGGTGGATGCTTGTCTGCACCTGCTGCACGCGCCGGATGCGTCGATCGACGACCTGATGGAGATCATCCCGGCGCCGGACTTCCCCACCGCCGGCATCATCTACGGCATCAACGGCGTCAAGGAAGGCTACCGCACTGGCCGCGGGCGCGTGGTGATGCGCGCCAAGGTGCATTTCGAGGACATCGACCGCGGCCAGCGCCAGGCGATCATCGTCGACGAGCTGCCCTACCAGGTCAACAAGAAGACGCTGCAGGAGCGCATGGCCGAACTGGTGCACGAGAAGAAACTCGAGGGCATCAGCCACATCCAGGACGAGTCCGACAAGTCGGGCATGCGCTTGGTGATCGAGCTCAAGCGCGGCGAGGTGCCCGAGGTCGTGCTGAACAACCTCTATAAGCAGACGCAGCTGCAGGACACCTTCGGCATGAACATGGTGGCGCTGGTCGACGGCCAGCCGCGCCTGTGCAACCTGAAGGACCTGATCCAGGTCTTCCTGCAGCACCGCCGCGAGGTGGTCACGCGCCGCACCGTGTTCGAGCTGCGCAAGGCACGCGAGCGTGGGCACGTGCTGGAAGGCTTGGCGGTGGCGCTGGCCAACATCGACGAGTTCATCCGCATCATCCGCGAGTCGCCCACGCCGCCGGTGGCCAAGGCCGAGCTGATGGTGCGCGGCTGGGACAGCCAGCTGGTGCGCGAGATGCTGACGCGCACGCGCGAAGATGGTGGCACGGTGAACGCCGACGACTACCGCCCGGAAGGGCTGGAGCGCGAATTCGGTATGCAGGCGGGCGGCCTGTACCAGCTGTCGGACACCCAGGCCCAGGAAATCCTGCAGATGCGCCTGCAGCGCCTGACAGGGCTGGAGCAGGACAAGATCGTCGCCGAGTACAAGGACATCATGTCCCACATCGAGGACCTGCTGGACATCCTCGCCAAGCCCGGCCGCGTCTCGACCATCATCGGCGAGGAGCTCACCGCCCTGCGCACCGAATTCGGCCAGACCAAGCTGGGCGCGCGCCGCAGCCTGGTCGAGCACAGCGCGCAGGACCTGTCCACCGAGGACCTGATCACGCCCACCGACATGGTGGTGACGCTCAGCCACACCGGCTACATCAAGAGCCAGCCCTTGAGCGAGTACCGCTCTCAGCGCCGCGGCGGGCGCGGCAAGCAGGCCACACAGACCAAGGAAGACGACTGGATCGACCAGCTGTTCATCGCCAACACGCACGACTGGATCCTGTGCTTTTCCAACCGCGGCCGCCTGTACTGGCTGAAGGTGTGGGAGGTGCCGGCCGGCTCGCGCGGCTCGCGCGGGCGGCCGATCGTCAACATGTTCCCGCTGCAGGAAGGCGAGAAGATCAACGTGGTGCTGCCGCTGACCGGCCCGATGCGCCACTTCCCCGAGGACCATTACGTCTTCATGGCCACCTGCAAGGGCACCGTGAAGAAGACCGCGCTGTCGGAGTTTTCCAATCCGCGCAAGGTCGGCATCATCGCCGTCGGCCTGGACGAAGGTGATTACCTGATCGGCGCGGCACTCACCGATGGCCAGCACGACGTGATGCTGTTTTCCGACGGCGGCAAGGCCGTGCGCTTCGACGAGAACGACGTGCGCCCGATGGGCCGCAACGCGCGCGGCGTCAAGGGCATGACGCTGGAGGAAGGCCAGAGCGTGATTGCCATGCTGGTGGCAGAGGGCGAGGCGAGCAGCGAGCAGGCCGACGGCCTGGCCCGCACCAGCGTGCTGACGGCCACCGAGAACGGCTACGGCAAGCGCACTCCCATCGGCGAGTACACGCGCCACGGCCGCGGCACCAAAGGCATGATCGCCATCCAGCAATCCGAGCGGAACGGCAAGGTCGTCGCGGCCACGCTGGTGCACGCCGACGACGAGATCATGCTGATCACTGACACCGGGGTGCTGGTGCGCACGCGCGTGTCCGAGATCCGCGAACTCGGCCGCGCCACCCAGGGCGTGACCCTGATCGCGCTGGACGATGGTGCGCGGCTGGGTGGGCTGCAGCGCATCGTGGAGAACGACGCACAGGCGGCCGAATCCGGGGACGCTGCGGATGTGCCGGATGCACCTGCACAGGAATGATCCGTCACGCCGCTCGTTCACTATCAAAAGAATAGCTATCGGCCCTTTGATTACGAGGGCTTCACCCCTTTTTGGTTTGAATACGTCATGAACCGCCCCTACAACTTCTCCGCCGGCCCGGCCGCCATTCCCGAGGAGGTGCTCGAGCGCGCCGCCGCCGAGATGCTGGACTGGCATGGCAGCGGCATGGGGGTGATGGAGATGAGCCACCGCGGCAAGGAATTCATCGCCATCTACGAGCAAGCCGAGGCCGACCTGCGCGAGTTGCTGGCCGTGCCGTCCCACTTCCGCATCCTGTTCATGCAGGGCGGCGGCCTGGCCGAGAACGCCATCGTGCCGCTGAACCTGTCGCGCGCCGCGACGGTGGACTTCGTCGTCACCGGCGCCTGGAGCGCCAAGTCGCGCAAGGAGGCGCAAAAATACGCCGCCGAGGTGCACACCGCTGCCAGCAGCGAGGACACGGGCTTCACCGCCCTGCCCGATCCGGCGACCTGGAGCTTGAGCCGCGGCGCCAGCTACGTGCACCTGTGCAGCAACGAGACCATCCACGGCATCGAATTCCAGGAGCTGCCCGACCTGGCGGCGCTGGGCAGCGATGCACCGCTGGTCATCGACTTTTCCTCGCACGTCGCCTCGCGCCCGGTGGACTGGTCGCGCGTCGGCCTGGCCTTCGGCGGCGCGCAGAAGAACCTGGGTCCGGCCGGGCTGACGCTGGTGGTGGTGCGCGAGGACCTGCTGGGCCACGCCCTGCCCGCCTGTCCCAGCGCCTTTGATTACAAGACGGTGGCCGACAACCACTCCATGTTCAACACCCCGCCGACCTGGGGCATCTACATGGCCGGCCTGACCTTTCAGTGGCTCAAGCGCCAGCGCGAGGGCGATGTCACCGGCGTGGCCGCCATGGAAATCCGCAACCGCGCCAAGGCGCAGCGCTTCTATGACTACGTGGATGGCTCGCAGCTGTATCTGAACAAGGTCGCCCCCAATGCGCGCTCGCGCATGAACATCCCGTTTTTCCTGCGCGACGAGTCGCGCAACGACGCTTTCCTGTCAGGCGCGCGCGAGCACGGCCTGCTGCAGGTCAAGGGCCATAAGTCGGTCGGCGGCATGCGCGCCAGCCTGTACAACGCCATGCCCATGGCCGGCGTCGAGGCGCTGATCGCCTACATGCAAGAATTCGAACAGCGCCACGCCTGACGCGCCCCGCATGGCGCCTTCGGTGGCGCCGCTCACCCGCTCCTTGAATGAAACGGCCTGGCGGCCGGTTCACCCCTGCCCTGCCCACGATGACCAGCCCTTCCGCCTCGCCCGACCTTGCCAGCCTGCGCGTGCAGATCGACAGCCTCGATCAGCAGCTGCTTTCCCTGCTCAACCAGCGCGCCCTGGTGGCTGAGCAGGTGGGTGAATTAAAGAAGCGCGAGGGCACGCCGTTCTTCCGTCCCGACCGGGTGGCGCAGGTCATCGAGAAGATCACCGGCGCCAACCCGGGCCCGCTGCGTGATGCCCACGTCGCGGCCATCTGGCGCGAGATCATGTCGGCCTGCCTGGCGCTGGAGTCGCCGCAGCGCGTAGCTGTGCTCGGGCCCGAGGGCACGTTCTGCGAGGCGGCGGCGATCGAGTACTTTGGCGGCGCGGCCGACCTGATGTACTGCAACAGCTTCGACGAGGTGTTCCACGCCACGGCCGCCGGCGGCGCGCAGTACGGCGTGGTCGGCGTGGAGAACTCCAACGAGGGCGTGGTCACGCGCTCGCTGGACATGTTCCTGCACACCCCCTGCCACGTGGTCGGCGAGGTCAGCCTGCTGGTGCGGCACAACCTGCTGCGCACCAGCCCTTCGGCCGAGGGGATCGAGGCCGTGCTGGCGCACCCGCAGGCGCTGGCCCAGTGCCACGCCTGGCTGGCCAAGCACCTGCCGCACGCCGAGCGCCGGCCGGTGGCCAGCAACGCCGAAGGGGCCCGCCTGGCCGCCACCAACCCGGCCTGGGCCGGCATCTCCAGCGAGCGTGCGGCGCAGCAGTACGGCCTGCACGTGGTGGCGCGCGCCATTCAGGACGACGCCTACAACCGCACCCGCTTCGCCGTCATTTGCCTGCCGCACACGCTGGCCACGCCCGCGCCCTCTGGCAAGGACTGCACCAGCCTGATCATTTCCGTGCCCAACCGTCCTGGCGCGGTGCACGACCTGCTGGTGCCGCTCAAGCGCCACGGCGTGTCGATGACGCGTTTCGAGTCGCGCCCGGCGCGCACCGGCCAGTGGGAGTACTACTTCTACATCGACCTGGCGGGCCACCCGGCGCAGCCCAGCGTGGCCGCTGCCCTGGCCGAGCTGCAGCAGCTGTGCGCCTTCTACAAGATGTTGGGCGCCTACCCGGTGGCGGCGTGATGTTCGAGCAGCTGGGCCTGATCGGCTGCGGCCTGATGGGCGGCTCGTTCGCGCTGGCGTGCAAGCGCGCCGGGCTGGTCAAGCGCGTGGTCGGCTACAGCAAGTCGCCCTCGACCACCGAGCGCGCGCGCCAGCTGGGCGTGATCGACGTCGAGGCGCCCTCGGCCCTGCTGGCCGTGGCCGGCGCCGACGTGGTGCTGCTGGCCGTGCCGGTGGCCGCCACCGAGGCCACGTTAAAGGCCATCCGCCACTTGGTCACGCCCACCACGCTGATCATGGACGTGGGCTCGACCAAGCAGGATGTGGTGCAGGCCGCGCGCGACGCGCTACGCGAGCGCGTCGGCTCCTTTGTGCCGGCGCACCCGATCGCCGGACGCGAGGTGGCCGGGGTGGAGCATGCCGATGCCCAGCTGTACCAAGGCGCGCAGGTCATTTTGACGCCCACTGAACGCACACTGACCGCACAGCTCCAGCGCGCCCGCGCGCTGTGGAGCGCCTTGGGCTGCCGCGTCAGCAGCATGGCGCCCGAGGCGCACGACGCGGCATTCGCCGCCGTCAGCCACCTGCCACATTTGCTGGCCTTCGCGCTGATGGGCGCCATCCAGTCGCAGCCCGACGCCGAACGCCTGCTGGCGCTGGCGGGGCCGGGCTTTCGCGATTTCACGCGCATCGCCGCCGGCGACCCGGCCCTGTGGCGCGACGTGCTGCTGGCCAACCGCGAGCAGGTGCTGGCGCAGTCGCAACAGTTCGCCGCCGCGCTGGACATGCTGCAGCAGGCCATGCGCGCCGGCGACGGCCAGCTGCTGCACGACCTCATCACCCTGGCCAGCACCGCCCGCGCGCGCTGGCGCCTGGGCGACTACGCCCTGCCGACGGATTCCTGATGTACACCACCGCCTTCCTCGACGTCCCGCCCCTGGCGGGCGCTGGCGGCAGCGTCCGGCTGCCCGGCTCCAAGAGCATTTCCAACCGCGTGCTGCTGCTGGCCGCCCTGAGCGCCGGCACCACCGAGGTGCACGACCTGCTGGCCTCCGACGACACACGGGTGATGCTGGACGCGTTGCGCCAGCTCGGCTGCGGCGTGGAGGAACCCGCCGGCGGCCCGGTGCGCATCACCGGCCTGGGCGGTAGCGCGCCACATTCGCCCGCACAACTGTTCATGGGCAACGCCGGCACCGCCATCCGACCGCTGACGGCGGCGCTGGCACTGCTGGGCGGCGAGTTCACGCTGTCGGGCGTGCCGCGCATGCACGAGCGGCCGATTGGGGACCTGGTGGACGCGCTGCGCCAGCTCGGCTGCGGCATCGACTACCTGGGCAACGACGGCTATCCGCCGCTGCGCATTGGCCACACCGGCGGTGCGCCCACGCTGCGCCTGGAGGCGCCGATCCGCGTGCGCGGCGATGTCTCCAGTCAGTTCCTGACGGCGCTGCTGATGGCACTGCCACTGGCGGCGGCCACGCAGGACGTGGTGATCGAGGTGGAAGGCGAGCTGATCTCGCGACCCTACATCCACATCACGCTGGAGCTGTTGGCGCGCTTCGGCATCGCGGTGCGACACGAAGACTGGCAACGCTTCACCATTCCGGCCGGCAGCCGCTACGCCTCGCCGGGCAGCATCCACGTCGAGGCGGATGCTTCTTCCGCTAGCTATTTCATAGCGCTTGGCGCTTTGACCACGCCGGCTGAAGGGCAAAATGCCCTGAAAATCCTGGGCGTGGGGCTGGATTCCATCCAGGGCGACATCCGCTTCGTCGAGGCGGCGCAGGCGATGGGCGCGCGCGTGCAGGGCGGCCCGGGCTGGCTGCAGATCGAGCGCGGCGCCTGGCCGCTCAGGGGCATCGACCTGGACTGCAACCACATCCCCGACGCCGCCATGACGCTGGCGGTGATGGCGCTGTATGCCGACGCCCCGACCACACTGCGCAACATCGCCAGCTGGCGCGTGAAGGAAACCGACCGCATCGCCGCCATGGTCTACGAGCTGCGCAAGCTGGGCACCCGCGTCGAGGAAGGCGCTGACTGGCTGCGCGTGCACCCCCTGCCCGCTGCGGCTGACTGGCGTGCCGCCAGCATCCACACCTACGACGACCACCGCGTGGCGATGTGCTTCTCGCTGGCGGCCTTCAACCCGGCCGGACTGCCGGTGCGCATCCAGGACCCGCGCTGTGTGGCCAAGACCTTCCCTGATTATTTCGAAGCGCTGTTCAGCGTGGCGCAGACGCCGCCAGAGCACATCCCGGTGATCTGCATCGACGGGCCCACCGCCTCGGGCAAGGGCACCGTGGCCGCGGCGGTGGCGCAGCGGCTGGGCTACCACTTCCTGGATTCGGGCAGCATGTACCGCACCACGGCGCTGGCGGCGATGCGCGCCGGCATCCCGATCGACGCGCAGCACGAGCCCGAGCTGGCCGCGCTGGCGCGCACGCTGCCGGTGCGCTTCGCGGGCGGCAGCATCTGGCTGGGAGCGGACGACATCACCGACGCCATCCGCACCGAGGAAGCCGGCATGAACGCCTCGCGCGTATCCACCCTGGCGCAGGTGCGCGAGGCGTTGGTGGCGCTGCAGCTGTCGTTCCGCCGCCTGCCCGGCCTGGTGGCCGACGGGCGTGACATGGGCACCGTCATCTTTCCGCAGGCGCCGCTGAAGGTGTACCTGACGGCCAGCGCCGCCGTACGCGCCGAGCGGCGCCATAAGCAATTGATTTCCAAGGGCATTTCCAGTACAATTGCCGACCTTCGCGCGGACCTGGAAGCGCGCGATGCGCGCGATGCGAATCGCGCCGTCGCACCGCTCAGACCCGCCGAGGATGCGCTGGTACTGGACAACTCCCTGCTCACGATCGACGAGGCCGTGGCACAGGTGATTGCCTGGTGGCAGGCACGCCAGCCCTTCTGATCTTCGCGTCGAAGGGCCGGTTTTTCTGGCCCGCACGGCTGCCGCTGGCGCTGCACTGCAGCGCACCGGCCGGGCGGTTTTCCACCTTCAACCCCGCGGCGCGATGCCGCAAGCACCTTCACCGACAGCCATAACCACACGGGCAATGGTGCCCGTGGAAACCTGTCGCGTGGACAAGGAACCACATGTCTGAATCTTTTGCCGCCCTGTTCGAGGAATCGCTGCAACGCACCGAGATGCGTCCCGGCGAGGTCATCACTGCTGAAGTGGTGCGCGTCGAGCATAACTTCGTGGTCGTGAACGCCGGCCTGAAGTCCGAGGCCTATGTGCCGATCGACGAGTTCAAGAACGACCAGGGCGAGATCGAAGTCCAGGTGGGCGACTTCGTGTCGGTCGCCATCGGCTCGATCGAAAACGGCTACGGCGACACTATCCTGTCGCGCGACACCGCCAAGCGCCTGGCCTCCTGGCTGGCGCTGGAAAAGGCGCTGGAGTCCGGCGAATTCGTCACCGGCACCACCTCCGGCCGCGTCAAGGGTGGCCTCACCGTGCTGGTCAACGGCATCCGTGCCTTCCTGCCCGGCTCGCTGATTGACACCCGTCCGGTCAAGGACCTGACGCCCTACGAGAACAAGACCCTGGAATTCAAGGTCATCAAGCTCGACCGCAAGCGCAACAACGTGGTGCTCTCGCGCCGCGCCGTGGTGGAAGCCTCGATGGGCGAAGAGCGCGCCAAGCTGATGGAGACGCTCAAGGAAGGCGCCATCGTCAACGGCGTGGTCAAGAACATCACCGAATACGGTGCGTTCGTGGACCTGGGCGGCATCGACGGCCTGCTGCACATCACCGACATGGCCTGGCGCCGTGTCCGCCACCCCTCCGAGGTGGTGCACGCCGGCCAGGAACTCACCGCCAAGATCCTGCGCTTCGACACCGAGAAGAACCGCGTCTCGCTGGGCCTCAAGCAGATGGGCGACGACCCGTGGCTGGGCGTGTCGCGCCGCTACCCGTCGGGCACGCGCCTGTTCGGCAAGGTCACCAACATCGCCGACTACGGCGCCTTCGTCGAGCTGGAGCCTGGCATCGAGGGCCTGGTGCACGTGTCCGAGATGGACTGGACCAACAAGAACGTCGCGCCGTCCAAGCTGGTCAGCCTGGGCGACGAGGTCGAGGTGATGGTCCTGGACATCGACGAGGACAAGCGCCGCATCAGCCTGGGCATGAAGCAGTGCAAGGCCAACCCGTGGCAGGAATTCGCGCAGGACACCAAGCGCGGCGACCGCGTCAAGGGTCCGATCAAGTCGATCACCGACTTCGGCGTGTTCGTCGGCCTGGCTGCCGGCATCGACGGCCTGGTGCACCTGTCCGACCTGTCCTGGAACGAGCCCGGCGAAGCCGCCGTGCGCAACTACAAGAAGGGCCAGGAAGTCGAGGCCATCGTGCTGGCCGTGGACGTGGACCGCGAGCGCATCTCGCTGGGCATCAAGCAGCTGGACCAGGACCCCTTCACGACCTTCGTGACGGTGAACGACAAGGGCCAGATCGTCTCCGGCAAGGTCAAGACCGTGGACGCCCGTGGCGCCGAGATCGACCTGGGCCAGGATATCGTGGGCTACCTGCGCGCCTCGGAAATCTCCCGCGACCGCGTGGAAGATGCCCGCAACGTGCTCAAGGAAGGCGACGAAGTCTCCGCCGTGGTGGTCAACGTGGACCGCAAGACGCGCAACATCCAACTGTCCATCAAGCAAAAGGACATGGTCGACGAGCAAGGCGCCATGGCCCACCTGTCGGCCCAGTCGGCCAAGGAAAACGCCGGTACCACCAGCCTGGGCGCACTGCTGCGCGCCAAGCTGGACAACTCGGACAAGTGATCCGGCGCGGCGGCGCGGCCTGCCCTGTGCAGGCCCTGCCGCCCGGGCCCGCAGCGCGCCATGCGCCCGGGCTAGTAGCATTCCCAGCAGCGGGCGCCTCGGGCGCCCGCTCTTTTTTGATGTGCTTTTCTCCATTGGACAGCAGGCCAGGCCATGACCCGATCCGATCTCGTCGAGGAACTTGCGGCGCGCTTCGCGCAGCTCACCCAGCGCGACGCCGAGCTGGCCGTCAAGACCATCCTGGATGCCGTGGGCGATGCGCTGGTGCGCGGCCACCGCATCGAGATCCGCGGCTTCGGCAGCTTCTCCGTCACCCGCCGGCCGCCGCGCATGGGTCGCAACCCGCGCACTGGCCAGGCCGTGCCCATCCCGGAAAAGCGCGTGCCGCACTTCAAGCCCGGCAAGGCGCTGCGCGAGGCGGTGGACCAGCGACCACCGTCCCACTGAAGGCAGGCACAGTTACGCTCCTGAATTAATAGCTGATTGCCCTTTCTCCATATGGGCCAAAGGCCAGTTTTGGCATAAACCATGGCGAAACCGCCATCCGGTGGCTGTGGCGGGCCGACGCCTTAGAATGGCGCCGGCCCGCCGGATCGCCTGACTATGAAATACGTTCTGTGGCTGCTCAAGGCAGCCATTTTTTTCACCCTCTTCGCCTTCGCGCTGAACAACCAGCAGGGCACGACGGTGCATTTCTTCTTCGGCACGCACTGGACGGCGCCGCTGGTGCTGGTGGTGCTGAGCGCCTTTGCCCTGGGCGTGGCGGTCGGCGTGCTGGGCATGGTGCCGCGCTGGTGGCGGCACCGCAACGCCGCGCTGCGCGCCCAGGCGCCAGTAGCGGCTGCGCCAGCAGCGCCCGCTCCGGCCATCGCCCCCGACACCGAAGCTGCGCTCGCCCAGAGCCCCATGCATGGAATTTGACCTCAGCTGGATCGTCCTCGGCCTTCCCGTCGCCTTCGCCCTGGGCTGGCTGGCCTCGCGCCTGGACCTGCGCCAGCTGCGCCAGGACAGCCGGCGCGCGCCCAAGGCGTACTTCAAGGGTTTGAACTACCTGCTGAACGAGCAGCAGGACCAGGCCATCGACGCCTTCATCGAGGCAGTGCAGAACGACCCGGACACAACCGAGCTGCATTTCGCCCTGGGCAACCTGTTTCGCCGGCGCGGCGAATACAACCGCGCCGTGCGCGTGCACGAGCACCTGCTGTCGCGCGGCGACCTGTCGCGCGGCGACCGCGAGCGCGCCCAGCATGCGCTGGCGCTGGACTTCCTAAAGGCCGGACTGCTAGACCGCGCCGAGGACGCGCTGCGCCGCCTGGAGGGCACCCCCTTCGAGGCGCAGGCGCGGCTGGCGCTGCTGGCGATCTATGAGCGCTCGCGCGACTGGCCTCAGGCCACCGAGATCGCCCGGCGCATGCAGGCGGCGCACCAAGGCGACTTCGGCACGCGCCAGGCGCACTACCTGTGCGAGCAGGCGCTGGCCCATACCGCGCACGGCGAGCTGGATGCCGCCCAGTCGCTGTTGCTGCAGGCGGTCACCGCCGCGCCGCAGGCCGGGCGCGCGCGCATCGAGCTGGCGCGGCTGCACCAGCGGCGCGGCGACGCGCGTGCCGCACTGCGCGTGCTGCACGAGCTGGCCGGCGTCGCCCCCGCCGCCCTGCCCCTGGCCGCGCCGCTGCTGGTCGAGGCCGCTGCCGCCACTGGGCAGGAGTCCGAAGCGCACACCCTGCTAACCCGGCAGTACCAGGAACTGCCATCGCTGGACCTGCTGGACGCCATCGTCGCGCTGGAGGGCGGTGGCGCCACGCCCGCGCGCGACTGGTACCTGCGCCACCTGGAGCGCGAGCCCTCGCTGGTCGCCGCCACGCGCTGGCTGGCCGGCGAGACGCTGTCGCAGCCGCAGGCGCAGCCCAAGGTGCAGCGCGCGCTGGAACACGCCAGCCGGCCGCTGACGCGCTACCGCTGCGCCGCCTGCGGTTTCGAGGCGCGCCAGCACTTCTGGCAATGCCCTGGCTGCCAGAGCTGGGACAGCTACCCGGCGCGGCGCGTCGAGGAGCTGTAGCGCAGGCGCACGGCGGGCCATTCCCGGCTTGCCGGCGGCTGCCAGCGGTTGCACAGTGTCAGCCCCTGACACATCGCCCGTGGAGGCCCGCCATGCGCTTCGTCCGCTCCCTGATCCTGTGCGCCGCCGTGGCTGGCCTGGGCTGGCCGGCCTGGGCCAGCGCTGCACAGCCCGTGCCGGCCACCATCGACGCCAACCAGGCCACCGAAGCCCAGCTGGACGGCCTGCGCGGCCTGGGGCCAGCCACCACGCGGCGCATTCTGGCGGCGCGTGCCGAGCAGCCCTTCGATGGCTGGCCGGATTTGGTCGCGCGTGTACGGGGCGTCGGGCCAGCGCTGGCCGCACGGCTGTCGCAGCAGGGCCTGACCGTGGCCGGGCAGGCATGGGAACCGGCGCCGCCGCAGGCGGCACGTGCTGCGCCCTGACTGTTCAGCGCGCATTCGCCGACGCCTGCTACAGCCAGCGGCGCACCCGCGCGCAGTAGCACTCGTAGTCCGGGCCGAACTTCTCGCGCAGTACCCGCTCCTCCGGCTGGATCTGCCAGCGCGTGACCCAGGCGACGAACAGCACCGGCGCGACCAGCGCCAGCGGGTTGCCCAGCCAGAGGGCAGCGCCCAGCAGCTGCAGCGCCAGGCCAACATACATGGGATTGCGCGTGAAGGCGTACGGCCCGGCCTGCACCACCAGCCGGGTGCGCTGTGGGACCA
Organism: Oryzisolibacter propanilivorax; assembly: GCF_900103645.1. Lineage (GTDB taxonomy): Bacteria > Pseudomonadota > Gammaproteobacteria > Burkholderiales > Burkholderiaceae_C > Melaminivora > Melaminivora propanilivorax. Next base: position 22,026 of record NZ_FNHP01000005.1, read on the forward strand.
AGGGATTGGGTGTGGTCTGGTGGCGGCGGAAGGTCCACAGCGCCCAGGCGTCCAGCGCCACGCCCAGCAGCGCGGTCGCCAGGCCCAGGGCCAGCGGCAGGTTGCGCGGCAACCCTAAGCGCGCCTCGGGCACCGCCCTGTCCAGCCCCCAGGCCAGCAGTGCGCACAGCAACGCCACCACAGGCGGCGGCACGCGGTGTTCGAGCGGCTGCAGATCCATCTAGAAAATATCCTTCAAAACAGCCTTCAGCCCAATAGATACGGGGGCTGACAGCTATGGTTTTTTCGACCACCAGGTGTCGATGGCCCACATCTCGCCGGGCGAGTACGGCGGCACGACCGGGGGCAGCGCCAGCGTCCAGGCGTTGTAGACCATGCGGTGCGCGCCACCGGCCCACTGCGGGATCAAATAGTGCTCGTGGGCGACGATGCGGTCCAGCGCGTGGCAGGCCGGCAGCATGTCCTGCAGCGTCTTGGCGGTGACCATGGCCTGGATGGCGGCGTCCACCGCCGGGTTCTTCACGCCGGGGAAGTTGCCCGAATCTTCCTGATCCGCCGCCGCGCTGCCGAACAGGTCGGCGAACTCCTGGCCCGGGTTGTTCGTGCCCTGGTAGGCGATGGTGGTGATGTCGAAGTCGAACTTTTGCAGCCGCTGCTGGTACAGCGCGAAATCCACCGAGCGGAACTTGAGCGTAATGCCGAGCGTTTGCAGGTTGCGCATCCACGACGACAGCGTGCGCATGCCGCCCTCGCTGCTGTCCATGTACTCCAGCACGAAGGGCTCGCCCCAGACGTTGCGCAGCAGGCCGTCGCGTACCTCCCAGCCCGCGTCCTTGAGCAGCGCCTGGGCGCGGCGCAGGTTCGCGCGCAGCGCGGCGGCGTCCTGCGGCGCCGGCGGCTCGGCCATGGGGCCGAAGACGCTGGCGGGGAGCTGCGCGCGGAAAGGCTCCAGCAGCGCGACCTCCTCCGGCGACGGCAGGCCGTGCGTTTCACACACGGTGTTGCCAAACAGGCCGCGCACGCGCGTGTAGGCGCCGTAGAACAGCCGCCGGCTCATCCACTCGAAGTCGTAGGCCAGGCCGAGGGCTTCGCGCACGCGGCGGTCCTGCAGGAGCGGCCGGCGGGTGTTGAGCACATAGCTCTGAAAGCCCAGCGGCAGCTTGTTGGCGAACTCGCCCTTGACCAGCTCGCCCGAGCCGAACTTCTTGCCGTTCACACGCCGCGCCCAGTCGCCGGCGCTGAAAAAGCGCATCAGGTCGAACTCGCCGGCCTTCAGGGCTTCCAGCCGCGCCGTGCCGTCCTTGTAGATCTTGACCAGGATGCGGTCGAAGTTGGCCGTGCCGCGGCGCACCGGCAGGTCGCGCGCCCAGTACTCGGGGTCACGCACATAGGTGATGTCCTTGCCGAAGCTCACCGGACCGATGCGGTAGGGGCCGCTGCCGATGGGGATGTCCATCACCACCTGGTCGAAGGGCTTGGGGCGCCCGTCCTCGCCCAGGCCCCAGTCGCGGCTGAAGATGGGCAGGCCGCCCACGGTCAGCGGCAGTTCGCGGTTCGGCCGGTGGAACCGAAAGCGCACGCGGCGCGCGTCCAGCACGTCGACGCCGGCCACGTCCATCAGCATGGTCTTGTAGCCCGGCGACGTGAACGGACCGACCAGCGTGTCGTAGCTGTGCTCGACGTCCTGCGCGGTGACCGGCTTGCCGTTGTGAAAGCGTGCCTCGGGCCGCAGCCGGAAGGTGGCCGACAGGCCGTCCGGCGCCACCGCGACGTCCTCGGCCAGCAGGCCGTAGCCGGTGGCCGTCTCGTCCATCGAGCCCACCAGCAGCGTGTCGAACAGCAGCGCCGACAGGTAGGCCGGCGCGCTGCCGCGGATGGTGAAGGGGTTGTACTTGTCGAAGGTGGACACGCGCAGGTTGCTCACCAGGCGCAGCTCACCGCCCTTGGGGGCGTCGGGGTTCACATAGGGCAGGTGCGTGAAATCGGCGGGCAGCTTTGGCTCGCCCCACATCGCATAGGCGTGCGCGGCCCACGCCGTGGGGGCGGCCAGCAGCGCCGCGCACGTGGCCACCCGCAAACTGTTCAGCCAATACCGCATGCGACAATTCTGCATCACTGGAAACACTGCAATTTTGGAGAGAACAACGATGGGAATCCTCGCCGGCAAGAAGCTGCTCGTCACGGGCGTGCTGTCCAACCGCTCGATCGCCTACGGCATCGCCCGCGCCTGCCGCCAGCAGGGCGCCGAGCTGGCCTTCAGCTACGTGGGCGAGCGCTTCAAGGACCGGATCACCGAGTTTGCCGCCGAGTTCGGCTCCTCGCTGGTGTTCGACTGCGACGTGGCCGAGGACGCGCAGATCGAGCGCATGATGGCCGGCCTGCACGAGGCCTGGGGGCAGTTCGACGGCTTCGTGCACAGCATCGGCTTTGCACCGCGCGAGGCCATCGCCGGCAACTTCCTGGACGGATTGAGCCGCGAGAACTTCCGCATCGCGCACGACATCAGCGCCTACAGCTTCCCGGCCATGGCCAAGGCTGCCCTGCCGCACCTGAAGGACAAGTCGGCGCTGCTGACGCTGTCGTACCTGGGCGCGCTGCGCTCCATCCCGAACTACAACACCATGGGCCTGGCCAAGGCCAGCCTGGAGGCGTCGGTGCGGTATCTCGCCGAGGCGGTGGGCTGCACCCAGGACGGGCGCGCCATCCGTGTGAACGGCATCAGTGCCGGCCCGATCAAGACGCTGGCGGCCAGCGGCATCAAGGACTTCGGCAAGCTGCTGTCGCGCGTGGCCGACGCCTCGCCGCTGCGGCGCAACGTGACCATCGAGGACGTGGGCAATGCCGCGGCGTTTTTGCTGTCCGACCTGGCCAGCGGCGTGACGGCCGAGGTCACCTATGTGGATGGCGGCTTCAGCCAGACAGCGGGACTGTCGGCGGACCAGGTCTGAGCAGCCGGACCGGCCATCAACACCACGCGGCGCCGCTGATGATCACGCCGCACACCGACCCGCAGCGCGCACCCGGCGCCTGCGGGTTTTTTTGGGTCTTTTGGGCCTCCAGCCCCTGCCAGCCATGTGCCAGGAGCTATGGTTTATGAAAATCCCTGCCCTGCACCAGGTGCAGCGCCAGGCCGCGCCCGTGCCTGCGGTGGGCCGCCAGCACTGGCCGCTTGGCTCCAAAGCCCGCGGGTGGATCGGCGCAGTTGCGCTGGTGTGCACCGCGAGCGCCGCGCAGGCGCCAACCGCCGCACCGGCGGCACCAGCGGCAGCCCTGCTTGCTGCTCCTGACGCGTTCGCGCCACCGAAGTCGGCAGCAGCGCCCGGTGCTGCGCCTGCCCCGGCCTTGGCCCAGAGCTACCAGCGCGGCAGCGTGGAGCTGGCGCACTACTGGGTCAGCGAGAAATACGACGGCGTGCGGGCGCTGTGGGACGGGCGTCGGCTGCTGTCCCGCCAGGGCCTGCCGATCCGCGCGCCGGCTTGGTTCACGGCGGGCTGGCCGGCCACGCCGATGGACGGCGAACTGTGGGCCGGGCGCGGGCGCTTTGCCGACGCGCAGTCGGCGGTGGCGCAGACCGTTCCGGTGGACACCCAGTGGCGCACGCTGCGCTACATGGTGTTCGACCTGCCGGCACACCCGGGCTCGTTCGACCAGCGCCTGCCCGCGCTCAATGCGCACATCGCCGGGCTGCACCAGCCCTGGGTGCAGGCCGTGGCGCAATGGCGCGTCGCCGGCCACGACGCGCTGATGGCGCAGCTGGCGCGCTATGAAAAGGCCGGTGCCGAAGGCCTGATGCTGCGCCGGGGCGACGCACCGCACCGCGCCGGGCGCAGCGGCGACCTGCTCAAGGTGAAGTCTTTCGAGGATGCGGAAGGCGTGGTCGTCGCCCACCTGCCCGGCCAGGGCAAGTACGCCGGCCAGACCGGCGCCCTGCTGGTCGAGCTGCCGGACGGCCAGCGGCTGCGCCTGGGCAGCGGCCTGACCGACGCGCTGCGGCGCGCGCCGCCGCCCCTGGGCAGCACCGTGACCTACCGCTACAACGGCCTGCACGCCGGCAGCGGCCTGCCGCGCTTCGCGCGCTTCTGGCGCGTGCGGGCCGATGTGCCGCCGCCGGGCGCGCCGGCGCAAGATTCAAGCAAAAAAGGCCGTTAGCCCTTATGAATGAAGGGCAAGCAGCTATCGAATATAGAGCGCAGAAATACGATGGGCCGCGGGAGGAAGCATGCTCCCCACCGCAGCCCAAGTCTGTCCGAAGGGGCGTCAGATGATGCGGCTGTAGGCTCCGTCGTCGCCCACCTGCACCAGCTTCTTGCCCTTGCCGGCGTTGCTGCGCGACTTCGGGATGTCGGTCTCCTGCGCGGTCACGCAGTCGGCGTAGTAGCGCACATGGCCGTTCTCGTCCTCGATCTCCACCAGGCCGTGGATGTCGGTCTCGAAGCCCGGGCACAACTTGGAGAATTCGCGCGAGAACTTCAGGTAGTCGACGATCTTCTTGTTGAACACCTCGCCGGGGATCAACAGCGGGATGCCCGGCGGGTACGGCGTGATCAGGCTGGTGGTGATGCGCCCTTCCAGCTGGTCGATCTCCACGCGCTCGGTCTTGCGGTGGGCGATGTGCGCGTAGGCGTCGCTGGGCTTCATGGCCGGCGTCAGGTCCGACAGGTACATTTCGGTCGTCAGGCGCGCCACGTCGTATTGCGCGTAGAGCTGGTGCACGTGCTGGCACAGGTCTTTGAGGCCCATGCGCTCGTAGCGCTTGTACTGCTGGCAGAACTCCGGAAGGATGCGCCACATCGGCTGGTTCTTCTCGTAGTCGTCCTTGAACTGCTGCAGCGCGGCCAGCAGCGTGTTCCAGCGGCCCTTGGTGATGCCAATGGTGAACAGGATGAAGAACGAGTACAGGCCGGTCTTTTCCACCACCACGCCGTGCTCGGCCAGGTACTTGGTGACGATGCTGGCCGGGATGCCGGTCTTGTCGAAGCTGCCGTCCAGGTTCAGGCCCGGCGTGACGACCGTGGACTTGATCGGGTCGAGCATGTTGAAGCCGTCGGCCAGGTCGCCGAAGCCGTGCCACTTGGCCGCCCCGCCCTTCTTGTTCCTGCCCTTGCCGCCCGTGCGGAAGATCCAGTCCTCGGCCGTGCCCAGGCCCTCTTCCACGATGTCCTGCGGGCCCCAGACTTTGAACCACCAGTCGTTCTTGCCGAACTCCTGCTCGACCTGGTGCATGGCGCGGCGGAAGTCCAGGGCTTCCAGCAGCGACTCCTCGACCAGCGCGGTGCCGCCGGGCGGCTCCATCATGGCGGCGGCCACGTCGCAGCTGGCGATGATGCTGTACTGCGGGCTGGTCGAGGTGTGCATCAGGTACGCCTCGTTGAACAGGTGGCGGTCCAGCTTGGTGGTCTGGCTGTCCTGCACCAGCACGTGGCTGGCCTGGCTGATGCCGGCCAGCAGCTTGTGGATGGACTGCGTGGCGTAGACCACCGACTCCTTCGGCCGCGCGCGCTTCTTGCCCATGGAGTGGTAGGTGCCGTAGAACGGGTGGAAGGCTGCGTGCGGCAGCCAGGCCTCGTCGAAGTGCAGGTTGTCGACGTAGCCGTCGAGCATGCCCTTGATGGTCTCGGTGTTGTAGAGCACGCCGTCGTAGGTGGACTGCGTCAGCGTCATGACGCGCGGCTTCACCTTCTTGGGATCGACGCCCTTGAGCAGCGGGTTGGCGCGGATCTTGGCCTGGATCGTCGCAGGCTCGAACTCGGATTTGGGGATCGGGCCGATGATGCCGAAGTGGTTGCGCGTGGGTTTCAGGAACACCGGCACCGCGCCCGTCATGATGATCGAGTGCAGGATGGACTTGTGGCAGTTGCGGTCCACCACCACCACGTCGCCCGGCGCCACGGTGTGGTGCCAGACCATCTTGTTGCTGGTCGACGTGCCGTTGGTGACGAAGAAGCAGTGGTCGGCGTTGAAGATGCGCGCGGCGTTGCGCTCGCTTTCGCCGATGGCGCCGTTGTGGTCCAGCAGCTGGCCAAGTTCCTCCACCGCGTTGCACACGTCGGCGCGCAGCATGTTCTCGCCGAAGAACTGGTGGAACATCTGGCCCACCGGGCTCTTCAGGAACGCCACGCCGCCCGAGTGGCCGGGGCAGTGCCACGAGTACGAACCGTCCTCGGCATAGTCCAGCAGCGCCTTGAAGAACGGCGGCTGCACGCTCTCCAGGTAGGCCTTGGCCTCGCGGATGATGTGCTTGGCGACAAACTCCGGCGTGTCCTCGAACATATGGATGAAGCCGTGCAGCTCGCGCAGGATGTCGTTGGGCAGGTGGCGCGCGGTCTTGGTCTCGCCGTGCACGTAGATCGGCACATCGGCGTTCTTCCTGCGCACCTCGCTGATGAAGTTGCGCAGGCTCAGCACGATCGGGTCGTGGCCGGTGCCCAGGGTGAATTCCTCGTCGTCGATGGACAGGATGAAGGCGCTGGCCCGGCTTTGCTGCTGCGCGAACTGCGTCAGGTCGCCGTAGCTGGTCACGCCCAGTACTTCGAAGCCCTCGGCCTCGATGGCCTGCGCCAGCGCGCGGATGCCCAGGCCCGAGGTGTTTTCGGAGCGGTAGTCCTCGTCGATGATGACGATGGGAAAGCGGAATTTCATGCGCTGCCTCCGGGCTGCGGGGTGGGGGGTGGCGAAAAGGGGCGAAGTGTACGGAATATGCCGCCGTGCCCTGCCCGGCGCGCGGTATTTCGCACAGAATCCCTGGAGTGTTTCAACTTGCTTGCAGACCCGGCCGCTGCATCGCGCGGCCCGCCCTGCAACGCCCTGTTCCTGGCGCCCTCGTCTTTTCCACCTGCAACAGACACGGACCAGGAGAAGGCGTCTTTTCTCCCATCACTCTGCCTGTCAAGGCATGGACCCAAGTCATGCATCTGGAAGCTGCAACCCTGTGGTGGCTCATGGCCGGCATCGCGGTGATCGCCGAGCTGCTGACCGGCACCTTCTACCTGTTGATGCTGGCCATCGGCCTGGCCGCAGGTGCGGTGGCGGCGCATGCCGGCCTGAGCTCATCGGCCCAGTTGCTGGTGGCCGCTGCCGTGGGCGCGGCGACCGTAGGTGCCGCCTACCTGGCACGGCGCCAGCGCCCGGGTGATCCGCCGCCGCGCGGCGACCGCAGCGTGAACCTGGACGTGGGTGAGACCGTGCAGGTCGATGCCTGGCTGCCCGATGGCACGGCGCTGGTGCGCTACCGCGGCGCCACCTGGACGGCCATCCACCGCCCGGGCGCCATGCCGATCGCGGGGCCGCACCGTGTGTCGGAGCTGGTGGGTAACCGCCTGCTGGTGGACCCGCTGTAGTCTGCAGGCCAGCACTGTCGCTCTCATTCCCTCATCGCCTTCAGGAAGCCGCCATGGAAGTCGCCATCGTCCTTTTCATCATCGCCGTGATCTTCATCGTGCGCTCGGTGCAGATCGTGCCGCAGCAGCATGCCTGGGTGAAGGAACGCCTGGGTCGCTACGCCGGCACGCTGTCGCCCGGGCCGCGCTTCATCATTCCATTCATCGACCGTATCGCCTACAAGCACAGCCTGAAGGAAATCCCGCTGGACGTGCCCAGCCAGGTCTGCATCACCAAGGACAATACGCAGCTGCAGGTGGACGGCATCCTGTACTTCCAGGTGACCGACCCGATGCGCGCCAGCTACGGCTCGTCCAACTACATCATGGCTGTGACGCAACTGGCGCAGACTTCGCTGCGCAGCGTGATCGGCCGGCTGGAGCTGGACAAGACCTTCGAGGAGCGCGACATGATCAATGCCCAGGTGGTGGCCGCCATCGACGAGGCGGCGCTGAACTGGGGCGTAAAGGTGCTGCGCTACGAGATCAAGGACCTGACACCGCCCGCCGAGATCCTGCGCGCCATGCAGGCGCAGATCACCGCCGAACGCGAAAAGCGCGCGCTGATCGCCGCCTCGGAAGGCCGTCGGCAGGAACAGATCAACATCGCCACCGGCGAGCGCGAGGCTTTCATCGCCCGCTCCGAAGGCGAGAAGCAGGCCGCCATCAACAATGCCCAGGGCGAGGCCACCGCCCTGCTCACCGTCGCGGCCGCGTCGGCACAGGCGATCGAACGCGTGGCAGCGGCCATCCGCCAGCCCGGGGGCGAGCAGGCAGTGCAGCTGCGCGTTGCCGAAAAAGCGGTCGAGGCCTACGGCAAGGTGGCCGCAGACGCCACGACCACGCTCATCGTGCCCAGCAACATGACCGAGGTTTCATCACTGATCGGCTCGGCCATGCAGATGATCAAGACCGGCGCGCGCACGTCCTGACAGCGTTGGCAGGGCCGGAGCGGCATGCGGGCGCAGACCTGGCTTTAACGCTCGCGCCGCTCGGGCTCGTCGCTGGGCTCGACGCGGTCGGACATGATTTCGGCGGGTGGGGCCAAATCGCCGCTGTCGGCGCCTTCATCGTCCCAGGTGCCGCCGGTGCGCTCGGTGTTGCCGCGCGGATGCTCCATGGTCGTGCCGTCGTCGAAATTCAGTGGTCCGTCGTTCGGAATGTCGTCGAAGGAATGTGCCGTGATGTCGTCAAGGCCATCGGACACGTCCATCTCCGCGCTGAGGGTGGCATTGGCCTCGGCGGCAGTGTCCGCCTGGGCAGTAGCTTCTTCAGGGGTATCGGCGGAAACGGAACCGGGAACGCTTTTGATGGACATACAGACCTCCTCGAATGGCAATGCATCGCAGCTTGACGGCTGGCGATGCGCCGCCCGGTGAGGGCAGAGCCAGATTAAGGGTAGGAGCTGACCGGCACGGATTCTGCGCGCCAGCCGCGCCGCACCTTCAGGCACTGGTTCGGCCTACATCCGCTGCACGGTTAAGCGGCTAAGGTGGCGCGATCCAGAACCATCGTCCGAGCCTGCACCATGAGCAAGATTCAGTCCGCCGTCCTGGGCGTCATGAAGGACATCGCCACCACCGGTATCGCCAAGCTGCAGCGCAACGTGCAGCAGGGCTACACCTTCCGCGGCATCGAGTCGGCCATGAACGAGCTGTCGCCGCTGCTGGTCAAGCATGGCATCACTGTGACACCCGGCTATTCGGAACTGCAAATTGGCGAGCGCTTTCGTGGCGACCCCAAGGACGGGCGCGCGATCCGCTTTTGCACGTTGAAGGGTACTTTCAAGTTCTCCGCCGAGGACGGCTCGTTCGTCGTGAGCGAGTGTTATGGCGAGGCCATGGACTCGGGCGACAAGGCGGTGACCAAGGCGCAGTCCATCGCCTTTCGCACGGCACTGTTCCAGCAGTTCGTGGTGCCCACCATGGCGATGGACCCGGAAAGCTACATCGACCCCAATGATGAAACCTTGCCCATCGGACCGGCTCCGTCGCAGGATCTGCTGGACGCCGCCACCAGCGCCGCCAATGCCGGTCTGGAGGCGTATCGCAGCTTCTGGCAGAGCGCGATGCCCGACGAGCGCATGGCATTGGCGGCACGACATGCGGAACTGAAGTCCGTGGCGCAGCGGGTGTCGGACGGAGCGAATGCGGATCAGTGATGCGCCGCAGGGCAGTCCTGAATGGTTTCAGGCACGTCTGGGCAAGGCCACGGGAAGCCGGTTTGCCGATGTGCTGGCAGGAGGGCGCGGCCTGACCCGACGCGCCTACGCCACACAGCTGGCGCTGGAACTCATCACCGGGCAGCCGGCGGAAACCTACACCTCGGCCGCGATGCAACTGGGCACCGAGCGCGAACCCACGGCGCGGGCGCTGTACGAGGCGCTGACCGGCAACTTCGTCACCGAAGTGGGTTTCTGCCTGCATGACAGCCTGCCCTGTGGTATCTCCCCAGATGGCCTGATCGATGACGACGGCGGACTGGAGATCAAGTGCCCACATAAGCGCACCCATGCCGACTACCTGGCTTTGCCTGCCGAGCCGGCCTGCTATACCGCACAGATCCAGGGCTGCCTCTGGGTCACCCAGCGCAGGTGGTGGGATTTCGTCAGCTTCAACCCGGCGTTTCCGGTCAATGCGCGGCTGATCGTGCGCCGCATATGGCGCGACGAGGCCTATATCGGCCAGCTCGAACAAAGCGTGGCCGCGTTCGCTGGTGAGGTGCAGGCCATGGTGGAGCTGATCCGCAACTATCGCAATCCTGAGCTGGCGCCGCAGGGCTGAAACAGCAAACCCCCGCAATCTTGCGATTGCAGGGGTTCAAAGATGTGGTGGGTCGTGTTGGATTCGAACCAACGACCAACGGATTAAAAGTCCGCTGCTCTACCGACTGAGCTAACGACCCACAGCTCTCAAAAGAAAGCTCGCTGACAGGCCAGCGAAGCCGCAGATTCTAGCATCAAATTTTGACCACTTCCGCTTTCGCAGCAGCCGAAGCCGCGATGCGCTCCATCAGCCAGCCTGCGGCACACATGCCAAAGGCAGCGGTCACAGCAACGGTGGAACCATAGCCGTGGCAGTTGAGCGATCCGTCACCTGCAGGCAGCTCACAGGAAGCATGGGGCGGCGCCACGGGCTCGCGGCTGAAGACGCAGGCCACCCCGATACGCTTTCCGCCCTGCGCCGCACCGTGCTCGCGGCGCAATTGGTAGCGCAGACGCGCCAGCAGCGGGTCATGGGTAGCCTGCGCCAGGTCATCCACGTCCACGCGATGCGCCAGCCGTTTGCCACCCGCTGCGCCGACAGCAACGAACGGCAGGCGCGTGCGCAGCGCCCACGCCGCCATGGCCGTCTTGGCGCGCACTTGGTCGCATGCGTCGATCACGGCCTGCACGCCCGACGACAGTACGGATGGCCAGTTATCCGGATCGACGAAATCCTCCACGCATTGCACTTTGCAGGAAGGCTGGATCAAGGCGATGCGCTCCGCCATGGCCTGCACCTTGGCCTGACCCAAGGTCGGCGTCAACGCGTGCACTTGACGGTTGACGTTGGATTCGGCGACCTGATCGAGGTCGATCAGGGTCAGGCGACCCACCCCACTGCGCGCAAGGGCCTCGGCCGCCCAGGAGCCGACGCCACCAATACCGACCACCGCGACATGTGCGGCGCGCAGCGCCTCGGCGCCTGGTACGCCGTACAGGCGCGCCAGGCCGCCAAAGCGCCGCTCCTCGTCAGCGGCTGCAGGCGCTTCGATCACTTGAGCCGCGCCAGCCGCTCCTTGGCGGCCGAGGCTGCCTCGGATTGCGGATAGCTGCGGATCAGATCTTCGAGCGTCTTGCGCGCGGCGCGCGTGTCCTTCAGCTCGATCTGGCAATTGGCGATGGACAGCGCGGCTTCCGGCGCACGGGCATGGTCCGGTGCGCTGGCCAGCAGCGACTTGAAGTTGCCAATGGCTTCCTTGTAGTCGCGCGTAGCGTACTGCGCATTTCCCAGCCAGAAGCGGGCCGAGGACGCATAGCCCGACTGCGGGTACTGCCGCAGGAAGTTGCCGAATGCCGGTACGGCTTCGGCGAACTTGCCGGTGCGGAACACCGCAAGGGCCGCCTCGTAGTCGCGCCGCTCGTTGGGATCGACTTGGAACTCGCGGCCGTCCACCGTGACCTTGACCGGCTCGAACTGCCGCAGACGTTCGTCCACGCCCTGCGCGATGTCCTTCTGGCGCCGCTGCAGGTCGGCCACGTCGCGCAGCAACTGCTCGTTCTGGCCACGCAGCAACGCCTGCTCGGTGCGCAGCGCCTCGATCTGCGACTGCAGGTCCAGCAGGCTGCGGCGCAGCTGCGAGACCTCGTCGCCGGCCCGCTCGCCTGCGCGCTGGCTGCTTTGGTTGAGGGCATCCACCCGCTGGCGCAGCTCGAGGATCGCTCGGCGCGCCTCTTCGTCCTCGAACAGCGCATAGCTGGGGCCTGCCCATGACAATGCGGCGGCGAACACGGCCGCCAGCGCGGCCGTGCGCGGCCGTGCCATCGCAACGCGTGTGCGTGCCATCAGCGGTACGTCAGTTCGGCGCGGCGGTTTTGCGAGTGCGCGTCCTCACCATGCCCCGAAATCGCAGGCTTTTCCTTGCCGAAGCTGACGGCTTCCATCTGCGCATCGCCCACGCCCAGCAGTGCCAGCGAACGGCGCACGGCCTCGGCACGCTTCTGGCCCAGGGCGAGGTTGTACTCGCGACCACCGCGCTCGTCAGTGTGGCCCTCGATCATGACCTTGCGCGCAGGCGCAGCCTTCAGGTAACGGGCGTGGCCTTCCAGCAGCGACTGGTACTCGGGCTTGACGACGAAGCTGTCGAAGTCGAAGTACACGATGCGCTCCACCCCCACCGGGCCACCGGCGTTCTGCGCGGACTGCGACAGGTCCACCGGCGCCACGCCGCTCTGGCCCATGCTGCCGGAATTGGCGCCGGGGTTGGGAGCGGTCGACATCGCGCCACGGTCTTCCACCGGCACGTCATCCAGCTTGACGCCGGAGCTGCAGCCTGCCACGAGGGCAGCGATGGCGAACGCGGCGGACACGCGCTTGAGGGGGAAGGCAATCATCTGGACACTCCTGAAGTAATTAAGGAAATGGTTGTTGGTAAAAACAGAGAGAACCGAAGGAAAAATCACTGTTTGGTAAACGGACCCCAGTCGGGTTCGCGGATATCGCCGCCCTGCCCGGCCAGACGTGCCTTGATCTTGCCGTCCAGCGTCGTGGTCATGAGTGCATCCCGGCCCTGCTGCTTGGTGGCATACACCACCAGGCGGCTGTTGGGCGCGAAGCTGGGATTTTCGTCGGCCGTCGTGTCGGTCACGGCGGTGGCCGTGCCCGATTTCAGGTCCATGACGTGCAGTTTGTAGCCTCCCCCGGTGCGCGAGATGTAGGCCAACCACTGCCCGTCCGCGCTGACCGCAGGGGAAATGTTGTAGGAGCCCTGGAAGGTCACGCGTTCGGCGCCGCCGCCGCTGGCGCCGACCCGGTAGATCTGCGGCGAGCCGCCGCGGTCGCTGACGAAATAAATGCTGCGCCCGTCGCTGGAGAACACCGGCTCGGTGTCGATACCGCTGCTTTGCATCAGCCGGCGCGGCTCGCCGCCGTTGGCGTTGATGGTGTAGAGCTGCGAGCCGCCGTCGCGACTCAGCGTCACCGCCAGCGTGTTGCCATCCGGCGACCAAGCGGGTGCGCTGTTGGAGCCACGGAAGTTCGCGATCAGCCGGCGCCGGCCCGTGGAAACGTCATGCACATAGACCACCGGCTTGCGCGACTCGAACGACACATAGGCCAGCTGCGTGCCGGTGGGCGACCAGGCTGGCGAGATGATGGGCTCGGGGCTGGACAGCGCCGACTGCGCGTTCTCGCCATCCGAGTCCGCCACCCACAGGCTGTAGCGCGAGCCCACCTTGGTCACGTAGGCGATGCGCGTGGAGAACACGCCACGCTCACCAGTGAGCTTTTCGTAGATGAAATCGGAGATGCGGTGCGCCACCAGCCGCAGGTCAGCCTGCGTGACGACGAAACTCTGGCCGCCCAGGTCCTGGCCCTTGACCACGTCCCACAGACGGAACCGCACGTCATAGCGGCCATCGGCCAGGCGCGTGATGCTGCCCGACGTCAGCGCGTCGGCCTTGCGCTGGCGCCACAGCGCCAGGTCGGGGCGCGAACCCTCGTCCAGCGCCACGCCCGAGGCATCGACACCGACGAAGCGGCCGCTGCGCTCCAGGTCGGCTTGGACGATGGCCGAGATCTTCTGCGGCGCCTGCGCCTCGCCGCGGAACGGCGCCAGCGCGATGGGCAGCTGCGTCAGGCCGACGCCGGTGATCTCCACGCGGAACTGCGCCAGCGTCGGCAGGCTGCAACCAGCGGCCAGTGCCAGCGCTGCACCGCGCCGCGACAGGGTCGCGAAGGAAGCGGGCTGGGAGGGAACGTCGGTGCCAGAAGACGGGGAGGCGGAAGCGGAGGAAGAAATACGGTCGATACGCATGGGCGTCTGTGGATCCATCGAATGCAGCAATACGGTCAGGGGCGGGACAACAGAGCCGGGGATGTTACACATTGCGCAGCAGTGGGCGTGACAAACTGTGCCAGGCCGCGTCCGTAGAATCCGCCCTCCATGCAAGACAAGAATCATAGCGCCGCGCAGGCCCCCGCCGCGCCGCCGCTTTCGCTGCTGGCGCGCCTGAAACGCCTGCACGTGTATTTCGGCCATCAACGCCTGGCCTGGACCCTGGCGGTGCTGGCCACGCTGGTGGGGGCCGCCACCGAACCCCTGATTCCTGCCCTGCTCAAGCCGCTGCTCGACCAGGGCTTCACCGACGGCTCGCTGCAGCTGTGGATGGTGCCGGTGGCCATCATCGGCGTGTTTCTGGTGCGCGGCGTGGCACAGTTCTCCGGCCAGTACGCACTGGCGCGCATCGCCAACGAGGGCATGCTGCGCCTGCGCACGGCGCTGTTCGAGCGGCTGATGGTGGCGCGCATGGAGCTGTTCGCGCGTCAGTCCGCCAGCACGCTGTCCAACACCGTGGTGTACGAGGTGCAGACCGGCTTCACCGCGTTGGTGCAGGCGCTGATGGGCCTGTCGCGCGACGGCTTCACGCTGATCGCGCTGCTGGGGTACCTGATCTACCTGAACTGGCAGCTGACGCTGATCGTCGCCGTCATGGTGCCGGGCGTGGCCTGGATCATGAAGACCCTGTCGCGCCGCCTGTACCGCATCACCAAGACCAGCCAGCAGGCCACGGACGACCTGGCCTACGTGGTGGAGGAAAACGTGCTGGCGCACCGCATGGTGCGGCTGCACGGCGCGCACGCCCAACAGGCCGAGCGCTTCGGCGTGCTCAGCCGCCAGCTGCGCCGCCTGGCGATCAAGTCGACCATTGCTTCGGCCGCGATGACGCCCACCACGCAGCTGCTGGCGGCCGGCGCGCTGTCGGCGGTGATCGTGATCGCGCTGTGGCAAAGCCACGGCAGCGCCGGCGCGGCGGCCAGTGATGTGACGGTGGGCGGCTTCGCCTCGTTCATCGCCGCCATGCTGATGCTGATCGCGCCCATCCGCCGCCTGGCCGACGTGGCCAACCCGATCACGCGCGGTGTCGCGGCGCTGGAGCGTGGCCTGCTGCTGCTGGGCCAGGCGCAGCCCGAGAGCAGCGGCGCGCACGCCGCGCCGCGCGCCGTGGGCGCCATCGAACTGCAGGATGTGTCGGTGGCGTTCGGCGCCGAAGGCGAGACGCGCGCGCTGCACGGCCTGTCGCTGGCCATCCGCCCCGGTGAGGTGGTGGCGCTGGTCGGCCCCTCGGGCGCTGGCAAGACCACGCTGGTGAACCTGCTACCGCGCTTTCTCGACCCCAGCGCAGGCCGGGTGCTGCTGGACGGCGTGGCACTGCCCGACTGGGATCTGCTGTCGCTGCGCGCCCAGTTCGCCCTGGTCAGCCAGGACGTGGTGATGTTCAACGCCAGCATCGCCGCCAACGTGGCGCTGGGCGGCACCATCGACGAGGAGCGTGTCCGGGCCTGCCTGGTGGCCGCCAACCTGGCCGAGCACATCGCCGCGCTGCCGCAAGGCATGCATACCGTGGTCGGGCACAACGCCACGCAGCTGTCGGGCGGCCAGCGCCAGCGCCTGGCGATCGCGCGCGCGCTGTACAAGGACGCACCCATCCTGATCCTGGACGAGGCCACGTCGGCGCTGGACACCGAGTCCGAGCGCCTGGTGCAGGACGCGCTGCAGCGCCTGATGCAGGGCCGCACCACCCTGGTCATCGCGCACCGGCTGTCGACCATCGAGCATGCCGACCGGGTGGTGGTGATGGAGCGCGGGCGCATCGCCGAGCAGGGCACGCACGCCGAGCTGATGGCGCTGGGCGGGCTGTATGCGCGCCTGCAGACGCGGCCCAGCGGCGCCTGATGCTACTCAAACAATAGCTGAACGCCCTTGTTCCATAAGGGCTGGAGGCACTTTTGGCTTGAAATGGGCAGCTGGTGGTGCGCTGTCTGCTACCACTGCCGGCGCGCTGGCTGGCGCCGGCGCAGCGCCTGGGTGATCAGGTCCACCATGTCGTCGCGCCCGGCCTGGCGCGCGAATTCCAGCGCGCCCAGGCCGCGCTCGTTGCGCACCGCCGGATCGGCCCCTGCGCGCACCAGCTGCAGCGCGACGTCGGACTTGCCGTAGCGCACCGCCATCATCAAGGGCGTGGTGCCATTGGGCGACGTGGCGTCGATGTAGGCATGGTGCTCCAGCAGCAGCGCCGTCATGTCGGTGGCGCTGTCGGCGGTGCTGGAGGCGGCGTAGTGCAGCGGCGCCCAGCCCTCCTGGTTCACATCGGCGCCGCGCGTGATCAACGCGCGCGCGATGTCCATGCGCCCGCGCAACGCGGCCATCATCAGCGCGGTCTCGCCTTTGGCATTGCGCGCATTCACCTGCAGGCCGCGCGCCTGGGCCAGCGCCAGCGCTGCCTGGTAGGACTCCGAGTGCAGCGCCAGTACCAGAGCAGGGGCACCCTTGGCATCACGCGTGTTCGGGTCGAAACCGCGGCGCAGCAGTGCGTTGATCTGCGGCGCCTGGTCCAGCTCGATGGCGCGAAAGAAATCGTCGTGGGCGCTGGCATGGGCGCAGGAGGACGTGGCCACGGCCAGGGCGGCCAGGATCAGGGTGCGGCGCTGCGTCATGCGGCTTGCTCCTGCTGCAGGAACAGCCGTTCGAAGTTGCGACTGGTTGCAAATGCGATGTCTTCCACCGGCATCTGGCGCACCTGCGCCAGCTGCCGCGCCACATGCGGCACATAGGCTGGGCTGTTGACCTTGCCGCGGTACGGCACCGGCGCCAGGTAAGGACTGTCAGTCTCGATCAGCAACCGGTCCAGCGGCACGAAGGCGGCCACATCGCGCAGATCCTGGGCGTTCTTGAACGTCACGATGCCGGAAAACGAGATGTAGTAGCCCAGGTCGAGCGCGGCGCGCGCCACCTCGGCGGTTTCCGTGAAGCAGTGGAACACGCCGCCGGCGCGGTTGCCCGCGCCGTCCTCGCCCTCCTCGCGCAGGATGGCCAGGGTGTCGGCCGAGGCGCTGCGGGTGTGGATGACCAGCGGCCGCTGCACCTCGCGCGCTGCGCGGATGTGGGTGCGAAAGCGCTCGCGCTGCCACTCCAGGTCGGCAACGCTGCGCCCGCCCTTGCGGTCTTCCATGCCGTAGTAGTCCAGCCCGGTTTCGCCGATGGCCACCACGCGCGGCAGGCGGGCGCGCTGCACCAGGTCCTGCACGCCGGGCTCGGCCAGGTTTTCCGTGTCCGGGTGCACGCCCACGGTGGCCCAGAAGTTGTCGTGCTGCGTGGCCAGCGCGTGCACGTCGTCGAACTCCTCCATGGTGGTGCAGATGCACAGCGCGCGGTCCACGCCGGCCTCGGCCATGGCCTGGCGGATGGCGGGCAGCTGGCCGCGCAGCTCGGGAAAGTTCAGGTGGCAGTGCGAATCGACGAACATGAAGCAACGAAGGGGAAGCGCCACGCCCGGACAGCGCGGGGCGGCAGGGGAAGAAAGGCGCCGATCAGATGGTCTGCGTGGGCCGGTCCGACGCCAGGCTGCTGCCCAGGATCTCCTCGATCCTGTGGCGCAGCTGGCGCGACTTGTCGTCGTTGGGGAACTGGATGCCCACGCCCTGCGTGCGGTTGCCGGCGGCGCGTGCCGGCGTCACCCAGGCCACGCGGCCGGCTACCGGGTAGCGCTGCGGATCATCGGGCAGGCTCAGCAGCACGTACACATCGTCGCCCAGGCGGTACTCGCGCGGGGTGGGCACGAAGATGCCGCCGCATTCGAAAAACGGAATGTAGGCGGCGTACAGCGCCGCCTTTTCCTTGATGTTCAGCTGCATCACGCTGGGACGCGGAGCCGATGAAGTGCTGCCCATGCCGGCCTTTCTGGTGGAGTGGCGCCGCCGCGCCGGGTCAGGAGCGCGAGTTTATGGCGTGCTGCGCCTGCGCCGCCAGCGCCTCCAGCATCAACCCGGCGTTGAACGGGTGATCGGCGGTGCGCGCGTGCTGCACCAGTGCGCGCGACCAGCGCGTGAGCGCGGCAAGGCTGGCAGCCGGCGGCAAGTCGGTCGGCGCGAAGAAACGCGGCGGCGCGCCGACATGCCGCGCCAGCAGATCGTGGCAGAGCTTTTGCAGCACCTGAACGGCCTGCGGCGGTGCCAGCTCGGCCAGCGCGCCGGTGTCGCCGCGCGCCAGCGCCTTCGGAATCAGCGCCCAGGCGGCGGCGTCGCGGCCGGAGCGCGACAGCGCCAGCGCCTCGTGCGGGCGCCCGCCGGCGGCGCGCAGCCAGGCGCCGGCGGCATCCGCCGCCACGCCCTGCTGCTGCAGCCACTGCAGCATGGCGGGCTCGCCAGGCCAGGCCATGGTGTGCGCTAGGCAGCGGCTGCGGATGGTGGGCAGCAGCGCGTGCGCGGCCTCGGTGGCCAGCACGAAGCGCACATCGCCAGGCGGCTCCTCCAGGGTCTTGAGCAGCGCGTTGGCGGTGACATGGTTCATCTGCTCGGCCGGGTACACCAGCACCGCCTTGCCGCGCCCGCGGCTGCTGGTGCGCTGGGCGAACTCGACCGCGTCGCGCATGGCCTCGACGCGGATCTCGCGGCTGGGCTTGCGCTTCTTGTCGTCGATGTCGGCCTGGGCCTTTTCCGGCAGCGGCCACCCCAGGGCGAGCGCCGTGGTCTCGGGCATCAGCACGCACAGGTCGGCATGGGTGCGCACATCGATGCCGTGGCAACTGGCGCACTGCCCGCAAGCGCCCTGCGGCGTGGGCGCATCGCACAGCCAGGCGCGCACCAGTTCCAGCGCCAGGGTATCCTGGCCCAGACCGGCCGGTCCGTGCAGCAGCCAGGCATGACCGCGCTGGGCCAGCAATTGGTCGCGCTGGTGGGCGATCCAGGGGGCGACGGCCGCGCGCGCACCGCTCATGCCGCCGAGTCCCGCGCTGCGGGCAGCCAGCCGCGCGCCGCCACCTCGGCCAGCACCTGCGCCGCCACCTGCGCTGGCGGATGGGCGGCGTCGATGCGCGCGAAGCGCGCCGGCGCCTGCCGCGCGCGGTCGGCGTAGCCGGCGGCGACGCGGGTGAAAAACGCCAGCGGCTCGGCCTCGAACCGGTCCGGCGCGCGCGCCGCCGCCAAGCGCTCGGCGGCGATGTGCGGCGCCACGTCGAACCACAGCGTCATGTCCGGGTTGCGCATGAAATCGGCCTCCGGCCCTTGAATATACTGGACCAGTTGCTCCAGTTGTGATAGCACGCCCAGATCGAATCCGCGCCCCGCGCCCTGGTAGGCGAAGGTGGCATCGGTGAAGCGGTCGCACAGCACCACCGCGCCGCGCGCCAGCGCCGGCTCGATGACGGTGCGCAGATGGTCGCGCCGGGCGGCGAAGACCAGCAGCACCTCGGTCAGCGCATCCATGGCGTCGTGCAGCAGCAGCTGGCGCAGTTTTTCGGCCAACGGCGTGCCGCCGGGCTCGCGCGTCAGCGTCACCAGCCGGCCGGCGGCCCGAAAGGCCTGCGCCAGCGTGTCGATGTGCGACGACTTGCCCGCGCCGTCGATGCCCTCGAAGGTGATGAACAGGCCGGCGCTCATGGCTTGCCGCCGCGCTGGTAGCGGTTCACGGCCCGGTTGTGCTCGTCCAGCGACTCGCTGAAGTGGCTGCTGCCGTCGCCGCGCGCGACGAAGTACAGCGCGCGCGTGTCTGCCGGCTGCACCGCGGCCAGCAGCGAGGCCTTGCCCGGCATGGCGATCGGCGTGGGCGGCAGGCCGGCCCGGGTGTAGGTGTTGTAGGGCGTGTCGGTGGTCAGGTCGCGCCGGCGCAGGTTGCCGTCGAACGATTCGCCCAGGCCATAGATCACCGTTGGATCGGTCTGCAGCAGCATGCCCACGCGCAGGCGGTTGCTGAACACGCCGGCGACCTGGGCGCGGTCCTCGGCGCGGCCGGTTTCCTTCTCGACGATGCTGGCCAGGATCAGCGCCTCGTCGGCGCTCTTCAAAGGCGTGTTCGGCGCGCGCTGCGCCCACGCAGCCTCCAGCCGGCGGTCCATGGCGTGCAGCGCGCGGCGCAGCACGGCCAAGTCGCTGCTGCCCTTGGCGTAGGTGTAGGTGTCCGGGAAGAAGCGCCCTTCCGGGGCCAGCTGCGGGCGCTGCAGCCGTTCCATGATGGCCTGGTCGGACAACTCGGCGGTGTCGGGGCGCAGCTGCTCGGCGCGCGCCAGCGCCTGGCGCACCTGGCGGAAGTTCCAGCCCTCAACCAGCGTCACGGCGCGCAGCGCCTCGTCGCCGCGCACCAGCTTGGCCAGCAGCGTGCGCGGCGTGGTGCCCGCGGGGATCTCGTAGTTGCCGGCGCGGATCTCGCGGTCCTGGCGCGACAGGCGGAACCACCAGTACAGCAGCTCGGGGCGTACCTCCAGCCCGGCCGCGACCGCCGCGCGCGCCACGCCGCGCGGCGTGGTGCCGGGCTCGATGGCCAGCTCCAGAGGCTGGCCGGCCGGCGCGGCGCCGGCGCGCTGCGGCAGCGGCGCATTCAGCCACCAGGCCGCGCCGGCGCCTGCGGCGATCGCCAGCAGCAACAGGAAAACGAAAAGACGGCGCACAGGGGAAAAGGCAGCAGCGCTGCGGCGACAAACAGCCGGCCATGATAATGGACGCCATGCCTGAAACCCGGAGCCCTTCCCCCGCCACGACCGCCCACGCCGGCACCCTGCCGGACGGTGTCGCCCCCCTGCCCCACCTGGGCGTGATCCGCGTCGCCGGCGTCGATGCGGCGGCCTTTCTGCATGGCCAGCTGACGCAGGACTTCGCCCTGCTGGACGACCGGCACGCCCGCCTGGCGGCGCTGCTCACGCCCAAGGGGCGCATGCTGGCCAGCTTCATCGGCTTCAAGCGCGGCGCCGACGAGGTGCTGCTGGTGTGCCCGCGCGACCTGCTGGCGCGCACGCTCAAGCGCCTGTCGATGTTCGTGCTGCGCGCCAAGGCCAGGCTGACCGATGCCAGCGAGGAGTTCCAGCTGCAGGGCCTGACGGGCAGCGCCGCCAGCACGCTGCTGCCACCGGACGCCGCGCCCTGGACGCTGGCGCAATCGGGCGCTGCCAGCGTGGTCGCGCTCTACCCCGCCGACGGACAGCCGCGCGCGCTGTGGCTGGCTCCCGCCGGCACGCCCGCGCCGCAGGGCGCCCCGCTGAGCACGGATCTGTGGCTGTGGAGCGAGGTGCGCAGCGGCGTGGCCACCGTCACCGCGCCGGTGGCCGAGGCCTTCGTGCCGCAGATGCTGAACTACGAATCCGTGGGCGGCGTGAACTTCAAGAAGGGCTGCTACCCCGGCCAGGAGGTGGTGGCGCGCAGCCAGTTCCGTGGCGCGATCAAGCGGCGCACGTATGGGGTGCACGCGCCCCAGGCGCTGGAGCCCGGCACCGAAGTCTTCGCCACGCACGACGCCGAGCAGCCGGTGGGCCTGGTGGTACAGGCCGCTCCTCATCCTGCAGGCGGCTTCGATGCGCTGGTCGCCATACAGATCGCGGCGGCGGGCGAGGCGCTGCAGGCGGGCGGCGTGCCGCTGGCAGTGCAGCCACTGCCGTATGCGCTGCTGGAAGACATTTGACCGCTGGGCCGGCATGGCTGCCAGGGTGGTCTTTAAGGCAAAAACGCCTTCCGGCCCAGGTACCACATAGGCCTCAAGCTATCAAATCAGGAGTTGTCCAGCATCCTCCGCATGCCGATGTGCGCAATGCCAGCCTCCTCGAAAGCCGCCCCTTCCGGCACGAAACCGGCGCGCAGGTAGAAATCCTCGGCGCTGCGTTGCGCGTGCAGCGCCACTGCCATGTCGCCGCGCGCCTGTGCCGCCTGCATCAGCGCATCCAGGACCGCCCGGCCCCAGCGCTGGCCGCGCACGCTGCGCTGCACCGCCATGCGGCCGATGCGTGACACGCCGTCCTGGGCGGGCAGCAGCCGACCGGTGGCCACCGGCATGCCCAGACGGTTGTAGGCGACGGCGTGCACGCAGTGCCCATCCTCGCCGTCCAGCTCGATGGCCGGGTCGATCTGCTGCTCCTGCACGAAGACCTCCATGCGCAGCGCGGTGGCGTCGCGGCCCAAGGTCGCCCAGTTGCCGGTGCGCAGCTCGACCATCTCGCCGCCGGCCTCGAAGTGCTCGAGCATGGCGCGCAGCGCGGGCGGCACCGGGCGCTTGGTCTGGGTGGCCGGGTCGGCGAAGACATAGACCAGCTGCACGGTCACCAGCAGCCGGTCGCCAGCGAAAATGCCGCAGGCGAAGGTGAGCGAGGTGGTGCCGATGGCGGCGCAGCGCAGGCCCACATCCAATACGTCGTCCAGCCGCGCCGAGGCATGGAACTCGACCTCGGCCTTTTTCAGATAGATCTCGCCGCCCAGCGCCTGCATGCCGGCCTCGTAGGGCAGCGCCAGGGCGCGCCAGTAGTCGGTCAGGGCGCAGTCGGCGTAGGTCAGGTAGTGGGCGTTGAAGACGATTTTCTGCACGTCCACCTCGGCCCAGCGCACGCGCAGGCGGGTGTGGCAGCGGAAATCCTGGGGTCGCATCGCAAGCCTTCCTGAAAAGAAAAATCGGACTTCAGTCCAGCCCGAAGGCGCCGCGCAGCGCACGCGCCGCGTCGCGCTGGAACTGCCGCGCCTCGGGCACGGCGCGGCCCATCTTGATGAACTCGTGCGTCACGCCGCGGTAGATGTCCAGGTCTACCGGCACGCCGGCCAGGCGCAGCCGGTCGGCGTAGGCGATGCCCTCGTCCACCAGCGGGTCGCACTCGGCCAGCGCCACCCAGGCGGGCGCCACGCCGTCCAGGTCGGGCGCCAGCAGGGGCGCGAAGCGCCAGTCCTCGCGCGCCGCGCCGGGGGCGATGTAGTGGTCAAAGAACCAGTCGATGGCGGCGCTGCCGATGACCATGTCGGCCGGGCCGAAGCGCCGGTGCGAATCCGTGTCCTGGTGCGCGCCGGTGCCGGGGTAGATCAGCAGCTGCAGGCGCAGCGCCAGGCCGGCATCGCGCGCGGCGATGGCGCAGGCCGCGGCCAGCGTGCCGCCGGCGCTGTCGCCGCTCACGGCCAGGCGCGTGGCGTCGGCGCCCAGCGTGCCGGCATGCGCCGCCAGCCACTGCAGCGCGTCCCAGCTGTCCTCGAATGCGGTCGGAAAGCGGTGCTCGGGCGCCAGCCGGTAGCCCAGTGACAGCACCCGGCAGCCGGCCTGGTGCGCCAGCGCACGGCACAGTAGGTCATGCGTGGCGATGCTGCCGATGGTGAAGCCGCCGCCGTGCAGGAACAGCAGCAGCGGCTGGCCGTCCTGGGCGCCCGGCACGTACAGCCGTGCCGGCAGCGCGGCGCCGTCGCGCGCGGGGATGTGCAGATCCTGCACCTGCGCCAGCGGCGCGGGCGGCAGCTCCAGCACGCCGGCGCCGGCCTCGTAGGCGGCGCGCGCCTGCGCCACGGGCAAGGCGTGCAGCGGCGGGCGGCCCAGCCGGCGCATGCCCTGGATCACGCCGCGCATCTGCGGCGTCAGGCAGCCCAGGTCATCGGCGGGAGTGGAAGTGTGATGGGGCGGCAAATGCAACGGCCTTGGTTTACTCGAACGACACCCTCACCGGCTGCGCGCCGGGCAGGCCGAGGTAGGTGGCCGTGACCTGCAGCCCGGCCCTGGGCGGCAGCAGTGGCGAGAACGAGCCCAGGCTGACCAGGTCGCCCGGCTGCAGGGTGATGCCGTCCTTTTGCAGCGCCTGGGCGATCCAGACCACGGCGTTCAAAGGGTGCTCCAGGATGTCGCTGCCCCGCCCTTCGGCCAGCAACTGGCCCTGGCCGTTGGTCAGCTGCACCTGCATGCGCTGCAGCGCGTCCAGCAGCCGGTAGCGCTCGCCGCGCGTGACGGGCACGGCGATCGGCTCGCCCGCCACGCCCAGCCGCGCGCCGACGTTGATCGCCGCCACGCCGGCGCCGTTCAGCCTGGACGGGGTCTGCACGATCAGATCGGGCAGCTCGATGAAGGGGATGACCTGGTCGATGTGGCGCAGCACCTCGGCCGGCGTGCGCGCGTGGTGGATGCCGGAATCCTTGACGCGCACCAGCATGTCGGCCTCGTACAGCGGGCGGGCGCCGAAGGCGACCGGCGTGCTGAAGCCGCTGGGCTGGATCATGCCCTCGTACAGCACGCCCCAGACCGGCTGGTCGGTGTTGAAGCGCTTTTGCACCGCCGGGTTGGTGAGGCCCGCCTTGTAGCCCACCACCCGGCCCAGGCGCGTGGCCAGCAGCGCGTTCAGGCGCTGGCGCGTGCAGGCGCCGTCAGCATCCGACAGCGGCGCGGCGAAGTCGGCGGCCGGCTGGCGCGCGGCGTAGCGCGCGGCCAGCTCGGCCACCTGGGCGTCGTCCAGGCACTGGGCGTGCACGGCGCCGGCCAGGCCCAGGGCCAGCGCGATCGGGGCGAGGAAGGACTTGGGCAGCATGCGGGTCTCCTTGGCGGGTGGTGGTAGCGCTGCATCGTAGCGGCAACCAGCGGTCCGGCCCAGCCTGCGGCGCACCGACGCCCGCTGCGCCAAGTTATCAATAAAATCGGCCTCAAGCCCTTTGTTTACAACGGCTATCAGCTATTGAATCGATAGTAAGTGGCGTGCTGTCAGACCACTACCGGCTCCGGCTCCAGCCGGATGCCGAAGCGCTCGTACACGCTGGTCTGGATGGCGCGCGCCAGCGTCATGACCTCACCGCCGGTGACGCTGTCCTCGGGCGTGCCGCGGTTGACCAGCACCAGCGCCTGGCGGTCGTACACGCCGGCCTTGCCCACGCGCTTGCCTTTCCAGCCACAGGCGTCGATCAGCCAGCCTGCGGCCAGCTTGACGCGCCCGTCGGGCAGCGGGTAGTGCACCACCTTCGGCTCGCGCGCGATGATGTCTTGGCACTGCTCGGGCGAGACGGTGGGGTTCTTGAAGAAGCTGCCGGCGTTGCCGACCACGGCCGGGTCGGGCAGTTTGGCGCGGCGCACCTCGCATACCCAGTCGAAGATCTGCTGCGCGCTGGGCTGCAGGAGGCCCGACTCCTGGCGCTTGCGCTCCAGGTCCAGGTAGCCCAGTTCGGGTTTCCAGTCTTTGCGCAGCAGCAGCCGCACGTGCGTGATGACGGCGCGCCCGGCCAGGCCGAAGCCGCGCGTCTCGCCGTCGTGCGCCGGTGCGCGGTGCTTGAACACTGAGTCGCGGTAGCCGAAGGCGCACTGCGCCGCATCCAGCTCGAACGGCTCGCCGGTCTCCAAGTCCACCGCGACCAGCGAATGGAAGCGGTCCTGCAGCTCGACGCCGTAGGCGCCGATGTTCTGCACCGGCGCGGCGCCCACGGTGCCCGGGATCAGCGCCAGGTTCTCCAGCCCAGGGTAGCCCTGCGCCAGCGTCCAGGCCACGGCGCCGTGCCAGGATTCACCCGCGCCGGCCTCGACGATCCAGGCGCGCTCGGTCTCCTGCCACAGTCGCAGGCCCGGCACTTCCATCTTCAGCACCAGCGCGTGCACGTCGCCGGTCAGCACCACGTTGCTGCCGCCGCCCAGCACGAATTTCGGCATGCGCGCCAGCCTTGGGTCGGCCAGCACATCCTGTACGTCCCGCACTGAGCGCACCCGCACCAGCTCGTGCGCGCGCGCCGCGATGCCGAAGGTGTTGCAGCCCTGAAGGGAGACATTGTTCTCGACTAACATCCCCTGGATTGTCGCACCCGCCCTTTTGCCGGCGGGCTGCGCACCCCCCATTTCCCAAGGTGAGTCATGCCCTCTTTCGATACCGTCTGTGAAGCCAACTTCGTTGAAGTAAAGAACGCCGTGGAGAACGCTGCCAAGGAGATCGGCACGCGCTTCGACTTCAAGGGCACGTCCGCCGCCGTCGAGCTGAAAGACAAGGAGATCACCCTGTTCGGCGACGCCGAGTTCCAGCTGCAGCAGGTCGAGGACATCCTGCGCGCCAAGCTGACCAAGCGCGGCGTGGACGTGCGTTTCCTGGACGTGCAGAAGGCGCAAAAGATCGGGGGCGACAAGGTCAAGCAGGTCGTGAAGGTCAAGAACGGCATCGACAGCGAGCAGGCCAAGAAAATCCAGCGGCTGATCAAGGACAGCAAGATGAAGGTGCAGGCCGCCATCCAGGAGGACAAGGTGCGCGTGACCGGGGCGAAGCGCGACGACCTGCAGGCCGCCATGGCGCTGATCCGCAAGGACGTGGCCGACCTGCCGCTGACCTTCGACAACTTCCGCGACTGACCACCCTTACACGCCGGGCTGCCATGTCCGCCCTGCTCCGCCCCGCCCCGCCGGACACCGAGTACGAGGACCTGCTGGGCCAGTGGGCCGACCTGGAGGCTTTCGCCGGCATGCTGCTGGCGCGTCCGGCGCAGGTGCCCGGCTTCACGGCCAAGATGCAGCAGTGCGCGCTGTGGCTGGACGAGCTGATCGCGCACGACGTGGACGCGGCGCTGTACCTGATGTTCCAGCTGGCGGGGGCCTCGACGGTGGGCTACAGCGCGGCGCACGCGCTGGTCTGCGCGGCGCTGTGCCAAGTGCTGGCGCCGCAGCTGGCACTGGCGGCGGACGAGCGCGCCGCGCTGGTACACGCCGCCTTCACCATGAACATCGGCATGACGGCACTGCAGGACGCGCTGGCGCTGCAGGCGGGGCCCCTCTCGCCCGAGCAGCAGCAGGGCGTGGACGGCCATCCGCAGCGCGGCGTGCAGCTGCTGCAGCAGTGCGGTGTGGACGACCCGCTGTGGCTCGAGACAGTACAGCGCCATCACCAGGTGCCGCGGGTCGACACGCCCCTGGCCGCGCTGGCGCCGGCCCAGCGGCTGGCGCGCATTCTGGGCACCATCGACCGCTATGCGGCCATGATCAGCCCGCGCAAGACGCGCCAGGGCCGCAGCGCCACCGAGTCCATGCGCGCCGTGTTGGCGCGCGGCGAACAGCCCCAGGACGCCGTCGGGCTGGCGCTGTCGCGCAGCGTTGGCCTGTGCCCGCCGGGCACCTTCGTGCGGTTGGAAAATGGCGAAACCGCCGCCGTGCTGCGCCGCGGTCTGCAGGGACCGGCGCCGCTGGTGGCCAGCGTGGTGGATGCGCGCGGCCGGGCGCTGGTGCGCCCACGTCTGCACCCGACTGGAGCCGGCGCGCCGCGCATCGTCTCGGCGGTGCCGCGCTCGGCGCTGGCGCTGCAGTTGAACCACCGCGCCATGGTGCGGCTGGGCCTGTTCGCCGCGCACCGCACCATCAGCCTGCGCGGCTGATTCCAGGGCCGTGCTCAGGCCTTGGGGTTGGCGCCCTTTTTCGCGCCCAGGCGCGATTCGGTGCCGGCCAGCAGCCGGCGGATGTTGTCCTTGTGGCGCCAGGCCAGCAGGGCCGACATGACGGCGATCGCCAGCCCCACGCGCGCATCGGTGTACCAAGCCACGCCACTGCCCAGCACATAGAAAAACGGCGCGAACACCGCCGCCACCAGCGATGCCAGCGACGAGTAGCGGAAGAAGAAGGCGATGATGACCCAGGTGGCCAGCGTCGCCAGGCCCAGCCAGCCGCTGATGCCCAGCAGCACGCCGGCCGCCGTGGCCACGCCCTTGCCGCCCTGGAAGCGGAAGAACACCGGCCACAGGTGCCCGAGGAAGGCCGCCAGGCCCACGGCGGCCATGGTGCCCTCCTCCAACCCGTACGGCGCGCCGTACCAGCGCACCAGCACCACCGGCAGCCAGCCTTTCAGCGCATCGAACGCCAGCGTGACCACGGCCGCCGCCTTGGAGCCCGAGCGCAGCACGTTGGTCGCGCCGGGGTTCTTGCTGCCGTAGGTGCGCGGGTCGGACAGGCCCATGGCGCGACTGACGATGACGGCGAACGACAGCGAGCCGAGCAGATAAGCGGCAAGGGTGGCCAGGACAGGATAGGCAAGGGTCACGAAGACGCCCTTTCAAAGGCGATTCAGGTGAGGGAAACAGCGCGCAGCCTGTGCGACGCGGGTGGCGGCGCATTTTGCCATTCGCCCATGGCTCGTTCAGGCGGTGCGCAGGGCTGGATCGATGTCGGCGACCCGCGCCTCCGTGGCCTCTGCATCCGCAGGCGCCGGCGATCCGGCCACGACCCGGTTGCGCCCGTCGGCCTTGCCGCGGTACAGCGCGGCGTCGGCGATCTGCAGGGCGGCATCGAAGCCTGCGAGATGCTGGAACGGCTGCGACAGCCCGATGGTCACCGTGCAGCGCAGCGGCGCGCCGGCGCCGGCAATGGGCACCTCTTGCCGCTCGATCGCCAGGCGCAGCCGTTCGGCCAGCGCCAGCGCGCCCGCCTCGCCGTGCAGGCCGACGATGACGAACTCCTCCCCGCCCGTGCGGCTGACCAGATCGCCGCCGCGCACCGTGCTGCGCAGGGTGCGTGCCACCTGGCACAGCACCTCGTCGCCCACGCGGTGGCCGTGGGTGTCGTTGACGCGCTTGAAATGGTCGATGTCCAGCAACAGCACGCACGCCGGCGCGGCTGTGCGCTGGCCGAAGTGCTGCTCCAGCGCCGCCAACAGGCCGCGCCGGTTCAGCAGCTGCGTGAGCGGGTCGTGCGCCGCGGCGGCCCGCAGCGCATCGGTCAGGCGGTGCAGCACCAGCCAGACCATGGTCGGCGCCAGCACCGTCGCCAGGAACGACATGTAGAGGTAGAACACCGTCTGGAAGCGTTGCCCCGGCTCCAGCGCCGCCAGCCCCAGCTGCAGCAGGCGCTGGAACTTCGCCGCGTTCAGCACGCCCAGGCCGGCGATGAGCACGGCGAACAGCGCCATCTCCAGCCGCAGGTCGCGTGCCACGCCGCGCATGGCATACAGCACGCCGGCGACCATGGCCGCCATCAGCAGCGCCGAGAGCAGCGCCAGCATGGCGTGGCGCGCGGCCGGCCCCAGCAGGGCGTGCACCAGCAGCTGCGCCACGCTGTAGGCCAGCGCCAGTGCCAGCACCGGCCGCAGCAGCGGCGTAGGCCGGCCGAAGAACCGCAGCCCGCCCACGGCATAGACCACCGGCGTGCACAGCGTCAGGGTGTGGTTGAGCACGCTTGCGGCGCTCCAGCCGGGCAAGCCTTCCAGCAGCTGCAGCACGTAGGCCAGGCCGAGCATGGCGTTGCCCAGCGCGAACACGTCCATGCCCAGCCGGTTGCCCTCCAGGCGCCAGCTGATCAGCCAGAACATGACGCCGAAGCACAGCAGGTACAGGCACAGCAGGCCGACGATGAGGTTGGCCATCCTGGCTGCCTCCGGTGCCCGGTGCGGTCAGGCGCGCGTGCCGGTGTCGTCGCCCAGCGCGCACTGCACCGGCGTGGCGCCCAGCAGCGGGATGCAGGCCTGCGGGTCGAGCTGCACCAGGAAGCCGCGCCGCCCGCCGTTGATGGCGATGCGCGGCAGCTGCAGGATGGTCGCTTCGACGTACACCGGCATGGCCTTGCGCGTGCCGAACGGGGAGGTGCCGCCGACCTGGTAGCCGCTGTGCCGCTCTGCCACCTGCGGGGCGCACGGCTGCACGCTCTTGGCGCCGATCTGGCGCGCCAGGTTCTTGGTGGACACGGTGCAGTCGCCGTGCATCAGCACGATCAGCGGGCGCGCGTCCTGGTCCTGCATGACCAGGGTCTTGACCACGGCGTGCTCGTCCAGCCCCAGCTGGCGCGCGGACTCGGCCGAGCCGCCGTGCTCCACGTAGTCATACGGGTGCTCGGTGAACGCCACGCCATGGGCGCGCAGCCACTGGGTGGCGGGGGTCTCGGAGACGTGCGCGCTTTTATCCTTCTTGGCCATCGAACAACTTTAAAAACAATAGCTGCAAGCCCTTTTGGAATAACGGCTTGCGGCACTTTTCATATCAAACTCACTGCGCCGGGTCGCGCATCTGCCAGCGGATGGCGTCGATCTCGGCCAGCAGCTCGGGCGCCAGCTGCACGCTCCAGGCGTCCAGGTCGTCGTGCAGCTGCGCCAGCGAGGTCACGCCGAGGATGGTGCTGGCCACGCGCCAGCTGCGGTAGCAGAACGCCAGCGCCAGCTGCACGGGCGTCAGGCCGTGGTCGCGCGCCAGCTGGTTGTAGCGGCGCGCCGCGGCCAGCGCCTCGGGCCGGCCCCAGCGCTGTGCGCGCACGGATTCGTACCGGGCGATGCGCCCGTCCTGCGGCGCACCCGCTTCATGCGGCGCGTGCTGGTCGTACTTCCCGGTCAGCAATCCGAAGCCCAGCGGCGAATACGCCAGCAGCGACACGCCCAGGCGGTGACAACTCTCGTCCATGGCGTTGTCCCAGCTGCGGTTGACCAGGCAATACGGGTTCTGCACCGAGACCACGCGCGGCAGGCCGTGCTGCTGCGCCAGGCGCACGAACTCGAGCACGCCCCACGGTGTCTCGTTGGACAGGCCGATGTGGCGCACCTTGCCGGCGCGCACCAGGCTGTCCAGCGCCTGCAGCTGCGCGTGGATGGACGTCTGGCTGGTTTCCTTGGCCGGGTCGTAGTACAGCTGGCCGAACGCCGGCGCGTGCCGCTCGGGCCAGTGGATCTGGTAGAGGTCGATCACGTCGGTCTGCAGCCGGCGCAGGCTGGCCTCGCACGAGGCGACGATGTCCTGCGCCGTCATGCCGCTGCCGGCGCGGATCCACGGCATGTTGCGCGCGGGGCCGGCGACCTTGCTGGCCAGCACGATGCGCTGGCGCATGCCAGGGCGCGCGGCCAGCCAGCGGCCGATGATGGCCTCGGTGGCGCCGAAGGTCGCCTCGCGCGCCGGCACGGCGTACATCTCAGCGGTGTCGATGAAGTTCACGCCGCGCTCGACGGCGGCGTCCAGGATGGCGTGGGCGTCGGCTTCGGCGACCTGCTCGCCGAAGGTCATGGTGCCCAGGCAGATCGGGGTGACATGCAGGTCGCTGCCGCCCAGGGAAAGGGGGTGCATCATGGTAGGGGCCAGAAAAAACCGGGAAGCGCCGCAGTGTACGGCGCGGCACAGGACTCTTCAGCCCAGGCCCCAGATGCCGCGCAGCACCGACAGCGCCGCGACGATGGGCGGGTCGTGCTCGGCCGCGCGCGGGTGGATGAAGGCCAGCCGCGCGCCCACCCGCGCGTGCGGCCAGATCACCACCTCGCCGCGCTCGCTGGCCGGCAGAGCCGCGTCCTCGCGCAGCAGCGCCAGACCCACGCCGCTGCGCACCAGCGACAGCGGCGCCGCCGCCTCGTCGCACTCGACCACCTGGCGCGGCACCAGGCCCTGGCGCGCGAAGGCCTCGCGCAGCAGCGTCTGCGTGTGGTGCTGCGCCGGCGCGCCGATCCAGGGCAGCGCTGCCAGTTCGCGCCAGCCGGCGCGCAATATCGCCTCGCGCAGCGCCGGCGGCCCGGCGACACGAAAGTGCAGCGTCTGCAGCGCGAGGCCCGCCACCTCGCGCGGGATGTGCGGGCCGATGTAGAACGCACCTTGCATCAGACCGGCGGCGACCTGGTCGCGCAGCTCCTCGGCCAGCCCGCCGCGCGTGCGAATTTCCAGCAGCGGCAGCGCCTCCACCAAAGCGCCCAGGAACGAGCCCAGGCGCAGCGAATCCGGCTCGGCCACGGTGCCCAGCAGCAGCGCGCCCGTCACCTCGCCCTGCAGGTCGCGCGCCCGGCCCGACAGGTGGCCGGCCGCGGTCAGGACCTGCTCGGCATCGGGCAGCAGCACCTCGCCGGCGCGCGTGAGCTGGATGCGCCCGGGCCTGCGGTCGAACAGCGCCACGCCCAGCTCTTCTTCCAGCGCCTTGATCTGCGCGGTGATGGCCGGCTGGGTGACGTGCAGCGCCTCGGCCGTGCGCGTCAGGTTGCCGAGCTTGGCGGCGGTGACGAAGGCGCGCAGCTGGTAGATCTCCATCCGGGAAGTGTCGCCGCGCGGCTCAGAACGTGTGAATGCATCCGGCGTGGCCGAGCAGGCCGCGAAAACGCAGCCGATCCAGGCGCAAAGCGCAGCCATGGCGCGGGCCATGGCGAGCATTGGCGACAACGAGCGGGTGTGTTGTGGCGGGATGAGCGGGCATGGCGGGTTCTTTCACACGTTCTCAGGCGTCCAGGTAGCGCAGCTGGCCGGGCTCTATCCCTAACCGCACGCGCGCGCCGGGCTCGAACATGGCGATGCCGGCGTAGTGCGGCTGGTCGGCCACCAGCGCCACCTCGCCCACGCGCACGCGGTAGCGCGAAAACTCGCCCAGGAACTCGGCGCTCTCCACGCTGCCGTCCAGCCACACGCGCGAGGCGTCGCCCTGCTCGTCGCGCACGCCGATGCTGACCTGGTGCGGACGAAAGGCGATGGCGCCCGGCCCCGGTGCGGGTGCGTCCGCCGGGCGCGGCAGTGTCAGCGTGCCCAGGCCCTCGACCTGGAACGACAGCGTCTCGCCACCGACCGACGTGACCCGGCCCTCCAGCACGTTGGCGGTGCCGACGAAGCCGGCGACGAAGCGGTTCTGCGGGTAGTCGTACAGCCCTGCGGCCGAACCGACCTGCTGCAGCACTCCGCCGTCCAGCACCGCCATGCGGTCGGCGGTGGTCATGGCTTCTTCCTGGTCGTGCGTGACGAAGATGGTGGTCAGGCCCAGCTTGCGCTGCAGGTTCTTCAGCTCCTCGCGCATCTGCACGCGCAGCTGCTTGTCCAGGTTGGACAGGGGCTCGTCCAGCAGCAGCAGCTTGGGCTCGATGACCACGGTGCGCGCCAGGGCCACGCGCTGCTGCTGGCCACCCGACAGCTGCGCCGGGCGGCGCTGGGCGTACTGCGACAGGCCCACCAGCTCCAGCGCCTCGCCGACCTTGCGGCGGATGGCGTCGCGGCTCTCGCGCCGCTCCACCAGGCCGAAGGCCACGTTGTCCCACACCGTCATGTGCGGCCACAGCGCGTAGTTCTGGAACACCATGCCGATGTTGCGCGCGTGCGGCGGCACGGTGCTGATGTCCTGGCTGTCCACCAGCAGCTCCCCGGCCTGGTGCCGGTTGAAGCCGGCGATCAGGCGCAGCAGGGTGGATTTGCCCGACCCCGAAGGCCCGAGCAGCGCGAAGAACTCGCCCGGCTCGATCTTCAGGTTCACATCCCGCAGCACCGGCGTGGCGCCGTAGCTGAGGCTGATGTGGCGGCATTCGAGGGCGACTTTGTTCAGGTGCATGGCGGGTTCATCCTTGCGCTTGGGGTGCGGTGGCGCGCTGGCGCTCCACGAAACGGTGCGAGAAGTACGTGCCCAGGCCGACGACCACGACGGCCAGCACGCCCAGGGCGGCGCCGGGGCCGCGCCCGGAGATGCTCTGCATGTACAGGTAGATGCCGTAGCTCATCGGCGCCTGGCTTTCGGAAGACGCCAGCAGCAGCGTGGCCGACAGCTCGACGGCCGCGGTGATGAAACTGGTGACGAAGCCCGCCAGGATGCCGCCGGCCATCAGCGGCACCATCACGCGCCGGATGGTGGACAGGCGCGAGGCGCCCAGGCTCTGCGCGGCCTCCTCCAGCGAGATGTGCACTTGCTGCAGCGCCGCCATGCACGAGCGCAGCGCGTATGGCAGCCGGCGCACGGCATAGGCCAGCATGATCAGCACCCAGGTGGTGACCACCGGCGTGTCGGTGAACGGCAAGGTCACGCCCTTGAACAGGCGCAGGTAGCCGATCGCCAGCACCAGACCGGGAATGGCCAGCGCCGCGGAGGCCAGGTAGTCCAGCCACTGGCGCGCCGGCAGTCGGGTGCGCAGGATCAGGTAGGCGATGGCGGTGCCGATCACCACGTCCAGCCCCGCCGACAGCACGCAGTACAGCAGCGTGTTGCCGATCATGCCGCCCGCGTCCTCGAACACGGTGGCGTAGTGCTCCAGCGTGTAGGCGTCGGGCAGTACGGAAAAGCTCCAGACCTTGGAGAACGACATCAACAGGATGCCCAGATGCGGCGCCAGCGTGATGGCCAGCACGAACAGGATCCAGCCATAGGCAAGCACCGACTCCCAGGCGCCCAGGCGGCGCTTTTGCAGTGCGGCGCCGCCCTTTTGCAGGGTGGCGTAGTCCTTGCCCTTCATCACGCGGGCGGCCAGCCACAGCGCCAGGATGGAAAAACCGATCATGATCACGCTGATAACGTAGCCCAGCGGGTCGTCGATGCCCACCGAGGTGATGCGCAGGTAGGCCTGCGGTGCCAGCATGTTGGTCACGCCCATGACCAGCGGCGTGCCCAGGTCGTCGAACACCTTGACGAATACCAGGGCCGCGCCGGCCAGGTAGCCCGGCATGGCCAGCGGGAAGATCACCCGCCGAAACAGCCGCCAGCCGCGCGCGCCCAGGTTCAGGGCAGATTCCTCCATCGCGCCGTCGATGTTGCGCATGGCCGCCACCAGGTTCAGCAGGATGAACGGAAAGTAGTGGATGCTCTCGACGAAGGTCACGCCCACCAGCCCGTCCATGATCGGGACGGTGAAGCCGAGCCACTCGTCCAGCAGCAGGTTGACCGAGCCGCTGCGCCCGAAGATCAGCTGCAAAGCCACCGCGCCGACGAACGGCGGCATGATCAGCGGCAGCACGCCCAGCGTCTGGATCAGCAGGGCGCCGCGAAACTCGAAGCGCACCGTCAGGTAGGCCAGCGGCACCGCGATCAGGCTGGCGAAGAACACGCTGGCCAGCGACACCGAGAGGCTGTTCAGGAACGACTCGCGGAACACCCCCTGGCCGAAGAAGTTGCCGAAGTGCCCCAGGGTGAAAGCGCCCGTCTCGTTGATGAAGGCGGTGTAGATGACCATGCCGACCGGCACGACCAGGAAGCACAGCAGGAAAGCCAGGATGAGCCCGAAGGCCAGCCAGGGCCCCAGGCCGGTCGCGCTGCGCCAGGCAGCGCGCGCAGGCGCCGCCGGCAGCCCGGCCGCGCCGGATTGCGTGGTAATGCTGGACATGAGGAAAAACCTCCGAGAAGGGCCCGCCAGCGCGCGCATGGCGCGGCGGCGGCGGGCAGGAACCGGGTCAGTCAGCGCCGCCTGGCATCACTTGGCCAGCGCGCGTGCCTCGCCGGCCAGCTTGGTGGCGCGCTCGTAGTTGGCGCGTGCCTTGTCGGCCCACAGCTGCTCCAGGCCGGTGAGCTGCTTGGAGACCGCCACGTCGCGGCGGTTCTTGCGGAACAGCTCCAGGAACTCCTCGTCCCGGACGTTCGCCTCGCCCACCAGCGGCGTGTAGGCCAGGCTGCGCGCCTGGGCCAGCAGCTCGGCGCCCTTGGCGTTGGGCTTGGCCTTGAGCGCGCGGTCGGCTTCGTGGATGGCCTTGGTTGCGGCCTGCAGCTCCTTCAGGCGGAAGGTGACCATCTGGTCGAACAGGCTGATGACCACCTGGTAGCGCGCCTCGGACAGCTTGGCGTCGAACTGCACCTTGGCGCGCGCGGCCACCTCCTGTGGCACCGGATAGCCGGCCGGGGCCTTCAGCTGGCTGTAGGGCAGGATGGGCAGGCGGCTGATCTTCGGATCGAACAGCAGCTGCTGGCCCTGCGCCGACATGGTGAAGGCCATGAACTTCTTGGCCTCGTCGGCGTTCTTGGCGCCGGCGATCAGAGCGATGTTGGCCGGCACCACGGCGGTCATGGTCGGGTAGACGAAGTCGACGGGATAGCCCGAGTACTTGCCCGCCAGGCCGAAGAAGTCGATCACGATGCCCACGCCGTACTGGCCGTTGTTCACGCCGTCGGGCACGGCGAAGCTGCGGTCGGTGACGGCGGCGGCATTGCCCATCATGGCCAGGATCTGCGACCAGCCCTTGTCCCAGCCCTCGCCCTGCAGGATGGTCTCCACGGTGAGCTGCGTGGTACCCGAGCGCGATGGTGACGAGATCGCCACATGGCCGAAGTATTCGGGTTTGGTCAGGTCGCTCCACTCCTTCGGCGCGGGCAGCTTGTGCGCCTTCAGGTAGCGGGTGTTCCACATCATCCCGTAACCGGCCAGCGCCTGGCCGTAGTACAGGCCGTCGGGGTCGTTCAGCGGATAGTTGCCGATCTTCTTGGGCGCGGCCGGGTTCAGCGTCTCGGGCGCGGGCTGCAGCAGCTTGTTGCGCGAGAGGACCTCGAAGGCATCGGGCGCGCTGGCCCACATCACGTCGGGGCGCTGCCCTTCCGGCAGCTCGCGCACATAGGCCACGGCAGCGGTGGTGTTCTTGTTCAGGATCTCGACCTTGACACCCGGGTTGGCCGCCTCGAAGGCCTTCTGGTAGGCCGAGGTCAGCTCCTTCGGAAACGAGGTCAGCACGGTGACCGTGCCGGCCTGGGCGGCGATGTGCCCCAGCAGGGCAGCGGCGCCGAGGGCGGCCGCGAGAAGGCTGCGTCGCATAGGGTGTCTCCTGTATCGCTTGTTGTGGTGCGGGCCACTGTAGGGCGTGGTGCCACGGGCGGCCAATCATGGTTTCTGATGGGGGCCATCAGCCCCGCGGTCCGTCGGGTTAACCCTGGCGGTCCTGCACGTTCCGGGTTGGCAGCTGCTGCAGGCCTTGGTTAAGGTCGGACCTTCGCCACAGTGCCCACCTCTGTTCACGCCGCCATGTACCAGCCTCACCGCGCACCGCGCGTCGAATCCGTTCCCATCCGCACCCTGCGCTACCAGACGCGCGTGTGGCCCGCCGAGCGTCCGGACGGCAAGGCGCCGCCGCTGGTGCTGCTGCATGGCTGGATGGACGTGGGCGCGTCGTGGCAGTTCGTGGTCGATGCGTTCGATGCGCCGTTCGCCGCGGCGCGCACCATCATCGCGCCGGACTGGCGCGGCTTCGGCGGAACGCGGCCGCCCACGCGCTGCGACCATTACGTCTTCGCCGACTATCTGGCCGACCTGGATCAGCTGCTGGATCACTACGCCGGCGACCGGCCGGTGGACCTGGTGGGCCACAGCATGGGTGGCAACGTAGCGATGGCCTATGCCGGCGCGCGGCCTGCGCGCATACGCCGCCTGGTGAACCTGGAGGGCTTCGGCCTGCCGGCCACGCAGCCGGCGCAGGCGCCCGCGCGCTACGCGCAGTGGATGGAGCAGCTGCGCCAGTACGAGCGCGGCGAGATGGACCTGAAAACATACGCCAGTGCCGACGACGTGGCTGCTCGCCTGCGCAAGACCAACCCGCGCATTTCCGCCGACAAGGCTGCCTGGCTGGCGCGCCAGTGGGCCGCGCAGCAGCCGGACGGCCGCTGGGCCATCCAGGGCGACGCAGCGCACAAGATCGTCAATCCGCAGCTGTACCGCGTGGACGAGGCACTGGCGCTGCATGCCGCCATCACCGCGCCGTTACTGTCGGTGCACGCCGCGGGCGACAGCGCCAGCGGCTGGTGGCAGGGCCGCTACAGCCTGGCCGAATACCACGAGCGTCTGCGGCATGTGCCCGATGCACGCAGCGCCGAAGTGCAGGACGCCGGCCACATGCTGCACCACGACCAGCCGCAGGCGGTAGCACGACTGATCGAGGACTTCGTTTTGGCATGAAAAGCGGCCCTAGCCCTTATATTTCCTGGGCCTGCAGCTATGCTTTTTGATATGACACCTGCAAGACCCGGGCAGCCCCGTCAGTACCTGCCTGCGCATCCGGCCGCGCCGGCACGCCATGAGAAAATCCCCGGTTGTTTCTCATTCCCTTCATAAACAGGACACGCACCATGGAAGCCGAACGCATCAACCAAATCGAAGCCACCCTCGAAGACCTCGCCGAGCGCACGCGCGAGTTACGGAGGTATCTTTGACTACGATGCCAAATACGAACGCCTGCGTACGGTAAACGCCTCGCTCGAAGACCCGAACGTCTGGAACGACCCGAAGAAGGCCCAGGATCTGGGCAAGGAAAAGAAGTCGCTCGACGCCGTCGTGCTGACGCTGCAAAAGCTCACCGGCGAGCTGGCCGACAACAGCGAGCTGTTCGAGATGAGCCGCGAGGAAGATGACGAGGCGGGCCTGGCCACCATCGAGGCCGAGACCGCCAAGCTGCAGCCGCTGATCGAGGAACTCGAGTTCCGCCGCATGTTCAGCCGCGAGGCCGACCCGCTGAATTGCTACATCGACATCCAGGCCGGCGCTGGCGGCACCGAGGCGTGTGACTGGGCCGGCATGCTGCTGCGCCAGTACCTGCGCTACGCCGAACGCAAGGGCTTCAAGGCCACGGTGGACGACGAGACCCCCGGCGACATCGCCGGCATCAAGGGCGCGACCATTCACATCGAGGGCGAGTACGCCTACGGCCTGCTGCGCACCGAGACCGGCGTGCACCGCCTGGTGCGCAAGTCGCCGTTCGACTCGTCCGGCGGGCGCCACACCTCGTTCGCCTCGCTGTTTGTGTATCCGGAGATCGACGACTCGATCCAGATCGACATCAACCCGGCCGACGTGCGCACCGACACCTACCGCGCTTCCGGCGCCGGCGGCCAGCACATCAACAAGACCGACTCGGCGGTGCGCCTGACGCACATCCCCACCGGCATCGTCGTGACCTGCCAGGATGGCCGCAGCCAGCACAGCAACCGCGACGTCGCCTGGCAGCGCCTGCGCTCCAAGATGTATGAGCTGGAGATGCAAAAGCGCATGGAAGAGCAGCAAAAGCTCGAAGACACCAAGACCGACGTCGGCTGGGGCCACCAGATCCGCAGCTATGTGCTGGACAACAGCCGCATCAAGGACCTGCGCACCAACGTCGAGATCTCCGCCACGCAGAAGGTGCTGGACGGCGACCTCGACCCGTTCATCGAAGCCTCCCTCAAGCAGGGCCTGTAACCCCGTCATGCCGCGCCAGCGCCCACTGGGCCTGGCGCGGCATGGTTGAAAGCTATTGCCATGATGATGAGAGAAGGACAGGCCGCCGCCACGGCCATCCAGCGCCTGGACTACACCGCGCCCGCGTACTGGATCGACACCGTCGATCTGACGTTCGACCTGGACCCGGCCAAGACCCGCGTGCTGAACAAGATGCGCCTGCGCCGCAACCCCGATGTGCCCGCGCAGCCGCTGCGCCTGCACGGCGAGGAGCTGAACCTGGCGCGTGTGCTGGTCAATGGCGCCGGTACCTCGTTCAAGCTGGAGGGCAGCGTCCTGGTGCTGGAGAACCTGCCCGAAGGCGCCGAGCCGTTCGACCTGGAAATCTTCACCACCTGCCAGCCGGCCAAGAACACCCAGCTGTCGGGCCTGTACGTGAGCGAGGGCACCTTCTTCACGCAGTGCGAGGCCGAGGGTTTCCGGCGCATCACCTATTTCCTGGACCGCCCGGATGTCATGGCCACCTACAGCGTGCTGCTGCGCGCGGACAAGGCGGCGTACCCGGTGCTGCTGTCCAACGGCAACCTGGTCGAGCACGGCGACCTGCAGGACGGCCGCCACTTCGCCCGCTGGGCGGACCCGCACAAGAAGCCCAGCTACCTGTTCGCGCTGGTGGCGGGCAAGCTGGTCGCGCGCCAGCAGAAGATCACCAGCCGCTCGGGCAACGAGCACCTGCTCGAGATCTACGTGCGCGCCGGCGATCTAGGCAAGACCGAGCACGCGATGAACTCGCTCATGGCGTCCATCGCCTGGGACGAGGCGCGCTTCAACCTGCCGCTGGACCTGGAGCGCTTCATGATCGTCGCCACCAGCGACTTCAACATGGGCGCGATGGAGAACAAGGGCCTGAACGTCTTCAACACCAAGTACGTGCTGGCCAGCCAGGCGACGGCCACCGACGTGGACTTTGCCAACATCGAATCCGTCGTCGGCCACGAATACTTCCACAACTGGACGGGCAACCGCGTCACCTGCCGCGACTGGTTCCAGCTGTCGCTGAAGGAAGGCCTGACGGTCTTTCGCGATCAGGAATTCTCGATGGACATGGCCGGCAGCCCGTCGGCGCGCGCCGTCAAGCGCATCGAAGACGTGCGCGTGCTGCGCACCGTGCAGTTCCCCGAGGACGCCGGCCCCATGGCGCACCCCGTGCGCCCGGACAGCTACGTCGAGATCAACAACTTCTACACCGTCACCATCTACGAAAAAGGTGCCGAGGTGGTGCGCATGCAGCACAATCTGGTCGGGCGCGAGGGCTTCGCGCGCGGCATGCAGCGGTACTTCGAGCGGCACGACGGTCAGGCGGTGACCTGCGACGACTTCGCCCAGGCGATGGCCGACGCCAACCCGGACAGCGAACTCAGCCAGCGCCTGGACCAGTTCAAGCGCTGGTACTCGCAGGCCGGCACGCCGCGCGTGCGCGCCGAAGGCCATCACGACGCCGCCGCGCAGACCTACACCCTGACGTTGTCGCAAAGCTGCGCGCCCACGCCCGGCCAGCCGGACAAGCTGCCCTTCGTCATTCCGGTGGCGCTGGGACTGGTGGCGCCGGACGGCAGCGCCCTGCCGCTGCAGTTGCAGGGCGAGGCGCATGCCACGGGCACCGAGCGCACCGTGGTGCTGCACGAAGCCAGCCACACCCTCGTCTTCACCGGCGTGGCCCAGCCGCCCGTGCCGTCGCTGCTGCGCGGCTTCAGCGCGCCGGTCATCCTGGACTGCGACTACACCGATGAAGACCTGTTGCTGCTGCTGGCGCACGACAGCGACCCGTTCAACCGCTGGGAGGCAGGCCAGCGGCTGCTGCTGCGCATCGCTATCGAAAACATAGCTAAAGGCCCATATGAATCAAGGGCTGGCGGCAGTTTTGAGCAAGAAATGCTGCCGCCGGCGGTGCTGCAGGCCCTGCAGGGCGTGCTGCGCCATCCGCAGCTGGATGCCGCGTTCAAGGACCTGGTGCTGACACTGCCGTCCGAGACCTACATCGCCGAGCAGTTGCCCGAAGTCGATCCGCAGCGTGTGCACGCCGTGCGCGAGGCGCTGCGCCTGGAACTGGCCACCCGGCTGCGCAGCGACTGGGAGTGGGCGTTCGAGGCGCACCAGGACAGCGGCGCTTATCGGCCCGACCCGGTCAGCGCGGGCCGCCGCGCCCTGGCCGGCACGGCGCTGTCCATGCTGTGCCTGGCGGCGCAGGCCAGCGGCGATGTGATCTGGCCCGGCAAGGCCTACCAGCGCTTCAAGGACGCGGGCAACATGACCGACCGCTTCAATGCGCTCTCGGCGCTGGTCGCAAGCCACCATGCGCTGGCGCAGCCGGCACTAGAGCGCTTCCACGCCCTGTTCCAGGGCGACGCGCTCGTCATCGACAAATGGTTCGCCCTGCAGGCCAGCCGCCCCGACCACGGCGGCGACGTGCTGCCGGCGGTGCGCCAGCTGATGCAGCACCCGGATTTTTCGCTGAAGAACCCGAACCGGGCGCGCAGCGTCATATTCAGCTACTGCAACGGCAATCCGGGCGGCTTTCACCGCGCCGATGGCGCCGGCTACGATTTCTGGGCCGAACAGGTGCTGGTGCTGGATGCCCTCAACCCGCAGGTCGCCGCACGCCTGGCGCGCTCACTGGACCGCTGGCGCAAGCTGGCCGAGCCCTACCGCGCCACCGCGCACGCCGCACTGCAGCGCGTGGCGGCCAAGGGCGATGGGCTGTCGAGCGACGTGCGCGAGGTGATCACGCGCGCGCTGGCCGACTGACCGGCTGCCTGACGGCCAGGGGCGCCGGTGCGCCCCGCATGGCCCTGCCCGTCGGGTGAAACCCGCGCGCGGGCTGTGCACCCGAGATTTTCAAGAAAGGGGGTTTTTCATGACCGAACGCATCAGCTTCACCCGCTATCTGGTCGAGCAGCAGCGCGACCACGGCCGCATCCCGCCGCAGCTGCGCCTGCTGCTGGAGGTCGTCGGCCGCGCCTGCAAGCGTATCGCCCTGGCGGTGAACAAGGGCGACTTGGGCGACGTGATGGGCACGGCCGGCAGCGAGAACGTGCAGGGCGAGGTGCAGAAAAAACTGGACATCATCGCCAACGAGACGCTGATCGAGGCCAACGAGTGGGGTGGCCACCTGGCCGCCATGGCCAGCGAAGAGATGGAGGGCATCTACCTGGTGCCCAACCGCTACCCGCAGGGCGAGTACCTGC
The DNA here is from genome assembly GCF_900103645.1 of Oryzisolibacter propanilivorax. Classification (GTDB taxonomy): domain Bacteria; phylum Pseudomonadota; class Gammaproteobacteria; order Burkholderiales; family Burkholderiaceae_C; genus Melaminivora; species Melaminivora propanilivorax. The sequence goes on from NZ_FNHP01000005.1 coordinate 63,875, forward strand.
TGCTGTTCGACCCCCTGGACGGTTCGTCCAACATCGACGTGAACGTCAGCATCGGCACCATCTTCAGCGTGCTGAAAAAGCCCGAGGGCCACCCTGGCGTGCACGAGAGCGACTTCCTGCAGCCGGGGCACCAGCAGGTGGCAGCCGGCTACTGCATCTACGGCCCGCAGACCACGCTGGTGCTCACCGTCGGCGACGGCGTCGCTATGTTCACGCTGGACCGCGAGCAGGGCTCGTTCGTGCTGACGCGCGAGAACATCCGCATTCCCGAGGACACCAAGGAATTCGCCATCAACATGAGCAACATGCGCCACTGGGACGCCCCGGTGCGCCGCTACATCGACGAGTGCCTGGCGGGCGAGACCGGCCCGCGCGGCAAGAACTTCAACATGCGCTGGATCGCCAGCATGGTCGCCGACGTGCACCGCATCCTGATGCGCGGCGGCATCTTCATGTACCCCTGGGACCAGCGCGAGCCGAACAAGCCCGGCAAGCTGCGCCTGATGTACGAGGCCAACCCCATGGGCTGGCTGGTCGAGCAGGCCGGCGGCGCGGCGACGAATGGCAAGGAACGCATCCTGGACGTGCAGCCGACGCAGCTGCATCAGCGCGTGAGCGTCATCCTGGGCTCGAAGAACGAGGTCGAGCGCGTCACCCGCTACCACCAGGAGCCTTGAGCAACTCGTTGCAGGGCCTGCAGCGCGGTATATAATCGCGGTCTTCGCCGGTGTAGCTCAGTTGGTAGAGCAGCTCATTCGTAATGAGAAGGTCGCGTGTTCGATTCATGTCTCCGGCACCAGGACCATAAAAAACCCCGCTATCCCCAAGGTAGCGGGGTTTTTTGTTTTTCACCCCTGCACGGTTCGCGGGACAGGCCACGCCACGGCACCGTGGCCACGGCCCTGGCCCTGGCCCTGGCCCTGGCCCGCGCCGTCAGTTCACGGCAAAACAGTACAGGAGGCCGGCGCTGCCGCTCATCTTGAGCTGCTCGACGCTGCAGCCGCGCGTGCCATGCGATGAGTTCCACGACGCGTTGGCGACCGGATCGGGGTTGGTGCCCTTGCGGTCATGGTGTCCCACGATGGCAGAGCCGCCTTCGCTCCTGGTCCAGTTGCCACAAGTGGTTTCCTTGCCCGGATCGGGTATCGCCACGGTACCGTCCGGACGCGAACCGGTGAGGATGTCATGGCGATTGACCGGGTCGCCGAAGCCGGAGACTTCCTCGCCCTTCTCGGTCAGCGAGGTGTCCTTGCCGAGCTTGGCATTGGCGCTGTGCAGGTCCTGCACGCTGGTGGCAATCACAACGCCTTTGGCGTTGGCCCAAGGTCCGGTGCCGATGCGGTCGCGCGCATGCACCGCTGGCTGTCCGTTCAAGGCGGCATTGCTCAGGTAGGCATGCCAGGTGCGGTTGCCGGCGCCGACGCCCGTGGCCAGCGCCTGGCAGACGCGGTCGGCCCCGGCCAAGCCGCCGAGGTCACCGCCCTTGCCCGGATTGGCGCTGGTGATGAAAAAGCCCATGGGGGTGCCGCCGGGGCCAGGGGATCCGGGGGCACTGCAACCGCCGATCAGGGCGACGGCTGCAAGGGTAGCGCTGGCAACGCGGCGACGGGTCATGGCGAGATCCTAGGCGTGGAAGAAGATGCGCAGGCTAGCGCAACGCCGTGCCGGCAGCAATGCACGCCTGGAACTTTTTTTCCAGCGCCCCGGCAGCACGGCATGCGGCCATGTGGTGCGGGTGCAGGGACTGTCCGGAAGGACGCAATGCCTTGCGCCAAGCGCGCCCCAAGAGCCTCAGGAGGTTCAGGCTGCGGCCGCTGCGCTGGCGTGCAGGCAGATCGCCGCCGCCGCCGCCACGTTCAGCGACTCCTCGCCTCCCGGCTGCATGATGCGGATGCGCTGGCTGGCCGCCTGCTCCAGCGCCGGCGACACGCCTTGCCCTTCGTGCCCCAGAACCCAGGCGCAGGGCCAAGGCAGCGTGGCGCGGTGCAGCCAGTCGCCTTGGTGCGAGCTGGTCACCAGCAGCGGCAGGCGCAGGCTTTCGATGAGAGCTGCTGCGTCCAGCCCTTCGACCACGCGCAGCGCGAAGTGCGCGCCCATGCCGGCGCGCAGCACCTTGGGTGACCACAGCGCCGCCGTGCCGCGCACGGCCGCGATCTGGGTGAAGCCGAAAGCGGCGGCGCTGCGCACGATGGAGCCGACGTTGCCGGCGTCCTGCAGCCGGTCCAGCACCACGGTTGGCGCGTCGGGCACGAGGCTCTGCCCGTGCGCCAGTTCCAGCACGAAACCCAGGTGCGCCGGGGACTCCAGCGCGGTGATGGCAGCCCACAGCGCATCCGCCAGCACTACGTTTTTGGTAGCTGCCTGCCTATATTCCGCTGGGGCTTGAGGCCAGAAAGACTCCGAAAACACCGCCAGCGCCGGCCGCTGTCCGCGCGCCAGCGCAGCGCTGCACAGGTGCTCGCCCTCGACCCAGACGCGGCCGGCCTTACGGTAACCCGTGCTGTCGTGCGCCAGACGGCGCAGCTCCTTGACCAGCGCATTGCTGGCGGACTCGATGAAGGTCGGGGCAGGAATGGATGGAGCAGGCATCAGGCGAACAGCGGGGTCTGGGACAGGGTGCGCGCCACCGGCGCGAACGAGCGCCGGTGCTGCGGGCAGGCGCCGTGCTGCGCCAGCGCCGCCAGGTGCTCGGCCGTGCCATAGCCCTTGTGCCCGGCAAAACCGTATTGCGGATATTGCGCGTGCAGCTCCTGGCACCAGCGGTCGCGCGTCACCTTGGCCAGGATGGACGCGGCGGAGATCGCCGCCACGCGCGCGTCGCCGCGCACGATGGCCTCGGCCGGCACGTCCAGCTGCGGCAGGCGGTTGCCGTCGACTTGCACGCGCACGGGTTTCAAGCGCAGGCCGAGCACGGCGCGGCGCATGGCCAGCAGCGTCGCCTGCAGGATATTCAGCCGGTCGATTTCCTCGACGCTGGCCTGGGCGATGCTGACGCAAAGCGCGTGCGCGCGGATCTCGTCGTACAGCCGCTCGCGGCGCGCGGCGGTCAGCGCCTTGCTGTCGGCCAGGCCCGCAATGGGGTGCGCGTCGTCGAGGATCACGGCCGCCGCCACCACCGGGCCGGCCAGCGGGCCGCGGCCGGCCTCGTCCACGCCGGCCAGCAGGCCGGGCGGGTACCAGTCGAGCGAGGCTTGGCGCTCAGGCGGCCAGCAGTTGGCGGACGGCATCGGCGGCTAGGCGCGGCGTGTCGCGGCGCAGGTCGTGGTGCAGCGCAGTGAAGCGCTGCTCCAGCGCGGCGATGCGCTGGGGGTCGTGTTGGCATGCCTCGAGCCAGCTGCCCACGGCGGCGGCCAGCGCCTGCGGCGTGGCGTCGTCCTGCAGCAGCTCCGGCACGACGAAATCGCGGCACAGGATGTTGGGCAAGCCGACCCACGGTTGCAGCTGTTTGCGGCGCATCAGGCGCCAGCTCCAGGGGTGCATGTGATAGCCGATGACCATCGGGCGCTTGAACAGCGCGGCCTCCAGCGTGGCGGTGCCGCTGGCGATCAGCGTCGCGTCGCAGGCGGCCAGGGCCAGATGCGACTGGCCGTCGAGGATGGTGACGGCCCGCTCCACGCCGCACTCGCGCACCAGTTGCTGCAGGCGCACGCGCAGCGCCGGCACCGCTGGCACTATCACTCTGATAGCTGGACGCGCTTGCCGGATGAGGGCCACGGCCTGAAAGAAGGGCCGCGCGATGTAGGCCACCTCGGCGGAGCGGCTGCCGGGCAGGACGGCCAGCACCTCGCCGTCGGCGGGCAGGCCCAGCGCCTGGCGGGCGGCGGCCCGGTCGGGCTGCAGTGGGATGACGTTGGCCAGCGGATGGCCGACGAAGGTGGCGGCAATGCCGTGGCGCGCGAGCAGCTCGGGCTCGAACGGGAACAGGCACAGCACGTGGTCGCACGCGGCGCGAATCTTGTCCACGCGCTCGGGCCGCCAGGCCCAGATCGACGGACAGACGAAATGCACGGTCTTGATGCCGGCGGCGCGCAGGTCGGTCTCCAGGCCCAGGTTGAAATCCGGCGCGTCGACGCCGATGAACACGTCGGGCCGGTCCGCGCCCAGCAGCCGCGCGCGCAACGCCTTGCGGATGCGCAGGATGCCCAGCAGTTTTTGCACCAGCTCCAGGCTGTAGCCGTGCACCGCCAAACGTTCGGACGGCCACCAAGCGTCGAAACCGCGCTCCTGCATGCGCGCGCCGCCGATGCCCATGCTGGCCACCTGCGGCCACTGCGCGCGCAGGCCGTCCAGCAGCAAGCCGGCCAGCAGGTCGCCGGACGTCTCTCCGGCCACCAGAGCGATGCGCGGTGGAGGGGTCTGCTGCTGCATGGCGCGGCGCGGGACAGGGTCAGCGGACGATACCGCGCCGCGAGGCGGCGACGAAATCGCGCAACTGGTGCACGTCGCTGCCGGCTTGGCCACCCGCTTCGTCGGCCTGTCGTGTCAGCGCGTCCAGCGCCCCGTCCAGCGTCAGGCCCTGGCGGTACAGCGCACGGTAGGCTTTCTTCAGCGCGCCCACGCGCTCGGCGTCGAAGCCACGCCGGCGCAGGCCTTCGGTATTCAGGCCGCGCACCGCCAGCGGATTGCCATCGACCATCATGAACGGGGGCACGTCCTGCGAGACGTGGCTGGCGAAGCCCGCCATGGCGTGCGCGCCGACGCGGCAGAACTGGTGAATGCCAGTCAGCCCGCCGATGATGGCGTGGTCGCCCACGTGCACATGGCCGGCCAGCGTGGCGTTGTTGGCCAGGATCGTCTGGTGGCCCACCACGCAGTCGTGCGCGATGTGCACGTAGGCCATGATCCAGTTGTCGTCGCCGACGGTGGTCTCGCCCCGGTCCTGCACCGTGCCGGTGTTGAAGGTGCAGAACTCGCGGATGGTGTTGCGATGGCCGATCACCAGCCGCGTCGGCTCGCCGGCGTACTTCTTGTCCTGTGGCGCCGCGCCCAGCGAGGCGAACTGAAAGATGCGGTTGTCCTCGCCGATATGCGTCTCGCCCTCGATCACGCAGTGTGCGCCAACGCTGGTGCCGGCGCCAATGCGCACGCCGGGGCCGATGACGGCGTACGGACCGACGCTGACCGAGCCGTGCAGCTGCGCGGCGGGGTCGATGACGGCGGTGGGGTGGATGCGGTTGCTGCTGCTCACGCGGCGCGTTGCCTGTGCGGAAAAGAAAAGGACGGGCTGGGTCAGGCCACGGTGCGCATGGTGCACATGATCTCGGCCTCGCAGGCCATGCTGTCGCCCACGCGCGCGCAGCCCTTGAACTTGTAGATGCCGCCCTTGATGCGGTCCAGCTCCACCTCCAGGGTGAGCTGGTCGCCCGGCTCCACCGGGCGCTTGAAGCGCGCGCCATCGATGCCGACGAAGTAGAACACCTTGTCGTCGCCAGGTGCCTCGCCCATCATGTCGAACGACAGAAGGCCAGCGGCCTGGGCCAGGGCTTCCAGCATCAGCACGCCGGGCATGACCGGGCGCGCTGGGAAGTGGCCGGTGAAGAACGGCTCGTTGATGGTGACGTTCTTGATCGCCTGAATGCGCTTGCCGCGCTCGAGCTCCACGACACGGTCCACCAGCAGGAACGGATAGCGGTGCGGCAGGAGCTTGAGAATCTGGTGGATGTCCATTGTGGTGGTGCGAGCGGCCTAGCCGCCCTTGTGAGTCTGTTCCAGGGCCTTGATGCGCTCGCGCAGCCGGTGCAGCTGGCGCAGCGTGGCGGCGTTCTTTTCCCAGCGGGCATTGTCATCCATGGGGAAGACGCCGGTGTACTGGCCGGGACGCGAAATCGAGTGCGTGACCACCGTGTTGGTGGAGATGTGCACATTGTCCGCCAACTCCAGGTGCCCGACGATGGACGCGGCCCCGGCAATGGTGCAGTGCGCGCCGATCTTCGTGCTGCCGGCCACGGCCGAGCAGCCAGCCATGGCGGTATGGCGGCCGATATGTACGTTATGGGCGATCTGGATCAGGTTGTCCAGCTTCACGCCGTCTTCGATCACCGTGTCTTCCAACGCGCCGCGGTCGATGCAGGTGTTGGCGCCGATCTCCACATCGTGGCCGATGCGCACCGCGCCCAACTGCTCGATCTTGACCCACTGCCCGCCCTCGTGCGCGAAGCCGAAGCCGTCGGCGCCGATCACCACACCGGGGTGCACGATGCAGCGCTCGCCCAGCCGGCAGCGCTCGCCCACCGTCACGCGCGAGGCGAGCCGTGTGTGCGCGCCAATCACCGCGCCGCGCTCGACCACGCACAGCGGGCCGATGCTGGCCGTGGGGTGTACCTGGGCTTCTTCGTGCACCACGGCGCTTGGATGGATGCCAACCGTCGCGCCCAGGCCCTGCAGCCGCTTCCACAACTGCGTCACGCGCGCAAAGTACACGTAGGGGTCGGGCGCCACGATGCACGCGCCGCGTGCCAACGCCGCGTCGCGCAAGGCCGGACCCACAATGACACAGGCCGCCTGCGAGGCGGCCAGCTGTGACTGGTAGCGCGGGTTGCTCAGGAACGACAGCGCATCGCCGCCTGCTGTCTCCAGCGGCGCCAGCCGCCGGATCTCCGTTCCGGGGCTGCCACCTTGCAGTTCACCGCCCAGCGCCTCGACGATCTGGCCGAGCCGCACGGCGCTCACGCGCTGGCCGTCCTAGCGGCCACACTGGCGAGCTTATTTGCCATTGCCGGCCGAGTTCATGGCCTTGATGACCTTTTCCGTGATGTCGTGCTTGGGGTTGATGTAGACGGCTTCCTGCAGGATGACGTCGTACTTCTCGGCCTCGGCGACCTGCTTGACCACGCGGTTGGCACGCTCGAGCACTTGGCTCAGCTCCTCGTTCTTGCGTGCGGTCAGGTCTTCCTGAAACTCGCGGCGCTTGCGCTGGAAGTCCCGGTCTTGGTCGACCAGCTGGCGCTGGCGCGTCACGCGCTGGCTCTCGGCCATGGTCGGCGCCTCGCGCTCGAACTTCTCGGTGGCGGATTTCAAGGCGTTGCCCTGGTCCACCAGCTCTTTTTCGCGGCGCGAGAATTCCTGCTCCAGCTTGGTCTGTGCCGCCTTGGCGGAATTGGCCTCGCGGAAGATACGGTCGGTGTTCACGAAGCCGGCCTTGAACTCCTGCGCCTGCGCGGGAACGGTGAACGCCATGGAGCCCAGCAGGACGGCCAAGGGAAAGTGACGGGCAAACGATTTCATTAGAAGGACGTTCCGATCTGGAATTGCAGTTTCTGGATTCTATCGCCGGCGAACTTGCGCACTGGCTGGGCGTAGGCAATGCGCAGCGGGCCCAGCGGCGAGATCCAGCTCAGGCCCAGGCCGGCGGACACGCGAAGGTCGCTCAGCTCCCAGCTCTCGTTCTCGCCATAGACATTGCCGGCGTCGACGAAGGTGAACCAGCGCAGCGTGCGGTCGTTGCCGGCGCCGGGGAACGGCGCCACCAGCTCGGCGTTCAGCGTGATCTTCTTCGGGCCGCCCAGCGATGCGCCGGTCACGTCGCGCGGGCCCAGGGTGCCCTGGTCGAAGCCGCGCACCGAGCCCAGGCCGCCCGAGTAGAAGTTCTTGAACACCGGGAACGGCCGACCGTTCATACCCTTGCCCAGGCCCAGCTCACCGTTGAAGGCCAGGGTGAACTGCTTGCTCAAAGGCACGTACTGCTGGTACTGGTAGTTGGCGCGCACATAGCGCGCGTCGCCCGCCACCGACCATTCCGAATTCAAGCGCTGGTAGCGACCCGAATTGGGCGCCAGGGCGCTGTCGCGGTCGTCGCGCGACCAGCCGATGGTCAACGGCACGGCGACGCTGGTAGCACCGAACTTCTCGGCGTACGACAGGTAGGCAGCCGGAATGTTCGTGCCGGCCTTGATCTTGGTCTGCTCGGCGCCGCCGCCGAAGAACACCGTGTCGGTCTCGCTGAACGGCACGCCGAAACGCACGCTGGCGCCGGCGGTGACGAGCTCGTAGTTGCCGCCCTGGTCCTCATAGGGCTTGGCGGTGCGGTAGTACAAATCCAGTGTGCGCGACACGCCGTCCTGGGTGAAGTACGGGTCGGTGGTGGAGAACACCAGCGTGCGGCGGTACTTGCTGGTATTCACGTCGATACCCAGGTAGTTACCCGAGCCGAAGACGTTTTCCTGCTTGATGGCGAAAGACAGCGAGATCTTCTCGGCGCTGGAGAAACCCGCGCCCAGCTGCAGCGAGCCGGTGGGCTTTTCCTGCACGTTCACCACCAGGTCCACCTGGTCGGGCGCGCCCGGCACTTCCTGGGTCTCGACGTTCACCTCGGTGAAGTAACCCAGGCGGTCCACGCGGTCGCGCGACAGCTTGATCTTGTCGCCGTCGTACCAGGAGGACTCGAACTGGCGGAACTCGCGGCGGATGACTTCGTCGCGCGTGCGGTTGTTGCCCGAGACATTGATGCGGCGCACATAGGCGCGGCGCGATGGCTCGGCGCGCAGCACCAGGGCCACGCGGTTGTGCTCGCGGTCGATCTCCGGCACCGCCTCGACGCGCGCAAAGGCGAAGCCGAAGTTGCCGAAGTGGTCGCTGAAGGCCTTGGTGGTCGCGGCCACCTGGTCGGCGTTGTAGGGCTCGCCCGGGCGGATGGTGATCAGCGACTTGAACTCGTCGTCGCGGTCCAGGTAGTTGCCCTCCAGCTTGACGCCCGAGACCACATAGCTGGGTCCTTCGGTCACGTTGACGGTGATGGAGATATCCTGCTTGTCGGGCGAGATGGCGACCTGCGTGGAGTCGATGCGGAACTCCAGGTAGCCGCGTGCCAGGTAGTACGAGCGCAGCGTCTCCAGGTCGGCGTTGAGCTTGGCACGCGAATAGCGGTTGCTCTTGGTGTACCAGCTGAGCCAGCCGCCCGTGTCCTGGTCGAACAGGCCCTTGAGGGTCGATTCGCTGAAGGCCTGGTTGCCGACGATGCGGATGTCCTTGATCTTGGCCGGTTCGCCTTCGGTCACGGTGAAGGTGAGGTTCACGCGGTTGCGCTCGATCGGCGTCACCGTCGTCACCACCTCGGCGCCATACAGGCTGCGGTTGATGTACTGGCGCTTGAGCTCCTGCTCGGCGCGGTCGGCCAGCGCCTTGTCGAAGGGCCGACCTTCGGTCAGGCCGACATCACGCATGGCTTTTTTGAGCGTGTCCTTGTCGAATTCCTTGGTGCCCGCGAACTCCACGTCGGCAATCGTCGGGCGCTCCTCGACCACCACCACCAACACATTGCCGGCTGCCTCCAGGCGCACGTCCTTAAAGAGGCCCAGCGCGAACAGCGCGCGGATGGCCGCGGCGCCCTTGTCGTCATCGTACTCATCACCCACGCGCAGCGGCAGCGACGCGAAGATGGTGCCGGGCTCGACGCGCTGCAGGCCCTCCACGCGAATGTCCTGCACCTTGAAGGGCGTGAGCGCCCAGGCGGCATTGGCGGCCAAAGCCAGTGCGGCGGCAGCCGCGGCAGTGCGAACGCCCAGGCGATTGATGGTTTTTCTCATGTGTGGAGTGAAGCTGGCACCGGCTGGCTGCAGCGCAGGTGCGGCAATGAAAGGTCAGCCAAAAAGCCGGGTGATGTCGTTGAACAGGGCGATGGTCATCATCATGAGCAGCAGCGCGACGCCGCCGCGTTGCAGGCGCTCCATCCAGGCTTCGGACACGCCCCGCCCGGTGACCCCCTCCCAAAGATAATACATCAGGTGCCCGCCATCGAGGACCGGCAGCGGCAGCAGGTTCAGCACCCCCAGGCTGACGCTGATCAGCGCCAGAAATGCCAGATATTGCGACAGGCCCATGCTGGCCGAGCGGCCGGCATAGTCGGCAATGGTCAGCGGCCCGCTCAGGTTCTTCAGCGACGCCTCGCCGATCACCATGCGGCCCATCATGCGCAGCGTCAGCACCGAGACTTCCCATGTGCGCTGTGCGCCCAGCACCAGGCCCTCTATCGGTCCGTAGCGCACCTGCAGCATCTCCGGCGCTGCGCCGACGTAGGCGCCGACGCGGCCGACGCTTGCCTCGCCCTCCTGCACCACGTCGGGTGTCACGGTCAGCTCCAGCGTCCGGCCTCCGCGCTCGATGCGCCAGGAGCTCGCCAGTGACTGGCCATCGCGCACCTGGGCGCGGATGGTCTCGCGCAGCTGCACCCCGTCGACAATGTCCACAGTGCCCACGCGCAGCACCAGGTCCCCGGACTGCAGGCCTGCGCGCTCGGCTGCACCTCCGGGCGCCACGCCCCCGATCACCGGACGGGTCCACGGCCCGGCGATACCGATGCGGCGGAACAGCGACGCGTCAGCCTCGCTCACGTCCATGCCGGACAAAGGCAGCACCACTTGCTGCTCGGCCGCGCCCGGGCGGCGCTGCACCGTCAGCTGCAGGTTCTCGCCATCCAGCGCAGCGCGCGTCAGCGCCCAGCGCAGGTCTTCGAACGAACGTACCGGCGTCACCTCCTCGCCTTCACCGCCCTGCGCCAGCACCAACTCCCCGCCGCGCAGGCCTGCCTGCTGGGCGATGGAGCCGGCGACCGGGCTGGCCAGCACGGCACGCGGCTCCTGCACGCCGCTCCAGTTGACCAGCGCGTACAGCAGCACCGCCAGCAGCAGATTGGCCAGCGGTCCGGCGGCGACGATGGCCGCGCGTGCGCGCAGCGGCTGGGTGTTGAAGGCCAGGTGCCGCTCGCCCTCGGCCACCGGCGCCTCGCGCTCGTCCAGCATGCGCACGTACCCGCCCAGCGGCAGTGCGCTGATGGTGAACTCGGTGTCCGAGCCGGGGCGCTTCCAGCGCAGCAGCGGCTTGCCGAAGCCGATGGAAAAGCGCAGCACCTTCACCCCGCACGCCACGGCCACGCGGTAGTGGCCGTATTCATGCACGGCGATCAACAGGCCCAGCGCGACGACGAAGGCAACGACGGTCAGCAGCATGTGCCTGCTCCTTCACCTGATCCGAGCCACCTGCATGGCAGCCCGTTTTTGTATCAAAAAGGCTTTCAGCCCTTATAGGTAAAGGGCTGGCAGCTCACTTATTGGAAGCGGCGCACTGCCTGCTCGGCGGCGGCGCGCGTCTGCGCGTCCAGCGCCAGCAAGGCATCGACGCAATCCGGGTTGGAGGGCAGCACCCCCTCCAAAGTTGCCAGATTCACGGCGTGGATCTGATCGAAGCGGATACGCCCGTCCAGGAAAGCCGCCACGGCGACTTCGTTGGCGGCGTTCAGCACCGCCGTGGTGCCGGGCGCGGCGGCCAGTGCCTGCCACGACAGGTGCAGGCCGGGGAAGCGCCGCGCGTCCGCCTCCTCGAAGGTCAGCGCCGCCAACTGCGTGAAGTCCAGCGGCGCGGCACCGCTTGGCACGCGTTCGGGCCAGGCCAGACCGCAGGCGATCGGCACGCGCATGTCGGGGGTGCCCAGCTGGGCGATGATGGACGCATCCACGAACTGCACCATGGAATGGATGATCTGCTGCGGGTGGATGACCACCTTGATCTGCTCGGGCGCCAGGTCGAACAGCCAGCGCGCCTCGATCACCTCCAGCGCCTTGTTCATCATCGTCGCCGAGTCGATGGAGATCTTGCGACCCATGGAGAAGTTGGGGTGCGCACAGGCTTGGCTCGGCGTCACGTCGCACAGCGTGGCCGGATCGCGCGTGCGGAACGGCCCGCCCGAGGCCGTCAACAGCACGTGCTGCACCCGGCGCGGCCAGGTGGCCGGGTCTTCAGGCAGGCTCTGGAAGATGGCCGAGTGCTCGCTGTCGATGGGCAGCAGCGTGGCACCACCCTCACGCACCGCTCGCATGAAGACTGCGCCGCCGACGACCAGCGCCTCCTTGTTGGCCAGCAGCAGGCGCTTGCCGGCGCGTGCGGCGGCCAGGCAGGGCGCGAGGCCGGCAGCGCCGACGATGGCGCCCATGACGGCGTCCACCTGCTCGTGCGACGCTATGGTTTCAAGAGCATCAGGCCCATGCAAAACCTGGACTTGCAGGCCATTGTCCTTGATTTTCTGCTCCAGTTCGCGGGCGTGCGCGGCGCTGGCCATGACGGCGTAGCGCGGCGCGAAGCGGGCGCATTGCGCCAGCATCAGGGCCACCTGCGTGGCTGCGCTCAGGGCGAAGACCTGGTAGCGGTCCGGGTGGCGCGCGATGACGTCCAGGGTGTTGGTGCCGATGGAGCCCGTGGAGCCGAGCACCGTGATGTGTTGTGTCATGCAGCAGTCTAGGAAGCCAGGCGTGTCAACATCAGCGCCAGCGGCAAGGTGGGTAGCAAAGCGTCGATGCGGTCCAGCACACCGCCGTGTCCGGGCAGCAGCTGGCTGGAATCCTTGGCGCCGGCGCTGCGCTTGACCAGGGATTCGACCAGGTCCCCCACCACGCTCATGGCGGCCATGAACACCACGCCGACCAGCAGCAGCCACCAGCCAGCGCGCGCCAGCACGCTGTAGAAACTCGGCACCTCGGCACCGCGCGTGCCGTCGGTCCAGACCCAGACCAAGGCCAGCAACAGCACGCCCGCCATGCCGCCCCACACGCCCTCCCAGCTCTTGCCCGGGCTGATGGACGGAGCCAGCTTGCGCTTGGTGAAACGCAGGCCGAAGGCGCGGCCGGAAAAATACGCGAAGGTGTCGGCCGCCCAGACCAGCGCCAGTACCGACAGCAGAAAGTTGACGCCGATGGCGCGTGCCTGCGCCACCGCCAGCCATGCCAGCCACAGCGCCGCCACGCCGCCGGCCAGGCGCAGTGCGCGCGGCACGCCGGGCCAGCCGGCCACGCCGGCGCGCAACAGCAGCGCGCCGCCCAGTACCCAGGCCGCGCCGCCGGCGATCCACAGCCCGGTCAGGGGCCGCTCCAGCCAGCCCGCGGCCCAGCTGGCGCCGCACAGCAGCACGCAGACAGCGCCCACGCCTAAGCTGGCGCCGCCGCCCAGGCTGTTCAGCCGCCCCCATTCCCAGGCGGCCGCCGCCATCATGACCAGCGCGAGTGCGGCGAACGGCTGCGGCGCCGGGTACAGCAGTGCCGGCAGCAGAATGGCCAGCAGGACCAAGGCGGTGATAACACGTTGCTTGAGCACCTGAACGCCCCTTTCGCTGGCGGTGAGGGGATTGGAAAAAGAAAGCCTGAGCCGCAGTGCAGCGCGTCAGGCGCGCAGTGCGACCGGCTGGACCTTAGGCGCAGGGCTGCGCACCTGTTCGGAGGTGCGGCCGAAGCGCCGCTCACGGGCGCCATAGCTGGCAATCGCCTCGTCCAGCGCGGCCTCGTCAAAGTCCGGCCAGAATCGCGGACTGAAGAAAAATTCGCTGTAGGCCGCCTGCCACAGCAGGAAGTTGCTGATGCGCATTTCGCCGCCGGTGCGGATCACCAGATCGGGATCGGGCACATGCGCCAGTCCCATGGCGGCGTGCAGGCTGGCCTCGGTGATGGGTTCGCCACGCGCCGCCAGGGCGGCGGCAGCCTGGGCGATGTCCCAGCGCCCGCCGTAGTTGAAGCAGACATTCAGCACCAGGCGCGTGTTGCCCGCGGTCAGCTGCTCGGCCTGTTCCAGTCCGCGCCGCACGCTGTCGGACAGGCCGGCCTTTTCGCCGACGAAACGCACGCAGACGCCGTCGCGGCTGAGCTCGGGCACTTCACGCGCCAGCGCCTTGGCCAGCAGGCCCATCAGGCCGGAGACCTCGTCGGCCGGCCGGTTCCAGTTTTCCGAGGAAAATGCGAACACCGTCAGCACCCCCACCCCGCGCGCCGCGCAGGCACGCACGCAGCGGCGCAGCGATTCCACGCCCTGCGCATGTCCCGCCAGGCGCGGCAGGAAGCGCTGGCGCGCCCAGCGGCCGTTGCCATCCATGACGATGGCGATATGGTGTGGAATGTCTGCCGTGGTGGGCTGCATGGCGGGGACCGGGGAACTGCGCGCCGGCATCAGATGGCCATGATCTCCTGCTCCTTGGCGGCGACCAGGGAGTCGATCTCGGCGATGTGCCGGTCAGTGGTCTTTTGCACGTCGGCTTCGGAGCGCTTTTGCTCGTCCTCCGACGCCAGCTTGTCCTTGACCAGCTTCTTCACGCCGTCGTTGGCGTCGCGGCGCAGGTTGCGGATGGCGACCTTGGCGGCCTCGCCCTCGGTGCGCGCCAGCTTGGTCATTTCCTTGCGGCGCTCCTCGCTCATGGGCGGCATGGGCACGCGGATCAGGTCACCCAGCGACGCCGGGTTCAGGCCCAGGTCGCTCTCGCGGATGGCCTTCTCGATCTTGGCGGACATGTTCTTTTCCCACGGCTGCACGCTGATGGTGCGCGCGTCCAGCAGCGCCACGTTGGCGACCTGCGACAACGGCACCATGGAGCCGTAGTACTCGACGTGGATGGTGTCCAGCAGCTGCGGGTTGGCGCGGCCGGTGCGGATGCGGGACAGATGGTTCTTCAGGGCAGCGATGGACTGCTCCATCTTGCCTTCGGTGTTTTTCTTGATGTCGGCGATGGTCATGGAATTTCCTTCAACTCGGGCGCGGAGCGCGGGCCGGATGGTGCCACGCCGGCACGGCGCGGCAAAGCCGTCAAGCGTACACCAGCGTACCCTCGTCCTCGCCCATCACCACGCGCTTGAGCGCGCCTGGCTTGTTGATGGAGAAGACGCGGATCGGCAGCTTCTGGTCGCGGCACAGCGCGAAGGCGGTGGCGTCCATGATGCCCAGGTTGCGCACCATGGCCTCGTCGAACGTGAGGCGGGCGTAGCGCGTGGCAGCCGGGTCCTTGTACGGGTCGGCGGTGTAGACGCCATCGACCTTGGTCGCCTTCAGCACCAGCTCGGCGCCGATCTCGGCGCCGCGCAGCGCCGCAGCGGTGTCGGTGGTGAAGAACGGGTTGCCGGTACCGGCGGCGAAGATCACCACCTTGCCCTCTTCCAGGTACTGCAGGGCCTTCGGGCGGACATAGGGCTCGACCACCTGCTGGATGTCGATGGCCGACATGACGCGGGCCGTGACGCCCTGGCGGTTCATGGCGTCGGCCAGCGCCAGCGCGTTCATCACGGTGGCCAGCATGCCCATGTAGTCGGCCGTCGCCCGGTCCATGCCGACCGAGCCGCCGGCCACGCCGCGGAAGATGTTGCCGCCGCCGATGACCACCGCCACCTCCACTCCCATGCCGGTGACCTCGACCACCTCGGCCACCATGCGCTCGATGGTCGCGCGGTTGATGCCGAAAGCGTCATCGCCCATGAGCGCCTCGCCGGACAGCTTGAGCAGGATGCGCTTGTGGGCTGGGGTGGCGGTGGCGGTCATGGCAGGGTCTCCGTAAGGCGGTGAAGGAACAGGGGCAGGCAACAGGCAGCGGTGTCGGGGTCAGCCGGCCTTGGCGGCGGCGACCTGGGCAGCGACTTCGGCGGCGAAGTCGTCGGTCTTCTTCTCGATGCCCTCGCCCACCACATACAGCGTGAAGCCCAGCACCTGGGTGCCCTTGTCCTTGAGCATCTGACCCACGGTCTGCTTGCCGTCGGCGGCCTTCACGAACACCTGATCGGACAGCGAGACTTCCTTGAGGTACTTCTGCACCGCGCCGTCGATGCGCTTGGCGGTGATCTCGGGGCTTTGCGCGGGCTTGCCGGCAGCTTCCAGCTCCTTGTTGGCCTCGTCGGCCTTGCCGGCGGCCACGGCGCGCTCCTTCTCGATCAGGTCGGCGGGCACGTCGGCGCTGGTCACCGCCACGGGCTTCATGGCGGCGACGTGCATGGCCACGTCCTTGGCGGCGGTGGCGTCACCCTCGTACTGCACCACCACGCCGATGCGCGTGCCGTGCAGGTAGGAGGCCAGCGGCTTGCCGTCGAAGCGCTGGAAGCGGCGGAACGACATGTTCTCGCCGATCTTGCCGATCAGGCCCTTGCGCACGTCTTCCAGGGTGGGGCCGAAGCCGTCCTGCTCATAGGCCAGCTGGCCCAGGGCTTCGATGTCGGCCGGGTTGTGCTCGGCCACCAGCTTGGCAGCGGCGTTGGCTATGGCGATGAAGCTGTCGTTCTTCGACACGAAGTCGGTCTCGCTGTTGACTTCGATCAGCGCGCCGGTGTTGCCTTCGATGCTGGCGGCGATCACGCCCTCGGCGGTCACGCGCGAGGCGGCCTTGCCTGCCTTGGTGCCCAGCTTGACGCGCAGCAGCTCTTCGGCCTTGGCCATGTCGCCGCCGGCCTCGGTCAGGGCCTTCTTGCACTCCATCATCGGCGCGTCGGTCTTGGCGCGCAGCTCACCCACCATGCTTGCGGTAATAGCAGCCATTGCAAATTTCTCCGTTGATTGCAGTTGTTCGTTGTCGGGGCGCCAGCGATGCGCCGCACAAATGAAAAAGCGGGCGCATGCAACGACCCGCTTTTTTGCAGGCCCGGGCAGCCGCCAGACGGGCGGGCCGGGCATTCGGGCCGTGCTGGGAAATCAGGCGGCGGTGTTTTCCACTTCGACGAACTCGTCGTCGGAGGTGCCTTCAGCGGCAGCGGCACGTGCCACGTCGTTCACGGCGTTCTCACGGCCATCGATGATGGCGTCGGCCATGCCACGGGCATACAGCGCCACGGCCTTGGCCGAGTCGTCGTTGCCGGGGATGACGTAGTCGATGCCCTCGGGCGAGTGGTTGGAGTCCACCACGCCGATCAGCGGAATGCCCAGCTTCTTGGCCTCGGCCACGGCGATCTTGTGGAAGCCCACGTCGATCACGAAGATGGCGTCGGGCAGCGCATTCATGTCCTGGATGCCGCCGATGTCCTTCTCGAGCTTTTCCAGCTCGCGCGCGAACATCAGCTGTTCCTTCTTGCTCATCGACTCCAGGCCGGCTTCCTGCTGGGCCTTCATGTCCTTCAGGCGCTTGATGGAGGTCTTGACGGTCTTGAAGTTGGTCAGCATGCCGCCCAGCCAGCGCTGGTCGACGTAGGGCATGCCGGCGCGCTGCGCCTGCTCGGCCAGCAGCTCGCGGGCCTGGCGCTTGGTGCCGACCATCAGGATGGTGCCGCGGTTGGCGGCCAGCTGCTTGGCGAACTTCTGCGCCTCCTGGAACATCGGCAGCGACTTTTCCAGGTTGATGATGTGGATCTTGTTGCGATGGCCGAAGATGAAGGGGGCCATCTTGGGGTTCCAGAAGCGGGTCTGGTGGCCAAAGTGGACACCGGCTTCCAGCATTTCGCGCATGGTCACGGACATGAAAATTGCTCCGAAGGTTGGGTCTAAAATCCAGCCCGACATCGCGGCCCGCTGCGCGCCACAGGGCACGCGGGACGCAACACCTCGAGAGGGCTGGTTTGCGATTTGTTCTGCCGCGCACATCCCCTGCACTCGCAAGGGCCGTGATCGGCAAAACCGCGGGATTCTACCATGGACAGGGCGGCATCCAGCCCGGCCGACTTTCCAGAAATCTCCCAGAGCGGCCCGTCCGCACTCATGAATTCATAGCTGCAAGCCCATGTTCCATATGGGTTGCCGCGGGTTTTTCCTCTCAGTTCGCATGCGCATCCTGATCGTCGGCGCCGGCATCGTCGGCACCGCCACCGCTTATGAGCTGGCCCGCGACGGCCACGAAGTCTCCGTGCTGGAGCAGGCGGCATCCGCCGCCGAGCAGGCCAGTTTCGCCAGCGCCGGGCTGCTGGCGCCGGCGCTGCTGATTCCGTGGGCGACGCCCACGGCCGAGGGCGCCTGGGCACGCCGCGCCGGCGGCCGCCCGGCCGCGATGCGACTGGTGCCGGGCGCGGGGCTGGCGGGCCGTGGCTGGCGCTGGCGCTGGCGGCGTGCGGCACGCACTGCACAGGCCGCGGCGCGGCTGCAGGCCCTGGCCGCGCTGGGCCAGGCCAGCCTGGAGCGCACCCGCGACATCACACAGGCGCTGGACGCCGACATCGAAGCCAGCCGCGGCACGCTGGTGCTGCTGCGCAACCCGGCGGAGCTGCAACTGCTGCAGCCGGTGCGCGCGGTGCTGGAGGGCGCAGGCGTGGCGCTGCAGGAGGTGGATGCCGCCACGGCGCGGCTGATCGAGCCCGGCCTGGCGTCCGACGTGCCCCTGGCCGGCGCCCTGCACGCGCCCGATGGCGCCAGCGCCAACTGCCGCCTGTTCGCGCAGCTGCTGCGCCAAGCGGCGCAGGAACTGGGAGCACGCTTTCACTTCCATACCCGGGTGCAGGCGCTGGCGCGCGATGGCGCCGGCGTGCAGGTCGCCGGGCGCCAGGAGCCGGTGCGCGCCGACGCGGTGGTGCTGTGCTCGGGCCTGGCCAGCGCCGGGCTGCTGCGACCGCTGGGCCTGCGCCTGCCGCTGGCGCCGGTGCACGGCTACTCGATCACCGTACCGGTGCGCGACGAGATGCACGCGCCGCAGGGCAGCGTGATCGACCCGCAGCACCGCATCACCATCACGCGCCAGGGCCAGCGGGTGCGCGTCTCCGGCGGCGCCGAGCTGGGCCACGCGCGCGGCGCCCATGACGAGGCCACGCTGCGCACGCTGTACCTGGCGCTGTCAGGCTGGTTCCCCGGCGGCGCGCTGGCCTCTTCGCCGCAGGTGCAGGTCTGGCGCGGCGCCCGCCCCACCCTGCCGGACGGCGCGCCGGTGCTGGGCGCCGGCCCGATGCCCGGCCTGTGGCTCAACATCGGCCACGGCGCCAGCGGCTGGGCGCAGGCCTGCGGCAGCGCCAGCGCCATCGCCGACCTGATCGGCGGCCGGGCACCGGCGCTGGACCTGTCGCCCTTCGCGCCGGCACGCTTCTGACACTCCGGGGCGGGCGCCCTGGCGCCGCACAATGCGGGCATGCAGCGCATCACGCCCGACCTCCGCCAGCCCCTGTTTCGCACGCAGTCCACGCGCACCGTCGAGGCAGAGGCCGCCGCGCGCCTGCCGCCGCACACGCTGATGCAGCGCGCCGGCGCGGCCACCGCGCGGCTGGCCCGCGCGCTGGCGCCGCACGCACGCCAGGTCTGGCTGGCCTGCGGTGCGGGCAACAACGGCGGCGACGGACTGGAGGCCGCGGCCCTGCTGCAGGCAGCCGGCCTGCCGGTTGCCGTGACCTGCCTGACCGATGACCCAAGCCAGTTGCCAACGGACGCGCGCGCCTCGTGGCAGCGCGCGCGCAATGCGGGCGTGCGCTTCGTAGGCCAGCCGCCGGCGCTGGGTGCGCAGGACCTGGCGGTGGATGCGCTGCTCGGCCTGGGCCTGACTGCGGCGGCGCGCCCTGTGCCGCCCGATTCCCGCCTGCTGGCTTGCCTCGCGGCGCTGCGCGGCAGCGCGGCGACGGTGCTGCACGTCGATCTGCCGTCCGGGCTGCTGGCCGATACCGGGCAGTACGCGCCCGGCCTGGAACCCGACGCGCCGCCCGGCCGCGGTGCGCGCCATACGCTGGCGCTGCTGACCCTCAAACCCGGTCTGTTCACCGCACTGGGGCGCGATGCGGCCGGCGACATCTGGCTGGACACGCTGGGCGCAGCGCCGCCGACTGCGGGCCCCGACGCCTGGCTGGCCGGCCGGCCCGACACCCCACCACGTCCGCATGCCAGCCACAAGGGCCGCTTTGGCGACGTGGCCGTGGTCGGCGGCGAGGCGCTCGCGCAGCGCGGCATGGGCATGACCGGCGCCGCGCTGCTGGCCGCCAGCGCCGCGCTGCACGCCGGTGCCGGGCGGGTGCTGATCAGCCTCCTAGGCGACGCTGCCGATGCCGACCCCGCCCTGGCGCTGCAGCCCGAATGCATGCCGCGCCACTTCGACGCGCTGCCGCTGGACCGCGCCACGCTGGTCGCCGGCTGCGGCGGCGGCACGGCTATCGCCGGCGTGCTGCCGGTCCTCCTGCAACAGGCACCGCGCCTGGTGCTGGATGCGGATGCGCTGAACGCCATCGCCGGCGAAGCGCGGCTGCAGCGGCTGCTGGCGGCGCGCGCCAGCCAGGCTGACTGGGCCACGGTGCTCACGCCGCACCCGCTGGAGGCAGCGCGGCTGCTGCAGTGCAGCACCGAGGCGGTGCAGGCCGACCGCCTGGCGGCGGCACAGGCGCTGGCCGAGCGGCTGGCCTGCACCGTCGTGCTCAAGGGCTCGGGCAGCGTGGTGGCCGCGCCGGAGCGCGTGCCACTGGTGAACCCGACCGGCAACGCCCGGCTGGCAACGGCCGGCACTGGCGACGTGCTGGCCGGACTGCTGGGCGCGCGCCTGGCCGCGCTGCCGCCGGCCACCGCCTTCGACGCCGCGGCCGGCGCCTGCTGGCAGCATGGCCAGGTGGCCGATGACTGGCCGCAGGAAAGAGCCTGCACTGCCTTGGCGCTGGCCCGGGCATTGACCCCCGACGCAGCGCGGACCGTGTGACTGGCTGTTGTCCGACACCCGGCACGGCGCCGGCAGGGTGCAATCACCCTCCAGGATCTTTTGCCACCTGCCCGTTTCGCCACCCAACCGAGGAAACGCCATGAAACGCCTACTGAACTCCAGCACACCCGCCTTTGCCGCCTTCGTGGTCACTGTGCTGCTGGCAGTGGCCGCCAGCGTCACCACCCTCTGGCCGCACCAGACCGTGCAGGTGGCCGATTCGCAGGTGCACCCGCAGATCGACCAGCTCATTCCGACTGGCATGCTCGACTGAGCCGGCCCGGCCTGCATTTGCCCCACCAACCGCCTTCGGGCGGTTTTTCTTTGCGCGCCTTGGCGCTTCAGGATTGAGGCGCCGTGCCGGCGGGCGGCTTGCCGTGCGAGCGCACCAGGGCGATCCGCCGCTCCAACGCCTGGGCCAGCGCTTCGTCTCCCAATACCCGCGCGCGCTGCGCTCGCGCCTGCAGCCAGGCCAGCAGCGGCCGGCTCCAGCCTTGCGCGGAGGCGGTATCGGTGGCGCTGACCAGGACTTCCGGCGTGGCCCGGCCGGCCTGCAGCGCGGCGCCGGCGGCGACCAGCCGTGCCAGCGGATCCTGGATGGCGGCGATGGCGGCGGGGTCGGTGGCGGCGCTGCGCTGTGCCGGCGGCAAAAGCGTCCTGTCGGCCGCGCTGGCGCGCCCTGCCAGATAGGCCGCATAGGCCCGCTCCGGCGCTTCGGCGTCGGCACGCAGCGCCTCGAACGCCGGACAGCCGTCGCCGTCCAGGCTGGCGACCTCGGCGGCGCAGCGCATCAGCTCCAGCCGCGCCAGCAGCGCCGGGCTGCCGGTGCGCGCCACCTCGGCGCGCGCGTTGCGCCATTCCTGCCGCGCGACGCGGTCGTCGCCTTTCAGGTAAGCCTGGGTGGCGCGCTCGGCGGCGTCGTGCGCACTACGCTGCCAGTCGGGCGGCACCGGCTTGGCGGCGCAGCCGGCCAGGGCCAGCAGGACGGCCAGGGCCGATGGCCAGATGCGGGCGGTGGTGCGGCTCATGGCAGTTTCAGCTCCGATTCGTGCGCGAAGGGCCATTTGCGGTTCAGCTGGTCGATCATGCTCTCTACCTTGCGCAGGTTGGTCTCGACCTCGGCGCGCAGCGTGCTCAGGTCGGTGGTGGCCTCGCGCGCGTTGGCGCCCACGGCCTGGGCCTCGGCCAGCACCGCGTCCACCCGGGTCAGGCTGCGCCGGGCGTCGCCCAGCAGCCCGTTGAGCTGGACCACGGCGCTGCGCACCTCGGGCACCAGCCCCGGGTCCTGGCCGTGGCCGAAGACCTGCCGGTCGGCTTTCGCGGCGATGCCGTCCAGGCGCGCCAGCAGCTGGTTGGTCCGTTCCAGCGTGGCCATGATCTTCTTCGCATCGCCGCCCTCCCCGGTCAGCACGCCCAGGGCGCCGCCAGGGCCGTTCAGCCGCTCGGTCAGGGTGCGCACTTGGCCCAGCGAGGCGCCCAGGGCCGAGTCGGCATCGGTCAGCTGCGTCAGGTTCTCCAGCAGCTGGCGCGCATCGGCCATCAGGCGCGGGATCTCGGCGGTGGCGTCGCCACGCAGCACCGGGCGCTGCGCGCCGTCCGGCAGCGGCGGGTCGGTCAGCACGCCGCTGTAGGCCTTGATGGTGGTGCCGCCGACGATGCCGCGCACCAGCGTGAAGACGCTGGACTCGCGCAGCCAGTGCGCCTCGCGCTGGGCCACGTCGACGACGATGCGCACCTCGCCGCCCTCGGCCAGCCCTAGGCTGCGCACGCGGCCGATGGGAAAGCCGGAGAACGTCACGTCCATGCCCACGCCCACGCCCTCGGAGTCGTCGGTCACCAGCACCAGGCGCTGGGTGGGTTCGAACACGCCGCGCGCATACATCAGGTACAGCGCCGAGCCCACCACCAGCGCCAGCGTGAAGATCAGCAGCGCGGCAGCCTTGGCGCGCAAGTGCGGCACCGGGCGCAGCAGTTCGTCGTCGGGCAGGGGAGACCGGGGTTCGGACATGGGGTTGGGCAGTCAGTAGTAATAGTTGCTCATCAGCGAGAGCACCTCGATCAGCAGCAGCACGGCGAACATGCGCGCCAGGCCGCCCATCTCGGAGGCGGGCTGTTGCGCGCGGCCGGGCACGCGGCTCTCGTACAGCCCCGAGGCCATCGGGATCAGCGAGATCGCCATGCCGAACAGCAGCGTGCGCAGCGCGAACACCAGCGTGATCTGCGGCGTGAAAACGTGGCCGAACATGCGCGTGTAGCCGGGCAGGCCGGCCAGCGTGAAGCCGTACACGCCCAGGTAGGCCATGACCAGCGCCACCACGCACGACAGCGCCGCCAGGGTGACGCTGGCGTACAGCCCGGCGATCACGCGCGGCAGCAGCTCCATGCGCACCGGGTCGGCGCCGCGCTCGGTCAGCGCCTGCAGGTGCCCGCTCTGGCGCAGCAGCGCCAGCTGCGTGCCGCTGGGGATGGTGGCGCGCATGGCGACGAACAGCGCGGCGGTCAGCGGGATCAGCTCCAGCACCAGCACGCGGATGACCATCTCCAGCGCATAGCGCGTCAGGCCGTAGCTCTCGGCGGTCACCACCACGATGCGGGTGATGACCACCGCCAGCAGCGCTGCCAACAGCGTGAAGCCCAGCAGGATGGGCGCCGTGCTCTGCACCAGATGCCGCGCCAGCCGCCCGCGCGTGCCGCGCGAGTAGGTGGATGGCGAGAGCATCAGCACCAGCACCACCGCGCCCAGATAAAAGATGCGCGCCCAGGCCAGCCCCAGGCGCCGGGCGGTGAACGCCAGCCGGGCAGGCAGGTGCAGAGAGGAGCGCAGGGCGGTCATGCGCGGATCATAGAAGACAGGCCCCGTTTTTCAGCCAAAAACGGCTGCAGCCCTTTGTTTATACAGATTTCCAGCTATTGAAAACATAGCTTTACACATGCCGGCGCGCGCCTGTGACGGGCTCGGGCACGGGGTCGGCATCGGCGCGCGCGTGCAGCGCCTCGATCACGTGGCAGTGTCCGCCAGTGCCGTCGCAGCGCGCGCGCAGTGCCTGCAGCTCGCGCTCCAGCACGCGCAGCTCGCGCAGCCGCGTGCGCACATGCGCCAGGTGCTCGTCCAGCGTGGCGCAGGCGGCGTGGTCGGCGGCGCCGCCCGGCGCCTGCAGACCGCGCGCGTCCAGCTGCAGCAGGGTGCGCACCTCGTCCAGCGACATATCCATGGCGCGGCACAGGCGCACGAAGCGCAGGCGGTGCACCTCCTCGTCGCTGTACAGGCGGTAGCGGTTGTCCGCGCGCGCCTGGCCAGGCAGCAGCCCTTCCTTCTCGTAGTAGCGGATGTTGGCCGCCGGCACGCCGGACAGGCGCGCGGCGTCGCCGATGCGGTGCTGGGCAGTGGTCATGCTTGACATTGAAGCGGCTTGAAGGTTTCCAATCATCGCATGAGCCATTCGCATACCCACCCGCATCCACCTTCCGCGCCAGCGCCAGCGCCCGCCAGCGCCTGCGCTTCCTGCGCCTGCGCGCCCGCTCCCTCACAGGCTCACGGCCAAGGGGACGACCAACACCACGACCACGGCGCCCTGCCCGGCTGGCCGCGCATCACCGCCGCGCTGATTCTGGCCTTGCTGGCCGAGGCCGCGCACTGGCTACAGCACGACGCCGCCGGCATGGCGCTGGCGCTGCTGGCCATCGCCTTGTCGGGCCTGGGGGTGTACCGCGCCGGCCTGGGCGACCTGCGCCATCTGCGTCTGGGCATCAACGCGCTGATGGCAGTGGCAGTGACCGGCGCCGCGCTCATCGGCCAATGGCCCGAGGCGGCGATGGTCATGGCGCTGTTCGTCGCCGCCGAGCGCCTGGAGCACGCCGCCGTGGACCGCGCCCGCCACGCCATCCGCGACTTGCTGCAGCTGGCGCCGGAGACGGCCGACGTGCTGCAGCCGGATGGCGGCACCGCGCGCCTGCCGGCGGCCGGGGTGGCGGTGGGTGCGCTGGTGCGCATCGCCCCCGGCGCGCGCGTGCCGCTGGACGGCCAAGTGGTGCGGGGGATGAGCGCCGTGAACCAGGCGCCCATCACCGGCGAGAGCGCCCCGGTGGACAAGGCCGCCGGCGACCCGCTGTTTGCCGGCAGCGTGAACCATGAGGGCGAGCTGGTGATGCGGGTGACGGCGCCGGCCGCCGGCACGCTGCTGGCGCGCATCGTGCAGGTCGTGGAGCAGGCGCAGGCCAGCCGCGCGCCCATCCAGCGCTTCGTGGACCGCTTCGCCGCCATCTACACGCCCATCGCCTTCGCGCTGGCGCTGGCGCTGGCGCTGCTGGCGCCCTGGCTGCTGGGCTGGAGCTGGCACCAGGCGGCGTACCAGGCGCTGGCGCTGCTGGTCATCGCCTGCCCCTGCGCGCTGGTGATCTCCACGCCGGTGACGCTGGTCAGCGCGCTCACCGCCGCGGCGCGGCGCGGCATCCTGATCAAGGGCGGTGCCGCGCTGGAGGCGGCGCGCGGGCTGCGCGCCGTGGCGCTGGACAAGACCGGCACCCTGACCACCGGCAGCCCGGCGCTGGTGCACTGGCAGATGCTGGACGGCGCCGACCCGCTGGCCACCTCGATCGCCTGGCAGCTGGCCAGCCGCTCCGACCACCCGGTGTCGCGCGCCATCGCCGCCGGGCTGCCGGCCGCCTGCGCCAGCGCCGCCGATGACGTGCGCGCCTTGCCCGGGCGCGGCGTGCAGGCGCATATGGACGGCCGCGCGTGGACCCTGGGCAACCTGCGCCTGGCGCGCGAACGCGGCCTGGACACGGCGCCGCAGCTGGCGGACCTGTTGGCGCGGCACGAGCAGCAGGGCCACACCGTCACGCTGCTGGCCGACGACACGCGCGTGCACGCCCTGTTCGCCGTGGCCGACCCGCTGCGCAGCCACGCTGCCGAGGCGGTGGCGCAGCTGCGGGCGCTGGGCGTGCGCAGCGTGGTGCTGAGCGGCGACAACGCCGCCACGGTGCAGGCCGTGGCGCGCGCCGCCGGCGTGCCGGACGCGCGCGGCGGCCTGCTGCCCGAGGACAAGCTGGCCGCCCTGGCCGCGCTGCAGGCCGAGGCCGGCGCCACCGCGATGGCTGGCGACGGCATCAACGATGCGCCGGCGCTGGCGCGCGCCGACCTGGGGTTCGCCATGGGCGGCGCCCACGCCACCGGCATGGCGATGGAAACCGCCGACGTGGTGCTGATGCACGACGACCTGCGCCGCATCCCCGACACCGTGCGCCTGGCGCGGCGCGCGCACCGCGTGCTGGCGCAGAACATCGCGCTGGCGCTGGGCGTGAAGGCGGTGTTCTTCGGTCTGGCCCTGTCCGGGCAGGCGACGATGTGGATGGCCGTGGTCGCTGACATGGGCGTGAGCCTGGCGGTGGTGGCCAACGGCCTGCGCCTGCGCCGCGCCCTGCCGGATGACCGCACTGCGGCTGCTGCCGCGCGATCTCGGGAACAATCGCGGCCATGCCCCGCTACGTGAAGACCGCCCCCAACCCTGCCGGCCACCAGCGCCAGGCGGCAGCGTTCGACTATCTGCTGGCCGCCTTCCAGGCCAGCGCCGGCCAGCCGCCGGCGCAGCGCTGGCCGTGGCTGGAGGCGGCGCACGTCGTCGGCCTGAACCGGCTGGCGCTGCAGTGGCGCGCGCACTGGCACATGCTGGCCTACGCCCGCGCGCTGGGCGACGGCTTCGAGGTGCGCGGCCAGTGGGCGCGCCTGGGGCTGACGGTGCTCGGCCACCTGGTGCGCCGGCTGCCACAGGGCAACACCGGCCGCGCCATCGTGCCGGCGTTCCGCTCGATGGTGCCAGGCCCGCTGGTGCGCGAGCGCATCACCCAGGCCATGGCGGCGGTGGCGCCGGCATCCGCCCAGCCTGGAGCCGGGGTTTCCGTAGATTCGGGGCCAAAACACCCCTGAGCCAGCACGGAACATGGGCCGGCAGCTATCATTTTCATCAATTCCCGCAGCACCTTCGCTGCCCTTGATGCACGTCAACGCCGCCGCGCCGCGCTGGCGGCCCAATCGCGGCTGGACTGCGGCCGCGCCGCCCATTTTTCCTTTTCCGCAACCATGAACCCCACCGCCCCCACCCCCACGCCCGTGCTGCACTCGCGCGTCGAGGATGGCGTGGCGCTGCTGGTCGGCGTCACGCTGGTGTCGGTGGGCATCGCCTTCCTGGCCAGCACCGGGCTGCTGACCGGCGGCATGGCCGGTCTGGCCTTCGTGCTGCACTACGCCACCGGCATCGGCTTCGGCAAGTGGTTCTTCGTGCTGAACCTGCCGTTCTACTGGCTGGCGCTGCGCCGCATGGGGCTGGCCTTCACCGCCAAGACCTTCGCCGCCGTGGCGCTGCTGTCGCTCTTGACCGAGCTGCAGGCCAGCATGCTGCACATTGACCGGCTGCAGCCGCTGTACGCGGCGCTGACCGGCGGGCTGCTCATGGGCATGGGCTTCCTGGTGCTGTTTCGCCACCGCTGCAGCCTGGGCGGTGTCGGCATCCTGGCGCTGTACCTGCAGGACCGCCATGGCTGGCGGGCGGGCAAGGTACAGATGGCTATCGACTGCGGCATCGTCGCCGCGGCACTGGCGGCGGTGGAGCCGCAGCGCGTCGCCTGGTCAGTGCTGGGCGCGGTGGCGCTGAACCTGGTGCTGGCGATGAACCACAAGCCGGGGCGCTACCTGGCCAGCTGAAAACCCGGCCCGCACGGCCGGGAACCTTGGGCGGCGCACCCGTATCCACCACCGCACATGCCGCGCCCGCTTCTGCTGCTTACCCTGACCCTGCTGCTGCTCCTGCGCGGGCTGCTGGGCGACGCCATGGCGCTGGCGCAGGCACCAGCGGACGTACAGGCCGCGCCGGCGCAGCTGACGGCCATGCAGCACGCGAGCGGTTCGCATGACCAGCATGCGGCAATGCCGGCAGCCGCCCATTGCACCGGCGACGCGGCCGGCGACTGCGCCCACACCGGCCACGTGGCTTGCGCCTCTTGCGGGCTGTGCCACATTGCGGCCTGCACCCTGCCAGCGCCGCAGGCGACGCCGGTGCTGCGCGCCGCGCCGCCGCCCGTCGCCGCCAGCGCACGTTTCGCCAGCGCCGGCGTGGCGCGCGCCACCCGCCCGCCCATCGCCTGAGAGTGCCCCTGCGCGCGCCGCGTCGCGCGCTCCTGGCCGCCGCGTGCCTGCCCGCGGCGCGGCAGCCGTTGCCGACATCCTTTCTCGCGATCCATGAAAACTCTCAAATACATAGCAGCCGGCGCTTTGCTTG
Source organism: Oryzisolibacter propanilivorax (assembly GCF_900103645.1). Lineage (GTDB taxonomy): Bacteria > Pseudomonadota > Gammaproteobacteria > Burkholderiales > Burkholderiaceae_C > Melaminivora > Melaminivora propanilivorax. The sequence goes on from NZ_FNHP01000005.1 coordinate 91,442, forward strand.
TCTGCGCTGGGGCCACTTTTGGCCATGAAAGCGGTGCCCATGCCGCACACGCCGGCCATACGGCCGCTGCCGCCGTCCAGCAGCCCTGGGGCATCGCCGCGCCAGCCGGCATCGCCAGCCGCACCATCACCTTGCGCATGACCGACGACATGCGCTTCACGCCGGCGCAGGTCTCGGTGCGCCAGGGCGAGGTGGTGCGCCTGCGCGTCGAGAACCACGGCCAGGTGCTGCACGAACTGGTGCTGGGCACGCCGCAGACGCTGGACGAGCATGCTGCGGCGATGCTGGCGCACCCCGGCATGCCACACGACGCGCCGCACATGGCGCACGTGGCGCCGGGACAGGTGGGCGAGTTGGCCTGGCGCTTCAACCGCCCCGGCCGCTTCGACTTCGCCTGCCTGATCGCGGGCCACTACCAGGCCGGCATGCGCGGCAGCGTCACCGTCGCGCCCTGAACCCTTTTTCCCCTCTTTTCACGACAATCACGCCATGAATACCATCGCCCGCTCCCTCACCCGCCGCCAGTGCCTGTCTGCCGGCGCGGCCCTGCTGGCCGCCTGCGCCCTGCCCTCCCTGGCGGCCGGCCCGGCCGCGCTGCCCGCCATGGAGGTCTGGAAGGACCCCAACTGCGGCTGCTGCAAGGACTGGATCGCGCTGATGCAGCAGGCCGGCTTCCAGGTCACCGTGCACGACAGCGGCAACGCCGCCGTGCGCGCCAGGCTGGGCCTGCCGCAGCGCCTGGGCTCGTGCCACACCGCGCTGGTCGGCGGCTACCTGGTCGAAGGCCATGTGCCGGCGCAGGACGTGCGCCGGCTGCTGCAGGAAAAGCCGCGCGCGCTGGGCATCACCGTGCCGGGCATGCCGGTGGGCAGCCCGGGCATGGACGGCCCGGAATACGGCGGCCGCAAGGACCCGTACGACGTGCTGCTGGTGACGCTCGGACAGGCACAGCACGATGTCGCCACGCAGGTCTTCAGCAGCCATCGCTGAAGCATGCCCGCCGGCGGTTGTCGGCCCCGTGCCGATGACGGTGGGCGCCCGCGGCTGGGATATGGTGGCGCCCTGGTTCTTTCAGCAGCAGGACACGCCATGCCCCATCCGCTCGCCGACGACTCTGCCGGCGCCATCACCGACGTCCCCGGCATCGAGGTCGGGCACCACACCGACCCACGCCGGCCTACCGGCTGCAGTGTGGTCATCGCACGCCAGGGCGCGGTGGCCGGGGTGGACGTGCGTGGCGCGGCGCCCGGCACGCGCGAGACCGACCTGCTGGCGCCCGGCAACCTGGTCAACGAGGTGCACGCCGTGCTGCTGGCCGGCGGCAGCGCCTTCGGCCTGGACGCCGCCAGCGGCGCCGTGCGCTGGCTGGAAGACAACGGCGTCGGCCTGGAGCTGGGCATGGCGCGCCTGCCCCTGGTGCCGGCCGCCGTGCTGTTCGACCTGGCGGTGGGCGACGCGCGCATCCGCCCCGCCGCCGCCGCCGGCCACGCCGCCTGCGCCGCCGCCGGCACGCAGCCGCCCGCCGAGGGCAACGTCGGCGCCGGCGCGGGCGCTGTGGTGGGCAAGATGTTCGGCATGGAGCATGCGATGAAGGGCGGCATCGGCAGCGCCAGCGTGCGTGTGGCCGGTGTGACGGTGGGCGCGCTCGTCGCCTGCAACGCCGTGGGCGACGTGGTCGATCCGGAGAACGGCCGGCCGCTGGCTGGCGCGCGCACGCCGGATGGCCGCGCGCTGCGCGACACGCGCCGCGCGCTGCTGGCGGGCGAGGTGCCGCACCCGCTGCTAGCCGGCAGCAACACCACCATCGGCGTCATCGCCACCGACGCCCGGCTGACCAAGGTGCAGGCGCAGCGCCTGGCAGTGGCCGGGCACGACGGCCTGGCGCGCAGCATCAACCCGGTGCACACCATGAGCGACGGGGACACGCTGTTCACCCTGGCCACCGGCCGCGCGGCGCAGCACCCCGGCATGATGGTGCTGGCCACCATGGCGGCCGAGGCGGTGGCGCGCGCCACCGTGCGCGCGGTACTGGCGGCGCGCGGCCTGGCGCTGCCCGACGGCCTGCAGCTGCCGGCGCATGCCGACCTGCATCCGCCGATCTGAGTCAACGTCCGTGCGTCAGCCCGTCTGCGCGCTCGCCGGGCGAAAGCGCTGCTCGGCCACGAGCCGGTCGATCATGCGCCGCGTCATCGACTGGCTGCTGCCATCGGCGCCAGTGAACAAGAACAGGCTGCGGTTCGGGCTGACCCAGGTCAGCTGGCGCCGCACGCTACCGCGTTCGCCTCCCAGCTCGAACCACAGGCCCGGCTCCAGTGCCAGTCCGCGCGTCTGCCGCGCGGACGCAGTCGGGGGTGTGGTGGCGCCATCGTCGGCCACCGCAGGCGGCGGCAGGCCAGCCGCGCTGCTCGACGGCAAGGGGGCCGCCGGTTCGTCCGGCTGCCCCTCGCCGGCTGCGGGCAACGCCACGCCGTCCTGCGGTTGCGCCGCAACGGTGCTGGCCGGCTCGATGGCTGAGGCGCTCGGTGCACGCGGAGCCGGCCCGCCGCCGGACTGCGGTGGCGGCCTCTCGGCCGCGACGCTGCCCGGCCAGGCGGCGACCTGGTCGCGCGCCTGCTGCTGGCGCAGCGCCAGCGCCTGCCAGTCGCGCAGGCGCTGCAGCACCTGAGCCACCGCCTCGTCCGGCTGGCCCGAGCCGCGCAGCGCCTGCTCCACCACCGGCAACGCCTGGCGCACTGCTGCAGCCAGCGCCTGCGCGTCGTCGCCCGCCGCGGGGGTGCCGCATTCCAGCAGCAGCGGCGCCAGCGCCATCAATCGGCTGGCCCCGGCCTCGCCGGCTGCGTCGTCCAGCTGCGCATGCGCCACCGCCTGCGCCCAGGGTCCGGTGACCCAGGCCAGCATCTCGGGCCTGGCGGCCTGCGCTTGCGGCAGCCTCCGGAAGCTGGCAGCGATGCGCTCGGCCAGCAGCGCGCGGCGCTCACGCTGCGCACGCGCCTCCTGCCACTGGCGCAGCTTGCGGTCCTGCTCGTCCCAAGCACGGTTCAATGCACGCAGCGCGCGGGCGAACGGCCGGGCGTTGTCGATGCGCGCATCGGCCAGGTAGGCGATGGCCTCGTCCACCTGGCGCATGAAGCGCTGGCACTCGGGCGCGTGCGGGTCGGCGAAGGTCAGGCTGCGTTGGGTCAGCTCGTCCAGCAGGCGTCGTGCCGGGTGGTCCTCGTCGTGGAAGAAGCCGGTGTCATGGCGCACCAGCTGGCGCAGTGCCGGCGCCAGGCGCTGCACGGCACGCTGCATCGGCGCGGGCAGCCGCTCGTCGCGGGCAATGTTGTCCATCATGCGGCTGACCACGCCCAGCGCTGCCTGGTCCGTCGAGGAAAGAGAGCTGCCCGCCAGCGCTGCGGCGGGACCCGCACCGGACGTGCCGGCCAGGCGTCCCACGAGCACCTCCAGCTGCGCCAGGTCGTCGATGGCCTGCTGCCCCGGCACCGATGGCGGGTCGCCCGCAGCGTGGGGCCCACCCGGCCAGCCTGGCTCGGCCCCGCCGGTCAGCATTTGCTGCAGCAGATTCACCGTGAGCAACGCTTCCTCGGCATGCGCCGCCAGGGGCGCCCCGGAAGACATGCCGGCCCAGATCGACGCGCCTGGCCCGGCATTCCAGCCCGTGGTCGGCGGGTAGCCGTGCGCTCCGGTCGTGCCCCCCCAGGCAGCGGCCACCGGCGCACGCGCTGCCGGGGCATAGCCCACCGGCCGCACGCCTTGCTCGCGCAGCATGGCGGCCGCACGCTGGTACTGCCCCACCAGCAGCCGGGCCAGCGCCTCGCGCATGTGCGCCATCCAGCGCTGGCGCAGCGTGTCGTCCACGCCGGTGTCGGCCACTACGCGCTGCAGGGCCCGCACGTAGTTCTCCGGCCGCAGCGGGTTGCGTTCGGCCTGCACGCTGGGCAGCCCCTGGGCGGAGCTGACCAGCGCATCCAGTTCGGCCAGGGCCGCCTCGGTCGCGTGCTGCGCCAACTGCTGGGCGCGCGCCAGCTCCACCTGCGCCTGCATGTCGGCGTCGTCCACCAGCGCCAGCTCGCCGAAGTCGATGGCCGAGTCCTGCGCGCCAGCCGCTGCACGCGGCCTGGCCGGGCCATCGGCGAAGACCTCGAGCAGCGCCAGCGGGTAGGCCCGGGCCAGCTGCGCTTGGTGCTGCGTCAGCTGGCGCTGCGCGTCAGCGGCCAGCTGGCGCTGCCAGAGTTCGCGGCCGTCGGTCTCGTCCTGCACCAGCCCGGCAAGCGCCGCAGCGCACAGCTGTTGCATCAGCACCTCTCCCTCGCGGATGGCGCTGACGACGCAGGCGCGAAACACCGTTCTGGCGCGGGACGCTGGCAGGGTCATGAGCGGATACAAAAAAGGGCGGCAACAGGCCGCCCCATGGTACTACCCGCGCCGCGCTTACTTGAGCGCCTTGTAGCGCATGCGCTTCGGCGCCGCGCCCTCTTCGCCCAGGCGTTTTTTCTTGTCGGCCTCGTACTCCTGGTAGTTGCCATCGAAGAACACCCACTGGCTGTCACCTTCGGCGGCCAGGATGTGCGTGGCGATGCGGTCCAGGAACCAGCGGTCGTGAGAGATCACCATCACCGTGCCGGCGTATTCCAGCAGGGCGTCCTCCAGCGCACGCAGGGTTTCCACGTCCAGGTCGTTGGATGGCTCGTCCAGCAGCAGCACGTTGCCGCCCTGGATCAGCGTCTTGGCCAGATGCAGGCGGCCGCGTTCGCCACCCGAGAGGTTGCCAACCTTCTTCTGCTGGTCCTGGCCGTTGAAGTTGAAGCGCCCAGCGTAGGCACGCGAGGCCATGGTGAACTTGCCGACGTTGATCATGTCGAGGCCACCGGAGATGTCCTCCCACACGGTCTTGTCGTTGGCCAGTTCGTCGCGGTGCTGGTCCACGAAGGCCATCTTCACGGTCTGGCCAATCTCCACGGTGCCCGAGTCGGGCTGCTCCTTGCCGGCGATCAGCTTGAACAGCGTGGACTTGCCAGCGCCGTTCGGCCCGATGATGCCGACGATGGCGCCGGCCGGGATGTTCATGGAGAGGTTGTCGATCAGCAGGCGGTCGCCGAAAGCCTTGGAGACGTTCTTGAACTCGATGACCTTCGAGCCCAGGCGCTCGGCCACGGGGATGAAGATTTCCTGCGTCTCGTTGCGGCGCTGGTATTCGTAGTCACTCAGCTCCTCGAAGCGGGCGATACGCGCCTTGGACTTGGCTTGGCGGCCCTTGGCGTTCTGGCGCACCCAGTCCAGTTCTTTCTTCAGCGCCTTGGCGCGCGCTTCCTCGCCCTTTTGCTCGGCCTCCAGGCGATTGCCCTTCTGCACCAGCCAGTCCGAGTAGTTGCCCTTGTAGGGAATGCCGTGGCCGCGGTCCAGCTCCAGGATCCACTCGGCGGCGTTGTCCAGGAAGTAGCGGTCGTGGGTGATGGCCACCACCGTGCCCGAGAAGCGGTGCAGGAACTGCTCCAGCCAGTCCACGCTCTCGGCGTCCAAGTGGTTGGTGGGCTCGTCCAGCAGCAGCATGTCAGGCTTGGACAACAGCAGCTTGCACAACGCCACACGGCGCTTCTCGCCACCCGACAGCTGGCCGACGATGGCGTCCCACGGCGGCAGGCGCAGCGCGTCGGCGGCGATCTCCAGCTGGTGCTCGGAATCGGTGCCGGCAGCGGCGATGATGGCTTCCAGTTCGCCCTGTTCCTTGGCCAGGGCGTCGAAGTCGGCGTCCTCCTCGGCGTAGGCGGCGTAGACCTCGTCCAGGCGCGCCTTGGCGTTGTTTACCTCGGCCATGGCCTCCTCGACCGCCTGGCGCACCGTGTGCTCGGGATTGAGCTGCGGCTCCTGCGGCAGGTAGCCGATGGACAGGCCGGGCATGGGCAGGGCGTCGCCCTCGTATTCCTTGTCCACGCCGGCCATGATCTTCAGCAGCGACGACTTGCCCGAGCCGTTCAGGCCGAGCACGCCGATCTTGGCGCCGGGGAAGAAGGACAGGGAGATGTCTTTCAAGATCTGCCGCTTGGGCGGCACGGTCTTGGTGACGTGGTTCATCGAGAAAACGTACTGGGCCATGTAAGGATGTCCGGGACTGGAAGATTGAAAAAAATAGCAACAAACCGGCGCCCATCAAGGCGCGCGCAACCCATGATTATCGGCGCATGCGACAATGGCGGTCGCCACGGGCTCCAGTCACCCTTGGCAGCAGCACTGAAGCTGGGGACGAAGGACGCATCGCCGCTCCGGGCTCCCGCTCTTGCAATCTCCGATCCCTCAGGCACTGGTTCGGCAACACGCATGTTGCCGGCGGCGGATCGGAACCCCGCGCCCAGGAAGGGCGCATCCACCAAAGATGACATTTGACGACCTCTCTCTCGCACCGGCCATTCTGCGCGCCGTGCAGGAACAGGGCTATGACAGCCCCACCCCCATCCAGGCCCAGGCCATTCCTGTCGTCCTGGAGGGCCATGACCTGCTGGCCGGCGCCCAGACCGGCACCGGCAAGACGGCGGCCTTCACGCTGCCGATGCTGCAGCGCCTGAGCAGCGGCCAGCCGGCCACCAGCCGTTTCGGCGGCCGCGGCGTGCGCGCCCTGGTGCTGACCCCCACGCGCGAACTGGCCGCGCAGGTCGAGGAATCGGTGCGCAGCTACGGCAAGCACCTGGACATCAAGTCCACGGTGATCTTCGGCGGCGTCGGCATGAACCCGCAGATCGAGCGCATCAAGCGCGGCGTGGACATCCTGGTGGCCACCCCGGGCCGCCTGCTGGACCTGCAGCAGCAAGGCTTCCTGGACCTGTCCACCGTCGAGATCCTGGTGCTGGACGAGGCCGACCGTATGCTGGACATGGGCTTCATCCACGACGTGAAGAAGGTGCTGGCGCTGGTGCCCAAGGACAAGCAGAGCCTGCTGTTCTCGGCCACCTTCAGCGACGAGATCCGCGAACTGGCCGGCAGCCTGCTGAAGAACCCCAAGAGCATCCAGGTCACGCCGCGCAACACCACCGTGCAGCGCATCAGCCAAGTGATCCACCCAGTTGGCCGCGCGAAGAAAAAGCAGGTGCTGCTGCACATCATCCAGCAGCACGACTGGAGCCAGGTGCTGGTCTTCACCCGCACCAAGTTCGGCGCCAACAACGTCGCCGATTACCTGACTAAGAACGGCGTGTCGGCCATGGCGCTGCACGGCAACAAGAGCCAGAGCGCGCGCACCCAGGCGCTGGAAGGTTTCAAGACCGGCCAGATCCGCGCCCTGGTGGCCACCGACATCGCGGCGCGCGGCATCGACATCGACGACCTGCCGCACGTCGTGAACTACGAGATCCCCAACGTCCCCGAGGACTACGTGCACCGCATCGGCCGCACCGGCCGCGCCGGCCGCGAAGGCCAGGCGGTAAGCCTGGTGTGCATGGACGAAGAGGGCTTCATGATGGAGATCGAGCGCTTCACCAAGCAGGAGATCCCGGTGCAGGTCATCGACGGCTTCGGCCCTGACGAGGGCGAGCAGGCCGAACCCATCGCCATGGGCCGCCAGACCATCTGGGGTGGCGCCGGCAAGCCGCCGGGCCGTGACGTGATGCAGGCCGCGGCCCGCGCCGCGCGCCAGGAGATGATGGACCGCATCCGTACCAACAAGGCCGCCCAGGGCGGCGGTGGCGGCCAGCGCGGCCGACAGGGTGGCGAAGGCCAGCGCAAGGAAACCGCGGCAGGCGCTGGCGAGGGCGGCGGTCGTGGGCGCAACGCCGGGCACGGCAACGGCCAGGGCCAGGGCCACCGCTCGGCCGCGCGCGGCCAGCAGCCCCAGGGCAACGCCGCTGGCACCGGGCGCCGCCGTGGCCCGTCCGGCGGCGGCAACGCCGGCGGCATGGGCGGCGGCGGCCAGCGCCGGCACGACGACAGCCAGCCGCGCAGCGAGAACGCGCACATGCTGACCCAGACCGGTCACTCTCTGGTGCCGCGACGCGCCGGCGGCGGCGGCCAGCCCGATCCGATGCGCACCAGCGTCGACATGATGGCCGGCAGCGGCCGCCGTGGCGGCGGCTTCCGCAGCGGCGGTGGCGGCGGCTCGCGCGGCCCGCGCGGCGGTGGCGGCGGCTATCGCTGATCCATCCCGCTCTGCAAGCCCAGGCCCTGGTGCCTGCGGCTTCGCTCCCAGCCCGGCCCGTGCCGGGCTTTTTTCTGTCACGGCCGCACGCCTGCGGCCGGCTAACATCGGCCGCGAATCCGTTCAAGCTCATCCGCCATGACGACCACGCCCCCCACCGCCCGCCGCACCCGCTTGCTTCGCCCCGCCCGGCTGTCGCTGCTGACGCTTGCCAGCGTGCTGCTGGCCGCATGCTCCAGCACGCCGCTGCCGCCCTGGCCAGGCCAGCCGCCGGCCCGCTCGGTGCCGGGGCGGGTGGTGCCGCCGCCGCTGAGCCAGCCAGCGCCGGACGTGGGGGCCCAGGTCACCGTCACCCCGATCGACCCGGCCACGCCGCTGCCGGACGCAGTGGCCCCGCAGCCGGCTTCGCCGCTGGATGCGCGCTTTCCCGCGCCCACGGTGCGCTACGACACGCCCGGCCTGGCCGATGGCCGGGGGGCCTTCACCACCAACGCCGAGCTGCAGCAGTGGCTGCGCCAGCTCGCCGCGGAAAGCCGTGGCGTGAACCGCTCGCAGGTGCTGGAGTACGGCCGCTCGCAGCGCGGCCAGCCGCTGCTGGCGCTGGTGCTGACGCGCGCCCCCGGCACCGACGTGGCGGCGCTGGAGGCCAGCGGCCGGCCGACGGTGCTGCTGATGGGCCAGCAGCATGGCGACGAGCCGGCCAGTGCCGAGGCGCTGCTGGTCATCGCGCGCGAGTTGGCCACGGGCCCGCTGCAGAAGATGCTCGACGGCATCAACGTGATCGTGGTGCCGCGCACCAACCCCGACGGTGCCGAGGCCGGCCAGCCGCTGACGGTCAGCGGCATCGACCTGGACCACGACCACCTGCTGCTGCGCACGCCCGAGGCCCAGTCCCTGGCGCTGCTGGTGCGCAACTACCGCCCCATCGCCCTGCTGGACGCACACGAATACCCGGTGCGCGGCCTGCTGGCCGAGCGCGCCGGCGTGCTGCCGCGCGCCGACCTGCTGGCCCAGCCGGCCAGCACCGCCAATTTGCCCGAGTTCATGACCCGCGCCGCCATGGAGTGGTACCACCAGCCGATGGTGCAGGCGCTGCAACAGGCCGGGCTGACGCAGGACTGGTACTTCCGCCCGGTCGAGGCCGAGGGCGGCCTGCACCTGGCCATGGGCGGAACGGGCGCGGACAGCGCACGCAACGTCAACGGCCTGAAGAACGCCGTCAGCCTGCGCATCGACAGCCGCGGCTCGGACCTTGACCGCCAGCAGCTGCAGCGCCGCGTGCACGCCCAGGTGACAGCCATCGCCAGCATGCTTCGCAGCACTGTCGAGCGCGCCAGCAATCTGGAGGAGGTGCGCTCGTACGAGGCACGCGAGATCGCCTCGCAGGCCTGCCGGGGCGAGCTGGTGGTGCGCGCGCAGGGCACGCCGCTGCAGCGCGAGCTGCTGGCCATCGACCCGCAGACCGGCGCCGATCGCCCGCTGCACCTGCAGTGGGACTCGACGCTGCAGCTGCGCCCCACCCTGCGCCGCGCGCGCCCCTGCGGCTACTGGCTGTCGGCCAGCGCTGGCGACGCCGTACAGCGCCTGCGCTGGATGGGCCTGCAGGTGCTGCGCGTGGCCGAGCCGGGGTCGGTGCTGTCCGACCTGTACGAGCAGCAGCCGGGCAGCGACCGTGGCGAGGGCCTGCGCCTGACCACGCGCCGCGCCGCCATCGACGTGCCCGAGGGCAGCTACTACGTGCCCATGAACCAGCCCCTGGCCAACCTGGCCGCCGCCGCGCTGGAGCCCGACACGCGCGGCAGCTACTACGCGCACCAGCTGATCGGCGGGCTGCAGGACACGGCGCGGGTCATGGTGAACCCGCCGTTGGTGTTCGAGGAAATGGACTGACCGTGGGCTACCCGGCAAGGGCGTTATGCTATACTTTAAGTAGCATCATGCCCTTTGTCCATATGGGCTACGGGCACATTTTCCTCAAAACCGATGGTTCCAGCCCTGCCCCTCAGCTGATTCTTCCCGACCGCAGCAGCGCCACCAGCTCGGGCACCAGCGTCTGCGCTCCGCCCTGCTCCACGGCATCGGCGAAGGTCTGACGTACGGCGGCGGCGATGGCGTGTGCCGCCCCGCCCTCGTCCGCCATGGCACCGTAGTAGTCTAGGTCCTTGAGCGCATTGCCCATGGCGAAGCGCAGCGCCGAGGCATCGTGCTGCAGCAGGAACGGCCGCAGCCGGTCCAGCGCCGCACCGGCACCACCGCCATTGGCCAGCACATCGACGAAGACCTCGGGCGCCACGCCGCCGTCCAGCGCGCAGGCCGCCGCCTCGGCGATCAGCGCCACACTGCCGAGCGAGACGTAGTTGTGCAGCAGCTTCATGCGGTGGCCGGTGCCCACCGGGCCGACATGGGTGATGTTCTCGGCGAAGCACTGCAGCACCGGCCGGCAGCGCGCCAGCACCTGCGCGTCACCGCCCACCAGCAGGTTCAGGCGGCCTTCGCGTGCCTCGCGCGGCGTGCGCGTCATGGGCGCATCCAGGAACTGCGCGCCAGCGGCCTGCACGGCCGCGGCCAGGCGCTGCGTGGACGCGGGCAGCGAGGTCGAGCAGTCGATGACCACCGCGCCGGGTGCCAGCGCCGCCAGAGCGCCGCCTTCGCCCAGCAGCACTGCCTCGACCTGCGGCGAGCCGGTGACACACAGGATCAGCAGGTCGCTGGCACGCGCCAGCGACGGCACGTCCGGGGCGGTCGCCACGCCCAGGGCGCACAGCTCGTCCAGCGGCTGGTTGCCGGGATGCTCCAGCACGGTGAGCGCCTGGCCCTTGCGCGCCAGGTTCAGGGCGATGCCGTGGCCCATCAGGCCGACGCCGATCAGGCCGATGCGGGGAGAACTGCTCATGGCGGATGCGCTGCTTGGTTGGGTGGGTGGGAGAACGTGGCGCCGATTGTGCGCCGCTCAGCCGGCCTGTCGGTAGACCAGCACCTTCAGCGCCCGGTCCTCGTCCACGTCGGCAAACGCCGCCGGGTTGGGCACGCGGCCCACGAACGCCAGCCCGGGCGCTGCCTGGCGCACCTGCTCGTGTAGGAAGCGGGCGCCCAGCTCCGGCGCGTTCAGGCACAGCAACGCCTGGCCGCCGGGTGCCAGCAGCTCGGGCAGCCGGCGCAGGATGCGCGCGTAGTCCTTGCCGGCGACGAAGCTGCCGCGCTGGTAGCTGGGCGGATCGGCGATCACCAGGTCGTAAGGCCCGCCGCGTGTGATCTTGCCCCAGGAGCTGAAGATGTCGTGCGGCAGGAAGCTGGCGCCCGCTGACAGGCCGTTGAGCCGGTGGTTCTGCTGGCCCGTGGAAAGGGCCCCCTTGCCCATGTCCACGTTCACCACCTGCGCCGCGCCGGCCTGCAGCGCGGCGACGGAAAACGCGCAGGTGTAGGCGAACAGGTTCAGCACCCGCGCGCCCTGCCCCGTGCGTTCGCGGTGCGCGGCCACCTGCGCGCGCACCCAGCGGCGGCCTTCCGCCATGTCCAGGAACAGGCCGTGGTTCTGCCCGCGCAGCGCCTGCACCAGCAGGCGCGCGCCGTCCTCGGTCACCACATGCGGCTCGGGCACACTGCCGGCCATCAGCCGGGTGTCGCTGCGGCCTTCGATGCGCAGCGCCGTGCCGCGTTGCTGGAACACCCAGTTCAACGGCTGGCCGTCGCCGATCTGCTGCCAGCGCGCCTGCAGCGCCGCGCCAATGGCGGCCAACTCGTCGTCCGACGCGGACGCGAAGCTGGTGAGCACGAAGACCGGCGGATAGGCGTCGAGCGTCCACTGCTCGCAACCCGGATAGCGGCCGCCCCGGCCGTGGAAGATGCGGCACGCATCGGTGGTGCGGGGCATGGTGGCGATGGCGTCGAGCAGAGCGTGCATGGATTTGGAGTGTTTTTGCCCTTCGGCCCTTTTTCTGTCCGGGCTTCCAGCTATTAATTTTGCAGCAAGCCACCTGCCGGTGAACGCTCGTTGCGCAGGGGGAGCCGGTGCAGCCCGCACGGCACGGCCGCAGGGGCAGTGCATGGCGCTGTCCCCAACAACAAAGGCAGCCGGATGGCTGCCTTTGTTCAGGGATGGCGAAGCAGGTTACTTCTTCTGCGGCGGCACGTCCGTGCACGAGCCGTGCGCCACCTCGGCGGCCATGCCGATACTCTCGCCCAGCGTCGGGTGCGGGTGGATGGTCTTGCCGATGTCCACGCTGTCCGCGCCCATCTCGATGGCCAGGGCGATCTCGCCGATCATGTCGCCGGCGTGCGTGCCGACGATGCCGCCGCCCAGGATGCGGCCGTGGCCGTGCGCCTCGGGCGAATCGTCGAACAGCAGCTTGGTGAAGCCTTCGTCGCGGCCGTTGGCAATCGCCCGGCCCGAAGCCGCCCAGGGGAAAAGGCCCTTCTTAACCTTGATGCCCTGCGCCTTGGCCTGGTCCTCGGTCAGGCCCACCCAGGCCACTTCCGGGTCGGTGTAGGCGACGCTGGGGATCACCCGCGCGTCGAACACCGCCTTGGCCAGCTGGTCGTTGCCCTGCAGCTCGCCGGCGATGACCTCGGCCGCCACGTGCGCCTCGTGCACCGCCTTGTGCGCCAGCATGGGCTGGCCGACGATGTCGCCGATGGCGAAGATGTGCGGCACGTTGGTGCGCATCTGCACGTCCACGTCGATGAAACCGCGCTCGCCGACAGCCACGCCGGCCGCCTCGGCACCGAGCTTCTTGCCGTTGGGCGTGCGGCCCACGGCCTGCAGCACCAGGTCATACACACCTTCGGACTGCGTGCCGTCCAGGCCCTCGAAGCGCACCTTGATGCCTTCGGCCGTGGCTTCGGCCCCCACCGTCTTGGTCTTCAACATGATGTTGTCGAAGCGGTGCTGGTTCATCTTCTGCCAGACCTTGACCAGATCGCGGTCGGCGCCCTGCATCAGGCCGTCGAGCATCTCCACCACGTCCAGGCGTGCGCCCAGCGTGGAGTACACCGTGCCCATCTCCAGGCCGATGATGCCGCCGCCGACGATCAGCATGCGCTTCGGCACCTCCTTCAGCGCCAGGGCGCCGGTGGAGTCCACGATGCGCGGGTCGTCGGGCAGGAACGGCAGGCGCACGGCCTGGCTGCCGGCGGCGATGATGGCGCGCTGGAACTGCACCACCTGGCGCTGGCCGTTGGTCTGCTGGCCGCTACCCTCGGTCGCCTCGACCTGCAGGTGGTGGCTGCCGACGAACTGGCCGACGCCGCGCAGCACCGTCACCTTGCGCATCTTGGCCATCTGCGCCAAGCCACCGGTCAACTTGGAGATGACCTTGTCCTTGTGGCCGCGCAGGGTGTCCAAGTTGACCTGCGGCGCGCCGAAGTCGATGCCGGCGGCCTTGAGGTGGTCCACCTCGTCCATCACGGCCGCGACGTGCAAGAGCGCCTTGGACGGGATGCAGCCCACGTTCAGGCACACGCCGCCGAGCGTCGCGTAGCGCTCGACCAGCACCACCTTGAGGCCCAGGTCGGCGGCGCGGAACGCGGCCGAGTAGCCACCCGGGCCGCCGCCCAGCACCAGCACGTCGCACTGCACGTCGGCGCTGCCGGCGTAGCTGGACGCCTGCGGCGCGGGCGCGGCGCTGGCGGGCGCCGGCGCTGGCGTAGGTGCCGCGGCGGGCGCAGCGGACGCGGCCGGTGCAGCAGCAGCAGCCGGCGCGGGCGCCGGTGCTGCAGCGCCTTCGGCCGCCTCCAGCGCAAGCAGCACGCTGCCCTGCTTGACCTTGTCGCCAAGCTTGACCTTGAGCTCCTTGACCACGCCGGCGTGGCTGGAGGGAATCTCCATGGAGGCCTTGTCGGACTCCACCGTCACCAGACTCTGCTCGGTCTCGATGCGGTCGCCGGGTTGCACCAGCACCTCGATGACGGCCACTTCGTCGAAGTCGCCGATGTCGGGCACCTGGATGTCGATCACTGCCATGTTCTGCTCCTTGCCGTTCACAGCACGATGCGGCGGTAGTCCGCCAGCACCTGACCCAGGAATGCGTTGAAGCGCGCGGCAGCGGCGCCGTCGATCACGCGGTGGTCGTACGACAGCGACAGCGGCAGCATCAGGCGCGGCACGAACTGCTTGCCGTCCCACACCGGCTTCATCGCGCCCCGGGACAGGCCCAGGATGGCGACTTCCGGCGCGTTGATGATCGGCGTGAAATGGGTGCCACCGATGCCGCCCAGCGACGAGATGGTGAAGCAGCCGCCCTGCATGTCGGCGCCGCTCAGCTTGCCGTCGCGTGCCTTCTTGGCCAGCTCGCCCATTTCCTCGCTGATTTGCAGGATGCCCTTCTTGTCGGCGTCTTTCAGTACCGGCACGACCAGCCCGTTGGGCGTGTCGGCGGCGAAGCCGATGTGGAAGTACTGCTTGTAGACCAGCGCGTCGCCGTCCAGCGAGGCGTTGAACTCGGGGTACTTCTTCAGCGCCGCGACCACGGCCTTGATGACGAAGGCCAGCATGGTCACCTTGACCGCGCTCTTGGCCTTCTCGCCTTCCTTGTTGGTCTGCACGCGGAAGGCTTCCAGCTCGGTGATATCCGCCTCGTCGTTGTTGGTGACGTGCGGGATCATGACCCAGTTGCGCGACAGGTTGGCGCCGCTGAGCTTCTTGATGCGCGACAGGTCCTTGCGCTCCACGGGGCCGAACTTGGCGAAATCCACCTTCGGCCAGGGCAGCAGGTCGAGGCCTGCACCACCGCCGGCCGCGCCCTTGGGCGCGCTGGCGGCCTGGGCCTGCGTCTGCACGCTGCCGGACATGACCGAGCGGGTGAAGGACTGGATGTCCTCCTGCGTGATACGGCCCTTGGGACCGGAGCCCTTGACCTCGGCCAGCGGCACGCCCAGCTCGCGGGCGAACTTGCGCACCGACGGGCTGGCGTGCGGCAGGCCCGGCGCGGGCGTGCCCGGCTGGTGCGCGGGCTGTGCGGCCGGTGCCGATGCGGGCGCAGCCACCGGTGCGGCAGCGGTCGCGGCCTGGGGCGCGGCGGCCGCAGCCGGCGGCGAGACCTGCGGCGACTGCACCTGCGCCGCCGGGGCGGCGCTGCGCTCGCGCTGGCCTTCCACGATGGCGACCAGGTCACCCTTGTTCAGCTTGTCGCCGATGGCCACGCGGATTTCCTTGACCACGCCCTCGGCCGACGACGGAATCTCCATCGAGGCCTTGTCGGACTCGACGGTGATCAGCGACTGCTCCAGCGTCACCGTGGCGCCGACGGCGACCAGCATCTCGATGACGGCCACGTCGGCGAAGTCGCCGATGTCGGGCACGCGCACCTCGATCATCTCGGCGGCGGCCGGGGCGGCGGCAGGAGCCGGCGCCTGGGCCGCCGCGGGCGCCGGGGATGCTTCCTTTTCAGGAGCAGCAGGCGCTTGCGCGGTGGGGGCCGGGGCCGGTTTTGCCTCCGAAGCAGCAGCGCCTTCGGTCTCGAGCACGGCGATCACCGTGCCCTGCTTGACCTTGTCGCCCAGCTGCACCTTCAGCTCCTTGATGGTGCCCGCCTGGTCGGACGGGATCTCCATGGAGGCCTTGTCCGATTCGACGGTGATGAGCGACTGCTCGACGCGCACCTTGTCGCCGGGGGCGACCAGCAGCTCGATCACGCCGACTTCGTCGAAGTCCCCGATGTCCGGGACCTTGATGTCTACCAATGCCATTGTGTGTCTCCGGTATGTGTCAGGCGTACAGCGGGTTGATCTTGTCGGTCTTGATGCCGTACTTGGCAATCGCCTCGGCGGCCTTGGACGCGGGCAGCTTGCCCTCGTCGGCCAGGCCCTTCAGGGCCGCCAGCACGATGTAGTGGCGATTGATCTCGAAGTGCTCGCGCAGCTTGTAGCGGAAGTCCGAGCGGCCGAAGCCGTCGGTGCCCAGCACGTGGTAGGCGCGGCCCTGCGGGATGAACGGGCGGATCTGCTCGGCGAAGGCCTTCATGTAGTCGGTCGACGCCACCACTGGCCCTTCCGAGCGCGACAGCTGCTCGGTCACGAACGGCACGCGCGGCGCCTCGGTCGGGTGCAGCAGGTTCCAGCGCTGGGCGTCCTGGCCGTCGCGCGTCAGTTCGTTGAAGCTCGGGCAGCTCCACACGCCGGCGGCCACGCCCCAGTCGTCTGCCAGCAGCTTCTGCGCGGCCAGCGACTCGCGCAGGATGGAGCCGCTGCCCAGCAGCTGCACCGTGGGCGCGCCCGCGGCCAGTGCAGGCGCCTGGCTGCACAGGTACATGCCCTTGAGGATCTGCTCTTCCGTGCCGGGCTGCAGGCCGGGCATGGCGTAGTTCTCGTTGAGCAGCGTAATGTAGTAGTAGACGTTCTCCTGGCGCTCGACCATGCGCTTGAGGCCCTTCTGCATGATCACGCCGACTTCGTGCGCGAAGGTCGGGTCGTAGCTGACGCAGTTGGGGATGGTGTTGGCCAGGATCTGGCTGTGGCCGTCCTCGTGCTGCAGGCCTTCGCCGTTCAACGTGGTGCGGCCCGAGGTGCCGCCCAGGATGAAGCCCCGCGCCTGCATGTCGCCGGCGGCCCAGGCGAAGTCGCCGAAGCGCTGGAAGCCGAACATCGAGTAGTAGACGAAGAACGGGATCATGATCCGGTTGTTCGTCGAGTACGACGTGGCCGCGGCGATCCATGAGCAGATGCCGCCGGCCTCGTTGATGCCTTCCTGCAGGATCTGGCCGGCCTTGTCTTCCTTGTAGTACATGACCTGGTCACGGTCGACCGGGGTGTACTGCTGGCCCAGCGGGTTGTAGATGCCGACCTGGCGGAACATGCCTTCCATGCCGAAGGTGCGGGCCTCGTCCACCAGGATGGGAACCACGCGCGGGCCCAGCGCCTTGTCGCGCAGCAGCTGCGTCAGGAAGCGCACGTAGGCCTGGGTGGTGCTGATCTCGCGGCCCTCGGCCGTGGGCTCCAGCACCGCCTTGAAGGTCTCCAGCGACGGCACGGTGAAGCTCTCGTCGGCCTTCTCGCGGCGCTTCGGCAGGTAGCCGCCCAGGGCCTTGCGACGCTCGTGCAGGTACGTCATCTCCGGCGTGTCGTCGGCCGGCTTGTAGTAGGGCAGCTCGTCGAGCTGGCTGTCGGGGATCGGGATGTTGAAGCGGTCGCGGATGTAGCGGATGTCCTCATCGGCCAGCTTCTTGGTCTGGTGCACGGTGTTCTTGGCCTCGCCGGCCTTGCCCATCCCGTAGCCCTTGACGGTCTTGACCAGCAGCAGCGTCGGCTGGCCCTGGTGCGAGTTGGCGGCGTGGAACGCGGCGTAGACCTTCTCGGGGTCATGGCCGCCGCGGCGCAGCTCCCACAGCTCGTCGTCGGTCATGTGCTCGACGAGTTTTGCCGTCTCTGGGTAGCGGCCGAAGAAGTGCTTGCGCAGGTAGGCGCCGTCCATGGCGCGGTAGGTCTGGTAGTCGCCGTCCAGCGTCTCCATCATCAGCTGCTTGAGCTTGCCGCTGGTGTCGCGGCGCAGCAGCTCGTCCCAGCCCTTGCCCCACAGCAGCTTGATGACGTGCCAGCCGGCACCGCGGAAGTCGCCTTCCAGCTCCTGGATGATCTTGCCGTTGCCGCGCACCGGGCCGTCCAGGCGCTGCAGGTTGCAGTTGATGACGAAGATCAGGTTGTCCAGGTTCTCGCGCGCCGCCAGGCTGATTGCGCCCTTGCTTTCCGGCTCGTCCATCTCGCCGTCGCCCAGGAACACCCAGACCTTGCGATTCTCGGTGTTGGCGATGCCGCGCGCATGCAGGTACTTCAGGAAGCGTGCCTGGTAGATGGCCATCATCGGGCCCAGGCCCATGGACACCGTCGGGAACTGCCAGAAGCCGGGCATCAGCTTGGGGTGCGGGTAGCTGGACAGGCCCTTGCCGTCCACTTCTTGGCGGAAGTTCTCCAGTTGGTCTTCGCTGATGCGGCCTTCCAGGTAGGCGCGGGCGTAGATGCCAGGCGCGCTGTGGCCCTGGAAGTAGATGCAGTCGCCGCCGTGGTCTTCGCTCTCGGCGTGCCAGAAATGGTTGAAGCCGGCGCCCCACATGGACGCCAGCGAGGCGAACGAGCCGATGTGCCCGCCCAGGTCACCGCCATCGTGCGGGTGCAGGCGGTTGGCACGCACCACCATCGCCATGGCATTCCAGCGCATGAAGGCGCGCAGGCGCTTTTCGATCGCGATGTTGCCGGGGCAGCGCACTTCCTGCTCGGGCTCGATGGTGTTCACATAGCCGGTGGTGGCCGAGAACGGCAGGTCGATGCTGTTCTGGCGCGCGTGCTCCAGCATCTGCTCGATCAGGAAGTGCGCGCGCTCGGCGCCCTCCCGGTCGATGACGGCGGACAAGGCGTCCAGCCATTCACGGGTTTCCTGCTGGTCGGCATCTACCGGTACCAGGTTCTTGGTGGGGTCAGACATGCCCTGTCTCCTTTAGATTGGTGGCGCTTGGGGGTGATATTGACGCAAGTTTCGCATAAATTGGGTGCATTTCAAATGGCGCTTTGTGATTTCTTATTATGATATTTTGTTGCAATCGCACATTATTTCTTCTCATGAAATCGCACGGCCGTGCGTAGATAAACTCCGCGTCCATGACCACGCCGGCCCCTGACCTGCCCCTTTCTGCCGCTCGCCAGCCGCTGCGCTGGTGGCGCTCCTGGTGGAGCAGCCTGTCGCCCACGCGCCAGGACCGTTTCGCGGCGCTGGCGCCGTTGGTGGCGGTGTTCCTGTTCCTCACCGCCATCGTGGTGTCTTTCTGGTATCTGCGCACCGAGGAGGTCGAGCGCGAGAAGGAAGCCCTGCGCCGCGACGTGGAATACGCCCAGCAGCGCCTGCGCCTGCGGCTGCTGGAGCGCCAGGAACAGGTCATGCGCCTGGCGCGCGACCTGTCCAACGATGAGTTGGCGCGCAGTGACTTTGTGGCCCGTGCCGAGGCGCTGATCAGCCAATACCCTGAACTGCACGCACTGACCTGGATCGATGCCAGCCGTCGCGTGCGTGCCACACATGCCGCGCCCACCGTCACCAGCAGCCAGATCCGCGTGAATGGCGAGGTGCTGCGCAAGGGCGAGACGGCCGACCTGTTCAGCCTCGCGCGCGACACCCTGCAGCCGGTGTATTCACAGCCCGCCGTGGCCTCCGGCGACGCCATGCCGCTGCTGCAGCTGCAAGTGCCGCTGGCGCCCGAGCGCCAGTTCGACGGCGTGGTGCTGGCCGAATACTCCATCGACAGCCTGCTGCGCTATGGCCTGCCGACCGAGGTGCTGGCGCGCTACGCCGTGACCCTGCTGGACGCCAGCCACCACGTGCTCGCCGGCACGCCGCTGGCGCCGCGCAACAGCGAGCTGCTGCCCTGGATGGGCGGCAAGGCAAATGCCTACCAGGTGCCGGTGGCGCCAGTGGGCAACGGGCTGGTGCTGCGCGCACAGGCGTACCGCACGTCGCTGGGCGTGGTTGGCAGCGGGCTGTTCTGGATGGTCGGCACGCTCAGCGTGCTCACCGCCTGGCTGCTCATCGCCACCTGGCGGCACACGCGCCGGCGCGTGCAGGCGCAGCAGGCGCTGGTGGCCGAGACCAACTTCCGCCGGGCGATGGAAAACTCGGTACTCACCGGCATGCGCGCGCTCGACATGGAGGGCCGCATCACCTATGTGAACGCTGCGTTCTGCCAGATGACCGGCTGGAGCGAGGCCGACCTGGTCGGCAAGCTGCCGCCCTATCCCTACTGGCCCGAAGGCGAATTCGAAACCCTGCGCGCCAAGCTGTTCGAGGAGCTGTCCGGCCGGACCGTCTCCGGCGGCTTCCAGGTGCGCGTGCAGCGCAAGGGCGGCGGCATGTTCGACGCGCGACTGTACGTCTCGCCGCTGATCGACGCGCGCGGTCAGCAGACCGGCTGGATGACGTCGATGACCGACATCACCGAGCCGAACCGGGTGCGCGAGCAGCTCACCGCCTCGCACGAGCGCTTCACCATCGTGCTCGAGGCGCTGGACGCCTCGGTGTCGGTGGCGCCGCTGGGCAGCGAGGAGCTGCTATTCGCCAACCGGCTGTACCGCCAGTGGTTCGGCTCGCAGACCGGCGGCCACCTGCAGCTGGTGGCGCAGGCCGGCGTACTGCCGGCCGATCGCGGCGTGGCCAGCGAGGAAGGCGAGGACGGGCTGATGGGTCTGCCCACCGACCCGCTGACCAGCGTGCGCAGCAACAACGCCGAGATCTACGTGCCGTCGCTGAACAAGTGGCTGGAGGTACGCTCGCGCTACCTGAACTGGGTCGACGGGCGCCTGGCACAGATGGTGATCGCCACCGACATCACGCCGCGTCGCCTGGCCGAGGAACAGGCAGCGCGCCAGGCCGAGCGCGCGCAGTCGGTGAGCCGGCTGATCACCATGGGCGAGATGGCCTCCAGCGTGGCGCACGAGCTGAACCAGCCGCTCACCGCCATCAGCAACTACTGCAGCGGCATGATCTCGCGCATCGAGCGCGGCCAGATCGCCGAGGAGGCGCTGCTGACCGCGTTGCAAAAGACCGCGCACCAGGCGCAGCGCGCTGGCCAGATCATCCAGCGCATCCGCGCTTTCGTGAAGAAAAGCGAGCCCAACCGCCAGCTGGCCGATGTCGAGCACATGGTGGCCGAGGCCGTCGAGTTGGCGGGCATCGAGCTGCGCCGGCACAACGTGCGGCTGAGCCACTACGTCGCCGCGCGGCTGCCGCAGGTCATGGCCGACACCATCCTGATCGAGCAGGTGCTGATCAACCTGATGAAGAATGGCGCCGAGTCCATCGCCAACGCCCAGCGCCCGCCAGCGCAGCGCAGTGTCGAGCTGCGCGTGGTGCCGCGCCAGGAGGAAGGCCAGGACGGCATCGGCTTCAGCGTGCAGGACACCGGCCGCGGACTCGCGCCCGAGGTGCTGGCGCACCTGTTCGAGGCGTTCTACTCGACCAAGAGCGAGGGCATGGGCATCGGCCTGAACCTGTGCCGCAGCATCGTCGAGTCGCATCAGGGCCGGATGCACGCCGAGAACCTCTACAATGGTTCGGAGGTCACGGGTTGCCGGTTCTCCTTCTGGCTGCCTTTGGCCTAGCGCTTCTGTCACTATCGTTTGTGTAGCAACTGCACAAGCGCCGAAGGATTTTTCCGCATGAGCTTGACCCCCAAGAAGGGCACCGTCTACGTCGTCGACGACGACGAGGCCGTTCGCGATTCGCTGCAGTGGCTGCTGGAAGGCAAGGACTACCGGGTGCGCTGCTTCGATTCGGCCGAATCGTTCCTGTCGCGCTACGACCCGCGCGAGATCGCTTGCCTGATCGTCGACATCCGCATGGGCGGCATGACCGGACTGGAGCTGCAGGACCGCCTGGTCGAGCGCAAGTCGCCGCTGCCCATTGTCTTCATCACCGGCCACGGCGACGTGCCCATGGCCGTGAACACCATGAAGAAGGGCGCGCTGGACTTCATTCAGAAGCCCTTCAACGAGGACGAGCTGCTGGAGCTGGTCGAGCGCATGCTGGACCATGCGCGCGAAGCCTTCGCCGACCACCAGCAGGCCGCCAGCCGCGACGCGCTGCTGTCCAAACTGACCAGTCGCGAGGCGCAGGTGCTCGAGCGCATCGTCGCCGGCCGGCTGAACAAGCAGATCGCCGACGACCTGGGCATCAGCATCAAGACCGTCGAGGCGCACCGCGCCAACATCATGGAAAAACTGGGGGCCAATACCGTGGCCGACCTGCTGAAGATCGCCCTGGCACCCAGCCCGTCCAAGCTCTGAGCCTCGAATAGCTCCTTTTTTGATAGCTGCCTGCCCATACAAGATAAGGGCGAGGCAGCTTTTTCATTTGCAATCCTCCTTTTGCGCGAGTTTTTTCCATGACAGCCCAACTCATCGATGGCAACGCTCTGTCGCGCCAACTGCGCGGCGAAGTGCGCGAACGCACCACGGCCCTGAAGGCGCGCGGCATCACCCCTGGACTGGCGGTGGTGCTGGTCGGCGACAACCCCGCCAGCCAGGTCTATGTGCGCAATAAGGTGCTGGCCTGCGAGGACGTGGGCTTCCACTCGGTGCTGGAAAAATACGACGCCACGCTGACCGAGGCCGAGCTGCTGGCGCGCATCGAGGCGCTGAATGCCGACCCGGCCATCCATGGCATCCTGGTGCAGCTGCCGCTGCCCGCGCACATCGACGACCACAAGGTGATCGAGGCCATCTCGCCGGCCAAGGACGTCGACGGCTTCCACGTCGCCAGCGCCGGCGCGCTGCTGGTGGGCGAGACCGGCTTCAAGGCCTGCACGCCCTACGGCTGCATGAAGATGCTTGAATCCATCGGCCTGCAGGACCTGCGCGGCAAGCACGCCGTGGTGATCGGCCGCTCCAACATCGTCGGCAAACCGATGGCGCTGATGCTGCTGGCCGCCAACGCCACGGTCACCGTCTGCCACAGCGCCACGGCGGACCTGGGCGCCATGACGCGCCAGGCCGACATCGTCGTCGCCGCCGTGGGCAAGCGCGACGTGCTGACCGCCGACATGGTCAAGCCCGGCGCCGTGGTCATCGATGTGGGCATGAACCGCAACGACGAGGGCAAGCTGTGCGGCGACGTGGACTTCGCCGGCGTGCGCGAGGTCGCCGGCTGGATCACCCCGGTGCCGGGCGGCGTTGGCCCCATGACCATCACCATGCTGCTGGTCAACACGCTGGAGGCCGCCGAAAAATAGGAAGCATCCCTTGAGCCGCTGGCGCGGCTTCCCCCTTCTCTGGCGCGCTGCGCGCTGGGAAGGAGGACGGCGCCCGTGGCCTGGCGAAGCCAGCTCCACGGCGCCTGCTGGCACGCACGCCGTGCGCCGCTTGAACCCCCCTGCCTTGACGCTATCTATCACCGCATGAGCAATCCCCTCCTCGACTTCTCCGGCCACATTCCGTTCGACCGCATCACTCCCGCCGACGTGGCGCCGGCCGTCGATGAACTGCTGCGCCGGGCCGAGGGCGCGCTGGCCACCGTCACCGCGCCCGACTTCCCCGCTGACTGGAACGCCATCGCTCGCGTGCTGGACGTGGCCACTGAGGAGCTGGGACGCTCCTGGGGCGCCGTCAGCCACCTGTCCAGCGTGGCCGACACGCCCGAGCTACGCGCCGCCTACAACGAGGCGCTGCCGCGCGTGACCGAGTTCTGGACGCGCCTGGGCGCCAGCGAGCAGCTGTACGCCAAGTACAAGGCCATCGACCCGGCCACGTTGAACGCCGAGCAGCAGCGCGCCCACGCCAACGCCATGCGCAACTTCGTGCTCTCGGGCGCCGAGCTGCAGGGGGCCGACAAGGAGCGCTTCGCCGCCATCCAGGAGCGCATGGCCGAGCTGGCGCAGAAATTCAGCGAGAACGCGCTGGATGCGACCGATGCCTTCGCCTACTACGCCCGCGAGGACGAGCTGGAAGGCCTTCCGGCGGACGTGGTGCAGGCCGCGCGCGCTGCTGCGCAGGCCGAGGGCCAGAACGGCTACAAATTCACGCTGAAAATGCCGTGCTACCTGCCGGTGATGCAGTTCGCTGTCAACCGCGCGCTGCGCGAGCGGCTGTACCGTGCCTACGTCACCCGCGCCTCGGACCAGGCCGATGGCGACGCCACGCGCTTCGACAACAGCGCGGTGATGGCCGAGATCCTGCAGCTGCGCCAGGAGGAAGCGCGCCTGCTGGGCTATGCCAGCTTCGGCGAGGTCTCGCTGGTGCCGAAGATGGCCGACTCGCCGCAGCAGGTCATCGACTTCCTGCGCGACCTGGCGCGGCGCGCCCGCCCCTACGCCGAGCAGGACGTCGCCGACCTGCGCGCCTTTGCCGCGGAACACCTGCAGCTGGCCGACCCGCAGCCGTGGGATTGGCCGTTCATCTCCGAGCGTCTGAAGGAGGCGCGTTACGCCTTCAGTGAGCAGGAGGTGAAGGAATACTTCACCGCCCCGAAGGTGCTGGCCGGCCTGTTCAAGATCGTCGAAACGCTGTTCGAGGTGGAGATCCGCCGCGACCAGGCGCCGGTGTGGAACCCGGCAGTCGAGTTCTACCGGCTGGAGCGTGGCGGCCAACTGATCGGCCAGTTCTACCTGGACATGCCGGCACGTGCCGGCAAGCGCGGCGGTGCCTGGATGGACGACGCGCTCACGCGCTGGCTGCGCCCGGACACCGGGCAGCTGCAGACACCCATCGCTTACCTGGTATGCAACTTCGCCAGCGGCGTCAAGGGCAAGCCGCCGCTGCTGACGCACGATGACGTGATCACCCTGTTCCACGAGTTCGGCCACGGCCTGCACCACCTGCTGACGCAGGTGTCCGAGCGCGACGTGTCGGGCATCGGCGGCGTTGAGTGGGACGCGGTCGAGCTGCCGAGCCAGTTCATGGAGAACTTCTGCTGGGAATGGGGCGTGCTGCGCCACATGACGGCGCACGTGGACAGCGGCGAGCCGTTGCCACGCGCGCTGTACGACAAGATGCTGGAGGCACGCAACTTCCAGGCTGGCATGCAAACGCTGCGCCAAGTCGAGTTCGCGCTGTTCGACATGCTGCTGCACACTGACGCACAGCCGGCCGAGCAGCTGCCGATGCTGCTGCAGGCGGTGCGCGAGGAAATCGCCGTGCTGCAGCCGCCCGCCTTCAGCCGCAGCGCGCATACCTTCAGCCACATCTTCGCTGGCGGCTACGCAGCGGGCTACTACAGCTACAAGTGGGCCGAGGTGCTGTCCGCCGACGCCTACGCGGCGTTCGAGGAAACTGCAGGCGACGACGGCCAGCCCAGTGTGGAGACCGGCCGGCGCTACCGCCAGGCGATCCTGGAGGCCGGCGGCAGCCGACCGGCGATGGAATCGTTCAAGGCCTTCCGCGGCCGCGAGCCCAGCATCGACGCGCTGCTGCGCCACCAAGGCATGGCCTGAGGACGGCAGCGTGGTGCAGTCATCAGGGATTTGGGGCCATTTCGGCCTCCAGCCCTGATAGATTGAAGGCCTTGCGCTATTATTTTTGACAGGAAATCGCAGCGCCGCAGGAGGATCCGCATGCACATCGTGCCCCGAACCATCGCCGCCAGCGCCGCCCTGATCGGCTGCCTGGCCGCGTCGCTGGCGCCGGCAGCGGCCCAGGCGCAGCAGGTCTATCGCATCGTCGGCCCGGATGGCAAGGTGACCTTTTCCGATCGCGCACCTGACCCCGGCAGTGCCGAGCAGCAGGCCAGCCCATCCCTGCGCGCTGGCGCCGGCGTCGCCACGCAGGAGCTGCCCTACGTGCTGCGCCAGGTGGTCGCGCGCTATCCGGTCACGCTGTATACCGGCAACGACTGCACCCCCTGCGCCAGCGCGCGGGCGCTGCTGATGCAGCGCGGCGTGCCGTTCGCCGAGCGCACGGTGAACACCGCCGAGGACATCGACGCCCTGAAGCGTCTGGCGGGCGAGGCCAGCCTGCCGTTCGCGACCATCGGCACGCAGCAGCTCAAGGGCTTTTCCGACGTGGAATGGACGCAGTACCTGGACGCGGCCGGCTATCCGAAGCAGTCGCAGCTGCCGGCCAACTACCGCCGCGCGCCGGCCACACCGCTGGTCGCCAGTGTCGCCCGGCCGGTGCCCCCCGCCACGGCGCCAGCGGCGGTGCAGCCGGCACCGGCCGACAGCCGCCCGGCCACCCCGCGCACGCCGGCCAACCCGGCAGGCATTATTTTTTAAGGCCGCGCGGCGCTGCCGGCACGCGCCAGCGCCAGCGCGCGCGGGTCAGTACGCAATCGTCTGCACGCCTTGCGCCGTGCCCAGCAGGCACACGCTGGCCTTCTGGTGCGCGAACACGCCGACGGTGACCACGCCCGGCCACTGGTTCACCTGGCTCTCGAATGCCAGCGGCTCGGAGATGGCCAGGCCGGTCACATCCAGGATGCGCTGGCCGTTGTCGGTGACCAGCGGCTGGTCGCCCGCCAGGCGCAGGCGCGCCGTGCCCCCCAGTTGCGCGAAGCGGCGGCTGATCTGCGCGGCGGCCATGGGAATGACTTCCACCGGCAGCGGAAAGCGACCCAGCGTCGCCACCTGCTTGGACTCGTCCACGATGCACACGAAGCGCTCGGCCAGCGCGGCGACGATCTTCTCGCGCGTCAGCGCCGCACCGCCGCCCTTGACCATGTAGCCATGCGCGTCGATCTCGTCGGCGCCATCGATGTACACCGGCAGCGACGGCACCTCGGCCGCGTCCAGCACCTCGATGCCCAGCGCGCGCAGGCGCTGCGTGCTGGCCTCGGAGCTGGAGACGGCGCCGCGGATGCGGTCCTTGATGCCGGCGAGCGCATCGATGAACTTGTTGACCGTCGAGCCGGTGCCGACGCCGACGATGGAGCCGGGCTCCACGTAATGCAGCGCGGCTTGGCCGACGAGGGTTTTCAAGGCGTCCTGGGTGAGGGGTGAGTCAGAGGTGGTCATGGGGGACAATCGTCAGTGATCCACCGAATTATCCCCATGTCCCTCCTGCCCTACGCGCTGGCGCGCCCCCTGCTGTTCCAACTCGACCCCGAAATCGCCCACGAGCTGACCCTGGGGGCGCTGGCGCGCGCCCAGGGTTCACCGCTGCAGCACGCCTGGCGCCAGGAGACGGTGCACGATCCAGTGCAGCTGGCCGGGCTCACCTTCCCGAACCGCGTGGGGTTGGCGGCAGGCCTGGACAAGAACGCACGCTGCATCGACGCGCTGGCAGCCATGGGCTTCGGTTTCGTCGAGGTCGGCACCGTCACGCCAAAGGGGCAGCCGGGCAACCCGAAGCCGCGCATGTTCCGGCTGCCCGAGGCGCAGGCGCTGATCAACCGCCTGGGCTTCAACAACGAGGGGCTGGAGGCTTTCGTCGCCAACGTGCAGCGCTCGCACGTGCGCACGCAAGGCCGCGCCTCGCTGCTGCTGGGCCTGAACATCGGCAAGAACGCTACCACGCCGATCGAGGAGGCCACGCGCGACTACCTGATCTGCCTGGCCGGCGTCTATCCGCACGCGGACTACGTCACGGTGAACATCAGCTCGCCCAACACGCAGAACCTGCGCGCGCTGCAAAGCGACACGGCGCTGGACGGCCTGCTGGGCGCCATCGCCAGCGAGCGCGAGCGTCTGGCGACGGCGCAAGGCCGGCGCGTGCCGGTGTTCGTGAAGATCGCCCCGGACCTGGACGAAGCGCAGGTGGCGGTGATCGCCACGACGCTGCTGCGCCACGGCATGGACGGTGTCATCGCCACCAACACCACCATCGCGCGCGACGCCGTGCAGGGCCTGAAGCATGCCGGCGAGACCGGCGGCCTGAGCGGTGCCCCGGTGCGCGAGCGCAGCAACGCCGTCATCCGCCAGCTGCGCGCCGCTCTGGGGCCGCAGTTTCCGATCATCGGCGTGGGCGGCATCCTGAGCGCCCAGGACGCTGTGGACAAGGTGCGTGCCGGCGCCGACGTGGTGCAGATCTATACTGGCCTGATCTACCAGGGCCCGGCACTGGTGGCACAGGCGGCGCGCACGCTCAAGGCATTGCGCTGACGCTACACGGCCTACAACTAAGCAGGGCCGCATACGCGGCCCTGGAGTGCAAAGAAAGCGGCCCAGGTCAGCGGCGCAGGCGCGCCGCCAAAGGCAGCAGCACGCGCGCCAAGCGGAACAGCCGGCCCGGTCCGGCCATCATGGCCACGCCGGCAACGGCCGCCACGGCCACTGGATGCAGCCGGGCAAATGCCAGCAGCTTTGCGGGCAACGCTGCATCGGGATCGATGCCGGCACGGGCCTGCACAATGGCCCGGGTCTGGCGATAGGCCTCGCGGCGCGCCCGCAGGCGCTCGCGCTGCACCAGAATGCGGTCCAGCACCTGCTGCTGCTCGGGACTGGGGGTGGGCAGGGGTTTGGTGCTCATGGCTACAGCTTTTCCTTGATGAGTTTCCAGTCGTTGCCCAGCTCACGGCGTGTGAAGGCGAAAGCATTGCCCAGCCGGTGCGCCAGCGAGACGATGGCAAATAGCACCGCCCCGCACGCCACCAGCCAGCCGCCGGCCAGCAGCCATGCCACCAGCGCACGCTGCGGCGAGTCCCAGAACTGCACCAGCACTGCCAGCGACAGCAGCATCAGGGCCAGCACCGCCAGCGCACCGAACAGGATGACCATGACCACCATCTGCACCGCGCGGCGCTTCAGGTCGTCCAGCTCCATGCGGGCCAGGGTGATGCGGTCCTCCGCGGCAATCGCGCCTTCGATGGCGGCGGCGCGCCAGCGCGCCACCCAGCCCTCCAGGCCCAGCAGTGATAACCAATTCATGCGCTCGTTCTTTCAGCGTGGATGCAGGCCAGCTGCGCTAACAGGAAAAACCGTCGGCCCGCGCTCAGCGGCGGGCCAGTAGGAAGCCGACCAGCGCACCTACCGCCACCGCGGCAGTGGCAACGCGCCAGGGTTCGTCATGGGCATAGCGGTCTGCCGCGCGGGCCGCTTCACGGGCCTGGTTTGCGGCCTCCTGCGCCGCGCGCACGGTAGTGTCGCGCACGCTCTCGATGCCATCGTCCAGGCGTTGGCGCAGCTGCTTGATCTGCGGGATGCTGTCCAGGTCCTTGCTGGACAGCAGACTGCGCAGGTCGCCCACCAGGCGCTCGAGTTCGTTCTGGGTGGAGGACACGGTATCGGAGATGGAGGTCATGACAGGCCTTTCTTTGTTTGACTCAACAGTAAAACCCGCTCCAGGCAACCGCTGTAGGCGGGTGCCCCATCTTAGAGCGTGTCAAAGCCTGGTCGTTACACGGCCGCCAGCGCGGCCACGTATTCCCCTATCGCCAGGGCGCTGGTCAGTCCGGGGGATTCGATACCCCACAGCTGCACCAGTCCGCGCACGCCGTGCTCGCCAGGGCCCTGGATGACGAAGTCGGCCGCGGGTGCGCCCGCGCCACCCAGCTTGGGGCGGATGCCGGCGTAGTCGGGCTGCAGCGCCCCATCGGGCAGGCCGGGCCAGTAGCGGCGCACCTGCGCATAGAAGGCATCACCGCGCCGCGGGTCGACCGTCAGGTCTTCGGACGAGTGCACCCACTGCACATCCGGCCCGAAGCGCGCCTGGCCTGCCAGGTCCAGCGTCAGGTGCACGCCCAGCCCGGCGGCCTCGGGAACGGGATAGATCAGGTGCTGGAACGGCGCGCGCCCGCTGAGCGTGAAGTAGTTGCCCTTGGCATAGCCGGGCCGCGGAACGCGCGCCGCATCGAAGCCACGAAAGCGCAGCGCCAGCGGCAGGGCCTGCAGCCCGGCGGCGTTCACCACGCTGCGCGCCGCCAGCATGGTTCCGTCCTCAACTTCCAAAACAATAGCATCAGGCCCACATTCCGCCCGGGCTACAGCCGTGTTCAGCACCACGATGCCGCCAGCGCGCTCCAGATCGCCTTGCAGCGACAGCATGAAGGCGTGGCTGTCCAGGATGCCGGTGGATGGTGACAGCAGCGCCGCTTCGCAACGCAGTTGCGGCTCCAGCCGGCGGGCCTGTGTGCCGGTGAGTGCCTGCAGGTCGTGCACGCCGTTCGCCTGCGCCTGGGACTGGATGTGCTGCAGCGCCTGCGCCTGGTCGGAATGGGTGGCGACGATCAACTTGCCGCAGCGGCGATGTGGCAGCTCCCGCTCTGCCAAATACGCATACAGCAGCTGCCGCCCGCACACGCACAGCCGCGCCTTGAGCGAACCCGGCGCGTAGTACAGCCCGGCATGGATGACCTCGCTGTTGCGAGCACTGGTCTGCGTGCCGATGGCCGCTTCGGCCTCGAGCACCAGCACCTCCCGCCCGGCCTCGGCCAGTGCACGTGCTACCGCCAGCCCCACCACGCCCGCGCCGATGACGACGCAATCGACCTGTTCCATCACGCCCCGTCCTTTCCTCGATGACCTGCCCATTCATCCTTGTTCGAGACCCTCGAGCACGTTGACCACATGGATTCCGTTTGTGCCGCACGCACACTTCTTCCTGAGCACGAACGCCGAGGCGGACGAGAAGCGCCAAGCGCGCGCCGAGGCGAAGGCCTGCGCGAGGGCCGCCAGCATGTGGTCAAACTGTCCACCAGCGCCTGCCGGGCCGCAGCCAAAGAAAAACCCCTTGCCGGCGCCAGGCCTGCAAGGGGTTGGGATTGGTGGGTGATACATGGATCGAACATGTGACCCCTGCCGTGTGAAGGCAGTGCTCTACCGCTGAGCTAATCACCCAAGGACCGGACAAGCGCCGGACCTGGAAAACTGGTGGGTGATACATGGATCGAACATGTGACCCCTGCCGTGTGAAGGCAGTGCTCTACCGCTGAGCTAATCACCCTTATCGCTGTGTGCGACAAGCCTCCGATTATGGCACAGCTTCAAGCGGCTTCGGAGAAGTTTCGCCAAACGGTCTTGCCGCCGCTGGCCTTGTCGATCTGCACCAGCACGTCCTCGTGGGCCGCCCGCTCCTCTGGCGTGGCGGCCAGCACCGGCAGCGAGAACAGGCGCAGGTCCACCGCCGCCACCGCCAGGCCGTCGCTGCCCGAGCCCGCCTCGTCCATGACCAGCAGCGCGTCCTGGCCGCGCGTCAGGTTGATGTAGACGTCGGCCAGCAGCTCGGCGTCCAATAGCGCGCCGTGCAGCGTGCGGCCGGAGTTGTCCACGCCCAGGCGATCGCACAGCGCGTCCAGCGAGTTGCGCTTGCCCGGGAACATCTCCTTGGCCATGGCCAGGGTGTCGATGATGCCGGCCACATGCTCGGCCAGCGGCGGCAAGCCGGCCAACTGCAGCTCCCTGTCGAGGAAGCCGACGTCGAAGCTGGCGTTGTGGATGATCAGCTCGGCGCCGCGCAGGTACTCCAGGATGTCCTGCGCGCACTGGTGGAAGCGCGGCTTGTCGCGCAGGAACTCGCTGGTGATGCCGTGCACCTTCAACGCTTCCTCGTGGCTTTCACGGTCCGGGTTGAAGTACAGGTGCAGGTTGTTGCGGGTCAGCTTGCGGTGTACCAGCTCGACGCAGCCCAGCTCGATGATGCGGTCGCCATCAGCCGCCGACAGGCCGGTGGTTTCCGTGTCCAGGACGATCTGGCGCGTCATGCTCAGTGGTTCTCGCGGGCGTGGTTGATGGTGTACTTGGGGATTTCCACCGTCACGTCTTCCTGCGCCAGGATGGCCTGGCACGACAGGCGCGACTGCGGCTCCAGGCCCCAGGCGCGGTCCAGCAGATCCTCCTCTTCCTCTTCCGCCTCGTTGAGCGAGCCGTAGCCGCTGCGCACGATGACGTGGCAGGTGGTGCAGGCGCAGCTCATGTCGCAGGCGTGCTCGATGTTCACACCGTTTTCCAGCAGGGCCTCGCAGATGGACGTACCGGCAGGGGCCTCGATTTCCTTGCCCTGCGGGGCGTACTCGGGATGGGGAAGGATCTTGATGACGGGCATGGAAGGGGGAAAGAAGAGCAAACGATCGGTCAAAGGGCATCGACGCTGCGCCCGGCCAGCGCCTGGCGGATGCCACGGTTCATGCGCTGGGCGGCGAAGGCCTCGGTGCCGTGCGCCAGGGCCTTGGTAGCGGCCTCGACCTCGGCGGCAACGGCGCCGGGGCGCGCCAGCGTGTCCTGCAGCCCCTGCATCAGCGCGTCGATGGCCGTGCGCTCGTCGGCGGACAGCACATCGCCGTCGGCCCGCAGCGCGCTGTGCGTGCCGACCAGCAGGCGATCGGCGTCCACGCGCG
The DNA here is from genome assembly GCF_900103645.1 of Oryzisolibacter propanilivorax. Lineage (GTDB taxonomy): Bacteria > Pseudomonadota > Gammaproteobacteria > Burkholderiales > Burkholderiaceae_C > Melaminivora > Melaminivora propanilivorax. Next base: position 123,232 of record NZ_FNHP01000005.1, read on the forward strand.
CCTCGGCCAACGCGCGCGCCTGCATGTCCTGCTGCGCGGTGGCGAAGCCCTCCTGCAGCATGCGCGCGATCTGCTCGTCGGACAGACCATAGGACGGCTTGACGTCGATGCTGGCCTCCACGCCGCTGGTCTGCTCGCGCGCGGACACGCTCAGCAGACCATCGGCGTCCACGGTGAAAGTCACGCGGATGCGCGCCGCGCCCGCCGCCATGGGCGGGATGCCGCGCAGCTCGAAGCGCGCCAGGCTGCGGCAGTCCTGCACCAGGTCGCGCTCGCCCTGCACCACGTGCAGCGCCAGCGCCGTCTGGCCGTCCTTGTAGGTAGTGAAGTCCTGGGCCTTGGCCGTAGGGATGGTCTCGTTGCGCTGCACGATGCGCTCGACCAGGCCGCCCATGGTCTCCAGCCCCAGCGACAGCGGAATCACGTCCAGCAGCAGCAGGTCGCCCGCCGCGTCGTTGCCGGCCAGCTGATTGGCCTGGATGGCCGCGCCCAGCGCCACCACCTCGTCCGGGTTCAGGTTGACCAGCGGCTCCTGGCCGAAAAAATCGGCCACCGCGCGGCGCACCTGCGGCATGCGCGTGGAGCCGCCGACCAGCACCACGCCCTGCACCTCGTCCTTGACGATCTGCGCGTCACGCAGCGCGCGGCGCACCGCCGCCAGCGAGCGCTGGGTGAGCGCATCGGTTGCCGCGGCAAAGTCGGCGCGGGTGACCGGCAGCTGCAGCGCCTCGCCGCCCAGCTCGGCGCTGAACACAGCGCTGCTCTGCTCCGTCAGCGCTTCCTTGCAGGCGCGCGCCGCCAAGCGCACGGCGGCCTTGTCCTGCGCGCTGATAGCCTCGCGGCCCAGGCGCTGCAGTGACCAGGCGGCCAGCAGCGCGTCGTAGTCGTCGCCGCCCAGCGCCGAATCACCGCCGGTGGAGATGACCTCGAACACGCCGCGCGCCAGGCGCAGGATGGAAATGTCGAAGGTGCCGCCGCCCAGGTCGTACACCGCGTAGACCCCCTCCGAGGCGTTGTCCAGGCCATAGGCGATGGCGGCGGCGGTGGGCTCGTTGATCAGGCGCAGCAGGTGCAGGCCGGCCAGCTGCGCGGCGTCCTTCGTAGCCTGGCGCTGGGCATCGTCGAAGTAGGCGGGCACGGTGATCACGGCGCCGTGGATGTCGCTGTCCATGCTGTCTTCGGCACGCTGGCGCAAGGTGGCCAGGATCTCGGCGCTGATCTCCACCGGCGACTTGTCGCCGGCGGCGGTGTGCAGCGCCAGCATGCCGGCGCTCTCGGGCTGCTCGGCAAAGGTGTACGGCAGCTGCGCGCGGTCGGTGATGTCGGTCAGCGAACGGCCCATGAAACGCTTGGCGGAGGCGATGGTATTGGCCGCATCGGCGCGCTGCGCCGCCAGCGCCTCGTAGCCGATCTGGCGCCCGCCGCCAGCCAGGTAGCGCACCACCGACGGCAGCAGCACCCGGCCCTGGGCATCGGGCAGGCACTCGGCGACGCCGCTGCGCACGGCGGCGACCAGCGAGTGCGTGGTGCCCAGGTCGATGCCGATGGCGACGCGGCGCTGGTGCGGGTCGGGAGACTGGCCGGGTTCGGAAATCTGCAGAAGCGCCATGGATCTTTCTTGGTATGGGTGAACGGGGCAGCCGGCTATTGTCCCAGTTGCTCCTGGCGCAGCGCGATGTCGCGCCCGAATCGCGCAATGAACATGAGGGCTCTGACCTCGCGCGCAGCACCCGCCCAGTCCTGCTGCGTGTCGATGAGCTGCTCCAGCCGCCCCACCGCCGCGCGGCGCGCGGCGTCCATCTCGTCCTGCAGCGCATCCAGCGCCGCGCTGTCGTCCGCCTCGTCCAGCGCCTCGCGCCAGTGCATCTGCTGCACCAGGAAGTCGGCCGGCATGGCGGTGTTGTCCTCGGCGCGGATCAGCGCACCGTGCAGTTCGCACAGGTAGGCGGCGCGCTTGAGCGGGTCCTTCAGGCGCTGGTAGGCCTCGTTGATGCGCACCGACCACTGCAGCGCTACGCGCTGCGCCGCCGCGCCCTGGGACGCGAAACGGTCCGGGTGCGCCTCGCGCTGCAACTCCTTCCAGCGTGCGTCCAGTTGCGCGCGGTCCTGCGCGAAGCGGCGCGGCACGGCGAAGAGTTCGAAGTCGTCGGATTGCAGGTTCATCTCAAAAACAAGAGCACGCTGCCCTGGTTTCTTATGGGTTTCGCAGGGTTTTGCACCTCAAACGCATAAAACACGAGGGCAGGCAACTATCAAAACAGGAGCGTTGACGGAAGAAAAAACCGCCAGCGCGGTGCGCGGTGGCGGTTCTTGCGGCCGAGGTGAAAGGCCGGGTCAGACGCGAAAGCTCTCGCCGCAGCCGCAGCGGTCGCGCTCGTTCGGGTTGCTGAAGCGGAAACCCTCGTTCAGCCCTTCGCGCACGAAGTCCAGCTCGGTGCCATCGATGTAGGCCAAGCTCTTCGGGTCGATCATCAGCTTGACGCCGTGCTCTTCGAACACGACGTCGGCCGGGTCCTGCTCGTCCACGTATTCCAGTTGGTAGGCCAGGCCCGAGCAGCCGGTGGTCTTGACTCCCAGGCGCACGCCCACGCCCTTGCCGCGCCGCGCCAGATAGCGCGTCACGTGCCGGGCGGCAGCTTCGGTCAGCGTGATGGCCATGGCGCCCTCCCTCTCAGGCGGTCGCCTCGGCGGCGGCGCCCTGTCGGGCCTTGTAGTCGTTCACGGCCGCCTTGATGGCGTCCTCGGCCAGGATGGAGCAGTGGATCTTCACCGGCGGCAGCGCCAGCTCCTCGGCGATCTGGCTGTTCTTCAGCTTGGCCGCTTCGTCCAGCGTCTTGCCCTTGACCCATTCGGTCACCAGCGACGACGAGGCGATGGCCGAGCCGCAGCCGTAGGTCTTGAAGCGCGCGTCCTCGATCACGCCGGTGTCAGGGTTGACCTTGATCTGCAGCTTCATCACGTCGCCGCAGGCCGGCGCGCCCACCATGCCGGTGCCCACCGTCTCGTCGCCCTTGTCGAAGGAGCCGACGTTGCGCGGGTTCTCGTAGTGGTCGATCACTTTGTCAGAGTAAGCCATGGGGTAGTTCTCCTTGTGGTGGTGCGGGCCGTCAGTGCGCGGCCCACTGGATGGTGCTCAGGTCAACACCGTCCTGGTACATCTCCCACAGCGGGGAGAGCTCGCGCAGCTTGGCGACGTTGTCGCGGATGGTCTGCACGGCGTAGTCGATCTCTTCCTCGGTCGTGAAGCGGCCGATGGTCATTCGCAGGCTGCTGTGCGCCAGCTCGTCGCTGCGGCCCAGGGCGCGCAGCACGTAGCTGGGTTCCAGGCTGGCCGAGGTGCAGGCCGAGCCGCTAGACACTGCCAGGCCCTTGATGCCCATGATCAGCGACTCGCCCTCGACGTAGTTGAAGCTCATGTTCAGGTTGTGCGGCACGCGGCGTTCCAGGTCGCCGTTGATGAACACCTGCTCGATGTCCTTCAGCCCGTTCAGCAGGCGTTGCTGCAGGGAGCGCACGCGCTCGCCGTCCTTGGCCATGTCTTCGCGGGCGATGCGGAAGGCCTCGCCCATGCCGACGATCTGGTGCGTGGGCAGCGTGCCCGAGCGCATGCCGCGCTCGTGGCCGCCGCCGTGCATCTGCGCCTCCAGGCGCACGCGCGGCTTGCGGCGCACGTACAGCGCACCGATACCCTTGGGGCCGTAGGTCTTGTGCGAGGCCAGGCTCATCAGGTCCACCGGCAGCGCCTTGACGTCGATCTCGATCTTACCGGTGGCCTGCGCGGCATCGACGTGCAGCAGCACGCCCTTTTCGCGGCAGAGGGAGCCGATGGCCGGGATGTCCTGGATCACGCCGATCTCGTTGTTCACGAACATGACGCTGGCCAGGATGGTGTCCGGGCGGATCGCAGCCTTGAAGGCTTCCAGGTCGAGCAGGCCGTTCTCCTGCACGTCCAGGTAGGTCACCTCGAAGCCCTGGCGCTCCAACTCGCGCATCACGTCCAGCACCGCCTTGTGCTCCGTCTTAACGGTGATCAGGTGCTTGCCCTTGCCTTGGTAGAAATGAGCAGCGCCCTTGATCGCCAGGTTGTTGGACTCGGTCGCGCCGCTGGTCCAGACGATCTCGCGCGGGTCGGCGCCGATCAGTTCGGCCACCTGCGTGCGGGCTTTCTCTACCGCTTCCTCGGCTTCCCAGCCCCAGGCGTGGCTGCGCGACGCTGGATTGCCGAAGTGCTCGCGCAACCAGGGAATCATCGCGTCCACGACACGCGGGTCCACCGGGGTCGTCGCCCCGTAGTCGAGGTAAATCGGAAAATGCGGGGTCATGTCCATGGCTGGCTGAAGAAACTGCTGCTCTGGCTAGCGTTGATGATGAAGGGCGAGGCAACACACGCGGCAGATCGGCAGGGCAATGCCCCGCCGGCCGCCGGGTCGCAAATCAGGATTTGGCGAATGCGTTGCCCAGCGCGAACACCGAATTGGGCGCATTCACGCGGATCGGCTTGACCACCGGAGTGGTCGAGATGGCGCGGCGCGTGGCCGGCTTGTCCTCGATCTGGATGCCCTTGGCGAGCTGTTCGTCCACCAGCTTTTGCAGCGTGACGGAGTCGAGGAACTCGACCATGCGTTGGTTCAGCGCCGCCCACAGCTCATGCGTCATGCAACGGCCGGCCTCCCCCAGGCAGTTTTCCTTGCCGCCGCACTGAGTGGCGTCGATAGGCTCGTCCACCGACACGATGATGTCGGCCACGGTGATATCGGCCGCCTTGCGCGCCAGCGTGTAGCCGCCGCCAGGGCCGCGGGTGGACTCGACCAGTTCGTGGCGACGCAGTTTGCCGAACAGCTGCTCCAGGTAAGATAGCGAGATCTGCTGGCGCTGGCTGATGGCAGCCAGCGTAACGGGACCGTTGTTCTGGCGCAAGGCCAGGTCGATCATGGCGGTGACCGCAAAACGGCCTTTGGTGGTGAGACGCATCGCAAGCTCCTTCCAAAGCAGGCTGGATCGTTGATGGATTGCCGCCAGGCCCTGTTGCCTGCCTGTTGGCACTGTCCCCGCCCGGTGCCCGTCCTGTGCAGGACGGGCATTTCATTCGTGTGTGGGGTTTTCTTCTTGGGTAAGTGACGCAATTATAGCACAAAGTCCGACTATTTTGGTCGGACACTCAGGGCATTTTCAAGCACTTCCCGTGCCCGGCCGTCATGCGATGGCCTGGTCCGGCCCGTGGGCGCCGAACACCCGGTCCTTGAGCCGCGTGAGCTGGTCGCGCACCCGCGCCGCCTGCTCGAATTCCAGGTTGCGCGCGTGCTCCAGCATGAGTTTCTCCAGGCGCTTGATCTCGCGCGCGGCGTCCTTTTCCGACAGTTCGTCCAGCTCGGCGCGGCGTGCCGTGGCCTGCTCCAGCCGCTGCGCATCCTGCCCTGCCTTCTCGCTGTACACGCCGTCAATCAGGTCACGTACCTGCTTGACAATACTGCGCGGCGTGATTCCTCTTTCCAGGTTGTGCGCGATCTGCTTGGCGCGCCGGCGTTCGGTCTCGTCGATGGCCTTGCGCATCGATTCCGTCATGTGGTCGCCGTACAGAATGGCCTTGCCGTTCAGGTTGCGCGCCGCGCGACCGATGGTCTGGATCAGGCTGCGTTCGGCGCGCAGGAAGCCTTCCTTGTCGGCGTCCAGGATGGCCACCAACGACACCTCGGGAATGTCCAGCCCCTCACGCAGCAGGTTGATCCCCACCAACACGTCGAACGCACCCAGGCGCAGGTCACGGATGATCTCCACCCGCTCCACGGTATCGATGTCCGAGTGCAAGTAGCGCACGCGCACGCCGTTGTCGCTCAGATAGTCGGTCAGCTGCTCGGCCATGCGCTTGGTCAGGGTGGTGATGAGCACCCGCTCGTTCTGTTCCACGCGCAGGCGGATTTCCTGCAGCACGTCGTCCACCTGGTGGGTGGCCGGGCGCACCTCGACCACTGGATCGACCAGACCCGTCGGGCGCACCACTTGGTCCACCACCTGGCCGGCGTGTTCCTGCTCGTACTGCGCCGGCGTGGCCGAGACGAAGATCACCTGGCGCATGCGCCGCTCGAACTCCTCGAACTTCAAAGGCCGGTTGTCCAGCGCCGACGGCAGGCGAAAGCCGAACTCCACCAGCGTCGTCTTGCGCGAGCGGTCGCCGTTGTACATGGCCGAAAGCTGGCCGATCATCTGGTGGCTCTCGTCCAGGAACATGAGCGCGTCCTTGGGCAGGTAGTCGGTCAGCGTGCTGGGCGGCGCGCCCACCGGCGCGCCCGACAGGTGACGCGTGTAGTTCTCGATGCCCTTGCAGTGCCCGACCTCGGCCAGCATCTCCAGGTCGAAGCGCGTGCGCTGCTCAAGCCGCTGGGCTTCCACCAGCTTGCCCTCGCGCTCGAAGAACGCCAGGCGTTCGGCCAGCTCGGCCTTGATGGTGTCCACCGCCGACAGCACCTTGTCGCGCGGGGTAACGTAGTGGCTGCTGGGATACACGGTGAAGCGCGGGATCTTCTGCTGCACCCGGCCGGTGAGCGGGTCGAACAGCTGCAGGCTCTCGATCTCGTCGTCGAACAGCTCGATGCGGATGGCCAGCTCCGAGTGCTCGGCCGGGAAAACGTCGATGGTGTCGCCGCGTACGCGAAACTTGCCCCGGGAAAAATCCTGGTCGTTGCGCTGGTACTGCATGCGGATCAGCTGGCCGATCACGTCGCGCTGGCCCAGTTTGTCGCCGGTGCGCAGCGTCATGATCATGCGGTGGTAGCTCTCGGGCTCGCCGATGCCGTAGATGGCCGACACCGTGGCCACGATGACCACGTCGCGCCGCTCCAGGATGCTCTTGGTGCACGACAGGCGCATCTGCTCGATGTGCTCGTTGATGGCGCTGTCCTTCTCGATGAACAGGTCGCGCTGCGGCACGTAGGCCTCGGGCTGGTAGTAGTCGTAGTAGCTGACGAAGTACTCCACCGCGTTCTTCGGGAAGAACTCGCGGAACTCCGAGTACAGCTGCGCCGCCAACGTCTTGTTCGGCGCGAAGACGATCGCCGGCCGTCCCAGCCGGGCGATCACATTGGCCATGGTGAAGGTCTTGCCAGAGCCGGTCACGCCCAGCAGCGTCTGGAACGCCTCGCCGTCGCGCACCCCCTCCACCAGCTTCTCGATCGCCTGCGGCTGGTCGCCCGCCGGCGGGTACGGCTGGTACAGCTGGAAAGGCGAGCCGGGGTACTGGACGAACTGCCCGCCTTCGGCGACCGGCTCGGTGGTGACTTCATGCATGGGAGTATCGAAAATATGCAGGCGCTGTACGTACATGGCAGCGCCCATAAAATTGCGGGTTGGCGACAGGCAGACTATCTGGGGCCGGGTCGCCGCAATTCCACCCCTCAAGGACCTTTCATGTCTCTGTTTTCCGCCGTCGAGATGGCGCCCCGCGATCCGATCCTGGGCCTGAACGAACAATTCAACGCCGACCCCAATCCGAAGAAAGTCAACCTGGGCGTGGGCGTGTACTTCGACGACAACGGCAAGCTGCCGCTGCTGCAGTGCGTGCAGGCGGCCGAGAAGGCGCTGATGGACAAGCCCAGCGCGCGTGGCTATCTGCCCATCGACGGCATCGCCGCCTATGACAGCGCTGTGAAGGCTCTGGTGTTCGGCGCCGACTCGGCCGTGGTGCAGGAAGGCCGCGTGGCCACGGTGCAGGCCATCGGCGGCACCGGCGGGCTGAAGATCGGCGCCGACTTCCTGAAAAAGCTCAACCCCCAGGCGCGCGTGCTGATCTCCGACCCGAGCTGGGAAAACCACCGCGCGCTTTTCACCAACGCCGGCTTCGAGGTGGGCAGCTACCGCTACTACGACGCGGCCACGCGCTCGGTCAACTTCGACGGCATGCTGGCCGACCTGCGCGCCGCCGCGCCCGGCACCATCGTGGTGCTGCACGCCTGCTGCCACAACCCGACCGGCTACGACCTGACGCCCGCGCAGTGGGACCAGGTCATCGCCGCGGTGCAGGAGCGCCAGCTGGTCCCCTTCCTGGACATGGCCTACCAGGGCTTCGGCAACGGCATCCAGGAAGACGGCGCGGTGATCGGCAAGTTCGTCGCCACCGGCATGAACCTCTTCGTGTCCACGTCGTTCTCCAAGAGCTTCTCGCTGTACGGCGAGCGCGTGGGTGCGCTGTCGGTGGTGGCGCGCGACAAGGAGGAAGCCGCGCGCGTGCTGTCGCAACTGAAGATCGTCGTGCGCACCAACTATTCCAACCCACCCACGCACGGCGGCGCGGTGGTTGCCAAGGTGCTGAACGACCCCGAGTTGCGCGCGCAGTGGGAGCAGGAACTGGGCGAGATGCGCGTGCGCATCAAGGCCATGCGCAGCAAGCTGGTCGACGGCCTGAAGGCCGCCGGCGTGCAGCAGGACATGTCCTTCATCACCGACCAGATCGGCATGTTCAGCTACTCGGGTCTGAGCAAGGCGCAAATGGACCGCCTGAAAAGCGAGTTCGGCGTGTACGGCACTGACACGGGCCGTCTGTGCGTGGCCGCGCTGAACAGCAAGAACATCGACTACGTCTGTGCGTCGATCGCGCAGGTGATGTAAGCCGGCGGGCTTTTCAAGGCCTGCATTCCAGAACCGCCTACGGGCGGTTTTGTCATTTCTGGCTGGCTAACGTGGCGCCCGGCGCACTTCGGAATTCATAGCTGAAGGCCCTTGCAAACAAAGGGCTGCAAGCAGGTTTGTCGCAAAACAGGTCGCTGGCGGCAGCGTCCGACAGCCAGCCCGCCAGCGTCCTGACACAGCGCGACGCAGCGCGCGGCTCCAATCGGGCCAGACACCATCCACCGGAGACCTGCGCCATGAAACCCTTTGCCCTCACCCCCGAGATGACCTCGGCGTCCGGCACCTTCTACCCCACAGGCTACGTCTTTGCCCTGTTCCCCAGCGAGGGCGCTGTGCACAACGCGGCACAGCAACTGGAGCAGCAGGGGCATGACGACGTGTCGCTCGCCGCGCCAGACGCCGTCATGCAGCACGTGGTGCGCACGCTGGGAAATGCCGACGACCCGTTGCCGTCGGTAGGGGCGGAAGGCGTCATCGTGCGCAGGATCGCGGAGCTGGCGAGCGGCGGCGCGCATGCGCTGATGTTCGAGGCGCGCGATGACGATACGCCGGAAGATCTGCGCGCCGCGCTGCAGCAGGCAGGCGCCACGGCCGCCTTTTACTACCGCCGGCTGATCATCGAGGATTTGATCTCGACCCAGTGAATGGCCGAGCCTTGGCTGGCCGGCCCGGACAACGCCCCTCGTGCAGCGCAGCGCTTAGCGCCCGCGCTGTGGCTTGGTACCGCGCGCGCCCTTTGGGCCGATACCGGTGGAGCGTGGCGGAAGCCCGGTGTGCTGCGTCAGCAGCTGGCCGCGCTGCAGTGGCTGCGCTGCCGCTGGCTTGGCACGCGAGGCCACGCCGGGGGCTTGGCGCGGCGCCGACCCATCTCGTTTCGCCGCGTCGCCCGTCCCGCCTGCCGCGGTGCTGTTCTTGCGCCGCGCCGACTGGTAGCAGCCATCGGTGATGGGCTGGAAGGTCGGGATCAGGTGGTGCTTGCCATTGCCAATCAGGTCGGCACGCCCCATGGCCTTGAGCGCTTCGCGCAGCAGGGGCCAGTTGTTGGGATCGTGGTAGCGCAGGAACGCCTTGTGCAGGCGCCGGCGGCGCTCGCCGCGCACGATGTCCACCCGCTCCTCGCCCTCGTCGCGCATCTGCCGGCGCACGCGCGTGAGCGGGTTGCGGCCCGAGTGGTACATAGCTGTCGCCGTGGCCATGGGGCTGGGGTAGAAAGCCTGCACCTGGTCGGCGCGAAAGCCATTCTTCTTTAGCCAGATGGCCAACTGCAGCATGTCCTCGTCGGTCGTGCCCGGGTGGGCGGCGATGAAGTACGGGATCAGAAACTGCTTCTTGCCTGCCTCTTCCGTGTACTTCTCGAACATCTGCTTGAAGCGGTCGTAGTTGCCGATGCCCGGCTTCATCATCTTCGACAGCGGCCCGGCCTCGGTGTGCTCAGGCGCGATCTTCAGGTAGCCGCCCACGTGGTGCTGCACCAGCTCGCGCACGTACTCGGGCGACTGCACCGCCAGGTCGTAGCGCAGGCCGGAGCCGATCAGGATCTTCTTGATGCCCCGCAATTGGCGCGCACGGCGGTAGATCCTGATCAGCGGATCGTGGTCGGTATGCAGGTTCTGGCAGATGCCGGGGAAGACGCAGCTGGGCTTGCGACACGCGGCCTCGATCTCCGGGCTCTTGCATCCCAGGCGGTACATGTTGGCCGTGGGCCCGCCCAGGTCCGAGATGGTTCCGGTGAAGCCCTTGACCTTGTCGCGGATGTCCTCGACCTCCTGGATGATGGATTCTTCCGAGCGGCTCTGGATGATGCGGCCCTCGTGCTCGGTGATCGAGCAGAAGGTGCAGCCGCCAAAGCACCCGCGCATGATGTTGATGGACGCGCGGATCATCTCCCACGCCGGGATCTTGGTCGGGCCCTCGTAGCTGCCCTTGTCGTCCAGATACGCCGGGTGCGGGTTGCGCGCGTACGGCAGGCCGAAGACCCAGTCCATTTCGGCGGTGGAGAGCGGAATCGGCGGCGGGTTCAGCCAGACGTCGCGCGCCGTGGTGCCCTCGCCGTGTGCCTGCACCAGCGCGCGGGCGTTGCCGGGGTTGGTCTCCAGGTGCAGCACGCGGTTGGCGTGGGCATACAGCACCGGGTCGCTTTTCACCTGCTCGAAGCTGGGCAGGCGGATCACCGTGCGGTCGCGCGGCGGCTGGCCGTCCTTGCGGCGCAGCGCCGGGTTGGGCATGAACTGCACCACGGATTCCGAGCCTTTTTGGCCTTCAGCCGTTATTCCACGCCGGCCTGCAGCTACAGAATCAGGAGCATCCTCGCGCGAGCAACTCTGGCCCTGCGCGGCGGCCTGCTCGGCCGTGGTGGCATAGGGGTTGGTGCGCGCCTCGACCGGGCCGGGCTCGTCCACGTTGGTGGAGTCGATCTCGAACCAGCCCTCCGGGCTGCTGCGGCGCACGAACGCCGTGCCGCGCACGTCGGTAATGTTCTCGACCGGCTCGCGCCGCGCCAGGCGGTGTGCCACCTCGACCAGCGCGCGCTCGGCGTTGCCGTACAGCAGCAGGTCGCATTTGGCGTCCACCACCATCGAGCGGCGCACCTTGTCGCTCCAGTAGTCGTAGTGCGCGATGCGGCGCAGGCTCCCCTCAATGCCGCCCAGCACGATCGGCACGTCCTTGAACGCCTCGCGGCAGCGCTGGCTGTAGACGATGGCCGCGCGGTCGGGCCGCTTTCCGCCCACGTCGCCAGGGGTGTAGGCGTCGTCGCTGCGGATTTTCCGATCCGCCGTGTAGCGGTTGATCATGGAATCCATGTTCCCCGCCGTCACGCCCCAGAACAGGTTGGGCTTGCCCAACGCCTTGAACGGCTCGGCGCTGGTCCAGTCCGGCTGGGCGATGATGCCCACGCGGAAGCCCTGTGCCTCCAGTACCCGCCCGATCACCGCCATGCCGAAGCTGGGATGGTCGACATAGGCGTCGCCCGTCACCAGCACCACGTCGCAGCTGTCCCAGCCCAGGCGTTCCATCTCGGCGCGGCTCATCGGCAAATAGGGCGCAGAGCCGAAGCGCTTGGCCCAGTACGGGCGCCAGCTGGTCAGTGGCTTGGCGTCGCGCGGGAAGAAGGAAACGTCGGCGTAGGCGGTCATGGCAGGCGGCTCAGGGGGGGCCGGGCATTGTAGGAACCCGCGCGCCCCCGCGCTGGGCGCCGCCCGCAAGACCCGCCGTGTCGACGGACCGAACAGGTGCTTACTTGGCCAGCGTCAGCGTGCCCTTCATGACGCCCGAATGCCCCGGGAACGAGCAGAAGTAGCTGTAGGCCTCACCCGCCTTGAGCTTGGAGGTGTCGAAGGTGACGGAATCGCTCTCGCCGCCGCCGATCAGCTTGGTGTGCGCCAGCACGCGCGCATCCGAAGGCTTGAGGTAGTCCTTGCCCGCGCCAGCGGCCGCGGCATCGGTCACCACGCCCTGCATGTCGGCGGTCTTGGTCAGCACCCAGTTGTGGCCCATGGACGTCTTGGGTAGCTTGCCCACGTGCTTGAGCTTGACGGTGAACTGCTTGCAGCTGGCCGGCACGGCGATGCTCTGCTTGCTGTACTGCAGGGCGTCGTTGGCGTCGATCTCGGTGGCGCAGTCGGCAGCCTGTGCCGGTACGGCCGCGAACAATGCCAGGGCCAGCGCAGCGGGTTGCCAATACAAAGTCTTCATGGTTTCCTCCGTTGAACAAGAAACATTCCGGCCCGCGAGGGAATGCCTTCACACGAGCAGGACAACGAAAACCATAGTCCTTCTGGATTACCCTGATGCACGCATGGGAGCGCGCTCCCGCGCCGTCCGTGATGCAGCCTCGCCCGGGCCCGAGGCGGTGGCTTACAGTGCCGCCCTCATGTCACAGACCCTGCTAGGCCCTGCACACGCCGAACTCATCATCAAGAAAAGCCGCTTCATCGCCTGCGTGCAGCCGGTCGAGGGGCGGCCCCAGGCGCAGGCCGTGGTGGATGCGCTGTGGCGCGCGCATCCGGGCGCGGCGCACGTGTGCTGGGCGCTGATGGCCGGCGGGCAGTCGGCGGCGGTGGACGACGGCGAGCCCAGCGGCACCGCCGGCCGGCCCATGCTGGACGTGCTGCGCCACCAGCAGCTCGAAGGCGTGCTGGCGACCGTGGTGCGCTACTTCGGCGGAGTGAAACTGGGTGCGGGCGGTCTGGTGCGCGCCTACACGGACAGCGTGGCCCAGGCGCTGTTGGGCGTCGAGAAGGTCGCGCTGCAGCGCATGGCGCAGCTGCGCGCCTGCGTGCCCTACCCGCTGGAGGGCCTGGCGCGCCGCGAGATCGCGGCGGCACAGGCGCAACTGCTGGAGGTGGCGCACGCCGCCCAGGTCACCCTGACGCTGGCGCTGCCCGAGGACGATGCGGCCGCCTTCCAGGCGCGTCTGGAGGAGCTGTGCGCCGGCCGCGTGGCCTGGCTGGCGGCGGACTGACCTGCGCCGGGCGGGCAGCCGGCCCCGGCGTTCGCTGTGGGCACCATGCGATTTGTTGCGCCGCTGCAGCGCTTTGGCACCCGAGCTCCCGGCGTTGGCGTGCGGGCCTACACCCCGGCTGCTTGGTCGCGCCGACACTGGCCGCATCGCCTTGTAGCCACTCCATGACCTCTCCTCTCGACACCCTCATCATCGGCGCCGGCACCGCCGGACTGGCGGCGCTGCGCGAAGTGCGCAAGCGCACCGACCGTTTCCTGATCGTCAACGATGGCCCCTGGGGCACGACCTGTGCGCGCGTCGGCTGCATGCCCTCCAAGATGCTGATCGAGGCCGCCAACGCCCTGCACGCACGCCGGCGCTGGGAAAACTTCGGCCTGTGCGGCGGCCAGGACGCGCGCGCCGACCTGCCGGCGGTGCTCGAGCGCGTGCGTGCGCTGCGCGACGAGTTCGTCGCCGGCACGCTGCGCGCCAGCGACGCCGGCGACCGGGCTGTCTCCGGCCGCGCGCGGTTGCTGGACGCCCGACATGTTGAGGTGGGCGGGCGCACCTGGGAAGCGCGCAGCATCATCGTCGCCAGCGGCTCACGGCCCGTCGTGCCGGATGAGTGGCTGGCCTTCGGCGACCGCGTGCTGACCACCGACACGCTGTTCGAGCAGCCCACCCTGGGGCCGCGCATGGCGGTGATCGGCCTGGGGCCGCTGGGCGCGGAGCTGGCGCAGGCCCTGGCGCGGCTGGGCGTGGAGGTGGTCGCGTTCGTCACCAGCGACCAGGTGGCCGGTTTGCAGGACGCGCAGGTGAACGCCGCCCTGCTCGAGCAGCTCAAGCGCGAATTCGCCATCAGCGTCGGCCAGCATGCCCAGCTGCGCGAGCTGGCCGGCGGCATCGAGGTCAGCAACGGCCAGACCACGGTGGTGGTGGACCAGGTGCTGGCGGCCATGGGGCGCACGCCCAACATTGAGTTCCTGGGCGTGGACACGCTGGGCCCGGTGCTGGACGCGCGCGGCCTGCCGCCCATCGAGCCGTGCACGCTGCAGGTGGGCGACACCTCCGTGTTCATGGCCGGCGACGTGGACCGCGACCGGCCGCTGCTGCACGAGGGCGCCGACGAGGGCCACATCGCGGGCATCAACGCCGTGCTGGCGGCGCAGGGCCAGCCGCTGCGGCGCTTTCGCCGCCGGGTGCCACTGGCCATCACGTTCTGCGAACCGAACGCTGCCAGTGTCGGACTGCCCTGGAAGGAGATCGAGAGCCGGCCGCACCTGGTGGGCGAGGTGAACTATGCCCGCCAGGGACGCGCGCGCGTGGCGCAGCGCAACGCAGGCCTGCTGCGCGTGTATGCATCGCCCGACGACGGGCGGCTGCTGGGCGCGCAGCTGTGCGCCCCGGCCGGCGAGCACCTGGCACAGTTGCTGGCGCTGGCCATCGACCGGGAGCTGACGGTGCAGCAGCTGCTGCGCATGCCGATCTACCACCCGACGTTGGAGGAGGGCCTGCGCAGCGCGCTGCGCCAGGTCGCGCGGCAGCTGGAGCCGGCGAGCGACTCGGACCTGTCGGACTGCGAGAACCTGGGCGCGGCGGCGCTGGACTGACAGCGCGGCGCGGCCGTCTTGGTACAGGCCGCAAACGCAGCGCCGCAGGCCTGGTTCTGTCGCGCAGTTCAGGTGCCAATGCCCAGGCGGGTGCGGCTTAACGCAGGCGCTCAGGTCCCAGGATTTGACGCTCCAACCCCTCCTGCGCCAGACGCGCATCCAGCGGCTCGTCCAGCAGCAGGTTGCGCGCCAGCCGCGCGGCGCCGGCGGCGCTCTGGATGCCGTAGCCGCCCTGCCCCGCCAGCCAGAAGAATCCTGGCACCGCGTCGTCCCAACCGATGACCGGGTCGCCGTCCGGCACGAACGAGCGCAGGCCCGCCCAGGTGCGCGTCGGGCGGCGGATCTCAAAGCAGGTCATCTCCTCGATGCGGTGGATGCCCAACGCCACGTCCAGCTCCTCGGGCACCACGTCGTGCGGCGGCACCGGGTCGGCATTGGCCGGCGAGCCCAGCAGCTGGCCGGCGTCGGGCTTGAAGTACCAGTCCTCGGCGATGCCGATCGCGGCCGGCCAATGGGTCGCGTCCATCCCGTGCGGGACGGAGAAGGTGAAGGCGGTGCGCCGGCGCGGCTCCAGCCCCACCGGCGTCACGCCGGCCAGCCGCGCAACCTCGTCGGCCCAGGCGCCGGCGGCGTTCACCACGGCGCGCGCGTGCATCACCTCGCCGCTGGCGAGCGTGACCTGCCAGGCGGCACCGTCGCCCGGGCGCGCCAGTCCCACCACCTCGACATCGGTGCGCAGCAGCGCGCCCGCGCGCCGCGCACCGCGCAGGTAGCCCTGGTGCAGCGCGTGCACGTCGATGTCGGCGGCGTCCGGCTCGGCCACGCCGCCGGCCACGGCGTCGGGCTTCAGGCAGGGCAGCAGCGCCAGCAGGGCTGCGCAGTCCAGCCGATGCACGGCCGGGTTGCGCGCCTGGGCGTGCTTGAAGGCGGGCTGGATCAGGTCTTGCTGGTGCCGCGCCGCCACATAGGCCACGCCGCGCGGCGCCAGGATCGGTGTGTCCGCGAAGCCTGCCGGCGGCGCGTCGTAGAACGCACGGCTGGCGCGCGTCAGCGCCTGGATCGCGGGCGTGCCGTAGGTGGCGCTGTAGAGCGCCGCCGAGCGCCCGGTGGTGTGGTAGCCGGGCTGCGCTTCCCGCTCCAGCAACAGCACCTGCTGGCCGGCACAGGCCAGTTCCCAGGCCACCGACGCGCCGGCAATGCCCGCGCCGATGACCAGCACATCACAACGGGACTGCATCGCCTCCATGGGTTCCTCCTGGTATCGCCTGTCGGTGCGCTTGCATGGTAGGCCGGCCGCCGCCGCAATCTCCCTGAAACAGGTGCGGGCTCCAGCCATTCCTGGGCACGACGGCAAAAGATGCATACGATATGCACATTAAAACCACCTTCCACCCCGACATGAACGCCGTGCCCCAGCCCGCCACCCTCGCCCCGCCCGACCCGCTGTCGCAGGCGCTGCAGCAGCCCTACCAGCACGGCTTCGTGACGGAGATCGAGTCCGACGCGCTGCCGCCGGGGCTGGACGAGGACACCATCCGCGCCATCTCGCGCAAGAAGCGCGAGCCGCAGTTCCTGCTGGACTGGCGCCTGGCGGCGTTCGCGCGTTGGAAGCAGATGCCGCTGCCCGACTGGGCGCGGCTGCAGATCGAGCCCATCGACTTCCAGGCGCTG
Organism: Oryzisolibacter propanilivorax; assembly: GCF_900103645.1. Taxonomy (GTDB): domain Bacteria; phylum Pseudomonadota; class Gammaproteobacteria; order Burkholderiales; family Burkholderiaceae_C; genus Melaminivora; species Melaminivora propanilivorax. The sequence goes on from NZ_FNHP01000005.1 coordinate 139,573, forward strand.
TGCTACTACTCGGCGCCGAAGTCGCTGAAGGACGCACCGAAGAGCCTGGACGAGGTGGATCCGAAGCTGCTGGAGACCTACGAAAAGCTCGGCGTGCCGCTGCACGAGCGCGCGCGGCTGGCCGGCGTGGCGGTGGACGCGGTGTTCGACTCGGTCTCGGTCGGCACCACCTTCCGCGAGCAGCTGGCCAAGGTCGGCGTGATCTTTTGCTCGTTCTCGCACGCCGTGCAGCACCACCCGGCCCTGATCGAGCAGTACCTGGGCAGCGTGGTGCCGCAGGGCGACAACTTCTACGCCGCGCTGAACTCCGCCGTGTTCTCGGACGGCTCGTTCGTCTACATCCCCAAAGGCGTGAAATGCCCGATGGAGCTGTCGTCGTACTTTCGCATCAACGCGCAGAACACCGGGCAGTTCGAGCGCACGCTGATCATTGCCGAGGAAGGCGCCTCGGTCAGCTACCTGGAAGGCTGCACCGCCCCGCAGCGCGACGAGAACCAGCTGCACGCGGCGGTGGTCGAGCTCATCGCGCACGACGACGCCTTCATCAAATACTCCACGGTGCAGAACTGGTACCCCGGCGACGAGCAGGGCCGCGGCGGCATCTACAACTTCGTGACCAAGCGCGGCTTGGCCGCCGGCAAGCGCTCGCGCATCGCCTGGACGCAGATCGAGACCGGTTCGGCCATCACCTGGAAATACCCCAGCGTGGTGCTGCGCGGCGACGAATCGAACGGCGAGTTCCATTCGATCGCCGTGTCCAACCACCGCCAGCAGGCCGACACCGGCACCAAGATGATCCACCTGGGCAAGAACACCACCAGTCGCATCGTCAGCAAGGGCATCAGCGCCGGCCGCGCGCAGAACAGCTACCGCGGCCTGGTGCGCGTGAACCCCGGCGCGGCCGGCGCGCGCAACCACACGCAGTGCGACTCGCTGCTGATCGGCCCGCACTGCGGCGCGCACACCTTTCCGTACGTGGACGTGGCGCGCGCCGACGCGGTGGTCGAGCACGAGGCCACGACCACGCGCATTTCGGAGGAACGATTGTTCTATTGCCAGCAGCGCGGCATCGACCCCGAGGAGGCGACGGCGCTGATCGTCGGCGGCTTCTGCCAGGCGGTGCTGGAGGAGTTGCCCATGGAGTTCGCCCTGGAGGCCAAGGCGCTGCTGGCCGTGTCGCTCGAAGGCGCGGTGGGCTGATGCACAGCCGAATCGGCCTCAAGCCCATATGGATGAACGGCTACCAGCTATCAAATTTAAAGGAAACACGATGACCAAACCCTCTTCCGCCCTGCTGGATGTGCGCGACCTGCGCGTGCAGGTGGGCGAGCGCACCATCCTGCACTCGGTCAGCCTGCAGGCGGAGCCGGGCTCGCTGTCGGTGCTGATGGGCGCCAACGGCAGCGGCAAGAGCACGCTGGGCATGGCGCTGGCCGGGCACCCGCACTACCGCGTGCTGGGCGGCCAGGCGCTGCTGGAGGGCCAGGACCTGCTGGCGCTGCCAGCGCACGAGCGCGCGCGCGCCGGGCTGTTCGTGTCGCTGCAGGCGCCGCCGGACATCCCGGGCGTGAAAAACAACCTGTTCCTGCGCACCGCGCTGAACGCCGTGCGCGCGGCGCGCGGCGAGGAGCCTCTGGACGCCTTCGATTTCATCGCCAGCGCCAAGGCCGCCGCGCGCGACCTGAGCCTGCCCGAGGCACTGCTCGGCCGGCCGGTGAACGAGGGCTTCTCCGGCGGCGAGAGAAAGCGCAACGAACTGCTGCAGCTGGCCCTGCTGCGCCCGCGCGTGGCGCTGCTCGACGAGATCGATTCCGGCCTGGACGTGGACGGCGTGCGCGCCGTGGTGGCGCTGATCGGACGCCTGCGCGCGCAGGGCACGGCCATCCTGGTCGTGTCGCACTACCTGCACATGATCGAGCAGCTCGCGCCCGACGCCGTGCTACGCCTGGACCAGGGCTGCATCGCCGAGACGGGCGGCCTCGAGCTGGCGCGCGGCATCGCCCGCACCGGCTTTGCCCGCGCCGCCGAGCCGGCGCTGGAGGCTTGAAATGAAACACCCCCTGAGCCGCTTCGCGCCTTCCCCCTCTCTCACGCTGCGCGCGGGAGGGGGACGCAGCCAGCGCGGCGGGGCGGCCCTTGCGCGGTTGCCCGCGCATGGGCCGCGCCCGTTTCATGCGATGCGGGTGGCGCGCAGCGCTATGGAAAACTGAGATGGACACAGTACATGCCGACATCCTGGCCGCGCGCGACTGGCTGCAGCGCGGCGGCTGGTTCGCGCCGCACGCCGGCGAGGCCTTCCGCCACCTGCCGCCGCCCGCGCTGGCCCACTGGCTCCATGAAGACCCGGCCGCGGCCTGCAACGCGGCGCCACTGGCCGGCGCCGGTTGGACGCTGCACCCGCTGCGCGATGGCAGCGCCGGCGGCGTGCAGGCGCAGTGGCTGGACGCGCGCGACGCCGCGCAGCGCGCGCAGCTGCTGGACGGCCTGCCCGGCCCGGCCCAGCCGGGCGACGACGAGGCCGCGCCTTTCGCCTGGGCGCATCGCGCCCTGTGCCGCCAGGGCCTGCGCCTGCGCATCGACGCGGCGCCCGGACGGGCGGCAGATGACGGCAGCGTCTGGCTGCAGCTGCGCCACCAGCCGCGCGCGCGCATCGAGGCGCCGCTGCTGGTGCTGGATGTGCGGCCCGGCGTGCATTGCCGGCTGCTGGAAACCCACGACTGGAGTGCCGCCAGCGGCTGCGGCCAGGCGCTGACGCAGAACCTGCAGGTGCACATCCGCCTGGCGCCCGGCGCCCGGCTGGAGCACCTGCGCATCTCCCAGCCCGGCGCGCACGACCAGGTGGCGCACCACCTGCACGTCCGCCTGGCGCGCGATGCGCACTACGCCCAGGCGCTGGTCGCCGGCAGCAGCGCCTACCACCTGCAGCGCAGCCGCATCGAGCTGGAAGCTGGTGCGCAGGCGCACAGCGCCGCGCTGCTGCTGGCCGGCGCCGCGCAGATCGACCACCAGGTCTACAGCCGCGTGCAGGCGCCGCAGGCGCACAGCACGGTGGAGACGCTGGCGCTGGCCCAGGGCCGCGCGCGCGTGGTGGCCAACGCGCACACCCACATTGCCCCGGGCGCCGCCCAGGCCAATGTGCGCCAGCGGCTGACCGGCATCCCGCTGTCGGGCCAGCCGCGCCTGACGCTGCGCCCGCACCTGGAAATCCTGCACGACGACGTGCAGGCCGCCCACGGCGCCACCTGGGGCGCGCTGCCCGAGGACGCGCTGTTCTACGCCGCCCAGCGCGGCTTGGACGACGACACGGCGCACACCCTCGTCACCGAGGGCATGGCGCGTGCGCTGCTGGAGGGCGCGCTGCCCCACTCGCCCTTGCTGCAGGACTGGCTGGAGGGCGGCGGGCTGGCCAACAGCCTGCGCTGGGCGCTGCGGCAGTCGCCGGAGGATGCAGGATGAACAATACAAAATTGATAGCTGAAGGCCCTTTGTTTACAGGGACCACAGGCAGATTTCATGCCGAAACGCTCTGTCTTCTCTCCCTCTCCCGCGCGCGGGAGAGAGCCGGGGTGAGGGTGGCTTCATCCCGTCCTCGCGCCTGTACTACCCCCTCATCCCAACGCTCTCCCACAAGTGGGAGAGCAAGTGGGTCGCTCCAAGCACAAAGGCCCCGCCATGGGTAAACCACACCCCCTGCTGCACACCCCGCTGCCGGTGGCCGAGCTGCGCGTGCAGTTCCCGATCCTGGCGCAGGCCATCCACGGCCATCCCCTGGCCTACCTGGACAACGCCGCCAGCACGCCGATGCCACTGCCGGTGCTGCAGGCGCTGGAAACGTTCGAGACACAGCAGCGCGCCAACATCCACCGCGGCGTACACACGCTCAGCCAGCGCGCCACCGACGCTTTCGACGCCGCGCGCGCCACGCTCAAGGACTATCTCGGCGCCACGGCCGAGCACGAGCTGGTCTTCACCAGCGGCACGACCGAGGCGCTGAACCTCGTCGCCCAAGGCCTGTGGGCCGGCGGGCCGGGCCACGCCTGGCTGCGCCCGAGCGACCGCATCATCGTCAGCGGGCTGGAGCACCACGCCAACCTGCTGCCCTGGCAGCACGCCGCGCGCATGAGCGGCGCGCAGCTCGACATCCTGCTGCCCGACGCCGAAGGCCGCCTGCACGAGGCCGACCTGGCCGCGCTGCTGGATGTGGGCGGCGCGCGCGTCTTCGCCGTCACCGCCTGCGCCAACGCCACCGGCGAGCGCCCGCCCTACGAGGCCCTGCTGCGCCTGGCGCGCCAGGCCGGCGCGCTCACCGTGCTGGACGCCGCGCAGGTCGCGGCGCACGGCACGCCGGTGCTGGCGCAACTGCCGGATTGCGACTTCCTGGCGCTGTCGGGCCACAAGATGCACGGCCCGCTTGGCATCGGCGTGCTGGCCGGCCGACGCGAGGCGCTGGAGCGCCTGCACCCGCTGCGCCTGGGCGGCGACATGGTCGAGCAGGCCAGCTACCACGGCGCGCGCTACGCCGCCCTGCCCGCGCGGCTGGAGGGCGGCACGCCGAACATCGCCGGCGCCGTGGGCCTGGCGGCGGCAGCGCGCTTCATCGACCAGGCTGGCCGCGCCGCCATCGGCGCGCACCTGCAGGCGCTGCGCGCGCAAGCCGTCGCCGGCCTGCAGGCAATCCCCGACGTGCGCGTGCTCAGCCCGCACGCCACCGACGCCGCGCTGATCGCCTTCACCGTGCCCGGCGTGCACCCGCACGATGTGGGCCAGCTGCTGGACGAGGCCGGCGTGGCCGTGCGCACCGGCCACCACTGCGCGCAGCCGCTGCTCGAACACCTGGGCTGCGGGCCGACCACGCGTGCGTCCTTTGCCCTGTTCAACACGGCGGACGAGGTCGAGCGGCTCATCGCCGGCGTCGCCCGCGCCCGGGAGCTGCTGCAATGAGCGATGCACTGAACGACCTGTACCAGGAGGTGGTGCTGGAGCACAAGCGCGCCCCGCGCAACTTCGGCCACCTGAGCTCGCCCACGCACCGCGCCGAGGGCACGAATCCGTCCTGCGGCGACCAGGTGGCCGTCGAACTGGAGCTGGACGGCACGCAGCTGCGCGACATCCGCTTTTCTGGCCAGGGCTGCGCCATCTGCATGGCCTCGACCTCGATGATGACCGAGGCCGTCAAGGGCCGCGACGTGGCGCATGCCAACGCGCTGCAGCAGCACTTCCGCGCCGTGCTGACGGGCGAGCAGCAGCCCGAGGAGGCGCCGCTGGGCAAGCTGGTCAGCCTGGCCGGCGTGCGCCAGTACCCCAGCCGCATCAAGTGCGCGCTGCTCGGTTGGCACGCGCTGATGCATGCCATCGCCGAACACAACACCCAGGAGTCCCAGGCATGACCCACCGCCGCCACCGCGAGGACGTGCTGGTGCGTCGCACCGTAACCGTCGAGACCATCCCCAGCGGCATGCCGGTCGAGCTGGAGGCCGGGCAACTCGCGCAGATCACCCAGGCGCTGGGCGGCTCATTCACGCTGCTGGTCGAGGGCCAGCTGATGCGCCTGAAGGGCCAGGACGCCGACGCCATCGGCAAGACCCCGCCCGAAACGATCGCCGTGCCGGCCGACCTGCACGTGGACGACCTGGAGCCGCTGGTCTGGAAGACCCTGGCCACCTGCTACGACCCAGAAATCCCGGTGAACATCGTCGACCTGGGGCTGGTGTACCGCGTGGCGTTCGAGCCGCTGGAGGACGCCGACAAGGTGCGCGCCGTGGTGGACATGACGCTCACCGCGCCCGGCTGCGGCATGGGCGAGGCCATCGCTGACGAGGTCTGCGACAAGATCCTGGCGCTGCCCGGCGTGGGCGAGATCACCGTGAACCTGGTGTTCGATCCGCCCTGGGACCGCTCGCGAATGTCCGAGGCGGCGCAGCTGGCGCTGGGGCTGTAGGGGCCGCTTGGCGCGGTGGAGAGGCAGGCATTTGCGGCGCTGCTTGTGGCTTGTGCGTTTGGCGTTGAGCGTGAACCGCCGGGACACGCCCCTCGCCAAACGCCAAACGCCAAACGCTCAACTCTCAACGCAAAACGGCAGGCCAAGGGCCTGCCGTTTTTTCGCCTCAGACGAACGAGATCAGCCGCATGCGCCGCCCGAGCAGCAGCCGCCGCCGGACTCGGCCGCGGCGCCGGCCACCTTGTCGATCTGCACGCGCCACAGCGCCGGGCCGGCCTGCAGGTAGCTCCAGTTGAACTGGCCGGGCGTGCGGCCCTCGAACTGGCGGCGCAGCGGCACCGGGTCGTGGTCGTTGACGATGACCAGCGCCTGGCCCACGGCCAGGTCGTCGAACTGGCCGAAGATCTTCGCGTGGCGCTCGTAGGGCGGAATGGTGCGGACGTCGATTTCGGTGACGGTGGGGGTGCTCATGGTTCAACCTTTCTGGTGAATGACGACTGCGGGAGCGTCGGGGAAACGGGAGAAAAAACAGGGGTGGAAAGACCGGCGGCGCGTTCAGCCGTCCTTGCCGTCCAGCCGGCTGCGCATCAGCCAAGGCGTGTACTGCACGAAATAGATCGCGAACGCCACCGCCCACAGGCAGGCCGCGCCGTGGAGCGCGTAGGCGTACCACTGCGGGTGCACGGCGGGCACCAGCACGCGCAGCACGGCCGCGGCCATGACGCAGGCGTAGGCAATCACCTCCCCGCGCCCGGCCTGCAGCGGCCGGCCGGTGTGGCCGCGCGCGGTGCGCGTCAGCATGCCGATGATCAGCCCGCCGACCACGCCCACGGCCAGGGCATGCACCGCCAGCGTCACAGGCAGCCAGCCCAGCTGCGCGGCGGCCAGCAGGGCAAAGCCCAGCGGCATCCAGGCATAGGAGGCATGCAGGATCCACAAGATGGGCCGGCGCAGCGTGGTCCAGGGCTTCCACTTCGCCAGGCGCACGGCGTGCAGCACGGCGGCGGCGGCGCTCAGCACGGCGGCCAACGGCGCCGGCGCGTTGCATACCCAGGCCAGCAGCGCTACGGCGGTCACGGCCAGCACGCTCATCTCGAACGCGCGCGGGATGTTCATCGTCAAGCCCGGCGTGACGTTGCGCGTGAACATCGGCACCACCCGGCCGGTGATGACGGCGACCACCATCAGCACCATGCCCAGCTCGGCATACAGCGCGGTGAGCGGCTGCAGCGCGATGACGCCGGTGGCCGACAGGTGGAACGCCAGGTTGGCCGCGGCCATCAGCAGCAACAGGCCGATCAGCGGGATGTTGCGCTTGTTCTTCGCTTGGATCAGCACGCGCAGCAGCGCGATGGCGACCAGCGGCAGCAGCAGCATGTCCAGCGCGGCATACACCGCATACGGCGCGGTGAAGGCGGCGATACGCGCCGCCAGCCACAGCAGCGCCAGCGCGCCCAGCAGCGGGCCGCGCGGCGTGGGCAGGCCGGTCCAGGCCTTCACGGCGGTCAGCAGGAAGCCGGCGATGACCCCGGCGGCGAAGCCGAACAGCATCTCGTGCGCGTGCCACAGCAGCGGCGGGATCTGCAACTGCAGCGGCAGGTGGCCCAGGAAGGCCAGCACCCAGACCGGTACCGAGACGCAGGCCAGCAGCGCCGTCAGCAGGTAGAACGGCCGAAAGCCCAGGCGCAGCAGTGGCAGGCCATGCAGCGCCGGCGCAGGCTGCGCGGCGGCCGGGGGGCGTTGGGGGAAAGGCAGGGGCTGGTTCACGGCGGACAGGGCTGCCTCGTGGGCGAAGCCGGAAGAGCGAACAATAAGTTCATTCTAAATGAATCTTTTGTTCCATGCGCGTCCGCGTGGCATGCGCCGCGGCGTTCAGTGCCAGGTGCTGCGCGAGAACAACTGCATGACCGCCACGCCGGCGACGATCAGCGCCATGCCGGCGATGGCCGCCAGGTCCAGCTTCTGGCCGTGCAGCAGCCAGCCGGCCAGCGAGATCAGCACGATGCCCAGCCCTGACCACACGGCATACACCACGCCGGTCGGCAGGTGGTTCATGACCCGCGCCAGGCAGAAGAACGCCAGCGCGTAGCCCAGCACCGCCAGCAGCGCAGGCGCCAGGCGGGTGAAGCCGGCCGAGGACTTCAGCGCCGTGGTGGCGACGACTTCGGAGGCGATGGCGATGCCCAGGAGCAGGTAGGGATGCATGGCGAAAGGCGCCGGCACGACGCGGGCACAGGTCTGTTGCTATTCAAGATATAGCTGCAAGCGCTTGATTCATCAGGGCTAGAGGCATTTTTTGCTTCAGATAACGGCACGTCAACCCGCCACGCAGACCAGCCGCTGCTCGCCCAGGCCGGTGGCGCCCAAGCGCATCTCGTCGCCCACGCGCAGAAAGCGCGGCGGCTTCTGGCCCAGGCCGACGCCTGCGGGCGTGCCAGTCAGCACCAGGTCACCCGGCTCCAGCGTCATGAAGCGGCTGATGTAGGCCAGCACGGTGGGAACGCCGAACAGGAAGTCGCGCGTGTGGCCGTCCTGCAGGCGTTCGCCGTTCACCTCCAGCCACAGCCGCAGCGCATGCGGGTCGCCCAGTTCGTCCGGCGTCACCAGCCAGGGACCGACGGGCGCGAAGGTGTCGCCGCCCTTGCCCTTGTCCCACTGGCCGCCGCGCTCCATCTGCCAGGCGCGCTCGGAGATGTCGTTGGCCAGCACGTAGCCGGCCACATGCGCTAGCGCCTCGCCTTCGGGCACGGCGCGCATGCGCTGGCCGACGACCACGCCCAACTCGACCTCCCAGTCGAGCTTTTCGGCGCCGGGCGGCACGCGCACGGCGTCGTGCGGGCCGCACAGGCTGCTGGTGGCCTTCATGAACAGCACCGGCTCGGCCGGCGGCGCCAGGCCGGACTCGCGCGCATGGTCGGCGTAGTTCAGCCCCACGCAGACGATCTTGCCGATGCCGCCCACCGGGCAACCCAGGCGCGTGCCGGCAGGCAACTCCGGCAGGCGCGTGGCGTCGATGGCGGCCAGAGCCGCCAGGGTGCGCAGATCGAGCTGCGCCGGGCCGATGTCGGGCAGCAGCATGGACACGTCGCGCGGCGTGCCCTGAGCATCGACGATGCCGGCGCGTTCGGCGCCGGGCGCTCCGTGGCGGATCAGTTTCATAGGGGTCTTTCGCGAGGAAGGCAAGGCACGCATCTTAGGCACGCGCGGGTCGCGCCGCCGTGGCGCAGCGCACGCCGCAGCCCTACCATGGCATTGCCGCGTGGGCCGATGCGCTGGCCGTATCACTCCCGAAATCATAGCTGCCGGCCCTTGTTCCTCAATGGTCATCACCATTTTTTTATCCAAAATGCCCAATAGTCCCGTGCCCCCGGATGCCGCTGCGCAAGCGCCCGGCCCGCGCGACCCCGCCGACCTGTTCTGGTCCTTCACCTGGCTGGCGCTGCAGGGTTTCGGCGGCGTAGTGGCGGTGGTGCAGCGCGAGCTGGTGGAGCGCAAGGGCTGGCTGACCAACGAGCAGTTCGTCGAGGACTGGGCGGTGGCGCAGATCCTGCCCGGGCCGAACGTGGTCAACCTGTCGGTGATGATCGGCGACCGGCATTTCGGCCTGCGCGGCGCGCTGGCGGCGCTCGCCGGCATGCTGACCCTGCCGCTGCTGGTGGTGCTGGCGCTGGCCATGGGCTACGCGCAGTTCGCCGACCATCCGGCCGTGGCCGGGGCGCTGCGCGGCATGGGCGCGGTGGCGGCGGGCCTGGTCGCCGGCACGGGGCTGAAGCTGGCGGCGGCGCTGCGCCGCCATCCACTGGGCCTGGCGCCGTGCGCGCTACTGGCGGCGCTCACCTTCATCGCCATGGGCCTGCTGCGCCTGCCGCTGTTCTGGGTGCTGCCGGTGCTGGGCGGCGCCGCCTACGCCCTGACCTGGCGCAGGACCGCGCCATGAACGCCCTCGCGCTGCAGTCACTCGACTGGCTGAACCTGTTCCTGTACTACCTGTCGCTGTCACTGCTGGCCGTGGGCGGGGCCATGGCCACGGCGCCGGACATGCACCGCTTCCTGGTCGAGCGCCAGGGCTGGCTGACGGACCTGCAGTTCAACGCCTCCATTGCCATTGCCCAGGTCGCGCCCGGGCCCAACGTGCTGTTCATCGCCCTGCTGGGCTGGAACGTCGGGTTGAACGCCAGCGGCGCCGGCGCGGGAGGCTGGGCCAGCGGCGTGCTGGGGCTGGCGCTGTGCATGGTGGGCGTGCTGCTGCCCAGCACCACGCTGACATGGCTGGCCACGCGCTGGGGCCACCGCAACCGCGACCGGCGCGGCGTGCGCGCCTTCAGGCAGGGCATGGCGCCACTGGTCGTCGGGCTGCTGCTGGCCACCGCCTGGATCCTGGCCAGCGCGCACGACCAGGCTGCCCGCGACTGGCCGCTGTGGCTGCTGAGCGCCGCCAGCGCGCTGATGGTGTGGCGCACGCGGCTGCACCTGCTGTGGCTGCTGGGCGCCGGCGCGCTCCTGGGGGCGCTGGGCTGGGTGTGAATGCGGTGCACAGGCCGATGCAGGCCGGGTCGTGCATGGGGTGACGGTCAGCGCAGCGCAAACGACTCGCGGTGCATGCGCCAGACACGCGGTCCGCGGGAGTGCGCCGCGAGCGCGTCGCCCAACCCCTGCGGCCCACAGAACCACAGGTCCAGCGGCCCGCCCAAGTCCTCCAGCGCCTGGGGCGTCAGGCGCTGGCCGAGCGCGGCGTCGTGCACGCTCAGCCGCACCGGCGGCTGCGCCTGCGCGCACAGCGGGCGCAGTCGCGCCAGCAGCGGGTCGCGCGTCGCGTCGCGGGTGCAGTAGTGCAGGTGCGCGGGTTGTGCGCAGGCCTGCGCGGGGGCGGCGCCTGGCTGGCGCGCTTCCAGCAACGCCAGAAACGGCGTCACGCCCACGCCGCCCGCCACCCACACCTGCAGGCGATCCGGGCGGCCGCGGCCGTCGAAGCGTCCATAGGGTCCTTCGATGTCCACGCGCTGGCCCACACGCAGGCGCTGCCCCAGGGTGCGGGTGTAGTCCCCCAGCGGCTTGATGACCAGGCGCAGTAGCGGCTCGCCGGCCTCGCTGGTGCCCAGGCTGCCGGGGGCGCTGGCGATGGTGAAGGGGTGCTGCCCCTCGGCGCGGTCGAAGCGCACGAAGGCGAACTGCCCCGCGCAGTGCCCCGGCCAGTGCGCGGGCAGCGCGCAGACCACCTCGATCGGCGCCTGCGGGCCGCCGTCGCCGAGCGCACGCACGGCATGGATGCGCCCCGCGTGGCTGCGCGCGCGGCCAACCCGCCCCGCCAACGACCACAGGGCCGCCAGGCTGCCCGTTGCCAGCAGCGTGCCCATGAGCAAGCCCAGCGGCGCTGCCCAGAAGGCCAGCGGCATCAGGGCCAGCGTGTGCAGCGCCAGCGCCAGGAACAGCAGCGGCATGGCACGGTGCAGCAGGCGCCAGGGGCGGTAGGCAAGCAGCCGGGTCAGCAGCGTCACGGCGACTAGGGCCAGCAGCAGGTAGAAGGCCCACTCGCCCAGGTCCTTGGCGAAACCGCGCGCGTCGGTGAACCAGGGCAGCACGGCCTCGTGCACGGGCTTGCCGGCGCGGCCCCACAGCGCCTTGATCCAGCCACTGGACTCCTTGGCTCCCCAGTGCGCGATGGCGGCCAGGGCCGCGCCGATGCCGGCCCACTTGTGCAGCCGATAGACCTGGTCCAGGCCGCCCAGCGGGCGCTCCAGCCAGGGCAGGCGCAGCGCCAGCACCAGGGCCAGCGCCATCAGGCCGATGCTCCACAGCCCCGTGAGGTACAGGGCCTGCTGGCGCAGCTGCCAACAGCCGGTGGCCGCGCCCTGGGCATCGACCAGTGGCTGCATGCCCGTTCCGGCCGGCATGACCGCCAGCCAGGCCAGGGTGATGACCCCCAGCACGGTCCCCAGGGCGACCTTGATGCGCATGGCGTTCTCCTTGTGGGCGGATGGACCGGGCCGTTTAGCGGCGCACGCGGGTCTTTTCCACCGCGCCGGTGGTGGCGTTCACATACAGCTTCAGGCGCTCGCCTCGGGCGTTGTCGGCTTTGACCTCGTAGCGGCCGTGGTCCCATTCGATCTCGCGGATGTCGCGGTAGCCGGCGGCCTCCATGCGGTCGTAGATGTCGCGCAGGGTCAGCCGCGCCTGCGGGGACACAGCGGCGGCCGACGCGGCCGGGGCCACCGAGGGCGCGGGGGCCTGTGCCTGGGCGATGCCGGCGGTCATGGCGGCGCTGGCGGCGATAGCGGCGAGGAAATGGCGGATGTTCGGTTGCATGGCGGTGACTCCTGGGACGATGGCCCGGCGGGTGCCTGGCCTGGTGCGAATTCTGGAAAATCCCTGGTGAACCGGCGCTGAAGGCGGTGTTCATCCACGGTTCATCGCGCGATACGTATAAAGGGCGGACCATGTCTCTGTTCGTTCACCCTCTCGCCCCGCTGGCACTTGCCCTGGTCCTCCTGGGTTCAGGCGCCGCAGTGCGTGCGGGCGAGCGCGACCACGAACTGGCCCGCGCAGCGCTGCAGCACGGCCAGGTGCTGCCGCTGCGCCAAGTGCTGGACAAGGTCGAGCGCGAATACCAGGGCCAGGTGCTCAAGATCGAGTTCGAGCGCGACGACGGGCGCTACATCTATGAGATCCGCCTGCTGCAACCGGACGGACGCATGGCCAAGCTCAAGGTGGACGCGGTCGATGGCCGCGTCCTGAAAATCAAGCGCAAGGGAGACCACTGATGCGCATCCTGGTGGTGGAGGACGAACCCACGCTGTGCGGCCAGCTCGCGCAGGCCATCGCCAGCGCCGGGCACACGGTGGAGTGCGCGGGCGACGGCGTGCAGGCCCACTACCTGGGCGACGTGGAGCGCTACGACGCGGTGGTGCTCGACCTGGGCCTGCCCCGCATGGATGGCCTGTCGGTGCTGCGCCACTGGCGCGCCGCCGGGCGCAACATGCCGGTGCTCATCCTCACGGCGCGCGGCGGCTGGCAGGACAAGGTGGCCGGCATCGATGCCGGCGCCGACGACTATCTGGCCAAGCCCTTTCACATGGAGGAGCTGTTGGCGCGCCTGCGCGCCCTGCTGCGCCGCGCCAGCGAGCACGCCAGCGCGCAGTGGCAGTGCGGCGCCATTTGGCTGGACACGCGCCAGGCGCGCGTGCTGGTCGACGGCCAGCCGCTGACCCTGACCAGCCACGAGTTCAAGCTGCTGTCGCTGCTGATGCAGCGCAAGGGCGAGGTGCTGTCGCGCACCGAGCTGGCCGAGCACCTCTACCCGCACGACAGCGAGCGCGACTCCAACACCATCGAGGTCTTTGTCGGCCGCCTGCGCAAGAAGCTGCCCGAAGGCTGCATCGAGACCGTGCGCGGCCTGGGCTATCGGCTGGTGGATATGGGCAGCGGCGCATGAAAGGCGGGGGAATACATTCCCTGCGCCTGCGCCTGCTGGCTGGCACGCTGGCCTGGATGCTGCTCAGCCTTGGCGCTGCCGGCTGGGGGCTGCGCGCGCTGTTCCTGAACCACATCACCCAGCAGCTGCAGGCGCAGCTGGTGCTGCAACTCGACCAGCTCAGCGCCGCGGTGGACTGGAGCGCGGACGGGCAACTGGTCGTGCCCCGCGTGGTGGCCGACCCGCGCCTGGAGCAGCCGCTGTCGGGCCTGTATTGGCAGATCGACCGCCTGGGCAACGCGCCACGCACGGCCATGGCGCGCTCGCGCTCGCTGTGGGACCAGACGCTGGCCCTGCCGCCCGCGCCCGGGGACTACCCTGCCCAGGGATATCGCGTGCTTGCATTGCGTGACGCGCAGGACCACCTGCTGCTGGCCGTGGCGCGCACGCTGCAGCTGCCCGACGATGCCGCACCGCCCCTGCGCCTAGTGGTGGCCGGCGATCAGGCCCTGCTGGCCGAGCCACTACAGCGTTTCAGCCGCATGCTGCTCGTTGCCCTGGCGGTGCTGGCCGCCGGCCTGGCACTGGCCGTGGTGCTGCAGCTGCAGCTGGCGCTGCGCCCGCTGCAGTTGCTGCGCCAGCGGCTGTCCGACGTGCGCGCCGGCAGCGCCGCGCAGCTGCAGGGGCCGTTCCCGCAGGAGCTGCAGCCACTGGTGACCGAGTTCAACCATGTGCTGGCCGAGAACGCCGAGATGGTGCAGCGCGCCCGCACCCAGGCCGGCAACCTGGCGCATGCCGTGCACACGCCACTGTCCGTGCTGGCCAATGCCGCTGCCCGGGAGTCAGGCCCGCTGGGCGCGCTGGTGCGCGAGCAGGTGGACACGGCGCGCCGCCAGGTCGACTACCACCTGGCGCGCGCCCGCGCCGCCGCCGCCGTGCGCGCTACCGGCCTGGCCACGCCCGTGCTGGAGCCGGTGCAGGCGCTGCTGCGCACCATGCAGCGCCTGCATGCAGCGCGCGGCCTGTCGTTCGAGCTCGCTCAGGGCGCGCAGGACGCCCCATTCCGCGGCGAGCCGCAGGACCTGTACGAACTGCTGGGCAACCTGATCGACAACGCCGGCAAATGGGCGCGCTCGCGCGTTGTGGTGGATGTGCGGCGTGAAGGGGGCCAGCTGTGCTTCACCGTGGACGACGACGGGCCCGGCATCCCGGATGCCGAGCGCGAGCGCATGTTCGAGCGCGGTGTGCAGCTGGACGAACGCCGCCCGGGCTCCGGCCTGGGCCTGGACATCGTGCGCGCCCTGGCCGACACCTATGGCGGCAGCGTGCAGGCCGGACCGTCCTCCCTGGGCGGTGCCCGCCTGCGGCTGAGTCTGCCGGCGGCGACCTGAGAGCCTGTTGCCGACCTTTTCCCCGTGCCCGCTACACGCCCTGCAGCAGCTCGGGCAGCAGCCGTGCCGCCGTGCCGCGCAGCACCGTGTGCGCGGCGCTGTCGAGCTCGCTCTCCGCCGGGTTCAGCACTACCACGCGCGCACCGGCCTGGCGCGCCAGATGCGCCAGGCCGGCCGCCGGATAGACCGCGCCGGCGGTGCCGACCACCAGCATCAGCTCGGCCGCCTGCGCGGCCTGCTGGGCGGCGTCCAGCACGTCGGCAGGCAGGTTCTCGCCGAACCAGACCACGCCCGGGCGCACCAGGTTGCCGCAACGGGCGCAGCGCGGCGGACTGCCGGGCTCAGGCTGGTTTAGCCGGCAGCAGGCGCGCGGCGCATCCAGCCAGCGGTCGGCCAGCAGGTCGCCGTGCAGGCACAGCACGTCGGGGCTGCCGGCGCGCTGGTGCAGGCCATCGACGTTCTGCGTGATCAGCGTGAGCCGCCCGGGATGGCGGCGCGCGAAGTCCGCCAGGGCCTTGTGCCCGGCGTTGGGCTGCACGGCGGCGACGCCGGCGCGGCGGTGCGCATACCAGTCCCACACGCGCTGCGGCGCGGCGCGAAAGCCGCGCTCGCTGGCCATGTCCTGCGGGTTGAACTGCGCCCAGTAGCCGGTTTGGGCATCGCGGAAGGTGGGCACGCCGGACTCGGCGCTCATGCCGGCGCCGGTCAGCACGGCGACGCGGCCGGCCTGCGCGATCCAGTCGCGCACGGCGTGGCGCTCGGCCGCCGCGCTCATGCGGCGCCGCGCTGGCGCAGGGCCTCGTACAGGCACACGGCGCTGGCCACCGAAACGTTCAGGCTCTCCACTGCCCCCTGCATCGGGATGCGCACCAGCGCGTCGCAGGTTTTCTTCGTCAGCTGGCGCATGCCCGGGCCTTCGGCGCCCAGCACCAGCGCCACCGGGCCCTTCAGGTCGCTTTGGTACAAGGTGGCATCGGCTTCGTCGCTGGTGCCGATGACCCAGATGCCGCGCTCCTTGAGCTCGCCCAGGGTGCGCGCCAGGTTGGTGACCATGAAGTACGGCACCGTCTCGGCCGCGCCGCTGGCCACCTTGGCCACGGTGGCGTTGATGCCTACCGCGTGGTCCTTCGGGGCGATGACGGCATGCGCGCCGGCGCCGTCGGCCACGCGCAGGCAGGCGCCCAGGTTGTGCGGGTCGGTCACGCCGTCCAGCACCAACAGCAACGGCGCGGTGACGCCGCGCTCTTCCAGCCCGTCCAGCAGGTCGTCCAGCGACTGTGCCTGCTCGATGGCCTGCACGCGCGCGGCCACGCCCTGGTGGCCATGGCTGCCCGAAAGCTTGGCCAGGCGCAGCCCGTCGGCCTCGATCAGGCGCGCGCCGGCCTCGCGCGCGCGCTGCAGGAACTGGCGCATGCGCGCGTCGCGCCGCGTCGGCTCGTAGTAGATCTCGATGATGGACTGCGGCGCGGTCTTCAGGCGCACGCCGACGGCGTGGAAGCCGAACAGGACTTTGGGACTGGACATGCCCGGATTATCGGCGCCGCGCGCGTGGCGCCGGAGGGCGGTTTCCGGCCGCCTCCTAGAATCCGCCGCTTGTCACCCGGGTTTTCCCGGCGCTGCCCCTGTTCCCTTCCCTGTCGTTTCCATGCTGATCTCTCCCCTGCTGCGCTGGCTGCGGCGCACCAGCCTCGTCGCGCAGATCGCCATCGCCCTGGTGGCGGGCGTCGCGCTGGCGCTGCTGGCGCCCGGCGCCACGCCCTACGTCGCCTTCCTGGGCACGCTGTTCATCTCGGCGCTCAAGGCCGTGGCGCCGGTGCTGGTGCTGGTGCTGGTCATGTCGGCCATCAGCCACCACGTGCCGGGCGAGGCCACGGGCATCCGCCCGGTGCTGCTGCTGTATGCCGTCGGCACCCTGTCGGCGGCGCTGGTGGCCGTGGCGGCCAGCCTGTGGTGGCCCAGCACGCTGACCCTGCGCAGCCCGCCCAGCGCCGAGCTGGCGCCGCCCGGCGCCGTGAGCGAGGTGCTGCTGAACGTGGCCACCAGCATCGTCGACAACCCGGTGCACGCGCTGCTGCAGGCCAACTACATCGGCATCCTGGCCTGGGCGGTGGGCCTGGGGCTGGCGCTGCGGCATGCCTCGCCCGGCACGCGCGCGGTGCTGCACGACGGCGCGCAGGCCGTCACCGCCATCATCCAGGGCGTCATCCGCTGCGCGCCGCTGGGCATCCTGGGACTGGTGGCCAGCACGTTCGCCGAGGCCGGCACGCAGGCGCTGCAGGGCTACGCGCACCTGCTGGCGGTGCTGGTGGGCTGCATGCTGTTCGTGGCGCTGGTGGTGAACCCGCTGATCGTCTGGGCCTGCATCCGGCGCAACCCCTACCCGCTGGTCTTCACCTGCCTGCGCGAGAGCGGCGTGACGGCGTTCTTCACGCGCAGCTCGGCGGCCAACATCCCGATCAACCTGGCGCTGGCGCAGCGCCTAGGCCTCAAGGAGGAGACCTACAGCATCGCCATTCCGCTGGGCGCGACCATCAACATGGCCGGCGCCGCGGTGACCATCAGCGTGCTCACCCTGGCCGCCGCGCACACGCTGGGCATCCGCGTGGAGCTGCCCACCGCGCTGCTGCTGTGCGTGGTCTCTGCCGTCTGCGCCTGCGGCGCCTCGGGCGTGGCGGGCGGCTCGCTGCTGTTGATCCCGCTGGCGTGCAGCCTGTTCGGCATCGGCAACGACGTGGCCATGCAGGTGGTCGCGGTGGGCTTCATCATCGGCATCGTGCAGGACTCGGCCGAGACGGCACTGAACTCTTCCACCGACGTGCTGTTCACCGCCGCCGCCGGCATGGCGCAGCAGCGGCGCGCCGGCACCCCCACGCCACTTTGAGGGTCAAAAACGGCTTCAGCCCATATGGAACAATGACCTGCAGCTATGCTTTTTGCAGTTCCTCGGCCGCCACGCGGCCGGCCTCGATGGTGATGCGCCGGTCGCAGCGCGCGGCGATCTGCCGGTCGTGCGTGACCAGCACCAGCGTCGTGCCCTGCTGGCGGTTCAGCTCGAACATCAGCTCCATCACCGCCGCGCCAGTGGCGAAGTCCAGGCTGCCGGTGGGCTCGTCGGCCAGCAGCAGCGCCGGCTGCACCACGAAGGCGCGCGCCAGCGCCACGCGCTGCTGCTCGCCGCCGGACAGTACGCGCGGTAAGTGCGCCAGGCGCTGACCCAGGCCCACGCGCTCCAGCATGCCGGCGGCCTGGCGGCGCGCGTCGCGGCGGCCGGCCAGCTCCAGCGGCAGCATCACGTTCTCCAGCGCCGTCAGGTGCGCCAGCAGCTGAAAGCTCTGGAATACGAAGCCCATGCTGCGCGCGCGCAGCGCGGCACGCGCGTCTTCGTCCAGCGCGAACAGGTCCTGCCCCTGCACGCGCACCGTGCCGCGCGTGGGCACGTCCAGCCCGGCGATCAGCGACAGCAGCGTGCTCTTGCCCGAGCCGGAGGCGCCGACGATGGCCAGGCTTTGCCGCGCCGGGACGGAAAAATCGATGTCCCGCAGAATGTCGAGCGTGCCGGTGGAGTCGGTCACCGACTTGTGCAGGTGCTCCACGGCGATGAGCGGCTCGGATGGCGCGGTGCGGGGTTCGGGCATGGATCAGGCAGACAGGGAGTGGGTGTGAACGAAAGCAACGAGGCGAAGCGGCTGGGCCGGCGTGACTTTAGCGCGGCGCTGCTGGCGCTGGCGGCAGCGGGCCTGCCGGCGGCCGGGCATGCCGCCGATGCGCGCCAGCCGGTGATCCTGGTGCTGGGCGATTCGCTCAGCGCCGAATACGGACTGGCGCGCGGCAGCGGCTGGGTGGCACTGCTGGAGCAGCGCCTGGCGCGCGAGTCCATAGCCGCGCGGGTGGTGAACGCCAGCGTCAGCGGCGAGACCACCTCGGGCGGGCGCGCGCGCCTGCCAGCGCTGCTCAAGGCCCACCGCCCGACGCACGTCATCCTGGAGCTGGGCGCCAACGATGCGCTGCGCGGCCTGCCCCTGAAGAACACCGAGGACAACCTGGCCTGGATGGCGCAGCAGGCGCAGGCCGCCGGCGCCCGCGTGCTGCTGCTGGGCATGCAGGTGCCGCCCAACTACGGCGGCGACTATGGGCGGCGCTTCGCCGGGCTGTTCGAGAGCGTGGCAAAACGGCAGAAGGCGGCGCTGGTGCCGTTCTTCCTGAAGGGCGTGGCCGACGTGCCGGATGCCGCGCGGCTGTTCCAGGCCGACCGCATCCACCCCAACGCGCAGGCACACCCGACCATGCTGGACAACGTCTGGCCGCAGCTGCGCCGGCTGCTGCGCTAGCGGCGCAGCCCGGTCAGGCGGCCGGCGGGGGCGGCGCGGGCGGCTCCAGCGCGCTGCGGTAGGCGTGCCAGGTGGCGTGGCCCAGCAGCGGCCCGACGATCAGCAGCCCCGCGCCCCAGGCCAGCAGCGACAAACCCACCAGCGCGGTGATCAGCGCGCCCCACAGCAGCATGGTGCCCATGTTGTCCAGCACCACGCGCATGCTGGTCAGCGCGGCGGTGAAGGCGTCGGTGTCGCGGTCCAGGATCAGTGGAATCGACACCACGGTGAAGCAGAACACCAGCGCCGCGAAGATGCCGCCCACGGCCAGGTAGGCGGCGACGAACTGCCAGTTCTGCAGGTTGAACACCGCCTGCACCACGCCGGTGGTGGAGGGCATGCCGGTGTTGAAGAACACCGCGAAGACCACCAGCGAGGCGCGGCCCCACAGCAGCTCCAGCACGATCAGCGCCAGCACCAGCATGGCCATGCTGGAGACGTGCCGGTCCCAGCAGGTCAGCGATTCGCCCAGGCTGGGCGCCAGACCGGCTTCGCGCCGGCGGCTGGTCTCGTACAGGCCCATGGCCAGGAACGGCCCGACCAGCAGGCAGCCGCTGGCCAGCGACATGGTGTATTCGGGCCGGGCGCGGAACACCCAGGCCAGCAGCAGCGCCATGCCCCAGAAGCACAGGCCGTAGAACAGCCCCACGCCGGGCGCAGCCAGCAGGTCGCGCGCGCCCAGCGCCAGCCAGTGGAACGGCTGCGCGACCGTGACGGGGCGCAGGACGAGGGGCGCGGGCGGCGCCGCGGGCGAGGCGGTGGCGGTCGTTTCCAGCATGTCGGCAGCGGCGGTGAAAGTGGAAGACCGCGCCACCTTAAGGGCAGCCCTGCCCCGCACGCATCAAGGAAAGCCCGAACCCACACCTACCCGCGCCGGGCTACCCCGTCAGCCGAACGCCTGGCGCAGCGCCTGCGCCAGGTCGGCGCGCAGATCCTGCACGTCTTCCAACCCCACGCAAAAGCGCACCACCGTCCCGGGCGCCAGCTGCGGCGTCGCGCGCTCGCGCATCTCGCCCAGGTCGTAGGGCACGACCAGGCTCATCGGCCCGCCCCAGCTGTAGCCCAGGCGGAACAGCCGCAGCGCGTCGCAGAAGGCATCGACCTGCTCCTGGCTGCGGCTGGCGTCGAAAACCACGCTGAACAGCCCGGCCGCCGCGCCGTCGCCGCCATGCGCCGCGCCGCACAGCTGCTGCCAGTGCGCATGGCCAGGCGAGCCGGGCAGCGCCGGGTGCAGCACCTGCGCCACGGCGGGTTGGTCGGCCATCCAGCGCGCCAGCTCGCGCGTGGCCACATCGTGTGCGCGGTAGCGCAGGGCGATGCTGGGCAGCGCGCGCAGCACGGCCTCGGCGTCGTTGGCGCCCACGCCCAGGCCCAGGCGCATGTGCGCCAGCTTCAGCTTCAGGTGCAGGCGCTGGTCGCGCGTGGTCATGCTGCCCATCAGCACGTCGCCGCCGCCGCTGGGGTACTTGGTCAGTGCGTGCACGGAGATGTCCACGCCCAGGCTGCCGTCGCCCGTCAGGTCGAAGGGCGCGAAGGCCAGGCCCGCGCCCCAGGTGTTGTCCAGCGCCGAGACCACGCCGCGCTCGCGGCACAGGCGCGTCTGCGCGATCAGGTCGGGGAATTCCAGCGTGACCGAGCCGGGCGCTTCCAGCCAGACCAGACGCGTGCGCTCGTTGATGCGCGCGGCCAGGTCCTGCACGTCCAGCGGATCGAACATCTGGTGGCGGATGCCATAGTGCGCCAGCTCGGCCTCGGCCAGGGCCTTGCTGGGGCCATAAGCGTTGTCGGGCAGCAGCACTTCGTCGCCCTGGCGCAGCAGTGCCAGCGCCACCGTGGCGATCGCCGCCAGGCCGCTGGGCGCCAGCAGGCACTGGCTGCCGCCCTCCAGCGTGGCGATGCGCTCTTCCAGTTGGTAGGTGGTGGGAGTGCCGTGCAGGCCGTAGGTGTAGCTGGTCTTGTCTTTCCACTCGCGCGCGCGCATGGCGGCGACGTTGGGGAACAGCACCGTGGAGGCCTTGTGCACCGCCGGCTGCGGGGCATGGAAGCCGGCGGGCGGGACGTAGTCGTGGTGGACCAGCTGGGTCGAGATGGCGGGCAGGCGGGATTGGCTCATGCCCGGATGGTAGCCGCAGGCCCCGGCAAAGCCGGCCGCCCGCGGCCCCCGGCGTCAGGGACGGATTTCCAGCTTGTTCTCGACGCGCTTGACACCGTCGATGCCCTGGGCGAGCTGCGTGGCACGATCGCGTGCCTGCTGGCTCTTGGCGGGCCCGGTCAGTGTGACCACGCCGTCCTTGGTGTCCACGTCGATGCGAAGGGCGCTCACGTCGGAATCGGCTGCGAAGGCGGCGTTGACCTTGGCGGTGATGCCGGCGTCGGCCACGGCGGCCGAGGCATTGGCGGCAGCCTGCTTGGTGTCGGCCTTGGCCTCCGCCACGTTTTCGCGGGTGTCCTGTGCCAGTTCATGCGACTTGGCGCGCGCCTCGGCGGTGGCTTCCTCTGCGTTCACCTTCGCATCGTGCGCGGCATCCTGCGCGGCGACCTTGGTGTCATGTGCAGCGTCCTGCACGGCCACCTTGGCGTCGTGTGCGGCTGCCTGGACGTTGTCCTTGGCGTTCTCGGCGGCCTGGTCGGTCTTGGCGATGGCCGAATCGAGCTTCTGGCCCGCCGTGCGGTCGTCGTTGCGGTCGCACGCGGCCAGGCCCAGCGCCATCGAGATGGCGGCAGCCACAGTGGCGGTGCGCAGCAGGGCAGAACGGGCGGGTTGTGTCGTTGTCATGGAACTTCTCCTTCGGGTTTGGTGTGCAGCGACTGTAGAAACAGCCACGGACCGCCGTGGGTGGGAGACCGCCGAAACGCCGGTAGGACAACGGCGGCAGGAACTTGAGGGCCGGCGCAGCAGCGCCACAATCGCCTTCCATGCCTCGCATCGTTCTGTCCCGCTGGTTTCCTTTCCTGGCCTGGCCGCGGCCCAGCCCCGAGCTGCTGCGCGGCGAGTTCTGGGCCGGCATGACGGTGGGTCTGATGCTGGTGCCGCAGGGCGTCGCCTATGCCCACCTGGCTGGCATGCCGCTGGTGACGGGCATCTACGCCTCGCTGGTGCCGGCGTTGGTGGCGGTGCTGTGGGCCTCGTCCACGCGCCTGGGCGTGGGCCCGACGGCGCTGACCAGCCTGCTGATCGGCGCCTCGCTGACTGGCCTGGCCGAGCCGGGCAGCGCACAGTGGGTGCAGCTGGCGGCGTGGATGGCGCTGCTGTCCGGGCTGGTGCAGCTCACCCTCGGCGTGGTGCGCTTCGGCTGGCTGCTGAACCTGGTGACCTCGCCGGTGCTGGGCAGCTTCACGCAGGCCGCGGCGCTGCTGATCCTGGCCTCGCAGCTGCCGGCGCTGCTGGGCCTGCGCACCAGCTGGCACGCCCTGGCCAGCGACCCGTCCATCCACCACTTCGACCTGCGCGCCATGGCCTTCGGCCTGGGCAGCCTGCTGGTACTGATGCTGGCGCGGCGCTGGAAGCCGGGCTTTCCGGCGGCGATGGTGGTCATCGCCCTGGCGGCGCTGACGAGCTGGGGCACGGGCTTCGCCGATGCCGGCGGCGCGGTGGTCGGGCATGTGCCCTCCGGTCTGCCGTCGCTGTACCTGCCTGGCTGGCTGAGCTGGGACGAATTCGGCGCGCTGGCGCTACCGGTGCTGGTGGTGACGCTGGTGAGCTTCCTGGAGACCGCCTCCAGCGCCAAGGTCGAGCACTCGCGCGGCGGCACGCGCTGGAACGAAAACCAGGACCTGATCGCCCACGGCATGGCCAAGATGAGCTCGGGCCTGTGCGGGGCCTTCGCCACCAGCGCGTCGTTCTCGCGCTCGGCCATCAACCTGTACGCCGGCGCCAAGAGCGGCTGGGCCACGCTGTTCGCGCTGCTGGTGGTGCTGGCCACGCTGCTGTGGCTGACGCCCGAGCTGTACCACGTGCCGCAGGCGGTGCTGGCCGCGGTGGTGGTGACGGCGGTGACGGGGTTGATCAAGCCCCTGGGCATGCTGCGCCTGTGGCCGATCTCGCGCGTGGAGACGCTGATAGGCCTGGTGACCTTCGCGCTCACGCTGGTCAGCGCGCCGCGCCTGTATTGGGGCGTGCTGGCCGGGCTGGTGATGAACCTGTCGCACTTCCTGTACCAGCGGCTGCACCCGCGCATCATCGAGGTCGGCCTGCACCCCGACGGCAGCCTGCGCGACCGCCACCTGTGGCAGCTGCCGCCGTTGGGCCCGCACGCGTTGGCGCTGCGCATGGACGCCGAACTGGATTTCGCCTCGGCCACGGCGCTGGAGCGGCGCGTGGCCGACGAACTGGCGGCGCGGCCCGACCTGCGCCAGCTGTGCCTGTTCGCCCTGCCCGTCAACCGCATCGACGTGACCGGCGTCGAGGCCTTCGTGCGCCTGCGCGCGCTGATGCAGAGCCTGGGCGGCACGCTGCACGTGGCCGGGCTGAAGCTGCCGGTGCAGCGCATCCTGGAGCGCGCCGGCGTGCTGCACGAGGGCCCGGACCTGCGCATGTACCGCACCGACGGCGAGGCCGTGGCGGCGCTGGCCAGCCTGCCGGAGCCCGCATCCGCTCCCGCTGCGGCATGACGCCAGGCGCGGCCGCGCTGCTACACTGGCGTCCCACTTTTTGCTCCCGTTCGTGCCCACTTCCGCGCAGCCCGCCTCCGTCTTCCTGCGAGACCTCAACCTGAGCACCGCGCACACCCTGGTGACGCAGGCATCGGGCAATCCCCAGGTCCTGCAGGAACTGGCGCCGCAGCAATACCTGCAGGCGCTGATCGACGGGCTGTGCAACCTGTCGCTGCGCGACCCGCTCACCGGGCTGCCCAACCGACGCTTCTTCGCCGCGGCGATGGACAGCGAGATCGACCGCGTCGCGCGCTCGGGCGAGCCGGCGCTGCTGCTGATGCTGGACATCGACCACTTCAAGAAGGTGAACGACCGCTACGGCCATGGCGCCGGCGACGTGGTGCTGCAGGCGGTGGCGCGTATCCTGGAGCGCTGCCTGCGCCCCATGGATACGGTAGCGCGCCATGGTGGCGAGGAGTTCGCCATCATCCTGCCCGCCTGCCAGTTCGGCTTCGGCAGCATGGTGGCGGAGCGCGTGCGCTGCGCCATCGAATCCACGCCCATCGTCGTCTCCCCCAGCCTGACCCTACATGTCACGGTCAGCATCGGAGGCGCTTTCGCACTGCAGTGGATCCGCAGCACCGCCGAGCTGTGGACCGAACGCGCCGACGCTCAGCTGTATGCCGCCAAGGCGGCGGGGCGCAACTGCGTGTCCATCGAGGAGCAGCCCGACAGCACCGTCAGCGCCGAGGAAAAGAGCATGCTCTTCGGCCCCCTCTACACTCCATCGGGCTGGGGCGAGCTGCCGTCGGCCCACTGACCACCGTGTTTGCAACCCGCCCACAGCGCCCCTGAAAGAGCGAAGATGAACGACGCGCTGTCGCCCTCCAGCACCCCTGCCGCAGCGCTGGCCGCGGCCTCCGCCGCTGCGCATCCGGACGCCACGCCGCCGGCGCAGCGGCCGGGCAGCGCCGGCGGTCCCACTCCGGCATCGCGCCACACCTCGCGCATCATCGCCGTGACCAGCGGCAAGGGCGGCGTGGGCAAGACCTTCGTCTCGGCCAACCTGGCTGCCGCCCTGACGCGCCGCGGCCACCGCGTGCTGGTGCTGGATGCCGACCTGGGTCTGGCCAACCTGGACGTGGTGCTGAACCTGCACCCCAAGATCACCCTGCACGACGTGTTCACCGGCAAGGCACAGCTGGAAAGCGCGGTGATCCAGGCACCGGGCGGCTTCTCGGTGGTGCTGGCCGGTTCGGGCATGGTCGAGTACTCGCGCCTGACGCCCACCGTGCGCAGCGAGTTCCTGAACGTCATCAACACCCTGGCGCCGCGCTTCGACGTGGTGCTGCTGGACACCGGCGCCGGCATCTCCGACGTGGTGCTGTTCTCGGTCTCCCTGGCCTCCGAGGTGCTGGTGGTGGCCACGCCCGAGCCGACCTCGCTGACCGACGCCTACGCCGCCATCAAGGTGCTGGCGACGCAGCAAAAGCGCCAGCAGGTGCGCCTGGTGGTCAACCAGGCGGCGCGCCCGGGCGACGGCCGCGCCATCTGCGGCCAGCTGCAGCAGGTGCTGGACCGCTTCGTGACCACCGAGTCCGGCCGGCCGATGCGGCTGATCCACATGGGCGACATCCCCGCCGATCCGTCGGTGCGCGATGCGGTCATGCGCCGCCAGCTGCTGATGCTGACCACGCCGGGTTGCCCGGCGGCGCTGGCCGTGGCCCAGCTGGCCAGCAAGGTGGACGCGACGCTGCTGGCGCCACGCCAGGACTGACATCCTGCTCGCTATCTTTTGAATAGCTGCAGGCCCTTGAAAAACAAGGGCTAGAGGCCTTTTTTATACAAGCCGGAGACAAGCGCGGCCGGCATCAGCCGGCTTCGGCCTTGCATGCCAGTGCCCGGGCCGCGTCCTGCAGCTGCCCCGCCAGCGCCTGGCGCAGCTGCGCGCGCAGGTCCTCACGGGTCAGGGCCTCCTCGGCGCGCAGCACCGCCCAGTCGATGGCCACGCCGCCGGCCAGGCCCATCACCGCACCCACCGCCGCGCCTGCCGCCGTGCCCAGCCCCGGCAGCACCGAGCCCGCGGCAGCGCCGGCCAGCGCACCGGCACCGGCACCACCGGCCTTGGCTGCTGCCTGCTTGGCCGCCGCCTTGGCCAGTACCTTGGCGGCCGCCTTCATGCCCACCTTGCCCGTGGCCTTGGCGGCCACCAAGCCGGCCAGCGTGCCCGCCCCGGCCCCAATCAGCGCGCTGCCTGCCAGGCGCTGGCGCGCGTCGCCCAGCAGTGCCAGCGCCGGCAGACCGGGCGCCTGCGCCAGCACCCGACAGCGGCTGCCGTCCAGGTCCAGGTGGTGGCGCGCCAATGCCTCGTCGATGCGCTGGCGCGCTCCATCCAGTGCCACGCGGCTAGCCTCGGCCTGCTGCCGCGCACGGTCCCACCAGCCGTTCAGCTGCGGCGTCTCGGCCAGCGTCTGCGCCAGCTTTTCTTCCAGGAACGCCTCGGGCTGGCCGCGCAGCAGGTGAAAGATGCGGCCCCACTCGGCACCCAGGCTGAAGTACCAGTCCAGGTAGCGCTCCAGCGCCGCGTCGCCCGCGGCCTGGGCATCCGTCAGCGCGTCGCACAGTGCCGGTTGCGCGCGCGATTCGCCCAGCGCCTGCAGCGCCAGCCGCTGCAGGGCCTGCAGCGTGCCGATCTGGTAGTAACGCTGGCCGATGCGCTCGCACTCCGGCAGGCGCTGCAAGGCCAGTGGGCTGGCATGCTGGCGCGCCAGCGCATCCAGTTGCGCCGTGGCCTGCAGTGCGATCAGCACTGCCAGTGCGGCCAGCGCAGCCGCCACCGCCGCGCGCGTACCCTGCAGCGGGCCGCCGCGCAGCACGGCGTGCGTGGCGTTGGCGCCCTGCAGCGCCCAGCCCAGACACCACAGCATGCCCAGTGGCCCGACCAGGGCCAGCAGCAGCAGGCGCAGCCATGGAGCCCGCGGCAGCGCCAGCACGGCGCCGCTGCCCACCTGTAGCGCCAGCAGCGCGTCCAGTCCCCAGCGCACCAAGCCCGAGGGCGCGGCGGCAATGCCGGCCAGTGATGCGTCCAGCACCTGCGGGTCCATCGCCGGCACCAGGTCCCGCCCGTGCAAGCCGCCCTGCGCCCACCAACCCAGCCAGGCACCGCCCAGCAGCAATGCCACGATTGCACGCGCCAGCCACTGACTGGCGCGCCAGGCATAGGCGGGCGCGGCGAACTGCGGCGCCAGGCGCGGCTGTAGCCAGTGCGACAACAGGGCATGCAGTGGCGGCGCGGCCGCCAGCAGCCCCCATTCCCAGAAGGCCAGGAACCCGCCCTGCCACAGCGCCGCCGCGCTCAAGGCCAGCGCCAGCAGGCTGCAGCGCACGGCCGCCCCCAGCCCGCCGGACCACCAGCGCACCACCCAGCCCCGCGGCGCGAACTGTGCATGCGCCAGTTGCCGGCGCACGCGCCAGCCCAGCCACAGACCCCAGGCCGGCAGCGCCGCCAGCAGCGCCAGAAGCGCCAGCCATTGCCAGGGCGCCAGGCGCGGCAGCTGGCTGCTGGCGCCCCACAGCAGTGCCAGCCAGAGCCATCCGCCGAGGCAGGAGCGCAGCGCGGCGGGCATAGCGCTCAGCGACGGATCAGTGCGCGTGGCCCCAGTAGATCAGCGCGTCGCGCCCTTCCACCGACAGCGACACGCGCGCGCCCACCGGCAGCAGTACCTTGGTCGGCACATGGCCGAACGGCAGGTTGGTCAGCACCGGCACGTCGCCCAGCTGCGCGCGCAGCCAGTCGACCACGCTGGACAGCCTGAAGCCCTTGTCGTGCGGCGTGAGGGTGAACTCGGTGAACTGGCCGAGCACGATAGCCTTCTGCCGCGCCAGGACGCCGGCGTGCAGCAGCTGGGTCAGCAGGCGCTCGATGCGGTAGGGATGCTCGCCCACGTCCTCCAGGAACAGCACGCCGCCGTCGATCACCGGCAGCCAGGGCGTGCCGACCAGCGAGCACAGCACCGCCAGGTTGCCGCCCCACAGCGGCGCGTCCTGCACGTACAGCTCGGGCACCGGCGGACAGCCGTCGGCGCGCGGTTTCTCGCGCGGCATGCGCCAGCCGCTGCCCTCGCCGTGGCCGTCCAGCAGATCTTCGAAGCAGGCCTGCATGATCTCGTCGGGCGCCTCGACACCGCCGAAGTCGCCGACCAGCGCCGGGCCGGCCCAGCTGGTGGAGCCGGTGCTGGCCAGCAGGGCCAGCTGCAGCGCGGTGAAATCGCTCACGCCCACCAGACGCAGGCCACCCTCCACCGCGCGTGCCAGCGCCGCGTAGTCGATGTGCGGGAGCAGCCGTGTCAGGCCATAACCGCCGCGGCTGATCAGCGCCACGTCGGCGCCGCTGGCGGCGGCGCGGTGGATGGCGGCCAGGCGCGTGGCGTCGTCGCCGGCGAAGCGGGTGTGGCTGGCCAGGGCGTCGGGGTCCACCTCGACCTGGTGGCCCATGGCCTGCAGGCGCTTCACGCCGCGGCGGAACGCCGCCTTGTCGCGCACGGCGCCGGAGGGCGAGTAGACGTAGATGTGGCGCGGGCCGTGCGGTTGGCCGCAGGCGGCGCAGCCATCGTCATGGTGGTCGTGGCCGTCGTGGTCGTGCGTGTGGGAAGGGTCTTGGTGGTCGTGCGGCAAGGGGTGCTCAGGCGGTGGGCGCCTGCTCCGGGGGCGGCGGGAAGGAATCCGGGGAATCGGGAAAAAAGTATGGCACGGCGGCGCGCGCCAGGGCGGCAGCGGCGCGTGGGCTGCGCAGGCAGTCGGGGCCGGCACCCAGAGCGCTGGCCGAAACGGGCGGCGGGCCATGCCAGGCATCGCGCCAGAAAGCAGGCAGTGCCGCCAGGGCGGCATCGGCTGCCGGGTCATCAGGCCAATGGGCGAGTGCGCGCGGCCCGGCGCGATGGCCGGCATCCGGGTATGGCGCGTTGGCGGCGTTGGTGCAGCCCGCATCCGCCGGCGCTTCGGCAGATACCTTCGGCGCGGCGCCGGCCTGCGGGGAGACGGCGCGGCTGCCTGGGGCTGCGGCAGCGCGGCGGCCGGCGCCCTGGCCCTCTGCGGGGTCTGCACCATCGGCGGGGGCGGCGTCCAGATCGAGCACGCCCGCCAGCCGCTCGGCCAGCAGCGGCGCCAGGGTCAGCACCCAGGGCGCGCGCTGCGCCACCAGCACCACGCGGCGCAGGTCCAGGCGCTGCGCCAACTCCGCCAGCACCTGGCGGTGCCAGCCGGGTGTGTGCAGCGTAGGTTTCTTGGGCTTGTCGCTGCGGCCGAAGCCGACCAGATCGGGCACCACCACCCGCTGGCCGTGCGCCGCCAGGGCACTGGCCAGGTGGCGCAGGCCGTGGCTCCACCCGTTAGCGCCGTGCACCAGCAGCCAGGCAGGCGCGTCCGGCGCGGCGCCGGGTAGGTCCAGCCAGTGCAGGCGCAGGCCGGCCAGGGCGGGCAGGTCGCTCGCGTAGTGGCCTTCCGCCGCCGGGGGCTGTAAGGTGTCGAAACGCGCGGACGGCGTGCGCAGCGCGTCCTGGCGCAGCGGGTGCGCGGGGCGCTGCTGCAGGCGGCGCTGGCGAAAGAAGTCGCCCAGCTGCGCCGCGCACTCATCCGCCAGCACGCCGCCCTGCACCTGCGTGTGGTGGTTCAGACGCGGCTCGGCGAACAGGTCCAGCACCGAGCCGGCGGCGCCGGTCTTGGGGTCGGCCGCGCCATAGACCACCCGGTCCACGCGCGCATGCAGCATGGCGCCGGCGCACATCGCGCAGGGCTCCAGCGTGACGTAGAGCGTACAGCCGGATAGTCGGTAGTTGGCCAGCTGGCGCCCGCCAGCACGCAGTGCGGCCATCTCGGCGTGGGCGCTGGGATCGCACTCGGCCAGCGGCGCGTTGCGGCCGGTGGCGACCAGTTCATCGCCGCGCACCAGCACCGCGCCCACCGGCACCTCGCCTGCGGCGCGGGCGCGCTCGGCCTGCACCAGGGCCTGGCGCATCCAGTGGGCATCCCGCTCGGGGTTGGCCACAGGGGCGAGCCGTTTACTCACTTTTCAGTAGCTGGAAGTCTGCGCAAACAAAGGGCCAGAAGCCGATTTCACTGTGAATCCTCGGGTAGCGGCCGGGGCTGGCGCACCAGCGCCTCGACCTGCTCCTGCAGCCGCTGCGGCCGCTGCTGCAGTGGCACGGCCGGCGCCCGGGCGCTGCCGTCCTGCACCGCAGGCGGCAGCGGCGCGCGCGGCGCTTGCGCCTGGCGCCGCGCCAGCACGGCCACGATGGCCAGCGCCACCAGCAACCCGATCAAGCCCAGTCCACCGCGCATGGTGCGCTCCCTTTTCGATTCACGGCCGTTCAGCCGAAGAACTTGATGAATACCTGGATGGCCACGGCGTTCACCAGGTCGATGAAGAACGCACCTACCATAGGCACGATCAGGAACGCCTTGTGCGAGGCGCCGTACTGGTTGGTGATGGCCTGCATGTTGGCCACCGCGGTAGGCGTGGCGCCCATGCCGAAGCCGCAGTGGCCGGCGCACAGCACGGCCGCATCGTAATTGCGCCCCATGACGCGGAAGGTGACGAAGCCGGCATAGGCCGCCATGATGATCGTCTGCACGCCCAGGATGATGACCAGCGGCCCCGCCAGCCCGGCAAGCTCCCACAGCTTCAGCGACAGCAGCGCGATGGCCAGGTAGATCGACAGGCCGGCGTTGCCGAACACGTCGATGGCGCGGTCGAAGACCTCGAAGTTGAAGATGTAGTCCAGCACGTTGCGGATCAGCACGCCACCACCCAGTGCCCAGACGAAGGTCGGCAGCTGCACCGCGGTGCCGGCGGTGAGCTCGGTCATGATCTGCGCGAACGCCAGGCAGCCGGCGAACAGCGCCAGGGTCTCGATGGTCGCGTCGGCGGTGATCAGCCGCGTCTTGTGCGGGAACTCGAAGTTGGGCGTGCCGGCCTCCAGCGCGCCGGTGTCGCCGCTGCCCTGAGGGCCGTGCAGGTTGTTGCGCTGGATCAGCCACTTGGCCAGCGGCCCGCCGATCAGCCCGCCGATCACCAGGCCGAAGGTGGCGCAGGCGATACCCAGCGTGACGGCGCCGCGGATGCCGTGCTCGTTTTCCAGCACCGTGCCCCAGGCGCCGGCCGTGCCGTGCCCGCCCACCAGTGTGATGGAGCCGGCGATCAGGCCGATCAGCGGGTCCAACCCCAGTGCGCTGGCCAGCGCCACGCCGACGCTGTCCTGCACCAGGATGAACACCACCACCACCAGCAGGAAGACGATCAGCCCCATACCGCCCTCGCGCAGCTTGGCGAAGTTGGCGCTCAGGCCGATGGAGGAAAAGAACACCAGCATGAATGCCGTCTGCAGGCTGCTGTCGAACGTCGGACGGATGCCGAACGCCGCATTCAGCCCCCAGGACAGCAGCGCCGCCACCAGGCCGCCGGCGACCGGCTCGGGGATGTTGAACTCGCGCAGCCAGCGGATGCGCCGCACGAGGAATTTGCCCACCAGCAGCACGATGGCCGCGAGGATCAAGGTGTAGTAGGTGCCGAACTGGATGGCCATGGTGCTTGCGGGGACGGTGCGCGCGGGGTCGCGCCGTGCCAGGAACACCTGGCAGTGCAGGTCTGCTGGCCAACCGCGACGCGTCAGCGTCCATTCAGGGTAAACCCGCGATTGTGCACGACGCTTCCGGCGTGCCGGCCAGCCCCACGCCGGCGCGGAAAGGGGCCGGCAGGGATAATCCGCGCCCTATGTCGCTCCAGCCCCACCTGCTCGAACTGCTTTCCCCGGCGCGCGATGCCGATATCGGCATCGCCGCCATCGACCATGGCGCGGACGCCGTCTACATCGGCGGCCCGGCCTTCGGCGCGCGCGCCAGCGCCGGTAACGACATCCGCGACCTGGAGCGGCTGATTACGCATGCGCACCGCTTCCACGCGCGCATCTTCGTCACCCTCAACACCATCCTGCGCGACGACGAACTGGAGGACGCGCGCCGCATGGCCTGGCAGGTGTACGAGGCCGGGGCGGACGCCCTCATCATTCAGGACATGGGCGTGCTGGAGCTGGACTTGCCGCCCATCCAGCTGCACGCCAGCACGCAGACCGATATCCGCACGCCGGAGAAGGCGCGCTTTTTGGAGGACGCGGGGCTGTCGCAGATCGTGCTGGCGCGCGAGCTGGACCTGCAGCAGATCGCCGCCGTGCGCGCCGCCACCGACCCCGCGCGCACCACCATCGAGTTCTTCGTGCACGGCGCGCTGTGTGTGGCGTACTCCGGCCAGTGCTTCATCAGCCACGCCCACACCGGGCGCAGCGCCAACCGCGGCGACTGCAACCAGGCCTGCCGCCTGCCCTATGAGGTGCTCGATGGCCAGGGCCGCATCCTGGCGCACGAAAAGCACGTGCTGTCGATGAAGGACAACAACCAGTCGGCCAACCTGCGCGCGCTGATCGACGCTGGCGTGCGCAGCTTCAAGATCGAAGGGCGCTACAAGGACCTGGGGTACGTGAAGAACATCACCGCCCACTACCGCACGCTGCTTGACGAGATTCTGGAAGAGCGCGAGCTGTCCGGCGCCCCGCTGGCGCGCGCATCCAGCGGCCGCACCACCTTCGCCTTCACGCCCGACCCGGATCAGAACTTCAACCGCGAGTTCACCGACTATTTCGTGAACGGCCGCCAGGACGACATCGGCGCCTTCGACACGCCTAAGACGCCGGGACGCGCCATCGGCTGGGTCACGCAGGTAGGCGACACGTGGTTCGAGCTGGAGGTGAGCGACCGGGCCACGGTGCTGCACAACGGCGACGGGCTGTGCTACTGGGACCTGCACAAGGAACTGGTCGGCGTGCACATCAACCGCGCGGAAAGCGTGAACGCGAAGAAGGGCCTGTGGCGCGTGTTCCCGAAGGACCCGATCGCCGGCTTCAAGGACCTGCGCCGTGGCCTGGAGATCAACCGCAACCGCGACATGGACTGGGTGCGCACGCTGGACAAGAAATCCAGCGACCGGCGCATCGGCCTGTGGGCCGAGTTCAGCGAGACCCCGGACGGCTTCGCGCTGACGCTGACCGACGAGGACGGCTTCACCGGCCACGCGGCCATCGTGCAGCCGCACCAGGGCGCCACCGACCCGGCGCGCGCCGAGGCCAGCCTGCGCGAGCAGCTCGGCCGCTTCGGCGCCACGCTGTTTGCCGCGCACGACATCGCGCTGAAGACCACGCAGCCCTGGTTCATCCCTGCCTCGGCGTTGAACGCGCTGCGCCGTGAGGCGGTGGCCGCCCTGGAGGCGGCGCGCGCCGCGGGCTTGCAGCGCCTGCCACGCGCGCAGCCGGTGCAGCCGCCCGTGCCCTTCCCGGAAGACACGCTGACCTATCTGGCCAACGTCTTCAACCATAAGGCGCATGACTTCTACGTGCGCCACGGGGTGAAGGTGATCGACGCCGCCTACGAATCCAAGGAAGAGGAAGGCGAGGTCAGCCTGATGATCACCAAGCACTGCGTGCGCTTCTCCATGAGCCTGTGCCCCAAGCAGGCCAAGGGCGTGATCGGCGTCAAGGGCACCATCAAGGCCGAACCGCTGCAGCTCATCAACGGCCGCGAAAAGCTCACCCTCCGCTTCGATTGCAAGCCGTGCGAGATGCACGTGGTCGGGCGCATGAAGCAGTCGGTGCTGAACCAGCACCGGCGCGAGATGCAGGAGCAGCCCATGCAGTTCTACCGGGCGCGGCCGGCCGGCTGAACGGCAGAGGGCACATCCATGGCATTGGACCTCTCTTCCTTGGAGCGTGCCGTGCAGTGGCTGCACGAAGGCTGGGCGCGCTACCAGCAGGACACCCGCGACACGCAGATCCGCGACGGTCTGATCCAGCGCTTCGAGTTCACCTATGAGATCAGCCACAGAATGCTCAAGCGCCATCTGGAGGCCACCTCGGCCAACCCGGCGGAATTCGACGGCATGCACTTCGCCGATCTGATCCGCACCGCCAGTGAGCGCGGCCTGCTGCGCGGCCAGTGGCCACAGTGGCGGGTGTACCGCGACATGCGCGCCCGCACCAGCCACACCTACGACGAGGCCGTCGCGCTGCAGGTGGTGGCGGGCATCCCTGACTTTCAGGAGGAGGCGGCGTTCCTGCTGGTACGGCTGCAAGCGGCGCAGCCATGACGAACACCGTGGCGCCGGTCCCGGATATCGACATCGCGCCCGGCGACTGGCGCATCGTGCAGGACATCCTGCGCCGGCACGTGCCGAACCATGCCGTCTGGGCCTTCGGCTCGCGCGCGCGCAAGAATGGCAAGCCCTGGTCCTGGCGGTCATCGCCGACGAGCCCCTGCCCCTGGCCACCCACGCCGCGCTGGCCGATGGCTTTTCGCAGTCCGATCTGCCCTGGAAGGTCGACTTGGTAGATTGGGCCAGCACCAGCGCTGCGTTCCGCCAGGTGATCGCGCGCGACAAGGTGGTGCTGCAGGATGCTGCCGCTGCCTGATTTTTCTCTCATGCCCATGCCCCGCCGCCAGCCCCCCACCAAGGAACAATCCGCCCTGCTCCCGCCGTTCGCCATCCTGCCGCCGGAGCGCATCCACGTGCCCACGGACGACGCCGGCTTCGCCGCCGCGCACGCCGCGCTGCGGGCCGCGAGCGTGCTGGGCTTCGACACCGAGAGCCGACCGGTCTTCACCGCCGGCGCCGCCGACCCCGGCCCGGACCTGATGCAACTGGCCACGCCGCAGGGCGCCTGGCTGCTGCAGCTGCGCCATCCGCAGGCCCTCGCGCTGGCACGCGAGGTGCTGGCGGATGCGGCCATCCTGAAGGTGGGCTTCGGCCTGGACAACGACCGGCGCAGCCTGCCGCGGCGCCTGGGCGTGGAGCCGCAGGGCCTGCAGGATCTGGACCGGGTGTTCGCGCGCCACGGCTTCGGGCGCAACACCGGCGTGCGCGCGGCCGTCGCGCTGGTGCTGGGGCAATGCCTGTCCAAGAGCAAGAAGACCTCGACCACCAACTGGTCGCTGCCCACGCTGAGCCCCTCGCAGCTGCGCTACGCCGCGACCGACGCGCACGCGCCGGCCGTGCTGTGGCAGGCCCTGCCGGCCTGGGAGGCGGCGCAGCCACCGCTGCCCCCGGCCGGCCTGCGCCGCCCACGGCGCGCATAAGCACATCACAGGCCGGTCGTTCGCGCGCTGGGCGCGTTGGCCGACAATCCCGCCTTCGCCGTTTTTTCCTGTCCCTCCACCCTTCACGCAGAGAAAGAGACACCGATGCGCATCGAAACCCTGGCCGTGCATGCCGGCTACAAGCCCGACCCGACCACCAAGTCCGCCGCCGTGCCGATCTACCAGACGACGGCCTACGCCTTCGACAGCGCGCAGCACGGCGCCGACCTGTTCGACCTGAAGGTGGCGGGCAACATCTACACGCGCATCATGAACCCGACCACCGACGTGCTGGAGCAGCGCGTGGCGGCGCTGGAGGGCGGCATCGGCGCTGTCGCCGTCGCCTCGGGCATGGCGGCCATCACCTACGCCATCCAGGCGATTGCCGAGGCCGGCGACAACATCGTCTCGGCCAGCACGCTGTATGGCGGCACCTACAACCTGTTCGCCCATACCTTCCCGCAGCAGGGCATCGAGGTGCGCTTCGCCGACCCGCGCGACCCAGCCAGCTTTGCCCAACTGATCGACGCGCGCACCAAGGCGGTGTTCTGCGAGTCCATCGGCAACCCGCTGGGCAACGTGACCGACATCCGCGCGCTGGCCGATGTGGCGCACGCGCACGGCGTGCCGCTGATCGTGGACAACACCGTGGCCAGCCCCTACCTGCTGCGCCCCTTCGAGCATGGCGCCGACATCGTGGTGCACGCGCTGACCAAGTACCTGAACGGCCACGGCAACAGCATCGGCGGCGCGGTGGTGGACAGCGGCAAGTTCCCCTGGGCCGAGCACAAGGCGCGCTTCAAGCGCCTGAACGAGCCCGACGTGAGCTACCACGGCGTGGTCTACACCGAGGCGCTGGGCGCCGCCGCCTACATCGGCCGCGTGCGCGTGGTGCCGCTGCGCAACATGGGCGCCGCCCTGTCGCCGCACAACGCCTTCCTCACGCTGCAGGGCATCGAGACGCTGCCGCTGCGCATGGACCGCATCTGCGACAACACCCTGGCGATTGCCCAGGCACTGCAGCAGCACCCGAAGGTCGAGTGGGTGCGCTACGCCGGATTGAGCGACCACCCGGACCACGCGCTGGTGCAAAAGCAACTCGGCGGTCGCGCCTCGGGCATCCTGTCGTTCAGCCTGAAGACCGCGGCCGGCGAGGACGCCCGTGCCGCCGGCGCACGCTTCCTGGATGCGCTGCAGCTGTTCCTGCGCCTGGTGAACATCGGCGACGCCAAGTCGCTGGCCACGCACCCGGCCTCGACCACGCACCGCCAGCTGGACGCCGATGAACTCGCCAAGGCCGGCGTGACCGAGGGCATGGTGCGCCTGTCGGTGGGCATCGAGCACATCGACGACCTGCTGGCCGACCTGCACCAAGCGCTGGACGCGGTCTGATCGCGCTACCGCCGCGCCCCGGGCGCGGCCGGAATGCACCATGCGCCCTGCGGGGCGCTTTTTTATGCCTTTTCAGGCCTCAGCCCTTGTCCTGAAAGGGCCTTCAGCTATCTTTTCAGGATCATTTCAGTCGGGCGGCGCCGCGCTCCACGGCGCCTGCCAGCCCCCGCCCAGCGCCTGGATCAACGCTATCGCCGCCTGCTGGCGCTGCAGCTGCAGCTGCATCAGGGAGCGGCGCGCGCTCAAGGCGGTGGCCTGCGCCGTCACCACGGCGGTGAAGGCCGAGATGCCGGCGCGGTAGCTGTTCAGCGTGCGCTCCTCGGCGCCGGTGGCGGCCTCGGCGGCGGCAGCCGCGTGCGCGATCTGGTCCTGCAGCGCGGCCAGCGCCGTGAGCTGGTCCTCGACCTCGCCGATGGCGCTCAAGGCGCTCTGGCGGTAATTGGCCGTGGCGATGCGGTGCGCCGCGACGGCCTGGTCCACGGCCGCGCTGCGCGCGCCGCCGTCCAGCAGCGTCTGCGCCACGCTGGCGCCCAGCGACCAGGTCAGGTGAGGGGCAGACAACAGCTGCGCCAGCCCGGCGGCCGCGCCGCCGGCGCCCAGGCTCAGGTTCAGGCTGGGAAACCATGCCGCGCGCGCGGCGCCGATGCCCGCGTTGGCCGATGCCACGGCACGCTCGGCGGCGGCCACGTCGGGGCGGCGCAGCAGCAACTGTGCGGGCAACACGGGCGGCACCTCGGGGGCATTGCGCACCCAGCGCGCGGGTGTCAGGGCAAAGCGCGATGGCACCTCGCCCACCAGCAGCGCGATGGCGTGCTCGTAGGTGTCGCGTGCGCGTTCCAGCCCGGTGCGGGTGGACAGCGCGCTCTCCAGGGTGCTCTGCGCCTGCAGCACGTCGGTGCGGGCGACGATGCCGGCGTCATAGTTGTTCTGCGTGATGGTCAGCGCGCGGCGGTAGCCCTGGATGATCTCGTCGAGCAACGCGCCTTCGGCCTCGGCCTCGCGTAGCGAAAACCACGCCTGCGCGAGACTGGCCTGCGCCGCCAGGCGCGCGCCGGCCAGGTCGGCCTGGCTGGCCTGCACATTGGCGCGACTGCCCTCCACGTTGGATGCGATGCGGCCCCACAGGTCGGGCGCCCAGCTGGCCGACAGGCCGAGCGACGCCGAGCCGTTCGCCGGCCGCCCGCCGCGCTGCGTGGACAGTTGCGCGCCCAGCGTGGGCACCAACTGCGCCTGCGCCTGGCGCAGCAGCGCCTGGGCCTGCGCCACGCGCGCGGCGGCCGCCGCCAGGTTCTGGTTGCCCAGCGCCACGCGCGGCATCAGCGCATCCAGACCGGCGTCGCCGAACAGCGTCCACCAGCGGCCTTCTTCCCACGCGCGGTGCGCCTCGGTGCTGACCCAGCCCTCGGGCGCCGCGCCGCGCCAGCCCAGGCCGCCGTCCAGTGCCGGGGGCTTATGCGGTGGCGCCAGGCTGCAGCCGCCCAGCAGCAACGCAGTGGCCAATGCAGCGATTCCAAGCGAAAAACGACTCCAGCCCTTGTATTTCATGGGCCTGCAGCTATCAAAACAGGAATAAAAATGCTCGTGCTTCATGTTCTTTCCACTAGCCGGCCGCCAGCGCGCTGCCCTGCCCGGCCAGCGCACGCGGGCGTCGTCGCAGGCGGTCCAGCAGCACATACACCACCGGCGTGGTCAGCAGCGTCAGCAGCTGGCTGGCGACCAGGCCGCCGACGATGGTCACACCCAGCGGCTGGCGCAGCTCGGCGCCCTGGCCGAAGCCGATGGCCAGCGGCAGCGCACCCAGACCGGCGGCCAGGGTGGTCATCAGGATGGGCCGAAAGCGCAGCAGACAGGCCTCGCGCACTGCCTGCACCGCGCTCAGGCCGCGCTCGCGCTCGGCCGCCAGGGCGAAGTCGATGATCAGGATGGCGTTCTTCTTGACGATGCCGATCAACAGGAACACGCCGATCAGCGCCATGATGGAAAACTCCATCTTCAGCGCCAGCAGCGCCAGCACCGCGCCGAAGCCGGCGCTGGGCAGCGTGGTCAGCACCGTGATCGGGTGGATCAGGCTCTCGTACAGCACGCCCAGCACGATGTAGATGACGACGATGGCGGCGACGATCAGCAGAGCCTGCTGCGATTCGTTCTGCTGTGCGGCGGCCGCTGCGCTGGCGAAAGCGCCGCGCACGTTGTTCGGCATGCCGATGGCATCTACCGCGTCCAGCACCGCCTGGCGGCCCTGCTCCAGCGCCACGCCGTCGGCCAGGTTGAACGACAGCGTGCTCGACAGCTCTCCGCCGTCGTGCATCACGCCGGTGGGCACGGCGCGCTCGCTGAACGTGGCGAAGGCCGACAGCGGCACCATGGCCGCCGGCGCCACCGACAGCGGCTGGCCGGTCGAGGCGTTGCGCTGGGCCGGGTTGGCCGAAGTGCCGCCGGTGCCGGTGGCCGTGCTGGCAGCGGTGGCGGCGGCGGTGGCGGCGGCGGTGGCCGCGCCAATGGCAGCGCTGGAGGCCGCGCCCGCGCTGGCCGCGCTGCCCGCCTGCGCCGCGCTCATGCCCGTGCCCGCCGTGCTGGCAGTGCCGCCACCCGCAGCCGTGGCCGCGCCGGCGCGCGTCGTCGCCGCCACCCACACATCCTGCAGCGCCAGCGGCGACTGGGCGTAACGCGGCGCCCATTCCATGACTACGCTGTACTGGTTCAGGTCGCTGTACATGGTGGCCACCTGGCGCTGGCCGAAGGCGTTGTACAGGGCGGCGTCGATGGCCTGCGCGCTCACGCCCAGGCTGGCGGCGCGCGCGCGGTCCACCTGCACGAAGGTTTCCACGCCGTTGTCGCTCTGGTCGTCGTCCACGTCGGTCAGGCGACCATCCAGCTTCAGGCGCGCGGCCAGCTTCAAGGTCCAGCTTTTCAGGTCGGCGATGTTGTCGGCCTTGAGCACGTACTGGTAGGTGGAGTTGCTGCTGCGCCCGCCCATGCGCAGCTCCTGCGCCGGGTTCAAAAACACGCGTAGGCCGGTGATGCTTGATAGCTGCGGGCGCAGGCGGTTGATGACGGCGCGCGTGCCCTCGCCCTGCGGACGATCGCGCGCATCCTTCAGCCGTGCCGACAGAAAACCGCCGCTGCCGCCGCCGGCGAACGCCACCACCGTGCCCACCGACGGGTCGGCACGGATCATGTCCACCGCCTGCTGCAGCTTGTCGGCGAAGGCGCGCGAAGAAATGCTCTGGTCGGCGCGCAGGCCGCCGACCATCTGGCCGCTGTCCTGCTCGGGGAAAAACCCCTTGGGAATGGCGGCGAACAGGTAGCCGTTCAGCGCCACCACCACCAGCAGCACCAGTACCACCAGCCAGGGCGCGGCCAACGCACCGTCCAGCGCCCAGGCATAGCCCGCCTGCAGGCGCTGCTGCGCGCGCGCAGCGCCGCCAGCGATGGCGGCGCGCAGCCGGCCGGCGGCGCTGCGCCGGGGCGCGGGCGCCGGCCCGCGCGGCAGCAGCAGCGCGCACAGCATCGGCGTGGTGGTCAGCGAGATGACCAGCGAGATCATCACCGCCGCCGACAGCGTCACCGCGAACTCGCGGAACAGCCGCCCCGGCTGCCCGCCCATGAACAGCAGTGGGATGAACACCGCCACCAGCGACAGGCTGATGGTCAGCACCGTGAAGCCCACCTCGCGCGCGCCCTCCAAGGCGGCGCGCGTGCGCTCCATGCCCGCCTCCAGGTGCCGGGTGATGTTCTCGATGACGACGATGGCGTCGTCCACCACGAAGCCGGTGGCCACGGTGAGCGCCATCAGCGTCAGGTTGTTCAGCGAGTAGCCCAGCGCGTACATCACTCCGAAGGTGCCCAGCAGCGAGACCACCGTGGCCACCGCCGGGATCACGGCCGCGCGCAGCGTGCGCAGGAACAATCCGACCACCGCCACCACCAGCAGCACCGCCACCACCAACGTGAACTCGACCTCGCGCACCGAGGCGCGTACCGAGCCGGTGCGGTCGATGGCTACATGCAGCTGCACGTCGGCCGGCAGCTGGGCGCGCAGCTGTGGCAGCAGCGTCAGCACCGCGTCGGCGGTGGCGATCAGGTTGGCGTCGGGCTGCTGGGTGATGTTGACGACGATCGCCGGCTGGCCGTTGAACATGCCGCGCGTGCGCGTGTCCTGCACGCTGTCGGTGACGCTGGCGACCTGCGACAGCCGCACCTCCTGGCCGCCGCGCAGCGCGACGATCAGATCGCGCCAGTCGGCTGCGCGCAGCCCTGGCGCGGGCGTCAGCACCTGCAGCGCGCGGCCGTCTTCGGCGTCGCCGACCTCGATCACGCCCTTGGGCCGGTTGGCGTTGCCGGCCTGCAGCGCGGCGCGCACGTCGTCGCCGCCGATGCCCAGCTGCGCCAGCGCGAACGGGTTCAACTCGACGCGCACCGCGGGCTGCGAGCCGCCGCCCAACGTCACGTCGCCCACGCCCGGCACTTGCAGCAGGCGCTGGCTGACGATGTTGTTCACCGCGTCGTAGATTTGCCCGGGTGAGCGCGCGTTAGAGGTCAGCGCCAGCGTCAGGAACGGCTGCGCGGCGGGGTTGGCCTTGCGGTAGGTGGGGTTGCTGCGCAGGTTGGCCGGCAGGTCGATGCGCGCGGCGTTGATGGCCGCCTGCACCTCGCGCGCGGCGCTGTCGATGTTGCGATTCAGGTCGAACTGCAGCGTCACACGGGTCGAGCCGGTGCTGCTGAAGCTGGTCATCTCGTTGACCCCGGCGATCGAGCCCAGCGTGCGCTCCAGCGGCGTGGCCACCGTGCGCGCCATGTCGGCCGGGCTGGCGCCGGGCATGTTGGCCGACACCGAGATGACCGGAAAGTCCACCGCCGGCAGCCGCGCCACCGGCAGCAGGAAATACGCACCAATGCCCGCCAGCGCCAGGCCGATGGTCAGCAGCACGGTGGCGACGGGACGGCCGATGAACGGGCGCGACAGGTTCATGGCGGCGCGCCCTCGCCGGCGGCGCGCTTGAAGCGCCGCCCCAGCCGGTCGAACCACAGGTAGACCACCGGCGTGGTGAACAGCGTCAGCAGCTGCGACAGCACCAGCCCGCCGAAGATCGCCAGGCCGAGCGGCCGGCGCAGCTCGGCGCCGTCGCCCCAGCTGAGCATCAGCGGCACGGCGGCGGCCAGCGCCGCCAGCGTGGTCATCAAAATCGGCCGAAAGCGCAGCAGCGCCGCCTGGTGGATGGCGTCCTGGGGCGCCAGGCCGTGGCCGCGCTCGGCGTCGATGGCGAAGTCGATCATCATGATCGCGTTCTTCTTGACGATGCCGATCAGCAGCACCAGACCGATGATGCCGACCACGTCCAGCGCGTGGCCCGACAGCTGCAGCGCCAGCAGCGCGCCCACACCAGCGGAAGGCAGCGTGGACAGGATGGTCAGCGGGTGCACGTAGCTCTCGTACAGCACACCCAGCACGATGTACACGCACACCACCGCCGCCAGGATCAGCCACAGCTGGTTGGCCAGCGAGCTCTGGTAGGCGCCGGCCGCGCCGGTGAAGCGCAGCGTGATCGACGCGGGCAGCCCCGCCTCCTGCGCCGCGGCGCGCACCGCCTGCGCGGCGGCGCCCAGGCTGATGCCCGGCGCGGTATCGAAGCCGACGGTGGCGGCCGGGTACTGGCCGACCCGGTGCACGGTGAGCGGCGCGGCAGTCTCCACCACGTCGGCCAGCGACGACAGCGGTGTGGTCGTGCCGGCGCTGGTCTTGACGGGCAGCTCGCGCAGCGCGCGCAGGCTGGCGGCGTCGGATTGAGCCGCCTCCAGGATCACGCGGTACTGGTTGGTCTCGGTGAAGATGGTGGAGACGATGCGCTGGCCAAAGGCGCTGTAGAGCTGGCTGTCCAGGCTGCTGGCGGTGACGCCCAGGCGCGCGGCGGTGTCGCGGTCCACGCGCACCAATGCCGCGGGCCCGCTGGCGCCGGCCTCGGTGGTGGCGTGGCGCACCTCGGGCACGGACTGCAGCCGCCGCGCCAGGCGCTGCGCCCAGTCGTTCACCAGCGCCGTGTCCACGCCCTCCAGGTCGAATCGGTACTGCGTGGGTCCGCTGTCCGAGTCCACTGTCAGGTCCTGCGTCGGCTGCAGGAACAGCTCCACGCCCGGCACCTGCGCCGCGACCTGCTCGCGCAGGCGCTGCATGACGGCCGCCTCGGACTCGCCCAGCACGCCACGCGCGCGCAGGTTGATGACCAGCCGGCCGCTGGACAGCGCGCTGTTGTTGGCCGCATCCACCCCCACCACCGAGCTGACGGACTGCACCGCCGCGTCCTGCAGCACCAGCTGCGCCACGCGGCCCTGCAGCGCCGACATGCGTGCGAACGACACGTCCGGCGCCGCCTGCACCTGGCCCTGCAGCTGGCCAGTGCTCTGCGTCGGGAACAGCGATTTCGGGATCACCACGTACAGCAGCGCCGTGAGCACCAGCGTGGCCAGTGCAACGACCAGGGTCAGCGGCTGGTGCGCCAGCACCCAATGCAGGCCGCGGTCGTAGTGGTGCACCGTCCAGTCCAGCCGCGCCTGGATCCAGCGCCCGACGCGGCCCTGCGCCGCGTCCAGCGGCCCGAGCATGCGAGCCGACATCATCGGCACCAGCGTCAGCGAGACCAGCGCCGAGAACAGGATGGTGATGGCCAGCGTCACCGCGAACTCGCGGAACAGCCGGCCGATGACCTCCTGCATGAACAGCAGCGGGATCAGCACCGCGATCAGCGAGACCGTGAGCGAGATGATGGTGAAGCCGATCTCGCCCGCGCCGGCCAGGGCGGCCTGCAGCGGCGGCTTGCCCATCTCGCGGTGGGCAGGGGAGTTTTGGCTACGGTCCATGTCGGCTGCGCCGACCTGCCCCTGCGCCGAAACATCGCCCGTGTCGGCTGCTCCGCCAAGGCGGGCTGCGCCCGCCTGCATCTCGCGATGCCGGGCGATGTTTTCGATCATCACGATGGCGTCATCGACCACGAAGCCGGTGGCGATGGTCAGCGCCATCAGCGTCAGGTTGTTCAGCGAGTAGCCGAGCAGGTACATGCATGCCAGCGTGCCGATCAGCGACACCGGCACGGCGATGCTGGCGATCACCGTGGCGCGCAGGCTGTGCAGGAAGGCGAAGATCACCAGCACCACCATCACCACCGCCAGCACCAGCTCCATCTCGACATGCTCGACCGACGCGCGGATGCCCA
Organism: Oryzisolibacter propanilivorax; assembly: GCF_900103645.1. Classification (GTDB taxonomy): domain Bacteria; phylum Pseudomonadota; class Gammaproteobacteria; order Burkholderiales; family Burkholderiaceae_C; genus Melaminivora; species Melaminivora propanilivorax. The sequence goes on from NZ_FNHP01000005.1 coordinate 183,042, forward strand.
GGGTGCGGTCGGTCAGCACGGTCAGCTGCACGCTGCCCGGCAGCGACTCGCGCAGCGCGGGCAGCTGGCGTTGGATGGCGTCCACGGTGGCGATGACGTTGGCACCGGGCTGGCGCTGCACGTTCAGGATGATGGCCGGGGCCAGTCCGGCCGGTTTTACCGATGAAATCGCCTGCTCGCCCTTGTCCTGCATGGGCGACGCGCTCTCATTCTTGATGCCGACCCAGGCGCCCAGGCGGCGGTTTTCCGAGCCGTCCACGACCTCGGCGACGTCTTTGAGCCGCACCGGCGCGCCGTTCACGTAGGCGACGATCAGCTCACGATAGTCCTGCACGCTCAGCAGCTGGTTGTTGGCGTTGATGCTGTACTGGCGCGCCGGGCCGTCGAAGCTGCCTTTGGCGCTGCTGGAATTGCCGGCACTGATGGCGCTGCTGATCGCATCCAGCGACAGGCCCATGCTGGCCAGTGCCTGCAAATTGCCCTGCACGCGCACGGCCGGGCGCTGGCCGCCGGCCAGCGTCACCAGGCCTACACCGTCGATCTGGCTGATCTTCAAGGCCAGGCGCGTGTTCACCAGGTTCTGCACCTCGGTCAGCGGCAGGCTGTCCGAGGTGATGGCCAGTTGCAGCACCGGTGCGTCGGCGGGGTTCACCTTGGCGTACACGGGCGGCGCCGGCAGGTCGGCCGGCAGCAGCGAGCCGGCCGCGTTCATCGCCGCCTGCACCTGCTGCTCGGCAGCGTCCATCTTCAGGCTCAGGGCGAACTGCAGCGTGATGACCGAAACCCCGGCACTGCTGGAGCTGCCCATGCGCGTCAGCCCTGGCATCTGGCCGAACTGGCGCTCCAGCGGCGCGGTGACGGTGCGGCTCATCACGTCCGGGCTGGCGCCGGGGTACAGCGTCTGCACCTGGATGGTCGGGTAGTCCACCTGCGGCAGCGCCGCCACCGGCAGGAAGCGCAGCCCCACCAGACCGGCCAGCACAATGGCCAGCATGACCAGCGCCGTGGCCACCGGACGCTGGATGAACAGGCGCGAGACGTTCATGGTGCGTACGAAACAGGGCGATCAGAGGGGCCGCGAGGGGGTGCGCGCATCAGTGGCCAGCAGCCGGTGCCGGCGCGGTGCCCGGCGCAGGCGCGGGCGCGGGCGCGGCAGCGGCACCCGGCGCCGCCGGGGCACTGGCCGGCTCGCCAGCCGCACCGCGGCGCTCGCGCCACTGGCCGCGCTCGCCGCCGCGGCGCTGCCCGCCGGTACGTGCGCCCGCGCCGGCCGCCACGGGCGGCGCGCCGGCCAGCTGCACCGGGCCGCCGTCCTTGACGCGGTCGCCGCCCTCGGTCACCACGCGCTCGCCGGCCTGTAGGCCCTGGGTGACCAATATCCGGTCCACGCTGGCCATGCCGCGTGTCACCGGGCGCAGGTGCGCCACCTGCTCGGCGTCCACCACGTACACATAGTCGCCCTGCGGGCCGGTGCGCACCGCTGTCACCGGCACCAGCACGCCGGCCTCGGTGCCCAGCTGCAGCCGGGCGTTGACGAACTGGTTGGGGAACAGCGCGCCGTCGGCGTTGTCGAAGCGCGCCTTGGCGCGCACCGTGCCGGTGGCGGTGTTGACCTGGTTGTCCAGCGTCAGGAAGCGCCCGGTAGCCAGCACGGCGGCGCGGCCGCGGTCCAGCGCCGTCACCGGCAGCGCGCCGCGCTGCTGCGCCGCGCGCACCGCCGGCACGCGGTCCTGCGGCACCGAGAACACCACGTCGATGGGCCGCACCTGGGTGATGGTGGCGATGCCGCCGCTGGTGCCGCTGCTGACCAGGTTGCCGGGATCGACCGCGCGCAGGCCGATGGTGCCGGCGATCGGCGCCCGCAGCTGGGTGTAGTCCACGTTCAGCTGCGCGTTGCGCTCGCTGGCGCGGTCGGACTGCACGGCGGCGTCCAGCTGCGCCACCAGCGCGCTTTGCGTGTCCAGCGTCTGGCGCGCGATAGAGTCCTGGCGCCACAGCTCCTGGTAGCGCGCCAGCGTCACGCGCGCGGCCTCCAGCTGCGCCGCATCGCGCGCGGTCTGCGCCCGCGCCTGGGCCAGCGCCTGCTCGAACGGCCGCGCATCGATGCGCGCCAGCACTTGGCCCTTCTTCACCTGCTGACCTTCGGTGAACAGCACCTCGGTCAGCACGCCCGAGACCTGCGGCACCAGCGTGGCGCTGGCCGACGGGGTGACGGTGCCCAGCGCGTCGATCAGCACCGGCAGATCGCCCTGCACCGCCTGCGCCATGCCCACGGTGACGCTGCCCATGCCGCCGAACATCGCCCCCGGCGGCGGCCCGCCCGGGCCGGCGCGGCCCATGGGCCCGGCCGGCGTGCGCGAGCGCTGCACCAGGTACCAGGCGGCGGCCACCAGCGCGGCGACCAGCAGCGCGGTGATGGCGACGGCGCGCCAGCGGCGGCGCGGCGCGGGAACGGGGGGTGTGGTGTCGGTGGGGGCGGCCATGCGGAAAACGACGGAGACGGTGCAGCGGGATCGTAGCAGCGCAGGCCCTGGCGGCACCCCCGCCGCGCGGGCCGGTGAACCAGAGCCAAAAGTGCCGCAAGCCCTTTGTATGCAACGGCCTGCAGCTATGCTTTTCAAAGCAGCAAGGCGGGGGCCTTTACCCCACCTTTACCCCTGCTTCACCGCGCGTCACGCGCCAGCCGCAGGCCGCTGAACTGCCAGCGCGCCGCGGTCGGGAAGAAGTTGCGGTAGCTGGCGCGTGCATGCCCGGCCGGTGTGGCGCACGAGCCGCCGCGCAGCACGTACTGGTTGACCATGAACTTGCCGTTGTACTCACCCACCGCGCCGGCGGCCGGGCGAAAGCCGGGGTATGGCGCGTAGCTGGAGCTGGTCCACTCCCAGACGTCGCCGAACAGCTGCTGCAGCGCGGGGCCATCGCTGCCGGCCGAAGTCTGCTGCGACGCGGCCGGCAGCGGATGCAGCACGCCGCTATCGGCGAAGTGTCCCTGGCCGGCGGCGGCGCCGCACTCCTGCGCGGCGTGCTCCCACTCGGCCTCGGTCGGCAGGCGCGCGTCGGCCCAGCGGGCGTAGGCGTCGGCCTCGAAGTACGACAGGTGCACCACCGGCCGCGCATCGGCCAGCGGCTGCGCGCCGGCCAGGGTGAACTCCTGCCAGCCGCCGGCGCCGTCGGCGCGCCAGTACAGCGGCTGCTCCAGCTGCTGTGCACGGCGCCAGTCCCAGCCCTCGGCCAGCCACCACACCGGGTCGCGGTAGCCGCCAGCGTCGATGAAGGCGCGGTATTCGGCGTTGGTGACCGGCCGCGTCGCCAGGTCGTAGGGCTGCAGCCACACCGGGTGGCGCGGCAGCTCGTTGTCGAAGCAAAAGCCTGGGCCTTCATGGCCGATGTGTGCCAAGCCGGCGTCGAAATGGCGCCAGCGCAGCGGCGCGGCCGCCGCGTCGTGAGCCGGCCCGGGGGCGTCCTGGTACGCCGGGCAGGCCGGGTGGCACGACAGCAGGTGCTTCACGTCGGTGGCGATCAGCTCCTGGTGCTGCTGCTCATGCTGCAGGCCCAGGGTCAGCAGCGTGGCCAGCTCCGGGTCGTCGCCGCGCAGCTCCAGCAGCCGGCGCATGCGCGCATCGACCTGCCCGCGCCACTGGCGCACCGTAGCCAGGCCGGGGCGTGTCAGCAGGCCGCGCTGCGGGCGCGGGTGCTGGCGGCCGACGCCCTGGTAGTAGGAGTTGAACAGCACGCGGAAATCAGCGTCAAATGGCGCGAACTGCGGCTCAAAGCGCTCCAGGATGAAGGTCTCGAAGAACCAGGTGGTGTGCGCCAGGTGCCATTTGACCGGGCTGGCATCGGGCATGGACTGGGCGCCGCAGTCCTCGGGCGACAGCGGGCGCGCCAGCCGCTCGGTGGCGGCGCGCACGGCGGCGTAGCGCTCGGTGGCTGGCACGGCGCCAGGGGCCGGCGGGGCGTTCAAGGACAGGTCGTGGGCAGGCATGCGCATGGCGATTCTCGGCAGGGATTCTCAAGCGCGGGCATGCACCAGCGCGTACCAGCCGCGCTCGTCGGTCCAGGCCTGTGGCGCGTGGAAACCGGCGCGCTGCAGCAGCGCGGTGAAGTCCGCCAGCGGGTACTTGTAGCTGTTCTCGGTGTGGATGCGCTCGCCGGCGGCGAAGTCGCGCCCGCCACCCGGCCAGCGCACGCGCTGCGGCCCGCACGCGGCCAGGTGCATCTCGATGCGCGAGGCGGTGGTGTTGAAGAACGCCTCGTGGCGCCACTGCTGCGGGTCGAAGTCGCTGCCGACCAGCCGGTTCACATGCGCCAGGATGTTGCGGTTGAACGCCGCGGTGACGCCGGAGTCGTCGTCGTAGGCGGCCTGCAGCACGGCCACGTCCTTGGGCAGGTCGATGCCGATCAGGATGCCGCCGGTGTCCTGCGCCTGCCCGCCCGCGCTGGCCAGCGTGTGCATGTGGCGCAGCAGCGCCAGCGCCATGTCGGGATCAAAGTTGCCGATGGACGAGCCGGGATAGAACACCAGCCGCTGCTGGCGCGCGATGTCGTCGGGCAGCTGCACGCCGGCGGTGATGTCGCCGCCCACGGCGCGCGCGTCCAGCCCCGGCAGCTGCGCGCGCAGGCGCGCCACGGCGGCCTGCAAATAATCGGCCGAAATATCCACGCCGACGAACTGGCGCGCGGCCAGCAGCCGGCACAGCACGCGCGCCTTCTCGCAGCTGCCGGCGCCGGGCTCGATGACCACCCCGCCCGCGCCCACCGCCGCGCGGATGGCGCGCGCGTGGCGGCGCAGCACCGCGCGCTCGGTGCGCGTGGGGTAGTACTCCGGCAGCCGGGTGATGGCCTCGAACAGCTCGGAGCCATGCTGGTCGTAGAAGTACTTGGGCGACAGCCGTGCCTGTGGCTGCAGCAGGCCATGCAGGATCTGCGCGCGTTCCTGCGCGCCCGCCTCGGGCGGCAGCGCGGCCTGGCGGTGGTGCGCGGCGCCGGGCAGCGGGTGGGAATGGCGCATGGCGCCGGCGGCGGTGTGTGGGAGGGCGACAGGCATCGGCGCAGCCTGCACGCGCGCCCCCGCGCGCGCCGCCGGCCAGGGCTGGCAGCGCCGGTAGGACAGCCGCGCGAGTTGCGCCCCGCCCCTTGCAGGGCGGCGCCAGCAGTGGCAGGCCGGCGGCTGCATTGCAAGCAAAAACTGCCTGCAGCCCTTATGAAAAAAGGATTGTCAGCTATCAAATCGATACTTCACAGGCAAAAAAAGGCCGGTACCCCGGTACCGGCCGATCCCACCATGAAGAGCCGCAGTGGCGCTGCGGCGTCTGCTCTCTCTTTTAGTTATGCGTATGGCGTGGCGTCAGAAGCGCCAGCCCAGACCGACACCGGCCAGCACCGGATCGACCTTGAAGGTGCCGACCTTGGCGCCGAACGAGTGCACGTCGGTGCTGATGTAGACCTTCTTCACGTCGAAGTTGAGGTACAGGTTCTTGGCCAGCGGGATGTCCACGCCAACCTGCAGCGCGCCGCCCCAGCTGTTCTTGTCGATGGACGGGCCCAGGGCGCCCTGCACGGCGGAGTTGAAACGCACGCCGGAGAAGCGCGTGTAGTTGATGCCGGCGCCCACGTAGGGCTTGAAGCCGCCGAAGTTGGTGAAGTGGTACTGCGCCAGCAGCGTCGGCGGCAGGTGCTTGAGGCTGCCGATGTCGGCGCCAGCGGAGCGGATGGTCTGCTTCTGCGGATAGGTCAGGATCAGCTCGGCGGCGATGTTGGGCGTGAAGAAGTAGCTCACGTCCAGCTCGGGGATGAACTTGTTGTTGATCGACAGCGCCAGCGGTGTGCTGTCCTTGTTGGCGCTGTCCAGGTGCACCGCGCGCACGCGCACCATCAGCGGGCCCTCGGCGGCGGACTGCTGCGCGAAGGCAGCGCCAGAGGTCATTGCACAGAGGGCGGCCACGGCCAGCAGGGTCTTTTTCATAACGCTCGTAGTTGTTCGTTGGACACGGGGACGGCCCCCGTGCAACGTATTAGGCCCACGAGCGAAATGGTCAAGTTTGCTCAGGATCAAGCTTTGCCGCAGTGTCAGTCCCGATGTTCAATGCGCGCCACGCAAGCGCTGCAGCGGCGTCCATACCGCCAGCACTGCGGCGCCCACCAGCGCGCCCACCAGCGCTTGCAGCAGATGCGGCACCAGGAAGGCCCACACCCCGCCCAGCGGCCAGCTGGCCACCGCCGCGCCCACGCCCTCCACCGCGTGCGCCAGCGCCGGAATGCCGTGCACGATGATGCCGCCACCGACCAGGAACATAGCCGCCGTGCCGGCAATCGCCAGGCCTTTCATCAGCTTCGGCGCGGCGGCGATCAGCCAGCGGCCGACGCGTTGCGCCAGGGCGCCAGGGCGGCGCTCCAGCCACAGGCCCAGGTCGTCCAGCTTGACGATGGCCGCCACCAGGCCGTACACGCCGACCGTCATGACCACGGCGATGGCCGCCAGCACGATGACCTGCTGCATGAAATCGGCCTGCGCCACGGTGCCCAGGGTGATGACGATGATTTCGGCCGACAGGATGAAATCGGTGCGGATGGCGCCGCCGATCTTGGATTTCTCCATGCGCACCAGCTCGTCGGCCGTGCCGGCGCCGGGTGCCAGCGCCGCCTCGCTGACAGCGGCGGCATGCGGCTCCTCGTGGTGAAAGAGCTTCTCCACGCCCTCCAGGCACAGATAGGCGCCTCCCAGCATCAGCAGCGGCGTGATCGCCCAGGGCGCGAAGGCGCTGATCAGCAGCGCCGTGGGCACCAGGATGGCCTTGTTCACCAGCGAGCCGCGCGCCACCGCCCAGACCACGGGCAGCTCGCGCTCGGCGCGCACGCCGCTGACCTGCTCGGCGTTCAGCGCCAGGTCGTCGCCCAGCACGCTGGCGGTCTTCTGCGCCGCCACCTTGGTCATCACCGACACGTCGTCGGCCATGGCGATGCTCTTGCGCGCGGCGATCTTGGACATCAGCGCCACGTCGTCGAGGATGGTGGCAATGTCGTCGAGCAAGGTCAGAAGGCTGGCGCCGGCCATGGGGAGTCGCTTTCGGGTTGGAACAGGTGCGCCATTGTCGGGACGAAACCCGGGCCGCCGCTGTCGGACGCAGGCGCCAGGCAGGTGGGAGATTGCCGGCCCCGGCCGACGCCGGCCGCGCATGCGGATGGCATCATGAACTGCGGCCACCGCGCCGCGCGACGCTCTCGCCTTCTGCCCTTGCCCGCCGCCTCATGGATTTTGTCGACCTGCTCTTCGCCTTCGCCCGCAGCCTGCTGTTCGCCATGGCCGGTGTGCTGCCCATCATCAATCCGGTGGCCTCGGCGCCGGTCTTCGTCAGCCTGACGCGCGCGCTGGACGAGCCCACGCGCGAGCAGCTGGCGCGGCGCGTGGGCAAGAACGCGGCGCTGCTGCTGGCGGCCGCCATGGTGCTGGGCTCGTTCGTGCTGGACCTGTTCGGCATCTCGCTGCCGGTGGTGCGCGTGGCCGGTGGGGTGATCGTGGCCTATAACGCCTGGCTGCTGCTGAACGCCCAGCCGCCCGGCGAGGACGACAAGGCGCAGATGGCGCAGACCTTCACCGCGGCCAACGTGGAGCGCAACTCGTTCTACCCGATGACTTTCCCGCTGACCTGCGGCCCCGGCGCGCTGGCCGCCGCCATCGCCGTGGGCGCCAGCCTGAAGACGCGCCAGGTGACGCTGGCCGTCGCCAATCTGGCCGGCGGCCTGGTGGCGATGCTGCTGATCGGCGTGCTGATCGCGCTGCTGTTCCGCTACGCCCCCCGGCTGGTGCGCCGCCTCGGCGAGGTCGGGCAAATCGTGTTCCTGCGCATCATGTCGTTCATGGTGCTGTGCGTGGGCGTGCAGATCATCTGGGAGGGCGTGCGCGCCCTGCTGCTCAGCGTGCTGCCCGCCGCCGCCGCGTGAACCGGCTCAACCCACCCAGCGGCGCGCGTTGCGCCACAGGCGCATCCACGGGCTGAAGGCGTCCAGCCCGCCTGTCGCAGCCAGGTCGGTCCAGCTCATCTGCAGGTTGCGCAGCACCCGTTCGGGGTGAGGCATCAGCGCGGTGAAACGCCCGTCGGCGGTGGTCACGCCGGTCAGGCCGCCGGCGCTGCCGTTGGGGTTCAGCGGATAGCGCTCGGTCGGCTGGCCGTGGTGGTCGACGTAGCGCAGCGCGCCCATCGCCCGCTCGGCATTGCCGCGCCACTGGAAGTTGGCATACCCCTCGCCGTGCGAGACCACGATGGGCAGGCGCGTGCCGGCCATGCCGGCGAAGAACAGGCTGGGCGAGTCCAGCACCTCGACCTGGGACAACCGCGCCTCGAAGCGGTGGCTCTGGTTGGTGGTGAAGCGCGGCCAGTCCTGCGCGCCGGGGATGATGTCGGCGAGCTCGGCGAACATCTGGCAGCCGTTGCACACGCCCAGGCCGAAGGTGTCGCCGCGCGCGAAGAACTGCTGGAACTGCTCGGACAGGCGCGGGTTGAAGGTGATCGAGCGCGCCCAGCCGATGCCGGCGCCCAGCGTGTCGCCGTAGCTGAAGCCGCCACAGGCGACGATGCCGGTGAACTGCGCCAGGTCGGCGCGGCCGGCCTGCAGGTCGCTCATGTGCACGTCGTGCGCCTCGAAGCCGGCCTCGGTGAAGGCCCAGGCCATCTCGACGTGCGAGTTCACGCCCTGCTCGCGCAGCACGGCCACGCGCGGACGCGCGAGGTTCAGATAGGGGGCCGCCACATCCTCGGCCGGGTCGAACGTCAGGTGCACGTGCAGGCCGGGGTCCTGCGGGTCGCCGGCGGCGGCATGCTCCTGGTCGGCGCAGTCGGGGTTGTCGCGCTGCTGGCAGATCTTCCAGCTCACGGCGTCCCAGACCTGGTGCAGGTCGGCCAGCGGCGCGGCAAAGATCTTTTTGGCGTCGCGCCAGACCTGCAACTGGCCCTTGCCCTCATCCATGCTGCAGCCGGCCGGGCGCGTCTTGCCGACGAAGTGGCTGCAGGCCGACAGGCCGTGCGCGCGCAGCACCTGCATGGCTTGGTTGCGCTCGGCCGTGCGCACCTGCAGCAGCACGCCGAGCTCCTCGTTGAACAGCGCGCGCAGGGTCAGCTCCTCGCGCCGTCCGCTGACCTGTTGCGCCCAGTTCTTGGCGTCGCCGGTTTCCATCCGGCTGTCGCTGATGCCGTCGCCCTCGGTGACCAGCATGTCGATGTTCAGCGCCACGCCGACATGGCCGGCAAACGCCATCTCGGCGGCCGCCGCCAGCAGGCCGCCGTCGCTGCGGTCGTGGTAGGCCAGCAGCAGGCCCTGGGCGCGCAGGTCGTTCACGGCGGCCACCAGGCGCACCAAGTCCTGCGGGTCGTCCAGGTCGGGCACGGCGCCGCCGTCCTGCGCCAAGGTCTGCGCCAGGATGGATCCGCCCATGCGCATGCGCCCGCGCGACAGGTCGATCAGCACCAGCGTGGTGTCGGCCTCCTGCGAGTCGAGCTGCGGGGTGAGCGTGCCGCGCACATCGGGCAGCGTGGCGAACGCCGTGACGATCAGGCTGACGGGCGACGTGACCTGGTGCTGCGCGCCGCTGTCGTCCGTCCACTGCGTGCGCATCGACAGGCTGTCCTTGCCCACCGGAATCGAGATGCCGAGTTGCGGGCACAGCTCCATGCCCACCGCGCGCACCGTGTCGTACAGCGCCGCGTCCTCGCCGGGCTCGCCGCAGGCAGCCATCCAGTTGGCCGAGAGCTTGACGCGCGGCAGCGCGATGGGCGCGGCCAGCAGGTTGGTAATGCTTTCCGCCACCGCCATGCGGCCGGACGCAGGGGCATCCAGCGCCGCCAGCGGCGTGCGCTCGCCCATGGCGAAGGCCTCGCCGGCGTGGCCGGCATGGTCGGCCAGCGTCACCGCCACGTCGGCCACCGGCACCTGCCAAGGGCCGACCATCTGGTCGCGGTGCGTCAGGCCGCCGACGCTGCGGTCGCCGATGGTGACCAGGAAGCGCTTGGATGCCACCGTCGGGTGCGCCAGCACGTCGATCACCGCCTGCTGCAGCGCCACGCCGTCCACATCCAGCGGCGCCGCCTGGCGCGCCACGCGCTGCACGTCGCGGTGCATGCGCGGGGGCTTGCCCAGCAGCACGTCCATGGGCATGTCCACCGGCAGGCGCTGGTCGCTTGGCGCGGCGGTGTCTTCGAGCACCAGCTGGCGCTCGTCGGTGGCGGTGCCGATGACGGCGAACGGGCAGCGCTCGCGCTCGCAGAACGCGGTGAACTGCGCCAGCGACGCGGGCGCGATGGCCAGCACGTAGCGCTCCTGGCTTTCGTTGCTCCAGATTTCCTTCGGTGCCAGGCCCGATTCCTCCAGCGGAATGGCGCGCAGGTCGAAACGCGCGCCGCGGCCGGCGTCGTTCACCAGTTCCGGGAAGGCGTTGGACAGGCCGCCCGCGCCCACGTCATGGATCGCCAGGATCGGGTTGCCTTCGCCCAGCGCCGCGCAGTGGTTGATGACCTCCTGCGCGCGCCGCTCGATCTCGGGATTGCCGCGCTGCACCGAGTCGAAGTCCAGCTCGGCAGCGTTGGTGCCGCTGGCCAGCGAGCTGGCCGCGCCGCCGCCCATGCCGATGCGCATGCCGGGCCCGCCCAGCTGGATCAGCAGCGTGCCGGTGGGAAACTGGATCTTGTGGGTGAGGCGGGCGTCGATGCTGCCCAGGCCGCCAGCGATCATGATGGGCTTGTGGTAGCCGCGCAGCACGCCGTCCACCTGCTGCTCGTACTCGCGGAAGTAACCCGTCAGATTGGGCCGGCCGAACTCGTTGTTGAACGCCGCGCCGCCCAGCGGGCCCTCGGTCATGATCTGCAGCGCGCTGGCGATGTGCGCCGGCCGGCCGACCTCGCTGCCCCACAGCTTCGACACCGTAAAGCCGGTCAGCCCGGCCTTCGGCTTCGAGCCCCGGCCGGTGGCGCCCTCGTCGCGGATCTCGCCGCCGGCACCGGTGGACGCACCCGGGAACGGCGAGATCGCCGTCGGGTGGTTGTGCGTCTCGACCTTCATCAGCACGTGCTGCAGCACACTCTCTTTTTGATAGCTGGAGGCCGTTGATCCATCAGGTCTTGCGGCACTTTTGGCTACAAACTGCTGGACCTGACTGCCTTCCATGACGGAGGCATTGTCGGCGTAGGCGACGATGGTGTGCTGGGGCGAGCTGGCCTCGGTGTGGCGGATCATGCCGAACAGGCTCTTGTCCTGCGGCGCGCCGTCGATGGTGAACTGGGCGTTGAAGATCTTGTGCCGGCAGTGCTCGCTGTTGGCCTGGGCGAACATCATCAGTTCGACGTCGGTGGGGTTGCGGCCCAGGCGGGTGAAGGCGTCCACCAGGTAGTCGATCTCGTCGTCCGCCAGCGCCAGGCCCCAGGCGGTGTTGGCCTGCTGCAGCGCCGCGCGGCCGCCGGCCAGCACGTCGACGAAAGCCATGGGCGCGGCCTGCAGCTCGGTGAACAGCTGCTCGGCCTCGTGCACGCCGGACACCACCGACTCGGTCATGCGATCGTGCAACAGCGCGGCGATCTGCTGCAGCTGCTCGCGCGCGAGCTCGGGCGCGCCGCCCAGCAGGCCGCCTTTCAGGCTGATGCGGTATTCGGTGATGCGCTCGACGCGGCGCACGGCCAGGCCACAGTTGTGCGCGATGTCGGTGGCTTTAGAGGCCCAGGGCGACACAGTGCCCAGTCGCGGCGTGACGTACAGCGCCGGGCCGTCCTGTGGACCGGCGTAGGGCTCGCCGTAGCTCAGCAGCGCCGCCAGGCGTGTGCGGCTGGCGGCGTCGGGCGCCGCGTCCTGCGCCACCAGGTGCACGAAACGTGCGGCGATGCCCGTGATCTTCGGATGGATGGCCGCCAGTGCCGGCAGCAGTTGCCGGGCGCGAAGCGGGGTCAGGGCATTGCCGCCCTCGAACGAAGTGATGTGCAAGGTCACGGTAGCGGCCTGTGTGGTGGGCGGGCGCGAAGCGCGAGAGAGGCCCGGGGGCATCCGTGGCCGCTGACTGGGGCCGCAGTGCCCGGCCGGGCGGTTGGCTGGGAACCCGGCATTTTAAGCAATCGCACCGGGAGAAACCCTGGGTGGGATAATTTGCGCCATGACTTCGACTCCGAAAGACGCGCAGGGCATCGCCGGCATGCGCGAGGCCGGGCGCCTCGCCTCCGAGGTGCTGGACGCCATCACCCCGCACATCCGGCCTGGCATGACGACCAACGACGTGGACCGCCTGGCCGCCGAATGCATGGCACGCCAGGGCACGCGCTCGGCCACTCTGGGCTACCAGCCCCCGGGCTACCCGCCCTACCCCAAGTCGCTGTGCACGTCGGTCAACAACGTGGTCTGCCACGGCATTCCGAACGACAAGCCCTTGAAGAAGGGCGACATCATGAACGTGGACGTCACCGTCATCACCCCGGAAGGCTGGTACGGCGACACCAGCCGCATGTTCCTGATCGGCGAGGTGTCGATCGCCGCGCGCCGGCTGTGCCAGCTCACCTACGAGTCGATGTGGCTGGGCATCCAGCAGGTCAAGCCGGGCGCGCGCCTGGGCGATATCGGCCATGCCATCCAGAAGTTCGCCGAAGGCCACGGCCTGTCGGTGGTGCGCGAGTTCTGCGGCCACGGCATCGGCGACAAGTTCCACGAGGAGCCGCAGATCCTGCACTACGGCCGTCCCGGCACCGGCGAGGCGCTGGAGCCGGGCATGACCTTCACCATCGAGCCGATGCTCAACATCGGCCGGCGCGAGGTCAAGGAACACGGCAACGACGGCTGGACCATCGTTACCAAGGACCACAGCCTGTCGGCGCAGTGGGAGCACACAGTGCTGGTGACCGAGACCGGCTTCGAGGTGCTGACCCTCTCGGACGGCTATCCGGCGCTGCCGCCTTTCGTCGGCGCCACCACCACCTGACGCAGCCGCCTTCCGGCGCACCGCGCATGCCATGAACGCAGCCCCCCGCACGGCGCCCCTGGACCTGGCCGCGCTGCGCGCCGAATACGACCACAGCCGCGCCGCGCTGGTGGCCACGCTGCTGCAGCCGAGCGCCTCCACGCGCGGCATCCGCTCCCTGCTGCGCCGCTTCAGTCGCCTGGCCGACGGTGTGCTGTGCCGCCTGTGGCGGCATGCCGGCCTGCCGCGCGGCGCGGCGCTGGTGGCGGTGGGCGGCTATGGGCGCCAGCAGCTGTTCCCAGCGTCCGACATCGACGTGCTGGTGTTGCTGCCGCAGGCGCTGGACGGCGGCGCGGCGCAGCAGGCGGTGGAGGCCTTCATTGGCAGCTGCTGGGACGCGGGGCTGGAGATCGGCGCCAGCGTGCGCACCGTGGACGAGTGCCTGATCGAGGCCGACGCCGACGTCACGGTGCAGACGGCATTGCTGGAGTCGCGCCGCGTGTGCGGCAGCGCAGCGCTTTTTGCCACGCTGCGCGCGCAGCATGCGGCGCGGCTGGACGTGCCGGCGTTCCTGGTCGCCAAGACGCTGGAGATGCGCCAGCGCCACGTGCGCCATGAAGACACGCCCTATGCCCTGGAGCCGAACTGCAAGGAATCCCCTGGCGGCCTGCGCGACCTGCAGCTGATCCTGTGGCTGGCGCGCGCCGCCGGCCTGGGCAGCAGCTGGCGTGAGCTGGCGGCAAACGGCCTGGCGACGCCCTTCGAGGTGCGCCAGATCGAGCGCAACGAGGCCCTGCTGTTCCTGGTGCGTGCGCGCCTGCATGCCCTGGCCGGACGGCGCGAGGACCGGCTGGTGTTCGACCTGCAGACCGCGCTGGCCGAAACCTTCGGCTTTCGCCCGGCGCCGCAGGACGGCGTGCGTGCCGCAGCACACGCCAGCGAGGCGCTGATGCGCCGCTACTACTGGGCCGCCAAGGCGGTGACGCAGCTGACGCAGATCCTGCTGCTGGACATCGAGGAGCGCCTGCGCCCGCCGCAGGAGCAGCCGGTGCCGCTGAACGCGCGTTTCCTGGATCGGGGCGGCCTGCTGGAGATCGCCCACGACCAGCTGTACCAGCAGCACCCCGGCGCGATCCTGGAAACCTTTTTGCTGTACGAGACCACGCCGGGGCTGCAGGGCCTGTCGGCGCGCACGCTGCGGGCGCTGTACGGCGCACGCCTGGTGATGGATGCGCGCTTTCGCCGCGACCCGCAGAACCACGCGATGTTCATGCGCATCCTGCGCCAGGGCAGCGGGGTGACGCATGTGCTGCGGCTGATGAACCAGACCTCGGTGCTGGGCCGCTACCTATGGGCGTTCCGGCGCATCGTCGGGCAAATGCAGCACGACCTGTTCCACGTCTATACCGTGGACCAGCACACGCTGATGGTGCTGCGCAACGTGCGCCGCTTCTTCCTGGCCGAACATGCGCACGAGTACCCGGTGTGCTCGCAGTTGGCGGGCGGCTGGGACAAGCCGTGGATCCTGTACGTGGCGGCGCTGTTCCACGACATCGGCAAGGGCCGCGGCGGCGACCATTCGCAGATCGGTGCGCTGGAGGCGCGGCGCTTTTGCCGCCTGCATGGCGTGGGGCCCGAGGACGCGCGGCTGATCGAGTTCCTGGTGGCCGAGCACCTGGCGATGAGCCAGGTGGCGCAGAAGCAGGACCTCTCCGACCCCGAGGTCATCGCCGCCTTCGCCCGCCGGGTGGGCAGCGAGCGCGCGCTCACCGGCCTGTACCTGCTGACGGTGGCCGACATCCGCGGCACCAGCCCCAAGGTCTGGACGGCATGGAAGGGCCGGCTGCTGGAAGACCTGTACCGCGCCACGCTGCGCGTGCTGGGCGGGCGCGCACCCGACCCGGCCGCCGAGGTCGAGGCGCGCAAGCGCGAGGCGCTGATCCTGCTGGCGCTGCATTCCATGCCGCACGAGGCGCACCGGCGCCTGTGGGAGACGCTGGACATCAGCTACTTCATGCGCCACCCGGCACCGGACATCGCTTGGCACGCGCGCCATCTGTCGCGCCACGTCGGCAGCGGCGCGCGCGTGGTGCGCGCACGCCGGTCGCTGGCCGGCGAGGGCCTGGAAGTGCTGGTGTACGCACCCGACCAGCCCGAGCTGTTCCTGCGCATCTGCGGCTACTTCGACCGCGTGGGCTTTTCCATCCTGGATGCGCGCCTGCACACCACCAGCGACGCGCAGGCGCTGGACACCTTCCAGGTGGTGGCGCCGCACCTGGCGGTGGCCCAGCGCGAGCTGATCCACCTGGTGGAAAGCGACCTGCCGCGCGCCCTGGCCAGCGGCACGCCGCTGCCCGCGCCGCGCCGCCAGCGCGTGTCGCGCCGGGTGCGCAGCTTCCCGATCGTGCCGCGCGTGGCGCTGCGCCCGGACGAGCGCGGCCAGCGCTGGCTGCTGTCGATCTCGGCGGCCGACCGCGCCGGCCTGCTGTACGTGGTGGCGCGGGTGCTGGCGCGCCATGGCCTGGAGATCCAGCTGGCCAAGGTCAGCACCCTGGGCGAGCGCGTCGAGGACACCTTCCTGCTGCAAGGCGCGCCGCTGCAGGACGCCGCACGCCAGATCCGCATCGAGACCGAGCTGCTGCACGCGCTGGCCGATCAGGACACCTGAAACGCAAAGGGCAGGCGCCGCGCGCCTGCCCTTTTGTGCATCGGGTTGAATTCGTCGCCGCTGCGATCAGTGCGCGTGCGACGTGCCGGCTATCGGCACCAGCTTGCCGTCCTTGTCGTAGAGCTTGCCGTCGATGACCACGTCGCCGTCGTACAGGCTGGCCAGCACCTGCTCGCTCAGGACCCGCTCGGAAGCGGCGACGAATACCGACTGCTGGTCGGAGTTGCCCTGCTTGAAGTGGTTGAACAACAGGTTCAGCACCACCGCCACCAGCGCGGCGCCGCTGATGCCCGAGTGGAAGATGGTCGCGAACCAATCCGGGAAGTGGGCATAGAACTTGGGCGCCACCACCGGCAGCAGGCCGGCGCCGATCGACGCGGCAACGATGATCAGGTTCATGTTGTTGTGGTACTCGACCTTGGACAGCGTGCGGATGCCGCTGGCCGCCACGGTGCCGAACAGCACCAGGCCGGCGCCGCCCAGCACCGACGGCGGCACGCAGGCCACCACCCGGCCCATGACGGGCAGCACCCCCAGGGTGATCAGGATCAGGCCGCTGTAGGCCACGACGAAGCGGCTCTTCACGCCGGTGACCGCCACCAGGCCGACGTTCTGCGCGAAGGCGCTCTGCGTGAAGGCGCCGAACACCGGCGCGACGATGCTCGACAGCATGTCGGCGCGCAGGCCGTTGCCCAGGCGGTGCGAATCCACCGGCGTGCCGACGATGTCGCCCACGGCCAGCACGTCGGCCGACGTTTCCACCAGGATCACCAGGATGACGATGAACATCGACAGGATGGCCGCCACGTCGAACACCGGCCAGCCGAAGTACAGCGGCTGGGGAATGGCGAACCACGGCCCCTGGCCGACCTGAGAGAAGTCGGCCTTGCCCATCAGCACCGCCGCCACCGTGCCGATGACGATGGCCAGCAGGATGGACAGGCGCGAGATGGCGGCGTTGCCGATCTTGGACAGCAGCAGGACGCTGGCCAGGGCGATGCCGGCCAGACCGATGTTGCTCATGCTGCCGTAGTCAGCCGCGCGCGCATTGCCGCCCATGGCCCAGTGCGCCGCCACCGGAATCAGCGACATGCCGATCACCGTGATCACGCAGCCGTTGACCAGCGGCGGGAAGAAGCGCGTCACCTTGGAGAAGATCGGCGCGATGATCAGGCCCAGCACCGCCGAGGCCATCACCGCGCCCAGGATGCCCTGGATGCCGCCGCCGGTCTGCAGGATGCTGACCATGGTCGCCACGCCGGCAAAAGACACACCCTGCACCAGCGGCAGGCGGCTGCCGAAGAACGGGATGCCCAGCGTCTGCAGCAGGGTGGCGACGCCGCCCATGAACAGGCAGGCGGTGATCAGGAGGCCGGTATCGCTGGGCGCCATGCCGGCGGCCTCGGCCACGATCAGCGGCACAGCGACGATGCCGCCATACATGGTCAGCACGTGCTGCAGGCCGTAGGCCAGATTGGCACCCAGTCCCAGGTTTTCGTCTTCCGGACGCTCTACGTCGGCAGTGGTGGGGGTGGCGCGATGCGTACTCACGTTGGTCTCCTTGGTGTTCGCAAAACCATGGGCTCTTGCCGGCCCGTCAGTTCACTGCGCCGCCCTGTGTCTGCCGGAATTGCGCACGCGAAAGGCGCACCCGGCCGCATTGCGGCTACAGGATTGCCAGCAATGTACGACTGTATGTATGCAAAATTGCATACAGATATGTATACAGTCTTTGTCTCGATCGATGTCAATTTTGGCAGTATGGAATTGTCCGCCACCGCATCGCGCCATCGTCCTGGGCGCCCGGTCGGCAAGGCAGGCTGCCAATAGCGCCAACTGCTGCCTACCCGATAGCTGCATCCCCGGACAGGACCTGAGGCGCCTCCCGCTTCCCCTTCTGAACCCGGCCGTCCAGCCAGCCCTGCGGTCACAATCACGCGTCATGCCCGACACCCGTGAGCAGCTGCCTGCACCGCCCCAACACCCGCCCCTGCCGGCGGCGCTGCGCTGGCTGCTGCTGGCGTTCGCGGTGCTGTGCCTGGTGCTGGGCGTCATCGGCATCGTCGTGCCGGGCCTGCCGACCACGGTCTTCGTCCTGATGGCCGGCTGGGCGGCGGCGCGCAGTTCGCCGCGCCTGCACGCCTGGCTGTGGCGCCATCCGCTGTTCGGCTCGATGCTGCGCAACTGGGCCGACGGCGGCAGGGTCAGCCGGCGCGCCAAATGGAGTGCCACGTTCGTGATGGGGCTGTGTGCCGTGATCGTCCTGTGTGCCGCGCCGCGCTGGGCTGCCTGGGTGGCCTGCACCAGCATGGCCTGCGTGCTGACCTGGCTGTGGCTGCGCCCTGAGCCTGAAGCTTGATTCGGCGGGCCGTTTTTTCTGTATATAATCGCGGTCTTGTTCCTCGATAGCTCAGTCGGTAGAGCGCCGGACTGTTAATCCGTAGGTCCCTGGTTCGAGCCCAGGTCGAGGAGCCAGCCTTTCAATGCCATCCGCCATCGCACGGGTGGCAGCACATCAAGAACCGACATTCCTCAATAGCTCAGTCGGTAGAGCGCCGGACTGTTAATCCGTAGGTCCCTGGTTCGAGCCCAGGTTGAGGAGCCACAATATTTAAAGGCCATCGTTGCACGCAGCGATGGCCTTTTTGTTTGCTGGCTGGAGCAGCAGCACTGCCCCACCAACAAAAAAGCCCGCCACCGGGGCGGGCCTGGCCGCAGGCTCGCGCGGCCTACATCTGGTCGATCATGACCTGGCCGAAGCCCGAGCAGCTGACCTGCGTCGCGCCTTCCATCAGGCGCGCGAAGTCGTACGTCACCTTCTTGCTCAGGATGGCTTTCTGCATCGCCGAAATGATCAGGTCGGCCGCCTCGTTCCAGCCCATGTGGCGCAGCATCATCTCGGCCGACAGGATTTCCGAGCCCGGGTTGACGTAGTCCTTGCCGGCGTACTTGGGTGCCGTGCCGTGCGTGGCCTCGAACATGGCGACGGTGTCGGACATGTTGGCGCCCGGCGCGATGCCGATGCCGCCGACCTGCGCGGCCAGCGCATCGGAGACGTAGTCGCCGTTCAGGTTCAGCGTGGCGATCACGCTGTACTCGGCCGGGCGCAGCAGGATCTGCTGCAGGAAGGCGTCGGCGATGCTGTCCTTGATGGTGATCTCGCGCCCGGTGCGCGGGTTCTTCAGACGCATCCAGGGTCCGCCGTCGATCAGCTCGGCGCCGAACTCGCGCGCCGCCAGGCCGTAACCCCAGTCGCGGAAGGCGCCTTCCGTGAACTTCATGATGTTGCCCTTGTGCACCAGGGTCACGCTGGGCTTGTCCTGGTCGATGGCGTACTGGATCGCTTTGCGCACCAGCCGCTCGGTGCCCTCGCGCGAAACCGGCTTGATGCCGATGCCCGAGGTCTCGGGAAAGCGGATCTTGTTGACGCCAAATTCGTCCTGCAGGAACTGGATGAGCTTTTCCGCCTTGTCCGAGCCCGCCTCGAATTCGATGCCGGCGTAGATGTCCTCGGAGTTCTCGCGGAAGATCACCATATGGGTCTTCTCGGGCTCCTTGACCGGCGAGGGCACGCCCTTGAAATACTGGATCGGCCGCAGGCACACATACAGGTCCAGTTGCTGGCGCAGCGCCACGTTCAGTGAGCGAATGCCGCCGCCCACAGGCGTGGTCAGCGGACCCTTGATCGACACCACGTAGTCGCGCACCGCCTCCAGGGTCTCGTCGGGCAGCCACACGTCGGGGCCATAGACGCGCGTCGCCTTCTCGCCGGCATACACCTCCATCCAGTGGATGCGGCGCTTCCCGCCATAGGCCTTGGCCACCGCGGCGTCCACCACCTTCAGCATAACCGGCGTGATGTCCACGCCTGTGCCGTCACCCTCGATGAACGGAATGATGGGTTGGTCGGGCACCCGCAGGGTCAGGTCCGCGTTGACGGTGATCTTCTGGCCGTCGGCGGGGATGTGGATGTGCTGAAAGCTGCTCATGCGCAAGAGTCTCCGGGTGAACGCAACAGGCGAAAAAACCGAACTGGAACCGCGCGGCGCGCCAGGACTGCCGCACGGCCCGGGAAATTCTAGCCACCTGACCCTGCGTGTCCCGCGAATGCGTCAACGTGCGTCGCAGGCCTGGCGTTATGCACGAGCGCCGCGCCGCGGCGCATCTTCCACATGCCTTCATCCAGGAATTGGCAACCATGAAAAAACTTCTTGCCGCACTCGCCGCCACTTTCATGCTGGCCGCCGGCGCCCATGCCCAGGCCCCCGCCGCAGGCGCCGCGGACACTCCCGCTGCCGCCCCCATGGCCCAGCCCGCCCCGGCGCACCGCGCCAAGATGGCCAAGGCGCACAAGGCTGGCCACAAGAAGGTCGCCAAGAAACATTCGCGCAAGGCAGCGCACCGCGCCGCCTGACAAACGGCGCGTTGCCCCCGCGGCACGTGCTCGCCACAGCCCGCACAATGGCGCCTTCCTGCTGCCACTCTGCGGGCTTTTTGCTGCCCGCTTATTTTGCGAGTCCGAACCCGATGCGCCGATCTCCCCTCTTCTTCCCGTCCCGCGCCTTGGCCATGACCGCGCTCGGCCTGGCCTGCAGCCTGGCCAGTGCGCAGGAGGCGCCGCAACTGGGCCTGCCGCGGGTGGAACTGACGGCAGGCATGCACCGCATCGAGGCGCAGGTGGCGCGCAGCCCGTCCGAACGCCAGGTTGGCCTGATGCTGCGCCGCGACATGCCGGCACACGAGGGCATGCTGTTCGTCTTCGAGCAGCCGGGCGTGCAGTGCTTCTGGATGAAGAACACCTTGCTGCCCCTCACCGCCGCCTTCGTCGCCGACGACGGCACCATCGTCAATTTGGCTGACATGCAGCCGCAGACCGAGGATTCGCACTGCTCGGCCAAGCCGGTGCGCTATGTACTGGAAATGAACCGTGGCTGGTTCCAGCAGCGCGGCCTGAAGGCCGGGGCGCGGCTGGCCGGCGTGCCGTTCAGCGGCAGCCCGCAGCGCGCTGCGCGGCCATAAAAAAACCGGCTGCCGTCACCAGCACCCGGTTCTCTATTTTCATAGCGCCTGGCCCTTGTATATCAAGGGCTCAGGCACGTTTTGACCTGTATTTTCAGCCTGCGACCCCCTGCAACGCCTGGTTCAGCGTGGCGCTGGGGCGCATCACGGCGTCCAGCTTGTCGGCCTGGGGCAGGTAGTAACCGCCGATGTCCGCCGGCTGGCCCTGTACGGCGTTCAGCTCCTCGACGATCTTCTGCTCGTTGTCGGCCAGCACCTGGGCCAGCGGCGCGAAGTGCGCGGCCAGTTCCTTGTCCTCGGTCTGCGCCGCCAGCTCCTGCGCCCAGTACAGCGCCAGATAGAAGTGGCTGCCGCGGTTGTCCAGCTGGCCGGTCTTCGGGCTCGGGCCCTTGTTGTTGTCCAGCAGCTTGCCGGTGGCGGCGTCCAGCGTGCGGGCCAGCAGCTTGGCGCGCGGGTTGTTGTTCTTGATGCCGAGATCTTCCAGTGACACCGCCAGCGCCAGGAACTCGCCCAGCGAATCCCAGCGCAGGTGGTTTTCCTCGGTCAGCTGCTGCACGTGCTTCGGCGCCGAGCCGCCCGCGCCGGTCTCGTACATGCCGCCGCCGGCCATCAGCGGCACGATGGACAGCATCTTGGCGCTGGTGCCCAGCTCCATGATCGGGAACAGGTCGGTCAGGTAGTCGCGCAGGATGTTGCCGGTGGCGCTGATGGTGTCCAGGCCGCGGATCACGCGCTCCAGGGTGTAGCGCATGGCGCGCACCTGGCTCATGATCTGGATATCCAGGCCCGTGGTGTCGTGCTCGTGCAGGTACATCTTGACCTTGGTGATCAGCTCGCGCTCATGCGGGCGGTACTGGTCGAGCCAGAATACCACCGGCATGCCCGAGTTGCGCGCGCGCGTCACGGCCAGCTTGACCCAGTCGCGGATGGCGGCGTCCTTGGTCTGGCACATGCGCCAGATGTCGCCGGCCTCGACGTTCTGGCTCATCAAGACCTCGCCGGTGGCCAGGTCGGTGATGTTGGCCACGCCGTCCTCCGGGATCTCGAAGGTCTTGTCGTGGCTGCCGTATTCCTCGGCCTGCTGGGCCATCAGGCCGACGTTGGGCACAGTGCCCATGGTCTTGGGGTCGAACGCGCCGTGCCACTTGCAGAAGTTGATCATCTCCTGGTAGATGCGGGCGAAGGTCGACTCGGGCATCACGGCCTTCACGTCCTTCAGGCGCCCGTCCGGGCCCCACATCTTGCCGCCGTTGCGGATCATCGCCGGCATCGAGGCGTCCACGATCACGTCGTTGGGCGAATGGAAGTTGGTGATGCCCTTGGCCGAGTCCACCATCGCCAGTTCGGGACGGTTCTCGTGGCAGGCGTGCAGGTCGCGCAGCACTTCCTCGCGCTGGGCGGAAGGCAGCGTCTCCAGCTTGTCGTAGAGGTTGACCATGCCGTTGTTCACGTTCACGCCCAGTTCCTCAAACAGCTTGGCGTGCTTCTCGAACGCATCCTTGTAGAAGATGCGCACGCAATGGCCGAAGACGATGGGGTGCGAGACCTTCATCATCGTCGCCTTGACGTGCAGCGAGAACATGACGCCGGTCTTGCGCGCGTCCTCGATCTGCCGTTCATAGAACTCGAGCAGGGCCTTCTTGCTCATGAACATCGAATCGATGACCTCGCGGTCCTTCAGGCTGACTTTCGGTTTCAGCACGATGGTCTTGCCGCTGTTGGTGAGCAGTTCCATCTTCACGTCGCGCGCGCGGTCCAGCGTCATCGACTTCTCGCCATGGTAGAAGTCGCCATGGTGCATGTGCGAGACGTGGCTGCGCGAGGCCGGGCTCCACTCGGCCATGTGGTGCGGGTTCTTGCGGGCGTATTCCTTCACGGCCTTGGGCGCGCGGCGGTCGGAGTTGCCCTCGCGCAGCACCGGGTTCACGGCCGAGCCGATGCACTTGTTGTAGCGCGCGCGGATGGCCTTTTCCTCGTCGGTCTTGGGGTCCTCGGGAAAGTCGGGCAGCGCATAGCCCTTGTCCTGCAGCTCCTTGATGGCGGCCATCAGCTGTGCCACCGAGGCGCTGATGTTGGGCAGCTTGATGATGTTGGCGTCCGGCTGCAGCGTCTTCTTGCCCAGCTCGGCCAGATTGTTTGGCACCCGCTGGTCCTCGCTCAGCGCTTCGGGGAACTCGCCCAGGATGCGGGCCGCGACCGAGATGTCGCTCTCGGCCACGTTGATGCCGGCCGGCGCCGTGAAGGCGCGCACGATGGGCAGCAGCGAGGCGGTCGCCAGGCGCGGCGCCTCGTCGGTCAGGGTGTAGATGATGGTGGGTTGCTGGGTGCTCATCCGAATCTCTCAGGTCAGGGAAGTCGTTTTCACAAAGCTGTCGGCCCGTCGGCGCACGCCACGGACGACGACTGGCAATTGTGCGCGAGCGCGCCGGCCGACTGTCCGGTTTTCGCAATCGAATGTTGCCATGCAAAATTCATCAGGGTTTACCCGGAGTTTTTCGCAGCATCCGCCCAGCAAAAAGCCCCGGCCTTGCGGACGGGGCTTGGCAGGGGCGGTGCGGCTGGCGCTCGAGGCGCCGGCGGCCTGCCGCCCGAAGGGCGCGATCAGGCGAAGTTGGCTTCGGCAAACTTCCAGTTGGCCAGCTTGTCCAGGAAGGTCTCGACGAAGCGCGGACGCTCGTTGCGGTAGTCGATGTAATAGGCGTGCTCCCACACATCCACCGTCAGCAGCGCCTTGTCCTCGGTCGTCAGCGGGGTGCCGGCGGCGCCCATGTTGACGATGTCCACGCTGCCATCCTGCTTCTTGACCAGCCAGGTCCAGCCCGAGCCGAAGTTGCCGGCCGCGCTCTTGACGAAGGCTTCCTTGAAGGCGCCGTAGCTGCCCCACTTGGCGCGGATGGCGTCGGCCAGGGCGCCCGAGGGCTCGCCGCCGCCGTTGGGGGCCATGCAGTTCCAGAAGAAGGTGTGGTTCCAGATCTGCGCGGAGTTGTTGTAGATGCCACCGCTGGAGGTCTTGACGATCTCCTCCAGGGGCATGTTCTCGAACTCGGTGCCCTTTTGCAGGTTGTTCAGGTTGGTGACGTAAGCCTTGTGGTGCTTGCCATGGTGGTATTCCAGGGTCTCGCGGCTGTAGTTCGGCTCCAGCGCGTCGATCGGATAGGGCAGCGGCGGCAGCGTGTGTTCCATGGTGGTTTCCTTCTTGGTTGGGATGGGGATCGTCCGCGACGCCTGGCGGGCCAGGCAAGGGTCGAACGGGCCATTGTAGGAAAGGATGGCCGGATGTGTCGCCATGGGCACAGCCGGACCGGGGGTTGGCCTACAGCAGGCGGCGCTGATCCACCGTCAGGTCCAGCCGGCCCTGCGCCAGCGTGGCCTGCAGCGCCTCGCCCGGGCGCACCTGCGCGGGGTCGGTCACGGCGCGGCCGTCCACATCGGTCAGCATGGCATAGCCGCGCTCGAGCACGCGCTGCGGACTGAGCAGCTCCAGGCGCAGCTGCAGGCGTTCCAGGTGTTGATCACGGCGCTCCAGCGCACGCTGCCATTTTTGGGGCAAATCGGCCTGTAGCCCTTGTTGCGTCTGGGCTTCGCGCTGCAGTTTCAATAGCACACCGTGGCGCATGCGCTGCGCCAGGCGCGACAGCTGCAGCTGCTGGCGCGCCGCCAAGGCGGACGGCCGGCCCAGGCGCTGCGCGGCCGTGTCCAGCCGCTGGTGGCGCTGGTCGAGCTGGCGCTGCACGCCGTCCGCCAGCCGCCCGGCCAGCAGCTGCAGCGCACCCAGCCACGCGTCCTGCGGTTGCGCCACCAGTTCGGCGGCGGCGGTCGGCGTGGGCGCGCGCAGGTCGGCGCAGAAGTCGGCGATGGTGAAGTCGGTCTCGTGCCCCACGCCGCTGATCAAGGGCACCGGGCTTTGCACCACCATGCGCGCCACCGCCTCGTCGTTGAAGGCCCACAGGTCCTTGATCGAGCCGCCGCCGCGCACCAACAGGATGGCGTCGATGGGCGGGGCGGCTGGATTCAAGACCGAAACGGGCTCCAGCCCTTGTCCTTGCTGGGCCAGCAGATACAGTTTCGATAGCGCCTGGCAGATCGACGCCGGCGCCTGCGCGCCCTGCACCAACGCCGGCACCAGCACCACCGGGATGTGCGGCACGCGCCGGCGCAGCGCCGTGACCACGTCATGCAGCGCTGCCGCGCCGGGCGAGGTGACGATGCCGATGGCGCGCGGCATGGCCACCAGCGGGCGCTTGCGCGCGGCGTCGAACAGGCCCTCCGCCTCCAGCCGGGCCTTCAGGCGCAGGAATTCCTCGAACAGCGCGCCCTGCCCTGCGCGGCGCATGTCCTCGACCACCAGCTGCAGGTCGCCACGCGCCTCATACACACCCAGCTTGCCGGACACCTCGACCAGCTCGCCGTCGCGCGGCGAGAACGCCAGCGCCGACGCCGAGCGGCGGAACATGGCGCAGCGGATCTGCCCGTCGCGGTCTTTCAGCGTGAAGTAGCAATGCCCGCTGGCCGCACGCGAAAAACCGGTGATCTCGCCGCGCACCTGCACCGGGTTGAAGCGGGCCTGCAGCGCATCGGCCACCGCGCGGCACAGTGCGCCCACCTGCCACACCGGGCGCGTCGCGTGCGTCACAGCAGGGTCAAACATGCTGCGTTCTCCAGTGACGTGCAGCAGTCCACAGGACGCGTCTTCCGCCAGAGCGCACCGCACCGGGCGCGCACTGCAAGCGACCTCTCCAGACCGCCATGCAAGTCGTTGATTCGTATGTCATTTTTCGGGATGCCCAAGGCCCCTGGAGAAACCGCAGGCGCTTGCCTGAAGCGCTTGGGCACAGCCTGCACCGGGGTTGCCCACAAAGTTATCCACAGTCCTTCTTGTGGGAAGGCGGCGCACCGGTGGCCACGGGCCCTGCGCCATAATCGTCCGCTGCCTTCCAACCATCACGGCTGCGCTACAGCAGCGGGAACGAAACATTGCTGTCGATCATACAAGCCGCCGGCTGGCCCATTTGGCCCCTGGTGGCCTGCTCCATCCTGGCGCTGGCGCTGATTTTCGAACGTTTCGTGTCGCTGCAGACGCGGCGCGTGGCGCCACCACGACTGCTCGACGAGGCCATCGCCGTCTCGGCGCGCGGCCTGCCCGCGCCCGGCGTCATCCAGCAACTGGCGCGCAGCTCGGCGCTGGGCGAGGTACTGGCCACAGGTATGCGAACCCTGGCCAGCCAGCCGGCCGCCAACGAGGGCGAACTGCGCGCCGCCATGGAAGGCTCGGGCCGCACCGTAGCGCTGCGCCTGGAAAAATACCTGAACGCGCTGGCCACCATCGCCTCGGCGGCGCCGCTGCTGGGGCTGTTTGGCACCGTGGTGGGGATGATCGAGATCTTCGGCTCGCAGGGCGGCGCCACCGGCGCTGGCAACCCGGCGCAGCTGGCGCACGGCATCTCGGTGGCGCTGTACAACACCGCCTTCGGCCTGATCGTCGCCATTCCGGCGCTGATCTTCTGGCGCTACTTCCGCAGCCGGGTGGACGTCTACCTGCTGACGCTGGAGCTGTCGGCCGAGACTTTTGTGCGCCACCTGGCGCGCCTGCCGCGCTGACGCGGACCATCCGACGATGAACTTTCGCCCTCGTCTCAAGGAAGAGCCGGAGATCAACCTGATCCCGTTCATCGACGTGCTGCTGGTGATCCTGATCTTCCTGATGCTGTCCACCACCTACAGCAAGTTCACCGCACTGCAGGTCACGCTGCCGCTGGCCGACGCCGAGCAGCTGCAGGAAAAGCCGCGCGAGATCGTCGTCGCCGTCTCGCCCGAAGGCCGCTACGCCGTCGGGCAGCAGACGCTGGAGGGGCGCGGCGTGGACCTGCTGGCACGCGCGCTGCAGGACGCGGCCCGCGCCGCCGGTGGCGACAGCGTGGTCATCATCAGCGCCGACGCCGCCGCGCCGCACCAGGCGGTGGTCAGCGTGATGGAGGCCGCGCGCCGCGCCGGCCTGGCGCAGATCACCTTCGCCACCCAGACCGCCGGCGGCGCGCCTGCGCACTGACCGTGGCATGAGCGCCCGACTGCGCCGTGCCTGGCAGCGCCGTGGCCCGCTGGCCTGGGCGCTGCGCCCGCTGGCGCTGCTGTACGCCGCGCTGGTGCGGCTGCGCCGCCTGCTGTATGCCCGGGGCGTGCTGCGCGCGCAGCGCCTGCCGGTGCCGGTGGTGGTGGTCGGCAACGTGACCGCGGGCGGCGCCGGCAAGACGCCGGTGGTGCTGGCGCTGGTGCAGCATCTGCGCCAGCGCGGCTGGCAGCCGGGCGTTATCTCCCGCGGCTACGGCCGCCAGATACCGGACGTGCGGCAGGACGTGCGCGAGGTGCGGGCCGGCAGCAGCGCCGCCGAGGTTGGCGACGAGCCGCTGCTGATCGCGCGCGCCAGCGGCGTGCCGGTCTTCGTGGCGCGCCAGCGCGCCGATGCCGGGCGCGCCCTGCTGGCAGCCCACCCAGGCACTGACATCCTGGTCTGCGACGACGGGCTGCAGCACCTGGCGCTGCAGCGCGACCTGGAAATCTGCGTGTTCAACGACGAGGGCGCGGGCAACGGCTGGCTGCTGCCCGCAGGTCCCTTGCGCGAACCCTGGCCGCGGCCGGTGGATCTGGTGCTGCATGCCGGCGCGGCGCCGCCGCGCACGGCGGCGCCGGCCTTCTCTCTGCGCCGCACCCTGGCGCCGTGGGCGCTGGATGCCGAAGGCCGGCGCGTGCCGCTGGCCGGGCTTGCCGGCCGTCCCCTGCGCGCCATCGCCGCCATCGCCCGCCCGGAAGACTTCTTCGCCCTACTGCGCGCCAGCGGCCTGCAACCCGCGCGCTGCGAAGCTCTGCCCGACCACTATGATTTCGATAGCTGGAAACCCATATTGAATCAGGGCGAAACGCTGATTTGCACCGAAAAGGACGCTGTCAAGCTGTGGCCGCGCCATCCACAGGCGCTGGCGGTGCCGCTGCATCTGGAGATCGCGCCGGCGTTCTTCGCTGCGCTGGACGCCCACCTCGCGTCGCTATCATCGCCGCAGCCTTGACGACAGGATTTCCATGGACCCGAAACTGCTTGAACTGCTGGTGTGCCCCGTGACCAAGGGCCCGCTGACCTACGACCGCGAACGCCAGGAGCTGGTCTCGCGCAGCGCCCGCCTGGCCTACCCGGTGCGCGACGGCATTCCGGTGCTGCTGGAAAACGAAGCCCGCACCCTGAGCGACGACGAGCTGGAGCAGGCGTGACGCCCGCGCCTGCACCGTTCACGGTGCTGATCCCGGCGCGTCTGGGCTCCAGCCGCCTGCCCGACAAGCCGCTGGCCGACATCCTCGGCTTGCCGATGGTGGTGCGCGTGGCGCGGCGCGCGCAGCAAAGCGGCGCGGCGCGCTGCCTAGTCGCGGCCGACGATGCGAGCATCGTGCAGGCCTGCGAGGCGCACGGCGTCCCCGCGCTGCTGACGCGCCGCGACCATGCCAGCGGCAGCGACCGCCTGGCCGAGGCCTGCGAACAGCTGGGCCTGGCGGACGATGCCCTGGTGGTGAACGTGCAGGGCGACGAGCCGCTGATCGAGCCGGCACTGATCGACGCCGTGGCCGCGGTGCTGCAGGCGCAGCCCCAGGCCAGCATGGGGACGGCCGCGCACGCCATCGACAGCCTGCAGGATCTGGCCAACCCGAACATCGTCAAGGTGGTGCTGGACGGCCAGGGCCTGGCGCAGTACTTCAGCCGCGCCCCGATTCCCTGCGCGCGCGACGCCACACTAGGGCAGCCTTGGTGGCCGCAGGCCGGGCTGGCGCCCTTGCGCCACATCGGGCTGTACAGCTACCGCGCGGGCTTCCTGCGTACCTTCCCGCGGCTGCCGCCGGCGCCCACCGAACAGGTCGAGCAGCTGGAGCAATTGCGGGCGCTGTGGCATGGCCACCGCATCGCCGTGCACGTCACCCGGCACACCCCTGGCGCCGGCGTGGACACCCCCGAAGACCTGCAGCGCGTGCGCGCCCTGCTCGCGCAGGCGGGCTGAAAACCGGCCCTGCGCGCTGTCAGCTGCGTGCGAGACACGCGTGTTATTCTCGCCGCCCACCAGCCGGGCCAAGGGCTTCCCACGCCCCGGGCCGGGCTGCCGGCACGCCACGCGCAGCGCCGCACGATTTCAAAAAACCGAGAGGACATCCACCATGAGACTGATCTTGCTGGGCGCGCCGGGCGCCGGGAAGGGCACGCAGGCGGCCTTCATCTGCCAGAAATTCGGCATTCCGCAGATCTCCACCGGCGACATGCTGCGCGCTGCAGTCAAGGCCGGCACGCCGCTGGGCCTGCAGGCCAAGGCGGTGATGGATGCGGGCCAGCTGGTCAGCGACGAGCTGATCATCAACCTGGTCAAGGAGCGCCTGGCCCAGCCGGACTGCGCCAAGGGCTTCCTGTTCGATGGCTTTCCGCGCACCATTCCACAGGCCGACGCCATGAAGGACGCCGGCGTGAAGCTGGACTACGTGCTGGAGATCGACGTGCCGTTCGACGCCATCATCGAGCGCATGAGCGGGCGCCGCTCGCACCCGGCCTCGGGCCGCACCTACCACGTGCGCTTCAACCCGCCCAAGGTTGACGGGGTGGATGACCTGACCGGCGAGCCGCTGGTGCAGCGCGACGACGACCACGAGGACACGGTGAAGAAGCGCCTTCAGGTCTACAGCCAGCAGACGCGTCCGCTGGTCGAGTACTACTCCAGCTGGGCCAAAGCCGATCCGGCCAATGCGCCCAAATACCGCGCCATCAGCGGCACCGGCACGGTCGAGGAAATCACCGAGCGCGCACTGGCGGCTTTGTCCAGCTGATCGGGCGCCGACCCGGATGACGACGCCCCGCCGATGCGGGGCGTTTTCATTCCAACATCACCCAGGCTGGCCTGACGGCTGCACCGCACGGGCGCGGGAGCCCCAGGCGCCGCCCGCGCGGCCACGCGCCATCAGCTCCAGCATCAGGCTGATGCGCGCCTTGACCGCCGACAGCCCCAGCGTGTCGGCCCAGCCGGCGTGATGCGCCGGGCGCATGCGCCCGTCCGTGCAGCGCGACACCAGCCGCACCGCGATGCCTTGACGGTGGGCGCGCTCCAGCGCTTCCTGCAATCGGTAGTGCAAGGTGCCGTCGCCGGTCGCGGCGACGACCAGACCCTCGACCCCAGCCGCCATCAGCGCGTCCACGGCGAAACCGTCGGCGCCCGCGTGGCTGAGCACGATGGCCACGCGCGGCCAGTCGGTCTGCGGCGTCAGCCGCGCGGCCAGGGTGCCGTGCAATGGCTGGCTGGCTTGCGGCGCGCGGTCGTGCGCCCAGCGCACTTGGCCGGCCTCTACCCAGCCCAGCGGGCCGCCGTCGCGCGAGGCAAAGGCATCCAGGCGCAGCGGATGCACCTTGGTCACCTGGCGCGCACCGTGCACCACCCCGGCGGCCACCACCAGTACGCCGCGCACCGCAGGCTCGGCCGCCAGCGCTACTGCATCCAGCAGGTTGGGCGGGCCATCCGGTGCCAGGGCGGTCGCCGGGCGCATGGCGCAGGTCAACACCACCGGCTTGGTCGCAGGCAGCACGCATTCCAGCAGCCAGGCGGTTTCCTCCAGCGTGTCGGTGCCGTGCGTGATGACGATTCCCGCCACCCCAGGGTCCTCCAGATGCGCCAGGCAGCGCTGCACCAGGGCACCCCACACGGCATGGTCCATGTCCTTGCTGTCGATCTGCGCAACCTGCTCGGCCACCAGCGCGTGGCCGGCTGCCGCATCGCTCAGGCCGGGGAGCTGCTGCAGCAACTGCTCCACGCCCAGCTGGCCGGCGGTATAGCCCACGTTGGCGCCGGCGACCGGTGACGTACCGGCGATGGTGCCGCCGGTGCCCAAGACGACGATTTTTCCTGCCATGCCTCTTGCACCCTTTGTCAAACTGTTCAAAAATACAGGTACTGGATCAAAAAACAGTAGTTTTTGAACCCACCCTATTGGAGTCTTCCATGCGCGACAGCCCCAAGCTCACCGCCCGTCAGCAACAGATCCTGGACCTGATCCAGAACGCCATCGCCCGCACCGGCGCGCCGCCGACGCGTGCCGAGATCGCCGCCGAGCTGGGTTTCCGCTCGGCCAACGCCGCCGAGGAGCACCTGCAGGCGCTGGCGCGGAAGGGCGTGATCGAGCTGGTCAGCGGCACCTCGCGCGGCATTCGACTGCGCGGCGAGACGGTGCGCCACATCAACGCCACGCGCGGCGCCCAGTTCGCCGTGCCGCTGCTGGGCCTGCAGCAGCTGACGCTGCCGCTGATCGGCCGCGTCGCGGCGGGCTCGCCGATTCTCGCGCAGGAACACGTGGACCAGAGCTACGTGGTGGAAGGCAGCCTGTTCCAGCACCGGCCGGACTACCTGCTGAAGGTGCGCGGCATGTCCATGCGCGACGCCGGCATCATGGACGGCGACTTGCTGGCGGTGCAGGCCACGCACGAGGCGCGCAGCGGCCAGATCATCGTCGCCCGCCTGGGCGACGAGGTCACCGTCAAGCGCCTGCGCCGCACCGGCAGCGCCATCGAGCTGCTGCCCGAGAACCCGGACTACCCCATCATCCGCGTCGAGCCGGGCGAGCCCTTCGAGATCGAGGGCCTGGCAGTGGGCCTGATCCGCAACACCATGCTGATGTAGTCCTTCCGGGGCGCCGCCGCAGGTGGCGGGCGTCTGGCGGGTCGGCTGGCAAACGGCTGACATGCCAACCCTACGGATACGCGCCCCGATCCCTTCATCTTCGGCAATCCTGCCTGTGTCCTTGCTTGTCTGTCCCTTTGTCAAGGGGCGTGGTGGAGTCTTCACATGGCATTTGCCCCAGTTGCCTGGTCGTCGTCCCTGAACGCGCTGTCAGGGCTCATCAAACCCTTGCGCCGTGGCGCGCTGCGCCGCTCCGGTGCGGCATTGCCCGCGCAGGCGGCCTACGCGGCAGCGCAGCTGCACGCACCCAACCTGGCGGCCATCGTCGCCAGCGTGGCGGGCGCCGTGCAGGCGGCGCAGGTGCAGCAGCCCCACGGCGTGCCCAGTGCCCGCCCGGCGACGCCGCCGCGCAGCGCCGCCCGGCCGCTGCGCGTTATTCTGCGGCAGCAGGACGACGGGGCCTGCCGGCTGGTGATCTCCGGACGCATGGCGGATGTCTGCGCCGAGCTGGACCGGCTGGCGCTGCACTGAAACATCTCAAGGCCCGGGTGGCAGGTGTTCGTCGCAGCGCACGCTGCGATAGCCCCGGATGATAAGCATCTCTCCGAACTTGCCGCAGCGCTCGCACAGGTGCGCGGACAGGGCCTCGGCGATGCGGATCATGCCGCTTTGGTAATCGGACCGAGGCCGCGCGTGAAACCGCAGCGTCCCCATTTTTTCCTTGACCTGTGTCGCCACGACCTGCGGCGCATCGTTGTGGTCGGTCTCCCACTGCAGCTGTTCGCAAAGGGTGTCGATCAACCGGAACCAGCCATCGCCGCACTCCATGCCGCGGCCCAGGGCGCTGAGCTGCGGGTCCGAATGGCGCAGCCGAAAGATGCGCGGATGGCGCTGGCACAGCAGGGTGTCGAGTTCTGGTGTCATGAGCGGCAGGAAATCGAGGATTGCGGGAGCAGCCACTGCGATGGCCGGCAAGCAGGAATGCACCCATGCTCGCCGTAAGAACGGCTATTGCGACCCGTGCAGGTGCTGCCCGATCTGCTGCAGCGCTTCTCTGATGCCCAGCGCGAACTCGATAGTGTCGGGGTTGTGGATGTCGGCGTCGTGCGGATGGATGCGGATCAGCCGGCTGCCGCGCCGGTGCAGGCGCTGGGTGAGGCGGCGCAAGGCCGTGTCGTCGCGGCCTGCGCCAACCTCCAGCACCAGCGGCTGCGGGGCGCTGTCCAGCCACACCTCTAGCAATTCATGCTGGCGCTGGCTGCGCGCCGCGTTCCAGTGCCAGTCGTCCTGCAGCCGGATGTTGGGCCGCATCAGGGCATCGCAGTGCGGGCAGCGCGGCAGGTCGCCCAGCCACTGGCCGGTGCTGGCGTCCACCTGCGGGCGCAACCAGGCCGTCGGCCACAGCCGGTCTTCGCAGTGCGCCGAGCATTGCAGCCGGTGCAGCGAGCCGTGGCACTCATACACCCGCGCTGCGGGAAAGCCGGCCTTCTGGACATGCCCGTCCACGTTGCCGGTGACGACGAAGCAGCCCTGCGGCAGGCGCCGCGCCCAGCCGAGCAGCAGTGCCAGGCCGGCGTGCGGTGGGGTGGCGCGGCATGCCTGCAGCCACTGGCCATACAGCCCCCAGGCGCTTGCGGGATGCTGCTGCAGTCCTTCGGGCGAGGCAATGCAGGCCAGGTCTGGACCATTGGCATGCCGAGCGGCGAGCGGGTGGGCGGCCTCCCCGTCACCCGTCCGCTCGGGCAAGCCGAGAACGGCTCCCATGCCGGCACCGACCGCCAGCACCATGCTCGGCGCCTCGCTCAGGCACGTGGCGGCCTGCGCCAGCTTGTGCGGCAGCAACCGGTCCGGCCCGTGCAGCGCGGCTGGCAGGATGCGCGGATTGCCGCCGTCCGCATCGCATTCGAGGATGTCGCCGCACATGGCGGCCAGCAGCGCCATGGCACGCCCGTAGCCGATGCGCAGCCGGCGCTGCAGCAGCGAAACGCTGGCCTGGTGGTGAAACAGCACGAACTGGCAGGCCTGCAGATACAGGTCGTCGGCGCGCGTGGCGCAGGGCTGGGGCAGCATTGGGTTCCTTTTCGGATCGGTGGCGGGGGCGTCGGTCACGAACGCCCGGGCACTGTAGCGACCGCCGCGACAGCTTGTGTCGCTGCGGGCCCGCAAGGCGCCTGAATCCTCACGCCACCAGCTGCGCCCAGACCTTGTCCATGCGTTTGGCACTGACCGGGTACGGCGTGCGCAGCTCCTGCGCGAACAGGCTGACGCGCAGCTCCTCCAGCATCCAGCGGTATTCCTGCAGCCGCGCGTCCTGCTGGCCGCGGCGTTCGGCCAGCAGGCGCCAGTAGCGCTGCTCCAGCGGCTGCAACTCCTTGAGCGTCGCGGCGTCGCGCGCCGGGTCGGCGCGCTGCTTGTCCAGGCGCACCGTGATGGCCTTGAGGTAGCGCGGGTAGTGCTGCAGCTGCACCCACGGCGCGGCCGCCAGGAAGTCGCGCGGCATCAGGCGCTGCAGCTGCTGGGCGGCGTCCTGCGCCGCCTCGCGCGCGTTCTTGCCGTTGTCCTTGATCTTGCGCTGGGCGGCGGCGTATTCCTGCAGGATGGCCGCGGCCAAGCGCGCCACCTCGCCGGCGATCAGCGTCAGGCGCGCGCGGCCTTCCTGCAGGCGCTGCTGGAACTGCGCGGCATCGGTGGGCAGCGGCTCGACCAGGAAGGCGCGCTCCAGCGCCACGTCGATGATCTGCGCGCGCAGCTCTTCCTGCGTGCCCAGCGGCATGTACGCCACGGCCATGGCTGTGAGGCCGGGGATGTTCTTGTCCAGGTACTTCAGCGCGTCGCGCACCTGCAGTGCGAACAACCGGCGCAGGCCGGCGCGGTGGCGGCCGGCCGCCGCTTCGGGTTCGTCGAAGACCTCGATGGTCACGGCATCGCCTTGGTCGATCAGCGCCGGAAAGCCCACCAGCGTCTGGCTGCCGCGCGCCACTTCCATCAGCTCGGGCAGCTCGCCGAAGCTCCAGTCGGTGTGGCGCGTGCTTGCTTGCTGCACCGGGGCCGCAGGCGCCTTGGCACGCTGCGCCGTCGGGGCGGCAGCTGGCCTGGATTTTGGGTCCTTTTGGCCTTCATCCCTTATTTCTTCAGGGTTATTAGCTATCTTTAACGTAGCAAGTGCCTGGAACGCCCCGCGCGCGCGCGAGCCCAGCTCGGCCTTCAACGCCGCCAGGTTGCGCCCCTGCCCCAACTGGCGGCCATGCTCGTCCGTGATGCGGAAGTTCATGAACAGGTGCGGGCTGAGCATGTCCGGCTTGAAGTCGGCGCGCTTGACGTCTAGCGAGGTCTCATCGCGCACCTGCTTGAGCAGCGCATCCAGCAGGCTGCCGCGTGCCCAACGGTCTTCTTGCGTGAACAGCTGCGCCAGCCGTGCTGCGCTCTCGGGCAGTGGCACGAAGCGGCTGCGCGGGCGCTGCGGCAGGCTTTTCAGCAGCGCCTGGAGCTTGTCCTTGAGCATGCCCGGCACCAGCCATTCGGCGCGTTCCTCGCTGACCTGGTTCAGCACGAACAGCGGTACCGTTACGGTGATGCCGTCGCGCGCGTCGCCCGGCTCGTGCAGGTAGCTGGCGCTGCAGTCCACACCACCCAGCTTGACGGTGCGCGGGAAGTTGTCGGTGGTGATGCCCGCCGCCTCGTGGCGCATCAGCTCGTCGCGCGACAGGCGCAGCAACTGCGGCTGCTCGCGGCTGGCGGCGCGGAACCACTTGTCGAAGGTGGCGCCGCTGAACACGCCTTCGGGCAGCAGCTGGTCGTAGTAGGCGTAGATCAGCTGGTCGTCCACCAGCACGTCCTGGCGCCGGCTCTTGTGCTCCAGCTCCTGCACCTTGAGCACCAGTTTCTGGTTGGCGGACAGGAACGGCCAGGGCGCGTCCCATTCGCCCTCGACCAGCGCGCGGCGGATGAAGATCTGGCGCGCCTCGTGCGGATCGATGCGGCCGTAGCTGACGCGTCGGCCGTTGTAGACCACCAAACCGTAGAGCGTGGCGCGCTCCAGCGCCACTACGTCGGCCTGTTTCTTGCTCCAGTGCGGCTCGAGCAGCTGCTTCTTGAGCAGGTGCGCGCCGACCTCCTCGAGCCACTGCGGCTCGATGGCGGCGATGCCGCGGCCGTACAGGCGCGTGGTCTCGACCTGCTCGGCGGCGACGATCCAGCGCCCGGGTTTCTTGCTCAGGTGCGCGCCGGGGTGGGCGTGGAACTTGATGCCGTGCGCGCCCAGGTAGGCGTCGGCCTCCTCGGGCTTGTAGCCGATGTTGCCCAGCAGCCCCGACAGCATCGACAAATGCAGCGCCTCATAGCCCGCCGGTTCGGGATTGAGGGGCCACTGATGCTCGCGCACCACGGTGAGCAGCTGCGAGTGGATGTCGCGCCACTCGCGCACGCGGCGGATGTTGATGAAATTGGCGCGCAGCAGCTGCTCCCATTGGCGGTTGCTCAAGCGGTGGGTGTCGGGAGCGGGAAGGCCCTCACCCCTGCCCTCTTCCGCAAGCGGGAGAGGGTGTGACGCCGCCGCGTCGCGCCCGGAGGAAGCGGCACGGGCCTGCGCGGCGCCTGCACCCGTCTGCCGGGCGGCTGCCGGGCTGTTGCGCCCTCTCCCTTTGGGAGAGGGCGGGGGTGTGGGCTGCCCGCCCTGCCCTGCCGCTGCCACCGGCTCCACGCCCATGGCCTGCGCACGCTTGGCCACCGGCAGCGCCGCCAGGTTGCGCGGCGCGGCCGGCGCGGCCGTGCGCGCCGCCATCTCGCGCCGGCTCATGGCCACGGCCTTGCCGCCGCGCGCGTCGTGCAGCCATTGCCACAGGCGCAGGTAGCCGCTGAACTCGCTTTTCTCGTCGTCGAACTTGGCATGCTGCTGGTCGGCCTGCTGCTGGGCGTCCAGCGGCCGGTCGCGCACGTCCTGCACCGACAGGGCCGAGGCCACCACTAGCACCTCGGCCAGCGCGCCGCGCGTCCGCGCCTCCAGGATCATGCGACCCACGCGCGGATCGAGCGGCAGGCGCGACAGCTCGCGCCCCATGGGCAGCAGCTGGCCGCGCTCATCCACTGCGCCCAGCTCCTGCAGCAGCTGGTAGCCGTCGGCGATCGCCCGGCCCGACGGCGCCTGCAGGAACGGGAAATTGACCACGTCGCCCAGCCCCAGCGCCTTCATGCGCAGGATCACGCCGGCCAGCGACGAGCGCAGGATCTCGGGGTCGGTGAAGCGGTCACGCTGCAGGAAATCGTCCTCGGCATACAGCCGGATGCAGATGCCGTTGGCCACGCGCCCGCAGCGCCCGGCGCGCTGGTTGGCCGCCGCCTGGCTGATCGGCTCGACCAGCAGCTGCTCGACCTTGCTGCGGAATGAATAGCGCTTGACGCGCGCCGTGCCGGTGTCGATCACGTAGCGGATTCCGGGCACGGTGAGCGAGGTCTCGGCCACGTTGGTCGACAGCACGATGCGCCGGTTGCCGTGCGGCTCGAAGATGCGCTCCTGCTCGGCCTGCGACAGGCGCGAGAACAGCGGCAGAACCTCGGCATTCCTCAGCACCGGCTGGTGCTGCAGATGCCGGCGCAGGTGGTCGGCAGCCTCGCGGATCTCGCGCTCGCCGGGCAGGAAGATCAGGATGTCGCCGCCCACGCCGCCGGTCCACAGCTCGTCCACGCCGCCCGCGATGGCATCGTTCAGGTCGAAATCGCGCTGCTCCTCGAACGGCCGCCAGCGCACCTCCACCGGGTAGGTGCGGCCCGAGACCAGGATGACCGGCGCCGGCCGGCCGTCCGGCGCGGCGAAATGTTCGGCAAAGCGCTCGGCGTCGATGGTGGCCGAGGTGACGATCACCTTCAGGTCCGGGCGCTTGGGCAGCAGCTGCTTGAGGTAGCCCAGCAGGAAGTCGATGTTCAGGCTGCGCTCGTGCGCCTCGTCGATGATCAGCGTGTCGTACTGCGAAAGCAGCGGGTCGCCCTGGGTCTCGGCCAGCAGGATGCCGTCGGTCATCAGCTTGACCGAGGCGCCTTTGTGCAGCGTGTCGGCAAAGCGCACCTTGTAGCCCACCACCTCGCCGGGCGCCGTGCCCAGCTCCTCGGCGATGCGCTTGGCGACGGAAGACGCCGCGATGCGCCGCGGCTGGGTGTGGCCGATCAGCTGGCCGCGCGTGCCCTCGGGGGCGTTGGCACGGCCACGGCCCAGCGCCAGGGCCATCTTGGGCAGCTGCGTGGTCTTGCCCGAGCCAGTTTCACCGCAGACGATGACCACTTGGTGCTCGGCGATGGCCTGCATGATCTCGTCGCGGCGCGCGGAGACGGGAAGGGACTCGGGAAAGCGGATCTGCAAGGGCATACGGGACGAAATTATCCCCGTACGGGTGCCGGCGCATCGGCCGGCGCACGCATGTCCCGTGCCGATAATGCCCTTATGCCGCGCCAGACCCCGTCCGCACCCGCCATGCCGCACGGCCTGGGCGGGCAATGGCTGCTGCTGTGCGGCGGGTTGCTGCTGACCGGCGCCATCCTGGGCTGGCTGCAGTACAGCGAGTACCGGGCCATCGACGTGCGCGAGCGCGAGCGCCTGGCGGTGCAGGCGCGCGTCATCCACGACAACCTCAGCCGCCAGGTGGCCAGCATCAACGCGGCCATGCAGGGCGTGATGCACGACCTGCCGCTGTGGCAGGCCGAGGACAACGACATGGCCAGCGCCAATCGCCGGCTGCGCACGCTGGTCAGCGCCCTGCCCGGGCTGCGCACCATGGCGCTGCTGAACGCCGAAGGGGTGGTGCAGGCCTCCAGCCGCGTCGAGCTGCTGGGCGCCGATTTCGGCGAGCGCAGCTACTTCCGCACCGCCCTGAGCACGCGCGACCCGGACACCCTCATCGTCGGCCCGCCGTTCATGAGCGTGCTGGGCACCTGGACCATGACCCTGGCGCGCATCGTCCACGATCACAGCGGCCGGCTGGTCGGCGTGGTCTCGGCCAGTGTCGATCCCCATGAGTTCGAGACGCTGCTCGACTCGGTGCGCTACACCCCGGACATGTGGACCGCCGTGGTACACGGCAGCGGCCGGCTGTTCCTGATGATGCCGACGCGCGCGGACCTGATGGGCAAGGAGTTGGGCCTGCCGGGCACCATGTTCACCCGGCATGTCGAGTCCAGCGGGCGCGCCAGCATGCAGGCCGGCCTGGTGCATGCCACCGGCGAGCAGCGCCTGCTGGCGCAGCAGACCGTAGCCCCGCCCGAGCTGCGCATGGACCAGCCGCTGGTGGTCTGGGCCTCGCGCGACCTGCGCGCCATCCATGCCGGCTGGCGCCACCGCACGGCCAACCTGGCGTGGCTGCTGGCCGGGCTGTGCGTCTTCTCCGCCGCGGCGCTGTGGGCCTTGCAGCGGCGCCAGCGCCAGGCCTTGGGCCAGGCCGCACAGGCGCAGGCGGCGCTGCACGCGCAGCGCGAACGTCTGGAGCGCATCGCCGAGAACGTGCCCGGCATGCTGTACCAGTTCGAGCTGCAGGCCGACGGCCACAGCGCCATGGTGTACTGCTCGCGCGGCATCGAGGAGCTGCACGGCGTGCCGCCACAGGCGGTGCAGCACGACACCAGCGCGCTGCTGCAGACCACTCACCCCGACGACCTGCCGGCCATGCGCGCCGCCCTGACGCACTCCGCGCGCACCCTGGGGGTCTGGCAGCACGAATACCGCGCACTGCACCCGCGCCTGGGCGTGCGCTGGCTGTCGGGCCTGGCGCGGCCGCAGGCGCTGGAGGACGGCTCCATCGTCTGGTACGGCTACATCCGCGACATCACCCAGGCCAAGGAGCAGCAGCTGGCGCTGCAGCAGGCCAAGGACGCGGCCGACGCCGCCAGCCAAGCCAAGGGCCGCTTCGTGGCCAACGTCAGCCACGAGATCCGCACCCCGCTGAACGCCATCCTGGGCATGCTGCAGCTGCTGCAAAGCACGCCGTTGGCGGCGCAGCAGCAGGACTACGTGGCCAAGGCCCAGGGCGCGGCGCGCGCGCTGCTGGCGGTGGTCAACGACATACTGGACTTCTCGCGCCTAGACGCCGGCGCCACCCAGCCCGAGCGCCGGCCCTTCGCCCTGGACCAGCTGCTGCGCAACCTGTCGGTGCTGCTGGCGGCGGCGCTGGGCGACAAGCCGGTGGAGCTGCTGTTCCAACTCGGCCCCCACACGCCGCGTGCCCTGGTGGGTGACGCGCTGCGGCTGCAGCAGGTGCTGCTCAACCTGGCTGGCAACGCCTTGAAGTTCACCGCGCGCGGCGAGGTCGTGCTGAGCCTGCGCCCGCTGCGGCTGGACGACCGGCACGCACGCATCGAATTCGCCGTGCGCGACACCGGCATCGGCATCGCCCCGGACCGGCTGGAAGCCATTTTCGAGAGCTTCACCCAGGCCGAGGACAGCACCACCCGGGAATACGGCGGCACCGGCCTGGGCCTGGCCATCAGCCAGCACCTGGTGCGGCTGATGGGCGGTCAGCTGCAGGTCAGCAGCACGCCGGGCCAGGGCAGCCGGTTCACCTTCGTGCTGGACTTCGAGCGCGCCGCGCCCGAAGCCGCGCTGCCTACCAAGCCCGCGCATCACCTGCAAGGACTACGGCTGCTGATCGTGGACGACAACGCCAGCACGCGCCAGGCACTGCAGGACATGGGGCAGGCCTTCGGCTGGGACTGCGCCAGCGCCGCCGGCATGCAGCAGGCCGAGGCGCTGTGGCACCAGGCAGCGCTGCAAGGAGCGCCCTTCGACGCCGCCTGCGTCGATGGCGACCTGCCCGGGTTGGACGACCCCGATGCGCTGCGCGCCTGGGGCGCTGATGGCGCGTCGGCGCTGGTCTGCATGACCAGCATGCATGGCCAGGCGCGCCTGCTGGCGCGCAGCGCGGCCCAGGCGCTGGGCACGGCGCCGCAGCTGATCAAGCCGGTCACCCCGTCGGCATTGTTCGACGCCGTGGCGCAGGCCACCGGCGGCGCCTCGGTGCTGCAGGCCGGCCCGGCGCCGGCCGAAACCAGCCAGCCGCTGGCCGGCCTGCGCGTGCTGCTGGTGGAGGACAACCCGCTGAACCAACAGGTGGCGCGCGAATTGCTGGCGCAGGCCGGCGCGCAGGTGGCGCTGGCCGGCAACGGCCGCGAGGGCGTGGAGCAGATCCGCACAGCGCTGGCGCAGGCCGCGCTGCCCGACGCCGTGCTGATGGACATCCAGATGCCCGTCATGGACGGCTACGAGGCCACGCGCCAGCTGCGCGCCCTGCCCGGTGCCAGCCGCCTACCGATCATCGCCATGACTGCCAACGCCCAACCCGCCGACCGCCAGGCCTGCCACGACGCCGGCATGGACGACCACCTGTCCAAACCAGTGGACCGCGGCGAGCTCATCGCGGCGGTGCTGCGCCACTTCCAGCCGGGCCGGGATGCGCAGCACACAGCAACCCTGCCGGTGCCCGCCGCACCAGGCGCTGCGGCCACAGAGCCGGCGCGCCTGCCGGAGCTGCCCGAAGGCTTCGATCTGCCGGCCGCGCTGCAGTGCCTGGGCGGCGACCGGGCGCTGTACACGCGGCTGCTGCACGACTTCGCGCACGGGCATGGCGACGCCGTGGTCCAGGTGCGCCAGCTGCTGGAGGCCGGCGAGCGCAACGGCGCGCGCCGCGGCCTGCACACGCTCAAGGGCCTGTGCGCGACCCTGGGCGCCACGGCGCTGGCGCAGCAGTGCGCGCAGCTGCAGGCGCAGGTCGAGCAGGACGCGCCAGCGCAGGCCCTGCACGCGCCGCTGCAGCGGCTGGATGCCGCCCTGGCCGAGGCTCTGGCGCTGCTGCAGCAGGCCGGCACGCAGCTGGTTACAGCGCAAGCGGCGCCGCCAGCCGATACTCCACGGCCCGCCGACACCGCCGTGCTGCGCCGCCGCCTGCAGGCGCTGGACGCGCTGCTGGCGGGGCACAGCATGGACGCGCTGGACGCGGCGCAGCAGTTGGCGACGCACGCCGGCGGCGATGCCCGCCTGGCCACGCTGCAGCAGCAGGTGCAACACCTGGACTTCGCCCAGGCGCGCAGCCTGGTTTCTTCCTGGCTTTCCGCCCTTCATGACGACTGACGCTAAGCAAGACGCATCCCCTTCCCCGCCGCAGGCGCGTCCGCGCCTGCTGGTGGTGGATGATCAGCCCATCAACATCCAGGCGCTGCACCGCGTGTTCCAGGCCGACTATGAGGTCTGCATGGCCACCAGCGGCGCGCAGGCGCTGGAGTTCTGCCGCCACCATCGCCTGCCGGACGTGATCCTGCTGGACGTGCTGATGCCGGGCATGGACGGGCTGCAGGTGTGCCGCCGGCTCAAGGCCGACCCGCTGACCGCCGACATTCCGGTCATCTTCGTCACCGGCCTGACCAGCCCGGAAGAGGAAACCGCCGCGCTGGAAGCCGGTGGCGTGGACTTCATCTCCAAGCCGGTGAACCCGGCCGTGGTGCGCGCGCGCGTGCGCACCCAGCTCACCATCAAGGCACAAAGCGACCACCTGCGCTCGCTCGCCTTCCTGGACGGGCTCACCGGCATCGCCAACCGCCGGCGCTTCGACGAGGCCCTGGCCACCGAATGGCGCAGCGCGCTGCGCTGCGGCGAGCCGCTGGCGCTGCTGATGATCGACATC
The DNA here is from genome assembly GCF_900103645.1 of Oryzisolibacter propanilivorax. Taxonomy (GTDB): domain Bacteria; phylum Pseudomonadota; class Gammaproteobacteria; order Burkholderiales; family Burkholderiaceae_C; genus Melaminivora; species Melaminivora propanilivorax. The sequence continues at coordinate 224,985 of NZ_FNHP01000005.1, forward strand.
GACCATTTCAAGCGCTACAACGACCACTACGGCCACCAGGCCGGCGATGCCTGCCTGCAGGCCGTGGCGCGCACCATCGAACGCCATGCTGCGCGCCCGCATGACCTGGCGGCGCGCTACGGTGGCGAGGAATTCGTTTGCCTGCTGGCCGGCAGCACTCTGGCCGGCGCTCAGGCCAAGGCCGAGGCCCTGCGCCAGGCCGTGGCCGACCTGCGCCAGGCGCACGCCGACTCGCCCGTGGCGCCGCACGTCACCGTCAGTGTCGGCGTCGCGGTGCAACTGCCGGCGCCGGGTGGCGAGGCCGACGCGCTGCTGGCCGCGGCCGACGCCGCGCTTTACCAGGCCAAGCACGCCGGGCGCGACCGCTGCATCACTGCCCCGCCGCCCGAGCGCTACCTGGCCTGGGAGCGCTCGCGCGCCTGACGCGCCAGCCCCTTCCGCTCCCCGTTTTCCGCCACCTCCGCAACGCCCTTCTCCATGCTCCAGCGCGCCGTCCTGCTCATCGTGGTTTTCAGCATCTGGCTGTGGGCGCCCGTCCACGGCCTGCCGCCGTGGCTGCGCGTGCTGGCGGCGCTGCTGACGGCGGCGGCCGGCTGCGCCCCGGTGCTGCTGCTGCAGGCGCTGCAGGGCGGACAGTGGGACTACGCCACTATCGCCCGGCTGCAGGTGCCCAGCGGCGGCGTGCTAGCGCTGCTGGGACTGCTGCTGCCGCTGGTGGCACTGCGCGACGTGCTGTGGCTGGGCGCGCGGCTTTCGGGCGCCGGCGGCGCGGCCGCCTGGCTGCACGGCGCCGCGCCGACGCTGGGCGCGCTGCTGGCCGCCGCGGCACTGGCCGGCTGGGGCGTGTGGACTGCGCTGCAGCCGGCCCGGGTACACGAGCAGGAAGTCGCCCTGCCCACCCTGCCCGCGGCGCTGGACGGCCTGCGCGTGGCGGTGCTGGCCGACATCCACGCCACGCCGGTGAACGACGCGCGCTTCGTGCGGACCGTGGTGCAACGCACCCTGGCCGCCCGACCCGACCTGATCGTGCTGCCGGGCGACCTGGTCGACGGCGACGTGGCCACCACCGGCCCGCACGTGGCACCGCTGGCCGAACTGCAGGCGCCGCTGGGCGTGTGGGTGACGCCGGGCAACCACGAGTACTACAGCGGCTATGGTGCATGGATGGAGCGCTTTCGCGGCCTGGGCCTGAACGTGCTGGAAAACCGCACCGCGCTGCTGGACGTGCGCGGCGCGCGCCTGGCGCTGTCAGGCATCGGCGACCCGGCGCACGCGCAGATGGCGCACCGGGGCGATGCCTCGCGACCGGCGGGCATCGCGCCCGACGTGGCCGCCGTGGCGCGCGCGGCACGTGCCGGCGGCGCCGATTTCCACCTGCTGCTGGCGCACCAGCCCAAGCTGGCGCGCGAGAACGCGGCACACGGCATCGGCCTGCAGATCTCCGGGCATACGCACGGCGGGCAGATCCTGGGGCTGGACCGCTGGCTGATCGCGCCGTTCAACCACGGCTTCGTGCGCGGGCTGTACGACGTGGGGGCGATGCGGCTGTTCGTCGCCAACGGCGCCGGGCTGTGGGCCGGCTTCGCGGTGCGCCTGGGCGTGCCGCCGCGCATCGACCTGCTGGTGCTGCGCCGCGCGGCTGCCGCTTCGTGAAACACGGCCCCGCCATGACCGACTCCGCCGCCACCCCCTCCACCAGCCTGCAACGGCGCAACCTGGGCCTGCTGGTGGCCACCCAATCGCTGGGTGGCGCGTCGCCGCCGATCATCATCTCGCTGGGCGGACTGGTCGGGCAGATGCTCTCCTCCACGCCCAGCGCCGCCACGCTCCCCGTCAGCCTCTACCAGCTGGGACTGGCGCTGTCCACGCTGCCTGCGGCGTGGCTGATGCAGCGCATCGGCCGGCGCCGGGCCTATCTGCTGGGGGCGCTGCTGGGCGTGCTGTCCGGGATGGTAGCGGCCTGGGGCATCTCGCGCTCGGACTTCGTGCTGTTCTGCCTGGGCACCTCACTGGCCGGCTTCTATGGCGCCTGCGTGCAGAGCTACCGCTTCGCCGCCATCGACACGGTGGCCGAGCCGGCGCAGCATGCCAGCGCCATCTCGCGCGTGATGGTCGGCGGGCTGGTAGCGGCCGTCATCGGCCCGCAGGTGGTGATCTGGACGCGCGACCTGCTGCCGGCCACGCCGTTCGCCGGCAGCTTCTACAGCCAAGCGCTGCTGGCCCTGCTGGCGCTGCCGCTGATCGCGCTGCTGCGCCTGCCGCCGCCGGCGCCGCGCACAGCGGGCGCCGGCGCGCGGCCGCTGGCCGAGATCGCGCGCTCGCCGCAGTTTCGCGTGGCGGCGCTGGCCGGCGTGGTCAGCTACGGGCTGATGGCTTTCCTGATGACCGCTGCGCCCATGGCCATGGTCGGCTGCGGGCACAGCGTGGGCGAGGCGGCGCTGGGCATCCAGTGGCACGTGCTGGCGATGTTCGCGCCCAGCTTCTTCACCGGCCGGCTGATCGCGCGCTTCGGCAAGCGCACCATCACCGGGCTGGGTCTGCTGCTCATCGCCGCCTCGGGCGCGCTGGCGCTGATGGGGCTGGCTCTGACGCATTTCTGGGGCGCACTGGTGCTGCTGGGGCTGGGCTGGAACTTCGGCTTCATCGGCGCCACCGCCCTGCTGACCGAGTGCCACCAGCCGGCGGAGCGCGCCAAGGTGCAGGCGCTGAACGACTTCCTGGTGTTCGGCACCGTGGCGCTGGCCTCGTTCGGCTCGGGCCAGCTGCTGTACAGCGTGGGCTGGGCCGGCATCAACGCCGGCATGCTGCCGCTGGTCGCGCTGGTGCTGGCGCTGCTGGCCTGGAGCGGCCGGCGCCCGCGCCAGACCGTGGCCCTGCCCTGAGCTGGATTGCTATTTTATTGATAGCTTTAGCCCCTTGATACACAAGGGCTAGAGGCCTAAAACACTTAAAATGGAGCGCCGCCGGCCGTACCGCTGGCGTTTTCCCCTTCAGGAGCCCGGCACCCATGCAATCCGCCAGCGAACACTGGTTCGACGAAGCCTATTACCGGCGCTACTACCTGGACCCAAAAACCAGCGTCGCCGACCCGCAGCACCTGGAGCGCCTGGCGGCCTTCGTCTGCCATTACCTGCGCTACCTGCGCCTGCCGGTGGAGCGGGTGCTGGACGTAGGCTGCGGCATCGGCCTGTGGCAACCACTGCTGGCGCGCCACCTGCCCGGCGCGCAGTACCAGGGCGTGGAGTTCAGCGAGCACCTGTGCGCGCGCCATGGCTGGCAGCAGGGCTCGGCGGTCGACTACGCGGCGCCCGAGCCGTTCGACTTCGTCATCTGCCAAGGCGTGCTGCCCTACCTGAACCCGCGCGACCTGCAGGCCGCGCTGGCCAACCTGGCGCGCTTGACACGCGGCGCGCTGTACCTGGAGGCCGTGACGCGCGAGGACTACGAGGCCGGCACCATCGACGAGGAGCTGACCGACCCGCGCCTGCACCGCCACCGCGCGCAGCTGTACCGGCGCGGTCTGGCGCCGCACTTCATCAACCTGGGCGGCGGCCTGTGGCTCAGGCGCGACGCCCAGGTGCCGCTGTTCGCGCTGGAGACGCTGGACGGCTGAGCCGCGCCGGAGTCATCACGGGCCGGCTGACAGCGCCCGCGCCAAGTACGGCGCGGTGCGGCTGCCTGGGGCCTGCGCCACCTGCGCCGGCGTGCCCGCCGCCACGATGCGCCCGCCCTCGGCGCCGGGGCCCGGGCCGATGTCGATCACCCAGTCGCAAGCCGCCACCACGCGCATGTCGTGCTCGACCAGCACCACGGTATTGCCGGCAGCGACCAGGCCATCGAGCTGCAGCACCAGCCGGTCCACGTCGGCCGGGTGCAGGCCGGTGGTCGGCTCGTCCAACACGTACAGCGTACCGCCGCGCGCATTCGGGCGCTGCAGCTCGGTGGCCAGCTTGATGCGCTGCGCCTCGCCGCCGCTGAGCTGCGTGGCCGGCTGGCCCAGACGCAGGTAGCCCAGGCCGATATCGCGCAGCACCGCCAGCGGGCGCAGCACCGGCGGCTCGTCCGCGAAGACCTGGCAGGCCGTGTCCACCGTCAGCTGCAGCACATCGGCGATGGACAGGCCATGCCACAGCACCTGCAGCGTCTCGGGGCTGTAGCGCGCGCCGTGGCAGGCAGGGCACGGCGCGTGGACGCTGGGCATGAACAGCAGCTCGACGCTGACGCTGCCCTCGCCCTCGCAGACCGGGCAGCGGCCCTTGGGCACGTTGAAGGAAAACTGCCCCGCGTCGTAGCCTCGCGCCTGCGCCTCGGGCGTGGCGGCGAATAGCTTGCGCACGGCATCGAACAGGCCGGTATAAGTTGCCAAGTTGGAGCGCGGCGTGCGGCCGATGGGTTTCTGGTCGATGGGCACCAGGCGGCGGATGTGTTCGCCCCCGGCGGCGATGTGGCCGGCGACGGGCGTCTCCAGTTCGTCGGCGTCGGACTCGTCGCCGGGCAGGGATTCCACCGGCGCTTCGTCCGCCACCGGCAGCGGCTGGCCCAGCCGCGCCGCCAGCAGCTCCAACAGCGCTTGGCTGACCAGGCTGGACTTGCCCGAGCCGGAAACGCCGGTCACCGCGTTCATGCAGCCCAGGGCAAACGCAGCGTCCACGCCCTGCAGGTTGTGGCGCACCACGCCCGCCACCCGCAGCCAGTCCAGCGGCTCGCGCGGCGCATGCGCCAGCGGCACACGCGGCGTGGCGCCTGCTGCAAGGTAGCGCCGCGTGACCGAGCGCGGCACCCCGGCCAGACCGGCCGGCGGGCCGCTGTAGAGCACTTCGCCGCCATGCTCGCCCGCGCCCGGGCCCACGTCCACCAGCCAGTCGGCACGCTGCATGGTGGCCAGGTCGTGCTCGACCACGAACAGCGAGTTGCCGGCAGCCTTCAGCCCCTGCAGCGCCGCCAGCAGCGCCTCGCCGTCGGCCGGGTGCAGGCCGGCGGACGGCTCGTCCAGCACGTACACCACGCCGAACAAATGCGACGCCAACTGGCCTGCCAGGCGCAGGCGCTGCAGCTCGCCGGGCGACAGCGTGGGCGTGCTGCGCTCCAGCGACAGATAGCCCAGGCCGAGGCCGATCAGCGCCAGCACGCGCCGGTGCAGCTCATCCGCCAGACGCTGCGCGGCCAGCACCTTTTCTTCGGACAGCCAGGCAGTGCGGTGCACGTCGGGGGCGGCCTCATGGTGCGTGCTGCCGGGCTCGCGCCGACGGCCTGGCCCGGCATCGGGCACGCCCTCCTCGCCAGCGCCCAGCCGACCCTCGGCGGCCGGACGCAGCAGTTCTGCCAGAGTGCTGAGCGGCAGGCGCGACAGGCTGGTGATGTCATGGCCGGCGAAGGTCACCGACAGCGCCTCTGGCTTGAGCCGCTTGCCGTGGCACACCGGGCAGACGGTGGCCACCAGGTACTGCGCGGCGCGCTTCTTCATCAGCGCGCTCGGGCTGTTGGCGAAGGTGTGCAGCACGTGTCGGCGCGCACTGCTGAAGGTGCCCATGTAGCCCGGTGGCTGGCCGCGCGCGATGGCGTCCTGTGCCTCGGCGACGTTCAGGCCAGGGTAGACAGGCACGGTGGGCTGCTCGTCGGTGAACAGGATCCAGTCGCGCAGTGCCTGCGGCAGCTCGCGCCAGGGGCGGTCCACGTCGTGGCCCAGCGTGGTCAGGATGTCGCGCAGGTTCTGCCCCTGCCAGGCGCCCGGCCACGCGGCCACGGCGCGCTGGCGGATGCTCAAGGAGTTGTCGGGCACCATCGAGGCTTCCGTGACCTCGTAGGTCCGGCCCTGGCCCTGGCAGTGCGGGCAGGCGCCCTGCAGGGTGTGGGGCGAGAAGTCCTCCGCGTACAGCATGGGCTGGCCCGCGGGATAGCGCCCAGCGCGCGAATACAGCATGCGCAGCGGCGTGGACAGCGCGGCGACGCTGGCCACCGACGAGCGCGTGCCCGGCGTGCCGCGCTGCTGCTGCAGCGCCACGGCCGGGGGCAGGCCCTCGAGGCTGTCCACCTGCGGCGTGCCGACCTGGGCGATCAGCCGGCGCGCGTACGGCGCGACCGATTCCAGATAGCGCCGCTGCGCCTCGGCGAACAGCGTGCCGAAGGCGAGCGACGACTTGCCCGAGCCGGAGATGCCGGTGAACACCACCAGCGCATTGCGCGGAATGTCCACATCGACGTTCTTCAGGTTGTGCTCGCGCGCGCCGCGCACGCGCACCATCGCGTGCGGGCCGTTCGGGTGGGAAGGCAAGGCAGAAGGATCGTCATTCGGCATCGCGCCAGCCTAGCCACACTGACGAAGTGCGCCAGTAGGCGGCGTGCGACCGGGCATGCCAGCGCGGCGCGCACGGCCCGCCCAGGCGCGGCCAGCCGCAACGTCAGCGGCGCACCTGCAGCGCGCCGGGGTTAACGATGTTGGTCGGTGTGCCGCGGATAAAGTTCACCACGTTCTCGAAGGCGGCGCCGAAATAGAGCTCGTAGCTGTCCTGCTCCACATAGCCGATGTGCGGCGTGCACACGCAGTTCTCCAGCCGCAGCAGCGCATGGCCCTGCAGCGTCGGCTCGGCCTCGAACACGTCCACGGCGGCCATGCCGGGGCGTCCCCGGTTCAGCGCGGCGATCAGCGCATCGGGCTGCAGCAGCTCGGCACGCGAGGTGTTCACGAACAGCGCCGTGGGCTTCATGGCCGACAGGTCGTCCAGCGTGATCAGGCCGCGCGTGGCGTCCGACAGGCGCAGGTGCACCGTCAGCACGTCGCATTCGGCGAAAAACTCGGCGCGCGTACGCGCCACCTGCAGCCCGTCGCCCAGCGCCTGCGCGCGCGAGGCCTCGCTGCCCCACACGCGCACGTTCATGCCGAAGGCGCGCGCGTAGCCAGCGACGATCTGGCCGATGCGGCCATAGCCCCAGATGCCCAGCGTCTTGCCGCGCAGCACCATGCCGACGCCGAAATTGGGCGGCATGGACGCGGCGCGCAGGCCCGACTGCTGCCAGGCGCCGTGCTTCAGGTTGGCGATGTACTGCGGCAGCCGGCGCATGGCGGCCATGATCAGCGCCCAGGTCAGCTCGGCGGGCGCCACCGGCGAGCTCACGCCCTCGGCCACGGCGATGCCGCGCTCGGTGCAGGCGGCCACGTCCACGTGCTCGCCGACGCGGCCGGTCTGGGCGATGAGCTTCAGGCGCGGCAGCTTGTCCACCAGCTGGCGCGTGATCTGCGTGCGGTCGCGAATCAGGACGATGACGTCGGCGTCGCGCAGGCGCACCGACAGCTGGCCGATGCCCTTGACGTTGTTGGTATAGACCTTGGCCACATAGCCGTCGAGCCGCGAGGCGCAGTGCAGCTTGCGCACTGCGTCCTGGTAGTCGTCAAGGATGACGATGTTCATGGTCTTCAAGAATCCCCTTTCCGCGCCAGGCCCGCGCCCCGCGCGCGGCCGCCGGCGCGGCGCCGGCACACGAAAAGAGCGGATTGTCGGCCATGCGCGGCCCATGGCCATGCGCCTCGGCGCCGCCGTCACACCTTGTTGCCCCGAAGGCCCGCCCGCGCCTGCCGGCCACGGCGGTCATTCCTGCGCCGGTGGGCGCGGCTGCAGCGGCGGGGTCAGCACCGAGGCGGTGTCGGTCTGGGTGGAGAAGGTCAGAAACGCCAGGTGTGCCTCGTAGCGCTCCAGCACGTCGTCGATGACCTGCTGGCGCGTCAGGCCCATCAGATCGTAGCCGCCCGAGCCGGTCTGCGTGAATACCTCCAGGCGGCAGTACACGTCGGTGTCGCGCGACATGCGGCCGCTGAAGGTGGGTACCGGAGCCTCCACGATGGCCACCTGGTACAGGAAGGCGCGCAGCGCCTCCATCGACACGCGCAGCAGCGGCCCTTGCACACCGTTGACGCTGGCGTCGTCGCTGCGCTCGACCTCGTAGCCCTGGCGACGGAACTCGGCGGCCACGTCGTCCAGCGCCGGGCGCACAGTGCGCTGCAGGAACTGCGTGACCTCGCGCCGCGACGGAAAGGTGACTAGCTGCTCCATGCGCTGCTTCCACGAGCGCTCGGGCAGGTGTCCGCCGCTGGGCGCGATGGAGGCCCGGCGCAGCACCTGGCCTTCGCGCTCGGCGCGCTCCATGCGCAGCACCTTGTGGAACGAGGCCATGACCAGATAGGCGATGGCGGTCACGGGCAGCGCGAAGATCAGCGTGGCATATTCCATGGTCACCACGCCGCCGGCCAGCAGCATGGCTACCGTGAGCACCGCCGTCAGGATCGCCCAGAAGATGCGCAGCCACTTCGGCCCGTCCTGTGCCGGATCGGGGATGTGGGCGGAGAAGTTGGACATGACCATGGCGCCCGAGTTGGCGCTGGTGATGTAGAACAGCAGGCCCGACAGCGTCGCCAGCCCGATCAGGAAGGTGGCACCGGGGAACAGCTCCAGGAGCGCATACCAGCCGCGCTCCGGGCTGTCGATGGCCAGCTGGGCGAACTCGGTGTTGCCCTGCAGCACCTGGAACAGCGCCGAGTTGCCGAACAGCGAGACGATGATGAAGTCGCACAGCACTGGCACGGTGATGGCGGCGATCACGAACTCGCGCAGCGTGCGCCCGCGCGAGATACGCGCCAGGAACACGCCGACGAACGGCCCCCAGGCGAGCCAGAAGGCCCAGAAGAACAGCGTCCAGCTGCCCATCCACTCGGCGCCATCGCCGCCCTGGTAGGCAAACGTCTGGAACATGCGCGACGGCAGCGTGACCAGGAAGCGCCCGACGTTCTCCACCAGCGCGTTCAGCAGGAACGCTGTCTCGCCCGCCACCAGGATGTACAGCATCATGGCCACGGCGCTCCACAGGTTCAGCTCCGAGATCAGCCGGATGCCCTTGTCCACGCCCGAGGTGGTGGCCGCCACGGTGATCAGCACCGCGCCCGCCACCAGCGCGATCTGCAGCGCCAGACCGTCCGGCAGGCCGAACAGGCGCGCGAAGCCCACGCTGAGCAGCACCACGCCGATGCCCATGGACGTGGCCACGCCGAACACCGTGCCGACCAGGGCGATGGTGCTGATGCCGTCGCCCACTGGCCCGCGCATGCGCCGGCCCAGCAGCGGGTACAGCGCCGCGCGGATCGACAGCGGCATGCCCCAGCGGTAGGCGAAGTAGCCCATGGCCATGCCGAGCAGCGCATACACCGACCAGCCGGCGATGCCGTAATGGAACATCGTCCAGACCACCGCGTCCTGCAGCGCGGCGGCGCTGGCGCCCGTGCCCGACGGCGGATGCAGGTACTGCACGATCGGGCCGGTGACGGAGAAGAACAGCAGATCGATGCCGACCCCGGCGGCGAACAGCATCGCCACCCAGGTGGCCAGACCGTACTGCGGGCGCGACTGGTCTGGCCCTAAGCGCACGTTGCCTTCTTTCGACAGCGCCACCCAGACGACGAAGCCAATGACCAGCGTCATGGTCAGCACGTAGAACCAGCCCAGGTTGGTGGCGATCCAGTCCACCGCCTGCTTCATGGACGCGCGTGCCAGGGACGGCGTGGCGATGGCCCACAGCGAGAACGCCAGGATGATCACCGACGCCACCAGCAGCACGCTCCAGCTGATGCGCGCCGTGGGCTGCTGGGCGCGCAGCTCCTGCGAGCCGCGGCTCAGCTCGCTGCGCGTGGCCGGGGCCTCGTCCTCATCGGCACGCGTGTGGCGGCGCTCGGTGCCGCCGAAGCGGCTGCGCTCGATGTGCCGCGGCAGCGGCGCCTGCGCAGCGGGATCGGGGCTGTCCGCGGCAGCGGAAGAATCAGGCTCGCGGGGCTCGGTGGGCATGGAAACGGTCCTTTTTCGTGCAACGCCGGTGCGGCGGGCGCTGGCGGGGGCAGCGTTGCGCTGCGCACCGCGGCTGCCAGCACTCTAGCCCGAGCCGGGCCGGACGACGGCGTCGGGTGCGCGCCAGCCACTGTAGGACGGCCGGGCCGCGGCTCTCGCCGCGCCCCCACGACTGGCATGCGGCCACCGTCCTGCCTCGGCTTTCCTACGCACGCTTGGTCTGGCTCCTGACGGCGCCCGACGGCCGCCGCATTCATGCTCGGGCCAGTTTTCGCACGCGGGCTTGCCCGGAATCGCCATGAAATTCGCGCATGTTTTCCAGCTCGGTAAGAAAGCAGTCACGGCCTGGATAGATGATTTCGCACCCAGCATGGGCGCGGCCATTTCGTACTACACGGTGTTCTCGCTGGCGCCACTGTTGGTGATCGTCATCGCTATCGCCGGGGCGCTGTTCGGCCGCGACGCGGTCATGGGACAGATCACCGGCCAGCTGACGGGGCTGATCGGGCGCGACGGCGCGCACTTGGTGCAGGGCTTGGTGGCCAACGCCAGCGACACCGACCGTGGCCTGGTGGCGGGCAGCATCAGCGTGGTGGTGCTGCTGGTCGGCGCGACGACGGTGTTTTCCGAATTGCAGAGCGCGCTGGACCGCATCTGGCACGTGCCCGAGCGCGAAAAGCCCCAGGGCATCTGGGCAGTGGTGCGCGCGCGGCTGCTGTCCTTCGGGCTCATCCTGGGCCTGGCCTTCATGCTGATGGTGTCGCTGGTGGTGGGTGCTGCCACGGCCGCGCTGGGCCACTGGGTGGGTGGATTGCTGCCGCAGTCCGAGATGCTGCTGTACGTGGTCAACATCGCCGTGTCGCTGGGCTTCACCACGGTGCTGTTCGCGATGATCTTCAAGCTCATGCCGACCACGCCGGTGGCCTGGCGCGACGTGTGGACGGGCGCCGTGGTGACCGCAGTGCTGTTCGAAGCTGGCAAGGTGCTGATCGGCCTGTACATCGGCAAGAGCGGCATCACCGAGTCATTCCAGGCGGCAGGCTCGCTGGTGGTGCTGCTGGCCTGGGTGTACTACGCGGCGCAAATCTTCCTGCTGGGCGCTGAGTTCACCAAGGTGTATGCCAACGAGCATGGCTCGGCCTCGGCCGCCCGCGCCGCCGATGCCACACAGGCCACGGCGGATGCCGGCACGCCACAGGAAGGCACCGGCACCGCCGGGAACGCGGATGAGGACGACGCCGAGCTGGCGCGTCTGCGGCCGCTGATCACCGCCTCGCACGCGGCGCAGGGTCTGCCGTCGGCGCCCATTACCGCGCCGCCGCAACCGGAACTGCAGCGCGCAGTGCTGGGCGCACAGTGGGGCGCTGCCGTCAGCCGCATCGCTTTCGAGGTCGGTGCGATTGCTGCCCTGCATCTGGCGGCTGGCCTGCTGGCGCGCCGGCGCCGTGCGGCACAGCAACAGGTCGGCCAGCTGTGGGCAGCGAAAGGCCAACCGCGAAAAGAAAAAAGCCCAAGTGAAAAATCACTTGGGCTTTCGTTCTGGCGGAGACGAAGGGATTCGAACCCTTGATGAGGCTCTACACCCCATACTCCCTTAGCAGGGGAGCACCTTCGGCCACTCGGTCACGTCTCCAGACCCACGATTATGCCCCAGTTTCAGGGCACAAAAAGAAAACTCAGGCGCCAGCGCCCGCCTGATCCAGGCCGAAGGCCTTGTGCAGCGCGCGCACGGCGAGTTCCACGTACTTATCGTCGATGACCACCGAGGTCTTGATTTCGGAGGTGGAGATCATCTTGATGTTGATGTTCTCCTCGGCCAGCGCACGGAACATGGTGCTGGCCACGCCGGCGTGGCTGCGCATGCCGATACCGACGATACTGACCTTGGCGATCTTGTCGTCGCCCACCACCTCTTCCGCTCCCAGCTTCGGCACCACCTGCTCGTTGAGCAGGTCCAGCGTGCGCTGGTAGTCGCCGCGGTTCACGGTGAAGCTGAAGTCGGTACGGCCTTCCTTACCGACGTTCTGGATGATCACGTCCACGTCGATGTTGGCCTGCGCCACGGCGCCCAGGATCTGGTGCGCGATACCCGGGGTGTCGGGCACGCCCAGCACGGAGACCTTGGCTTCGTCGCGCGCGAACGCGATGCCCGATACGACGGCTTTTTCCATTTGTTCGTCTTCCTCGAAGGTGATCAGGGTGCCGGACTTGGCTTCCTCGTTGATGTCGATGTCCCAAGGCGTGAAGCTGGACAGCACGCGCATGGGCACCTTGTACTTGCCGGCGAATTCCACCGAGCGGATCTGCAGCACCTTGCTGCCCAGGCTGGCCATCTCCAGCATCTCCTCGAAGCTGAGCGAGTGCAGGCGACGCGCCTCGGGCACCACGCGCGGATCGGTGGTGTAGACCCCGTCCACGTCGGTGTAGATCAGCACCTCGGCCGCCTTCATCGCCGCGGCGATGGCCACTGCGGACGTGTCCGACCCGCCCCGGCCCAGAGTGGTGATGTGGCCGTCACCGTCGATGCCCTGAAAGCCGGTCACGATAACCACGCGCCCGGCGTCCAGGTCGGCACGCACGCGCTTATCGTCAATGGACTCGATGCGCGCCTTGGTGTAGCTGGAATCGGTGCGCACCGGTACCTGCCAGCCGGTGTAGCTGATAGACGGCATGCCCTCGGCCTGCAGCGCCAGCGCCAGCAGCGCCGAAGAGGCCTGCTCGCCGGTGGCGGCCAGCATGTCCAGCTCACGGTGGTAAGCGGAATCCTTGCGCGAGGGGGCAAGCTCTTTGGCCAGGCCCAGCAGGCGATTGGTCTCGCCGCTCATGGCGCTGGGCACCACCACCATCTGGTGGCCGGCGCGCGCCCACTTGGCGACGCGCTTGGCGACGTTGCGGATGCGCTCGGGCGAGCCCATCGACGTACCGCCGTACTTGTGAACGATCAGTGCCATGTTCGTGTCTGTTCAGGCCCGCGAAGGGGCGAATCGGGAAGGGATCACTCCGGCTTGCATCCCTTGCCTCGGGCAAGTGGCGCACCACCGGCGCTTTGCCTGCCGCTGCCGCCCACGGGCGGCGCTGCATCGTGCCGCAGCGCAGGCATTGCGCCTGCGGGACCGGGCGGCAAAACCGCCGAATTGTAGCAACCGAGCAGCACGCCTTCGCGCACCACCAGCCCCTGCCCGACCTTGATGCGGATGCGGTGTCCGCGCGTGGTGCATGCCGCCAGCTGCGACTGCAGCTCGGCCAGTTGCGCGGCGCTGGGCGTGGTGCCGTGGCAGGTTTTCAGCCAGTGACGCAGCACGTTGGCCTGGCGCGCGTGGCTCAAGGCGCGCAGTGCATCGATGCGCGGCGGCGTGCCGACCGCAGCCAGATCGGCCTGTGCCAGCTCGCGCAGCAGTTCGTCGGCCTGCGCCGCGTGCGCCGCGCTGCGCGCCAGGGCGTCGCGGAAATGCGGGAAGGTCTCGGCCCAGGCCGGCAGCAGCCGCGCACGGATGCGGTTGCGCGTGTAGCGCTGGTCCTGATTGGTCGGGTCCTCGACCCAGCCCTCGCCCTGCGCCTGCAGCCAGGCGCGTACCTCGGCACACGCCACGCGCAGCAGCGGCCGGTGCCAGTCCAGGCCGGCGCGCTGCCAGTGCATTGGCATGGCCGCCAGCCCGGCGACCCCGGCGCCGCGCGACAGCGCCAGCAGCACCGTCTCCGCCTGGTCTTCGGCGTGCTGCGCTATCGCTACGCTTTTTATAGCTGCAGGCCCTGTATCCACATGGGCCAGGGCCGCCAAAGACCTGTAGCGGGCTTGCCGCGCGGCATCCTCCGGGCTTTGCCCGGGAGCCGGCCGGGCATCGACGTGGCGCACCGCCAGCGGCACGCGCAGCCGGTCACACAGGGCGCGGCAGTGGCGCTCGAAATCGTCGCCCGCCGCCTGCAGGCCGTGGTGCACGTGCAGCGCCTGCACCTGGCCGGGAAAGCGCCGCGCACAGGCCAGCAGCAACGCGCTGGAGTCGGCCCCGCCGCTGAGCGCCACGGCCAGCGGCAGGCGTGGCGCGAAGGCGGCGATGGCGGCGTCGAAGGCTTGCGTCATGCCGGCAGGCCGGGGCTGCGGCAGGCCGTGCGCCGCAGCCGGGGCGTTCAGCGCGCCTCGGCCTTGGTGTCGGTGAAGCGACCGTAGCTCTGCAGCCGCTCGTAGCGGCGCTCCAGCAGCTCCTTGGATTTCAGGTCGGCCAGCTGGCGCCAGGCGTCGCCCAGGGCGCGCTTGAGCAGCGTGGCCATCTGCTTGGGGTCGCGGTGCGCGCCGCCCACCGGCTCGCTGACGATCTTGTCCACCAGGCCCAGGGCCTTCAGCCGGTGCGCGGTGATGCCCATGGCCTCGGCCGCGTCCTGCGCGCGGTCGCTGGTCTTCCACAGGATGGAGGCGCAGCCCTCGGGGCTGATGACCGAGTACACCGAGTACTGCAGCATGATGACCTGGTCGGCCACCGAGATCGCCAGCGCGCCGCCCGAGCCACCCTCGCCGATCACCGTGGTGATGATCGGCACCTCCAGCTGCGCCATCTCGTAGATGTTGCGGCCGATCGCCTCGGACTGCCCGCGTTCCTCGGCGTCGATGCCTGGAAAAGCGCCGGGCGTGTCCACGAAGGTGAACACCGGCAGCTTGAATTTCTCGGCGGTCTTCATCAGGCGCAACGCCTTGCGGTAGCCCTCGGGGCGCGTCATGCCGAAGTTGCGCGCGGCGCGCTCCTTGGTGCCGCGGCCCTTCTGGTGGCCCACGATCATGCAGGCGTTGCCATTGAAACGCGCCAGCCCGCCGACGATGGACTGGTCGTCGGCGAAGTGCCGGTCGCCGTGCAGTTCGATGAAGTCGGTGAAGATCTCGCGCACGTAGTCCATGGTGTATGGACGTTCGGGATGACGGGCGATCTTCGTGATCTGCCAGGGCGACAGGTCGCTGTAGATGTCCTTGGTGAGCTGGTGACTCTTCTTGCTGAGCTGCTCGATCTCTTCGGAGATGTCGACGGCGCTTTCGCTTTGCACGTAGCGCAGCTCGTCGATTTTGCCTTCGAGCTCCGCGATGGGCTGCTCGAAGTCCAGGAAGGTTTTCTTTGCCAAGATGGGTTCTCCTCGTCTGGCCGTTTTCTTGAGGCCCCGGCGCGCTGCGGGAAGGGGGCAGCGGGCGCCGGGACTGTGGGCCACTTCAGTGGCCACCAGAAGCTGTACGCGGTCCAAGAGCTGTTTCAATAGCTGACCGGCAGGGGGTCCAGAGACCGCCAAATATACCAAGTGGCCACGCTGCACCAGGGTCGCCAGGCCTGCGCCACCTCGCGCGCGTCGCTGCGGCTGACGGGCTCGCCGGAGAAATAGTTGTGGCTGATGCCGCGGATCAGCCCCACGTCGTCCAGCGGCAGCACGTTGGGCCGCAGCAGGTGGAAGATCAGGAACATCTCCGCCGTCCAGCGACCGATGCCGCGGATCGCCACCAGCTCGGCGATGATGGCCTCGTCGTCCATGTCCTGCCAGCGCGCGGGCTCGAGCTTGCCGCCGTCGAAGTGCAGCGCCAGGTCGACCAGGTACTCCACCTTGCGCGCCGACAGGCCGGCCGCGCGCATGTCGTCCACGCGCAGGCGCAGCACCTCGGCCGGCGTCATGCTGGCGGGCAGCGCGGCAAAGCGGTCCCAGACGCTTTGCGCGGCCTTCACCGAGATCTGCTGGCCGACCACGCTGCGCGCCAGCGTCACGAAGGCGTCGCCGCGCGAGCTGAGCATGGCGTCGCCGTACTGCGGGATCAGCCGCTTCATCACCCGGTCCTTGCGCGCCAGGTGGCGGCAGGCCTCATGCCAATAGCCGGGCTGGCCGGGCAGCAGCGCCGGCGCTTCTTTTTTGATAGCTGCCACCGCTTATTCCACCAGGGCCAGCGGCCGATTTGACTGCAAACACCGCATTTACTGCGCTGCCTCCCAGGTAGTGCCTGCGGCGGAGTCCTTCAGCACGATGCCGCGCGCCGCCAGCTCGGCGCGGATACGGTCGGCCTCGGCGAAGTCCTTTGCTGCCTTGGCGGCGGCGCGGGCGGCGATGCGCTCCTGGATCGCCGCCTCATCCAGTTCGGCGCCGGCCTGCAGGAAGGCCTGCGGGTCGGCCTGCAGCAGCCCCAGCTGGCCGCCCAGGGCTTTCAGCAGACCCGCCAGGGCGCCCGAGCGGCCGCGGTTGACCTCGCCGGCCACCTCGAACAGCACGGCCACGGCCTCGGGCGTGCCGAAATCCTCGTCCATCGCCGCCTTGAAGCGCGCGGCGTGGGGATCGGACCAGTCGATCTGCTGCACGGGCGCCGGCGCCACCAGGCTCAGCGCGGTGTACAGCCGGCGCAGCGCGGCGCGGGCGTCGTCCAGGTGCACGTCGCTGTAGTTCAGCGGGCTGCGGTAGTGGCTGCGCACGACGAAGAAGCGCACCACCTCGGCGTCGTAGCGCTTGAGCACGTCACGGATGGTGAAGAAGTTGCCCAGCGACTTGGACATCTTCTCGTTGTCCACGTTGATGAAGCCGTTGTGCATCCACACCTGCGCGAACGGCTGGCCGGTGGCGCCCTCGCTCTGGGCGATCTCATTCTCGTGGTGCGGAAAGGCCAGGTCGGCACCGCCGCCGTGGATGTCGAAACTCTCGCCCAGCAGCTCGCAGCCCATGGCCGAGCACTCGATGTGCCAGCCCGGACGGCCCGTGCCCCAGGGGCTGGCCCATTTCACTTCGTCGGGCTCGGCGGGCTTGGCGCTCTTCCACAGCACGAAGTCCAGTGGGTCGTGCTTGCCATCCTGCACCGCCACGCGCTCGCCGGCGTTCAATTCGTCCAGCGACTTGCCCGACAGCCGGCCGTAGCCGGGAAACTTGCGCACGGCGAAGTTCACGTCGCCGCTGCCTGCCGCTTGGTAGGCCAGCCCGCGCTCTTGCAGCCGGGCGATCATGGCCTGCATCTGCGGCACGTATTCGGTGGCGCGCGGCTCGTGCGTCGGGCGCTCGATGCCCAAGGCACCGGCGTCCTGGTGCAGCGCGGCGACCATGCGGTCCGTCAGTTGGCGCACGCTCTCGCCGCCCTCGACGGCGCGGCGGATGATCTTGTCGTCGATATCGGTGATGTTGCGCACATAGGTCACGGCGTAGCCACTGGCGCGCAGCCAGCGCTGCACCACGTCGAAGGCGATCATCGAGCGCGCGTGGCCCAGGTGGCACAGGTCGTACACGGTCATGCCGCAGACGTACATGCGCACGTGGCCGGGCTGCAGGGGCGAAAAGTCCACGAGCGCACGCGACAGCGTGTTGTAGATACGCAAGCTCATGCGGAAAAAGGGAAAGGGAAAGGGAAGGCAGGAAGGTCGAATGGCCTGGCGGGCGGGGCCGGCAAGGGGTGGGCGGGTGCGGCCGCCGGGGCCGGCGGGCGGGGGCCCCTCGCTACAATCGCCGGCAGTATAAGCCTGCCCCCGCAGCCCGCGGCGCGCCGGTTTTCCTTTTGCCCGTGACTGGACCTGCATGACGTCTGCCCGCCGCCCCGCCCTGCTTTCCCTCGTCCGGCCGGCCCTGGCGGCGCTGCTGCTGGCCGCCGCCGGCACGCACGCCCAGCAAGCCGCGCCCACCACGTACAACGACGTGCAACAGCTGCTTTCGGCCGGCAAGCACGCGCAGGCGCTGACGCAGCTGGACGCGCGGCTTGAGCAGAACGGGCGCGACCCGCAGCTGCGCTTCCTGCGCGCCGTGGCGCTGACCCAGCTGGGCCGCCAGGACGAGGCCATCGCCGCTCTGGTCGACCTGACCGAGACCTACCCCGAGCTGCCCGAGCCCTACAACAACCTGGCGGTGCTGTACGCCGCCCGCAATGAGCTGGGCAAGGCGCGCGACGCGCTGGAGATGGCTGTGCGCGCCCGCCCCGACTACGCCGTGGCGCACGAGAACCTGGGCGACATCTACCTGCGGCTGGCGCTGCAGAGCTACCAGCGCGCCGGCCAGCTGGCCCCGGCCATGGCCAAGAGTGTGGCGCCGCGCGTGGACGCGCTGCGCGGCCTGCTCGACGCGCAGCCGGCGGCGGCGCGCTGATCCTTCCCTTCGCCTGCGCCGCCGCGCCGCGCCGCGCGGACCCTCTTCTTTCCCGGAGCCTCTTTCCATGTTCCTGAACATCCGACGCAACCTGCTGCTGGCCGGCGCCAGCCTGGCGCTGAGCGCCAGCGTTCTCGCCGCATCGCCCGCAGCCGCCGATGCCGCCCCCCAGGTGCGCCTGGCCACCTCGATGGGCGACATCGTGGTGCAGCTGGACCCGGCGCGCGCGCCGAAAACCGTGGAGAACTTCCTCACCTATGTGAAGGATGGCCACTACGACGGCACGGTGTTCCACCGCGTGATCGACGGCTTCATGATCCAGGGCGGCGGTTTCACCCCCGAGATGCAGCAAAAGCCCACCCGCGCGCCGATCGCGCTGGAGGCCGCCAACGGCCTGAAGAACGACAAATACACGATCGCCATGGCGCGCACCGGCAACCCGAACTCGGCCACGTCGCAGTTCTTCATCAACGTGGCCGACAACGCCATGCTGAACGCGCCCAACCCCGACGGCCATGGCTATGCCGTGTTCGGCAAGGTGGTCGAGGGCCAGGCGGTGGTGGACAAGATCAAGAACGTGGCCACCGGCAACCGCGGCGGCCACCAGAACGTGCCGCAGACGCCAGTGCTCATCCAGTCGGCCAAGGTGGTCGCGCCCAAGTAAACGACGGCGCCCCGCGCGCCTTCACCTTCCTCCCAACCCGAAAGGACCCTTTGCCATGAGCGATACCCGCAACCCGGAAGTCGAGCTGCACGTCACCATCACCGAGGGCGACACCGTCAGCCACGGCGTCATCACCCTGGAGCTGGACGCCCAGCGCGCGCCCAAGAGCACGCAGAACTTCATGAACTACGTGAACCAGGGCTTCTACGACGGCACGATCTTCCACCGCGTGATCAAGGGTTTCATGATCCAGGGTGGCGGCTTCACGCCCGACATGAAGCAAAAGACCACCGAGGCGCCGATCGAGAACGAGGCCCAGAACGGACTGCCCAACGCCAAGTACACCGTGGCCATGGCGCGCACCGGCGACCCGCACAGCGCCACCGCGCAGTTCTTCATCAACACCGTGGACAACACCTTCCTGAACCATACCTCGCCCACGCCGCAGGGCTGGGGCTATGCGGTGTTCGGCCGCGTGACCAAGGGCGAGGACGTCGTGGACGCCATCAAGAAGGTGCGCACCACGCGCAAGGGCTACCACGACGACGTGCCGTTCGATTCGGTGGTCATCGACAAGGCCGTGGCCGTCCAGGGCTGATCGCCTTTATCCCCACGCGCATGTCCACCGCCGCCCCGCCCATGGCCGAGCTGCACGCCCCGCCCGGCTGGCGCGCGGTGGACTGCCTGTCCGACCTACACCTGGAGCCGGGCAAGCCCGCCACCCTCGAGCGGCTGTTGGCTCATCTGCACGCCACATCGGCGGACGCGGTGTTCCTGTTGGGCGACCTGTTCGAGGTCTGGGTCGGCGACGACGCGCTGGACGAGCCCGGCAGCTTCGAGGCCGACTGCGCCGAGCGGCTGCGCGCCGCCGCCGCGCTGCGGCCCACCTACTGCATGCACGGCAACCGCGACTTTCTGCTGGGCGAGGGCTTCGCCCGGCGCACCGGCATCGCGCTGCTGGCCGACCCGACGGTGCTGCAGCTGGGTGACCGGCGCTGGCTGCTGACGCACGGCGACGCGCTGTGCCTGGACGACGTCGACTACCAGCGCTTTCGCGCCCAGGCGCGCGACCCGGCCTGGCAGGCGCGGCTGCTGGCTCGCCCGTTGGCTGAGCGCCGCGCCACCGGCCGCGCCGCACGCGAGCACAGCGAATCGCGCAAGCAGGGCGGCACGGCCGTCTATGCCGACGTGGATGCGCAGGCGGTGCAGGACTGGCTGCACGCCGCGCGCGCCGACGCGCTGGTGCATGGCCACACCCATCTGCCGGGCGACCACCGCCTGCCAAGCGGCGCCATGCGCCACGTGCTGACCGACTGGGACCTGGGCGCCACCCCGCCGCGCGCCGGCGTGCTGCGCCTGCATGCCGGCGGCGGCTGCGAGCGCCTGGCGCCGGCTGGCTGACGGCATGGGCTGGCTGGGACGGCTGTCGCAGGGCCTGCGCCGCAGGCTCGCGCCGGTGCCCGAGATCCCGGCCGCGCTGTGGCTGCAGACCATGCGCCGCTACCCGTTCATCGCCGTCCTGAGCCTGGAGGAACAGGCCCGGCTGCGCGCCTTGAGCGCGCAGTTCCTGCGCGCCAAGCAGTTCACCGGCGCGCACGGCCTGAAAGTCACCGACGCCATGGCGCTGGCGATTGCCGCACAGGCCTGCCTGCCCCTGCTGCACTGGGGCGCGCCGCGCCAGGCGCTGGCCTGGTACGACGACTTCGTGACCATCGTGCTGCACCCGGCCGAGGCCGTGGCGCGGCGCAGCGCCGTGGACGAGGCCGGCGTGGTGCACCAGTACGACGAGGTGCTGCTGGGCGAGGCCATGCAGGGCGGCCCGGTGATGCTCAGCTGGCCGGCGGTGGATGCCGCCAGCGGCGCCGGCCGCGAGCACGCCGCCAGCGTGGTGATCCACGAATTCGTGCACAAGATCGACATGTGCGGCGGAGAGGCCGACGGCTGCCCGCCGCTGCCCCCCGGCTTTATGGGGAGCACCAGCGCCCGTGAGGCGCGCGCGGTCTGGCGCGCAGCCTGGCAGCCGGCGTACGAGCAGTTCCGCGAGCAGATCATCATGGCTGAGCGCTTCGGCGGCGCCTGGCCCTGGCTGGACGCCTACGGCGCCACGGCGCCGGCCGAGTTCTTCGCCGTGGCCTGCGAGGCGTACTTCGTGCACCGCGCGCGCTTCCGTGAAGAATTCCCGACTCTGGCGCCGGTGCTGGACGCGTTCTTCCACCCGGCCGGCGCGATCACCCGGGCGCCTTGACGCCGGTGGCCACACGCTGGCGCACCTGGCGCAGCACGGCCTTCAGCCGCCGGGCGTTGTCCGGGCCCATGCGCAGCAGCAGCTTCTGGCCACTGCTCAAGGCCTGCAGCTGCGGGTCGGCGAACTCGTAGCGCACCCAGGGCTGCAGGGAAGGCACCTCGCCCTCCACCGGCGTCAGTTGCACCGCCAGCGGGCCGGCGGGCTCGGGCGTGGCCAGCAGGTGGTCCAGCACCTGCACCAGGCGGTCGTTGAAGTAGCCGTTGGGATAGCCCAGCTCGACGTATTCCGCCTGGAACAGCGGATACAGCCGCGCGTACAGCCGCACCGCCGCGTCCACCGGCACGCCTTCGGCGAAGGCGACAAAGGCACGGTAGCGGCCGGCGTTGTCGGCGGCGATGGTCTGGGTGTGCGCGTCGGCCGGCCCGTCCACGGTGAAGCGCCCGGGTGTGGGCTGCACCGGCCACAGCCGCGCGGAGGCCTGCGGCCGCGCCAGGTTGTCCACGGTGGCCACCGCGCGGCGCGCGAAGCCGTCCAGCTGCAGGAAGGTCGCCACCTGCCGCGCGCCCAGCAGTTGCGCCAGCCCGGCCTGCAGCTGCTGGTCCGCGTCGCCGGGTGCCGCCGGAGCCTCCTGCTCGGCCAGCGGCTCGATCGGGTGGTGCAGCGGCGGTTCGGGCACGGCGGGTGGCGCCGCCACGTCGGCGGCCGGCGTGCTGGCCACGGCCGGGGGCGGCGCCATGTGGGCCGGGCGCCACCAGAACCACCAGCCGGCGACACCCGCTGCCACCAGCGCCAGCGCGGCCAGCCAGCCGAACGCGGCCGAAGACGAGGCGCGCGGCGGCGCGAAGCGGTCACCTTGCGGGGCGGGGCGGGGCATGGTCGGTCCTTTCATGGCGGCAGACAGAAGGCGCGGCCGCGGCGCGCGCCACCGTCAGTGCGACAAGGAAACGCCGCCGACGTTCCATCCACTACATCTTTAATAGCTGCACGCCCTGTATCCATGAGGGCTAGAGGCCGATTTGAGCTGAAAACCGGCCAGGGCGCTCAAAAACTGCCCGGCCCGGGCCGCCCGCGCTGCGCCTTGACCTCTGCACGCCGGCTCTTGGCCTGCAGCCGGCGCTGCCTGGAGGCCAGCGTCGGCCGGGTGGCGCGGCGCACGCGCGGGGCGGTGGCCACGCTGTCCACCAGCGCCTGCAGGCGCTGCAGCGCGTCCTGGCGGTTCGCCTCCTGGGTGCGGTACTGCTGCGCCTTGAGCACCAGCACGCCGTCCCGGGTGATGCGCCCGTCGCGCAGTGCCAGCAGGCGCTCCTTCACGTCGGGCGGCAGCGACGAGGCCGCGATGCCAAAGCGCAGGTGCACGGCGCTGGCGACCTTGTTCACGTTCTGCCCGCCGGCTCCTTGCGCGCGCACCGCGCTGCACTCGACCTCGCCCGGATCGACCAGCACCGAGCGGGCGCCGGCCGTCATGGCGCGGGAACCCTACCGGCGCGCAGCGCGGCCAGCAGCGCCTGGTGGAAGGCTTGTGGGCGCTCGAACTGCACCCAGTGGCCGGCATCCTCGATCAGCGCCAGGCCGCGGAAGTCGGGCGCGGCTCGGGCGTAGGCGTCCTGCAGCGCGGTGATCCAGCTGCGGTACAGCGCATCGCCCCGGCCGTAGATGGCGTGCACCGGGCATGGCACGTGCGGCAGCGCGCGCGCCAGGGCATCGGTGTGCGCCAGGCGCCGGCGCGGCATGCGGTCGCGGTGCATGTTCTCCAGGTGCAGCGCCAGCGCCAGGCCGCCCTCGGCGTCGATCAGCGCCGGGTCGGCCAGCATCAGCGCGGCCAGGTTGAAGCGGTGCGCCACCTCCTGCTCGGCTGCCGGGAGATGCCGCCAGGCGCGCAGCTCGAACTGCCGCGCCGGCACCACACCCATCGCCGGCGCGCCTACCAGCACCAGCTGGCGCGCCAGCTGCGGGTGCACCGCCAGCAGCAGCCCGGCGGTGAGGCCGCCGAAGGAAAAACCGACCAGGTCGCAGGCCACATCGCCGAAAAGCTGCCCCATTGCCCGCGCCAGCGGCGCAACCAGTGCGTCGGCGTCCGAGCCGGCGGGCGGCGTGGCGGAGTCGCCAAAGCCCGGCAGGTCCACCGCCCAGACGCTGCGCCCGGCCGCCACCAGCGCGTCGATGTTGCGCACCCAGTGCGTCCAGCTGCCACTGCCGCCGTGCAGCAGCACCAGCGGCACCGGGTCCTGAGCGGTCGGCCCGCCCCAGGCATGCCAGACCATGTCGCCGCCCGGACCGGGCACCGCCACACGCCGCGCCTGGGCGCGCAAGTGCGCCACCAGGGGCGATTCGGTCACCACTGCGCCACCCCGTCGATGGCCAGCGCATAGCCCTGCACGCCAAAGCCGCACAGCACCGCGCGGGCGGCGGCCGACAGATAGGAATGGTGGCGGAAGGATTCGCGTGCGTGCACGTTGCTGATGTGCAACTCGACCAGCGGCACACCGGTGCCCTTGACCGCATCCAGCAGCGCCACGCTGGTGTGGGTGTAGGCGCCGGCGTTCAGGACCAGCCCGGCCAGCGCCCCCTGGCCGTGCAGGCGTCCGGCCTCGTGGATCCAGTCCACCAGCTCGCCCTCGTGGTTGCTCTGGCGAAACACCAGCCCCAGGCCATGGCGCTCGCAGGCCTGATGGCACAGCGCCTCGACGTCGGCCAGGGTGTGCGCGCCATAGATCTGCGGCTCGCGCGTGCCGAGCAGGTTCAGGTTGGGGCCGTTGAGGACAAAAACGGTCTTGTGGGTCATGGCGGGGGTAAAAGGACGTGTGACGAGGTCAAGGCCGCCGATTATCCGGGCGCCACAAGCACCACGGCCCGCGCGAGCGGGCCGTCAAAGGAAGCGGCAGGCGCAGCGTCAGCGCCAGTCGCGCCCGCCGTAGCGATGGTGATGATGGTGGTAATAGCCGCCACCGTAGTACGGCCGCGGCGCCACGTACACCGGCGCCGGCGGGCGGTAGTAGACCGGCGGCGGCGCGTAGTACACCGGCGCCGGCGGACGGTAATACACCGGCGGGGGCGGCGTGTAGTACACCGGCGCCGGCGGGGTGTAGTAGCCAGGCGCGGAAGCGCCGACCACCACGCCGGGCACGCCCACGCCGATCGACCATTGCACATCGCTGCGCGCCTGCGCCGCACCAGCGCCGGCCAGCAACGCCAGCGCCACGCCGGCCGAGGTGATCCAGGTACGGGTTGCAATCATGAGAACTCTCCTATAGCGGCGGCAATCCAGGCCGCGCAGTGGGTCCAGGGACCAGTGGCTGTGTTCACCACAACGCTCGAAGTAGCTGAACGGATGGCAGGAGTGTGCAGGTTTGTTGTTTCGGAACGTACGGCCCGGCGTCACCAGGCGTAACCAGGCGGCCATCCTAGAATCGCCTCCCATGAGCACCCCCGCCGAAAAAGAACCCGTCAAACCCAGCAATTTCCTGCGCCAGATCATCGAATCGGACCTGGACCGCGGCACCCATGCCGGCCTCCACTGGGGCGGCGCCCCAGGCGACGCGGCGCACCACGCGCAGGGCAGCGTGGACCCGGCGCGCATCCGCACGCGCTTCCCGCCCGAGCCCAACGGCTACCTGCACGTCGGCCATGCCAAGAGTATCTGCGTGAACTTCGGCTTGGCGCGCGACTATGGCGGCACCTGCCACCTGCGCTTCGACGACACCAATCCGGAGAAGGAAGACCAGGAGTTTGTGGACGGCATCATCGACGCCGTGCACTGGCTGGGCTTCGACTGGAAGGATGCCGACGGCCGCGAGAACCTGTATTGGGCCAGCAACTACTTCGACTTCATGTACCGCGCCGCCGAGTACCTGATCGAGCAGGGCCTGGCCTACGTGGACGAGCAGACGCCCGAGGAGATGCGCGCCAGCCGCGGCGACTTCACCCGCCCAGGAACCAACAGCCCCTACCGCGACCGCGCCGTGGCCGAGAACCTGGCGCGCTTTCGCGCGATGCGAGACGGCGAGCTGCCCGATGGCGCCGCCGTGCTGCGCGCGAAGATCGACATGGCCTCGCCCAACATCAACCTGCGCGACCCGGCCATCTATCGCATCAAGCATGCCGAGCACCACAACACCGGCAGCCAGTGGTGCATCTATCCGATGTACGCCTACGCGCATCCCATCGAGGACGCGCTGGAGCACATCACGCACTCCATCTGCACGCTGGAGTTCGAGGACCAGCGCCCGTTCTACGACTGGGTGCTGGACCGGCTGAGGGAGGGCGGCCTGATCGCCCCGCCGCAGCCGCGCCAGTACGAGTTCGCCCGGTTGAACCTGACCTACGTCGTCACCAGCAAGCGCAAGCTCAAGCACCTGGTGGACAGCGGCACCCTCACCGGCTGGGACGACCCGCGCATGCCCACGATCGTCGGCCTGCGCCGGCGCGGCTTCACGCCCGAGGCGATCCGTGACTTCTGCGAGCGCATCGGCATCACCAAGGACTACGCCTGGATCGACTACGCGCTGCTCGAAGCCTGCCTGCGCGACGACCTGGAGGGCCGCGCACACCGCGCCATGGTGGTGCTGGACCCGGTCAAGCTGGAGCTGACCAACTGGGCCGAGGTCTTCGGCAGTGCCGAGCACCTGGAAGACTGCACCCTGCCCGCCCTGCCCCACGCGGCCGACGGCGCCGCCGCGCCCGAGCGCCGCTTCACCCTGGGGCGCGAGGTGTGGATCGAGCGCGAGGACTTCGCCGAGGTGCCGCCCAAGGGCTACAAGCGCCTGTTCCCCGGCAACCGCGTCCGCCTCAAGGGCGGCTACGTCATCGAGTGCACCGGCTGCGAGAAGGATGCCGAGGGCCATGTGACGCGCGTGCTGGCCAGCGTCGTGCCCGACACCAAGAGCGGCACGCCCGGCGCCGACAGCGTCAAGGTCAAGGCGGCCATCACCTGGGTCGGCGCGGCGGATGCGCTGCAGGCCGAGGTGCGGCTGTATGACCGCCTGTTCACCGACCCGCAGCCGGACGCCGGCGGCAAGGACTACCTGGCGCTGCTGAACCCGGACAGCCTGAAGGTGGTCAACGCCTATGTCGAGCCGTCGTTGGCGGGGGCGCAGCCGGACGACAAGTTCCAGTTCGAGCGCTTCGGCTACTTCGTCGCCGACCGCGTGGAGCACACGGCGCAGCGCCCGGTGTTCAACCGCATCACCGGGCTGAAGGATTCCTGGGGCAAGTAAGCTGCTCGTCCTCCGCCGCCGCGCTTCCTCCGTGCGGCGGTGCTTCATGGGCCGCCTGCAGCGCGGCCCGTGCCCGATAAAGCGCTGGCTTCCTACTCCTGCCTGGCCCATGCCCGGCTACGCTCGCGCGTTTCTCACATTCCCCTTCACACAGGAGATTCCATGCGTGCGACGACCGCGTACAAGACCCTTTCCACCCTGGCGCTGGCGGCCCTGATGGCGGCCTGTGCCAGCGGCCCCGCGCCGTCCAGCCAGTCGCCGGTCCAGCCCGGCCAGGTGGCCACCACCCCGGCGTCCATGCCCGCAACTCCGCTGACCTCCAGCCAGCCTCCCAGCATCGCGGCCTTCGACTGGGAGCTGGTATCCATGGCCGACCGCCAGGGCAATGCCGACACGCGCTGGCGCATCCCCGGCCAGCGCGCTCCGCGCCTGCACTTCGAGGGCGGGCGCCTGACGGTGCACAACCTGTGCAACGTGGTCAGCAGCGGCTACCAGATCCAGGGCAGCACCATGCTGCTGCTGCCCGGCGCCGCCACCAAGCGCGCCTGCGCCAACCAGCAACTGACGGAGCTGGAGCAGAACATGGCGCTTTACCTGAGCGCGCCTGCCACCTACGAGCTGCGCGGCAACGCCGGCGGCCCGCCGCTGCTGGTACTGCACTTCGGCGACGGCACGCGCTGGGAGATGACCGGCACGGCCACGCCGCAGTCGCGCTACGGTGGCCCGGGCGAGCGGGTGTTTTTGGAAGTGGGGCCGCAGCGCGTGTCCTGCAGCCACCCCTTGATGCCTGGCGCGCAGTGCCTGCAGATACGCGAGGTGCGCTACGGCGACAACGGCGTGCGCCAGAGTACCGGCCAGTGGCAGCCCCTGCAGGGCGAGATCGAGGGCTTCGAATTCCAGCCCGGCATGCGCCAGGTGCTGCGCCTGCACCGTTTCACGCTGCGCCCGCCATTGCCGGCTGACGCAGCTCCCCACGCCTACGTGTTGGACACGGTGATCGAGTCCGAGCAGGTGCGCTGAACGCGCCAAGAATAAAGGGCTGAAGGCCAAAACAGCCTTCAGCCCTTTATTTATATAGGCGCTTAGCTCCTTTTTTTATAGCAAACTCAATGGGACGCGCTCAGCGCCCCGGCCTGCGTCAGGCGCTCGGCCACCAGCAGCTTGGCCATGTCGGCCTGGCTCATGATGCCCAGGTCTTCGGCCACCTGGGCGATGGGCTTGCCGCTGGCGATTGCCGCCTTGGCGATCGCCGCCGCCTTCTCGTAGCCGATCAGCGGGTTCAGCGCCGTCACCAGCGTCACCGACGAGGCGATGCGCTGGGTCAGCAGATCCTGGTTGGCGACGATGCCTTCGACGCAGTGGACCTGCAGCGTGTGACAGGCGCGGCTCAGGTGGTGCAGGCTCTTGTGCAGCGCCCAGGCGATCAGCGGCTCGAAGGCGTTGAGCTGCAGCTGCCCGGCCTCGCAGGCCATGGTGATGGCGGCGTCGTTGCCGATGACCTCGAAGCACACCTGGTTCATGACTTCCGGGATCACCGGGTTGACCTTGCCGGGCATGATGGACGAGCCGGCCTGGCGCGCCGGCAGCTGGATGTCGCCCACGCCGGCCTGCGGGCCCGAGGACAGCAGGCGCAGGTCGTTGCTGATCTTGGACAGCTTGGCGGCGATGCGCTTGAGCACACCGGAGATGTCGACAAAGGCGCCGGTGTCCGAGGTGGCGGCGATCAGGTTGCCGGCGGCCTTCACGGGCACGCCCGACAGCTCGGCCAGCTTCGGCGTGACCACGTCCACGTAGCCCACGGGCGCGTTGATGCCGGTGCCGATGGCCGTGCCGCCCATGTTGATCTCGCACATCAGGTAGGCCGACTCGCGCAGGCGGCGCTCGTCGTCGGCAATCATGGCGGCGAAGGCCTCGAACTCCTGGCCCAGCGTCATGGGCACGGCGTCCTGCAGCTGGGTGCGGCCGACTTTCAAAATCTTGGCGAACTCGCGCGCCTTGGCTTCGAAGGCGCCGCGCAGCGCGGCCAGGGACGACAGCAACGTCTGGATGCCGAAATACGTGGCGATCTTGACGGCGGTCGGATAGGTGTCGTTGGTGCTTTGCGAGGCGTTGACGTGGTCGTTCGGGTGGATCACGTCGTAGCGGCCCTTGTCCAGGCCCAGGTGCTCCAGGGCGCGGTTGGCGATGACCTCGTTGGCGTTCATGTTGGTCGAGGTGCCGGCGCCGCCCTGGATCACGTCGACGGCGAACTGCTCGTGCAGCTGCCCGGCGATCAGGTCGTCGCAGGCGCGCGAGATGGCATCCGCCTGGCGCTGGTCAATGGCGCCCAACTGCAGGTTGGCGTGCGCCGCGGCCTTCTTGACGAAGGCGAAGGCCCGGACCAGCTCGGGCATCTGGGCCACGCTGTGGCCGGTGATGGGGAAGTTCTCCACGGCGCGGGCCGTGTGCACGCCCCAGTAGGCGTCGGGAGGAATGGTCTTGATGCCGAGGAAGTCTTTTTCTTGGCGCATGGTGGTCGGAAGGAAAGAAAACAAGAAGGAAAAAAGGAATGTGGCTGGCACGAACGGCTGCACCGCCGCGGGCGGACGCCGGATCGTGCGGCCGGTGCGGCAACCGCTGCCGGCCGGGTGGCCATGGGACCGGCGCGCACCTTGTGGGCAGCGCATGTACCACGGCCCGGCGGCGCGCAGGCACGCCGGTGCCAAACGTGGCAATGCCCTGTCGGCGAGTCGCGCGGATGGCGCGGCGCCGCACAGGGCATGGCGGTGGATTATGACCCAATGCGCGGAGCGCGCATGGCTTCATCCCCAAACCGCATAACCCGCCCAGGCGGCGCATCCAGGCTGCGGCTTTCCTACACTGCGCACCGGGCGTTCGTGCTCCCTTTGCCTTCGCCCCCACATCATGCCCTCCGCCCCGCCGCCCCTTTTGCCCCCTGCCTCCACGCTCTCCGGCCGGCGCCTGCTGCGCTTCTACAAGCCCTACGGCGTGCTCAGCCAGTTCACCGCCGAGGGCCGCTGGCGTGGCCTGAAGGATTTCATCGACGTGCCGGGTGTGTATGTGGCCGGCCGGCTGGATGCCGACAGCGAGGGCCTGCTGCTGCTGACCAACGACGGGCAGTTGCAGGCGCTCATCAGCGATCCGCGGCACAAGATGCCCAAGACCTACTGGGTGCAGATCGAGGGTGTGCCGGATGATGCGGCGCTGGCGCGCCTGCGCGCCGGCGTGCTGCTGAACGACGGCCCCACCCTGCCCGCCCAGGCGCGCCTGCTGGACACGGCGCCGCCGCTGGCGCCGCGCGAGCCGCCGATCCGCGTGCGCCAGAGCGTGCCCGACAGCTGGATCGAGCTGGTCATCCGCGAGGGGCGCAACCGCCAGGTGCGGCGCATGACCGCCGCCGTCGGCCACCCCACGCTGCGCCTGGTGCGCGCGGCGGTCGGGCCCTACGCGCTGCAGGGCCTGGCGCCAGGCACCTGGGACGACGTGCCGCCGCCCGAGGGATACCGCAGGCGCCCCGCGCCACCCAAGGCGCGCAGGATCTGACCGCGGGCACGGCGGCGCCGGTTCAGCGCGGCTTGCGCAGCCCGCAGGTGTTCATGCCCAGCAGGCCATAGGCCGGGCAGAAGCGGAACATTCCCGTGAGCAGGGGCACCACGCCCAGCCAGCCCCACCAACCCACGGTGCCGGTTGCGGCCAGGGCGATCAGTACCAGTCCGAACACGACGCGCAGGATGCGGTCGATGCCGCCTACGTTGAATTGCATGGTGTTTTCTCCCTCGACGGTTGGATGAACGAATGTGGCCCGTCAGGCCGCGGCAGCCCTGCGGTTCCAGGGCATCCTCAGCAGCAGGCGCGCCATGCCGCAAAAGCCCGACACGCCTGCAAACACCAGCCCGCAGCCGACAAACGCCGGCAGCAGCAAAAACCAGGGCGACAGCCCGGCGCCCAGCGCCGTGCCCAGGGCCACCAGCGTCCCGGCGGTGATCTGCACCTGACGCTGCAACTCCAGCGGTTGCGCGGCGTCGCGCAGCACCGGCAGGCCGGCGCGCTTCCAACCGTCCAGCCCACCCTCCAGCACATACGCCGGGCACGGCGCGCAGCCGGCCAGCCAGGCCGCGTATTGCGCGGTGCGCTGGCCCGAGCGGCAGTGGAAGACCACCGCCGGCGCGCCGGCCAGCAGGCTGCCGGCATCCGGTGCCTGGGCGCGCAGGCGGTCCAGCGGCAGGCTGCGCGCGCCGGCGATGCGCTCGCGCGCATGCTCGTCGGGGCCGCGCACGTCGACGAGCACGGCGCCCCGGGTGTCGATCAGGTGGCGCGCGGCCAGGGCGTCCAGGGGTTGCAGGGTCATGGCGGGTCGGTGCTTTCAGGGCAGAAGGGTCACGGACAGAAGATGTCCTTGAGCGTGGCCACCAGGGTGGCCACGTGCGGGTGGTCGATGCGGTAGTACAGCGTCTGCGCCTCGCGGCGGAAGGCCACCAAGCCTTCGTCGCGCATGCGCGAGAGGTGCTGCGACAGCGCCGAGGGGCTGAGCGCCACGAACTCGTTCAGCGCGCCCACGCTCATCTCGCCATGCTCGATCAACAGGCACAGCACCAGCAGGCGGTTCGGGTTGCCCACCGCCTGCAGCAGCGCGGCCGCCTGCGTGGCGCTGCGCTGCAACTGGGCAAAGCTGTCGGATGGAGCGTGGGAGTCGTTCATGGCGTGCTCGGGATTGTAATTCAGTAATTTCTAAATTAGACTTCGCTAAACAAAGCGCCCGTTTACCGCGTGGCCTTTGTTCTCATCGTCTGTTCCACCGGCATTTTCCAGGGAGTGTTTCCATGACCGTCGCCTCGTACCAGCAACTCACCCAGACCATCTCCGGCAACCTCGCGCCGCTGCGCAAGAGCGTGCCGGGTGTGATGGCCGGCTTTCACGAGATGGGCAAGGCCGCCATCGCCGACGGCGCGCTGGACGCAAAGACCAAGGAGCTGATCGCCCTGGCGGTCGGCGTGGCCGCGCGCTGCGAGGGCTGCATCGGCTTTCACACCAAGGCCCTGGCGCGCCTGGGCGCCACGCAGGCGGAGGTGCACGAGGCGCTGGGCGTGGCGATCTACATGGGCGGCGGTCCGGTGGCGATGTATGCCGCCAGCGCCGTGCAGGCGTTCGACGAGTTCAAGCCGGCGGCCTGACGGGTCGCCGCCTGCGCCGGGCAGCGCCTGTTCGTCAGGCGCGCGCCTGGCGCAGGCGCAGCCCTCCGTCCAGCACCAGCAGCGCCACGGCGGCGAAGATCGGGCCGTAGGTCGCCCACTGCGTATGGTCAATGCTCTCGCCCAGCACCAGCGCCACCAGCGCCAGCAGCACCGGTTCGACATAGCTCAGCAGACCGAACAGCGTCAGCGGCAGCCAGCGGGCGGACATCATGTACAGCGCCAGCGCCACCGCGCTGACCAGGCCCATCAGCGGCACCATCGCCCACAGGTGCGGGCTGCCCGTCACCAGCGGCAGCGACGACGGTGCACGCAGCACGAACCACAGCGCCGCCGGCAGCAGTAGCAGCATGTCCAGCCAGTGCCCGCCCAGGCTGTCGCTGCGCAGCCAGCGGCGCCAGACGAAATAGACCGTGTAGCCCACCGAGACCAGCCAGGTCTCCCACGACAGTCCGCCCGAATGCAGTACCTCGTGCGCCACGCCGGCCGCGGCCAGCAGGGTCGCCACCCACTGCAGCCGCGTCAGGCGCTCGCCATACAGCACCCGCCCGGTCAGCACCATCATCAGCGGCAGCAGAAAGTAGCCCAGCGACACCGGCAGCGCCCGCCCGTGCAGCGGCGCCCACAGGAAGAGCCACAGCTGCACTCCCAGCATCGCCGCGCTGGCCAGCAGGCCCAGCGCCAGCCATGGCGCGCGCCGCATGCGCAGCAGCAGCAGGCGCACGCGCGCGCCCTGGCGCAGGCCGAGCAGCAGCGCGGTGGTGAAGGGCAGCGTGCTGAGCACGCGCCAGCCGAAGATCTGCTCACCGTCCAGCGGCACGAGAAACGGCGCCATGAAATACATGGCGCCAAACAGCACGGATGCGGCGACGGACGCCGCCAGGCCTTTGAACACGAAAGCAACCGGAAAGGATAAGAGGAAGGGAAAGCAAAGCGGCAGGAAGGCGCGGCCCCTGCGCGGTCCTGGATTGTCCGCCATGCGCTGCGCACGGCTGCGGGCGCAGTGCATTGGCGTTGGCCTTGGTGGTGGTGGCGTTGACGGCGGCAGCGGTGGCGTCAGGGCGCCTCGCAGCATGTGGTCGCTCCGGGCGCGTTCTCAGGCATGCGCCGCCGGGGCCATGCAGCCGTGCATCGGCATCACCGCCCTGCTTCCACCCGCCGTCCGGGCGGACATCTTCTATATTCGCCGCTTTTATCCCTGTCCCGCCCATGCCTGCCGCCGTCCTGCTGTGTTTGGTCATCGCCGTCGGCGATGGCGACTCGCTGTCGGCGCGCTGCGACGCCAGCCAGCGGCCGCTGCAGGTGCGCCTTGCCACCATCGACGCCCCCGAGCTGCGCCAGGCCTTTGGCCAGGCAGCGCGCAGCGGCCTGCAGGGCCTGTGCCTGCACCAGCGCGCGCAGATGCACACCCTGGGGCACGACGCCTACGGCCGCACGCTGGCCCATGTGCGCTGCCGTGGCCAGGACGCGGCGGCTGCGCAGGTGGGCGCCGGCCTGGCCTGGGTACCGTCGCGGCAGGCTGCCAGCCAGCCGCAGCTGTACCGGCTGCAGCAGCAGGCGCGCGCCAGCGGTGCCGGCCTGTGGGCGCAAAGGCGTCCGATGCCGCCATGGGACTATCGGCGCCGCCACGGGCAGCCCTGAAGGCCGGGCGCTAGCATCGCGCCTTCTCGCCCTGCCTGCCCGCCGCCGTGGATTCCTCGCCTCCCCCTTCGTCCCCTTCCTCCGCATCGCCCGCTGCCGCGCCGCCGGGCACCAGCACCAGCGTCTATCGCCACGGTGGCTTCCTGTCGTTCCTGACGGCGCGCCTGGTGGCGGTCATCGCCACCCAGGTGCAGGCGGTGGTAGTGGCTTGGCAGGTCTATGACCTGACGCGCCAGCCGCTGGCGCTGGCCTGGGTCGGGCTGGCGCAGTTCTTGCCGATGCTGGTGCTGTTGCTGCCGGCCGGCGATCTGATCGACCGCGTCTCGCGCAAGCCCATCCTGGCGTGCAGCTGGGCCTTGGGTGCGGTGTGCAGCGCACTGCTGTGGTGGTTGTCGGGGCATGGCCACGCGGGGGTGAACGGCATCTACGCGGTGCTGGTGCTGTTCGGCTGCTCGCGCGCGTTCTCCGGCCCGGCGCTGCAAAGCCTGCTGCCGCAGATCGTGCCGCGCGCGCAACTGGCGCAGGCCGTGGCGGCCAACAGCATGCTGATGCGCGGTGCCGCCATCGGGGGGCCATTCGTTGGCGGCGTGCTGTATGCGCTGGGCGGCGGCGAGCTGACCTATGCGCTGTGCGCCGTGTGCTTCGCCCTGGGCACGCTGCTGCTGGCGCGGGTGGCGGTGGCCTACGCCGCGCCGCGGCCGCAGCACCCGGCGCCGATGTGGCAGCGCTTCGGCGCGGGCATCGGCTTCATCCGCTCGCGTCCGATCGTGCTGGGCACCATCTCGCTGGACCTGTTCGCCGTGCTGCTGGGCGGTGTGGTGGCGCTGCTGCCGATCTACGCACAGGAGGTGCTGCACGTCGGCCCGCAGGGCCTGGGCGCGCTGCGCAGCGCCATGGCCATCGGCGAGGTGGGCGCCGGGCTGTACCTGAGCCTGCGACCCTTCGACCGGCACGTGGGGCGCACCATGTTCGCGGCGGTGGCGGTGTTCGGCGTGGCCAACCTGGTGTTCTCGCTGTCCACGCTGTTCTGGCTGTCGTTCGCGGCGCTGCTGGTGGCGGGGGCGGCGGACATGGTCAGCGTCTACATCCGCGGCGCGCTGGTGCAGTTCTCGACGCCCGACGAGATGCGCGGGCGGGTGAACGCGGTGAACATGCTGTTCATCGGCTCGTCCAACGAGCTGGGCGAGTTCCGCGCGGGGACCAGCGCTGCGTGGCTGGGGGCGGTGCCGGCGGCGGTGCTGGGCAGTGTGTGCACGCTGGCGGTGGTGGCGGGGTGGATGGCGTGGTTCCGGCCGCTGCGGGAGGTGGATCGGTTCGAGGATGCGACGGGGGGGTAGTTTTTTTGATAGCTGCTCGGCCTTTATTGATATGGGCTTGGGGCTGTTTTGATTAGTGTTCTGGTTTTGAGTGTGGGGGCCGGGACTCGCCCCGGCAATCAAAGCCAAAACAACAATCAAAACAGCCTCAAGCCCATATAAACAAAGGGCCGGAAGCTATCGAAACTACAGCAAATCCGCCCGCAACTCCTGCGCACTG
Source organism: Oryzisolibacter propanilivorax (assembly GCF_900103645.1). Taxonomy (GTDB): domain Bacteria; phylum Pseudomonadota; class Gammaproteobacteria; order Burkholderiales; family Burkholderiaceae_C; genus Melaminivora; species Melaminivora propanilivorax. Next base: position 259,364 of record NZ_FNHP01000005.1, read on the forward strand.
CGGGGCGACAGCAGCCCCGGCGCCACGTCGAACACCGTCTTGCACCCGTACTGCCGCGCCACCCGCATGCGGTGCACCGCCCGCGCATACGCCACCAGCACACTGGCGGTGAACTCTGGGTTGCTGTCCAGCTGCAGCCGGTACTCGACGACCTGCGACACGCCGTCGCTGGTGCTGCCGCTGCGGATGACGAAGCCGCCATGCGGCATCGCCGTGTGGTCGCGCGCCAGTTCCTCGGCGCTGATGAAGTGCACCGTGGTGTCGTACTGGTCAAAGTAGTGCGGCATCTCGACGATGCTGCGGCGCACGGCGTCGGCGTCGGCGCCTTCGGCCAGGACCACATGGCACTCGCGGCGGTGCTTCTGGCGCGTGGTCAGATCAGGCCGGGTGCCGCTGCGCACCTGCTCGACGGCCTCGTCGACAGGAATGGTGTACTGCACGCCGCCGGCCACACCGGGCACGCGGCGGATGGCGTCGGAATGGCCCTGGCTCAGGCCCTTGCCCCAGAAGGTGTAGGTCACGCCATCGGGCAGCAGCGCCTCGCCCATCAGGCGGTTCAGCGAGAACATGCCCGGGTCCCAGCCGGCCGAGATCAGCGCCGTGGTCTGGCCGCCCTGGGCGGCGGCATCGACGGCGGCGAAGTGCTCGGGGATGCGGGCATGGGTGTCGAAGCTGTCCACCAGGCTGAACTGCGCCGCCAGCTGCGGGCTTTGCACGGGCAGGTCGTCCTTGGAGCCGCCGCACAGGATCAGCACGTCCACGCGGTCCTGGTGCTGCGCCAGCGCGTCCATGCGGTGCACGGGCGTGCCGGCGTGCAGCGGCTGCAGCTGCGCCGGGTCGCGCCGGGTGTAGATGCCGACGACCTGCAGGTCGGGGTTCTTGGCGATGGCCGCCTCGACGCCCCGGCCCAGGTTGCCGTAGCCGACGATGCCGATGCGGATCGGGGAAGTGCTGCTGCTGTGTGCTTGTGCCATTGGAGGGTGGTGCCGCTGCCCGGGGGCAGCAGGAAAGAGTGAAACGAAAAAAGAAAACTGCTTGGCCCGGGTCCATCACCAGCCCGACCGCGCAGACAAAAAAATCATAGCTGCATGCCGGCAGCGCGGTTCAGCAGGCCTGGAAGCTGCCCGACAGCAACTCAGGCAGGCGCGCCGCGTCCATACGAAAGCCGCAGGCCTGGGCATGCCCGCCGCCGCCCATGCTGACGGCCAGCGGCGAGCAGTCGTAGCCGCGCTGCGAGCGCAGACCGACCTTGACCTGGCCCTCGCTGCCCACGGCCCACATCAGCGCGAAGCTGCCGCTCTCGCGCGACAGCAGCTCGCCCACCAAGCTATGGAAGGCGCCGGGCGCGTTCACCATCAGCCCGGCCTCGCCGTTGAACACCAGCGGCCGCGCGCCGCGCGCCACGTCCTGCGCCAGGTGGCGAAACTTCTCGTCCATGGCCTGGCCGCGCGCCACGAAGGCCTGCACCTGGGTGGCGTCGAAATCGGCGATGGCGCTCCAGCGGTCGAAGTCGAAAGGCTCCATGTCCAGCGCGGCGACGAAGCCGGCGGTCTCGGGGTGCTGCCAGCGCCACAGGTCGCGGTCCTCGACGAAGCGCACCAAGTCGGGCGGCGGCACATCGGGGAAGAAATAGTCCCAGGCCAGCCGCGCGCCGGACTTGTCCATGTCGAAATGCACCGCGCCGCAGCGGCACTCGAAGCCGGCCAGCTGTGCGGCGGCGCTTTTGTGGTGATCCAGCAACAGCAGCCGCGCGGCCTGGGCGTCGATCTGCGCCAGCAGGTCGGGCGCAAAGGCGAAGTCCAGCACATACACCTGGCGCCCCGTCAGCGGCGGCAGGTCCTGCAGGCCCGACACCTGGCCATGCGACAGGCCGATGCACTCCACCGCCCCGCCATAGAAGCGCCACGCCGCCAGCGCGGCGCCAAAGCCGTCGGCGCAGCGGCCGTGGTACAGCACCAGCGGCTGAGGATCGTCAACGGAAGGGGGGGCCAGCAGGGACAGCGGCAGCAGGGTGGAGCGTGGGGACAGCGTCATGCGCGCGGATTGTGCTGCAGCCCTGGCAGCCCGCGCCGCCGTGGGTGAACGCGGCAATGCGCCCGGCTCCTACAGCCGGTTACACGTCCCGCTCCGAAGATGGCCGGGCCGGTGCACTGCGCGACGGCCCATGACCAGCAGGATCACGATGCGCCATGCCTTCCCATCCAATACTCTGCAGACACCTGCCGGCGCCCGCCGCCGCGCCTTGCGACGACGGGCGGCATTGCAAGCGACCGGCGTTCAGGGCGTCACCACGATGCGGCTGCGCGGCCTGGCCTGCGGCTCGCGCGTCCACTTGCGCAGCCCGTCGCGCCCGGCGGCCGAGCGCGCCAGCAGCGCCCCGCCCACCACCGCGTGCAGCACCGATCGGGTACGCGAGGAGGTGAGGAAGGCACAGGCGATCAGCCCCACCCCCGTCAGCAGGGCGATCTCGTGCTCGAACGGGGCGCTTTCGCGGGCATCGTCGTAGGCGATGACATCCCGCACGGTTTCACGCACATCGGAGGTGTTCATGTCAGAGCTTCCTTTGATTCAGGTGCAGGCCGCGCACCGCGCGCGGCCCGGGGCTGCAAGCCCGGCCCCTGACCGTAGGACCGCGCTCGGCAGCCCCGCGCCATCGGTCAGGCACTGGCGTTGTAGGAATGCCGCGCACTCTTTCATGACTGGATGCATATCCAGTTACCATCCACTCCCATCCTGATTTGGAGGCTTTCATCATGGGAATCGACCAGATCGCCATGGCCTTGCTCGGCGCCTGTGCCGCGTGGCTGTCGCAGGCCCGCACGGTGCGCGCGCGCCGCTGGGCCTGTGTCCTGGGGCTGCTGGGCCAGCCCTTTTGGTTCTACGTCTTCTGGTCTACGCAGCAGTGGGGCCTGCTGGTCGTCGCCGGGCTGTACTTGTGCGCCTGGCTGCGCGGGCTGTGGGTGTACTGGCTGGCGCCGCAGCCCGAGGGCGAGGTGCAAGGCTCGCGCCTGGGCACCATCCAGCTGACGCCGGGCAGCGGCCTGTAAGTGGCAGCGCACGCGCCGCTGCCGCTGCTGTGGCAGGACGAGCACCTGGTGGCTGTGGCCAAGCCCGCTGGCTGGCTGGTGCACCGCACCGGCCTGGACGCGGGCGAGACGCGCTTCGTGCTGCAGGCGCTGCGCGACCAGCTGGGCCGCCATCTCTATCCCGTGCACCGGCTGGACAAGGGCACCTGCGGCGTGCTGGTGATGGCGCTGCACCCGGCGGCGGCGCGCGCGCTGTCCGAGTCCTTCGCCACGCAGGCGGTGGCCAAGCGCTACCTGGCGCTGGTGCGCGGCTGGGCTGCGCCACTGGTCGAGGTGGACCACCCCTTGCGCCCCGACGACGCACCGCCCGATGCTCCGGTGCAGGACGCGCGCACCCGCCTGCGCTGCCTGGCACGGCTGGAGCTGCCGGCGGCCAGCGACGCGCACTTCGCCACCACCCGCGCCTCGCTGGTGCAGGCCGAGCCCGCCACCGGCCGGCGCCACCAGATCCGCCGCCACCTCAAGCATGTCGCCCATCCCATCATCGGCGACGCCACCCACGGCAAGGGGCCGCTGAACCGCTGGTGGGCGCACCAGTTGGGCCAGGCCCGGCTGTGGCTGCATGCCTGGCAGCTGCAGCTGCCGCATCCTGTCGACGGCCGACTGCTAACGCTGGACAGCGGCCTGCGCTGGCCGCCGGACGGCGCTGCACCGGCGCATGTGCAGGACTGGCAGCAAATCCTGAGCCTGCCATGGCAACCCACCGCCAGCGCGAACCCAACCGCGGGCCCCGCCATTTCTGCCTGATCTGCGAGGCGCGCCCGCGCACGGCCTTCAACTATCAAAATAATAGCTGCAGGCCCTTGTATATCATGGGCTGGAGGCATTTTTCTGCCACATCACCGGCGCCTGCCTGCGTGCGCCCCGTCCTACCCATGAATCCGGCCAGGACTGCCGGCACCGGCGCGCATCCGTGGCGAGACTGCGCCGCATGCCGTCAACCGCATCCATCGTCCGCCACATGCGGCGCTTCTTCCCGGCCGCCCGCCGCGCCGGCCGACAGACATGAGCAGCTGGTGGGACCAAGCCCTGGCCACCGCCAGCCAGGAATTCGCCAGCACCACCGACCCGGAGCTGGTCACGCGCGTCGTGCTGCGCCTGGGCGTGGCGGCGGTGCTGGGCGGCCTGCTGGGCTGGGAGCGCGAGCGCGCCGGCAAGGCCGCAGGGCTGCGTACGCACATGCTGGTGTCGATGGGCGCGGCGCTGTTCGTGCTGGCCGCCGAGCAGGCGGGCATCGAACCGGCCGACAACAGCCGGGTGCTGCAGGGCGTGACCGCCGGCGTGGGCTTCCTGGGTGCGGGCACCATCCTCAAGCGCGAGGACCCGGACACCGTCAAGGGTCTGACCACCGCCGCCGGCATCTGGTTCACCGCCGCCATCGGCACCGCCGCCGGGCTGGGCCAGGAAGGCATGGCCCTGCTCAGCGGCCTGATGGGGCTGGTTGTGCTGTGGGCCATACCGCTGGCCCACCAGACGCTGGCGCCTGGCCATACCCCCAGCCCGGCGGCGGCACCGATCCGGCACGATCGCCAAGACCCACCCTTCCTGCCACCCTCTTCACCACCCGCCGACCCATGAGCCAGCACGACACCACGCCTGCCCCGCGCCACGCCACCGTCCACGGCCACGTGACCTACCGCGTGGGCGACGGCCCGGACCTGCCCATCCCTGAAGGCCGGGTCGAGCTGCTGCCAGCACCCGACAGCGTCACGCTGAGCTGGACCGCCGCCAACGGCGCCGCCGGCCGCGCCGCGTTGCCGCGTTCGCAGTACGAGCAGTACGTGCAGCGCGGCGGCATCGTCCCGGACGACGGCCCGCATTGACCGCCCGGCGCGGGCTACCATGCCCGCAGCCATGCCTCAACCCACCGTTCCACCCGCCAGCAGCCCCCCGCGCCCGCCCGACGCCGCGCAGCTGCGGCGCCTGCTGCAGCTGGCGCTGCCCGACAAGGGCCACGGCAAGGCCGCCGGGTGGTGGCAGCAAACCGACTTCCTGCTGACCCGCAGCCATGTGGACGCGGATGGCGACGTGTTCCTGGATGGGGTGTTCCTCAGCATCTGGAAACGCTGGGACTTCTGGCTGGCGCTGCCGGGCAGCGCGCCGCGCGCGCCGGACGAGGGCTGGCTGGCGCGCGCCAGCGCCTGGGCGCGGTCGGTACGTATGCCAGCAGCGGCGCAGGGCGTGGTGCGCCAGTACCGTGCCTGCGACCCGCACGGCGAGCCTGGCGCTTGGCAGCTGCTGGACGCCGCCAGAGCGCCCGCCGCTTGGGCGGCCTTTTCGCGGGCCTGGGAAGCGCTGCTGGCGTATTGGGACGCCGCGGAAGACGAGCGCCGCCAGGGCCGGCCGGCGCGCGCCGCCCTGCACGCCGCACTGCAGCCCACGCACATTGCTGCGCTGGTGGCGCTGCCGCTGTTCACCGAGCAATACAACGACTGGAGCGACCCGGACCGAGCCGGACTGTGGCTGGGCGATGTCTGGGCAGGCGCGCACGCCGGCGGCGTGCAGGGCGGCGCGCGCCACCCGGCCGCGCTCAAGCTGAGCTGGCGCAACGGCCAGGAGATGCCCGGCGACCCCGAGGACGACGCCCACGCCAGCTACCAGATCGAGGTGCTGCCGCCCGGCGCGCCGCCGCCGGCCGGCACCGCGCACCCGCCAGGGCTGGCCGTCAGCTACCGTCAGCGCCAGGGCGACGCGCGCCAGCCGCTGCCGGCGCACGCGGTGGCGCACCTGCGGCGGCTGGCGCAGCTGTTCCTGCAGGTGCAGGCCGCGCTGCTGGCGCTCGATGCGCGCGCGCGCCGCCAGGACGACGAGGTGCTCCTGGACCGCACCCCCGCCCCGGCGCTGGCCCGGCTGCCCCCCTACGCCGCACCGCAGTCCGACGCCGAGGCGCTGGGCGCGGGCGTGCTGGCGCTGTCGCACGCCTGGCAGGACGCCGCGCGCGCCCATGCCGCCGCCCTGCGCGCCCGGTGGGAAACCGATGCCGCGTCAGATACCTCTGCCCCGGCGCGCGACGCCCGCGCGCGCCAGGCTGGCGCCGTGCTGCGGCTGATGCGGCAGGCGCAGCAGCTGGGCGATGCCGGACTGTCCGAGCGCCTGCACCACCGCTTCGCCTTCGCGCCCACGGTGTTCGCGGCGCACGCCGCGCAGCATGGTCAGGCGGTGGCGGCGCTGGCCTGGCAGCCAGACGGCGGGCTGCGCGCCTGGGTGCGCGCGCCGCAGGGCCCGCGCTGCTGGCAGCTGCCCGCCGGCGGCTGGCAGGTCTGGCCTGACGGCGCTGCCTCAGGCCATTCACCAGGCGGCGCTGGCGGCCTCGTTCCGGCGCACGACGGGGCTGGCCCTGCGATCCTTTCCACCCCCGAGCCGAGCCCGGCCCGGGTGTGGCTGCACGGCGTGGATATCGGAGGCGATGTGAACGGGGACCTGCACGGTGTGTCCGAGGATGGCGCGCCGCTGTGGCGCCACCACTTGGGCGGGGCCATCGTGTGCCTGAGGCCGGCGCCGCACGACTCCGACCTGCTGGCCGTGGGCACGGCCGCCGGCTACCTGGTGCTGCTGCGCAAGGGCGCCGCGCCGCTGGCGCACCAGCCCGCTACCTCGCGCTGGCACGAACTGCGCCGCGTGCTGTTCTGGGACGACTTGCCAGCGCCGCTGGTCTGGTGACGCGGCCGGCGCGCGCCAGCGTCAGTCGCCCTGGTTGCGCGCACGGCGCTCGTCGCGCTTCTTCTGCTCGGCGCGGCGCTCGACGCGCTCGGCCTCGCGCAGCTGCGCGGCCGCCGTCCAGGCGGCGTACTCGTCCACGGTCTCCAGCGTCATGCGGCCCATGGCGCCGGCGCGGAAGTCGGTCAACACGATCTCGGCGGCCTTCTGCAGGTTCAGGCGTCCGCCGCTCATCACCGCGCCGCGCTTGCGCGCGATGCGCTCGAGCAGTTCGTCGTCGTGCAGCGCGGCGATGTCGGCTGCCGCCATGCCCAGCTTGTAGCGCGCGTCCAGCAGCGGCGCGTAGTGCTGCCTGCAGTAGCCCAGCAGGGCCAGCGCCACCTCCTCCTCGTCGTAGGCGTTGCGGCCCACCGCGCCGCTGGCAGCCAGGCGCTCGCCGCTTTCGGGCACGACGATGCGCGGCCAGAGCATGCCGGGCGTATCCCACAGGTAGAAGTCGTCCTCCAGCACGATGCGCTGCTCCTGCCGGGTGACACCGGCCTCGTCGCCCGTCTTGGCCTCGCGCTTGGCCGACAGGGTGTTGATCAGCGTGGATTTGCCGACGTTGGGCACGCCGACGATCAGCACCCGCATCGGCCGGGCCATGCCGCGGCGGTTCGGCGCCAGCTGGCGGCAGCCTTCGATCAGCCGGCGCGCCGGCGCGCTGTCCGAGGCATCGAGCGCGATGGCGCGGGTGCCGGCGCGGGCGTTGTACCAGTCCAGCCAGGCAGGCGTGCGGCTCGCGTCGGCCAGGTCCTGCTTGTTCAGCACCTTCAGCGTCGGGCGGTTGCCGGTCAGCTCGGCCAGCAGCGGGTTGGCGCTGGAGGCCGGCAGGCGCGCGTCCAGCAGCTCGATGACCACGTCGATGTCCTTGATGCGCTGCGCTATGGCCTTGCGCGTCAGGTGCATGTGACCGGGGAACCACTGGATGGACATGGGGCGGGCTGCTTTCTCGTCGGGCGCGGGGGAAACGGGGCGCCAAGGATACCGCCCGCCACGGGCGCTTCAGGCGCCGGCGGCGCATTCGCGCACCAGCCAGTCGCGCAGCGCCACCACCAGCGGCGTGTGCGCGCGCGCCTCGGGGTACACCAGGTGGTAGGCGCCAGCGCTGGCCAGGGCCTGCGGCGCCAGCTGCACCAAGCTGCCGGCGGCCAGTTCCTGCTCGATCAGGAAGCGCGGCAGCAGCGCCGCGCCCAGGCCGCTGACCGCCGCCTGCGCCAGCATCGAGAAGTGCTCGCAGCGCGCGCCGCGCAGCGCCACCGTGGTGGCCACGCCGGCCTGCTCGAACCACTCGGACCACTGCGTCGGCCGAGTGCTTTGCTGCAGCAGCGCCACGCGCGTCAGATCGTGGGCGGTGGCGATGTCGTGTGCGGCGCGGAACGCCGGGCTGGCCACCGGCACCACCTCCTCGCGCATCAAGAAGCGGCACACCGCGCCCGGCCAGCTGGGCGCGCCGAAGTGGATCGCCGCGTCGAACGGCGTACCGGCGAAGTCGAAGGGCTCGGTGCGCGCCGCCAGGTTCACCGTCGCCTGCGGATGCAGCGCCAGGAACCTGGGCAGGCGCGGCACCAGCCAGCGCGTGCCCAGGGTGGGCAGCACCGCCAGGTTCAGCAGGCCGCCGGCGTGCGAGAAGGCCATGGCCTGTTGCGTGCTGGCCGACAGCTGCTGCAGCGCGACGCGCACGTCGGCGGCGTAGACCCGGCCGGCGTCGGTCAGCACGATGCGCTGGCGCACGCGGTGGAACAGCGCCATGCCCAGCTGGCGCTCGAGCTGGCGGATCTGGCGCGAGACGGCGCTCTGCGTCAGGTGCAGCTCCTGCGCGGCGCGCGAGATGCTGGCGTGGCGCGCCGCGGCCTCGAAGGCAAGCAGGTCGGAGATGGGCGGCAGGAAGGTCTTGCGCAGCAGGGTCATGCGGTCAGGGAATGAAGCGGGCCATGCGGGTTTTCCCGCTATCGGGCCACGGCCTTTGCTTGGAGCGGGCCAGGGGCCAATGGCGGCTGGAGTCGGCCACCGGCACTTCATTCTCTCCCGACATCAAGTCGTTCCGCTTTTTCGCTATTCACCGCGCCAGCGCGCGGTGATAGTGCGGCGAGGACAGTTCCCACAACGCAGAAAAAGGAGACCCCCATGGCACCCTTCCGTCGCACCCTGGCAGCGCTGGGCGCCGCCCTGGCGCTGTGCTGCGCACTGCCGGCCGCCCAGGCGCAGCCCGCCGCAGCCTCCGGCACGCTGGACAAAATCAAGGCCTCGGGCAAGGCCGTGCTGGGGGTGCGCGAGGCCTCGCCGCCCATGGCCTATGCGCTGGGCGCGCACGACCGCTTCGTCGGCTACCACGTCGAGCTGTGCGAGCGCGTGTTGCGCGAAGTGGCGCCCGGCGCGCAGCTGGAATACATGGCGATCACCGCGCAGAGCACGCTGCCGCTGGTCAGCAACGGGACGGTGGACATCGGCTGCGGCCCGACCACCAACAACCTCGCACGCCAGCAGCAGGTGGCCTTCGCCGTGACCAGCTACGTCAGCGAGGTGCGCATGGCGGTGCGCAAGGACTCCGACCTGAGCTCCATCGCCCAGCTGGGCGGGCGCACGGTGGCCGCCTCCGCCGGCACCACGGCGGTGCAGCTGCTGCGCAAGCAGGAGCGCGCGGTGGGCACGCCCATCAAGACGGTGCTGGGCAAGGACCACCACGAGTCGTTCATGCTGCTGGAGTCGGGCCGCGCCGATGCCTTCGTGCTGGACGACAACCTGCTGGCCGGCCTGATCGCCGCCTCGCGCGATCCGCAGGCCTACCGCATCGTCGGCGAGCCGCTGGGCGCCGAGCCGATCGCGCTGCTGTTCCGCAAGGACGACCCGGCCTTCAAGGCGGCGGTGGACGGCGTGCTCACGCGCTTGATGCAATCGGGCGAGATGGAGAAGATCTACGCCAAATGGTTCGTACAGCCGATCCCGCCCAAGAACGTCAGTCTGAACCTGCCGCTGGGCGGCACGCTGCGCGCGCTGTTCGCCAACCCCAACGACAAGCCGCTGGAAAGCTACCAGCAGTGAGAACGTGTGAATGAACCCGCCGGCGCGCCGCCACCGCGCGGCGCGCCGGCCTTTTCGGCCTGAACCGCAGCCGCGCCCCATGCCCGATATGACTTCTGCCCCCGCTCCTTCCCCTTCTTCTGCCCCCCACGCCGTGCCGTTGCGCACCGGCGGGCGGATCCTGGTCGACCAGCTGCTGCTGCACGGCGTCCAGCAGCTGTTCTGCGTGCCCGGCGAAAGCTACCTCGCGGTGCTGGACGCGCTGCACGACGCCCACATCGCCGTCACCGTCTGCCGGCAGGAGGGCGGCGCGGCCATCATGGCCGAGGCGCAGGGCAAGCTGACCGGGCGCCCGGGCATCTGCTTCGTCACGCGCGGGCCGGGAGTGACGAATGCGTCGGCCGGCATCCACATCGCGCACCAGGACTCGACGCCGCTGATCGTCTTCGTCGGCCAGGTGGCGCGCGGCGCGCTGGGGCGCGAGGCGTTCCAGGAACTGGACTACCGCGCCGTCTTCGGCACCATGGCCAAGTGGGTGGTGCAGATCGACGACGCGCGCCGCCTGCCCGAACTGGTGGCGCGCGCCTTCCAGGTCGCCACTTCGGGCCGCCCCGGCCCGGTGGTGGTGGCCCTGCCCGAGGACATGCTGACCGACACCGTGCAGACGGCCGACGCCCTGCCCTACGCCGCGCCCGAGACCTACCCCGGCGCCCCCGCGCTGCAGGAGCTGGCGGCGCGGCTGCAGGCGGCCGAGCAGCCGGTGGTCATCCTGGGCGGCAGCCGCTGGTCGGCGCAGGCGGTGCAGGACGTGACGGCCTTCGCCAGCGCCTGGCAGCTGCCGGTGTACTGCTCGTTCCGCCGGCAGATGCTATTCCCGGCCAGCCACGACAGCTACGCCGGCGATCTGGGCCTGGGCGCCAATCCGCGGCTGCTGGCGCGCATCCGCGCCAGCGACCTGGTCTTGGTGCTGGGCGGGCGCCTGTCCGAGGTGCCGTCGCAGGGCTACGAGCTGCTGGACATTCCCGTGCCGGCGCAGCCGCTGGTGCACGCCCATGCCGACGCCGACGAGCTGGGCCGCGTCTACCAGCCGGTGCAGGCGCTGCACGCCACGCCCCAGCCGCTGGCCGCCGCGCTGGCGCAGCTGCACCCGCCAGGGCCGGTGCGCTGGGCCGCGCACACCCGGGCGGCGCGCGCCGAATACTTGGCCTGGAGCGACCCCTCGCCGATCCGCATCCCCGGCCCGCTGCAGATGGGCCAGGTGATGCAGCACCTGCGCCAGGTGCTGCCAGCCGACACCATCTTCTGCAACGGCGCCGGCAACTTCGCCACCTGGGTGCACCGCTTCTGGCCGTTCACCGCCTACGGCAGCCAGCTGGCGCCGACCAGCGGCTCGATGGGCTACGGCCTGCCGGCGGCGGTGGGCGCCAAGCGGCTGTGGCCGCAGCGCGAGGTGGTGGTGGTCTCGGGCGACGGCGACTTCCTGATGCACGGGCAGGAATTCGCCACCGCCGTGCAGTACGGTCTGCCGCTGGTGGTGGTGCTGCTGGACAACGCCATGTACGGCACCATCCGCATGCACCAGGAGCGCGAGTACCCCGGCCGCATCAGCGCCACGCATCTGCAGAACCCCGACTTCCGTGCCTACGCCCAGGCCTTCGGCGGGCACGGCGAGCGGGTGGAGCGCACCGAAGACTTCGCGCCGGCCATGGCACGCGCGCGCGCCAGCGGCCTGCCCAGCGTGCTGCACTGCCTGATCGACCCGCAGGCCATCACGCCCACCGGGACGCTGGACGGCATCCGCCAGGCGGCGCTGGCGCGCGGCGTCGGCGCCTGAAGGGCAGCTGCCGGATCAGCCCGCCGCGCGCAGCGCCGCGCGCAATTGCTCGCCCAGCTGGGGTCGCTCGGCGAATGGGTCGGGCGGGTTGCCGCCGGCGGCGATGCCCTCCAGCCGGCTGCGCACGCCGCCCAGCGCCTGCGGGTGGCTGAAGACATAGAAGCGGCCGCAGGCCACCGCATCGAAGACCTGGCGCGCCACCTCGGCGGCACTGACCCGGCCGCTGTCCACGGCCTTGGCGGTCATGGCCTGGCTGATGCGCTGGCTGGCGGTGGGCGCCACGCCGGTCGCGGCCGGCGGACGGTTGCGCTCGCTGGCGCCAATGCCGGTGGGCACGAAGTACGGGCACAGCACGCTGGCGCCGACCTGGGTGGTGACCAGCGACAGGTCGTGGTACAGGGTTTCGCTCAAGGCGACCACGGCGTGCTTGCTGACGTTGTACACGCCCATGTTGGGCGCGTTCACCAGCCCGGCCATGCTGGCCGTGTTGACGATGTGGCCGCGCCAGGCCGGGTCGGCGCGCGCTGCCTCCAGCATCAACGGCGTGAACAGGCGCACGCCGTGGACCACGCCCCACAGGTTCACGCCCAGCACCCACTGCCAGTCGGCCACGCTGTTTTCCCAGATCAGCCCACCGGCGCCCACGCCGGCGTTGTTGAAGACGAAGTGCGGCGCGCCAAACTGCGCGTACACGTCGCGTGCCAGCTGCTCCATCTGCGCGGCGTCGGCCACGTCCACATGCCGCGCCAGCACCTCGCAGCCGGCAGCGCGGGCCTCGGCGGCGGCCGCGTCCAGCGCTCCCGGCTGCACGTCCACCAACACCAGGCGCATGCCGCGCTGCGCGGCGATGCGCGCGCATTCCCGGCCGAAGCCCGATCCGGCGCCCGTCAGCACCGCCGTTTTGCCGTGGAAGTCTTCGATCATGGTGGCTCCTGGGAGGTAGGGGCGGTCTGCCGCGCGGGTCGCATGCCGCCGGCGGACCGCGGGAAAGGAGGAAGGTTGCTCAGCGCCCCGCGCCTGGCCAACGCCAGAGCATGTCCACGTGGGGGATGCCATCCTCCACGTACGCCTGGGAAACGGCCACGAAGCCCAGCGCGCCGTAGAAGCGCTGCAGGTGCGCCTGCGCGCTGATGCGGATGTCCTGCCCCGGCCAGGCCGTCTGGCAGCGCGCCAGGCCCTCGCGCATGAGGGCCTGGCCCGTGCCGCCGCCGCGTGCCTGCGGCGCGATGACGACGCGGCCGATGGACGGCCCGGCGCCCTTGCCGTCCGGGTCCACCACGCGCAGCGTGGCCAGCAGCGGCCCGCCGGGCGCGGCGCGGCCCAGCAGGTGCCAGGCGCGGGTGTCGGCCTCGTCCACTTCCTGGTAGGCGCAGGCCTGTTCGACCACGAACACGCGGCAGCGCAGCACCAGGGCTTCGTGCAGCGCGTGCACGCCCAAGTCGTCGAACCGGGCCCAGGTCCAGTGCAGCGGGACTGTCGCCATCAGACCAGCCGGACCAGCTGCTTGCCGAAGTTCTGGCCCTTGAGCATGCCCAGGAAGGCCGCCGGCGCGGCGGCCAGGCCCTGGGCAATGCTCTCGCGCGGGCGCAACTTGCCCTGGGCGACCAGGCCGCCGAGCTCCTTGAGCGCCGGCGGCCAGGCGTCCATGTGCTCGCTGACGATGAAGCCTTCGATGCGCATGCGGTTGACGAGCAGCAGCGCCGGGTTTTGCAGCGGCAGCGGCTGGCCGTCGTAGCCGGCGATCATCCCGCACAGCGCCACGCGCGCAAACGTGTTGGCGCGCAGCAGCACCGCGTCCAGGATGTGCCCGCCGACGTTCTCGAAGTGCCCGTCGATGCCCTGCGGGCAGGCGGCCTTGAGCGCCGCCGACATGGATTTCAGATCGGTGTGCTGGCGGTGGTCGATGCAGGCGTCGAAGCCCAGTTCCTCGACCGCATAGCGGCATTTCTCCGGCCCGCCGGCGATGCCCACCACGCGGCAGCCGCGCGCCTTGGCCAGCGCGACGAAGGCGCTGCCCACCGCGCCGGTGGCGGCGCTGACGGTGACCGTCTGGCCGGGCTTGGGATCGATGATGCGCACCAGCCCATACCAAGCGGTGACGCCCGGCATGCCCACCGCGCCCAGGTAGTAGGACAGCGGCACGTGCGTCGTGTCCACTTTGCGCAGCAGGCCGGGCTGGCGGGCGTCGACCACGCTCCATTCCTGCCAGCCGCCCATGCCGACGACCTGGTCGCCCGGCTGGTAGTCCGGGTGGCGGCTTTCCACCACCTCGCCCACGGTGCCGCCGATCATCACCTCGCCCAGCGGCTGGGCGGCGGCGTAGCTCTTGCTGTCGTTCATGCGCCCGCGCATGTAGGGGTCCAGGCTGAGGTAGTGGTGGCGCACCAGCACCTGGCCGTCCTGCAGCGGCGGGGTGTCGGTGGTGACCAGGCGGAAGTTGGCCTCGGTGGCCTCGCCCTCGGGGCGGTTGTCGAGCAGGATCTGCTGGTTGCGTGGCATGGCGGGCTCCTTCATCAGTGAACGTTGGACTCTGTTTTTGATAGCTGCCGGCCCTTGCATATCAAGGGCCAGGGGCCGTTTTTATCTAAAAACCGGCCGGCTTCAATCGGTGGCGATGGGCGCGATGCTGTCGGCGCGCGGCACGTAGCGGAAGGTGCCGCTGGCCTGGCTGCACAGCCGGCCCTCGGCATCGTGCACCGTCGCCTCGGCGAAGGCCATGGAGCGCGTGCGGTGCAGCAGCCGCCCGTGCGCCGTCAGCGCGCCGCGCGCGGGCTGCATGAAGCTGGTCTTCATCTCGATGGTGACCACCCCCAGGTCGAAGGCCACGCTGCGCGCCGCGGTGGCCATGGCCACATCCAGCAGCGTCATGCTGACGCCGCCGTGCGCCACGGCGTAGGAATTGGTGTGGCGTGGCTGCACCTCGTAGAACAGCTCGGACTGGCCATCGGCCATGCGGCGCAGCTGCAGGCCGAGTTCCCGGAAGAACGGCACGTCGGCGCCCAGGTCGGGCACGTCGGCGGCGGGGCTGAAAAGGTCGTGTGGAGTGGGTTGCATGTGGCTTGTCGGTTGGCCCTGATCGCCGGGCACGGGGCGCATGGAACTGGCGCTGCCCTGCCCGCGGGGCGCGGCCGTGCGGGAGCGGGCGCAGGCCGCACGGGCGGCAGGGTGCGTTTCAGCCTACCAGCGCGCTCACGCCGCCGTCCACCGCCAGCCACTGGCCGGTGATGTGCTTGCCGGCGTCGCTGGCGTACAGCAGGGTGATGCCCTTCAGGTCTTCGTCGTCGCCCAGGCGGCGCAGCGGCGCCTGGGCGGCCATCTTTTCCTCGCCCAGCGTCTCGATCAGCACGCTGGCCATCTTGGTCTTGAAGAAGCCCGGGCAGATGGCGTTGACGGTGATGCCGTGCACGCCCCACTCGCCGGCCAGCGCGCGCGTGAAGTTCAGCACCGCGCCCTTGGAGGTGTTGTAGGCGATGGTGCGCATCTCCACCGGGTTGCCGCCCAGACCGGCGATGGAGGCGATGTTGAGGATGCGCCCGCTGCCGCGCGGGATCATGTCGGCGCGGGCGACGGCCTGCGACAGCAGAAAGTAGCCGCGCACGTTCAGGTTCATGACCTTGTCCCAGGCGGCGACGGGGTGCTCCTCGGCCGGCGCGCCCCAGCTGGCGCCGGCGTTGTTCACCAGGATGTCCACGCGGCCCAGGCGCGCCAGCGCGTCCGAGGCCAGGCGCTGGATGTCGGCCTCGTGCGCGCAGTCGGCGGCGATCCACTGCGCGTCGATGCCCGCGGCCTGCAGCTGCGCGGCCGCCTGCTCCAGGTCGGCCGCTTTGCGCGAGCTGATCAGCACGCGCGCACCGGCCTCGCCCAGCGCCTGCGCCATTTGCAGCCCCAGGCCGCGCGAGCCGCCGGTGACGAGGGCGGTCCTGCCCGAGAGGTCGAAGAGTTGCTGCACGCTGCGCGCCATGGGGTGGGATCTCCTGTCGAAAAGGGCTTGGGGCGGCGACCGGCACCGCACGGGCGCGGCCGGCCGCGATGGTGGATTGTGTGCAGCAGCTGGCGCCGCCCGCTGTCACGCGCGCGATTGGCACCCGGCGGCAGCGGGTGCGCGCCGCCGCAGCGCCGGCGCGCGGCCGATGCCCGACGCGCGCGCTCGGCCAGCGCCCACCTGGCCAGCGCGGCCTTGGCGCATCGCTTACAACCGGGCCCATGCACCCGCCCTCCACCTCCCCGTCCCGCTGGTACTTCGGCTGGAACATCGTCGCCGCCGCCACCGTCGTCACCCTGCTCACCGTCGGCATGCGCCTGGGGATCGGCCCGCTGTTCCTGCCGATGGCCGAGGACCTGGGCTTTTCGCGCAGCCTGCTGTCGTCCATCGTCGCCGTGGGCATGCTGTGCTATGGCCTGGCGATGCCGCTGGCCGGCTGGCTGGTGGCGCGGCGCGGCACGCGCTTCGTGCTGCTGGCGGGCACCGCCATCCTGGTGCTGGCGACGCTGTGGGCGGTGAACACGCGCACGCCCGCAGGGCTGCTGCTGAGCTTCGGCATCCTGATGAGCATCGGCGCGGGCTTCACCAGCCCGATCGCGCTTACCCCGGTCATCAGCCGCTGGTTCCAGCGCCGGCGCGGCATGGCGCTGTTCTTCCTGTCCACCGGCTCGATGGCCGGCATCGCCTTCATGACGCCGGCGCTGGGCCTGGCGCTGCAGCACCTGTCGTGGCAGACCACGCTGCTGGCCTTCGCCGCGCTGTTCACGCTGGTCACCGTGCCGGTGGCGCTGTGGGTGGTGCGCGACCAGGCGCCCGACGGCGGCGACGCGCCCCTGCCCGGCGCGCGCGCCGGCAGCGCGCCGACGGTGGCGCCGTGCGCGCACTTCAGCATCGCGCAGGCGATGCGCACCGCCACCTTCGCCAAGGTGTCGCTGGGCCTGTTCGCCTGCGGCTTCAGCATGAACCTGCTGGGCACGCACGGCATGCCGATGCTGATGGACCACGGCTTCGACGCCACCACCAGCGCGCTGGGCATCGGGCTGATCGGCCTGGTGGCGATTCCCAGCACCGTGTTCCTCGGCCGGCTGGCCGACCGGCTGCCGCGGCGACTGCTGCTGGCCGCCATCTACTGCGTGCGCGGCATCGGCTTCTTCGCGCTGCTGCTGGCGGGCGACCGGCTGCAGCTGTACGGCACCTCGGTGGTCGGCGGTATCGTCTGGGCCGGCAGCATCGCGCTGTCCTCGGCCATCCTGGCCGACGTGTACGGCGTGCGGCTGGTGGGCGTGCTCTACGGCTGGGCCTATCTGTCGCACCAGGTGGGCGCCATGGCCAGCGCCTGGCTGGGCGGCTGGGGCTACGAGCACCTGGGCACGCACTGGCTGGCCTTCGGGCTGGCGGGGGCGCTGCTGCTGGTGGCCTCGGGCGTTGCGCTGGCGCTGCCGGGGCGCGTCGTGGCGGGCGGCGCGCGGGCGGCGTCCGGCGCCTGAAATGGCTGTTTTCAGATGAAAAACGCCTCCAACCCATATGCGCTATGGGCCCCCAGCTATTGAAAACATAGCAATTGCAGAAAGGCGCTCCCGCCCGGCGGCGGCGCCATGACCCCAATGCAGGGTTCTCCCGGGGGCCTGCCTAGAATCGCCGGCTTCGCCCGCGCCCCGGCCCTGCCCTGCCGCGCGGCCCGTGCGCCCCACAACCAGGAGACATTGCCATGACCGATCTTGAACTCTTGCGCCAGGCCGTGGAGCTGGCGCGCGACAACCGCGCGCGCGGCTTCCACCCCTACGGCGCCGTGCTCGCCAGGGACGGCCAGGTGGTCGCCACCGGCGTGAACGAGATGGTGCAGACCTGCGACCCCAGCACCCACGCCGAGATGCAGGCGATTCGCGCCGGCACGCGCGCGCAGGGCAGCGCCAGCCTGGCCGGCCACACGATGTATGCCAGCGGCATGCCCTGCCCGATGTGCCTGGCGGCGCTGCTGAACGCCGGCACCGCGCGCGTGGTGTATGCCTTCGACAACCAGGATGCCGAGCCGTACGGCGAATCCAGCGAGGGCACCTACCGCCGCCTGGGCATCACGCTGCAGCCGCCGCCGCTGCCGATGGACAAGCTCGATACCGGCATCACCCCCGCGCAGATGTACGGCGACGCCCCCTGGCCGCACGACCGTGCCGGTGGCTGAGGCGCACGCCTCGGCCGCGCAGCCCGCGGGCGGCACCGCACTGCTGTGGATTGCCACGGTGGTGCTGGTTACCCTGAACCTGCGCCCCTTCATCACCGCCATCGGCCCGCTCGCGCCCACCCTGGAGGCGCAGACCGGCATGGGCCTGGAGGCGCTGTCCGGCCTGACGCTGCTGCCCATGGTGCTGATGGGCGTCGGCACCTGGGCCGCGCCCACGGCGCTGCGCCGCCTGGGCGCGCGCCGGTGCATCGCCGCGGCGCTGGCGACCATCGCCCTGGGCAACCTGCTGCGCCTGGGCGCGCACGGCGCGCCACTGCTGCTGGCCAGCGCGGCGCTGTGCGGCGCCGGCGTGGCGCTGGTGCAGGGCGTGCTGCCGGGGCTGATCAAGCAGCGCTCGCCCGGCGGCGTGGCGCGGATGATGGGCATCTACTCGGCCTCGCTGATGGGCGGCGGCGCTTTGGGCGCACAGCTGTCGCCGCTGGCGCTGCAGTGGGGCGCATCGTGGCAGATGGCGCTGGGGTTGTGGGCCGTGCCGGTGCTGCCGGCGCTGGCGCTGGCTTGGCACACGCTGCGCGAACGCCGGCCGGCAGTCGTAGCCGCCTCTGGTGCGGTGCACGACCAGAACACCGGCTGGCTGGTGCACCGCGCGCGCACCTGGCTGCTGATCCTGACCTTCGGACTGCTCAACGGCGGCTACGCGTCGATGGTGGCCTGGCTGGCGCCGTTCTACCAGTCGCTGGGCTGGAGCGCGCCGGCCAGCGGGTTGCTGGTGGCGGTGCTGTCGGTGGCGCAGGCGGCGGCGGCGCTGGGCCTGCCGGCGCTGATCGGCCACCGGCCCGACCGCCGGCCCTGGATCTGGCTGACGCTGGCGCTGCAGGTGCTGGGCTTTGCCAGCCTGGCCTGGTGGCCCGAGGTCTCGCCGATGGGCACCGTCATCGTGCTGGGCATGGGCCTGGGCGGGTGCTTCGCGATGATCATGGTGGTGCCGCTGGACCACCTGCGCTCGCCCGTGCAGGCCGGCGCCTTGAGCGCGCTGATGCAGGGCGGAGGCTTCATCCTGGCCGCCATGGCGCCGTGGGTGGTAGCGCTGCTGCACGAGAGCTCGGGCGGTTTTCGCGCCGGCTGGCTGGCGCAGCTGCTGGCGGTGCTGGCGGTGGCGCTGCTGGTGACGCGGCTGGCGCCGCAGCACTATGCGCGGGCCATGCGCGCGCCGGGCGCGGCGGCGCACGGCTGACACCCGCGCGAGCGCGGGCGTGAGCTACGCGCTGCTGGACTACTGCAAGCGCTTCGGCTGACACCCGCGCGGGCGCGGGCGTGAGCGACCCGGCCCGCGCGGTCAGAACGCCTCGGGCGGCGTGTCGGCGCAGGTCATGTCGCGCCGCGCCACCACTGCCAGCCAGGGTCCGATGCGCGGCAGCTCATAGTGATAGAAATAGGCTGCAGCCCTTGTTCTTCCACGGTTTGCAGCTCCTGAAAGCATAGCATCGGCACGCCGCACGGCACAGGCCACGTCCAGCCACTTCCAGGCCAGCACCACGTGCCCGAAGGCCTGCAGGTACGGCACGGCGTTGGCCAGCGCCTGCTGCGCATCGCCCGTCGCCCAGGTGGCCTGCGTGGCGGCCTGCAGTTGCTGCAGCGCCTGCGCCAGCGCATCGGCCCAGGCGGCCAGCTCGGCATGGCCCGAATCCTGCGCGCGCTGGATGGTCTGGCCCACGGTGCGCCCCAGCAGCCGCAGCCCGGCGCCCTCCTGCATCACCACCTTGCGCCCCAGCAGGTCCTGCGCCTGGATGCCGTGCGTGCCCTCGTGGATCATGTTCAGGCGGTTGTCGCGCCAGTACTGCTCGACAGGAAAGTCGCGCGTGTAGCCGTAGCCGCCGTGGATCTGGATGGCCAGGCTGTTGGCCTCCAGGCAGTTCTCGCTCGGCCAGCTTTTGGCGATGGGGGTCAGCACCTCCAGCAGCAGGCGCGCGTCGGCGGCCGCCTGGGCGCCGCCCGTGCGCGCCTCGTCCACCAGCCGCGCGCAGTACAGGTTCAGCGCCAGCGCGCCTTCGCAATAACTCTTTTGCGCCAGCAGCATGCGCTTGATGTCGGCGTGCTCGATCAGCGGCACGGGCGGCTGCGCGGCTTCCTTGCCGCCGGCGCCCACCGGCCGGCCCTGCAGACGCGTGCGGGCGTAGTCCAGGCTGGCGTAGTAGCCGGCCAGGCCCAGCATGGTCGCGGCCATGCCGATGGCGATGCGCGCCTCGTTCATCATGTGGAACATGCACCGCAGGCCCTCGCCCGGCTGGCCCACCAGGTAGCCGATGGCGCCCGCGTCGCCACGCACCGGGTAACGCCCCTCGCCGAAGTTCAGCAGCGTGTTCACCGTGCCGCACCAGCCCAGCTTGTGGTTCAGCCCGGCCAGGGCGATGTCGTTGTGCTCACCGGTCAGGCGGCCGCCCTCGTCCACCAGATGCTTCGGGCAGATGAACAGCGAAATGCCCTTGACGCCCGGCACCAGCCGCCCATCCGGCCCAGGAATCTTGGCCAGCACCAGGTGCACGATGTTCTCGGCCAGTTCGTGGTCGCCGCCGCTGATCCACATCTTGTGGCCGGTGAGGCGGTAGCGCGGCCCCAGCGGGTCGGCCTCGAAACCCGCGCCATCGGGCACGGCGCGCGTGGCGATGTCCGACAGCGACGAGCCCGCCTGCGGCTCGGACAGGCACATGGTGCCGGTCCAGCGGCCGTTGAACTCGTTGGCGGCGAACACCTGCTGCTGCACGGCCGTGCCGTGCGCCAGGATGGCGTTGCCGGTGGTCAGCAGGTTGGCGCCGATGCCGATCGAGGCCACGCCGAAGAAGGCGTTGGCCGCCGACTCGACCACGTAGGGCAGCTGCATGCCGCCCATCTCGTAGTCCTGCGCGGCGGCCAGCATGCCGCTGTGCGCGTAGGCCAGCCGGGCGTCGTGGGTGCACTGCGGCAGGATGACCTTGTCGCCGTCGAACCGGGGCTCTTGCATGTCCACCGTGCGGTTGAAGGGCGCGTATTGCTCGCGCGCGATGCGCTCGCAG
This sequence comes from Oryzisolibacter propanilivorax, assembly GCF_900103645.1. Taxonomy (GTDB): domain Bacteria; phylum Pseudomonadota; class Gammaproteobacteria; order Burkholderiales; family Burkholderiaceae_C; genus Melaminivora; species Melaminivora propanilivorax. Next base: position 280,212 of record NZ_FNHP01000005.1, read on the forward strand.
GTGTCCAGCACGGCATCGAAGGTCTCGCGCGAGTGGTCGCTGAAGCGCTCGCGCGCGGTGAGCGAACCGGCCTGCAGCCAGTCGTGCAGCAGGAAGTCGAGGGTGGCGCGCAAGGGACTGGTCATGCGGCAAATTATGAAAGGCCCCGCGCCTGCCGGCCTGTCCGCTGGGTGACGACCGAGCCGTTCGCCTGCTTCCCCACCTCGGCAAACACGACGGCGCTGCACGCCACCCATCGCGCGCCGCGCAGCGCCGAAAGGCGGGCTTGCTGCCGCTGGCCATCGGGCTATTTCGCGGCCTCCAGCGCCACGGCGGTCCGCGCCCGACGGCGGAGTGGCTGCGCGTGGGCGACACCGACGCGGCGGTGTGCGGACACAGGTGATGGGCCCATGGCGGCCGGCACACCGGCCTGAGCAGTCGCCAGAAAGCGCGCCTGCGTGCCGGCGGTGCGTGCAGGGAACGGCCTGTTCGATCGCAACCGGCCTGGACCGGGCGCGCGCCCGCCCCGCCCTGTCACACCGCATACCGTACCTCGCACACCGCGTAGCGGCGCAGCATGCGAAATGCTGCATGCGAATACTGTTGTTATATACAGATTGGCACTATATTCCCGGCCCCCTATCACTACCTCCGAGGAGCCCATGCTCGACCACATGACCTTCCGCGTGACCGACATCCAGCGTGCCAAGGCGTTCTACAGCGCGGCGCTCGAGCCGTTGGGCTACAGCCTCTTTTTCGAGGGCAACTACGGCAGCAACATGCTGGGCTACGCCTACCCCGACCCGGCCGAGCCGGACGGCAAGAAGGCCGACGTGTGGTTCATCGACGGCCCTTCGCCCTATGGCGGGCCAGCAACCAGCACGGGTTGCCACCTGGCATGGCGGGCCAGCAGCCGCGCGCAGGTGGATGCTTTCTACCGGGCCGCCCTGGCCGCCGGCGGCCAGGACAACGGCGCGCCGGGCCTGCGCCCCGACTACCACGCGCACTACTACGGGGCGTTCGTCATCGACCCCGAGGGCAACAACATCGAAGCGGTGTGCCACCTGCCTGAATAAGGGCCGGCGCGCACGGGTGGCTGCCGGGTTGGCCGGCGCGCTTTTGAGGTTTTTTTGGCCTTCCGCCCATACTGGACAAGCGCGGGCAGCTATCAAAAGCAAAGCAAAACAAACGCCCCGCGCAGGCATCCAGCCTGCGCGGGGCGTGGGGAGCGCCGGGCAAGGCGCCCGCCGGTTCAGGCCGGTGTGCTCACAGCACTTCGAACACGCCGGCGGCGCCCATGCCGCCGCCGATGCACATCGTCACGCACACGCGCTTCGCACCGCGGCGCTTGCCTTCGATGAGCGCATGGCCCGTCAGGCGCTGGCCGCTCACGCCATAAGGATGGCCCAGGGCGATGGCGCCGCCGTTGACGTTCAGGCGGTCTGCGGGAATGCCCAGCTTGTCGCGGCAATACAGCACCTGCACCGCGAAGGCCTCGTTCAGCTCCCACAGGTCGATGTCCTGCACCGTCAGGCCCAGCCTTTTCAGCACCTTCGGCACCGCGAACACCGGGCCGATGCCCATCTCGTCCGGCTCGCAGCCGGCCACCGCGAAGCCCAGGAAGCGGCCCAGCGGCTGGAGGTTGTGCTGGCTGGCGTACTCCTCGCTCACCACGACGCAGGCGCCCGCGCCGTCGCTGAACTGGCTGGCGTTGCCCGCGGCGATCACGCCGCCGGGCATGGCGGGCTTGATGCCGGCGATGCCTTCCTTGGTCGTGCCTTCGCGCGTGCCCTCGTCCTTGGTGACTGTCACCTGCTTGGTGATCAGGCCGCGCACCTTGTCCACCACGCCCGCCGTCACGGTGATGGGCACGATCTCGTCGTCGAACAGGCCGGCGGCCTGCGCCGCGCAGGCCTTTTGCTGGCTGGCGGCGCCGTATGCGTCCATGGCGTCGCGGCCGATGCCGTAGCGCTGGGCGACCTGCTCGGCGGTCTGCAGCATGCTCCAGTAGATCTCGGGCTTTTTCTTCCGCAGGTTCGGGTCGTGCAGCATGTGCGTGTTCAGCTCCTGCTGCACGCACGAGATGTTCTCCACCCCGCCGGCCACGTACACCTCGCCCTCGCCGGCAATGATGCGCTGGCTGACGGTGGCGATGGTCTGCAGGCCCGACGAGCAGAAGCGGTTGATGGTCATGCCCGAGGTGGTGATGGGCAGGTCGGCCATCAGCGCGATCTGGCGCGCGATGTTCATGCCGTCCGCGCCCTCGGGGAAGGCGCAGCCCATGACCACATCCTCGACGTGCGCAGGGTCGATGCCGGCGCGCTCGACGGCGGCGCGCACCACGTGGCCGCCGAGGGTGGCGCCATGGGTCATGTTGAAGGCGCCCTTCCAGCTCTTGGCGAGCGGCGTGCGGGCGGTGGAGACGATCACGGCGGAGGTCATGTGCGGATTCCTGTGGTGCGTTGTGCGTTGTGCGTTTAGCGGGCTGGCGTGAAGCGCAAAACGCTCAACGCCGAACGCTCAAGCTCAAAATTGCCGGCCCTCGGCCACCAGGCGCTCGAGCAGCGGCGCCGGCTGCCAGAAGGCGGCATCGTCCAGCGGGTTCTGCGCGAAGCGGCGCATGGCCTGGGCGACGTTGAACAGGCCCACTTCGCTGGCGTAGTGCAGCGGCCCGCCGCGGTGCACCGGAAAGCCGTAGCCGAAGACATAGACCACGTCGATGTCACTGGCCTTGTTGGCGATGCCCTCCTCCAGGATGTGCGCGGCCTCGTTGACCAGCGAATACACCAGGCGCTGCACGATTTCCTCGTCGCTGATCTTGCGCGGCGTGATGCCCAGGCTCTGCCGGTGCTCGGCCACCATCTGCTCGACCTCGGCGTTCGGGATGGCGTCGCGCTTGCCGGGCACGTAGTCGTACCAGCCGGCGCCGGTCTTCTGGCCGAAGCGGCCGCGCTCGCACAGCAGGTCGGCCGTCTTGCTGTACTTCATGCCGGGCTGCTCGACGGCCCGGCGCTTGCGGATGGCCCAGCCGATGTCGTTGCCGGCCAGGTCGCCCATGCGAAACGGGCCCATGGCGAAGCCGAATTTCTCGATCGCCCGGTCCACCTGCTGCGGTGTGCAGCCCTCGTCCAGCAAAAAGCCCGCCTGGCGGCCGTACTGCTCGATCATGCGGTTGCCGATGAAGCCGTCGCACACGCCCGAGACCACCGCCACCTTCTTGATCTTCTTGGCCACGGCCATGACGGTGGCCAGCACCTCGGGCGCCGTTGCGTCGCCGCGCACCACCTCCAGCAGTTTCATGACGTTGGCCGGGCTGAAGAAATGCAGACCCACCACGTCCTGAGGGCGCTGCGTGAAGCCGGCGATGCGGTTCAGGTCCAGCGTCGAGGTGTTGGAGGCCAGGATGGCGCCGGGCTTCATGACCGCGTCGAGCTGTTTGAACACCTGCTCCTTCACGCCCATGTCCTCGAACACCGCCTCGATGACCAGATCGGCGTCGGCCAACGCGGCGTAGTCCAGCGTGGTGGACAGCAGCGCCATGCGCTGCTCGTACTTGTCCTGCTTGAGCTTGCCCTTCTTGACCTGCGCCTCGTAGTTCTTGCGCATCGTGCCCGTTCCGCGGTCCAGCGCCTCCTGCTTCGTCTCCAGCATGACCACGGGGATGCCGGCGTTCAGGAAGTTCATGGCGATGCCGCCGCCCATGGTGCCGGCGCCGATCACGGCGACCTTGCGGATGTCGCGCTTCGGAGTGTCGGCCGGCACGTCCGGGATCTTGCTGGCCGCGCGCTCGGCGAAGAACAGGTGGCGCAGTGCGCGCGACTCCGGGGTCCACATCAGCTGGATGAACAGCTCGCGCTCCACTTTCAGGCCGTCGTCGATGCGGCGGTGCTGGGTCGCGGCCTCGACCGCGTCCACGCACTTGAGCGGCGCCGGAAAGTGCTTCGACATGCCCTTGACCATGTTGCGCGCGAACTGGAAGTAGGCGTCGCCCTGCGGGTGCGCACATGGCAGGTCGCGCACGCGCGGCAGCGGGCGCACGTCCGCCACGCCGCGCGCGAACGCCAAGGCGCCCTCCAGCAGGCCATCCCGTGAATCGACCAGCTTGTCGATCAGCTTCTGGCCGGGCTGGGCGGCGATGAACTCGCTCGGCACCGCTTCGCCACTGACGATCAGGTTCAGCGCCGCCTCCACGCCGAGCACGCGCGGCAGGCGCTGCGTGCCACCGGCGCCGGGCAGCAGGCCCAGCTTGACCTCGGGCAGCGCGATGCTGCAGCCGGGCGCGGCCACACGGTAGTGGCAGCCCAGCGCCAGCTCCAGCCCGCCGCCCATGCACACGCTGTGCAGCGCGGCGACCACCGGCTTGGTCAATTGCTCGGCAGCGGCGATCACGGTGTGCAGGTTGGGCTCGGCCAGGGCCTTGTCGGTGCCGAACTCGGTGATGTCCGCGCCACCCGAGAACGCGGCGCCGGCGCCGGTGATGACGATGGCCCGCACCGCCGCGTCCTGCTGCGCCCGCTGCAGCCCGTCGGTGATGCCGCGCCTTGTGGCCAGCCCCAGGCCGTTGACGGGCGGGTTGTGGAGGGTGATCACGGCCACGTCGCCGTGGACCTGGTAGTCAGCGCTCATGCGGGCTTCCTCGTTGCGGGGTGAAAAAGAACGGTCGTGCGATTTTCCATTCTAGGCAGGCGCCGCGCGGGCGCCAGGGGCGCTTGTCCCAGGCGGGACAAGCGCGGCGGCACGCACCGCCTGCCGGTCAGGCAGCGTCGGGCTGGCGCTCGGGCGCGGCCTGCTGGAATGCCGGCAGCGCGTTGCATGCGGCCACGATGCGGCCGATGGTCGGGTAGGCGTCCAGCGGACAGCCGAAGCGCTGCGCGTTGTAGATCTGCGGCACCAGGCAGCAGTCGGCCAGGCCGGGCGCTTCGCCGTGGCAGAAGCGCCCGGTGTCCGGGCTGCCGGCCAGCATCTGCTCGACCGCGCCCAGGCCCAGCGCCACCCAGTGCGCGTACCAGGCGTTCTTCTGCTCGTCGCTCACGCCCAGGTCGCGCTTGAGGTAGCGCAGCACGCGCAGGTTGTTCAGCGGGTGCAGGTCGCAGGCGACGGCCTGGGCCAGGGCGCGCACGCGGGCGCGCGCCAGGGGCGCGGCAGGCAGCAGCGGCGGGCCGCCGTGCGCCTCGTCCAGGTACTCGATGATGGCCAGCGACTGCGTGAGCAGCGGGCCGCCGTCCTCGGTCTGCAGCGCCGGCACCAGCGCCTGCGGGTTGGCGGCGCGGTAGGCGGCCCCGTGCTGCTCGCCACCGTCCCGCAGCAGGTGCACCGGCACCGTTTCGTAGGGCAGGCCCTTCAGGGCCAGGGCGATGCGCACGCGGTAGGCGGCGGAGCTGCGGAAGTACGAATAGAGCTTGGGCATGGACAGCGCTTGGAAACAAAGAAGGGATGGGAGGTGACCGATCAGTTCAGGGCGTGCACCAGCCACAGCGACAGACCGGGCACCAGCACCAGCACCGCCGTGCGCAGCAGGTCGGACACGATAAAGGGCACCGTGCCGCGGTAGGTCTCCTTCATGGGCACGTCGCGCGCCAGGCTGTTGATGATGAACAGGTTCATGCCCACCGGCGGGGTGATCAGGCCGATCTCCACCACCATCAGCGCCAGCACGCCGAACCAGATGGCCTTATCGGTCTGGTTCAGGCCCCAATACTCCATGCCCATGACGATGGGCAGGAAGATGGGAATGGTCAGCAGGATCATGGACAGGCTGTCCATCACGCAGCCCAGCACCAGGTAGATGGCGATGATGGCCAGCAGCACCAGCATCGGCGGCAGGCCGGCATTCAGCACCCACTGCGCCACGGCGGTGGGCATCTGCGACAGCGCGAAGAAGGCATTCAGCAGGTCGGCGCCCAGCAGGATCAGGAAGATCATCGCCGTGGCCGAGGCGGTGTCGAACGCCGCCTGGAGAAAGCCGCGCCAGGTCAGCTCGCGCGTGACCAGCGCCAGCGCGCCAGTGGCCAGGGTGCCGATGGCCGCCGCCTCGGTGGGCGTGAAGATGCCGCCGTAGATGCCGCCGATAACGGTGACGAACACCGCCACGATGGGCCACACGTCGCGCAGCGTCTTCCAGCGCCCCGGCCAGTCCATGCGCGGCGCGGCCGGGCCGCTGCCGGGCACCACGCGCACGTAGAGGGCGATGGCGGCCATGTAGCCCGCCATGGCCAGCAGGCCGGGCAGCAGCGCGGCCATGAACATGGCGGCGACGTTTTGCTCGGCCAGCACGGCGTAGATGACCAGCACTACCGACGGCGGGATCAGGATGCCCAGCGTGCCGCCGGCGGCCAGCGCCCCGGTGGCCAGCGCGGGCGAGTAGTGGTAGCGGCGCAGCTCGGGCAGCGCCACCTGCCCCATGGTGGCGGCGGTGGCCAGCGACGAGCCGCAGATGGCGCCGAAGCCCGCGCAGGCACCCACCGCGCTCATGGCCACGCCGCCGCGCCAGTGGCCCAAAAACGCGTTGGTCGCCTGGAACAGCCGGCGCGACAGCCCGCCGCGCGAGGCGATATTGCCCATCAGCAGGAACAGCGGCACCACCGACAGGTCATACACCGAGTAGCGCGCGAACGCCATGGTCTTGACGTAGTTGGCCAGCGGCGACCAGCCCGCCACCAGCGCGTAGCCGATGCCCCCGGCCAGCAGCATGGCCATGGCGATGTGCACGCGCAGCACCAACAGCACCAGCACCAGCCCGCCCATCAGGAAGCCGATGGTCTCGGCGCTCACGCCCGTCATGCCGGCCTCCGCGCGCGGCCGAACTGCACCCGGGCCGTGTACAGCGCCGTCAGCGCCAGCAGCGCGAAACCGGGCGCGATGGTGATGTGCGCCCACCACTGCGGCCAGCCCAGGATCATTGAGGTCTCCAGCGTGTGGTAGGTGTCCCAGGCGCCGACGGCGCTGCGCCAGGCCAGCCATGCCGCCACCGCCGCCAGCAGCAGTGCCGCCAGCGCGTCCAGCCAGGCGCGCAGGCGCGGGCCGGCGCTGTGCGTGAAGAAGTCCACGATGACATGGGCGCCGCGCATCTGCGCGTAGGGCAGGAACGAGGCAATGGCCAGCGAGCAGGCCACCTGCACCATCTCCACGTCGCCCAGCACCGGGGCGTCGAAGAACGCGCGCCCGACCACGCTCCAGGTGGACAGCAGGCACACCGCCACCAGCAGCGCCACGCCACCCAGGGCGGACAGCTGTGACCAGGCCAGCAGGAAGCGCCCCACCGCGTCCTGCGGTGCAGCGGGATCGGGCGCGCCGTCCGGCGCGCTGAAAACTTCGGCCATCGTGTCAGCCTTGCAAGGAAAGCAAAAAGAAAGGCACCGCCTGCCCGCTCCTGCACACCGGGAACGAGCAGGCGGCCGGATGGCTGCCGGGCGCGCCAGGGCAGCGCCCGCAGCGCGTCGGCGCCTTATTTGGCCGACAGCGTGCGCGCCATCTCCAGCATGCCCTTGCCGTCGTAGCCCTTGGCCGTGACTTCCTTGACCCAGCGGTCGGCCACCGAGGCCGTGGCCTTCTGGAAGCCCTCGACCTCGGCCGCGCCGATGGTGTTGAACTGGTTGCCGTGCTCGATCGCCTGCTTGCGCGCGGGCGGCGCCGACTCGTCCCAGGCGCGGCCGATGGACGCGGAGAAATCCGCGCCCGAGTTGGCGTCGATCACCTTCTTCAGGTGCGGCGGCAGGCTGTCGTACTTCGCCTGGTTCATGGCGATGGTGAACAGGGTGGTGTACAGGCCCGGCTGCGGCGGATTGATTTCGGAGTGGTACTTGGTCATCTCGTGCAGCTTCATGGTCGGGATGACCTCCCAGGGCAGCACGTAGCCGTCCACCACACCCTTGGAGACCGCGTCGGGCGTCTGCGGCATGGGCATGGCCACGGGCGTGGCACCCAGGGCGGCGACCATCATGTTGGTCAGGCGCGTGGGCGCGCGCATCTTCAGGCCCTTGAGGTCCGAGACCTTGGTGATGGGCCGCTTGTTGTTGTGGATCTGGCCGCGGTCGTGCACGTGGAACGCCAGCGGCTTGACGCCGGCGAAGTCCTTCTGGCCGTATTTTTCATAGATCGCCCAGGCGGCGCGGCTGCCGCCCTCGGCGTCCTTGGTGAGGAACGGCAGCTCCATCACCTCCATGGAAGGGAAGCGCCCGGCGGTGTAGCCGGGCAGCGTCCAGACGATGTCGGCCACGCCGTCGATGGCCTGCTGGATCAGCTGCGCCGGCGTGCCGCCCAGCTGCATGGCCGGGTAGATCTGGCACTGCAGCTCGTTGTTGGACTCCTTGGCGATCTTCGCGCACCACGGCTCCAGCACCTTCTGCTGCGACAGCGCGGTGGGTGGCCAGAAATGCGCCACTTTCAGCACGACGGGCTGCTGCGCCTGGGCTGCCATGGCGCCGGCGGCCAGCGCCAGGGCGGTAAGGATCTTCTTGTGCACGGTGTTGTCTCCTGGTTGTCGTTGTGAAAAAGAGGCGCTTCAGGGCGCGCTGGCGGTGTCCACCCGGTTTTCGATGGTGCCGAAGATGCTGCGCCCCTCGCCGTCGCGCATCTCGATGCGCACCACGTCGCCGTGGCGCATGAAGGGCGTGGCCGGCTGGCCCTGCTCGATGGTCTCGTAGGTGCGCAGCTCCGCCAGACAGGCATAACCCACCCCCCCGTTGGCGACGGTCGAGCCCCACAGGCTGCCCTGCTTGTTGGACACCGTGCCCGAGCCGATGACCGAGCCGGCGCACAGGGTACGCGTCTTGGCCACGTGGGCGATCAGGCGGCCGAAGTCGAACGTCATGTCCACGCCGGCGTTGGGCTGGCCGAACAGCTCGCCGTTCAGGTGCACGACCAGCGGCAGGTGCACCTTGGCGTCCTGCCACGCGTCGCCCAGCTCGTCGGGTGTGACGGCCACCGGGCTGAAGGCGCTGGCCGGCTTGCTCTGGAAGAAGCCGAAGCCCTTGGCGAGTTCGGCCGGGATCAGGTTGCGCAGCGACACGTCATTGACCAGCATTACCAAGCGGATGGCACGCGCGGCTTCCTCCGGCGTGGCACCCATGGGCACGTCGCCGGTGGCCACCGTGACCTCGGCCTCGAAGTCGATGCCCCACTCCTCGCGCGCCACCACCGGTGCGCGCGGCGGGATGAAGCCGTCGCTACCGCCCTGGTACATCAGCGGGTCGCTGTAGAAGCTCTCGGGCACCTCGGCGCCGCGCGCGCGGCGCACCAGCTCGACGTGGTTGATGTAGGCCGAACCGTCGGCCCACTGCCAAGTGCGCGGCAGCGGCGAGTGGCAGGCCGCCTCGTCGAACGGCTCACCCGCGATGGCGCCGCTGTTCAGCGCTTCGTACACCTGGCGCAGCTGCGGCTCGGCGGCCTCCCAGTCGTCCAGCGCCGCCAGCAGGGTGTGGGCGATGGCAGGCACGGCGCGCTGGCGCGTGAGGTCGCGGCTGACGACGACCAAGGTGCCGTCGCGGCCGCCCTGCTGCAGGGTGGCAAGTTTCATGGATCAGGGCTCTTTCAAGGCAAAAATGGCCACGGGCCCATATGGATAAAGGGCCTGCAGCTATCAAATATGAAGCAAAAGGCGCGCCTCAGGTGGGCGTGCCACTGCCGTCGTGCATCCAGCGCGCATGCTGCGGGGCCTGCTTGGTGCGGTCCCACTCGTCGAGCATGTCCCACTTGACCTGCTCCAGCGCCGCGCTCATTTGCGGCGTGGTGGTGTCGGCGGCCAGCTCCAGGCGGTGGCCGGACGGGTCGCGGAAGTAGATCGACTGGAACAGCGTGTGGTCCGTAGGGCCCACGACCTGGATGCCGTCGGCCTCCATGCGCGCCTTGGCGGCCATCATGGCCTCTACCGAGTCCACCTTCAGCGCCAGGTGCTGCGTCCAGGCGGGGGTGTTGGCGTCCGACGGGGCGATCATCTCGGGCTTGGTCGGCAGCTCGAAGAAGGCCAGGATGTTGCCGCCGCCCACGTCCAGGAAGATGTGCATGTAGGGGTCGGGCTCCTTGGTGGAGGGCACCTGGTTTTCGGCGATGGCCAGGATGAAGTCCATGTCGAGGTATTTCTTGTACCACTCGACGGTCTGCTTGGCATTCTTGCAGCGGTAGGCGACATGGTGGACGCCGCGAACGAGGGACATGGCGGTTCTCCTTGAGAGGGTTGCGGACAGACGGGTGGGAGGGACGCTCACAGGCTGCCACGGGCGATGCGCAGCGCCTCGCGCAGCACGCCGATGTCGCCGATGTGGTTGGCCAGCAGCAGTATCAGGCGCGCGTTCACGTGGGCGCTCTGCGCGTCGCTCAGGCCCTGGTGCGTCTCGATCAGGGCTTCGTAGAAATCGTCGCCCGGCGTGTAGGCCTGGAAGTAGCGCCGGCCGGGCTCGTGCAGGTGGGGCTGGGTGATCAGGGGCATGGCGGACCTCTCGGCGCATCAGGCGGTGACGGCGGCCCGGGCCTCAGCGCGGGCCTCGGTGGGGGCGGCATCGGCATTGGCCGTGGCGCGGGCCAGCGCGGCGCGCACCCGGGCGGCGTCGAACGCGCGCCAGCGCGCGGCCACGTGCTGGTCCGGGCGCAGCAAATAGCAGCTACCGGGGCGCAGGTCGTAGCGCTGGCGGATGGCGTCCTGTGCGTCCAGCAGCGTGGCCAGCGGCGCCGGCGCGCGCCCGCGCCGCGCCACCACCAGGGCCTGCACGGGGATGGGGCCCTCGGCCAGCGCCGCCAGCCTGTCGGCCTGGCCGGCATCCAGTGCGTCGGCGTCGTCCACGTAGTGCAGCAGCTGGAACTGCCCGCCCACATGGCCCAGCAGCCAGTCGGTGCGGCCGCCCGCCACCGGCGCGTCGTCCATGGGCGCGCCGGGCAGCATGTCGCCGGCGAAGGCGTCGGCGTCGGGCGTGTTCAGCGGCGAATCCACCAGCCAGGTGGGTACTGACAGCCGGCCCGAATTGACCAGCGCGCGGGCGAACGGGTAGTCCTGCGCCAGCTCCAGCACGGCATCGCGGAACGCCCGGCTGGCGGCGCTCTTGGGCGTGATGAAGTCGGTGGAGCGGGTGGAGTTGCGCAGGTTCTCGTCGGCGGCCGCGCAGCGCTCGCGGCTGTAGCTATCCAGCAGCGCTGGCGGGGCCTTGCCGTCGAGGACCAGCTTGAGCTTCCAGGCCAGGTTGTCGGCGTCCTGGATGCCGCTGTTGGCGCCGCGCGCACCGAACGGCGACACTTGGTGCGCCGCGTCGCCCACGAACAGCACCCGGCGGTGGTTGAAGCTGCCCATGCGCCGGCACTGGAAGGTGTAGACGCTGACCCACTCCAGCGTGAAGTCGCGCCCGTCGCCCAGCATCGCCTGGATGCGCGGGATGACGCGCTCGGGGCGCTTCTCGGCCTCCGGGTCGGCGTCCCAGCCAAGCTGGAAGTCGATGCGCCAGACGTTGTCGGCCTGCTTGTGCAGCAGCACCGACTGGCCGGGGTGAAACGGCGGGTCGAACCAGAACCAGCGCTCGGCCGGGTAGTCAGCGGCCATGACCACGTCGGCGATCAGGAAGCGGTCACGGAAGACCTTGCCGTCGATGTCCAGGCCCAGCATCCGGCGGATGGGCGAGCGCGCACCGTCGGCGGCGACCAGCCAGTCGCAGGTGAGGGTGTAGGCGCCGTCGGGCGTTTCCACGCGCAGCGTGGCGCTTTCGTCGTCCTGGTGGACGGCGGTGACGTTGTTCTTGAAGCGCAGCTCCAGGTGCGGCAGCTGGCGCGCGCGCTCGACCAGGTACTGCTCCAGGTAGTACTGCTGCAGGTTGACCATGCCCGGGCGCCGGTGGCCGTCTTGCGGGCGCAGGTTGAAGCTGAACACCTCGCCTTCGCGGAAGAAAGTGCGCCCGACGTTCCACGACGTGCCCTTGGCCACGCACGGGTCGCCGCAGCCCAGCCGGTCCAGCACCTCGAGCGCGCGCTTGGCGTAGCACACGCCGCGCGAGCCGATGGAGACGGTGTCGTCATTGTCCAGCAGCAGCACGGGCTGGCCCTGCGCGGCCAGGTCGATGGCCATGGCCAGGCCCACCGGCCCGGCGCCGACGACGATCACCGGGTAGTGACCGGCGCCCTGGCCGTCCAGCTCGGGCGGGCGCCGGTACTCGAAGCGCGGGTAGGTATAGGTGCCGAGCATGGCGTCTCCTGCGTCTTTAGATCAAATCGACCTCTAGCCCTTGTTCTTCAACGGCCTACAGCTATCGTTTTTGTAGTTATCAGCCCTGCTGCAGCGCATGCCACATCTGCTGGTCGCGCTCGGCGGTCCAGATGCGCGGGTCGTGGATGCCGCTGGCCTCGTCGTGCGCGCGCGTCACGTCGAAGGGCAGGCAGTGTTCGTAGATGAAGACATGGCCGAACTTCGGGTCCATGGCGCGCCGCGTGTGGGCCATGGTGGCCTTCAGGTCCATGCCCTGGGCCACGGCTTCCTGGGCGCTGGCGTACAGCGTGCTGACGAAGTCGCGCGTGTAGGCCAGGCCCTTACGCACCGCCTCGGGTGTCGTCAGGGCCGGGCCACGCCCAGGCACCAGCTTGTCGAAGTTCATTGCCGCCAGGCGGTCCAGCGTCTGCGGCCAGTCGGCCAGGTAGGCGTCGCCGGTGTAGCACGCGGCGTCGGCCTCCACCAGGTCGCCGGAAAAGCAGATGTTCTGGCCCGGCAGATAAACGATGGTGTCGCCCTTGGTGTGGCCGCGGCCGATCTGCTGGATCTTCACTTCCAACTCGCCCATCCACAGCGTCATCTCGCCCTGGAACGTCATCGTGGGCCAGGTCAGCCCGGGCACGCTTTCCACGGCCTGGAACAGACGCGGGAAGCGGCCGATCTCCGAGTCCATGTCCTGCTGGCCGCGCTCGACGATCAGGTCGTAGGTGTCGTGGCTGGCGATGATCTGCTGCAGGCCCTCGGTGCGGTAGCCGCTGGCGCCCAGCACCCGCACCGCGTGGTAGTGCGTCAGCACCACGTACTTGATCGGCTTGTCGGTGATCTCGCGGATCTTGCGGATGACGCCCTGCGCCGCCACCGGGGTGGCGGTGGCGTCGATGATCATCACGCCGTCGTCGCCGATGATCACGCCGGTGTTCGGATCGCCCTCGGCGGTATACGCGTAGGCGTTGTCGCTGAGCTTGTCCCAGCTGATCTTCTTTTCTTCCAGGTCGGCCTGGGAGGCAAATTGCTTGTCGGTCACGGCGCTTGGGTCTCCGGTGGGGTCGCGGGGCACGGGGCACGGGGCACGGGGGCATTAGACGGCGGGCATATTTATCAGACAAACGATTTTTAGTAATCCATTCACAAATTGAACTTATGAATGTCACGCTGCGCCAGCTCTCGGCCTTTCTGGCGGTGGCCGATACCGGCAGCTTCACGCTGGCGGCCGAGCGGCTGTTCGTCACCCAGTCTGCCCTGAGCGCGCTGATCAAGGAACTGGAGCTGTCCCTGGGACTGCGGCTGTTCGACCGCAGCACGCGGCGGCTGCGCCTGTCGGAGACCGGCCGCGAGCTGTACCCGCAGATCGAGAAGATCCTGAACGACCTGCAGGGCGTGATCAGCGAGGCCGGCAACCTGAAGGCGCTGGCGCGCGGCAGCGTGCGCGTGGCCGTCCCGCAGCTGCTGGCGTGCACGCTGCTGCCGCAGGTGATGGCGGGCTTTCACGCGCTGCACCCGGGCGTGCACCTGCGGTTGGTGGACTGCGCGGTGGAGAGCGTGATGGCGCGCGTGTTCTCAGGCGAGGTGGACATCGGCCTGGGCCCGGAGCGCGAGGCCAACTCTGACATCGACGCCGCGCCGCTGTTCACCCTGCCCTTCATGGCGGTGCTGCCGCCGCAGCATCCGCTGGCGCGGCGCGAGTGCCTGCAGTGGGACGACCTGAGCGGCCAGCCGCTGATCACCCTGCAGGGCCAGTTCACCGACCTGCTGGTCAGCGACGTGGGCGAGGCCGCGCGCGACCTGCCCAAGGAGGCCTTCACCCAGGTCACCTTCATGACCACGGCGCTGGCGCTGGTCGCCGCCGGCCTGGGCCTGACGCTGTGCATGCCCTATGCCAGCGCGCTGGTGCGCCAGTACGGCCTGGTGATGCGGCCCATTGGCGACCCGGTGGTCGAGCGTTCTTTCTGGATCTTCACGCGCCGCGGGCGTTCGCTGTCGCCAGCGGCGCAGGGATTTCTGGAGTATTTGCGCCAGCGGCTGCAGCAGCCGCAGGCGTTTGGCTGAACTGACCGGGCCGGCATGGGCCGGTACGGGGCTTACACCTCCAGCCACTCCTTGCGCACGGCCGCATCGGCCCGCAGCTCGGCGGGCGTGCCCGAGAACACGATGCGCCCATGGCCCATGACCAGCGCCCGGTCGGAGATCGTCAGCGCGATGGTGAGTTTTTGCTCGATCAGCAGCACCGACACGCCGCGGCTTTTCAGCAGCGTCAGGTACTGCGCCACCTGCTCGACGATCTTCGGCGCCAGGCCCTCGGTGGGCTCGTCGACCAGCACCAGCTGCGGGTCGCCCATCAGCGTGCGGCACAGCGTCAGCATCTGCTGCTCGCCGCCCGACAGCACGCCGGCCTGCACGTTGCGCCGCTCGCCCAGGCGCGGGAACAGCGCGTACATGTCGTCCTCGCTCCAGCGCCCGGCGCGGGCGCCGCCCTTGCGGCCCAGCAGCAGGTTCTGCTGCACGGTGAGCTGCGGGAACACGTCGCGGCTCTCGGGCACGTAGCCCAGGCCCAGGTGGGCGATCTCGTAGGCCTTGCGCCCGGCCAGCGGCGTGCCGTTCCAGGCGACGCGGCCCTGCCAGTCGACCATCCCCATGACGGCCTTGGCGGCGGTGGAGCGGCCCGAGCCGTTGCGCCCCAGCAGCGCGACGATCTCGCCGGGATGCACTTCCAGATCCACGCCGTGCAGCACGTGGCTCTTGCCGTACCAGGCGTGCAGGTTCTCGACGTTCAGCATGTCAGCCCTCCCCCGCCTGCTGCGCGGCGATGACCGAGCCCAGGTAAGCCTCCTGCACGCGCGGGTTGGCGCGCACCGCCTCGGGCGTGTCGAAGGCGATGACCTCGCCATACACCACCACGGCGATGCGGTCGGCCAGGCCAAAGACTACGCCCATGTCGTGCTCCACGGTCAGCAGCGTGCGGCCCTCGGTCACCTCGCGGATCAGGCGGATGAAGCGCGCGGTTTCGGTGGTGCTCATGCCGGCCGTGGGCTCGTCCAGCAGGATGACGCTGGCGCCGCCGGCGATGGTGATGCCGATCTCCAGCGCGCGCTGCTCGGCATAGGTCAGGTTCATGGCCAGCTCGTCGCGCTTGGGCGCCAGGTGGATCATCGCCATCAGTTGCGCGGCGCGCTCGTTGGCGTCGCGCAGGCTGGCCAGGCGACGCCAGAAGGCGTAGCCATACCCCAGGCTCCACAGCACGCTGGCGCGCAGGTTCTCGAACACCGACAGGCGCGGGAAGATGTTCGTGATCTGGAAGCTGCGCGACAGGCCCAGGCGGTTGATCTCGAACGGCGCGCGGCCGTCGATGCGCGTGCCGTGCAGCAGCACCTGGCCGCTGGTGGGCGCGAAACGTCCGCTGATCAGGTTGAACAGCGTGGACTTGCCCGCGCCGTTGGGCCCGATGATGGCCACGCGCTCGCCGGCGTGCACCGCCAGGTCGGCGCCGCGGATGATCTCGGTCTTGCCAAAGCTCTTGCGCAGGGCGCGCAGCTCCAGGGCGGCAGGCGTGGCGGGGGGCTGCGTCATGGCGTCGCCCCCTGGCGCTGCAGCTGGCGCTCGATCTCGTCCTGCACCGCGTCCCAGCGGCGCACGAAGTGGCGCCGGCTGCACTCGAACAGCACCGCACCGATGGCGAACACCGCGCCAGCGCCCAGCCACGCCGCCGTGCCGCGCGCGTCCAGCGTCAGGCCGAGGAAGGACAGCTCACCGCCCAGCGCGGCGTTGAGCTGCAGGTGATAGACCATCTCCACCAGGGCCGCCGCACCCAGCAGCGCTGGCAGGCCGCTGGCCAGCAGCGCCGCATACGGCCAGGCCAGCGCGCGCCATTGCCCGAAACGCACCACGCGCAGGTTCATCAGGATCAGGCTGGCGATCCCGCCGGGCGCGAACATGACCATCAACAGAAAGATCAGGCCCAGGTACAGCAACCAGGCCATGGACAGCTCGGACAGCAGCACCGATGCCAGCACCAGCAGGACCGCGCCGATGATCGGCCCGAAGAAAAACCCGGCCCCGCCCAGGAAGGTGAACAGCAGGTAACCGCCCGAGCGCACAGTGCTGACGCTGTCGGCGCCGGTGACGATCTCGAAGTTGATCGCCGCCAGCGCCCCGCCCACCCCGGCGAAGAAGCCGGCGATGGTGAAGGCGAACCAGCGCACGCGCTGGGTGTTGTAGCCGATGAACTCCACCCGCTCGGGGTTGTCGCGCACGGCATTCAGGATGCGCCCCAGGGGCGTACCGGTGAAGGCAAACATCAGCGCCGTGCAGGCGAAACAGTAGGCGGCGATCAGGTAGTACACCTGGATCGCCGGGCCGAAGGTGATGCCCAGGAAGCCGCTGCCATAGACCCGGTCGGTGGTGATGCCGCCCTCGCCGCCGAAGAACTCGGGGAACATCAGCGCCATGGCGGCGACCAGCTCGCCGATGCCCAGGGTGATCATGGCGAACGTGGTGCCGGCCTTGCGCGTGGTCACGAAGCCCAGCAGCAGCGCAAAGAATGCCCCGGCCAGCCCTCCCACTACCGGCATCAGCACCAGCGGAATCGGCAGCACGCCGCGTCCAGCCAGGTTGATGGCATGGATGGTGATGAACGAGCCGAGCCCGGTATAGACCGCGTGGCCGAAGCTCAGCATGCCACCCTGCCCCAGTAGGATGTTGTAGGACAGGCAGATGACGATGACATAGCCCATCTGCGAGAGCATGGTCAGCGCCAGGCTGCTGGTGAAGATGTGCGGCGCGGCCAGCAGCGCCAGCGCGAACAGCGTCCACACGGCGATGCGGCCGACGTTCAGGGGGTGGAAGCGGTAGACAGCAGGCGGGGGCGCGGCCGACGAAGTGGACGGAGACGAGAGTGTGGCGGTCATGGGGTCAATCCTCCCGCGTGCCGAGCAGCCCGCGCGGGCGCAGGATCAGCATCAGCACCAGCAGCAAATACGGCAGGATGGGTGCTACCTGCGAGACAGTGAGCTTCAATACCGGCCAGCCGAAGGTCTGCTCGCCCGTGGCCAGGCCAAAGTGTCCCAGCGCCCCGGCCACCGACCAGTCCAGCGCCACGGCAAAGGTCTGCACGATGCCGATGAGCAGCGATGCGAGGAACGCCCCGGCCAGCGAGCCCATGCCGCCGACCACGACCACCACGAAGATGATCGAGCCGACCGACGCGGCCATGGCCGGCTCGGTGATGTAGGTATTGCCGCCGATCACACCCGCCAGCCCGGCCAGCGCGCAGCCGCCGCCGAACACCAGCATGAACACGCGCGGCACGTTGTGTCCCAGCGCCTCGACCATCTGCGGGTGCTTGAGCGCCGCCTGGATGACCAGCCCGATGCGCGTGCGCGTCAGCACCAGCCACACGCTCAGCAGCATCAGCAGCGCCACCAGCATGATGAACGAGCGCGACTTCGGGAACTGCGTGCCGTACAGCGTGAACAGCGGCCCCTGCAATGCCGGCGGAAGGCCGTAGGGCACCGTCGAGCGCCCCCACACCAGCTGCACCACTTCCAGGATCAGGTAGGACAGGCCGAAGGTGATCAGCAGCTCGGGCACGTGCCCGAAACGGTGCACGCGCCGCAGGCACCAGCGCTCGAACGCCGCGCCCAGGGCGCCCACCAGCAGCGGCGCCAGCACCAGCGCCGGCCAGAAGCCCAGCACGCCCGACAGCGTATAGGCGAAGTAGGCGCCCAGCATGTAGAAACTGGTGTGCGCGAAATTGAGCACACCCATCATGCTGAAGATCAGGGTCAGCCCCGAGCTGAGCATGAACAGCAGCAGCCCGTAGCTGACGCCGTTGAGCAGCGAGATGACGAAGAATTCCAGGTTCATCCGGCAACGCGCGGACAGCCGCGCCTTGTGCAATGGTCAAAAAAAGGGCCCGAGCGTACTCGGGCCCATGCAATGCCCCCTCCAGGCCCCTCAAGAATCGTCAGCTTGGCCGTTTCATCTGGCACGACGTGGGCGTGCTGGCCACATAGGGTTCGTAGTACTTCACCGGCACGAACGTGTAGCCGGTGTTCTCCTGGTCGTACGGGTGCTGGCCGCCGGCCTTTTCCCAACGGGTGATGAACAGGCCCTGCTGCAGCTGGTGGTCGGTTTTGCGCATCTCGACCTCGCCGTTGAAGCTCTTGAACTTCATGCCCTCCATGACCTTGGCGACCTTGGCCGGGTCGGTCGAGCCGGCCTTGGCGAAGGCCGCGTCCAGCAGCGCAAAGCCGTGGTACACGGCCGAGGTGTACATGTCGTCGTTGAACTTCTGCTTGTAGCTGGCCACCAGCTTTTGCATCTCGCCCGGCAGGTTCATGTGGCCGTACGAGACCATGTACACCCGCTTATCGGCGCCCGCACCCATGGCCGTGGGGCTGCCCGTGACGCCGCCGTAGTAGGTGTAGAAGTTGACGTTGTTCAGGCCGGCGTCGTTGGCCGCCTTGATCAAGAGCGCCAGGTCCGAGCCCCAGTTGCCGGTGATCACCGTGTCCGCGCCCGACTGCTTGATCTTGGCGATGTAGGGCGAGAAATCGCGCACCTGGGCCAGCGGCGCGAAGTCGTCGCCGACGATTTCCACATCAGGACGCTTGTGCTTGAGCATCTCCTTGGCGTACTTGGAGACCTGCTGGCCGTGCGAGTAGTTCTGGTTGATCAGGTAGACCTTCTTGACCTCGGGATGGTCCTTCATGAAGGTGGTGATGGCCTCCATCTTCATGGAGGTGTCGGCATCCAGGCGGAAGTGCCAGTAGCTGCACTTGCTGTTGGTGAGATCGGGGTCCACGGCGGCGTAGTTCAGGAACACCACCTCCTTGCCGGGGTTGCGCGCGTTGTGCTTTTCCAGCGCGTCCATGATGGCCAGCGCCGGGCCCGAGCCGTTGCCCTGCGCCACGTAGCGCGCACCCTGGTCGATCGCCGAGCGCAGCGCGCTGGTGGTCTCCTGCGGGCTGAGCTTGTTGTCGATGCCGATGATCTCGAACTTCACGCCCGAGGCGTTCTTCTTGCTGAACTCCTCGGCCAGGAATTGCCAGGTCTTCAGCTGGTTGGTGCCCACCGCCGCCATCAGGCCCGACAGTGGGTCCAGCCAGGCGATCTTCACGGTCTCGCCCTTCTGCGCCAGCGCGCTGGTGGCGCCGCAAGTGAGCAAAACGGCGCCGGCCAATGCCCTGATGGTGCGTGGTTGCATGTCGGGGGTCTCCTTGGATGCAAATGGTTCCTGGAACGTGACCCGTGCAGCGTACAAGCCGCGCTGCGCGGGCCATTCAGGGATTGCCCCTAACGCCTATCGCCCAGGCGACTGGGGCACTGCGCCGCCCTATCACAGGCCCGGCAGGCGGTAGCCCGCCAGCTGCTCGCGCAGCCGCGTCTTGAGCATCTTGCCGGTGGCGCCCAGCGGGATGGCGTCGACGAACACCACGTCGTCCGGGATCTGCCACTTGGCCGTCTTGCCCTCGTAGAAGGCGAGCAGCTCCTCGCGCGTCAGCTCGGCGCCGGGCTTCCTGACCACCGCCACGACGGGCCGCTCGTCCCACTTCGGATGCGGCATGCCCACGCAGGCCGCCATGGCCACGGCCGGGTGCGCCATCGCGATGTTCTCGATGTCGATGGAGCTGATCCATTCGCCGCCGGACTTGATCACGTCCTTGCTGCGGTCGGTGATCTGCATGAAGCCGTCGGCATCGATGGTCGCCACGTCGCCCGTGGGGAACCAGCCGCGGCCCTGCGCGTCGTGCACCAGCGGGTTCTCGCCCTTGTAGTAGCTGTCCACGATCCATGGGCCGCGCACCAGCAGATCGCCGAAGGTCTTGCCGTCCCAGGGCATCTCGCGCCCCTGGCCATCGACGATCTTCATGTCCACGCCGTAAATGGCCCGGCCCTGCTTCTGGCGGATCTTCATCTGCTCCTCGGGCGGCAGGTCCAGCTGCTGGTTCTTCAGCGTGCACAGCGTGCCCAGCGGACTCATTTCGGTCATGCCCCAGGCGTGCAACACCTCCACGCCAAAGTCGTCCTGGAAGGAGGCGATCATGGCCGGAGGGCAGGCCGAGCCGCCGATCACCGTGCGCTTGAGCGTCGAGAATTTCAGGCCCGCCGGCTTGAGGTAGCCCAGCAGCATCTGCCAGACCGTGGGCACGCCGGCAGCGTAGGTGACGTGCTCGGCCTCCATCAGCTCGTACAGTGACTTGCCGTCCAGCGCCGGGCCGGGGAAGACGAGCTTGCAGCCCGTGAGCGCCGCCGAGTACGGGATGCCCCAGGCGTTGACGTGGAACATCGGCACCACCGGCAGCACCGAGTCGCGCGCCGACAGGCACATCACGTCGGGCAGCGCCGCCGCGTAGGCGTGCAGCACGGTGGAGCGGTGGCTGTAGAGCGCCGCCTTCGGGTGGCCCGTGGTGCCACTGGTGTAGCACATGCTGGACGCCGTGTTCTCGTCGAACTGCGGCCAGGCGTACTGGTCGGAGGCGCCACCGATCCACTCCTCGTAGCTGGCCAGGCCCGGAATGCCCGAGTCCTGCGGCAGCCGGTCGGCATCGCACAGCGCCACCCACTTCCGCACCGTCGGGCATTTGCCCTGCACCGCCTGCACCAGCGGCAGGAAAGTGAGGTCGAAGCACAGCACCTGGTCCTCGGCGTGGTTCACGATCCAGGCGATCTGTTCCGGGTGCAGGCGTGGGTTCAGCGTGTGCAGCACCCGGCCCGAGCCCGACACGCCGAAATACGCCTCCATGTGCCGGTAGCCGTTCCAGGCCAGCGTGGCGACGCGATCGCTGAATGCCAATCCCAGCCCGTCCAGCGCGTTGGCCAGCTGGCGCGAGCGCCGTGCCAGATCGCGGTAGGTATAGCGGTGGATGTCGCCCTCGACCCGGCGCGAGACGATCTGTCCGTCTCCATGGTGGCGCTCGGCGAATTCGATCAGCGACGAGATCAGCAGCGGTTGGCTTTGCATCTGGCCCAGCATGGGAGGCATCTCCTTGGAGAAGGGTTGGTCGGGACGATCGCGGCATGGTAGCGGCGCAAGGGCCGGCTGCTGTCGCCCATTCGTCAGGGCAAATCCCAGGGCACCGATGCGGCTCAAGGCCCCGTCCGACCTGGGGGATGGCGGCGGCGCCGACAATGCCGCGCATGCACAGCCCGACCCTGGACCACCCCGCAACCGCGCCCTGGCGCCCCGACTGGCAGCCCGGCTTCGCCGCGCTGGGGCCGGCCTTCGTGCGCGAGGTGCTGCCCACCCCCCTGCCCGCGCCGCACTGGGTCGGCACCAGTCCGGAGGTGGGCGTGCTGCTGGGCCTGCCGCCGGACTGGCAGCAATCGGATGCGCTGCTGCAAGCGTTCACCGGCAACGCGCTGCTGCCGGGCAGCCGGCCGCTGGCCAGCGTCTACAGCGGACACCAGTTCGGCGTGTGGGCCGGGCAGCTGGGCGACGGGCGCGCACTGCTGCTAGGCGAGGTGAATGGCCAGGAAATCCAGCTCAAGGGCAGCGGCCGCACGCCGTACTCGCGCATGGGCGATGGCCGCGCGGTGCTGCGCTCGTCGATCCGTGAGTTCCTGTGCAGCGAGGCCATGCACGCGCTGGGCGTGCCGACCACGCGCGCGCTGTGCGTGACCGGCTCGCCGGCGCTGGTGCCGCGCGAGGAGATCGAGAGCGCCGCCGTGGTCACGCGTGTGGCGCCGAGCTTCATCCGCTTCGGGCATTTCGAGCACTTCGCCGCGCGCCGGCAGTACGACGACCTGCGCCGGCTGGCCGATTTCGCCATCGACTGCTGGTACCCGCAGTGCCGCGTTGCTGGAGACACGACCGGGCGCGCCACCTACGCCGCCTTCCTGCAGGCGGTCAGCCAGCGCACGGCACGGCTGGTGGCGCACTGGCAGGCAGTGGGTTTCTGCCACGGCGTGCTGAACACAGACAACATGAGCATCCTGGGCCTGACGCTGGACTACGGGCCATTCCAGTTCCTGGACGGGTTCGATCCCGGCCACATCTGCAACCACAGCGACAACCAGGGCCGCTACGCCTTCGACCGCCAGCCGGCCGTGTGCTGGTGGAACCTGCACTGCCTGGCGCAGGCGCTGATGCCGCTGATCGACGACGCCCAGGCGGCCGAGGGCGCGTTGGCCGGCTACGAGGCCGATTTCACCGCCGCCTATCTGGAGCTGATGCGCGCCAAGCTGGGCTTGGCGCAACCGCGTGAGGGCGACGCGGCGCTGGTGCAGCGTGTGCTGTCCGTGCTGGCCGACGAGGAGGTGGACTGGACCATCTTCTGGCGCCGCCTGTCGCACGCCACGGCCACGCAGGACTTTGAGCCCGTGCGCGACCTCTTCGTGCAGCGCAGCGGCATAGACGCCTGGTTGCTATCTTTTCAAGAGCTTCATGCCCATATGGATAAAGGGCTGGCGGCCGATTTGATGCTGAAAAGCAACCCAAAATTCGTGCTGCGCAACTACCTGGCCGAGCAGGCCATCGCCGAGGCGAAACTTGGGCGCCTGGGCGAACTCCAAACCCTGCAGACGCTGCTGGCGCGGCCCTTCGACGAGCATCCCGGCTTCGAGGGCCACGCCGGCTTTCCGCCCGACTGGGCTTCCCGCATCTCCATCAGCTGTTCCTCATGACCTACCCCATCCAGAAGTCCGACGAACAATGGCAGGCGCACCTGCAGGAGCGCGGCGCCGAGCCGCGCGCCTTCGAGGTCACGCGCCGCGCCGCCACCGAGCGTCCCTACACCGGCAAGTACGAGCGCCACTGGGCCGACGGCAGCTACCACTGCATCTGCTGCGGCGCCAAGCTGTTCGACTCGGGTACCAAGTTCGACGCCGGCTGCGGCTGGCCGAGCTTCTCACAGGCCGTGCCCGGCGCGATTCGCGAAATCCGCGACACCAGCCATGGCATGGTGCGCACCGAGACGGTGTGTGCACAATGCGGCGCCCACCTGGGCCACGTCTTCCCGGACGGGCCGACCGAGACCGGGCTGCGCTACTGCATGAACTCCGCCTCGCTCGACTTCGAGCCGCCCGCCACCTGATGCCTTTCGCTCCCTCATGAAGCTGCTGATCGACTTCTTCCCCATCATCCTGTTCTTCGCGGCGTTCAAGCTGTGGGGCATCTACGCGGCCACCGGCGTCGCCATGGCGGCCACGGTGGCGCAGATCGCCTGGCTGCGCCTGCGCCACGGCAAGGTCGAGCCCATGCAGTGGCTCAGCCTGGGCGTGATCGTGCTGTTCGGCGGCGCCACGCTGCTGGCGCACAGCGAGACCTTCATCAAGTGGAAACCCACCGTGCTGTACTGGCTGATGGGCAGCGCGCTGATGTTCGGCCAGCTGGTGCTGCGGCGCAACTTCATCAAGAGCCTGATGGGTGCGCAGCTGCAGCTGCCCGACGCCGCCTGGCGCCAGCTGAACTGGGCCTGGACCGGCTTCTTCGCCGCCATGGGCGTGCTGAACCTGTGGGTGGCCTACACCTTCGATACCGACACCTGGGTGAACTTCAAGCTGTTTGGCGGGATCGGACTGATGCTGGCATTTGTCGTCGCCCAGGCGCTGTTCCTGTCGCGGCACATGAAGGACCCCGACCCTGCTTCCCCCACCCTGCCCAAGGACGCCCAGCCATGACCACCGACGCTCCCATCGCCATCACCGCGGAAGCCATGCAGGCGCACCTGCAGGAGCGACTGCAGCCGACTTTCCTGGAAGTTCTGGACGAGAGCTGGCAGCACGAGGGCCACGCCGGCGCCAACGGCACGGGGTTCGGCACGCACTTTCGGGTGCGCGTGGCTTCGCCGCTGTTCGCCGGCAAGCGCCGCGTGGCGCAGCACCGCCTTGTGTATGATGCGCTGCGCATTTTCATCGACCATGGCGCGCACGCCATCGCCATCGAAACCCTCTGATACCGCCCCGCGCGAGGGCGCCGTTTCTTTCTCTTTCCCCTCTTTCCAACCCCCTGGATTTTTCATGAAGCAAAAGCTCCTGTCCGGCCTGGTGGCCGCAGCCATGCTGGGCGCGTTGGCGCTGCCCGCCGTCGCGCAGAACATCGCCGTGGTCAACGGCAAGCCCGTTCCCAAGGAACGCGCCGACGCGCTGAAGCAGCAGCTGGAGCGCTCGGGCCGCCCGGTGACGCCGGAGGTCGAGCAGCAGATCAAGGAAGAGGTCATCGCCCGCGAAGTCTTCATGCAGGAAGCGCAAAAGCGCGGCCTGGAAGCCTCGGCCGACTACAAGGCACAGATGGAACTGGCTCGCCAGGCCATCCTGATCCGCGAGCTGTTCGCCGACTACCAGAAGAAGCACCCGGTCACCGACGAGGAAATCAAGGCCGAGTACGACAAGTTCGCCGCGGCCAACGCCGGCAAGGAATACAAGGCCAGCCACATCCTGGTCGAGAAGGAAGACGAGGCCAAGGCCATCATTGCCCAGCTGAAGAAGGGCGGCAAATTCGACGAGATCGCCAAGAAGCAGTCCAAGGACCCTGGATCCGGCGCCCGCGGCGGCGACCTGGGCTGGGCCAATCCGAGCAGCTATGTGCCCGAGTTCACCGAGGCCCTGATCAAGCTGGACAAGGGCAAGGTCACGCAGACCCCGGTGAAGAGCCAGTTCGGCTGGCACGTCATTCGCCTGGACGACACGCGTGAGGCCGAGCTGCCCAAGCTGGAGGACGTCAAGCCGCAGGTGGCGCAGCAGCTGCAGCAGCAAAAGCTGATGAAGTTCCAGGAAGAACTGCGCGCCAAGGCCAAGGTCGAGTAAACGCTCTCTTGCACGGTGCGGCGGCTGCCGCACCCCTCGCACGCAACGCGGCTTCGGCCGCGTTGTGCGTTGACAGCCAGCCGCTCAGCGCACCAGCCAGGTCACAAGGACCAATGCGCCGATCAGCACCGGCTGGTGCAGCAGGTAGTAACTGAGCGAGTGCCGCCCCAGCCAGGCCAGCGGCACGGCGAAGCCAGCAACCGGGCCGGCCAGCGGCCGCGACGGACGCTGCAGCAGCCAGCGTCCCAGCGCCAGACCCCACCACACCACGCCCAGCCAGGGAAACAGCGGCACATAGTCCTCGGTGAACGGTTTGCGCGTGACCAGGCCCAGCCAGTTCAGCGCTCGCCCATTGAAGGCCGGCGCCAGCTCCGCCAGCGGCCCGCCCAGTGTCCAGCCGGCCAGCCACGGCAGCGCCAGCGCCAGCGCGCCGGCCAGCCACAGCCGCCAAGCGCGCCAGTCCGCAGTGGCACGCGCCACCAGCAGCATCACGGCCACGCCATGCAGCACGCCGAAGTGAATGAAGCTGCGCGGGAACATCAGGTAGGAGCCCGCGCTGACCAGCAACGCGCCGCCGGCAATCTGCGCCCAGCGCCGCGCAAACCGCGTCAGGGGCACGCCCTGCCGCCAGGCCAGCGCCTGCCCCAGGCCGACGCACAACAGGAACAGGCTGACGATGGCCGTGCGCTGCCAGGTCCAGAAAGGGTCGTGCAGGAAGTCCTGGCGCCACCAGCCGAAGTGCGCCAGGTCGAAGCCCAGGTGGAAGGCGGTCATCCAGACCATCGCCACACCGCGCAGCACATCCAGCCGGGCGTGGCGCGTGCCACCCGGCGGCAGCCCTTCAGCCACCCAGCAACTCGTAGGCGGCGTGCCCGAAGCCGCCGATGCCAATCGCGAGCAACAGCACGGCGGAGGTGAGCAGCAGCTGGCGCTCGCGCGCCGGGCTGACCGCGCGGCGCATGGCAAACGCCAGCAGGCCCAGCGTGGCGAAGTCCAGCACGATCCACAGCCCGGTGAGCAGGCCGATGCTCCGGTCGGGCGACGGCAGCACGGCGATGAACTGCGGCAGGAACGAGGCGAAGAACACGATGTCCTTCGGGTTGGAGATCGCCAGCGTGAAGCCGCCCACGAAGCCCGCACGCGCGGTCGTCTGCACGGCCGACGCCGTCCCCGGCGCGGCGCGCGCCTCGCGCACCATGGCCAGGGCGATCCAGGCGATGTACAAGCAGCCCGCCAGGCGCACCAGCGAGAAGACCCGCTCATCGACAACGAGCAGGCCCTTGATCAGCAGCGCCGAGACGAAGATCAGGATCAGCGATGCGGCGTTGCTGCCGCAGATCGTGACGAACGCATGCCGCATGCCGCCGGCCAGGCCGGCGCGCAGCACCAGCAGCGTCACCGGCCCGGGCGTCACCAGCAGCGACACCACGGACGCGGCGTACAGCGCCACGAGGCTCAGGTCGAGGCCGGCCATCGCAGCGCCGTATGGACCGCTCGCGTCAAACGGCCACGGCGTCCGCCGCGCCGCGTGCCACGTCCGCGTACTCCTCGATCTGGTCGAAGTTCATGTAGCGGTAGACGCTGGCCTTGTCCTGGTCGATCACGCCCATTTCGGCCAGGTACTCGTCCTTGGTCGGCAGCTTGCCCAGGCGCGAGGCGATGGCCGCCAGTTCGGCCGAGCCCAGGAACACGTTGGTGTTCTTGCCCAGGCGGTTGGGGAAGTTGCGCGTGCTGGTGGAGATCACCGTCGCGCCTTCGCGCACCTGCGCCTGGTTGCCCATACACAGCGAGCAGCCGGGCATCTCGGTGCGCGCACCGGCGGTGCCGAAGGCGGCATAGTGCCCTTCCTTGATCAGCTCGGCCTCGTCCATCTTGGTCGGCGGCGCGACCCACAGCTTGACCGGGATGTCGCGCTGGCCACCCAGCAGCTTGGCCGCGGCGCGGAAGTGGCCGATGTTGGTCATGCACGATCCGATGAAGGCCTCGTCGATCTTGGTGCCGGCGACCTCGGACAGGAACTTGGCGTCGTCCGGGTCGTTCGGGCAGCAGACGATGGGCTCGGTGATCTCGCCCATGTCGATCTCGATCACCGCGGCGTACTCGGCGTCCTTGTCGGCCTCGAGCAGCTGCGAGTCGGCCAGCCAGGCCTGCACTTTCTCGATGCGGCGCGCCAGCGTCTTCGCGTCCTGGTAGCCCTGCGCGATCATGTTCTGCATGAGCACGACGTTGGACTTCAGGTACTCGACCACCGGCTCTTGGTTCAGCTTGATGGTGCAGCCCGCGGCGCTGCGCTCGGCCGAGGCGTCGGACAGCTCGAATGCCTGCTCCACCTTCAGATCCGGCAGGCCCTCGATCTCCAGGATGCGGCCCGAGAACACGTTCTTCTTGCCGGCCTTGGCCACGGTGAGCAGCCCGGCCTTGATGGCGAACAGCGGGATGGCGTGCACCAGGTCGCGCAGCGTCACGCCCGGCTGCATCTCGCCTTTGAAGCGCACCAGCACCGACTCGGGCATGTCCAGCGGCATGACGCCGGTGGCAGCACCGAAGGCCACCAGGCCGGAGCCCGCCGGGAAGCTGATGCCGATCGGAAAGCGCGTGTGAGAGTCGCCGCCAGTGCCCACGGTGTCGGGCAGCAGCAGGCGGTTCAGCCAGCTGTGGATCACGCCGTCGCCCGGGCGCAGCGCCACGCCGCCGCGGTTGCTGATGAACTGGGGCAGCTCGCGGTGTGTCTTCACGTCCACGGGCTTGGGGTAGGCCGCGGTGTGGCAGAACGACTGCATGACCATGTCGGCCGAGAAGCCCAGGCAGGCCAAGTCCTTCAATTCGTCACG
Source organism: Oryzisolibacter propanilivorax (assembly GCF_900103645.1). Lineage (GTDB taxonomy): Bacteria > Pseudomonadota > Gammaproteobacteria > Burkholderiales > Burkholderiaceae_C > Melaminivora > Melaminivora propanilivorax. The sequence goes on from NZ_FNHP01000005.1 coordinate 307,941, forward strand.
CGTCATCGGGCCGGTGGTGTCCTGGCTGCCGACGGTGGTCATCTTCGGCTCGCAGTAGGTGCCGGGGCGGATGCCCTGGCCTTCGGGCAGGCCGCAGGCACGGCCGACCATCTTCTGCGCCAGGGTGAAGCCGGCGCTGGACTGCGCCGGCGCCTGGGGCAGACGGAAGGCGGTCGAGGCGGCCTGACCCAGGAATTCGCGGGCGCGCGCGGTGAGCGAGCGGCCGATGATCAGGTTGATGCGGCCGCCGGCGCGCACCTCGTCGAGCAGCACGTCGCTTTTCAGCTGGAAGTCAGCGATCTTCTCGCCGTTCTTCTCGATGCGGCCCTCGTAGGGGTAGATGTCGATGGCGTCGCCCATCTCCATGCGCGAGACGTCCACCTCGATCGGCAGCGCACCCGAGTCTTCCTGCGTGTTGAAGAAGATCGGCGCGATCTTGCCGCCCAGCGTGACGCCGCCGAAGCGCTTGTTCGGCACGTAGGGGATGTCCTGGCCAGTGGCCCAGATGACGCTGTTGGTCGCCGACTTGCGCGACGAGCCGGTGCCGACCACGTCACCCACGTAGGCCACCAGGTGGCCTTTGGCCTTCAGGTCCTCGATGAACTGCATCGGGCCGCGCTTACCGTCCTCCTCGGGCACGAAGGCCGCGTCCGGACGCGTGTTCTTCAGCATCGCCAGGTAGTGCAGCGGGATGTCCGGGCGGCTCCAGGCGTCGGGCGCCGGCGACAGGTCGTCGGTGTTGGTCTCGCCCGGCACCTTGAAGACCGTGACGGTGATCTTCTTCTCGACCTCGGGACGGCTGGTGAACCATTCCGCATCGGCCCAGCTGTGCATGACCTCCAGCGCGCGCGCATTGCCAGCCTTGGCCTTGGCGGCGACATCGTTGAAGAAGTCGAACATCAGCAGCGTCTTCTTCAGCGCCTCGGCGGCCTGCGCCGACACCTCGGCGTCGTCCAGCAGTTCGATCAGCGGGTGCACGTTGTAGCCGCCGACCATGGTGCCGAGCAGCTCAGTGGCCTTGGCACGCGAGATCAGGCCCACCACCAGGTCGCCGTGCGCCACGGCGGCCAGGAACGAGGCCTTGACCTTGGCTGCGTCGTCCACGCCCGGCGGCACACGATGCGTCAGCAAATCGAGCAGGAACTCGGCCTCGCCCTCGGGCGGGTTCTTGATCAGCTCGATCAGCTCGGCCGTCTGCTTGGCGTCCAGCGGCAGCGGCGGGATGCCCAGGGCGGCGCGCTCGGCAACGTGGTCACGGTAGGCTTTCAACATGGGGGGTTCTCCAGGGAAGATGAAGGAAATCTTGCAGGGCTTGTCGAGTGGCCGGGCATGCCGCAGCCAGCGCGCGCCGCGATGGCGACGCGCTGGCCGGGTGTCCTGCCCGCACAGCGGGCCAGGCGAATCAGCGTGAAATCAGCAGGGGCTCAGGGGTTGGCCGGGCCGTCCAGCAGGCTGCGCGGTGGGGCTTTCTTGAAACCCTCGGCCACGGCGAACTGCTGCGGGCTCATGCACTCGTCGGCCATGCGCTGGCCGAGCTTCTGGTTCATGAGCATGGATTTGTTGGCGATCTGCAGCCACACCGCGCCGGCGCTTGCATCCTCCAGGCGCACCGCACCGGTCGAGGTGGCCACGGGCGCCATGTGGTACTTGAAGCCCTTGCCCTGCACGTGGAAGCGGCCGGGCGACTGGGCGTCGGGCTGGATGTCCACCGATGCGCCCAGCTCGCATGCGATGTGGCCGGTATGCACTAGCTGGGCGATCTGCAGTTCTTCCGGAGTCAGCGCCGCCTCGGCGGCTGCCAGGCCGGCCGCCACCTGCGCCGCGCCGCTGCGCAGCTGGGTGCGGCTGCTGGGCGGCGAGGCCTTGGCAACGGTGGTCTTGTCCTTTTTCGTTGCCTTGGGCTTGGCCACGGTCTTTGCCGGCGCCGCCTTGGGCGCGGCCTTGGCGGAGGCCTTCGCCGCCGGCTTGACCAGTGTTGCAGCCGGGTTGGACCAGGCCAGCGCGGGAGCCAGCAGCATCAGGGCGGAAGCGACGAGGGTCTTCATGGAAAGTCCTGCAACAAGGTAGGCGTGGTGAAACGAAGGCACCGGGTGGATCAGGCGCTGGGCGCCATTGTCGCCGCGTCGGAAAACCAGACCTGCGCCGCGGGTGGCAGGGCCTGGCCAGTCTGGTGCGCGCGCTCCAGCACCTGCCAGTAGTAACGGTAGCTGGCGCGGTCGTGCAGCACACCGCCGTCGCTGATGGGCGCCCACTGCGCCGCCTGCGCCGCAGCCAGGATGCGCGCGGCCTGGCTCACTTCCTGCGCAGCAGGGGCAAAGGCGGCCAGGATGGGGCGGATCTGCGCCGGGTGGATGCTCCACATGCGCGTGTAGCCGAACTGCCGTGCCGCCCGCGTGGCCGCGGCCTGCAGCGCGTCGGCGTCGTTGAACTCGGTCACCACGCAGTGCGAAGGCACCTTGCCGTGGGCATGGCAGGCGGCGGCTATCTCCAGCTTGGCGCGCACCACCAGCGGGTGCTCGAACTGGCCGTCAGAGCCCATGGCGGATGCCGGGATGGCGCCGCCGTGCGCCGAGACGAAGTCCATCAGACCGAAGCTCAGGCTTTGCACGCGCGGGTGCGCGGCGATCTCGAAGGCCCGGTGCACGGCGGCCGAGGACTCGATCAGCACATGCAGCGGCAGCTGGCGCGCGCCGGCGGCATCCAGCGCCCGCTCGGCGCGCAGCACGTCGTCCACCGACTCGACCTTGGGCACCATGAGGTGGCACAGCCGCTGGCCGGCTTGGCCGGCGATGGTGTCCACGTCGGCCACGAAAGCCGGGTGGTCCACCGTGTGCACCCGCGCCGCGACGCGCGCGCCGGGTGCAGCCTGCAGCGCCAGGCGCGCCACCAGCTCGGCATGCGCCCGCTCGGCACCCACCGGGGCGCCGTCCTCGCAGTCCAGCGTCACGTCGAAGACGCAGTGGCCGAACTCCTGCGCCATCTCCTGCTGCAGCTGCAGGCTCTTGCGCATGCGCTGCTCCACCCCGCTGTAGTGGTCGCATACCGGCAGCACCGGCACTGCGGCCTGGGCGTCCAGCAGGACTTGGCGGGGATGGGCGCTGACAGGGGTCATGGCAGGATTGTGAATGAAAAGTGGCGTTAGCCCTTTGAATACAAGGGCCTGCAGCTATCGAAAAAGAAGCATCGACCGCTGCGGCCCCGGGGCCGGCTTACAGCAGGTGCTTGACGCCGTCCTGCTCACCCTGCAGTTCGGCCAGGGTGGCGTCGATGCGTTCCTGCGAGAAGGCGTCGATGTCCAGGCCCTCGACGATCTTGTACTTGCCGTTCTCGGTCGTCACCGGGAAGCCAAAGACGATGTCCTTGGGAATACCGTACTCGCCGTTGGAGGGCACGCCCATGGTCACCCACTCGCCCTTGGAGCCCAGTGCCCAGTCGCGCATGTGGTCGATGGCGGCGTTGGCGGCCGAGGCGGCAGAGGACAGGCCGCGCGCGGCGATGATGGCCGCGCCGCGCTTGCCCACGGTGGGCAGGAACACATCCTTGTTCCAGGCCTGGTCGTTGATCTTGTCCTTGACACTCTCGCCATTGACAGTGGCGAAGCGGTAGTCGGCATACATCGTGGGCGAGTGGTTGCCCCACACCGTCAGGTGCTTGATGTCGCCCACCTTGAAGCCGCCCTTGGCCGCCAGCTGCGAGGCTGCGCGGTTGTGGTCCAGGCGCAGCATGGCGGTGAAGTTCTCGCGCGGCAGGTCGGGAGCGCTCTTCATGGCGATGTGGGCATTGGTGTTGGCCGGGTTGCCCACCACCAGCACCTTCACGTCGCGCGAGGCCACGGCGTTCAGCGCCTTGCCCTGGGCGGTGAAAATCTGCGCGTTGGCGGCCAGCAGGTCGGCGCGCTCCATGCCGGGGCCGCGCGGACGCGCGCCCACCAGCAGGGCGTAGTCGGTGTCCTTGAAGGCGGTCATGGGGTCGCTGTGCGCCTCGATGCCGGCCAGCAGCGGGAAGGCGCAGTCCTCGAGTTCCATGATCACGCCCTTGAGCGCGTTCTGTGCCTTCTCGTCCGGGATCTCCAGCAGCTGCAGGATGACCGGCTGGTCCTTGCCCAGCATTTCGCCGGATGCGATGCGAAACAGCAGGGCATAACCGATCTGGCCGGCGGCACCGGTGACTGCAACGCGGACGGGCTTCTTGTTCATGCGAAAACTCCAGATGACACAACGAGGAAGTAAAAGAGGGGTGCAAGGCAGCACCAGCGCGTCGTCATCGGCAGCCTTCATGCCCTGCAAGCAGCGCCGGATTTTACGGGCGAAATTCGCCCCCGGTCAATTTGTCTTATGTCTTATATAAGATTATGATGCAGCATTCACACAGCCCCGCGCCGACCGCACAGCGCGAGTCGCCCCGATGTCCGCCATGCCTCCCCCCCTCCCCTCCACTGCCGACGGCCCTGGCCTGTCGCAGGCACCCGCCTTCAGCCCGCTGTACCAGCAGATCAAGGGCCTGATCCTGCACAGCCTGCAGCACGGCGAATGGAAGCCGGGCGAGGCCATTCCCAGCGAGATAGAGTTGGCCGGGCGCTTTCGCGTCAGCCAAGGCACGGTGCGCAAGGCCATCGACGAGCTGGCGGGAGAGAACCTGCTGCTGCGCCGCCAGGGCAAGGGCACCTTCGTGGCCACGCATGCCGAGCGCCAGGTGCAATACCGCTTCCTGAAACTCGTGCCCGACAGCGGAGATGTGCGTGGCGAGGCGCGGGCGCAGCGCACCATTCTCGAATGCCGAAGGCTGCGCGCCAGCGCCGACGTGGCGCGCGCGCTGGCGCTGCGCACCGGCGACCCGGTGCTGCAGGCGCGCCGCGTGCTGTCGTTTTCCGGCGTGCCGACCATCCTGGAGGACATCTGGCTGCCCGGCCATACCTTCAAGGGCCTGAGCGCCGAGCAGATGGCCGGCTACCAGGGACCGACCTACGCCATGTTCGAGATGGATTTCGGCGTGCGCATGGTGCGCGCCGATGAAAAGCTGCGCGCCGTGCTGCCCGACGAGCAGCAGGCACACTGGCTGGCCATCACCACGTCCACGCCGGTGCTCAGTGTCGAGCGACTGGCCTATACCTACAACGACGTGCCGATGGAACTGCGCCGCGGCCTGTACCGCACCGATACCCATCACTATCACAACCAACTGAGCTGAGCCTGCCGACAGCACCCTGTCCCAGCGCGACAACGCGTAGCGCCACGTAAGCAATTGTCGCAATGGCACCGATGCTGCATTGCAATAGAATTTTGGGCTGTCCGCCTGCGCGCGATTACCAAGCAGTTACATCCACCGAGGACCCACGCCATGAACGAGACCGCCAAGAAACGGCCTGAATTTCGCAACATCAACGTCTTCAGCGACGTGAGCACCTACCGCCTGCCGCTGGCGGCGCTGGTGTCCATCCTGCACCGCGTGAGCGGCCTGCTGATGCTGTTGTTGCTGCCCTTGATCATCTGGCTGTTCGACAAGTCGGTGACCTCGGAGATCTCGTTCGGCACCTTCCGCTCGGCGTTCGACGCCGGCGTGGGCTTCATTCCCGCCTGGCTGCTCAAGCTGGTCGTGCTGGCGCTGATCTGGTCCTACCTGCACCACCTGTTCGCCGGCGTGCGCCACCTGTGGATGGACGTGACGCACAACACCACCAAGGAATTCGGCCGCCAGTCGGCCCTGGTCACCCTGGTGGCCGCCGTCGTCCTGACGCTGGTGCTCGGCGCCAAGCTGTTCGGTCTGTACTGATACCCCCGCGAAACAAGGAGAACCCCATGGCCACTACCTATGGCTACAAGCGCACCGCCGTCGGTGCCCACTATGGCTGGCGCGATTTCCTGGTGCAGCGCATCACCGCCGTGCTGATGGCCGTCTTCACCCTGCTGCTGCTGACCAAGGTGCTGCTGGTGTCCGGGCCCATCGGATACGACACCTGGGCCGGCATCTTCGCGCCGCAGTGGATGAAGGCCCTGACCTTCGCCGTCATCGTGGCGCTGATCTGGCACGCCTGGGTGGGCGCCTGCAGCATCTGGTACGACTACGGCAAGCCCGCCGGCATGCGCCTGCTGCTGCAGGCCGTCACCGCCATCTGGCTGATCGCCTGCGGTGGCTGGGCCGTGCAGGTGCTGTGGCGCCTGTGAAACCGCCGCGTCTCTTCTCCAGATCCACCCGCACACCGCTCCCACGACCATGAGTTACACCCAAAAAGATATCGCCAAGCGCAAGTTCGACGTCGTCATCGTCGGCGCCGGCGGCTCCGGCATGCGTGCCTCGCTTGAACTGGCGCGCGCCGGCCTGTCGGTGGCCTGCCTGTCCAAGGTCTTCCCCACCCGTTCGCACACCGTCGCCGCACAGGGCGGCGTGTCGGCGTCGCTCGGCAACATGAGCGAGGACAACTGGCACTACCACTTCTACGACACCATCAAGGGCGGCGACTGGCTGAGCGACCAGGACGCCGTGGAGTTCATGTGCCGCGAGGCACCGAACGTGGTGATCGAGCTGGAGCACTTCGGCATGCCGTTCGACCGCAACCCGGACGGCACCATCTACCAGCGCCCCTTCGGCGGCCATACCGCCAACTACGGCGAAAAGCCCGTGCAGCGCGCCTGCGCCGCGGCCGACCGCACCGGCCACGCCATGCTGCACACGCTGTACCAGCAGAACGTCGAGTCCAAGACCAACTTCTTCGTCGAGTGGATGGCGCTGGACCTGATCCGCAACAGCGCCGGCGACGTGGTCGGCGTGACGGCCATCGAGCTGGAAACCGGCGACCTGTACGAGCTGCACGCCAAGGCCGTGCTGCTGGCCACCGGCGGCGCGGGCCGCATCTTCGCCGCCTCGACCAACGCCTTCATCAACACCGGCGACGGCCTGGGGATGGCGGCGCGCGCCGGCATTCCGCTGCAGGACATGGAGTTCTGGCAGTTCCACCCCACCGGCGTGGCCGGCGCGGGCGTGCTGCTGACCGAGGGCTGCCGCGGCGAGGGCGCTATCCTGCTCAACAGCAATGGCGAGCGCTTCATGGAGCGCTACGCGCCCACGCTGAAGGACCTGGCGCCGCGCGACTTCGTCTCGCGCTCCATGGACCAGGAGATCAAGGAAGGTCGCGGCTGCGGTCCGAACAAGGACTATATCCTGATGAAGCTCGACCATCTGGGCGCGGACACGATCCGCAAGCGCCTGCCGTCGGTCGAGGAGATCGGCCACAACTTCGCCAACGTGGACATCACCAAGGAGCCGATCCCCGTGGTGCCCACCATCCACTACCAGATGGGCGGCATCCCGACCAACATCCACGGCCAGGTGGTGAGCTGGGACGGCCAGCAGAACAACGTCGTGGGCGGCCTGTACGCGGTGGGCGAATGCTCGGCGGTGTCGGTGCACGGCGCCAACCGCCTGGGCACCAACTCGCTGCTGGACCTGCTGGTGTTCGGCAAGGCCGCGGGCAAGCACATCGTGCAGTTCGTGCGCGATTTCGGCGACCACCATGCCGTGCCGGCCGATGCCAGCGAGCGCACCCTGGCGCGCCTGAACCAGATCGAGGGCAACGCCGGCGGCCTGTACGCGCAGGACGTGGCCAATGAGATCCGCCAGACCATGCAGCAGCACGCCGGCGTGTTCCGCACGCAAAAGAGCATGGACGAAGGCGTGGCCAAGATCGCCGAGATCCGCCGCAAGGTCGAGGCCATCGGCCTGAGGGACGACTCCAAGGTCTGGAACACGGCGCGCATGGAGGCGCTGGAGGTGGACAACCTGATCGAGGCCGCGCAGGCCACGATGGTGTCGGCCGCCGCGCGCCACGAATGCCGCGGCGCCCACACCGTGGACGACTACGAGCACCCGGCCGACCACCCCACCGCGCCGCTGGGCCGCGACGACGCCAACTGGCTCAAGCACACGCTGTGGCACAGCCAGTCCAACAGCCTGACCTACAAGCCGGTGACCATGCAGCCCCTGACGGTGGACAGCGTCCCGCCCAAGGTCCGCACGTTCTGACCCCAGCTGCCGCTGCCCACGAAAGAAACAAGCCATGCAACGCACTTTCAAGATTTACCGCTACGACCCGGACAAGGACGCCAAGCCCTACATGCAGACCATGCAGGTGGAGCTGGACGGCCATGAACGCATGCTGCTGGATGCCCTGGTCAAACTCAAGGCGCAAGACCCGTCGCTGTCGTTCCGCCGCTCGTGCCGCGAGGGCGTGTGCGGCTCGGACGCCATGAACATCAACGGCAAGAATGGCCTGGCCTGCCTGACCAACATGAAGACGCTGACCGGCGACATCGTGCTGAAACCCCTGCCCGGCCTGCCCGTGATCCGCGACCTGATCGTGGACATGACGCAGTTCTTCAACCAGTACCACTCGATCAAGCCTTACCTGCAGAACGACGAGCCGGTCTCGCCGTCCAAGGAGCGGCTGCAGTCGCCCGAGGAGCGCGAGGAGCTCAACAGCCTGTACGAATGCATCCTGTGCGCCAGCTGCTCCACGGCCTGCCCCAGCTTCTGGTGGAACCCGGACAAGTTCGTCGGCCCGGCCGGTCTGCTGCAGGCCTACCGCTTCATCGCCGACAGCCGCGACAAGGCCACCAGCGAGCGCCTGGACAACCTGGAAGACCCGTACCGCCTGTTCCGCTGCCACACCATCATGAACTGCGTGGACGTGTGCCCCAAGGGCCTGAAGCCGGCCGCCGCCATCAGCAAGATCAGGGAGCTGATGGTGCGCCGCGCCATCTGACCACCATGGCCGAGCATGACGAAGCCTGGCTCGACGAACGCGAGGCATCCGTGCTGCGCTGGCGCTGCCGGCGCGGGCTGGTCGAGAACGACCTGTTCATCGAGCGCTTCTTCAAGAACCACGGCGCGCGCCTGAGCCGCGCCCAGGCGCGCGGCCTGGGCCAGCTCATGGACCTGTCCGACAACGACCTGCTGGACCTGCTGCTGGCCCGCACCGAGCCCGCCGGCGCGCTGGATACCCCCGAGGTGCGGCAGGTGCTGGCGCAGATGCGCGCCCGCACCTGACCTGGCACAGCGCTCCGCGCTGGCCCTCCGTACAACGCCATCCCAACCCAAGGAAACCGGAAATGAAACTCGCAGACAACAAGGCGACGCTATCGTTCAGCAACGGCGCCCCGAGCATGGAGCTGCCTGTCTACCAGGGCACCATCGGCCCGGATGTCATCGACATCCGCAAGCTGTACGGCCAGACGGGCATGTTCACCTACGATCCGGGCTTCCTGTCCACCGCCGCCTGCCAGTCGTCGATCACCTACATCGACGGCGACAAGGGCGAGTTGCTGTACCGCGGCTACCCGATCGAGCAGCTGGCGACCAAGTGCGACTACCTGGACACCTGCTACCTGCTGCTCAACGGCGAGCTGCCCAACGCTGAGGAGCGCAGCGGCTTCCACAAGCTGGTCACCAAGCACACCATGGTGAACGAGCAGATGCAGTTCTTCCTGCGCGGCTTCCGCCGCGATGCGCACCCGATGGCGGTGCTGACCGGCCTGGTGGGCGCGCTGTCGGCCTTCTATCACGACAGCACCGACATCAACAACCCGGCGCACCGCGAGATCGCCGCCATCCGCCTGATCTCCAAGATGCCGACGCTGGTCGCCATGGCCTACAAGTACGGCAAGGGCGAGCCATACATGTACCCGCGCAACGACCTGTCGTACGCCGGCAATTTCCTGCGCATGATGTTCGGCACGCCGTGCGAGGAGTACCAGGTCAATCCGGTCATTGAAAAGGCGATGGACCGCATCTTCATCCTGCACGCCGACCACGAGCAGAACGCCTCCACCTCCACCGTGCGCCTGTGCGGCAGCTCGGGCACCAACCCGTTCGCGGCCATCGCCGCCGGCGTGGCCTGCCTGTGGGGCCCGGCGCACGGCGGCGCCAACGAGGCCTGCCTGAACATGCTCGAGAACATCCAGGCCAACGGCGGTATCGCCAAGGTCGGCGAGTTCATGGAGCAGGTCAAGGACAAGAACTCGGGCGTGCGCCTGATGGGCTTCGGCCACCGCGTGTACAAGAACTACGACCCGCGCGCCAAGCTGATGCAGGAGACCACCAACGAGGTGCTGGAAGCCCTGGGCCTGCACAACGACCCGCTGTTCGCCCTGGCCAAGAAGCTCGAGCAGATCGCGCTGGAAGACGACTACTTCGTGCAGCGCAAGCTGTACCCGAACGTGGACTTCTACTCGGGCATCGTGCAGCGCGCCATCGGCATCCCGGTGAACCTGTTCACCGGCATCTTCGCCCTGGCCCGCACCGTGGGCTGGATCGCCCAGCTCAACGAGATGATCGCCGACCCCGAGTACAAGATCGGCCGCCCGCGCCAGCTGTTCGTCGGCTCGCCGCGCCGCGACGTGCCCGACATGGCCTGAAGCGCCACACGGTCATCCCGGGGCCTGCCTGGTCCCCTGGCCTCCCAAGCCCGCAGGTATGTGCCTGCGGGCTTTTTTCATGCCCGCATGCCATGCCTGGCCTGCATGGCTTGCGAGACCGGCAGCGGCAAGCGGACTGCCTTGTCGTCATCCCGCATGGGTAGATTGCTTCTGGACTGGAATACTGCCCTCTAGTAACCACAAAATCTCAAGCTCTTGCCCTTTACCTGCAAGCACCAGCTTTTTATACTCCCCTCCAGTACCTAAATTTCAGGTCTTAGCCGTACTCTCCTCCCGCATCGACCCATGCCCCATTCCGCTGAAGACAAGCAACGCGCCATCACCCGCCTGCGCCGCATTCGCGGCCAGGCCGAGGCACTGGAGCGCGCGGTGGAGGCCGGCAGCGACTGCGCCCCCATCCTGCAGCAGCTGGCCGCCATGCGCGGTGCCGTGCACGGGCTGATGGCCGACCTGCTGGACGGCCATGTACGCGAGACGCTGGTGGCGCAGCCGGGCGCATCGCCCGAGGCACTGGATCAAACCCTGTCGCTGATCCGCTCGTACCTGAAGTAGTTTTCTCCTCCTCTCACCGCCCACACAAGGAAGCCCCATGAAATCCCGCGCCGCCGTCGCCTTCGCCCCCGGACAACCCCTGCAGATCGTCGAGATCGACGTCGCGCCACCGAAGGCCGGCGAGGTGCTGGTCAAGATCACCCACACCGGCGTGTGCCACACCGACGCTTTCACGCTCTCCGGCGACGACCCGGAGGGCGTGTTCCCGGCGGTGCTCGGCCACGAGGGTGCGGGTATCGTGGTGGAGGTGGGCGAAGGCGTGACCAGCGTGAAACCTGGCGACCATGTCATCCCGCTGTACACCGCCGAGTGCGGCGAGTGTCTGTTCTGCAAGAGCGGCAAGACCAACCTGTGCGTGGCCGTGCGCGCCACGCAAGGCAAGGGCCTGATGCCCGACGGCACCACCCGCTTTTCGTACGACGGCGAGCCGATCTACCACTACATGGGCTGCTCGACGTTTTCCGAGTACACCGTGGTGGCCGAGGTGTCGCTGGCCAAGGTCGACCCCGACGCCAACCCCGAGCAGGTGTGTCTGCTGGGCTGCGGCGTAACCACCGGCCTAGGCGCCGTCAAGAACACTGCCAAGGTGCAGCCGGGCGACAGCGTGGCGGTGTTCGGCCTGGGCGGCATCGGCTTGGCCGTGGTGCAGGGCGCAAAGCTGGCGGGTGCCGGGCGCATCATCGCGGTGGACACCAACCCGGCCAAGTTCGAGCTGGCGCGCACCTTCGGCGCCACCGACTGCGTCAACCCCAAGGACTTCGACAAGCCGATCCAGCAGGTCATCGTCGAGATGACCGGCTGGGGCGTGGACCACAGCTTCGAGTGCATCGGCAACGTGCAGGTGATGCGCGCCGCGCTGGAATGCGCGCACCGCGGCTGGGGCCAGAGCGTGGTCATCGGCGTAGCCGGCAGCGGGCAGGAGATCAGCACCCGGCCGTTCCAGCTGGTCACCGGCCGCAAGTGGCTGGGCACGGCGTTCGGCGGCGTCAAGGGCCGCAGCGAGTTGCCGGGCATGGTGCACGACGCCATGGCCGGGCGCATCGACCTGGCGCCCTTCGTCACGCACACCATGCCCCTCACGGGCATCAACGATGCGTTCGACCTGATGCACCGGGGCGAGTCGATCCGCTCGGTGGTGCACTACGCCGACTGAACGGTTGGCGCCGCACTATCAAAAAAATAGCTGGAAGCCTTTGAAACACAAGGGCTGAAGGCCAATTTCGCCATAAACAGGCGCTGCGGGCTGCCGGCCCGCGCCGAAGGAGCCCTCGCATGACGCCACCCCTTGAACTGCTCAGCACCCACGCCTGCTTCGGCGGCGAGCAGCGCTTTTATCGCCAGGACTCGGTCGAGATCGGCCTGCCGATGCGGCTGGCCGTGTACCTGCCGCCCAGGGCGCTGGCCGGCACGCCGGTGCCGGCGCTGCTGTACCTGGCCGGGCTGACCTGCACCGAGGAAACCTTCCCGACCAAGGCCGGCGCCCAGCGCTTGGCGGCCGAACTGGGCCTGGCGCTGGTGGCGCCCGACACCAGCCCGCGCGGCGCGGATGTGCCGGGCGAGGCCGATGCCTGGGACTTCGGCGTCGGCGCGGGCTTCTACCTGGACGCCACGCAGGCGCCCTGGAAGCCGCACTGGCGCATGGAAAGCTGGCTGATCGCCGAGCTGCTGCCGCTGCTGGCCCAGCAGCTGCCCATCGACGGCCAGCGTCTGGGACTGTTCGGCCACAGCATGGGCGGGCACGGCGCTTTGAGCCTGGCGCTGCGGCACCCGGGGCGCTTCCAGAGCCTGTCGGCCTTCGCGCCGATCTGCGCGCCCACGCGCTGCCCCTGGGGCGAGAAGGCCTTCACCGGCTACTTGGGCGCCGATCGCGCCACCTGGAGCGCGCACGACGCCACGGAGCTGATGAGCGCACAGGCCAGCGCGCCCTACCCCGGCGGCATCCTGATCGACCAGGGCCTGGACGACAAATTCCTGGCCGAACAGCTGCACCCGCACCTGTTCGAGGCCGCCTGCGAGACCGCCGGCCAGCCTTTGACGCTGCGCCGCCACGCCGGCTACGACCACGGCTACTACTTCGTGCAGAGCTTCATCGACGATCACCTGCGCCACCACGCGCGCCAGCTGATCGGCTGATCGAGACTCAGGTCGGCTGCGCCGCCCCGACCTCGTAGCGGCGCAGGTCGCGTTCGCCAATGCCCAACGCCGGCCACGCCGCGCGCCAGCGGGCGATGTGCGGCGACGCGAAGTGCGCCTCCAGCGCCTGCGCGTCCTGCCACCGTTCCTGGACGTGGATCAGGCCGGGGTCGAACAGGTCCTGTGCATAGCTGTACTGCAGGCAGCCAGGCTCCGCGCGTGAGGCCTGCACCATGGCCAGCATGGCGGGCAGCGCGCTTTCCAGGCGCGCAGCGGGCAGGCGCACGGTTCCGACGATCAGCAGCATGTCAGGGGCTCCAGAAAAAGCCGGTCATGCTACGCAGGTTCTGGCGGCACACTCCACCTACGCCGTTTGACCCGGCTTGGCAAGCCACGGCCAATTCGCAGCACCGCTGTGCGAGATTCCTTGGCAAGGGTGCTGCTTGCCCGCACAATCCGGCCCATGCGCTCGCGCCAAGCGGTGCGCCCTGCGCAAGAAGACGCCCCGGCCCGGACAACCCCGTTGCCCGGGCTTTTGTCCGTCTGGCCCCTGGCCGCCCGAGAGGGCGCCCCGGCGCCATCCGACCAACCTGAACAACTCCCTCCGAAAGGCAGTCCGACATGCTGCAAAAGCCCGCCATCACCCTGTCGTCGCTGGACCTGGAGCGCATCGAGGCGCTGCTGGACAAGACCACCACGGCATTTCCCGGCCGCGACCAACTCGAAGCGGAGCTGGACCGCGCCGACGTGCTCGACCCCCAGAACATGCCACCCAACGTGGTGACCATGAACTCCACCGTGCAGTTCACCATCCTGGAAACCGGAAAGGCCAGCACGCTGACACTGGTCTATCCGCGCGAGATGGATGGCGGCGGCGACAAGGTGTCGGTATTCGCGCCAGTGGGCATCGCCCTGCTGGGCCTGACCGTGGGCGACGAGATCCAGATGCCCAGCCCCACCGGCCAGGTGACGGTGCGTGTGGACGCCATCACCTTCCAGCCGGAAAGCGCTGGCGAGCTGCACCGCTGAGCCTGCGCCGCTTCGGCTTCCAGGCAGCCCGCGGGCTGCCTTTTTTTGTGTGCCCTCCGGGGGCGTTCAGCGCAGCGCCGCCAGCAGCGCCGTCGCCAGCCCGGTGCCGACCAGCCCGGCCTGCCAGCGCAGCGCGCTGTGCCAGGTCGGCACATGCCGCTCGACGCGCCGGTACAGCCAGCCGCCGGCCGCCAGCGACAGCGCAAAACCGCCCACCAGGGCCAGCACGCCCGCCGTTACTGACTGCGGCCACCACTGCGCCACTGCGGCGTTGACCAGCAGGCACACCGCGAAGTGCACCAGGAACACCGAGTACGACACCTGCCCCAGCCAGCGCAGCGGCGCCAGGCCCTGCCAGGCCGCAACCGCCGGAACGCGCATCAGCAGCCCCAGGGCCAGCGCCGTGCCACCGGACAGCGCGATGCGCGCACGCCAGTCCAGCGCCAGGGCGCACAGCACCAGCAGCGCGATGACGCCCTGCCAGCATCGCGCTTCATGGTCGTCCGCGGCGTGCGCCGCCCACCAGGCCAGCATGCCCAACCCGTAGGCGCCGAAGAAGTACGGCGCCCAGGCGTCCCAGTCCGGGTCGCGGTTGAAGCCCAGCAGCGAGGCGGCGGCCAGCAGCAGCACCAATGCCTGCGCGCCGCGCGCGCGCCATGCCGCGGGCACCAGCCGGCGCACACCGGCCAGCAGCAACACCGTGAGCGCGAACAGCTGGAAGTCGATGGCCACGTACCAGACGCCCGCCGACAGCGACTCCTCGCCCAGCACGCCGTGCAGCAGCAGCGCGTGCGCCAGCAGCTGGGACAGGTCCGGGTCGGCTGACACCATGGCGTCGTCCAGCCACGGACGCACCGCCGCCGACACCACGATCACCAGCGCCAGCGCCACCGCGTAGGGCACGACCAGGCGCACGAAGCGCTGGCCGATCTTGGCGCCCGGCCGCGCGAAACGCGCGCTGCCCTGCGGCGCCAGGCTGGCGGCGGCCAGGTAGCCGGCCAGCACCAGGAACACCTGCACCGCGATGCGCGCATGCTCGGCCAGCCAGTCGATGGCCAGCGGCGCCGCCTCGTGCGCCAGCGCCGACACCGGACCGTAGAAGGCCAGGTGGTGCAGCACGATGGCCGCGCAGGCCAGGGCCTTGGCACAGTCGATGAGCGCGCTGCGCGGCGTGGCGGCGGGGGCGATGGAAGGCATGGGGGATCAGGCAAGCCGGCGCCCGAAGCAGCCGGCCGACAGCGGAAAAAGTGCGGGCCGCGACGCGGCCCGGGCGGTATTGTGCGCTTTTGCCGGCGCGGCTGCAGGCGGCTCAGGCCAGCGCCAGGCGGCGCCGGGCGGCGGCGTATTCGCGCCGCAGCCGCGCCACCAGCTCGGCCGCCGGCAGCACCGCGTCCACCGCGCCGATGCCCTGGCCACAGCCCCAGATGTCCTTCCAGGCCTTGGTCGAGCCTTCAGCGAAATTCATCTTGCTCGGGTCGGACTCGGGCAGGTGCTGCGGGTCCAGCCCGGCGGCGCGGATCGACGGCGCGAGGTAGTTGCCATGCACGCCGGTGAACAGGTTGCTGTAGACGATGTCGTCGGAATTGCACTCGACGATGGCCTGCTTGTAGGCGTCGCTGGCGCGCGCCTCGTGCGTGGCGATGAAGGCCGAGCCAATGTAGGCCAGGTCGGCCCCCATGGCCTGCGCCGCCAGCACCGCATCGCCGGTGGCGATGGCGCCAGACAGCACCAGCGGCCCATCGAACCACTGCCGGATTTCCTGGATCAGCGCGAACGGGCTTTTCACGCCCGCGTGGCCGCCGGCGCCGGCCGCTACGGCGATCAGGCCGTCGGCGCCCTTCTCGACGGCCTTGCGGGCGAAGGCGTTGTTGATGATGTCGTGCAGCACCACTCCGCCCCAGCCGTGCACGGCCTGGTTCACGTCCTCGCGCGCGCCCAGGCTGGTGATGACGATGGGCACGCGGTACTTGGCGCAGACCTGCATGTCGTGCTCCAGCCGGGCGTTGCTCTTGTGCACGATCTGGTTGATGGCGAACGGCGCAGCGGGCGACTCGGGATGGGCGCGGTCCCAGGCGGCCAGGGTCTCGGTGATCTCGGCCAGCCAGTCGTCCAGCTGCTCGGCCGGGCGCGCGTTCAGCGACGGCATCGAGCCGACGATGCCGGCCTGGCACTGGGCGATGACCAGCTGCGGGTTGCTGACGATGAACAGCGGCGAGCCGATGACCGGCAGCGACAGCTTTTGCAGTACGGGTGGCAGGGCCATGGAGTCTCCCTCAACGGGTTCGGTGATGATTTTTAAACCAAAAGCGGCCTCAGCCCTTATGCAATAAGGGCCCGCAGCTATTTTTTCAGTAGCGCGTTCAAAAGGCCTCGGGGGCCAGCGCCATCACGCTGGCGGCGCCGTGCACGATCTCGTCCTTCAGCGCCGGCACGCGCACCAGGATGTGCTCGCCGTAGAAGCGCGCGGTGGCGATCTTGGCCTGCAGGAAGGCCTCGTCCTGTCCCTGGCCCGACAGCTGCTGCGCCGCCAGCAGCGCCCGGCCCATCTGCCAGCCGGCAACCAGGTTGCCGGCCAGCATCAGGTACGGCACGCTGCCGGCATAGGCGGCGTTGGGGTCCTCCTTGGCATGGCTGGCGATGAAGTCCACCACCTCCAGGAAGGCCGTGCGCGCCGCGCCCAGGCGCGTGGCGAGGCTGGCGGCGGCGTCGCCACCGGCGGTACGCAGCGCGTCTTCGGTCTGCGCGATGTGCGCGGCGATGGCGCGTGCAAGCTGACCGCCGTCGCGCGCCGTCTTGCGGCCGACCAGATCGTTGGCCTGGATGGCGGTCGTGCCCTCGTAGATGGTCAGGATGCGCGCGTCGCGCAGGTACTGCGCGGCGCCGGTTTCCTCGATGAAGCCCATGCCGCCGTGCACCTGCACGCCCAGGCTGGTCACCTCCTGGCTCATCTCGGTGGCGAAGCCCTTGACCAGCGGCACCAGGAATTCGTAGAAGGCGGCGCTTTCCTGGCGCGCCTGTGCGTCCGGGTGGTGGTGCGCCGCGTCGTAGGCGGCGGCGGCCACGCTGGCCATGGCGCGGCAGCCCTCGGTGAGCGCGCGCATGGTCATCAGCATGCGGCGCACGTCGGGGTGCTGGATGATCGGCACGCTGGCGCGCGCGCTGCCGTCCACCGGGCGGCTCTGCACGCGCTCGCGGGCGTACTGCACGGCCTTCTGGTAGGCGCGCTCGGCAATCGCGATGCCCTGCACGCCCACGGCGTAGCGCGCGGCGTTCATCATGATGAACATGTACTCCAGGCCGCGGTTCTCCTCGCCGACCAGCCAGCCCGTCGCCCCCCTGTGGTCGCCGAACTGCAGCACCGCCGTGGGCGAGGCCTTGATGCCCAGCTTGTGCTCGATGGACACGCAGTGCACGTCGTTGCGCGCGCCAAGGCTGCCATCGGCGTTCACCAGGAACTTCGGCACCACGAACAGGCTGATGCCCTTGACGCCCTCGGGCGCCCCTGCCACCCGCGCCAGCACCAGGTGGACGATGTTGTCCGCCATGTCGTGCTCGCCGTAGGTGATGTAGATCTTGGTGCCAAAGACCTTGTAGCTGCCGTCGCCCTGCGGCTCGGCGCGCGTGCGCACCAGCGCCAGGTCCGAGCCGGCCTGCGGCTCGGTCAGGTTCATGGTGCCGGTCCACTCACCCGACACCAGCTTGTCCAGGTAGGTGGCCTTCAGCGCCTCGCTGCCGGCGGTCAGCAGCGCCTCGATGGCACCGTCGGTCAGCAGCGGGCACAGCGCGAAGCTCAGGTTGGCGCTGTTGAGCATTTCCACGCAGGCTGCGCCGATGGTCTTGGGCAGGCCCTGGCCGCCGTGGTCGACCGGGTGCTGCAGGCCCTGCCAGCCGCCCTGGGTGAACTGCGCGTAGGCCTCTTTGAAGCCGGGCGTGGTGTGCACCGCGCCGTCCTGCCAGCGCGACGGCTGCTGGTCGCCGATGACGTTCAGCGGCGCAACCACGCCCTCGTTGAAGCGCGCGCATTCCTCGAGCACGGCGGCGGCGGTGTCCCGCCCGGCGTCCTCGAAACCGGGCAGCTGCGCGACCTGCTCGATGCCGGCCAGGTGCTCAATGGCGAACAGCATGTCCTTCAAGGGGGCGGTGTAACTCATGGGATCCTCGGCTGCGACTGGGAGAAGAAGGTGAAAAAAAAGGCACCGCAAGCGATGCCTGGGTGCCGGCGCTGCGGCTTTACAGCGCCTGGATGAGCTCCGGCACGGCCTGGAACAGATCCGCCTCCAGCCCGTAGTCGGCCACCGAGAAGATCGGCGCCTCCGCGTCCTTGTTGATGGCCACGATCACCT
>NZ_FNHP01000004.1 GCF_900103645.1 Oryzisolibacter propanilivorax
GACGAGGTCATCGACTGGGTACTCTGGTACAACCGGACCCGGCTGCACTCGACGCTGGCATACGTCAGCCCGGTGCGTTTCGAGCAAGACTGGCAAGCGGCTCAGGCCAAGCAAGCCAATTCGTGATCCCGCTATGGGGTACGGATTCCGGGGGCAAGGTCAGCCCTCACCCGGGGCTTACACGCTGCGGATGCGGCCGTACTAAACCTCTTCAAAATGAGGGCTCCACCGCCCCTATCGTACGGTAGACACCGCCCACCTCCTCCTGCAGCGCCGCATCGGGCGCGATACCCTCCTCACGCATCACCTTGCGCACGATGGCAAAGCAGGCCGCGCCCGTGGGGATGCCGCAGTAGTGGCCGATGTGCAGCAGCACCTCCCGCAGCTGGAGCTGGGGCACGCCGGTGCGCAGCAGCGCATTGCGCACGTGGCGCTCGAACTCCTCCATCTGCCCCGCCCCCGCCAGCATGGCCAGCGTGACCAGGCTCAGGGTCGGGCGGTCGATGACCTGGCGGGTCCAGGTGCCTGCCCAGCTCACGTTGGTGACGTACATGTTCCACGCGCGATCCATGGGGCTGCCCTGCCCCTGCAGCTTGTCCACGTGCGCATCGCCCAGGACGGCGCGGCGGCTCGCCGCGCCGGCGGGATCGAAATCTTGGGTCATCTTGAACTTCCTTTGTCGTCGAACCACGGCCGTATGCTGTCCCACGCCCTGCGCGCGACGGCCTCGGCAGGCTGCGCCAGGCTGGCGGCGTTGAACACCTCCACCACCACGTCGCCCGCGTAGCCCGTGCGCCGCAGGTCGGCGAAGAACGCTTCTAGCGGCATCGCGCCCTCGCCGGGCAGCAAGCGGTAGCTGCGACTGACCTCGACGGCCGGCATGCGCAGCGGAACTAGGTCGCACACCTCCACGAGGAACAGGCGCTCTGGCGCAATCTCGCCGGCCGCGACGCGGGTGTCGCCACGCACGAAGGCGTGGAACACGTCCAGCTGCAGCCCGAGCGCGGGGCTGTCCACCGCCTCCACAAGCTCCAGCGCACGCCACCAGTGGTTCACATGGGGCGCCCAGGCGATGGGCTCGTAGGCGATGCGCAGCCCGCGCGCTGCGGCCTCCCGGGCCAGCTCGCCCAGGTCGTCGATGAGGCAGGACGCATCGCCCCGCGCCGAGTCTTGCGAGTTCGCGGCCAGCGTGACCAGCGGAGCGCCGGCGAGATTCGCCAGGTCCATCATGCGGCGCGCGATGTCCAGCTTCCACGCCCTTTCGCCGGGCGGGCAGCCCTCAAAATGGCGGATGGCCTGCAGCGCGGTGACTGCCATGCCTTCGTCTTGCAGCCTGCGCAGGGCGATCTCGGGGCCTTCGAAGTGCTCGAACAGGTCGCGCGCCCACAGCTCCGTGGCCTGGAAGCCCGCCCGGCGCATGGCCTGCACCTTGGCGTCGAAATTTCCGCCCAGCGCGGCGGTGGAAAAAGCGATGCGATTCATGGGGCGGGAAGGATACGCAGGCGCCGGTAGGCCTGGATGATCTCCAGGATCATGGCCGGCGTATCCACCGTCTCGCCGAAGCCGTGCCGCCGCAGTTTTTCGAGCGACATGGTCTGTTCCCACGCCAGCGCCAGCGTGGCGTCCATGAAGTTCCAGTCCACCAGCGCCGGCAAGGCATTGGGCACCAGCGCATCGCGCTGGACGACCCGGCTCCAGAGAACGGCCAGGGGCGGCATGGTGTCGCGCAGCGCCTGCGGCCGGGGCGGAGCGGCTTCCATGCCGAAGGCCGCGGCAACCGCCGGCCACACCTGGCTCCACGAGAACACGTCGCCGTTGGCGACGTTGAAGTCCTCGTCGCGCGCCGCCGGATCGGCGGCGGCCCACAGCATGGCGCGGGCGAGCAGGTCGGCCGAGGTGTAGGTCAGCCGCGCATCGAAGGCCGCCTGCGAGCCGGGAAAGGCCAGCGGCAGGCCCTGCTCCTTCATGAGCTGGGCATAGACCGCCATGCCCAGCATGACGTTGCTGGGACTGTGCGTGGCCACCCCGCTCACGCAGTGCGGCCGCAGCGTCGACCAGTGCCAGGGCCGTCCCTGGGCGCGCTCGCGCACAAGGGCGTGCTGGTCGTAGTAGAAATGCGCAGCGCCGGGGACCGGGTCGCTCTCGCGCGCCGGCACCGGAAAGGGACCGGCCGTCGATCCGTACCATTTCAGGCCATGCACGAGCTGCACGTGCCGCAGCGAGGGCAGGTCCTGCAGCACGTCGAGCACCGCCTCCAGCACGCGGACGTTCGACTCCCGCTCGATCCGGTAGCCCTTCTGCAAGGTCCTGGCCAGGAAGAACACATGCGACACGCCCGCCACCTGGCCCGGCAGCGCCTGCACGGACGCCGGGTCGAGCAGGTCCAGGGCGATGGCGCGGTGGGTCGCGGGCGAGGCCCGGGGCGGCGTGCGCTGGGTCGCGGCGGTCTCCCACCCCGCGGCCGCGAGCGCCCGGACCAAGTGCCCGCCCACCAGCCCGGAGCCGCCGATCACGAGGGCTTTCATCCTTCCGCGCGCGCGCCGGCCTTCTTGACCACGGCCGCCCAGCGCTCGGTCTCGTCGCGCACGAACTGGCGGAACTGCCCCATGGGCATGCCGGAGGCGCGAGTGCCCAGCTCTTGGAACCGCCGCACGGTGTCGGGCTCCTGCAGGATGCGCTGAACCTGGGCGGACAGCTGCCGAAGCACGTCGCCCGGCGTGCCCTTGGGCGCGAAGAGGCCCTGCCACGAGGTGGCGACGAAGCCCGGCAGGGTTTCGGCGATGGTCGGGATGTCCGGCGTGTCCGGCCAGCGCTCCGCGGAGCTGATGCCCAGCGCGCGCACCTTCCCGGCGCGGGCCTGCGCCAGCGCCGTGGGCATGTTGTCGAACGCGAGCTGCACCTGCCCGGCGATCAGGTCGGCCATCATCTGGCTGCTGCCCTTGTAGGGCACGTGGAGCATGGACGTGCCCGTGGTCATCTTGAACAGCTCCGCCAGGACGTGCGTCGACGTGCCCACGCCCGTGGAGCCGTAGCTCAGCTTGTCGGGATGGCTCTTGAGGTACTGCACCAGCTCCGCCACGGTCTTGACCGGAACGCTGGGGTGCACCACCAGCATGTTCGGCCCCGCAGCTACCAGCGAGATGGGCTCGAAGTCGCGCAGGTTGTCGTAGCGCAGGTTCGGGTAGACCGAGGCGTTGATGGCGTGCGAGCTCACCGTCCCCATGATGAGGGTGTACCCGTCGGGCGCCGCCTTGGCCACGTATTCCGCGCCAACGCCGCCGCCCGCGCCCAGCTTGTTCTCCACCACCACGGGCGCCTTCCACGCCTCCGAGAGCTTCTGGGCCACGTAGCGCGCCACCACGTCGGTCACGCCTCCCGCGCTCAGCGGCACGACGATGGTGACGGCGCGCGAAGGGTAGCTGCCTTGCGCGAGCGACAGGGCGGGCACGCCCCCTGCCATCGCGATGCCGCAACCGATAAACTGTCTCCTGTTAAATGTGCTCATGTTTGTCTCCATGGTTGTGTAGCGAAGAAACGTGGAAATCAGCCCCGGTGCAGCGGATTGGGGTCGAAGCTCGGGCGCGGCCCCGCGATGGGCGGCATGTCCCAGGCGCCCGCCGTGAGCCGCGGCGCGTCAGCGTTGACGCGCACGTCCAGCACTGTGGGCCGGTTCGACCGGATCGCGCGCTCCAGCTGTCCGGCGAGGTCGGCGGCACGCTCCACGCGCAGGCCTTGCGCGCCCATGGCCTGGGCCAGCAGCGCGTAGTCGGTACTGTGCAGCGCGCCCTCCACGCCGTTGTCGCGAAAGCGTGTGGCGAATTCGCGGTCCTGCCCGTAGAAGCCCTTCTGCAGATCGCGGATGGAGACGTAGCCGCTGTTGTTCCACACCACCCAGACGATGGGCAGGCGGTATTCGACGGCGGTGGCCACGGCGCTGGCGTGCATGAGCATGCCCCCGTCCCCCACCACCGCGACGATGGGCCTGTCCTGCGCGGCCAACTGGGCCCCTATGGCGCCGCCGACCCCGAAGCCCATCGTGGCCGAACCGCCCGACTGCAGGAACAGCCCGCCCTCGCGCACGGGCCACTGCTGCACCATCCAGCTGTGGTGCTGGCCGATATCGGAGAGCACGACCGCCTCGCGCGGCGTCACGGCGGCGATGTCCGCCACCACCCGGCCCGGGTGCAGCGGCGCCTCGTCGCTGCGCTGGCCGGGAGCCAGCGCGTCCCGCCAGAGCGATCGCCAGTGCGCAGTCGTGGTGACCCAGCCGGCACGCCGCTGCGGGTGCAGATCCGCATGGCGCTGCGCTTCCTGCGCCAACTGCTCCAGGAAGGTGCCGGCATCGGCCAGCACGCCCAGTTCGGTGGCGTAGTTGCGCGCCAGCGCGGACGGATCAATGTCCACGTGGATGATGCGCGTACCCACGCTGTGCGTGACACCATCGGCCCAACTGCTCGTGCCCCGGTCGCCAAACCGTGTGCCCAGAGCCAGCAGTACGTCGCAGCCGCGGGTGGCGCGGTTGCCGGGATAGCCGCCGTCGCGCCCCGTGGGCCCGAGGTACAGCGGATCCTGGTCGTCCAGCACGCTCTTGCCCTGCGGCGTGGTGGCCACGGGAATGCCCAGCACCCGGCTGGCGCGGGCCAGCGCCTGGGCGGCATCGCCGACGAGGCAGCCGTGGCCGGCCAGGATCAGCGGGCGCTCGGCTTCCAGCAGCATCGACAGCGCCCGCTCCACGGCCTGCGCCGGCGCGGCACTGCGCCAGTCCACGCCCTTGCGCCACACCTCGGGGGACTCGATGCCCGCCTCCACGCGCTCCTCGAACACGTTGAAGGGAACGTCCAAGTGCACCGGCCCTGGCCGGCCGGCCACCATGGCGGTGCAGGCCTGGCGCATGAGGCCGGGCAGCATGTCCGCTCGGGGCGCCTGGAAGCTGCGCTTCACATAGGGACGCATGGCGGTGACGAAGTCCGCTTGGTGGTGGTGCCCCAGCTCCTGAAACGGCCCTTTGTTGAACTGCTGGGTGGGCACGTTGCCCGTGATCGCGAGCAGCGCGGAGGAATCGAACATCGCGTTGGCGATGGCCATCTGGATGTTGATCGAGCCCGGGCCGCAGGACGTGAACGTGGCGGCGGGCTGGCGCGCCACCCGGTAATAAGCATCCGCCGCGAACCCGGCGATCTGCTCGTTATGCACCGACACCGTCCGGATGCGGTCGCGGCGATCCAGCGCCGCATCCATCAGGCCCACGATGCCGTGGCCGCACAGGCCGAAGAGGTAGGGGACTTTCTCGGCGATCAGGTGGTCGACGATGATTTCCGCGCCTCGCAGGGATTGGGTCATGGGAGTCCTTCTTGTGCTTCAGTGGTGAGAACCGGGGCCTGGCGCGGCCGGCAGGGCCTCCACCAGCGCCTCGATGGTGTCGAAGACCTGGGCGCCCGCGGCGCGCAGTGCCCGCTGCTTGGAGGCCAGCGTGCCCCGCTCGCCCAGCACCAGCGCGCCGGCGTGGCCCATCGTCACGCCCTCCTTGGCCTGCGCGCCGGCGATCAGGGCGAACACGGGCTTGGGGCAGCGCAGCGCGGCCCAGGCCTCGGCGAATTCCTCTTCCTCGTCCCCGCCGATCTCGCCGACCAGCAGCAGGGCCTGCGTGGGCGCATGGCGCGCGAAGCCTTGCGCGAGATCCGCGAACCGCAGCCCTTTGACCGGGTCGCCGCCCACGCCGATCCAGGCGCTCTGGCCCAGCCCGCGCTGCACCATGCGCCGTCCGACTTCGTACGACAACGTCCCGCTCTTGGACATCACCCCTACCGCGCCGGGCGCCAGCGAGATATCGGGCAGGAAGCCCAGTTTCACTTGGCCCGGAATGCACAGCCCCGGCGTGGAGGCGCCGACCCATTCCACGCCGGCCTCGCGGGTGAGCGCGCGGATGCGCAGCGCATCGTGCACCTCGATGCCTTCCGCCACCGTCACCACCACCTTCATGCCGGCATGGACGGCCTGCGCCACGGCCTGCAAGGTGGACTGCGGCGGCACCAGGGCGATGCTGACCCGCGCGCCCGTAGCGCGCGCGGCCTCGGCACAGTCCTCGAAGACGGGAAACGCCTGGGGCTCCCCGGCGCGCATGCGCCCGGTGCCCCCGACGATGCGGGTGCCGTAGCGCTGCATCAGCGCCGCGTGCTTCTGCCCCATGCGCCCGGTGATGCCCTGCACCAGCACGGGTGTGGCGCGGTCCAGTTCAAACAGCATGGAAGGCCCCCTGTTCCTTGGTACACGAGGCCTTGCCCAGCAGGCGGCCCACGCGCGCGATGGCTTGCTGCAGGTCGGGCTCGAAGACGATGGGCAGTTCCGGATGGCGCGCGATGATCGCCCTGGCCTGCGCCTCCCCGTTGCCCACCAGGCGAGCCACGATCGGCCAGCGGCACTCCGGCCGGGCCTGCAGCGCATCCACCAGCAGCTGCGTGAACTCCGACAGGTCCGTGATGCCGGCGAAGATGTTGACCAGCACCACCTGCACGTCCGGCGCCGCGGCCAGCCAGTCGAAGATCCGCAGCAGGCGTTCGGGGCTGCCGCGCATCTGGCCGGTGCGCATGTCGCAGAAGTTGAACGGCGCGATGCCCTGGCCCACCAGTTCGTCGATGAGCATCATGGACAGGCCCGCGCCCGTGGTGACCAAGCCCACGCGGCCGGCCGGATCGATTTCGACGAAATCGAAATCCTCGGAGAGCTTGCGCCAGGCATCGGGGTACAGGTCCCGCTGCTCGGCCAGGATCGCCCGCACCGGAGAAGCCGCATCGACGGCATTCATGTCGACCACCACCTTCGCGTCGCCCGCGACGAAGCGCCCATCCTCCTGCGCGAACAGTGGATTGATTTCGGCCAGCATGAGCCGGTGGGCGAGGAACATCGCGACCAGGCGCTCCCCCACCTCCTGCAGCCCGGCGCGCAGCGCGGGAGCGGCCTGCGCGCTCATGCGCTGCACGGCGCCGCGCAGGGTCGCCTCGTCCAGCGGCAGGAGTTCGTTGAAGCCCTGGCCCTGCGCCGCATGGGCCTCGATGTCTACGCCGCCCTGCGGGCTGTGGATCAGGCGGATGCCACCCGCGCTCGCATCCACCATGAGCGCCAGGTAGTGCTCCGAGCCGGCGCACGGCTCCTCGACCAGTACGTCCCTGGTCTGGCATCCCTTGATGCGCAGGCCGAACAATGCGTCCAGCACGGCGGGCAGCGCGGCGCCGTCTTCCACGCGCTGGACGCCGCCGGCCTTGCCGCGGCCACCGACGGGCACCTGGGCCTTGGCAATCCAGGGCCCATGGCCGGGCAGCGCGGGCACTGCCTGCGATTCACGGACGCGAACCCCGCGCGGCACGGCGATGCCGGCCTCGCGGAACAACCGCTTTCCATCCGCTTCAAGCAACAACATGTCGTTCCCTTGCCTCTCAAACGTTGAAGACGACGAACCGCTCTTCGGTCATGTCCTGGATGGCGAAGCGCGGCCCTTCCCTGCCGATCCCGCTGGCCTTGACGCCGCCGTAGGGCGCCTGGTCCGAGCGCCAGGTGGAGGTTCCGTTGACGATCACCGCACCCATGCGCAGCGTGCGCACCGCCTGCATGGCCAGCGGCAGCGACTGGGTGTAGATGCCCGCCTGCAGGCCGAACGGCCCGGCGTTGACGAGGTCGAACACCTGCCGCACATCGTCGAAGGGCGCCAGCAGCACGACCGGGCCGAACACCTCGCCCTGCATGGCCTCGCAGTGCCACGGCACGTCGGCCAGCACGGTGGGATGCACCAGGGCGCCCGCGTGGCTTCCTCCGCACACCCGCTTGGCGCCGGCGGCCACGGCACCGTCGATCAGCCCCTGTATCCGCCGCGCGGCGTGCGCCGAGATCACCGGGCCCACTTCGGTGCGCTCGTCCAGCGGATCGCCTACGCGCAGCGCCTGCACGATCTCGGCGACGCGGGCCGTGAACGCCTCGTAGAGCGAACGGTGGACCAGCACGTTCTGCACGGAGATGCAGCTCTGGCCCGCCAGCCGCATGCTGTTGCGCGCGCAGGCCTGCGCGGCCTCCTCCAGCGGTGCATCGGCGGCGACCACCGTGAAGCCGTTGCCGCCCAGCTCCAGCGCCACGCGCTTGAGGCCGCTCGTGGCCTTCACCCGTTCCCCGATGCGGCTCGATCCCGTGAACGAGACGAAGTCCACCTGCGGCGCAGCCACCAGCCGTGCGGCGGCCCGGTCGCCCTGCACCACCTGCAGCCAGCCTGCGGGAATGCCGGCCTCCAGCAGCACCTCGGCCAGCCGGCAAATGGTCAGCGCGGACTGCGGCGAGGGCTTGAGCACGACCGCGTTGCCCGCGGCCCATGCCGGTCCCAGCTTGTGGGCCGTCAGGTTGACCGGCGCGTTGAAGGGGGTGATGGCTGCCACCACGCCCACGGGAAAGCGCAGGCTCACGCCCAGCTTGCCCGCCCCGATGGCGCTGGAATCCATGGGAATCTGCGCACCCTCGATGCGCACCGCCTCCTGTGCGGACAGCTCGAAGGTCTCGGCGCTGCGCAGGACTTCGGTCAGCCCGTCGGCCACGGGCTTGCCGGTTTCGATCGCCATGGTCCGCGCGATCGACGCGCTGTGCCGCCGGATGCCTTGCGCCGCCTGGCGCAGCAGCACGGCCCTGTCGCGCGCGGGCATGGCGGCGATGGCGGCCTTGGCTGCGTTGGCAGCGGCAAGCGCACGGTCCAGCAGTTCGTCGCTGCATTCGCAGACCGAGAAATCGCTGCGCCCGGTGAAGGGGTTGCAGGCGGGCACCCGTTCGGGCGTCTCGATCCACTGGCCGTCGATCAGCAGCGGGACATGCTGCGGCAGGGTGTCTGTGTGCATGGAGTCCTCGAACATGGCGCGGCTCAGGCCGCCAGCGCCAGGATGCCGTCGGGCGAGTCGCCGTCCTTGACCAGGCGGCGCCCGATCAGGTCCTTGAGCGTTTCGGTGGCCCCGCCGCCCAGGGTGCCGTAGCGCGCGCCCCGGAACAGGCGCGAGACCAGGTATTCGTCCGTGAAGCCGTACCCGCCGTGCACCTGGATGGCTTCGCTGGTAACGCGGATCGCCACCTCGTTGCAGGTGATCTTGGCCACGGCGCTCTGGAACGGGTCGGGGAAGGGGTTGGCCGAGGCGCAGGCCTTGTACAGCAGGCCGCGCGCGCCTTCGATGTCGCGGTACATGTCCGCGAGCTTCCAGCGGATGCCCTGCGAATCGGAGATGGGGCCGCCGAAGATGGAGCGCTCCTTGACGTACTTGATGGATTCGTCGAACGCCCCCTCGGCCAGTCCAAGAGAGATGCTCGGGTTCAGGCAGCGCTGCGTGTTGAACGCGGTCAGCAGCTTCTTGAAGCCGTCCTCGCGAATGACGAGGTTCTCCAGCGGCAGCTCGCAGTCGTTGAACTGCACCTCGTGGAGGTTCTCCCCGCCCAGCGTGTGGTAGGTGCCAGTGACGGCCAGCCCCGGCGTTCCGGCCTCGACCAGCACGCAGCCGATGCCCTCGCGCCCCGGTTGGCCGTTGATGCGCGTGAAAACCACGAACACGCCGGCCTCGGGTGCGCGGCTGATCAGCGTCTTGGTGCCGTTGAGTGCCAGGCGGTCGCCCTTCACAACCGTGTTGGTCCGGTAGTTGGCGACATCGGTGCCCGCATGCGGCTCCGTCATGCACACGGCCAGAATGCATTCGCCGGTGCACACCTTGGGCAGGATGCGCTCGCGCATCTCCTTGGGCGCATAGGTGGAGATCACGCGCGTCTGCACGCCCGCCTCGCCCAGCACCGCCATCGCGGTGACATAGCAGGTCTTGGCGATCTCCTCCAGAATCAGGGCCGTGTCGAACACCGGCAGGCCCAGCCCCCCGTACTCTTCCGGAACCGCCATGCCCAGCACACCGATGTGCGCCAGTTCGCGGATGTTGTCCCAGGGAAAGCTGCCGTCCAGGTACTGCAGGCCCCGGGTCTTGAATTTGCCCTGGGCCAGGTCTCGCACCGAGGCGATCATGAGCTTGCGTTGTTCGTTCAGGTGAAAGTCCACGTAGGTTCCTTTGCTTCTTGTGGAGCGCATCCGCCGCAGGGATGGCGATGCCGTTGGAACCGCAGTCTGCGCCGCGCGGCGCGGACTTTCAAACGAGAATATGTACCTTGAAGGCTTACTTTTGGTAAGCCTGCTCAGGGTCTGGAACAACCATCTCCAGCCATGCGAAGAAGGCATCCACCTTCGACTTTTCCGCGCCCTCGTCGCGTGCCAGGGCGTAGTAGCCGAGCTCCCGGCCGAGCACCACGTCCGACACGGCGACCAGGCTGCTCGCGGCCAGTTCTTCCTCGACGTAGCGGCGCTGCACCAGCGCGACGCCCAGCCCCCGGCGCGCGAACTCCAGCACCACGGCCATGTCCTCGAACGACTGCAGGCGCTGCTGCGGCATGGGAACGCCGGCCTGCGCGAACCAGTCGTGCCAGTCCTGTCGGCGCGCCTCCAGCGACAGCAGGGGCCATCCGGCGATGGCCGCGGGGTCGGCGGCCGCGGTGCCCGCACACTGGCGCGCGCGCAGGTCCGGGCTGCAGACGGGCACCAGTTCGTCGCGGAACAGCAGCAGCGCCCGGTGGCCGGGCCAATGCGGGCCGCCGTAGCGGATCACGATGTCGGCCTGCCCGCCGCTGCCCGCGGCAGGCGCGAAGGAACCGCCGGAGAGCCGCACCTTGATGTGGGGGTGCGCCGCTTGGAAGTCCGGCAGCCTGGGCACAAGCCACTTCACCAGGAACGTGGTGTAGCCGCGGATGGTCAGGATGCTGGAGGTGTGCCGCGTGCGGAATTCATCGGTCAGCGAAGCGATTTGCCGGAACGCCTTGCCCAGGCCCTTCGCGTAGTCCATGGCCTCTGGCGTGAGGCTGATGCCACTGGGCTCGCGCCGGAAGAACTCCACCCCGAAATAGTCCTCGAGCAGCTTGACCTGCCGGCTGATGGCCGCAGGCGTGACAGACAGCTCCTGCGCGGCACGTGCGAAACTGTTGTGGCGCGCCGCGGCTTCGAAGGAGCGCAATGGGTTGAGTGGGGGAATTTTCCGGGCCATGGATGAACTGCCCCGAATATCAGCAAGGCCGCCTATCTGAGTCAGTCCAATATGTTCTGCTGCTCACGAGGGGGATGGTAGTCGGTCTTGAGTACAACCGATGGCTCAACTCGTGCCATGAAAATTTCGGCATGCAGGATAGTGCTTGCAAGCTATACAGTTTGAGGCGCTTAGCAACTACCATCGCAGGCTTGCCCCTCCATGCCGACCCACAGCCCCGTCTAACGCATGCCCGCCTTTTCCTTTGAGGCCCTGGACGCCGAAGGCCGCGTGCGCCGCGGCACGCTGGACGCCGACAGCCCCAAGGCGGCGCGCGGGCTGCTGCGCGCCCAGGCGCTGGTGCCGCTGGACGTGCAGGCCCTGGCCGGCGATGCGGCGGACGGCAGCGCGCCCGGCCTGGGGCAGCGCCTGTTCACGCGCCCGGTGTTCAACGCCACCGCGCTGGCGGTGTGGACGCGCCAACTGGCCGGCCTGGTGGCCGCCGGCCTGCCGCTGGAGCGCGCGCTGACCGCGCTGGCCGAGGAGGCCGAATCCGAGCCGCAGCGCCACCTGGTCGCCGCGCTGCGCGCCGAGGTCAACGCCGGCGCGCCGTTTGCCCGGGCGCTGGCGCTGCACCCGCGCGAGTTCTCGCCGATCTACTGCGCGGTGATCGGCGCGGGCGAGGCCAGCGGCGCCCTGGGCGAGGTGCTGGAGCGCCTGGCCGATGACCTGGAGGCGCGCCAGCAGCTGCGCGCCAAGCTGGTCGGCGCGGCGCTGTACCCGGCCATCGTCACGCTGGTGGCGATCGTCATCGTGCTGTTCCTGGTGGGCTACGTGGTGCCGCAGGTGGCGGGCGTATTCGCGGGCAGCAAGCGCGCCCTGCCGTTTCTCACGGTGGCCATGCTGGCCATCAGCGACTTTGTGCGCAGCTACGGCTGGGCGCTGCTGGGCGCTCTGGTTTTGATCGCTGCAGGCCTGCGCATGGCCCTGGCCCGGCCGGCTTTTCGTGAGAAGTTCGACGGCTGGTGGCTGCGCCTGCCGCTGGTCGGGCGGCTGGCGCGCGGCTACAACGCGGCGCGCTTCGCCAGCACCCTGGCGATGCTGGCGGGTGCCGGCGTGCCCATCCTGCGCGCACTGCAGGCCGCGGCCGAGACGCTGAACAACCGCGCGCTGCGCGCCGACGCGCTGCATGCCCTGGCGCTGGTGCGCGAGGGCGCGCCGCTGGCCTCGGCGCTGGCGCAGAAGAAACGCTTTCCCGGCCTGCTGTCGATGTTCGCGCGCCTGGGCGAGCAGACCGGCCGGCTGCCGCAGATGCTCGAGCGCGCCGCCGGCCAGCTGGGCACCGAGGTGCAGCGCCGCGCGCTGCAGCTGGCGACCATCCTGGAGCCGCTGCTGATCGTCGCCATGGGGCTGGTGGTGATGCTGATCGTGCTGGCGGTGCTGATGCCGATCATTCAGCTGAATCAGTTCGTCAGGTGAGAGAACGCCCCCCTGAGATGCGGCCCTCGGTGCAGCCGCCAGAGGCGGCAGCTCTTCGGGCCCGTCCAGGCCTGCGCAGGCAGGCCCGGAGCCGCGGCCCTCAGCCCCCGCTCTCACAGCGCTGTGGGCAGGGGGCGCTAGCGCAGCACGGCGGGGCGGCCCTTGCGCGGCTGCCGCTGGTCTGGGGCGCGAGAGAACTGGAGTGGCGCCCATTTTGAGCCGTTGTTTAACGGCACGCTGCCGCGCACCATCCCTTTCACGAAAGACACCATGGCCACCACCCTGACCGACAAGCTGGTCGTCGCCATCTCCTCGCGCGCGCTGTTCGACCTGGAGGAGGAGAACCGGCTGTTCGAGGCCGGGGACGAGCAGGCCTACATGCGCCGGCAGCTGGAGCTGGTGCACCAGCCCGCGCGGCCGGGCATTGCGTTCGCGCTGGTGCGCAAGCTGCTGGCGTTCAACACGGTGCAGGCGCAGCGCGTGGAGGTGGTCATGCTCTCGCGCAACGACCCGGCCAGCGGCATGCGCGTGTTCGCCTCGGCGCAGGCCGCGGGCATGCGCATCGAGCGCGGCGTGTTCACGCGCGGGCGCAACCCGTTTTCCTACCTGCGCCCGCTGGGCGCGCACCTGTTCCTGTCGGCCAACGAGGCGGACGTGCGCGAGGCCCTGTCCATCGGTTTTCCCGCCGCGCGGGTGATGGTGGACGCCACCCCGGCGGGCGACCGCTACCCTGGCGAGGTGCGCATCGCCTTCGACGGCGACGCGGTGCTGTTTTCCGACGAGGCCGAGCGGGTCTACCAGGCCAGTGGCCTGCCGGCGTTCGTGCAGCACGAGGTCTCGCACGCCGCCACGCCGCTGGCGGACGGGCCGTTCAAGCCGCTGCTGGCCGCGCTGCACCGGCTGCAGCAGCAGGCCGACGCTTCCCAAATGCGCATCCGCACCGCGCTGGTGACGGCGCGCAGCGCGCCGGCGCACGAGCGCGCCATCCGCACGCTGCTGGACTGGGGCATCACCGTGGACGAGGCGATGTTCCTGGGCGGGCTGGACAAAGGCCCGTTCCTGCGCGAGTTCGAGCCGGATTTCTTCTTCGACGACCAGAGCGGCCACGTCAGCTCGGCCGCGCGGCACGTGCCTGCCGGGCATGTCAGCGCGGGCGTGGCGAACGCGCTGGCGCCGGGCGGCTGACCCGGGCCGCCAGTTCGGCATGAAAAAGCGCCCTTGTCCTTATGGAACAAGGGAACGCAGCTATTTTTTGTATAGCGCAGGCGAGGCGGGGTCAGCCCCCTCCGCTGCGTTTGATCTTGGGGTCGGCGTAGGTCAGCGGCTCGTCGTTCTTCACCTGCTGCGCCAGGCGCTCGGTCAGGGTGGTCTTGTTGATCTCCTGCGCCAGCTCCACGGCGCTGCCGCTGGCGCGCCACATGGACTGGATAAACTCCAGCAGTTCCTTGTACAGCGGCGGGTCGCGCGGTGGCGGCTCGGGCTCCTGGGGCTGCTCCTTCTGCGGCTCGGCCAGGGTCCAGTCGCGGTGCTCGTTGTCGGGGTCGCGCACGCGCCCCAGGTCGGGCACGGCCGACTCGCGCAGGCTCAGGCCCTCGCCCAGGCGGTCGGTGGATTCCACCGGGTTGGCTGCCTGCACCGGCCGCACCGGCACCGCGCCGCCCGCGCCCGTGGAGTACAGATCGGCCGCCGGGGCGGGACGCCAGGCAGGGGTCGATCGGTCAACAGGTGGCAATTGCATGGTCAGGGCCCTCCGGTGCAGCAATGCGGACACGCCGGCCGCAGCCAGCGCATCGTCGTACATCCATTACGGCAAAAAGAAGGGTGAATTGAGGCCTTTTTGAGCGACTGGGCCAAAATCAGGGTTTACCCTTAGAAAATGGCGCAGCCTGATCCAGCCCATTCCGGGCGCCCGCCCACACCCAGCGCCGCCCGGCTGCTACAAAAAGCGCTCCAGCAGCTTGCGCGAGGCGCGGTCTAGCGCGCCGCTGTCGGGCACGCGAAACTGCAGCCCGCCGCTGGCGGTGATGAGCAGGTGCGTGCGCCCGGCCAGGCGGCGGATGTCCTCCTCGCCCTTGAGCACCAGCTCGAACGGGCCGCGGTCGGTCTCGACCTGCCAGGTGCTGGGTGTGGAAAAACTCGACACCGCCACCAGCCGGGTGATGGTGGGCACGAATTCGCGCGCCGCCAGCTCGTCCTCGATTAGCGCGCGCAGCGCAGGCGGCACCTGGTCCAGGCGCGGAATCCAGGCGACCTCGTAGCCCTCCTGGCCGACCAGTGACACGCCCTCCAGCGGCGCGGCCACGGGAAAGGCGCGCACCGGGGTGACGCCCTGGTGCTCGACGCCGCCGGGCAGGTGCAGCACCAACCGACCGTGCGGATCGCGGGTCAGGGACAGGTCATCGGCGGGTGGCGGCATGGACATGGCGGGGGATGGGGCTGAAGGAGTGGGCAGGCGGCTCACGTCACCACCTGACCGGCGGGGTGGGAAGGATGGCGCAGGGTGCTGTCCAGCACCGGGGGGCTGCTGCCCACGTCACCCTCGTCGCGGCGCGCCTGCGCTTCGTACAGGCGCCAGTAGGCACCCTGTTTTTCCATCAATTCGTCGTGCGGGCCGACCTCGACGATCTCGCCGCGGTCCAGCACCACCAGCCGGTCGGCCTTGCGCAGCGTGGACAGGCGGTGGGCGATGGCGATGGTGGTGCGGCCCTTGACCAGGTTGTCCAGGGCCTTCTGGATTTCCTGCTCGGTCTCGGTGTCCACCGCCGAGGTGGCCTCGTCCAGGATCAGGATGCGCGGGTCGATCAGCAGCGCCCGGGCGATCGAGATGCGCTGGCGCTCGCCGCCCGACAGGCTCTGGCCGCGCTCGCCCACCAGGCTGTCGTAGCCGTGCGGCAGGCGCAGGATGAAGTCGTGCGCGTGCGCGGCGCGCGCGGCGGCGACGATTTCCTCGCGCGTGGCGTCCGGCTTGCCATAGGCGATGTTCTCGGCCACGGTGCCGAAGAACAGGAACGGCTCCTGCAGCACCAGGCCGATGTGGCTGCGGTAGTCGGCCACCGCCATGCGGCGCACGTCCACCCCGTCCACCAGGATGGCGCCATGCGTCACGTCGTAGAAGCGGCAGATCAGGTTCACTAGCGTGCTCTTGCCTGAACCGCTGTGTCCCACCAGGCCGATCATCTCGCCCGGGCGAATGGACAGGCGCACGTCCTTCAGGATCATGCGGCTGCTGGCGCGCAGGCCCACGCCGCGCAGCTCGATGGCGCCCTGCACCCGCTCCACACGCACCGGCTGCGCGGGGTCGGGCACGTTGCTGACGTGGTCCAGGATGTCGAAGATGCGCTTGGCGCCGGCCGCGGCCTTTTGCGTGACCGAGACGATGCGGCTCATCGAATCCAGCCGAGTGTAGAAGCGCCCGATGTAGGCGATGAACGCCGCCAGCACGCCCACCGTGATCTGGTTGTGCGCCACCAGCCAGATGCCGAAGCCCCACACCACCA
The DNA here is from genome assembly GCF_900103645.1 of Oryzisolibacter propanilivorax. Classification (GTDB taxonomy): domain Bacteria; phylum Pseudomonadota; class Gammaproteobacteria; order Burkholderiales; family Burkholderiaceae_C; genus Melaminivora; species Melaminivora propanilivorax. The sequence continues at coordinate 16,040 of NZ_FNHP01000004.1, forward strand.
GCAGGCCGATCTCGGTCATCAGCGACACCGTGGGCGAGAACAGGCTCCAGGTCTTGTTCAGGCGGTCATTGACTTCCAGGTTGTGCTGGTTGGCGGCGCGAAATCGCTCGGCCTCGCGCCGCTCCTGCGCGAAGGCCTTGACCACGCGGATGCCGGGGATGGTGTCGGCCAGCACGTTGGTCACCTCGCTCCAGACGCGGTCGATGCGCTCGAAGCCGGTGCGCAGCTTGTCGCGCACGGTGTGGATCAGCCAAGCGATGAAGGGCAGCGGCACCAGCGTCACCAGCGCCAGCCAGGGGTTGATGGAAAACAGGATCGCCGCCGTCATGGCAATCATCAGCACGTCGGTGATGAAGTCCAGCGCGTTGAGCGACAGGAAGACGTTGATGCGGTCGGTCTCCGAGCCGATGCGCGCCATCAGGTCCCCGGTGCGCTTGCTGCCGAAGTAGTCCAGCGACAAACGCATCAGATGCTGGTAGGTGGTGGTGCGCAGGTCGGCGCCGATGCGCTCGGACACCAGCGCCAGCACGTAGGTGCGCGCCCACCCGAGGCCCCAGGCCAGCAGCGCCGCCAGCAACAGTCCGCCCAGGTACAGCGCCACGCGCTCCACCGGGATCTGCTGGCCGCTCTGGTAGGGGATCAATATCTCGTCCATGAGCGGGATGGTCATGTACGGCGGCACCAGCGATGCGGCCGTGGAGGCCAGCGTCAGGCCAAAGCCCAGGCCCAGCTGGCGCTTGTACGGCCGGGCGAAGCGCCACAGGCGCAGCAGCACCCAGGTGGAGGTCTGCGGCGGCTGCTGGCGCGCGCAGGTCGGGCATTCGTCGGTGCCGGGCGGCAGGGGCGACTGGCAAGCGGCGCAGCGCGGCACGTCTTCGTCCGCCGCGGGCAGGGAGGGTGGCGCGTCCAGCTGCTGCAGCCTGCGCTCGAAGGCCTGCTGGAAGGCCACTGCCTGCGGCTGGCGCGTCAGCGTGAAGCGCCACAGCGCCAGGCGCTGCGCGGCGTCGTGCAGCTGCAGCGTGCCCACGCCGGCGTGCTCGTGCAGGCGCAGCTCCAGGCCGGGGTGCAGCGGCCATTCCTGCAGCGCCGGCGCGGCCTGGGCATCGCCGGCGCTGCATGCCAGCAGGCGCCGCCCGGTCAACACCAGCAGGCCGGGGGCGAACTGCAGCGCGGCACTGAGGTCAACCTCGAACACGGCCACGGCGTTCTCGCCAGGCGCGAGCGCTGCCAGCGCCGGCTGCGCCAGGGGTGTGGCCAGCAGGCTGGCGTCGTGCGGGAAGGAAAGTGGTTGCATGAACTGGTGGTGATTCCTGGAGGCCAAGGTGCCCCGTGGCTGATTGTCCGGCAGCGGCGCACGCCCGCCAGCGGGTTAACGGCCGCGCGGCCGACGCGGCTGACAGGCGGCGCGGCCGATCGGCGCGATACTCGCGCGACGTACCATTTCAGCACTGCCCCGCCCTGCCCCACTGTCGGCGCGCACCGCTCGCCCATCCGGCACCGAACTTCACCCTGCTGCTGCTTTTTTCCATGGCCCATTTCCCCGACATCCAACTGCTGCGCACCACCTACCTGCGCGGCCCCAGCGTCTGGACCTACCGCCCCATCCTCGAAGTCTGGCTGGACCTGGGCGCGCTGGAGGACCACCCCTCGCACCAGCTTCCGGGCCTGAACCAGCGCCTGACGGCCTGGCTGCCCGACCTGGTTGAGCACCACTGTGGCGTGGGCGAGCGCGGCGGCTTCCTGCAGCGCCTGGAGGGCGGCACCTGGATGGGCCATGTGCTGGAGCACGTGGTCATCGAGCTGCTCAACCTCTCGGGCATGCCGGCGGAGTTCGGCCAGACGCGCGAAACTTCCAGGCGCGGCATCTACCGCATGGTGTTCCGCTGCCCCGAGGAGGCGGTGGCGCGCGTGGCGCTGGCGCAGGGCCACCGGCTGCTGATGTGCGCCATCAACGACCAGCCCTTCGACCTGCCGGCTGCCATCCAGGCCATCAAGACCGCCATCGACGACCGCTACCTGGGCCCCAGCACCGGCTGCATCGTCGCCGCCGCCGCCGAGCGGCGCATCCCGCACATCCGGCTGAACGACGGCAACCTGGTGCAGCTGGGCTACGGCGCGGCGCAGCGGCGCATCTGGACTGCCGAGAGCGACCAGACCAGCGCCATCGCCGAGGGCATCGCCCAGGACAAGGACTTCACCAAGCGCCTGCTGGCGTCCTGCGGCGTGCCGGTGCCCGAAGGCCAGGTGGTGGCCAGCGCCGAAGAGGCCTGGGCCGTGGCCCAGGACATCGGCCTGCCGGTCACCGTCAAGCCCTCGGACGGCAACCACGCGCGCGGGGTGACGCTGGAGCTGACCCGCGAGGCTGACATCAAGGCTGCCTTCGCGCTGGCCGAGCCCGAGGGCTCGGAGGTCATCGTCGAGCGCTTCATCGAGGGCATCGAGCACCGCCTGCTGGTGGTGGGCGGCAAGGTGGTGGCGGCCTGCAAGGGCGAGACGGTGAGCGTCACCGGCAACGGGCGCGACACACTGCGCCGGCTGGTGGAGGTGGAAAACCAGGACCCGCGCCGCGGCTTCGAGCAGGAGTACCCGCTGTGCCTGATCGACGCCAACGCCCCGGCGGTGCAGCTGGAGCTGAAACGCCAGGACGTGACCGCCGACAGCGTGATCGAGGCGGGCCGCAGCATCCTGCTGCAAAGGAATGGCAACATGGCCATCGACTGCACCGACGAGGTGCATCCGGACGTCGCCTACTACGCGCAGCTGGCGGCCAGAATTGTCGGCCTGGACATCGCCGGCATGGACATGATCCTGAAAGACGTGTCGCAGCCCATGCAGGCGCAGGGCGGCGCCATCCTGGAGGTCAACGCCGGCCCGGGCCTGTTGATGCACCTGAAGCCCACCGCCGGCACGCCGCGCCCGGTGGGCATGGCCATCGCCGACCACCTGTTCCCGCGCGTGGCCGAGGGCAGCGGCGGCGGCGTGCATCCCGGGCGCATCCCGCTGGTGGGCATTGTCGGCACGCAGGGCAACGCGTTCAGCGCGCGCCTGACCGGCTGGCTGCTGCAGCTGTCGGGCCGGCTGACCGGCGTGGCCAGCAGCGAGGGCATGTTCGTCGCCAACCGGCGTACCCAGGGTGGCAGCGCCGCGCACTGGGCCGGCGCGCACCGCCTGCTGACCAACCGCCTGGCCGAGGCCGCCGTCATCCAGACCACCGCCCGCTCCATCCTGGACGAGGGCCTGGCGTATGACCGCTGCCTGGTCGGCGTGGTCACCGACATGGACGGCTGGCAGCAGCTGGGCGACCACGACATCTCCGAGCCCGGCCAGATGACGCGCGTGCTGCGCACGCAGATCGATGTGGTGCTGGCCGATGGCGCCGGCGTGCTGAACGCCGACATTGACCCCGTCGCCGACCTGGCGCGGCTGTGCGACGGCGAGGTGCTGCTGTATTCGCTGCATGAAGACAACGCGCACGTGGCCGCGCACCGCGCCGGCTCGGAGGGCGGTGGCGAGGCCGGACGGGCCGTGTTCGTGCGCGGCACGCAGGTGGTGCTGGCCAGCGGCGCGGCCGAGCGCGTGCTGGGCACGCTGGACGGCCTGCGGCTGGCCGGCGGCCAGCGCCCGGACACCGGCGCGCTGCTGGCGGCGGTGGCCGCGGCCTGGGCGCTGGACATCACGCCCGAGCTGATCGCCGCCGGCATCAAGACCTTCGAGTACACCGCGTGAGCACGCGTTCACTATCAAAAAAATAGCTTGATGCCCTTGTTTTGTAAGGGCCAGAGGCACTTTTGACTTAAAACCGGCTGGAACCCTACCCCATGCAGATCTCCCGCATCCGCGCCCTGCGCGGCCCCAACCTGTGGACCCGCAGCACCGCCATCGAGGCCGTGGTGCACTGCGCCGCCGACGAGTGCGACCACGCCGCGCTGCCCGGCTTCGAGGACCGGTTGCGCGCGCGCTTCCCGGCCATCGGTGCGCTGCAGCCGCATGGCGCCGGACAGACGCTGAGCCTGGCGCATGTGCTGGAAGTCGCCGCGCTGCAGCTGCAGGCGCAGGCTGGCTGCCCGGTCACCTTCAGCCGCACCCGGCGTACCTCCGAAGACGGCACCTGGCAGGTGGTGGTCGAATACACCGAAGAAGCCGTCGGCCGGCTGGCCATGGAGCAGGCCGCGGCGCTGCTGCAGGCGGCGTTGCAGGACACGCCGTTCGACGCGGCGGCGCTGATCGCCCGCCTGCGCGAGCTGGATGAGGACGAGCGCATCGGCCCGTCCACCGGTTCGCTGGCCGACGCGGCGCTGGCGCGCGGCATTCCCATCCGGCGCCTGACCAGCGGCTCGCTGGTGCAGATGGGCTGGGGCTCGAAGGCGCGGCGCATCCAGGCCGCCGAGCTGGACGTGACCAGTGCCGTGGCCGAGTCCATCGCCCAGGACAAGGACCTGACCAAACGCCTGCTGCACGCCGCCGGCGTGCCGGTGCCGCTGGGCCGCCCGGTGCAGGATGTGGACGACGCCTGGCGCGTGGCCGAGGAGGTCGGCCTGCCGGTGGTGGTCAAGCCCCAGGACGGCAACCAGGGCAAGGGCGTCACGGTCAACATCGGCACGCGCGCGCAGCTGGAGGCGGCCTACGCCGTGGCACGCGAATATGGCGACGAGGTCATGGTCGAGCGCTTCCTGCCCGGCCACGACTTCCGCCTGCTGGTGGTCGGCCAGCAGCTGGTCGCTGCCGCGCGGCGCGACCCGCCGCAGGTGCTGGGCGACGGCCGACACACGGTGCGCGAGCTGGTGGACATCGTCAACCAGGACCCGCGCCGCGGCACCGGCCACGGCACGGCGCTGACGCGCATCCGCCTGGACGACATCGCCCTGGCACGGCTGGCCGCCGAGGGCTTGACGCCGGACTCGGTGCCCGTGCAGGGCCAGCGCGTGGTGCTGCGCAACAACGCCAACCTGTCCACCGGCGGCAGCGCCACCGACGTGACCGACGACGTGCACCCGGACATCGCCGCGCGCGCCGTGGAGGCGGCGCAGACCATCGGCCTGCACATCTGCGGCGTGGACGTGGTCTGCGAGACCATGCTGCGCCCGCTGGAGGAGCAAAGCGGCGGCATCGTCGAGGTGAACGCCGCACCGGGCCTGCGCATGCACCTGTCGCCCTCGTTTGGTCGTCCGCGCAATGTCGGCGTGCCGATGGTCGACGCGCTGTTCCCGCCGGGCGAGGACGGGCGCATCCCGGTGGTGGCCGTCACCGGCACCAACGGCAAGACCACCGCCACCCGGCTCGTCGCGCACCTGCTGGGCGCGCACGGCCTGCGCGTGGGCATGACCAACACCGATGGCGTGTATGTGAACGGCCGGCAGATCGACAGCGGCGACTGCTCGGGCCCGAAGAGCGCGCGCAATGTGCTGTTCCACCCCGAGACCGACGCCGCGGTGCTGGAATGCGCGCGCGGCGGCATCCTGCGCGAGGGCCTGGGCTTCGACCGCTGCCAGGTGGCGGTGGTGACCAACGTCGGCGCGGGCGACCACCTGGGGATGAACTTCATCGACACCGTGGAAGACGTGGCGGTGCTCAAGCGTGTCATCGTGCAGAACGTGGCGCCCAACGGCTTCGCCGTGCTGAATGCAGCCGACCCGCTGGTCGCCGCCATGGCGCCGGTCTGCCCGGGCAAGGTCATCTTTTTCGCCGCCGACCGGCACCATCCGGTCATGGCCACGCACCGCGCGCAGGGTGCGCGCGTGGTCTACGTGGACGGCGAGCACATCGTCGCCGCCGAGGGCTCGTGGCGCGAGAGCGTGCCGCTGCGCGACATCCCGCTGACGCGTGCCGGCAGCATCGGCTTCCAAGTGGAAAACGCCATGGCCGCCATCGCCGCCGCCTGGGCCTGCAGCCTGCCATGGGACACCATCCGCCGCGGCCTGGCAGGCTTCCTGAACGACAGCGACAACGCCCCCGGGCGCTTCAACGTCATGGACCACGCCGGCGCCACGGTGATCGCCGACTACGGCCACAACCCGGACGCCATGCGCGCGCTGGTGCAGGCGGTGCAGAGCATGCCGGCGGCGCGGCGCAGCGTGGTCATCAGCGGTGCCGGCGACCGGCGCGACCAGGACATCAGCGAGCAGACGCAGATCCTGGGCGCGGCCTTCGACGCGGTGGTGCTGTACCAGGATGCCTGCCAACGCGGGCGCGCCGATGGCGAGGTACTGGCGCTGCTGCGCCAGGGCCTGGCGGGCGCGGCGCGCACACGCGAGGTGGTGGAGATCAACGGCGAGTTCACCGCCATCGACCACGCGCTGGCGCGCCTGGCGCCGGGCGACCTGTGCCTGGTGCTGGTCGACCAGGTCGAGGAGGCGCTGGCGCACCTGGCGCAGCGCTGCGCCGAGGCCGCGCAGAAGGGCGCGGCGTGAGACGCGCCGTGGCGGGAGCCTGCCTGGCGCTGGCCGCCAGCGCCGCGTGCGCGCAGGCCGAGCGCATCGGCAGCGTGGACACGGCCTTCCAGTGGCTCGGGCGCGACCATGACATCGTCGTCGAGGCTTACGACGACCCGCTGGTGGCGGGCGTGACCTGCTATGTCTCGCGCGCGCGCACCGGTGGCATCAAGGGCACGCTGGGCCTGGCCGAGGACCGCGCCGAGGCCTCGATCGCCTGCCGCCAGGTTGGCCCGCTGGCCTTCGGCAAGCCGCTGCCGCGCCAGCAGCAGGTGTTCAGCGAGCGCATGTCGATCCTGTTCAAGCGCCTGCGCGTGGTGCGCATGGTGGACGCGCAGCGCAACGCGCTGGTCTACCTGTCGTACTCGGACAAGCTGGTCGATGGCTCGCCGCAGAACAGCATCTCGGCGGTGCCGGTGCCGCGCGAGACGCCGATCCCGGTGAAGTGACCTGCTGGCGGCCCGCGCGCCGCGCGCAGGTTAGGACGGCCCGTGCGCCAGTTCCAGGCAGGCCTGCACGAAGGCCTGGCGCGCCGGCGACAGCGGCCGGCCGGTGCGCTGCACCAGCGAGAAGTCGCGCCACAGCCGCGGCAGCGTGGTCGGCAACAGCACCAGCTCGCCGCCATCCACCAGCGCCTGCACCAGCAGCCGCGACAGGCAGCTGACCCCCAGCCCCCGCGCCACGCAGCGCGCGATGGCCTCCGAACTGCCCAGCGTGGCGCTGACCTGCAGCTGGCCCAGATGCGGCAGCAGCGCATGCTCGACCATCTCGCGCGTGCCCGAGCCGGGCTCGCGCAGCAGCCAGCTGGCGGCGCGCAGCGCGGGCGCATCCAGCGGCCGGGCGCGCGCCTGCAGCGCCAGCGCATGGTCCGGCGCGGCCACCAGCACCAGCTCGTCGCGCAGCCAGGACTGCACCTGCAGGCCATCGCCATGGCTGGCGCCCTCGATCAGCCCCAGGTCGGCATGCAGTGCCTGCACCGCGTCGGCCACCTCGCGCGTGTTGGCCACCTGCAGGTCCACGTGGATTTCGGGGTGGCTGCGCGCCAGGCGCGCCAGCAGCTGCGGCAGGACATAGGTGCCGATGGTGGTGCTGGCGGCCACGCGCAGGCGCACCGGCAAGCGCGCGCGGCCCGGCGCGGCGCGTGCGGCGAAGGCCTGCTCGATGGCCTGCGCCTGCTCCAGCAGCGCCAGCGCCTGCGGCAGCACTGCGCGCCCGGCATCGTTGAGCACCAGCGCACGGCCGACGCGGCCGAACAGCGGCGCGCCCAGGCCCTGCTCCAGCTGCTTGAGCGCGGCGCTGGTGGCCGATTGCGACAGGCCCAGCACCTCGGCCGCGGCGACGGTGGAGCCGCTTTGGGCGACGGCGCTGAAGATCTCGATCTGGCGCAGCGTGAGGTGCAGCATGGAGGCGCAAGCCGCCCATCTATCGATTGCGTCGATGGGTGCTAACAGAAGTATTCGTTATACAAATATAGCCAGATTTTCTAAAGTGCCAGTCAAGCACCGCCGGTGATGCGCAAGGCAGCCGTGGCGGTGGCAATCGACAGCACCATGCAACACAGTCTCTCTTCCTCTTCCTCTCCCTCTTCCACCCTGCCTGCCGCGGCCCCGGCCGCTGCCACACCCGCCCCACGCGCTTCGTCGCCCCTGCGCCTGCTCCCCGGCCTGCTGCTGGCCGGCGCACTGGCCGCGCTGGGCACCTGGCTGGCGCAGTTGCCGGTGATGGCGTCGCACGGCTTCTCGGCGCTCACCCTGTCCATCGTGCTCGGGCTGCTGGTGGGCAACACCCTGTACCCGGCGCTGGCGCCGCGCTGCGCCGACGGCGTCGGCCTGGCCAAGGGCCGGCTGCTGCGCGCGGGCATCGTGCTGTACGGCCTGCGCCTGACGTTCCAGGACATCGGCCAGGTCGGCGTCGCCGGCGTGCTGATCGACGCCGCCATGTTGACCAGCACCTTCCTGCTGGCCCAATGGCTGGGCGCGCGGCTGGGGCTGGACCAGCGCACCAGCATCCTGGTGGGCGCAGGCAGCTCGATCTGCGGCGCGGCCGCCGTGCTGGCCACCGAACCGGTGGCACAGGGCCGCCCGTCCGACGCGGCGGTGGCCGTGGCCACGGTGGTGGTCTTCGGCACCCTGGGCATGTTCCTGTACCCGGCGCTGTTCCACTGGAACGCGGCGCACGGCTGGCTGGCGCTGGACGTGCAGCAGTACGGCCGCTATGTCGGCTCCACCGTCCACGAGGTGGCGCAGGTGGTGGCCGCCGGCGCCGCGGTGGGCCCGCAGGCGGCCGACGTAGCGGTGATCGCCAAGATGGTGCGGGTGATGATGCTGGCGCCCTTTCTGCTGGTGCTGTCGCTGTGGCTGACGCGCCGCGGGCGTGGCAGCGCTGCCGGGAACGCCAACCCGCGCGGCGGCATCACCATCCCGTGGTTCGCCGTGCTGTTCATCGCCATGGCCGGCGTGAATTCGCTGGGCGTGCTGCCCGAGCCTGCGGTGCATGCCGGCATCCACCTGGACAACGCGCTGCTGGCCATCGCCATGGCCGGGCTGGGGCTGACGACGCACGTGGGCGCCATCCGCGCCGCTGGCGTACGGCCGCTGTTGCTGGCCAGCGTGCTGTTCGTCTGGCTGGTGCTGGGTGGGCTGGCGCTGAACGTGCTGGTGCCGCTGTGAACGGCAGGCGTCAGCGCGGCGGCGCGTCCTGGCCCGCCAGGGTCTCGCGCAGCGCCGTCTTCAGCACCTTGCCATAGCTGTTCTTGGGCAGCGCGGGCACCACGCGGTAGGCCTTGGGACGCTTGAAGCGCGCGATGTGCTCCAGGCACAGCGCGTCCAGCTCGGCCGGCAGCGTCGCTGCATCGGCGCCGGCGCGCAGCACCACGAAGGCCAGTACCGCCTCGCCCCATTCGGCATCGGGCTGGCCGATGACGCAGGCCTCGTGCACGGCAGAGTGCAGCAGCAGCACCTCTTCGACCTCGCGCGGGTAGATGTTGGAGCCGCCGGAGATGATCACGTCCTTGGCCCGGTCGCGCAGCGTGAGGAAACCATCCTCGTCCAGTTGCCCGACGTCACCGGTGTGCAGCCAGCCGTCCTGCAGCGTGCGGCGGGTGGCTTCCTCGTCGGCCCAGTAGCCGGCCATGACGGGCTCGCCGCGCACCAGCACCTCGCCCAGCTCGCCCGGCGCCAGCGCCTGGCCATGAGTGTCGGCCACGCGCACCTGCACGCAGGACTGCGCCACGCCGACCGAGGCGATGCGCTCGGCCCAGCGTGGGTGCAGGGTGTCGGCGATGTGCTCGCGCGCCAGTGCGGTGATGGTCATCGGGCACTCGCCCTGGCCGTAGATCTGCACGAATTTCTGGCCCATCACCGACAGCGCACGGCGCAGGTCCTCGACATACATCGGACCGCCGCCATAGACGATGGTCTTGAAGCCCTCGGCGCTGGCGCCGCTGGCCTGCAGGTGCGCCACCAGCCGCTGCACCATGGTGGGCGCGGCGAACAGCGACAGCCGGCCGACGCGGGCCGCCAGCTGTGCCAGTTCGGCCGGATCGAAACCGCCCGATTCGGGCAGCACGTGGCGGGCGCCGCGCAGCAGGTGCACGTACTGGTACAGCCCGGCGCCGTGCGACAGCGGCGCGGCGTAGACCATGGCGTCGCGCGCATCGACCTCGTCCACGTCGGCGAAATAGGCCAGGGTCATGGCCAGCAGATTGCGGTGCGTCTGCATCACGCCCTTGGGCCGGCCGGTGGTGCCCGAGGTGTAGAACAGCCAGGCCACGTCCTGCGGCGCGCGCGGCTGCAGCGGCAGGGCCGGGCCCTGCGCGGCGCGCTCCCAGCCCGCATCGTCCAGGCGCAGTACCTGCGCGCCGCTGTCCTGGGCGGCGCTGCGCGCGGCACCCTCCAGCGCGGCGCTGGCGCAGACCACGCGCGCGCCACTGTGCGCGAGCACGTAGCCCAGCTCGCGCGCGTGCAGCTTGTAGTTCACCGGCACCACCACCGCCCCGGCCCACTGCACGGCCTGCAGCGCCTCCAGGTACTGCGGGCAGTTGGCGGCGAACAGCGCCACCCGGTCACCCGGCGCCACGGCGCAGTGCGCGCGCAGATGATGGGCCAGAGCGGCAACGCGCGCGCCCAGCTGGCGGTAGTCGTGCAGCACGCGGTCGCCGAGCAATACGGCAGGGCGCGCGCCGTGCACGCGGGCGCTGCGCTCGAGCAGGCAGGAAATGTTCATCGCAGGTCAACCTTGGAAAAAAGCGTCCGTCGGCAGTGGCGGCAGAGGAGTGCCAGCAGTGTCTGCCAGATCGATGCGGTGCGGAACCGCTGCCGCAGCCAGCCGCAGCCCCGCCTTGGGTGTCGGCAAGGCCCAACTGGCCCCAGCCCTCGGCCAGCGGCGCGTTTGCTACTTAAAACATAGCGAACCGCCCTTGATTTCAAAGGGCTGGAGGTCGTTTTGGATCATATTTCACAAGCTGGCATGGCACCCCGTCCTACAGGTATGTCTGACAGGGCCTGCCCACAATCTCCGGCACCCCTTACAACCCCACCCAGGAGAGCTGCCTTGCGCATTTTGTACGTCGAAGACAACCCCGAGCTGCGCGACACCATCGCCATGCTGATGGAGGGGCCCGGCCGCAGCGTGGTGGCCTGCGCCAGCGCCGAGCAGGCGCTGGAGCACGACGCCCGGGGCGAGCCCTTCGACCTGGTGGTGACCGATGTCAGCCTGCCCGGCATGAGCGGCACCGAACTGTGCCGCAGCCTGCTACAGGACGACGCCGAGCGCCGCGTGGTGCTGTGCTCGGGCTATGCGCTGGAGGGCAGCGCCGCGGCGCACGGCGCGCGCGTGCGCCTGCTGCACAAGCCGTTCGACATCGACGAACTGGAGACGCTGCTGGACACGATCCAGGCCGAGGTGCAGGCGGCCAACGCCGCCGGCGTGGCCTGACCCCTGGCGCTCGCGGTGCAGCCGCAGGCTGCGGTGAACCCACTCTGAGCGCGGCGCCTGGGCATCCGGCGCCGCAGGCGCGCATCAGGCAGCGCCTTGTTGCTCCAGCGGTGTCGGCGCCCGCGGTAGCCAGACGGTGAAGCAGGTGCGCCCGTCCTGCGAACGCGCCTCGATGCGCCCGCCGTGCGCGTGCACGATCTGGTGCACGATGAACAGGCCCAGCCCCAGACCCTTGTGCTCGCCGGTGTGGTCCTGGCGCCCGCGGAACGGCTCGAACAGCCGCGGCAGCAGCGCCGGCGGGATCTCGCCGCCATTGGTCACGCGCAGCACCACCGCATCCGGTGCATTGCCGTCCAGTTCCAGCTCCACCGGCTGGTCGTGCCGGCCATGGTGCATGGCGTTGGACAGCAGGTTTGCCAGCACCTGGCCGAGACGCGCCGCGTCCCAGGAGCCGCGCAGGTCGCCCGCTTGGTGCAGCTCCAGCAGGCGCTGCGGGTGCGCCGCGCGCACCTCCTGCAGCACGCGCTCGGCCTGCACCGCCAGGTCGCCCGGTGCAGCCAGCATCACCAGGCCGCCGTTCTGGCGCGCGCGCGTCACGTCCAGCAGGTCCTCGATCATGGATTGCATGCGCCGGCCGGCCTGCTGCGTGGTGGCAGCCAGCGCGCGCACCTTTTCCGGGTCGGTCGTGCGCTGCAGCAGGGTGCTGGCCGCCAGGATGGCCGACAGCGGCGAGCGCAGGTCATGGCCCAGCACCGCCATGAACATCTCGTTGATGTACAGCTCCTCGGTGCGCTGGCGCAGCTGGCAGGCCAGCGCGCGCTTTTGCCGCTGCAGGTCGAAGAACACCCGCGCCTTGGTCAGCAGCATGTGCGGGTCGATGGGCTTGTACAGGAAGTCCACCGCGCCGCTTTCGTAGCCGCGGAACTGGCGGCGCTGATCGTGCGCGCCGGCGGTCATGAAGATCAGCGGGATGTGGCGCGTGCGCTCCGAGCCGCGGATCAGTTCGGCCAGCTCGAAGCCGTTCATCTCGGGCATCTGCACGTCCAGCAGCGCCAGCGCCACGTCGGTATGCGTCAGCAGCAGCTCCAGCGCTTCGGGGCCCGAGGCGGCCTTGAGGATGTCCACCTGTTCGGCGTTGAGCAGCGCTTCCAGCGCCACCAGGTTTTCCGGCACGTCGTCCACCAGCAGGCACTTGATGCGTTCGCCGGTGGTCGGGCAGTCCTGCGCGCACGCGGGCTGGGGAGCGGGAACGGCAAAGATCACGAGATCCTCCCGGAATGCAATTGGTTGAGCAGCCCGGCCATGGCGCCAGGCGCCAGCACATGGTCGGGGGTCAGCACTGCCAGTGCGGCATCGGGCATGGCACGTGCGTAGCTGCTGTCGGGCGACTGCACGATAGTCGTGCCGCCGGCGCGCTGCACCTCCACCAGGCCCTGCGCGCCGTCGGCATTGGCACCGGACAGCAGCAGCGCCGTCAGCTGCGCGCCGAAGGCGTCGGCGGCGGATTCGAACAGCACGTCGATGGAGGGCCGCGAGAAATGTACCGGCGGGTCCACCGACAGTGCCAGCACCGGCCCGGCGTCCACCAGGAGATGGTAGTCGGGCGGAGCGAAGTAGATACAGCCGGCGGCCAGAGGTTCCTTGTCCTGGGCCTCGCGCACCTGCAGCGCGCAGCGCGGCGCGAAGATCTCGCACAGCAGGCTGGGCTGCTCGCGCGGCAGGTGCAGCACCACGATCACCGGCGTGGCCAAGCGCGGCTCCAGCTGCGGCAGCAGCTGTCCCAGCACGTCGATGCTGCCGGCCGAGCCGCCGATGACGATGGCTGCAGTGCAGGCGTCGCTCATGCCTCGGCCTTCTTCTGGTAGATGCGCTCGCGCGGCATGAATTCGTCGAACTGCGCGGTGTGGGCATTGAAGCGCAGCGACTCCTTCGATCCCAGGCCCAGGAAGCCGCGGCGGCACAGCGAATCGGCGAACAGGCCCACGGCGCGGTCCTGCAGCGGCCGGTCGAAGTAGATCAGCACGTTGCGGCAGGAGATCAGCTGCATCTCGGCGAACACGCTGTCGGTGGCCAGGCTGTGGTCGGAGAACACGATGTGCCGGCGCAGGCTCTTGTCGAAGACCACCCGGCCATAGGCAGCGTTGTAGTGCTCGGACAGCGATCCCGCGCCACCCGAGCGCGCGTGGTTTTCGGTGAAGCCGGGCACGCGCTCGATGTCGTACACGCCGCACTCGGCCTTCTGCAGGGCGCTGGAATTGATGTCGGTGGCGTAGATCAGCGAGCGCTCCAGCAACCCTTCCTCGCGCAGCAGGATGGCCATCGACCAAACCTCCTCGCCGGTGCTGCAGCCGGCGATCCAGATCTTCAGCGACGGGTAGGTGCGCAGGATCGGCACCACCTTCTCGCGCAGCGCACGGAAGTACTCTGGGTCGCGGAACATCTCGCTGACCTGCACCGTGAGGTATTGCAGCAGCGCCGGGAACACCGCCGCGTCGTGCAGCACCAGATGCTGCAGCTGCGACAGCGAAGCGCAGTTGAAGCGCGTCAGCGCCGTCTGCAGCCGCCGGCGCAGCGACGCCTGGGCGTAGCCGCGGAAGTCGTAGTGGTAGCGCCGGTAGATAGCCTCGATCAGCAACTGCTGCTCGATCTCCTGCGTTCTGCGGGTATGCGGCACGATCGCTCCGGTCCTTACTTGGGCATCCACACGCGCACCAGCGACAGGAGTTTCTCCACGTCCAGCGGCTTGGCGATGTAGTCGCTGGCGCCGGCGGCCAGGCATTTTTCCTGGTCGTCCTTCATGGCTTTGGCCGTGAGGGCGACGATCGGCAGGCGGCGCCATTCAGGGCGCTTCCGGATCTCGCGCATGGCGGTGAGGCCGTCCATCTCCGGCATCATGATGTCCATCAGCACCAGGTCCACCGGCGGGCGGCCATCCTGGCCGGCCTGGCCGAGCTGCTCCAGCGCCTCGCGGCCGTTGCGCGCGATCTGCACGCGCGCGCCGGTGGGCTCCAGCACACTGGACAGGGCGAAGATGTTGCGCACATCGTCCTCCACCACCAGGATGGTGCGGCCGTCGAAGGCCTCCTCGCGGTCGCGTGCGCGCTGCAGCAAGCGCTGGCGATCGGCCGGCAGCGACGACTCCACCTGGTGCAGGAACAGCGTCACCTCGTCCAGCAGCCGCTCGGGCGAGCGCACGTCCTTGATGATGATGGACTTGGAGTAGCGGCGCAGCTCCTGCTCCTCCTGGCGCGACAGCGAGCGGCCGGTATAGACGATGACTGGCGGAAACGCCATGGCCTCGTCCTCGGCCATCTGCTTGAGCAACTCGTAGCCCGACAGGTCGGGCAGGTTCAGGTCCATGACCATGCAGTCGAAGGTGCCGGCGCGCAGCAGCGCCAGCGCCTCGCGCGCGGTGGCGGCGCCGTCGATCTGCACACCGTCGGCGGCCAGCAGCGTGCACACGCTCTCGCGCTGACGCTCGTCGTCCTCGACCACCAGCAGGCGGCGCATGCCGTCGGTGAACTTGGCCTGCATGCGCTCCAGCGCCAGCACCAGCTCGTCGCGCTGCACCGGCTTCAGTGCGTAGCCCACGGCACCCTGCTCCAGCGCCTTCTGCGAATAGTCCGCCACCGAGATGACGTGCACCGGGATGTGGCGCGTCTTCGGGTCGTGCTTGAGCTGGTCGAGCACGCCCAGGCCGGAATAGTCCGGCAGGTTCATGTCCAGCAGCACGCCGCTGGGCAGGTATTGCTGCGCCAGCGCCAGGCCCTCGCGCCCGCTGTCGGTGGTGATGCACTGGAAGTCCAGTTCGTGCACCAGGTCATAGAGGATGCGTGCGAAGTGCGGATCATCCTCGATCACCAGTATCAGCCGCCGGCCGGGCTCGATGTGCGTGCGGTCGTCCTCGGGCATCGCATGCGCCGCATCGGGTTCGGGCGCTTCGTGCCGCTCCTGCGCCGGCATGGGCGGCCGCAGCGCGGCCAGTGCCTGACGGCGCTCGCCCAGCGGCGCCGGCGCCGGCGGCGCGGCGATGGTCGGCAGCTGCTCGTCCGGCGCCTTCAGCGGCAGCGTCAGGGTGAACACGCTGCCCTCGCCCAGGGTGCTCTGCACCGTGATGGTGCCGCCCAGCAGCTGCGCCAGGTTGCGCGAGATGGACAGGCCCAGGCCGGTGCCGCCGTACTTGCGGTGCATGCTGCCGTCGGCCTGGCGGAAGGCCTCGAACATCTGCTCCTGCTGGTGCTCGGCGATGCCGATGCCGGTGTCGCGCACTGCCAGGCAGACGCTGCCCGGCGCTCCGGCGTACACATGCAGGCGCACCTCGCCGCGCTCGGTGAACTTCAGCGCGTTGAACAGCAGGTTCTTCAGGATCTGTGCGATGCGCTGTTCGTCGGACTGAATGCGCTCGGGCACGCCGGGCTCGATCTGCACCTGCAGCGCCAGGCCCTTTTCCTGCGCCATGGGCCGCAGCGGCTCGACCACCTGGTGCACCAGTCGGGCCAGCGACAGGTCGTCGATCTCCATGCGCGTCTGACCGGCCTCGATCTTGGCCAGGTCCAGGATGTCGTTGATCAGCGCCAGCAGGTCGTTGCCGGCGCTGTGGATGGTCTGTGCATAGCGCACCTGGTCGGGCGTGAGATTGCCGCCCTTGTTGTCGGCCAAGAGCTTGGACAGGATCAGGCTGGAGTTCAGCGGCGTGCGCAGCTCGTGGCTCATGTTGGCCAGGAACTCGCTCTTGTACTGGCTGGCCTGCGCCAGCTCCTGCGCCTGGCCCTGCAGCGTGTCCTGGGTGCGCAGCAGTTGCTCCTTCTGGTATTCCAGTTCCTGCGCCTGCTCCTCCAGTTGGGCGTTGGATTCCTCCAGCGAGGTCTGCTGCGCCAGCAGCTGTGTCTGCGACTCCTGCAGCGCGCGGCTTTGCTGCTCCAACTCCTCGTTGTTCACGCGCAGCTCTTCCTGCTGGGCCTGCAGTTCCTCGGACTGGCGCTGGGTCTCGTCCAGCAGCCCCTGCAGGCGCAGGCGGTCCAGCCCGGCGCGCACGGCGTGCGCCAACTGCTCCTCGGCGCGGCGCAAAAACTCGACCCCTTCGGTGCCCAGGGGCGTGAACAGGCCGAGCTCGATCACCGCCAGCGCCACGCCGCCCAGCACCACCGGCACGATGACCAGCTCCACCGGCGTGGCCTGTCCGGTGGCGGAATTCACCGGCAGGTAGCCATCGGGGACATCACGCACCTGCACCAGCCGGCGCGACTGCAGCGCCTGGCCCGTCAGCCCCTCGCCCGGATGGATGACCGCCTGCGGCGCGTCGGGCATCAGCGCGAAGCTGCCCACCCGCTCGAATTTGCCATGGCCCTGGGTGACGTACATCGCACCCACCTTGGCGTCCAGCCAATAGGCAAGGTACTCCAGGATTGCCGGGGCCAGTTCGTGCATGCGCTGCTCGCCCTGCACGCGTGCGCCCAGGCCGACCAGGCCGCTCTTGATCCAGCTTTCGCGCTCGCGCCCACGGTGTTCGTTGGTCGCCAGCAGTCCCCAGCTGCAGATCAGTATCAGCAGGATGGCGGCGCTGCCCCAGATCAGATAAGTGGCGCTGTCGAATGCGCCCTCCCAGTCGGCGCGGCGCGACTGCAGGTCCTCGCGCTCGCTGGCCAGCAGGTCGCGCACCACGTTGCGCAGGCTCTCCATGGTCACCCGGCCTTCGTTGCGCACGATGTCCAGCGCCGCGTCATGCTCGCCCAGGCGCTGAAGCTCGAGCACGCGCGCCAGCTCCAGCATCTTCTTGTTGGCCAGGCCCTGCAGCTGATCGAAGCGCTGCTTGCGCAGCAGCGAGCCACGGGTATAGGCATGCAGCTTTTCCAGCTCCACCGGCAGCGCTGCCTGGGCCACGGTGTAGGTGGTCAGATGTTCACGGTCACCGGTCAGCAGGAAGCCGCGCTGTGCCGACTCGGCGTTCTTCAGGTGCGCCCAGACCAACTGCACCTGGGCGATGGCATCGACGGTGGTGTTCATCTCGGCCACCACCTCGGCACGATCCTGGCTGGAGCGCCAAGTGAGCACGGCGATCAGCAGCGCGGCCACGGCGGCCAGGGCGAAACCGGTGAGCAGGCGCAAAGGCAGGCCTGAACCCGGCCGTGCAACGGGCCGGGCTGGAAGCGAGGAAGCGGGCATTTGTGACTCAACGTAAGGAATGCCGCGCGATGATAGGGGGCGCCACCTTGTCACCCTGTAGGGCAAGGCGCCGTGGCGCCCCGCGCTCGCAAGGCTCAGTGATGCGCTGGCGGATCGATCACCGGCGGCTCCACCGGCGCGGCCGGCGGGTCCTCCACCGGCACGTTGCCGGGCCAAGGCACCGGCGGCACCGGCATGCTGCCAGGCGATGGAATCGGCTGCGGCGCCGGTATCGTCTCACACACCAAACCGGGTTCAACACTCATGGCGCGGACGGATGCGCGGGCGCATCCGATGCATCGCTGCGAAGCGGCGGTACGGGCTGCTCATCGCCGGCCCGGTTGGCATAGCTGGCAGGGTCGCCACCGGCGCCAAAACGGCGGGCATGATCGCCGGTGCCAGGGTTGGCATGGTCCACCGGATCGCGGCGCGGATCGGCGCGCATGCCGTACTGGTTGAAGTGGCCATGGTCGCGCGCGCGGTCACGCTCGGCGTCGGCCAGCTGCTGATCGAGCCTGGAAGGCTCCTGGTTCGGATGCATGGACAAGACCTCCAAGTGAAAAGCCGCTGTGCGGCTGTACAGGCAATGGCCAGCCACCTTCGCACAATCACCCACGGCAACTGGCCACCGCAAAGCCACAACCGATGTCGGACAAGCCCGCACAGGCGACTTGGGCACGATCAGATGCGGCCTTCTTCCTGCGCCAGGCTGGCATTGCCGCCTCTCACCCACACATCGAGGGCGAAGTCGGCATCGTCCACGCTGCAGGCCAATGGCCAAGGCAGCGCAGTGCGCAGGCGCGCATGCACCTCGGCGCCCGACAGTGCACAGCCTTCGATGCGTGGACACCAGTGGCAGGCCACCAGCGTCAACGCGGCGCCGGGCGTGGCCAGCAGCCGGGCCACCACCAGGTCGAGCTGCACCGGGCTGAGGTAGTACAGCAGCTCGCTGAGCACCACCAGGTCGAAGCCTTGCTCCGGCCAGTCCTGCGGCAGCGCAATGTGCTCCAGCCGCACCCCCGTCCGGCCTTGCAGCCGCCGCGCGGCCGAAGCCAGCGCGCGCGGCGCGCAGTCGCCTGCCAGCAGGAGGTCGCAGCGCTGCGCCAGCTGCTCGGTCAACAGGCCCTGCGCGCAGCCCGGCTCGAAGGCCGAGGCATAGTGCCGCTGCGGCAGGCTGGCCAGCAGCAGGGCGCGCTTGCGCTGCTCGTACCAGCTGCCCTCCAGCGCCCAGGGGTCGTCGCTGCGGCCATACAGTGCATCGAAGCGTGCAGGGTCCCAGGCGTGCTGCTGCATGGCGTCAGGCAAAAAAGTATTCGCACGGCCACTGCGCCCGCTCGACGATGGCATCGTCCAGCACCGGTCCCAGGCCCGGTGCGCGCGGCAGCAGTTGCGAGCGATGCGCGCGCAGCGCCTGCGCCTTGGCGGCGCAGGCCTGCTCGTCGCCGCACAGCGCGCGCAGCGACGTCCAGGCAATGCCAGGCCCGTCCAGCTCGGCCCAGTGCCACATCCATACCGGGGCCAGCAGCAGCGGCAAGCCCAACCGCCAGGCCACGTCGCGCGCCACGCGGCCGCAGGCTTCGTGGTCGGGATGCCCGTCCAGGTGCCAGGTGGTGAGCAGCACGTCGCCCGGCGCCAGCAGTGCCATCAGCGCGGCATGCAGGCGCGAGCCGGCCTCGGCCACGCCGCCGTCGGGCAGGTGCAGCTGGGTCACCGGCATCTGCCCCAGGCCCAGGCAGGCCAGACCTTCGTGCCGTTCGCTGCGCCGGATGGGCGGCAGCCAGTCGGCCGGCCAGCCGGCATCGGCGTGGCTGGCTTCGCCATCGGTGACGGCGACCAGCTGCAGCGCTCCGCCCTGGCGCGCGTGCTGCTGCATCAGCAGCGCGCAGGCCAGGATTTCGTCGTCCGGGTGCGGCGCCACCACCACCAGTCGGCGGCCCGGGTCCAGCAACGGCCACGGTGCGAGCGGTATCTGCCGCTGCAACCACTGCTGCCAAACGGCAGGCGCCACGCGCGGGGCCTCGATGCGGCGCGTGGCAGGGCCGCTCATGGCATCCATGGCGGCTCCGCATCGGCGCACAGCAGGCCACCCAGGGCCGCATCGTCGCGCGCGCCGTGGCTCTGGCGGATGAACACCGGCAGGTCGGCGGCGCGGCGCGCGAAGCCCGCATCCAGGCACAGCGGCACGGCACCCAGGGCGCGCGGCACCTCGTCCAGCACCCGGCGCGCCGTGTGTTCCACCGCCTGGCGCACGCGCAGCGCCACGGCTTGCGTATCGGCCTGCGGATGCGCGTCGATCCAGGCGGCTGCCTCGCGCATCAACGCGGCAGTGCCGGACAGGGCCACGTCGACCTGGCCCAGCGCCGCCAGGCGCAGCGGTGCGTCGGGGCGCGCGGCATGGTGCAGCGCCTGCGCCAGCGCCACGGCGGCGCCGTGCCAGCACGCGGCAACGCCGGCGCCACCCTGCCAGAAGCCGGGCCGTCGCAGGTAGTCACCCGGCTGGCCGACCAGCACCGCTGGCACCTGCTCGAACCGCACGCTGGCGCTGGCGCTGGCCGCCATGCCTACTGCCTGCCAGGACTGCGCATCCACTACCACGCCTGGCTGGCGCAGCGCTACCGCGATCAGCTGCGGCTGCGTGGGCTGGTCGGGCCACCAGGCCGTCAGCAGCGCGTGTTCCACGTCGGCGGCACCCGAGCACCAGGCCTTGGTACCGTTCAGGCAAGGCTCGCCCCGGGCGTCGCGCTCAAGCTGCACGCGCGCGTTGGGCGCCTCGGCGGCCCAGACGGCCCACAGGCTGCCCGGTTGCGCCGACGTAGCCAGGGCGTTGCCCGCACACAACTCCTGCAGGATGGCCAAGGCATCGGTGTGGCCCTCGTAGAGCTTGGCCAGCGACAGGTCATGCGCGCCGACCAACGCCAGGGCGCGCCAGCGCGCCAGCGTGGCGCCGCCGCCGGGCAGTGGCAGTTCGTCCAGGGATAGGGCAACCAGCTGGCGCAGCGCCTCGGCCGGTGCCCGCTCGGCGCAACGGCCCAGTGCCTGTTGCAACCTTGCCTCCCGGCGACACGACAGCGTATTCATGCCAGCGCCCCGCCCGGCATCGCCGGCAGCTGCTGCCGCAGGCGCAACAGGTGCGCGCCAAAGCCCTGAGGCGCACGGAAGTCGGCCCGCGCGCTGGTGTGCACGCGCGGACGGTCGGACCAGGCGATGAGTGCGCCGCTGGCCTGCAGGGCGCGCACCAGCGCCACGTCCTCATGCGCGCGCAGCGGCGCGAAGCCTCCCGCGCGCACATAGGCCTGGGCGCAGACTCCGAGGTTGGCGCCATGCACATGGCGGTGATGGCGCGCGTCCACATAGCCGGCGTCGTAGAGCTGGCGCAGTCCGGCTTCATGCCCCTCCCATTCCTCCACCTGTACGGTGCCGCACACGCAATGCGCGCGCTCGGCCAGCTGCGCGCTGATCCAGTCGGGCGCCACCTGGCTGTCGGCGTCGGTGAAGGCCAGCCAGCGCGCACCCTGGCGCAGCGCTACCTCGGCGCCGCGCTGGCGCGCCAGGCCGACATTGCGCGCGCGCAGCCGAACCGTCTGGGCGCCATGCGCGGCGGCGATGCGCGCCGAGGCATCGCGGCAGGCATCCAGGGCGACGATGATGCGCACCGCCTCGCCCTGCAGCGCCGGATGGCATGCCGCCCGCGCCAGCGAATGCAGGCAGGCGCCCAGGCGCTGCTCCTCGTCGTGCGCCGGGACGATCACGGCAATCATGGCCTGCTGCCGCGCAGCGGGCGGATGGTGGAATGCGTGTGGGACATGGCGGGTGGCTGGCGGAGTGGGTCGGCGCCGCCATGCTAGGAAGCCGCCTGGCGCCGTCCTGTAGGACAAGCATTGCTCCCCGCATCCGCCTCACGCCCAGACAACAGTGGGCAGCCAGGGCTACAGCCAGCGCTTGCGCCGGAAATACCAGAGCATGCCGAGGACGATGCCCAGCATCAGCGCCAGCACGTACAGATAGCCGAAGCGCCAGTGCAGCTCGGGCATGTTCCAGCGGCTGTCAGTATCGAAGTTCATGCCGTACAGCCCGGTGATGAACGTCAGCGGCAGGAAGATGGTGGCCACCACCGTCAGCGCCTTCATCACGTTGTTCATGCGCTGGCTGACGGACGACAGGTACACGTCCAGCAGGCTGGAGGTCATCTCGCGGTAGTTCTCCACCAGGTCGATGACGGCCACGCAGTGGTCATGGCAGTCGCGCAGGTACACGCGCGTGCCGTCCTGCACGAAGGGTGCGTCGTCGCGCATCAGCGACGCCACCACCTCGCGCTGCGGCCACCAGGCACGGCGCATCACCACCAGCTCGCGCTTGGCATAGTGCAGCTTGTTGCGCGCATCGCGGTCGGGCTCCTGCAGGATCTCGTCCTCCAGAGCCTCCAGCTCGTCGCCCATCTCGTCCAGCAGCGGAAAGCCGGAATCAACGATGGTGTCGAGCAGCGCGTACAGCAGGTAGTCGGCGCCCTGGCGCCGGATGCGTGCCGTGCCGCGGATGCGCTGGCGCACCGGCCCGAACACATCCTGGCGGCCATCGTGGATGCTGACCACGAAATTGCGCCCGAGGAACAGGCTGACTTGGTCCACCTGGCAGGCCCCGGCATCGGGCTCGCGCTGCACCAGGTTCAGGATGACGAACTGGTGTGCGTCATAGCTCTCGGCCTTGGCGCGCTGGCCCCGGTGCAGCACGTCCTCCAGCGCCAGCGGATGCAGGCCGAAGGCATCGGCCAGCGCCTGCAGCTGCTGCGGGCTGGGCAGGCCCTGCAGGTGCAGCCAGACCACCTCCGCCGCCCCGGCAGCGCGCGCCGCGCTGCCGGCGGCCTCGATGGCCACGTCGGCCTGCTCCTGCAACAGGCCTTCGGCGGTGTAGCGCAGCAGCAGCAGGCGCGCCGGCGCCAAGCCGGCGTCGCCGGTGCCGGGCACGGGCTGCAGCGAGCCGGGAGAACTGCCGGGCACGTTGCGCCGGCGGCGAAAGGCATGCCGGCGCAGGGCGCGCAGGCGGGCGGTGACGGGATGCTTCACCCGGGCAACATACCACGCAGGGCGGTCGCTGCGCGCGTGCAAAAAGCGGTCATTCGACCGTCACGCCCTTGGCGGCATGCACAAGGGTTGTGCCGTCGCCTGCTCTCGCGGACAACGTCCACACCCCGCAACCTGGGCGTTGCGCGCAGCGGCTGCGCCGCCATCTCGCGCCTACGGCGGCCCGCGCTGCGCGCTGGTCCAAGAGCGTGACGGTCATTCGACGGTCACGCTCTTGGCGAGATTGCGCGGCTTGTCCACATCCGTGCCGCGCGCGCACGCCGTGTGGTAGGCCAGCAGCTGCAGCGGCACGACGTGCAGCAGCGGCGACAGCACGCCGTAGTGCTCGGGCATGCGGATGACGTGCAGGCCTTCGCCGCCGTCGATGTGCGTGTCGGCATCGGCCAGCACGTACAGCACGCCGCCGCGCGCGCGCACTTCCTGCAGGTTGCTCTTGAGCTTTTCCAGCAGCGCGTCGTTGGGCGCCACCGTCACCACCGGCATCTGCTCGGTCACCAGCGCCAGCGGGCCGTGCTTCAGCTCGCCGGCCGGGTAGGCCTCGGCGTGGATGTAGCTGATTTCCTTGAGCTTCAGCGCGCCCTCCAGCGCGATCGGGTAGTGCAGGCCGCGGCCCAGGAACAGCGCGTTTTCCTTGCGCGCGAAGTCCTCGGCCCAGCTGATGACCTGCGGCTCCAGCGCCAGCACCGCCTGCAGCGCCACCGGCAGGTGGCGCAGCGCCTGCAGGTGGCGCGCCTCGTCCTCCTCGGGCAGCCGGCCCTTGGCCTGCGCCAGCGCCAGCGTCAGCAGGAACAGCCCGGCCAGCTGGGTGGTGAAGGCCTTGGTCGAGGCCACGCCGATCTCCACCCCGGCGCGCGTGACATAGGCCAGCGCGCATTCGCGCACCATGGCGCTGGTGGCGACGTTGCACACCGTGAGCGTGTGCCGCATGCCCAGCGACTTCGCATGGCGCAGCGCCGCCAGGGTGTCGGCGGTTTCGCCGGACTGGCTGATGGTGACCACCAGCGTGCGCGGGTTCGGCACACTGGTGCGGTAGCGGTATTCGCTGGCCACCTCCACCTGCGTCGGAATGCCGGCGATGCCCTCGAGCCAATACTTGGCCGTCAGGCCGCTGTAATAGCTGGTGCCGCAAGCCAGGATCAGCACGCTGTCGATCTCCTGGAACACCCGCCAGGCGGCCGTGTCCGCGCCGTCGAACAGTTCGGGCACGATGCCCTGCACGCCCTCCAGCGTGTCGGCGATGGCGCGCGGCTGCTCGAAGATCTCCTTTTGCATGTAGTGCCGGTACGGGCCCAGCTCGGCCGCGCCGCTGTGCGCCTGCACGGTGCGCACCGGGCGCTGCTGCGGCGCCAGCGGCTGGCCATCCGCGCTGGTGATCCAGTAGCGGCCCAACTGCAGGTCCACCAGGTCGCCCTCCTCCAGATACACGATCTGGTCGGTCACGCCGGCCAGCGCCATGGCGTCGCTGGCCAGGAAGTGCTCGGCGCCCTCAGCGCCGACGCCCAACACCAGCGGCGAGCCGGCCCGCGCGCCAACCACGCGGTGCGGCTCGTCGCGGTGCATGACGGCGATGGCGAACGCCCCGCGCAGCTGCTGCGTGGCCGCGCGCACGGCAGCGAACAGGTCGCCGTCGTACAGACTGTCGACCAGGTGTGCGATGACTTCGGTGTCGGTCTGGCTGGCGAACACATAGCCGCGTGCCTGCAGCTGCGCACGCAGTGCCTCATGGTTCTCGATGATGCCGTTGTGCACCAGCGCCACGCGGCCGGGCCGCGTGGCGTCGTCCGAGGCGGCGCCGGGGCCGTGGCTGAAATGCGGGTGCGCGTTGTGCACCTGCGGCGCGCCGTGCGTCGCCCAGCGGGTGTGGGCGATGCCGGTGGCGCCCTGCAGGTCGTCGTGCGCCACCTGCGCCAGCAGCTCGGCCACGCGCGCCGTGCTGCGCGCGCGCACCAAGCCGGTGCCAGGCTGCCCGGCCAGGCTCTGCGCGTGCACGGCGATACCGCAGGAGTCATAGCCACGGTATTCGAGCCGCTGCAGGCCCTGCACCAGAAGGGGAACGATGTTGCGCGCGGAGACCGCGCCGACGATGCCACACATGAGGAAACGTCCTTGCCGGGAAGTGGATGGATGAATGGATGCGCGGATGCTAGGGAATGCTGGGTGAAATTTGCAGCCAATCTTTCTCCTTAAAAGAAATCGAATTTCACCTGCGGTGCATCGTGAAATAAATGTTCAATAACATACGTTTCATGGAATTTTCAATCGACCTGGACGGCGTTGATCTGCGCCTGCTCGACCAGTTGCAGCGTGACGCCTCGATCAGCAACCAGGCTCTGGCGCGGCAGCTGGGCGTGTCGTCCGCGACCTGCCTGCGCCGGGTGCGCCGGCTGCACGACAGCGGGTTGATCGAGCGCCAGGTGGCCATCGTCCAGCCCGAGCGCCTGGCCCAGGCGCTGGGTCACGGCCTGACGGCCATCGCCGAGGTGTCGCTGGATCACCAGGATGCCGCGCAGCTGCAGGCGTTCGAGGCGCGCGCGGTGGCCGATGCGGCGGTGCAGCAGTGCT
Source organism: Oryzisolibacter propanilivorax (assembly GCF_900103645.1). GTDB lineage: Bacteria > Pseudomonadota > Gammaproteobacteria > Burkholderiales > Burkholderiaceae_C > Melaminivora > Melaminivora propanilivorax. The sequence goes on from NZ_FNHP01000004.1 coordinate 41,205, forward strand.
GGCGCGTCTCGCCCGGGCCGGACTTCGTGCTCATCGCCCGCGTGCCCGACATGCCCACCTGGCTGGCACTAACGCAGCGCCTGTTCACCCAGGATGCCAACGTGCGCAACGTGCGCACTTTCTTTGCCACGAAACGCGCAAAGTTCGAGACAAATCTGCCTCTAGCCCTTGATTGACAAGGGCTTCCAGCTACTTTTTGCATAGCAAGAGGCCCTCCTGCTCAGGCCCCCTCTTGACCTACACGCGGCACGCCGCAAGATCATTACAGTGACCGTTCGTGCCGGCGCAGCATGTCTGCCGTCGGCGCCGCTGTGCATGGAGGACGCATGGAGTTCAAGGATTACTACAAGATCCTGGGCGTGGCCAAGGACGCCACCGCCGAGGACATCAAGAAGGCCTACCGCAAGCTGGCGCGCAAGTACCACCCCGACGTGAGCAAGGAGCCGGACGCCGCCGCGCGCATGGCCGAAGTGAACGAGGCCAACACGGTGCTGTCCGACCCGGAAAAGCGCGCTGCCTACGACCAGCTGGGCCGCGCCGCGCCGCACGGCGCCGGCCAGGGCTTCCGCCCGCCGCCGAACTGGGACGCGGGCTTCGAGTTCACCGGCGGCCCGCAAGGCGCCGAAGGCATGGACAGTGCGCAGTTCAGCGACTTCTTCGAGGAGCTGTTCGGCCGCGCCGCGCGTGCCCAGCATGGTGGCGGTGGCGGCCATAGCCATGGCGGCCGCGCGCGCGAACAGCGCGGCAGCGACCACCACGCGCGCATCGAGCTGGAACTGCAGGACGCCTACCACGGCGCCGAACGCACCCTGTCGTTGCGCGGCGCACGGCTGGACGACGCCGGTCGCCTCGTCAACGAGGAGCGCCAGCTGCAGGTCACCATCCCCAAAGGCGTGCGCGAGGGACAGCTGATCCGCCTGGCCGGCCAGGGTGCGCCGGGCATGGGCGGCGCGCCGGCCGGCGACCTGTTCCTGGAAGTGCAGTTCAAGCCCGACGTGCGCTGGCGCGCCGAGGACCGCGACGTGTACCAGAGCGTGCCATTGGCGCCGTGGGAGGCCGAGCTGGGCGGTCCCATCGAGGTCACCACGCCCGGCGGCCAGACCGTCGAGGTCACCGTGCCGGCGCGCTGGAAGCCGGGCCGCAAGCTGCGCCTGAAGGAGCGCGGCATCCCCGCGGCCACGCCGGGCGACCTGTACCTGGAGCTGCAGGTGGTACTGCCGCAGGCCGCCACCGAGGCGCAGCAGCAGGCCTGGCGCGAACTGGCGCGCGCCTACCCGTCGTTCAACCCCCGCCGCACGCAAGGAGGCTGATGCCATGGCGACGCATGAATTCCTGAACAACGCCCTGGCCGAACTGCTGGACGAACAGGTGCAGCTGACGTTGGACGAGTTGGCGCGCTCGTGCGCCATGGGCCCGGGCTGGGTGGTCGAGCGCGTGCAGGCCGGGCTGCTGCAGGGTGAGCAGTCAGGCGGTCAGTGGCGTTTCAGCAGCACCACCGTGGTGCGGGCGCGCCGCCTGGCACGGCTGGAGACGACGTTCGACGCCGATCCGCAACTGGCCGGCATGACCGCCGACCTGATAGAGGAGGTGGCGCAGCTGCGCCAGCGGCTGCGCCAGTTGCAGGCGCGCTGAACCGGGGCAGCCGCCCCACGGGGACTGATGCCGCTGCGCCGGCGTTAGGCCTGCGGCGCAGCGGAGACGGTGGGGCTGGCGGCCGCCGGCCAGTCCAGTTGCACCGTGCAACCCTGACCAGGCTGCGCCTGGATTTCCAGTGTTGCACCGTGCCGGCGCGCAATGACGCGCGCCAGTGCCAGGCCGCAGCCCAGGCCCTCGAACTCCGCCTCGCGGTGCAGGCGCTCGAACAGACCGAACAGCAGACCCGCGCGGGCCGGGTCGAACCCGACACCGTTGTCCTCGATGCGCAGTAACACCCGGGGGCCATGGCACTCGGCAAGCACACGAATGCAGGCTGGCGTACGGTTTCGGGTGAACTTGAGCGCGTTGTCCAGCAGCTGCACCAGCAGCACATGGAGCTGGGCCGCGTCGGCCTGCAGCGCCGGCAGGCCTTCATCCACCGTGCACTGCACGGCCCGCCCTGCCAGGCGTGGTGCCAGCGTGTCCAGCGCGCCCCGAACCGCTGTGTCCAGCGCGACCCGCGTGGGTCGTAGCGGGGCGCGCTCGGCCTCGGACAGGGTGCGCAGCGCCTCCAGCATGGCCGCCATGCGCCGCGCCGACTGCTCCATGGTGGCGACGCAATCCAGCGCCTCCAGCACCTGCTCGGGCGGCTGGGCCAGTTCGCCCAGCAGTTCACGCACCAGCGCGCCGTAGGACGTGACATGGCGCAGCGGCGCGCGCAGGTCGTGCACCACGCGGCGCATGAAGGCCTCTTGGGCAGCGGCCATTTCGGCCAGTTGGCGCCGTGCCTGCTCCAGCTCGGCGTGCAACGCATCGGCGGAAGGTGCACCGCCCAGTGGTGCCATCTTCACGCCTTGGGCGCTTTGGCCGGGCGCCGCCAGTCGGGAATGCTGGTCTGGCGCCCGCGCGCCACCGTCAGCGCGCCGGGCGGCGCGTTCTTGGTGACCGTGGAGCCACCGCCCACCGTGCCGCCGGCGCCAATCGTCACCGGCGCCACCAGCACGCAGTTGCTGCCGACATGCACGTCGGCCTCGATCACGGTGCGGTGCTTGTTGGCGCCGTCGTAGTTGGCGGTGATGCTGCCGGCGCCGTAGTTCACCCGCTCGCCCACCGTGGCGTCGCCCAGGTAGGCCAGGTGGTTGGCCTTGGCGCCATCGGCCAGCTGCGAGTTCTTGACCTCGACAAAATTGCCGATGTGCACCTCGCGCCCCAGCTGCGCGCCCGGGCGCAGGCGCGCGAACGGGCCGACCAGAGCGCCCTCGCCCACCTGTACGCCCGCGGCCTCGCCGTCGATGTGGGTGTAGGGGTGGATGACGGCGCCGGCGCCGATGCGCGCGTTGGCGATGTGGCAGTAGGCGCCGATGCGCGCGCCTTCGCCGATCTCCACTTGGCCGGCGAAGATGCAGCCGGCGTCGATCTCCACGTCGGCGCCGCAGCTCAGCGCGGCGCGCACACCGCTGCGCACGTCGTCGCGCACGTCCAGGCGGGCCGGGTCGGCCAGGCGCACACCCTGCTCCATCAGGTTCAGCGCCTGGCGCCGCTGGTGCGCGCGCTCCAGCTCGCCCAGCTGCACGGGGCTGTTCACGCCGGCCACCTGCAGCGCATCCTGGATGCGGTGCGCCAGCACCGGCACGCCGTCGGCCACGGCCATGGCGATGATGTCGGTGAGGTAGTACTCGCCCTGGGCGTTGTCGCTGCGCAGGCGCTCCAGCCAGCCGGCCAGGCGCTGTGCCGGCACGGCCATGATGCCGCTGTAGACCTCGTCGATGGCACGCTCGGCCTCGGAGGCGTCCTTGTGCTCGACGATGCGCTGCACCGCGTCGCCCGCACCGCGCACGATACGGCCGTAGCCGGAGGGGTCGGGCAGGCGCACGGTCAACAGCGCCAGCGCCGCGCCGCCCGAGGCCGCGACCAGCGCGGCCAGCGTGCCGGCCTGCGTCAGCGGCACGTCGCCCGACAGCACCAGCACCGTGCCGTCGCCCGCCAGCCGGGGCAGCGCCTGCTGCACCGCATGGCCGGTGCCCAGCTGCGGCTCCTGGCGCACGCATTGCAGGTCAAAACTGCCTCCAGCCCTTGTCTCACCCTGACATGCTGCTTCCACTTCCATAGCACCATGGCCGGTCACCACCACCACCTGGCGCGGCGCCAGCGGCGCGGCCTGGTCCAGCACATGCAGCAGCAGCGGGCGCCCTGCCAGGCGCTGCAGCACTTTCGGGATGCGGCTTTTCATGCGCGTGCCACGGCCGGCGGCCATGACGATGATGTCCAGAGGAGAGGCGGTCATGCGGGAAAGAAGGCGAATGGGAAGAAGGCGGCCGGCCGCGCCGGCGCGGGCCGCGTGCGAGGCGGCCATTATCCCGCCCACCTTCCGCCGCGTCGGGGCGCGCGCTGCTCAGGCCGCGCAGGGCTGAGCCGGCAAGGGCTGGAGGACGGCGCGGCGCGGCGGCCGGCGCACCGCGGGCACCGCCTGCCAGCGGTATTCCAGGGGCGTCGCACCCAGCGCTTCGAGCACCACATGCCGGCCGGGCGGCACGCACAGCACCTGACCGGGCAGCAGCACGACGTCGCCCGACGCCTCGCACCAGCCGCCCGGGCCGCTGCCCAGCGTGACCCAGGCGCTGCCGCGCAGCACCTGCAGCTGCAGGGCGGTGCGCGCGCGCAGGCTGCGTGCGCTGCCGGGCGCCAGGGGCTGCTCAGCGGCACCGCAGGCGCCGGATTGTTGCGTTTCGAGAACGGATGGGGCAAACATGGCAAGCTCCAGGACACGGGGGACACAGGGCAGTGTCTGCCTGCCCGTGGCCCGCGTCCAATGAAACCCAAGCCCGTCATCGATTCGCGCGGCGCATCAATTGCGGCATCATGGCCGGCGTCACCCCGCCGCCCCTTCTTGCCATGCCCGCACCCGCCGCTCCGCCCATCCCGCACCTGCGCACCCGGCCGGTCGCCGTCGGGCACTGGCGCGCCTTCCTGGCGGTGGCGCGGCACCTGAACTTCCGCGCCGCGGCCGAGGAGCTGGCGCTGACCCAGTCCGCCGTCAGCCGGCAGATCCAGGCGCTGGAGGACGAGGTCGGCGTGCCGCTGTTCCTGCGTCACACCCGTGCGGTGGAGCTGACGGGCGCCGGCGGCCAGCTGCAGCGCGCTCTGGCGCCGGCGCTGGAGCGGCTGGACGCCGCCGTGCGCCAGGTGCGGCTGGCGGCCGGGCGGCGCAGCGTGGCCATCACCACCTGGGCCAGCTTTGCCTCAATGTGGCTGATCCCGCGCATGGAGCAGTTCCAGCGCGACAACCCGGACATCGACATCCGCATCGACGCGGGCGATGCCATCGTCGACCTGGAAACTGCCGACGTGGACTTGGCACTGCGCTCCAGCGTGCCGGCGCAGGTCGGTCCCCACGCACAGCGCCTGTTCGGCGAGCAGCTGGCGGTGGTCGCCAGCCCCTGGCTGCTGGCCAGCCAGCCGCCGGTCACCGGCCCGGCGGACCTGGCGCGCTTCACGCTGATCGAGGTCGGCGACGCGCACCGCACGCCGTACTTCGAGTCCATCACCTGGCGGCGCTGGCTGCACGAGCACGGCGTCGGCCGCCTGCAGCCGCAGCGCTGGCTGTACTTCAACTACGCCCAGCAGATCGTGCAGTCGGCCCTGGCCGGCCACGGCCTGGCACTGGCGCGCATGCCGCTGGTAGCCGAGAGCCTGGCGCGCGGCGAGCTGGTCGAGGTGCTGCCCGGCCACCGGCTGGACACGCCGCTGGTGTACTGGCTGGTGCCGGGGCCGCGCAGCGCGCAGCGCGCGGAGGTGCAGGCTTTTTGCGCCTGGCTATTGCTGCAGGCCGAGGCCACGCGCCGGGCGATCGGCGAGCCGGCGCCGGGCATGGTTTAAGCTATATTTTTTGTAGCTCCAGGCCGTTTATCCATTTGGGCTACAGGCACTTTTTGCCTGAAAAAATCAGTCCAGCTGCACGCGTGCGAACTTGCGCTTGCCCACCTGCAGCACGTAGCTGCCGGCGTCCAGCTTCAGGCCGCGGTCGCTGACGACGCTGCCATCCACGCGCACGCCGCCGCCGTCGATCAGCCGGTTGGCCTCGCTGGTCGAGGGTGCCAGGTTGGCCTGCTTGAGTAGCGCGCCGATGCCCAGTGGCGCGCCGGACAGCTGCACTTCTGGGATCTCGTCGGGGATGCCGCCGCGGCTGCGGTTGTGGAAGTCCGCCTCGGCCGCGTCGGCCGCGGCGGCGCTGTGAAAGCGCGTGGTGATTTCCTTGGCCAGCAGCACCTTGGCGTCCTTGGGGTTGCGCCCGCCCTCGACTTCCCTTTTCAGCGCGGCAATCTCGGCGAGGCTCTTGAAGGACAGCAGCGTGTACCAGTCCCACATCAGCGTGTCCGAGATGCTCAGCACCTTGGCGAACATGCTGTTGGCGTCCTCGGTGATGCCGATGTAGTTGTGCTTGGACTTGGACATCTTGTCCACGCCGTCCAGGCCGACCAGCAGCGGCATGGTCAGCACGCACTGCGGCTCCTGGCCCCATTCCTGCTGCAGATGCCGGCCCATCAGCAAATTGAACTTCTGGTCGGTGCCGCCCAGCTCCAGGTCGGCCTTGAGGGCCACCGAGTCGTAGCCCTGCAGCAGCGGGTATAGGAATTCATGCAGGCTGATGGAATTGCCCTGCGTGAAGCGCTGGTGGAAGTCGTTGCGCTCCATCATCCGCGCCACGGTGTACTTGGCGGCCAGCTCGATCATGCCGCGCGTGCCCAGGGGGTCGCACCATTCGCTGTTGTAGCGGATCTCGGTGCGCGCCGGGTCGAGCACCTTGGCCGCCTGGGTGTAATAGGTCTCGGCGTTGGCCTTGATCTGCTCGGGGGTCAGCGGCGGGCGCGTGCTGTTGCGCCCCGAGGGGTCGCCGATCAGCGTGGTGAAGTCGCCGATCAGGAAGATCACCTGGTGGCCCAGGTCCTGCAGCTGGCGCATTTTGTTCAGCACCACCGTGTGGCCCAGGTGAATGTCGGGCGCCGTCGGGTCCAGCCCCAGCTTGATGCGCAGCGGCTGGCCGGTGGCGGCCGAGCGCGCCAGTTTCTTCGTCCAGTCGTCCTGCGGGAGCAACTCGTCGACACCTCGCAGCGTGACCTCGAGCGCTTGTCTTACGTCATCGGTCAAGGGAAACGTTGTAACAGTTGCTTGATTCATAAGGGTTTTCAAGGGTGTCTGCAGGACGGCGCCGACTATACTTGCCGTCGTTTTGTAGCGGTCGATTCTAGTGGCCCGCCCCTGCAGGGGCCTGGCGCTGTCCACCGCATCCGTTTTCTTCGTGCCTCCCGCCCCGCGCCGCTACTCCTTGCGGCGCCGTGTTTTTCGCAGGGCCTGAAGCACCACCAGCCTGGGGTAAGACTCTTGTTGAAAAACAACCTGACCGGCGCCTGCGTGGCCTTTCTCAACCAAGCCGCGCGCGTCGTGCAGCAGCACCCGAAACGCATCACCGCCGCCCTGGCCGCCGTCCTGCTGACCGGTGGCGGCGGCGCGTTCGCCGTGGCCTCTCTTGGCCCCGACGCCGCCGAGCTGCCGGTCAGCACCGTGCAGGAAAGCGTCGAGTCACTGGCGGGCGAGCAGTCGCTGGCCAGCCTGCTGGACAGCATGCCGGGCTACTCGCTGTACCGCTCGGACGTGACGCGCAGCGCCGACAACGCCGAAGCCATCCTGGAGCGCCTGGGCGTGGCCGATCCGGCCGCATCGGCCTTCCTGCGCGGCAACGACCTGGTGCGCCAGAACCTGCTGGGCCGCGCCGGCCGCTCGCTGTCGGCCGAAGCGACCGACGACCACCGCCTGCTGCGCCTGGTGGCGCGCTGGGCGTCGGACGAGTCGCCTAACTTCCAGCGCCTGGTGGTCGAGCGCGACCCCCAGGGCGCGTTCAGCGCGCGCATCGAGTCCGCGCCGCTCACGGTGGGCAGCCGCCTGGCCGGCGGTGTCGTCAAGAGCTCGCTGTTCGCCGCCACCGACGCCGCCTCCATCCCTGACTCGGTGGCCGTGCAGCTGGCGGACATCTTCGCGGACCGCATCGACTTTCGTCGTTCGCTGCGCAAGAACGACCACTTCTCGGTGGTCTATGAGACGCTGGAAGCCGATGGCGAGCCGCTGCGCAGCGGCCGGGTGCTGAGCGCCGAATTCCACAACAACGGCAAGACGCACGATGCCGTGTGGTTCCAGGAGTCGGACAGGTCCAAGGGCGCCTACTACACGCTGGACGGCAACAGCATGCGCCGCGCCTACCTGACTTCGCCGGTGGCCTTCACGCGCATCTCCAGCGGCTTTTCCATGCGCATGCACCCGATCCACCAGACCTGGCGCGCGCATCTGGGCACCGACTTCGCCGCCCCTACCGGCACGCCGGTGCGTACGGTGGGCGACGGCACGGTGGATTTCGCCGGCGTGCAGAACGGCTACGGCAACGTGGTCTACGTCAAGCACGCCAACCAGCACACCACGGTGTATGCCCACCTGAGCCGCATCGACGTGCGCAAGGGCCAGTCGGTGGACCAGGGGGACACCCTGGGCGCCGTCGGCTCCACCGGCTGGGCCACCGGCCCGCACCTGCACTTCGAGTTCCGCGTGAACGGCGTGCACCAGGATCCGATGACCATCGCCAGCCAGAGCGATGCCGGCCAGCCCCTGGCCGGCGCGGCGCGCAAGGCCTTCGAGCGTCTGGCGTCCAACATGCGCGTGCAGCTGTCGTCGGTGGCGCTGATCCAGCAGGCCAGCGCCGAGTGAGCCTGCTGGCCGGGTCCGCGCCGCCCCCGGCAGCGGGCTGGTACATCGGCCTGATGTCCGGCACATCGCTCGACGGGGTGGACGGCGTGCTGGCCCGGGTTGGGCCATCGCATTGCACCGTAGCCCAGCATTCCAGCCGGCCTCTAGCTCCTGAATCAAGAGCACAGCTGCTGGACTTGAACACTGCAGGCCAGGACGAACTGCACCGCGCGGCGCTGGCCGCCAACGCCCTGGCGCTGTGCTACGCCGAGGTGGTGCACGAGCTGCTGGCGCGCGCCGGCCTGCAGGCGGGCGACATCCGCGCCATCGGCGCCCACGGCCAGACCGTGCGCCACCAGCCCGGCACGCACGACGGCATTGGCTATACCCTGCAGCTGAACCAGCCCGCCCTTTTGGCGGAACGCACCGGCATCGCTGTGGTGGCGGACTTCCGCAGCCGCGACGTGGCGGCCGGCGGCCAGGGCGCGCCGCTGGTGCCGGCGTTTCACCAGCAGGTGTTTAGCCAACCGGGGCGCGACGTGGCAGTGCTGAACCTGGGCGGCATCGCCAACCTGAGCCTGCTGCCGGCCGATGGCGCCGTGCGGGGCTTCGATTGCGGCCCGGCCAACGTGCTGCTGGACCTGTGGTGCCAGCAGCACCTCGGCCAGCCCTACGACACGGATGGTGCCTGGGCGCGCGGCGGCCAGGCGCTGCCGGCACTGCTGCGGTGCATGCTGGCCGAGCCCTTCCTGGCGCTGCCGCCGCCCAAGAGCACCGGCCGCGACCTGTTCCATGCCGCCTGGCTGGCACGCTGCCTGCAAGCCGCCAGTGCCGCCGATGCCTCGGCGCAGGACGTGCAGGCAACTCTGGCCGAATTCACCGCCCAAGCCTGCGCCCGACACCTGCAGCGCCACGCGCCGCAGTGCGAACTGCTCATCGTCTGCGGCGGCGGCGCGCTGAACGGCCACCTGATGGCCCGGTTGCAGGCGCTGCTGCCCAGGGTGTCGGTGCAGCCGTCCGACCGGCATGGCCTACCGGCGTTGCAGGTCGAGGCGGCCGCCTTCGCCTGGCTGGCGCACCAGTGCCTGGCCGGGCTGCCCGGCAACCTGCCAGCGGTCACCGGCGCGCGCGGGCCGCGCATCCTGGGCGCGATTTATCCCGCCTGAGATCCACACGGCCAAGAAAAAACCGCCCGCAGGTGGTTGGCACTGAACGGCCTGGCGGCCGGTGCTCAGTGCTCGGTCGGCGAGAAGCTCGAGCCGCAGCCGCAGGTGGTCTCGGCGTTCGGGTTCTTGATGACGAACTGCGCGCCCTGCAGGTCTTCCTTGTAGTCGATCTCGGCGCCGACCAGGTACTGGAAACTCATGGCGTCAATCAGCAGCGACACGCCATTCTTGGTCATGGTCGTGTCGTCGTCGTTGGTGATCTCGTCGAAGGTGAAGCCGTACTGGAAGCCCGAGCAGCCGCCGCCCTGCACGAAGACGCGCAGCTTCAGGTCCGGGTTGCCCTCCTCGGCGATCAGCTCGGCAACCTTGTTGGCGGCGCTTTCCGTGAAGAGGATGGGCGTGGGCATTTCGGTGGATGTCGTGGTGTTTTCTGCAACGGCGCTCATGCGGGGCTCCTTGGGGCTGGATGGCGGAAGATGTTAAGGCAAACCCTGCAGCAACGCCGGCAATGCCACGTTTGCCGTCAGAGGACGCAAGGCCTTTGCCCATACAGGTGCGGGCGAAAGCGTGGCGGGCAACCCGCAGGCGCAAAAAAACCGCCCGAGAGGCGGTTTCTGGTGCCAGCCGGACCGGAAGGCCCAGACTGGCTGCAGCTGCTGCCATGCAGCGCTGAATCGAACGATCAGCGCTTGGAGAACTGCTTGGCGCGGCGTGCGGAGTGCAGGCCGACTTTCTTGCGCTCGACCTCGCGGGCATCGCGGGTCACAAAGCCGGCGGCGCTGAGCTGGGGCTTGAGCGCTGCGTCGTAGTCGATCAGCGCACGCGTGATGCCGTGGCGCGCCGCACCGGCCTGGCCGGACTCGCCGCCGCCGTGCACGTTGATCTGGATGTCGAAGGTCTCGACGTTCTCGGTGAGCACCAGCGGCTGCTTGGTGATCATGATCGACGTCTCGCGGCCGAAATACTGCTGAATGTCCTTGCCATTCACCGTGATCTTGCCGGAGCCCTTCTTCAGAAACACGCGGGCGACGCTGGACTTGCGACGGCCGGTGCCATTGTTCCATTCACCAATCATCTCGGCTCCTTAGATTTCCAGTGCCTTGGGCTGCTGGGCGCTGTGCGGATGCTCCGCGCCGCCGTAGACCTTGAGCTTCTTGATCATGGCGTAGCCCAGGGGACCCTTGGGCAGCATGCCCTTGACGGCCTTTTCCAGGGCGCGGCCGGGGTGCTTGGCCTGCAGGTCGCGGAAGTTCGTGGCCGTGATGCCGCCGGGGAAGCCCGAGTGGCGGTAGTACATCTTGTCCGTGGACTTGGTACCGGTGACCTTGAGCTTGGAGGCGTTGACGATGACGATGAAGTCACCGGTATCAACGTGAGGTGTGTAGATGGCTTTGTGCTTGCCGCGCAGACGCAGGGCCACTTCGCTGGCGACCCGGCCGAGCACCTTGTCGGTGGCGTCAATCACAAACCACTCATGCACGACCTCAGCGGGCTTGGCGCTGAATGTGGACATGGGTTTTTCTCTTTCGAGGAGGAAACAGGCCCCGGGATGCAGGGCCTGCAATGGCGGTCCTTTTCCACGGTCGGTGCTCCTCATGTGGTGGGAGCCTCTTAGGTGGGGGCTGGGCTTCGCCGCGGGACCATGAAGCGCTGCGAAGCCCGCCATTATAGCGCGCCGCCCATTTTTCGCACCTGCTCTTTCAATGGCCCATTGCGTCCAGCGCTGCCTGCCCATCCGGAGCCGGCCTCGCCCCCTGCAGCACGCCGGCACGGCAGGGGCTTCGGCGCTGCCCGCGGCGCCGCTGTGTTTACCATCGCGCACCATGTTCAGTTACCGCCACGCCTTCCATGCAGGCAACCATGCCGATGTGCTCAAGCACACGGTGCTCATCAACACCCTGCAGCACCTGCTGCTCAAGGAAGCCGCGCTGCTGGTGCTCGACACCCATGCCGGTGCCGGCATCTACCGGCTCGACGGCGACTACGCCAGCACCAGCGCCGAGAGCGCCGACGGCGTGGCGCGCGTGCTGGCCGCCGAAGGGCCGCTGCCGCCCGCGCTGCAGGCCTATGCCGAGGTGGTGCGCGCCTTCAACCGCGGCACCACGGCGCGGGTCTATCCCGGCTCGCCCTTCATCGTGCAGCACCTGCTGCGCGCGCACGACCGCCTGAAGCTGTGCGAACTGCATCCCAGCGACGCGCGTGCATTGGAGGGCAACGTCGCGCAGCTGGAGGCCGGCCGGCAGATCGCCGTGCTGCGCGAGGACGGCTTCGAGGCCGTGCGCAAGTTCCTGCCGCCACCGTCGCGCCGCGCGCTGGTGCTGTGCGACCCGAGCTACGAGGTCAAGACCGATTACGCACGCGTGCCGGCGCTGCTGCAAGAAGGGCTCAAGCGCTTTCCCACCGGCGCCTATGCTTTCTGGTACCCGCTGATCGCCCGGCCCGAGGCGCACGACCTGCCGCGCCGCCTGAAGGCGCTGGCGCAGAAGGCCGGCAAGCCTTGGTTGCACGCCGCGCTCACCGTCAAGGGCGGCAAGAGCGCCACCGGCGACAGCCAGCAGCGCCCTGGCCTGCCCGCCAGCGGCATGTTCCTGGTCAACCCGCCCTACACGCTGGAGCCGACACTGCGCGAGGCCCTACCGCGGCTGGCCGAGCTGCTGGCGCAGGACCGGCACGCAGCCTGGACGCTGGAGAGCGGCGGCGCCTGACGATCGGCGTGCGCGGCTGGCGCACGGTCAGCGCCGGCGCTGGCCGCGTTTGGGCGCCGCGCGACGCCGTGGCTTGCTGGCCTTCTTCGGGCGCTCCTGCAGCGCCTTGGACGCGACGCCCGCATCGAGACCCAGGCTCGACCCCTCGGCCGGCGACTCCAGGCTGTCGGGGCAGGTCTCCTCGTCCGCGCCCAGCTGCCACAGCTCCACCGACTTGATCCCCAGGCCGGTCATGCCCAGCTCCTCGGCGGCGGCGCGGCTCAGGTCGATGATGCGCCCCGGGGTGAACGGGCCGCGGTCGTTCACGCGCACGATGACCATGCGGCCGTTGACCAGGCTGCGCACGCACAGTCGCGAGCCGAACGGCAGGCTGCGGTGCGCGGCGGTGAACACCTCGCGGTCGTAGCGCTCGCCGTTGGCCGTGCGCCGGCCATGCAGGCTGTCGGCATAGTACGAAGCCACGCCACTGGCCAGCAGCACCGGCGGCTCGGTCTCCGCCTCGGGACGCGGCAGGCGCAGCGCGGGCGGGCCGGAGGCCTCCAGCGGCGAGCGCTCGGGGCGGATGCGCAGCGCCGGCTCGGCCGGCGGCACGGCGGGCGCCGCGCGCGGCACGACTGGCGGCGGCAGCCAGGGCCGCGCCGCCGGGCCGGTGGCCACCGGCGCCTCGGGCATGCCCTGCACCGCGCCGGCCTCGTCGGGGGCAGGCGGCGCCTGCGTGGTCACCGGCGCAACGCAGCCCACCAGCAGCGCCGTCAAGAGCAGGGCAGTGCCGCGCCGTGCGGCGTGCGCGCCAGGGTGGTTCAACAGGGCTGGCCAGGCGATGTGCATGGGCCGCACTGTAAACGCCCGACTTTTGCGCCCGCCGTCACAGCCCCAGCCGGTCGCACAGCGCCAGCGTGGGTGCGCTCTGGTTCATGGTGTAGAAGTGCAGCCCCGGCGCACCGGCGGCGACCAGCTGCTGGCACAGGCGCGCCACCACGTCCAGGCCGAAGGCGCGGATGCTGGCCACGTCGTCGCCATAGCCCTGCAGGCGCAGCCGGATCCAGCGCGGAATCTCGGCGCCGCAGGCGTCGGAAAAGCGCATCAGCTGCGTGGCGCCCAGGATCGGCATGATGCCCGGCACCACCGGCACGTCCAGGCCCAGGCGGCGCGTGTCCTCGACGAAGCGCGCGTAGGCGTCGGCGTTGAAGAAATACTGCGTGATGGCCGAATCGGCGCCCGCGCGCACCTTGGTGGCGAAGGCCTGCAGGTCCGCGTCGGCACTGCGCGCCTGCGGGTGCACCTCCGGGTAGGCCGCCACCTCGATGTGGAAGTCGCGCCCGGTTTCGGCGCGGATGAAGGCCACCAGGTCGCTGGCGTAGTGGAACTCGCCACCCGCGCCATAGCCGCTGGGCAGGTCGCCGCGCAGCGCTACCAGGCGCTTCACGCCCATGCCTTTCAGTTCGGCCAGTTGCGCGCGCACGCTTTCCCTGGTTGCGCCGATGCAGGAAAAATGCGAGGCTGCCTGAACGCCCTCGGCCAGAATCTCGCGCACGGCGGTGAAGGTGCCTTCCTGCGTCGAGCCGCCGGCGCCGTAGGTGACCGAGCAGAACTGCGGCGCGCGCGCATACAGCTGCTGGCGCACGGCGCGCAGCTTCTCGGCGCCCTCGGGCGTTTTCGGCGGGAAGAACTCGAAGCTGACGGGCAGCGGGGTCGCCACGGCGCTCATGCGGCACTCCTGGAAGCATAAATAAAGAATTCGCGGTTGCCGTCGCCGCCCTCGATGGGGCTGGCCAGCCATGCCTGCACGGCCAGGTCGGCCGCGGCGCAGGCGGCGCGGATGCGCTGCTCGACCTCGGCATGCAGCGCCGGGTCGCGCACGATGCCGCCCTTGCCGACCTGGCCGGGCTGCAGCTCGAACTGCGGCTTGACCAGCAGCAACAGCTGGCCGCGCGGCGCCAGCAGCGGCACCAGCGCCGGCAGCACCAGGGTCAGCGAGATGAAGGACAGGTCGCCCACGACCAGGTCGAAGGCCTCGGGAACCGTGACCTGCTCGCGCCCGGCGCGGCGCTGGCGCAGCGTCGGCAGGCTGCCGGCGGCGCGCGCCTGGGCCTTGGCCGAGCGCTCGGCCTTGAAGGCCTCGATCTCGTGCTCCTTGGCGTCGCTGCTGTCGTCGTAGTCATCGTCCACCATGCCGCCGTTGCGCATCCAGGCGTAGGGCGCCTGGGGCTGGGTGTCGTTGTCCTCGACCTCCGCCTGCACGCGCTCGCTCAATGCCTCCTCGCAGGCCTCGGCCAGCGCGGCGGGCGTCAGGTGGCGGGCGTTCAGCCCTTCCACGGCGATCACGCGCACGTCCGTCTTCAGCCGCTCGTGCAGCTGCCCCTGGCCCACGTCCACGCCGACCACCTGCGCCGCGCCGCGCGCCAGCAGGCAGTCGGTGAAGCCGCCGGTGCTCTGGCCCACGTCCAGGCAGCGCAGGCCGGCCGGGTCGATGGCGGTGGCGGCCAGCGCCCCTTCCAGCTTCAGCCCGCCGCGGGAGACGTAGCGCGCCTCGGCTGCGTCCAGCAGCTGCGCTTCAGCGCCGGCCGGGATGTCGTCGCCGTTCTTGGCCACACGCGTCCAGGGCATGGTCGGCGCCAGGCGCCACTGCACGCCGGCCGCTATCAGGCGCTGGGCCTGCGAGCGCGTGCTGGCGTGGCCGCCTTCGACGAGAAAGATGTCTGCGCGCATGGCGCGGGTCCTTTTTGAATGAAATCGGCCTTCAGCCCATATAAATAAAGGGCCTTTAGCTATATTTTTAGTAGCATCGCAGCGGATGCCGACTGCTGTCTGTTGCGCGCCCCGCCCGGGAAGGTGGGGCCTGAGGGCCCAGACATACCGCATTGCGCTTGCACGGGACTCCCCACCCCGCCCTCCCTCCAAGGGAGAGGGAGCCGGGGCGCCGTGCCCGCAGACGGCGATCAGTAGCGGTAGGTCTCGGCCTTGTACGGGCCGGTCTTGGACACGCCGATGTAGGCGGCCTGGGTGTCCGTCAGCTCGGTCAGCATGGCGCCGACCTTCTTCAGGTGCAGGCGCGCCACCTTCTCGTCCAGCAGCTTGGGCAGCACGTAGACCTTGCCGACCTCGTAGGCGTCGGGCCGGGTGAACAGCTCGATCTGCGCGATGGTCTGGTTGGCGAAGGAGGCACTCATGACGAAGCTGGGGTGGCCGGTGGCGCAGCCCAGGTTCACCAGCCGGCCCTTGGCCAACAGGGTGATGCGCTTGCCATCCGGGAAGATCACGTGATCGACCTGGGGCTTGACTTCTTCCCACTGGTACTTCTCGATCGATGCCACGTCAATCTCGTTGTCGAAGTGCCCGATGTTGCAGACGATGGCCTCGTTCTTCATCGCCACCATGTGCTCGTGGCGGATGACGTCCTTGTTGCCAGTGGTGGTCACGAAGATGTCCGCCTTGTCGGCGGCGTACTCCATGGTCACGACCTTGTAACCTTCCATCGCGGCCTGCAAGGCGTTGATCGGGTCGATCTCGGTCACCCACACCTGCGCGCGCAGCGCGGCCAGCGCCTGGGCACAGCCCTTGCCCACGTCGCCGTAGCCGGCGACCACCGCCACCTTGCCGGCGATCATCACGTCGGTGGCACGCTTGATGCCGTCCACCAGCGACTCGCGGCAGCCGTACAGGTTGTCGAACTTGGACTTGGTGACCGAGTCGTTCACGTTGATGGCGCGGAACAGCAGCGTGCCCTTGGCCGACATCTCGTTCAGGCGCAGCACGCCGGTCGTCGTCTCCTCGGTCACGCCGATGATCTGGGCCGACTTGCGGCTGTACCAGGTCGGATCCTCGGCCAGCTTCCTGCGGATGGCGGCGAACAGAATGCGCTCCTCCTCGCTGGCGCCGTTGCCGGCGACGATCGAAGCATCCTTCTCGGCGCGCTGGCCCAGGTGCATCAGCAGCGTGGCATCGCCGCCATCATCCAGGATCATGTTCGGGCCTTCGCCGTCGCTGCCCTGAGGGCCGAAGTCGAAGATGCGGTGCGTGTAGTCCCAGTAGTCCGCGAGCGACTCGCCCTTGATGGCGAACACCGGCGTGCCGCCGGCGGCAATCGCCGCGGCGGCGTGGTCCTGGGTGGAGAAGATGTTGCACGAGGCCCAGCGCACGTCGGCGCCCAGGGCCTTGAGCGTCTCGATCAGCACGGCCGTCTGGATGGTCATGTGCAGCGAGCCGGTGATGCGCGCGCCCTTCAGGGGCTGGGCCGCGGCGAACTCTTCGCGGATCGCCATCAGACCGGGCATCTCGGTCTCGGCGATGGCGATTTCCTTGCGGCCCCAGTCAGACAGGGAAATATCGGCGATGGCGCTGTCGGCCGGGGAGAGGGAGGGGTTGCGGACGTTCATGGAAAGCTCCAAGGGGGTGTGGAAACACCACCGGCCGCGAAACGGAAGAAGCAAGGGTTCGAGTGCTCGCCCATCGCACGCCAGGTGGATGAGCGTCGTTGCACGGGCGGGCGCTGCAAGCGGCTGCCGCTGGCCCGGTCTCCCGAGCCTCACGCCCGCCGGTCTTGTGGGCGGGGACGCTGCAACGCTCCTCGGGAAAGAGGCGAATTATAAACCGCCCACCCGGCGCAGGCGCAGCCCCAGCGCGAGGGCCACGCCCAGCAGCGCCAGCGCGAACGCCGGCCAGCGCCCATGCCGCACCGGACTGATTGCCGCGGCGGCAGGCCGAGGCGCTGGCCTGCATCCACGGCGGGCACTTTGGCTGGCGGCATGGCCGGCCCCAGGGTTCGTCCTTGCCGTCGTCCGTAGAATTACGCCTTTGGCCGCCGGACCGTGCCGCGTGCGCGCGGTGCGCAGCCTATTCCAGGCCTGCGCTGGCCGCGCGGCCGCCTGATCGCCACGGCGCTCACCCTCCCACCGTTTTTTCGTCCCTCGTGTCCTACGCTTCCGAAACGCGGCGCCGCCGCACCTTTGCCATCATCTCCCACCCCGACGCGGGCAAGACCACGCTGACGGAAAAGCTGCTGCTGTTCTCCGGCGCCATCCAGATCGCCGGCGCCGTCAAGGGCCGCAAGGCCAGCCGGCATGCCACGTCCGACTGGATGGAGATCGAGAAGCAGCGCGGCATCTCGGTGGCCTCGTCGGTGATGCAGATGAGCTACCGCGACCATGTGGTGAACCTGCTGGACACGCCGGGCCACAAGGATTTCTCCGAGGACACCTACCGCGTGCTCACCGCCGTCGATTCGGCGCTGATGGTCATCGACGCCGCCAACGGCGTGGAAACCCAGACGCGCCGCCTGATCGAGGTCTGCCGCCAGCGCGACACGCCCATCATCACCTTCGTCAACAAGATGGACCGCGAGGTACGCGACCCGCTGGACATCCTGGACGAGGTCGAGCGCGAACTCGGCATGCCCTGCTGCCCGATGACCTGGCCGGTGGGCCAGGGCAAGCAGTTCGGCGGCATCATCGACCTGCGCACGCAGAGCATGACCGTGTTCCAGGCCGGCAGCGACAAGCGGCCGGAGGATTTCGAGGTCATTCCCTTGAGCCAAGCCGACCGGCTGCGCGCGCGCTTCGGCAAGACCTTCGACGACGCGCTGGAGAGCATGGAACTGGCCGTCGGTGCGTCGGCCGAGTGGAGCCACGCGCAATTTCTGGCCGCCAAGCTCACGCCGGTGTTCTTCGGCTCGGGCGTGAACAACTTCGGTGTGATGGAAGTGCTCAACGCGGTGGTGGACATGTCGCCTCCGCCCGGCCCACGCGTAGCCTACGTGGAAGTCAACCGCCAGCGCGAGGAGCGCCTGGTGCGCCCCGAAGACCCGGGCTTCGCCGGCGTGGTCTTCAAGGTGCAGGCCAACATGGACGCCAACCACCGCGACCGCATCGCCTTCGTGCGCGTGGCCTCGGGCAAGTACACGCCGGGCATGAAGATGCGCGTGCAGCGCACGGCCAAGGAGCTGCGCCCGACCAGCGTCGTGACCTTCATGAGCCAGCGCCGCGAGGCGGTGGAAGAAGCCTATGCCGGCGACATCATCGGCTTCACCATCCACGGCGGCGTGCAGCTGGGCGACAGCATCAGCGACGGCCCAGCACTGCAATTCACCGGCCTGCCATTCTTCGCGCCCGAGCTGTTCATGACGGTGGTGCTGAAGAACCCGCTGCGCTCCAAGCAGCTGCAACAGGGCCTGATGGAGCTGGGCGAGGAAGGCGCCATTCAGGTCTTCAAGCCTGATGCCGGCGGCAACATGCTGCTGGGCGCCGTCGGCCAGCTGCAATTCGAGGTGGTGCAGCACCGCCTGAAGACCGAATACGACTGCGACATCCGGCTGGAAAGCTGCCAGTACACGGGAGCGCGCTGGATCACCGCTGACACGCCAGCCGAGCTGCGCGAGTTCGAGAACGCCTACCCGCTGCGCCTGGCGCACGACGCGGCTGACACGCTGGCGTTCCTGTGCACGTCCCCCTATGACGTGCGGCTGGCGCAGGAGCGGTTTCCGAAGATTCACTTTCATCCGCTGCGCGAGCATGCGGGGCTGGCGTTGCAGAGTTCTTGACGATTTGGCGCCCTCAACCCTGAACCGTTCGAACATGACAGCCTTCGTCACCTCCATCACCATTCTGTGCGTCCTGGGTATCTCGCTGGGACAGATCCTGTTCAAGAAGGCTGCCGGCGCCATCACCGATGCCACGCAGTGGCAGCACTGGGTGTTCAACGGCTGGCTGATGGCGGCCCTGGTGCTGTACGGCATCACCACTTTGGTCTGGATCTGGGTGCTGCGGCACGCGCCGCTGCATCTTGCCTACCCTTTCATGGCACTGGCATTTCTGATCGTGCCCTGCCTGGGCTGGCTGTTCCTGGGCGAGACGCTGCGCTGGCCTACGCTGGCCGGCGGCCTGCTGATCCTACTGGGCATTGCCCTGGCCGCGCGCTCTGGCTGAGTGGTTTTGAACATGCCACAGCTTTTGCATACGCGCCGCGGTCTGCTGACCTGGATCGGCCTGTTCTGGGCAGTGTTGTACCTGTCCACCCAGATCAGTCCCCCTTTTGCTTCCCCTGACGAAACCTCTCACCTGTACCGCGCCGCCATGATCGCCGAGGGCCAGTGGCTGCTCGAACCGCAGCCGCCGTCCGATGCAGTGCCTACGGCAGGCTCTGGCGGCTGGGTCGATGAGTACTGGCTGCTGGCCGGCAACGCCCTGACGGGCTGGATCGCCCCGCAGCAGACAATCGACCAGCGCACGCCGGCGTCGCTGCACGAGGTGCGACAGCTGGGTGAAAAGCTGGGATGGAAGCATGAACTGGCCTTCGCGCCCGCATCCGGCACCGGCTACTACAACCCACTCATTTACCTGCCCCAGGCAACCGCTCTCTGGATCGGCAAGCACACCGGGCTTTCAGTGATCCGCAGCCATGACCTGGCGCGGGCGCTGACCAGCCTGGGCTGCCTGATGCTGGTCGTGCTGGCACTGCGCCTTGCGACCTTCCCGCCGGTGGCGCTGGGCCTGTTGGCCACGCCCATGGCACTGTTTCAATGGTTTTCGCCCACCATCGATGGCCTGACCATGGGGCTGACGCTATATGCCCTGGCGTTGTTCTTTGCCGAATTTTCTCGCGAAGGCCGCAGCCTTGGCCGGATGGCACTGCTGGGCGTCTGCGTGGTACTGATCATCACCACCCGCGTCCATTTGGCACCCCTGCTGGGCCTGCCGCTGTACCTGGCATGGAAGAAGCGCGCGCTTTCCGGGTGGGTGGTGTTCGGTTGCGCCTTGGCCGCAGGGTTGCTGTGGAACGCCTTCGCCCTGCACAGCACCATCGACACCCGCATCCCGCGCAGTCATAGCACGAGCGAGATCATCGTGCTGTACCTGCAGCATCCCGATGAGTTCGCGCGTACCATCTGGCGCACCGTCACGCATTCCACGTTGCAGCTGTTCTATGTGCGCTCACTGGTCGGGACGCTGGGCTGGCTGGACGCGCCCATCAGCGATACGCAACTGGTGCTGGTGTATGCAGCCCTTGGATTGCTACTGCTGTTGTCCTGCCGCCAGTTCGTCGCAGCGAAATACCCCGCCCCGGGAGTGCGCCTGCTGCTGCTGGCCATTGCCCTGAGCTCGCTGCTGATCACCTTCGCTGCACTTGCCGCCACCTGGAACGACTATCCTGCGCCGATCATCACCGGCCTGCAGGGGCGCTATTTCATCCTGCCGCTGTTCATCGCGGCTTGTGCACTGTGGCAGGGGCCGCGCAATGCCGCAGTGCCCTCTCCTGTCACCGGCAGCCAGAAGCAACCCTACCGGTCCGCAGCACTATGGCTGCTGCTGCTTGGCGGCTCTGCGGCCATCACCGGCATGACCCTGGCCGCCAAGTATTGAAGAACGATTGTTGCCCCGATGAAAATCGCCGTCGCCATACCCTGCTACAAGGTCACCCAGCATGTGCTGGGTGTCATCGAGGCCATAGGCCCAGAGGTGCATACCATCTACGCCGTGGATGACGCCTGCCCCGAAGGCAGCGGAGCCTTCATCGAGGAGCACAACCGCGATCCGCGCGTGCAGGTGCTGTACAACCCGCAGAACCTCGGCGTGGGCGGGGCTGTCGCCACCGCCTACCAGGCAGCGCTGGACGATGACATGGACATCGTCGTGAAGATCGATGGCGACGGGCAGATGGATCCAGCACTGCTGCCGCTGTTCACGCACGCCCTGGTCCGCGGCCAGGCCGACTACACCAAGGGCAACCGCTTCTATCGCCCGGAGTCGCTTCAGGGCATGCCGCCGGTCAGGCTGTTCGGCAACGCCGCGCTGTCCTTCATGACCAAGTTCAGCTGCGGCTACTGGAACTGCATGGACCCGACCAACGGCTATACCGCGATCCGCACCGCGGTGTTGAAGCAGCTGCCTCTGGCCAAGCTGGAAAAGCGCTACTTCTTCGAGACCGACATGCTGTACCACCTGAGCACCATCCGCGCCGTGGTGCGCGACGTGCCCATGGACGCGGTCTATGCCGATGAAGAATCCAACCTCAAGGTCTCCAAGGTGCTGCCCGAGTTCCTGCGCAAGCACGCCAGCCGCCTGGGCCGCCGCTACGCCTACCTGTATCTGCTGCGTGACTTCAACATCGGCAGCCTCTACAGCATCCTGGGCTTGTTGCTGTGCTTCACGGGATTGCTGTTCGGAGGCGCGCACTGGCTGCACAGCATCCGCACCGGCCAGCCAGCGACCAGCGGCACGGTGATGATGGCCGCGTTGCCGTTGATCATCGGCATCCAGTTCCTGATCGCATTCCTGCACCACGATGTGAGCAGCGTCCCGACTCAGCCACTGAGCGACGAATTGCAGGATGTGGAGCAGCACCAGCACACCAGCCCCAGGGTTGTGTCATGAGCGCAGCCATGTCTTCTTCCTCGCACTCTTCTGGTCGTCGCAACTACGGGCTGGATGTGCTGCGCACCTGGGCCGTGCTGATGGTCCTGATGGCCCACGGCAGCGCGTTTTTCTTTGCCCATCTGCCGCAGCATCGCCGCCTGCTCGACGTGCTGGGCTGGCTGGGCTTCATCGGCGTGGAACTGTTCTTTGCGCTGTCGGGGTTCCTGATCGGCGGCATCCTGCTGCGCACCGGTGCCGAGCTCAAACACCTTCCGGGGATCTATGGTTTCTGGCGCAAGCGTTGGTACCGGACGCTGCCCAACTACTACGTCTATCTGCTGCTGCACATCGTTTTCCTCTACGCACTGGCGGATTTTGGTGGCGCCCTGGCCGAGCAATGGCGCTACTTCTTCTTCTTGCAAGGCTTTGCCTGGATGCATCCCGGCTTCTTCGCCGAGGCCTGGAGCCTGGCGATCGAGGAGTGGTTCTACCTGCTCACGCCGCTCGCCCTGGCACTGCTGCTGCGCCTGGGCGCCAGCGTGCGCACGGCGTTTGTCGTGGTATCGGTGGTTTTCATCCTGGCGCCGGTGAGCCTGCGGTGGATGATCTCCACATGGCATCCGGAAATCAGCCTGGACGTGCACCGCAAGACAGTGATTCTGCGACTGGACGGCATCATGTACGGTGTGCTGGCCGCCATGCTCTTTCACTATTTGCCAGCGTTGTTCAAGAAGCTTCGCTTCGCGCTGCTGGCGCTGGCCGCGTTGATCCTCTTCGGCATGTTCGACCAGCAATTCTCCGGCCATATCGACATCACCCGCAGCCGGCTGTTCAATACCGGCTTTTTGGCTGGCGCGCCCCTGGCCGGTGCAGCCCTCATTCCTTTCTTCTTTTATCTGCGCGAGTTCTTCCAGCCGGCGGTGAAGTTCCACTACCTGACGGCCCGGCTTTCCTACTCGCTGTACCTGTGCAACCTGCTGGTGCTGGGCTACATGGTCCGGCACATCAACCCGGCCGCTCCGCTGGACGGCAGGGGTGCACTGATGATGATGTCGTTCTTCATTCTGGTCTGCTATGGAGTGGCCCATCTGAGCTACCAGTGGATAGAAAAACCAGGGTTGGCGCTGCGCGACCGGCTGCCGCGCAAGCGCGCACGACAGGCCCACGGCATTGAAAACCCGGTACAAGCCGCCTCCAGTGGCTGAACCGGCACACAGGGAGCTTTCCGACTTGCTGCAACTGCACGACTGGGATGCGCATCGACGCCAGCGCATCACCGGCATCCTCACCGACATCGACGACACCCTGACCACCGATGGCGCCATCACCGCCGACGCGCTGCAGGCCCTTACCGACCTGAAGACCGCGGGCCTGGCAGTGGTCGCCATCACCGGCCGGCCAGTGGGCTGGAGCGAGCCCTTTGCCCTGGCCTGGCCACTGGACGCCATCGTCGCCGAGAACGGCGCCGTGGCGCTCAAACGCAACGCTTCAGGCGGGCTGGACAAGCTCTACCAGCAGGACGCCGCCACGCGCGCGGCCAACTTCGCGCGCATGCAGCAGGTGCTGGCGCACATCGAGGCGAGCATTCCGGGCGCCCGGCGCGCCACCGACTCCGCCGGGCGCGAGACCGACATCGCCATCGACCACAGCGAGTTCACGCAGCTGTCGGAGGCGCAGATCGACAAGGTGGTCTTGGCCATGCGCCATGAGGGCATGCATGCCACCGTGAGCAGCATCCACATCAACGGCTGGTACGGCGAGCACAACAAGCTCGAAGGCGCGCGCTGGATCGTGCGCCAGCTCTGGGGCCGCGAGCTGGATGCAGAAATGGACCACTGGGCCTACGTCGGCGACTCGACCAACGATGCGCTGATGTTCAACGCCTTCGGCAGCAGCGTCGGCGTGGCCAACGTGGCGCGCTTTGTGCCGCACCTGTCGCACCTGCCGCGCTATGTGACGCAGGGCGAACGCGGCGCCGGCTTCGCCGAGGTGGCGCGCGCCGTGCTGGCCGCACGCACGGACAGTCGCAACGGTATTTGAATGAAATCCGGCCCCAGCCCTTGCCAGACAAGGGTTGACAGCTATTAAAACGAAAGCAAAAACGGGCGCCGCATGGCGCCCGTAGCGATATAGCCGCGTTCCCGAACCACTGGTCCGGGCCGGCCTCAATGCTGCAGGATCTTGTTCAAAAAATCCTTGGTGCGCGGCTGGCGCGCCTCCGGGTTGCCGAAGAAGTCGTCGCGCGTGCAGTCCTCCAGGATCTTGCCGCCCACGTCCATGAAGATCACGCGGTCGCTGACCTTGCGCGCAAAGCCCATCTCGTGCGTCACGCACATCATGGTCATGCCCTCGTGGGCCAGGCCCATCATCACCTCCAGCACCTCGCCGACCATTTCCGGGTCCAGCGCCGAGGTCGGCTCGTCGAACAGCATGACGATCGGGTCCATCGACAGCGCCCGGGCGATCGCCACGCGCTGCTGCTGGCCGCCCGAAAGCTGACCCGGGAACTTGTCCTTGTGCGCCATCAGGCCCACGCGGTCGAGCATCTTCAGGCCGCGCGCCTGCGCGTCCGAAGGGTTGCGCCCCAGCACCTTGACCTGGGCGATGGTCAGGTTCTCGGTCACCGACAGGTGCGGGAACAGCTCGAAGTGCTGGAACACCATGCCCACGCGCGAGCGCAGCTTGGGCAAGTTGGTCTTGGGGTCGTGCACCGCCGTGCCGTCGACCCAGATCTCGCCCTTTTGCACCGGCTCCAGCGCGTTGATGGTCTTGATCAGGGTGGACTTGCCGGAACCCGAGGGCCCGCAGACCACCACCACCTCGCCCTTGGAAATCGCCGTGGAGCAGTCGTTCAGCACCTGAAAGCTGCCGTACCACTTGGAGACGTTCTTCAGTTCGATCATTTGGCTCATTGTTGTTTCTCCTTGCCGCACCGTCAGCGAATGATGGCGATCCTGCGATGCAGGCGCTTGACAGCCCACGACAGCGCGAAGCAGATCACGAAATAGACCACCGCCGCGGCCAGGTAGGCCTCGATCGGGCGGCCGTAGTTCTTGCCGGCGATCTCGAAGCCCTTGAGCATGTCGTAGGCGCCGATCGCATACACCAGCGACGTGTCCTGGAACAGGATGATGGTCTGCGTCAGCAGCACCGGCAGCATGTTGCGGAACGCCTGGGGCAGCACCACCAGCTTCATGTTCTGCGCGTAGGTCATGCCCATGGCCTGGCCGGCGAAAACCTGGCCGCGCGGGATGGACTGGATGCCGGCGCGCATGATTTCGCTGAAATACGCCGCCTCGAACGCCACGAAGGTGATGATGGCCGAGACCTCGGCGCCGATGGGCCGGCCGATGATCATGGGCACCAGCAGAAAGAACCACAGGATCACCATCACCAGCGGAATGGAGCGCATGCCGTTGACGTAGAGGGTCGCCGGCACGCCCAGTAGCCTACTGCCCGACAGGCGCATCAGCGCCAGCACCGTGCCCAGGGCGATGCCGCCCAGCGTGGCGATCACCGTCAGCGTGAGGCTGAAGTACAGGCCCTTCAGGACGAAGTTGGCGAACAGGTCCCAGGTGAAGAACGACCAGTCGATGTTCAGATTCATCTTCAGTGCCCTCCCCCGCCAGCGCCGATCAGCCCAGGCACGCGCGAGCGTCGCTCGATGAAGGCCATGATGCGGTTGATGGTCAGCGCCGAGACGATGTACAGCCCGGTCACCGCCAGGTAGATCTCGATGCCGCGCGAGGTCTCTTCCTGCGCCTGCATGGCGAACATGGTCAGCTCCGAGATCGACACCGCGAACGCCACCGACGAGTTCTTGAAGACGTTCATCGACTCACTGGTCAGCGGCGGGATGATGATGCGAAACGCCATTGGCAGCAGCACGTAGCGGTAGTACTGGAAGGTGGTGAAGCCCATCGCCATGCCGGCGTAGCGCTGCCCGCGCGGCAGCGCCTGGATGCCCGAGCGCACCTGCTCGGCGATGCGCGCCGAGGTGAAGAAGCCCAGCGCGAAGACCACCAGCACGAAGCCGGGCGTGGACTTCATCGCCGGAAAGATCGCCGGGATCACGTGGTACCACAGGAAGATGTGCACCAGCAGCGGGATGTTGCGGAAAAACTCGACCCAGGCATTGCCCAGTCGCACCACCCACGGCCGGCCCTCCAGCGTGCGCAGCGTGCCGATGAGAGAGCCGACCACCAGCGCGATGGCCAGCGACAGCAGCGATACCGAGATCGTCCAGCCCCAGGCCGAAAGCATCCAGTCCAGGTAGGTCACGTCGCCGCCCTTGCCGAAGCAGCCCTGCGTGACCTCCTGCGTGATGTTGTCCTGGCAGAACACCTGCCATTCCCAATTCATGACCATGTCTCCTTGTTGACCTGCTGCCCCGAGGCGTGGCCCGCGCGCCAGGCGCGGGCACAAGCCAGGGACAACGCAAAACGCCCCTTTCCTGCCGTCCTGGCGGAAAAGGGGCGCTGTGACGCCGTGCTCAGGCCCGGTTACTTGATGTCGTAGGCTTCCATCGGCTTGTCATTGGGATGGGCCCAGGCGTCCTTGGTGGCTTCCGACAGCGGCAGGCCCACCTTCACGTTGTTCGGCGGAATGGGCTGCATGAACCAGCGGTCATACAGCTTGGCCAGCGAACCGTCGGCGATCTGGCGCTTGATGGAATCGTCCACCACCTTCTTGAAGGCCGGGTCGTCCTTGCGCAACATGCAGGCGATGGGCTCCACCGACAGCACCTCGCCGACGATCTTGAAGTCCTGCGGGTTCTTGGACTTGGAGATGTTGGCCGCGAGGATCGAGCCGTCCATGATGAAGGCATCGGCGCGGCCGGATTCCAGCATCAGGAAACTGTCGGCGTGGTCCTTGCCCATGATCTCGCGGAAGTTCAGGCCCTCGGCGCGCTTGTTTTTGCGCAGCGTCTGCACCGACGTGGTGCCGGTGGTGGTCACCAGGGTCTTGCCGTTCAGGTCCTTGATGCTGTTGATGCCCGACTTGGCGTTCACCGCCATGCGCACCTCTTCCACGTAGGTGGTCACGGCGAATGCCACTTCCTTCTGGCGCGCCTGGTTGTTGGTGGTCGAGCCGCACTCCAGGTCCACCGTGCCGTTGGTGACCAGCGGAATGCGGTTTTGCGACGTGAGCGGCTGGTACTTGATCTCCAGCTTGGGCAGGCCCAGGTGCTTCTGGATGTCGTCGGCGATGCGCTCGCTCATCTCGGTATGGAAGCCCACGTACTTGCCGTTGCCCAGGGTGTAGCCCAGGCCGGACGACTCGCGCACGCCCAGGGTGATGGCGCCCGAGGACTTGATCTTGGCCAGCGTGTCGTTGGCCTGCGCGAACGTGGTGCCTGCGGCCAGCAGAGTGATGGCGGCAGCCAGCAAATGCTTCTTCATAGGGTCTCCTTGAGGGTCGGGAAAGGGAAGGATGGAAGGCGATGGCCCGTGGGCCTGGCCCCGCTGCGGCGCGTGGATGTGCGCCGCGGTTCCTGCAGCGGTATTGTGCTTGCTGATGGGCTCAGAATGGCACTTGATCGCTAGGGTATTTCCAGAAGTCGCGCAGCAGGTAGCTCACCGGCAGGTTCAGCGCACGCCCGGTAGGCGGTATCGGCTGCATGAACCAGCGGTCATAGATGGCGCCGATCTCGCCGCTCTGGATCAGCCGGCGCATCTCGTCGTCCACCAGCTGCTTGAAGGCCGGGTCGTCCCTGGGCAACATGATGGCCAGCGGCTCGGTGGTCAGAAAGCGGCCCACCACCTTCAGCCGGCCCGGGTCGGGCCGGTTGGCCAGCAGGCCGAACAGCAGCACGTCGTCCATGACGAAGGCGTCGGCCTGGCCCTTTTCCACCATCACCACGCCCGCCTCGTGGTCCGGCGCCTCCAGGATCTCCACGTTCAGCAGCCGCTCGCGATTGGCCTGCTGCACAGCCTTCAGCGGCGTGGTGTTGCGCGTGGAGACCAGCCGCTTGCCCGCCAGGTCCTCGATGCGCGTGGCCGAACTGGCGGCCGGCACCAGCATGCGCGCGCCGGTGATGAAATGCGGGATGGTGAAGGCCACGTCGCGGCGGCGCTCGGCGTTGTTGGTGGTCGAGCCGCACTCCAGATCGGCCCGGCCGCTGCGCACCGCCTCCAGCCGGTCGGCGGGCGTGACCTGCAGCAGCTTGACCGGCATGTCCTTCCTGCCGGTGCGCTGGCGCACGACATCGGCCAGGCGCAGGCACAGGTCCAGCGCATAGCCCATGGGCTTGCCCTCAACCACATAGGAAAACGGCACCGACGATTCACGGTGCGCGATCACCAGTGGACCGCCCGCGCGCACGCGCTCCAGCACGCCCTCCGCCTGCGCCAGCGGCGCGCAGCCCAGCAGAGCCAGGCAAGCAAGACGGGTGACACGCCGGCGCAGCATTGCAGCCACAAAAGGAAAGACAGTCATGACCATGGCGCGCGAGTATCGGTCAACTGCGCCCCCTCTGCCTGTCGTGCACGCGGCACTGCCGCACGCGCGGATCGCGTCAGGGCTCCTGCCGGCTGGCCTGCGCCGCCAAGTGGTCCCACAGCAGCTGCACCAGGCCCTTGGCCGACTCCTTGCGCGAGGGCTTCTCGCGGTAAGCGCGCACCTCCATGGTCATCTGCAGCGGTGCCATGCCAGGCGGCACGGCGCTCACCAGCCGCTGTGCGCGCAGTTCTTTTTCCACGGCGCTGTAGGGCAGGAAGGCCACGCCGTGGCCCTCCAGCGCCATGGCCTTCAGGCCCTCTGCCATGTCGGTCTCATAGACCCGGTCCAGGTGGATGGGCGACGCCGCCTGCTTCAGGATCAGGTCCGTCACGCGCCCCAGATAGGCGCCAGGCGCGTAACCCAGGAAGGGCAGCGGCTCAGCGCTGGCGCCGGGCAGAGTGAACAGCGGCGCGCCGTCCGGGCCGGCCTTGGCATAGGGCGCCAGCGGCTCTTCGCCCAGCAGCACCATCTCGTAGCGCTGGGGATCGAGCTGGATGGGTTGCGACTCGTGGTGGTAGGCAATCAGCAGGTCGCAGCCGCCCTCGACCAGGCGCAGCACCGCATCGTGCACGTTCAGCGCGATCAACCGGCTCTTGAACGGACCGAACTGCGTGCGCAGCGCCGACACCCAGGCCGGAAAGA
This sequence comes from Oryzisolibacter propanilivorax, assembly GCF_900103645.1. Taxonomy (GTDB): domain Bacteria; phylum Pseudomonadota; class Gammaproteobacteria; order Burkholderiales; family Burkholderiaceae_C; genus Melaminivora; species Melaminivora propanilivorax. The sequence continues at coordinate 69,930 of NZ_FNHP01000004.1, forward strand.
ACGTGAAGGCCAGCGTGTGTGGCACGGCGAACTCGACCATGTCGCCGGCGCTGCTGGAGTGCGCGCGCATCACCGCGCGGGTGTTGTGCAGCGCCTGCAGCACCTCCAGCGCCTGTTCGTACAGCGTGGTGCCGGCAGCCGTCAGGCGCGTGGGGTAGGAGCTGCGGTCCACCAGATCGGTGCCGGCCCAGGCCTCCAGCGCCTGGATGCGGCGCGAGAACGCCGGCTGCGTCACGTGGCGCAGTTGCGCCGAGCGGCTGAAGCTGCGCGTCTCGGCCAGGCTGACGAAGTCTTCAAGCCATTTGGTTTCCATAGTGGCGCGCATTATCCGCCCCGGCCAGGCCAGGCCAGGCCTGGCCACAGGCGCTTGCGTCGCCCGCGCGCAAGGCCGCCGGCGCGCATCGGGAACACCCTGGCGCGGCCCGCTTTGCATTTGATTGCAAAATACCTCCCTTGCGCGCGCCATCCCCAGCGCCAGCCGTCCAGGGCCCCCGGCACACGAAGCCGACGGGCTGAAGCGACCTCACCCTGCCCCATGACCGACTTCCCGCTCCCGCGTTTCCATGCCCCCCCAACCTTCTCCCGGGCCGGCCGATGCCGCCCGCGCAGCCGCGCCCGGCGCTGACGCCGAGCCCCGCTTCCTGCGCCTGGAGGACTGGCTCACCGTCCTGTCCATGGCGCTGCTGGCGCTGATCACCTTCGCCAACGTGATCGTGCGCTACTTCACCGACTCCTCCTTCGCCTGGACGGAGGAGTTCTCCATCTTCCTGATGATCGTGCTGGCCCTGGTGGGCGGCGCCTCGGCGGTGGCGCGCGACCAGCACATCCGCATCGAGTTCTTCTGCGCCGCCGGCTCCGCCGCGCGCCGCCGGCGCCTGGCGCAGCTGGGCGCGGCGCTGGTGGCGCTGCTGTTCACGCTGATCGCCGCCCTGAGCGTGCGCGTGGTCTGGGACGACTACCGGTACGAGGAGACATCCCCCGGCATCGGCGTGCCGCAGTGGTGGTATTCGATCTGGCTGCCGATTTTGTCGACGCTGATCGCCGCGCGCGCCGTCGGCCTGCTAGTGCGCCGCACGCGCCAGGGCGACGCCGCCTACCTGGCGGGCGACGAACTGCCCGGGGAGCCGCGGCCATGATCGCCACGCTGCTGTTCGTCGCCTTCCTGGCGCTGATGTTCCTGGGCGTGCCCATCGGCGCGGCCCTGGGCCTGGCCGGCGCCACCGCCATCGCTCTGGCCAACGCCGAGACGCAGTGGTTCGGTCTGCTGGCCGTGCCGCAGAACTTCTACGCCGGCCTGGGCAAGTACCCGCTGCTGGCGATTCCGATGTTCGTGCTGGTTGGCTCGATCTTCGACCGCTCGGGCGTGGCGCTGCGGCTGGTGAACTTCGCCGTCGCCATCGTCGGGCGCGGCCCCGGCATGCTGCCGCTGGTGGCCATCTGCGTGGCCATGTTCATGGGCGGCATCTCGGGCTCGGGCCCGGCCACGGCCGCCGCCGTGGGCGGGGTGATGATCGCCGCCATGGCGCGCGCCGGCTACCCGGCGGGCTACTCGGCCAGCGTGGTCGCGGGGGCTGCCGCCACCGACATCCTGATCCCCCCGTCGGTCGCGTTCATCATCTATTCGGTGCTGGTGCCGGGCGCGTCGGTGCCGGCGCTGTTCGCTGCAGGCATGTTCCCGGGCGTGCTGGCGGGGCTGGCGCTGATCATTCCGGCCGTCTGGCTGGCGCGGCGCCACAAGATGGGACAGCTGGAGGCGTCGCTGCCACGCCCGCCGCTCTGGCGCAGCCTGAAGGACGCCGCCTGGGGTCTGGCGGCGCCGGTGGTCATCCTGGGCGGCATGCGCATGGGCTGGTTCACGCCGACCGAGGCCGCGGTGGTGGCGGTGTTCTATGGCCTGTTCGTCGGCATGGTGGTGCACCGCACCATTCGGCTGCGCGACCTGTTCCCGATCCTGCGCGAGGCCGGCGAGCTGTCGGCGGTGATCCTGCTGGTGGTGTCGCTGGCCGGCATCTTCGCCTTCTCGCTGTCCACGCTGGGCGTGATCGACCCGGTCACGCGCGGCATCGTCGAGTCCGGCCTGGGCGAGCGCGGCGTGCTGGCGTTGATCATCGTGCTGCTGCTGTTCCTGGGCATGTTCCTGGACGGCATCTCCATCATGCTGATCTTCGTGCCGCTGATGCAGCCCATCATGCAGCACTACCAGTGGGACGTGGTGTGGTTCGGCGTGGTGCTGGTGCTGACCATTGCCGTCGGCCAGTTCACGCCGCCCATGGCCGTCAACCTGATGGTGTCGGCGAAGATCGCCCAGGTGCGCATGGAGTCCACCACCCGCTGGGTGCTGTGGCTGGTGCTGGCGATGTGCCTGGCCATGCTGGCCGTGGTGGTCTGGCCGCAGATCGCGCTGTGGCTGCCGGCGCGGCTGGGTTATTGACTGATGTGTTTCTCCCTCTCCCGCCCTGCGGGAGAAGGAGTCGAGAGCTGCTTCACTCTCCCGCCTCGTGGGAGAGGAAGCCGGGATTTTCCCCATCCAACCCAAGGAGACTGAAACCATGAAGCTTCGCGCTTTCCTCACCGCCACCGCTGCCGCGGCCACGCTGCTCACCCTGGGCCTGCCCGCCGCGCACGCGCAGCAGCCCGCCGGCTACAAGAGCGAGTACCGCATGTCGCTGGTGCTGGGCACCGCCTTCCCCTGGGGCAAGGGCGGCGAGATCTGGGCCAACAAGGTCAAGGAAAAGACCAACGGCCGCATCAACATCAAGCTCTACCCCGGCGTGTCGCTGATCCAGGGCGACCAGACGCGCGAGTTCTCGGCGCTGCGCCAGGGCGTGATCGACATGGCGATTGGCTCGACCATCAACTGGTCGCCCCAGGTCAAGCAGCTCAACCTGTTCTCGCTGCCCTTCCTGTGTCCCGACTACGCCGCGGTGGACGCGGTGACGCAGGGTGACGTGGGCAAGCAGATCTTCAAGACGCTGGAAAAGGCCGGCGTGGTGCCCCTGGCCTGGGGCGAGAACGGCTACCGTGAGATCAGCAACTCCAAGCACCCGATCAAGAGTCCGGCCGATCTGAAGGGCCTGAAGATCCGCGTGGTCGGCTCGCCACTGTTCCTGGACACCTTCACCGCCCTGGGCGCCAACCCCACGCAGATGAGCTGGGCCGACGCCCAGCCGGCCATGGCCAGTGGCGCCGTGGACGGCCAGGAAAATCCCATTTCCGTGTTCATGGCCGCCAAGCTGCACAACGTGGCGCAGAAGTACGTGACCATGTGGGGCTACATGAACGACCCGCTGGTCTTCGTCGTGAACAAGGACGTGTGGAACAGCTGGACGCCCCAGGACCGCGAGGCCGTGCGCCAGGCTGCCATCGAGGCCGGCCAGGAAGAGATCGCCATCGCCCGCAAGGGCATGGTCGAGCCCGGCAAGCCGCTGCTCAAGGAACTGGCCGCCAATGGCGTGCAGGTCACCGAGCTGAGCGCCGCCGAGCGCGAGGCCTTCGCCAAGGCCACGCGCCCGGTGTTCGACAAGTGGAAGGGCCCGATCGGCGCCGACCTGGTGAACGCCGCCGAGAAGGCCATCGCGGCACGCAAGCAGTAGCCTTGAAGCCTCAACCCCCGGCGCCTGGACACCAGGCGCCGGGGGCTGTCCGCATGGGGCATGCGGAACTGAAGCCCTGCCTGCACGCCCCGCAAGAACGCTCCTGAAAATGTAGCTGGATGCCCTTTTTTTATATGGGCTAGAGCCCGTTTTCACCATTATTTTGCTGCAGCGCCCACATACCGGCGTAGCGCCCGCCGGCGGCCAGCAGCGCGGTGTGCGTGCCGCGCTCGACGATGCGCCCGGCGTCCATGACCAGGATCTCGTGCGCGTCCACCACCGTGGACAGGCGGTGGGCGATGACCAGCGTGGTCTTGCCGGCGGCGACGGCGCGCAGCTCGGCCTGGATGGCGCGCTCGTTGGCCGAGTCCAGCGCGCTGGTGGCCTCGTCGAAGATCAGCACCGGCGGGTCCTTGAGCAGCGTGCGGGCGATGGCCACGCGCTGCTTTTCGCCGCCCGACAGCTTCAGCCCGCGCTCGCCGACCTGCGTGTCGTAGCCCTGCGGCAGCGCGGCGATGAAGTCGTGGATGCGCGCCGCGCGCGCGGCCTGCTCGACCTCGGCGCGGCTGGCGCCGGGCCGGCCGTAGGCGATGTTGTAGGCGATGCTGTCGTTGAACAGCACCGTGTCCTGCGGCACGATGCCGATGGCGCGGCGCAGCGACTGCTGCGTCACGCCGCGCACGTCCTGCCCGGCGATGGACACGCGGCCACCCTGCACGTCGTAGAAGCGGTACAGCAGCCGGCTGAGCGTGCTCTTGCCCGCGCCCGACGGGCCGACCACCGCCACCGTGCACCCGGGCGGGATCTCGAAGCTCACGCCCTGCAGGATGGGCCGCGCCGGTTCGTAGGCGAAGCGCACGTCCTCGAAGCGCACGGCGGGCGGGCCGGACAGCTGCAGCGCCGGGGCGCCGGGCGCGTCGGCCACCTCCTGCGGGCGGTCCATCAGCGTGAACATCTTGTCCAGGTCGGTCAGGTTCTGCTTGATCTCGCGGTACACCACGCCCAGGAAGTTCAGCGGGATGTAGATCTGGATCATGAAGGCGTTGACCATGACCAGGTCGCCCAGCGTCATGCGCCCGGCGGCCACACCCTCGGTCGCGCGCCACAGCATGGCCACCAGGCCGGTGGCGATGATCAGCTGCTGGCCGGCGTTCAGCAGGCTCAAGGTGCTGCGGCTTTTCAGTTGCGCGCGGCGCAGCGCCGCCAGGCTCTCGTCGTAGCGGCGCGCCTCGAACTGCTCGTTGTTGAAGTACTTGACGGTCTCGTAGTTCAGCAGCGAGTCGATGGCCTTGCCGTGCGCGGCCGAGTCGAACTGGTTGGCCTGCACGCGGAACTGGATGCGCCACTCGGTCACCCACACCGTCCAGGCGATGTAGCAAAACAGCGCCGCCAGCGTGATGCCGGCGAACCAGGCGTCGAAGCGCGTGGCCAGCACGGTGAGCACCAACAGCACCTCGATCAGCGTGGCGGCGATGTTGAACAGCGCGAACGACACCAGCGACTCTATGCCGCGCACGCCGCGCTCGATGTCGCGCGTCATGCCGCCGGTCTGGCGCTCCAGGTGAAAGCGCAGGCTCAAGGCGTGCAGGTGCTCGAACGTCTTCAGGGCGATGGAACGCGCCGCACCGTGCGTCGCCTTGGCGAAGACCAGCTCGCGCAGCTCGTTCAGCAGCGAATTGCCCAGCCGCAGCGCGCCGTAGGCCAGCAGCAGCCCCACCGGCACCACCAGCAGCGCGGCGGGGCTGCCAGGCGGCACAGTCATGGCGTCGATCAGCTGCTTGAGCAGCAGCGGCACGCCGACGTTGGCCAGCTTGGCGCCGACCAGCAGCACGATGGCCACCAGCACGCGCAGCCGGTATTGCCACAGGTAGGGCAGCAGGCGCGACAGCGTGGCCCAGTCGGTGCGCCGGGCGGCGGGATCGGAAGGGACGGGAGGGGCAGCGGAGGCAGGGCCGAAACGGCGCATGGGCAGCGGCGGCAGCGTGGGCATGCCGCGGAGAAGAGCGGGGTCGGTCGATTGTCACTGCGTCCGCCAAAGCCTGCTGACCAGGGTGCGCATGCCGGACAATGCACGGTTTCGTTGCCCACCGCGCGTGCCTGCCCGGCCAACGCGCCCGCCTTGCGTCCCCATGACCGATCATCCCGAAGTCCACCCCGAACTGCCGCGCGACAAGGAGCTGGTGCTGCGCGTCATCCCCATGCCGGCCGACACCAACAGCAACGGCGACATCTTCGGCGGCTGGGTCATGGCGCAGGTGGACCTGGCCGGCTCGGTGCTGCCCGGCCGCCTGACGCAGGGCCGCATGGCCACCGTGGCGGTGAACGAATTCATCTTCAAGCAGCCGGTGCGCGTGGGCGACCTGCTGTCGTTCTACGCCGAGATCACGCGCGTGGGCCGCACCTCGATGACGGTGCAGGTCGAGGTGTACGCGGAGGGCATCCGCACCCAGGGTCGCTACCTGAAGGTGACCGAGGCGCGCCTGACCTATGTGGCCATCGACGAGCAGGGCCGGCCACGGCCGGTGCATCCGGCGCAGCCGGCCTGAGCGCGCCGGAAACGACAAAGCCGCCGGGCAGGCGCCGGGCGGCTTGGTCGTTGCAAAGAAAGGAAAAAGAAAAGCCGGCGCCGGCTCAGGCCTGCAGTGCCTCCACCTCGGAGCGCGCCGGGGTACCGGTGGCGGCCACCGTGGACGGCGCGCGCGCGGCGGCCGGGGCCGGGCCGCTGCCGACCGAGATCTCGCCCGTCAGCTGGCCGCCCTCCTCGATCACCACCTTGCCGTAGCGGATCTTGCCGCTGACGCGGCCCGAGCCGAAGATCACCAGCTTCTCGCGCACGGTGAGCTGGCCGTCGAACTGGCCGTGGATCTCGGCGATGTCGATTTCCGCGCAGCCCTTGAACGCGCCCTGCTCGGCGATGTGGATGACGCGAGAATCCATGGTCGCCTCCACCGTGCCCTCGACCACCAGCGTGTCGCAGTCGGTGATCTCCACGCCCTTGAGCTTGATGTTCGGGCCGACGGTGAGCTTGCTGCCGCCGGTGGCGGGGGCTTCGCTGCCGCTGGCAGCGGTGCTGGTGGCGGGGGTGGCGGGTGTACTGGTGTTCATGCTGGTGGTGCCGGTGGCCGGCATGGCGGCGCGGTTGGCAATGCCGCCCAGGCCGGCCGGCTGGCGGGCGGCGAAGTTGCTGTCGCTGGCGCCGGGGTTGCTGGGAACGCTATCTCGCTTGCCAAAGAAGGGATTTTGCACGGCCATCGGAACTCCTGAAAAAGACCGCTGCATCCTAGGGGTCGCTTCACGCGGCAAGTGCTGGCATCAGGCAATAAAAGTAACCAAAACCCTCATTGGTTGCATGCGCTTGCAGGCTTTGCAGCGGCTTGCAGCGCAACCGGCCGTCGTCCCGCATCACGAAACAATGTAGGCGGCCGCGCCGCTGGCCAACAATTCGCCCTGCGGCCCCAGGAATTCCATGCGCGTGTTGGCCACACGCGAACCCAGGCGCAGCACCTGCGCGCGCAGCTGGAACGGGCCCTTGAGTGCGGCGCGCAGGTAGTCCACGCGCAGGTCGATGGTCCCCAAGCGGGCGAAGCGCTGCAGCCGCGCCAGCGGCGCATCGGCCATGTGCCGCGCGCCCAGCGCGGCCATCACCGCCAAGCCACCGGTGGCGTCCAGCCCGGTGCTGATCACGCCGCCGTGCAGCCGCTGGTAGGTGAAATGGCCGACCAGCTCGGGGCGCATCTCCAGGTGCGCGCTGACCTGCTCGGGCGTGATGTCGTCGATGCGCAGGCCCAGCAGCTGGTTGAAGGGGATGCTCCGCTCGAACACCTCGCGCAGGCCGGAGATGAATTCAGGCTCGAACACGACGGGCGGGGATGGCAAGGTAGAGGACATGAACGCCGATTGCTATTGAAAAAATAGCTTAAGGCCCTTGCAAAATAAGGGCCAGATCCAGAAAACACCGTCAATCTCGCATTCCGGGTGCGCCCGCGCCGCCCGCCGGCCGTGGCCACACCGCCGCCCCTGCCCGGGCATTCCCGGCAGAGCGCCCAGGCCCCGCCACACGGCTGCGCGCTGCCGTTGCCGGAACCCTGCGCTGGTCGACGACTCCTGCGCGGGGTGCGCAGCCGCCGCCCCAGGCGGTCTGGGTCGCTGCAAATCCCTGGACAGCTGCGGCCAGCGCGTGTGTCGCAGCCCTCTTCCCGATCCGCCGCCAGCACCCCGCGCGCCGGGGTCGCCCACAGGCGCTCAGCAGCGGCTGAAGTCCGGGTGCCGCTTGTCCATGAAGGCGGTGAACGCCTCGCGCGCCGCCGGGCCGGCCATCAGGCGGGCGAAGCTGGCGCCTTCCTCGCGCATGCGCTCGCGGATCTGCGTGGCCTGCCCGGCCTTCATCAGGCGCTTGGTCTCGACCAGCGCCGACAGCGGCTTGGCCGCCAGCTTCCTGGCCTGCGCCTGGGCCAGCAGGTTGCATTCGGACGGCGGCACCACGCGGTTGACCAAGCCGACCTCCAGCGCCGCCTCGGCCAGGAAGGGCTCGCCCAGCAGCAGCGCCTCGGCCGCGCGGTGGTAGCCCATCAGCTGCGGCAGCAGCAGGCTGGACGCCGCCTCGGGGCACAGCCCCAGGTTGACGAAGGGCAGCGAGAACGCGGCGTTGTCGCCGGCATAGACCAGGTCGCAGTGCAGCAGCAGCGTGGTGCCAATGCCCACGGCCGGGCCGCACACGGCGGCGACCAGCGGCTTCGGAAACTCGGCCAGCGCCTGCAGGAAGCGCCACACCGGCGCCTGCGCGTCGGGCGCTGCCGCGCCGCCGCCCTGCGCGCCCTGGCGCAGGAAGTCGGCGATGTCGTTGCCGGCGCTGAAGATCGCCATGTCGCCCTGGAAGACGACCACGCGCACCGCCGCGTCGTCGCGCGCCGCGGCCAGCGCGTCGGCCATGGCGGCGTACATGGCCTCGGTGATGGAATTTTTCTTGTCGGCGCGGTTGAAGGTGATGGTGGTGACGCCGGCCTCGGCGTGCACCAGGATGTCCTGCGTGGCGGGGGTGGAAGCGGTCATGGTGCGGTTCATTCCTTGTAGTAGACGATCTGGTGGCTGGTGGCCAGCAGCGTGCCGGCCTGGTTCCACAGCTGGGCGCTCTGGTCGAAGAAGCCGGCGCGGAACTCCTGCGCGCGCGCCTGGGCCAGCAGGTGGCCGCTGCCGGTGCGCGCCAGCAGCGCGGCATCGGCGTGGAAGTACACCGTGAGCGAGACGGTGCCGGCCGGCACCTGCAGCGCGCGCCGGCGCCACACGCGCGGGTAGAACACGTCGGCCAGCGCGGCCAGCGCGGGGAAGTCCAGCGGCCGCGGCGGCGCGTCGCGCACCCACAGGCACGAGGCGCTGTCGGCCTCGCGGCCGTCCCAAACCTGCGGCAGCAGGCCGCTCACCGGCCGCATCTCGTAGCGCTGCAGCCACTGCACCGGGAACATCGGCGCGATGGCCGGACACTCGGCGGGCGACGGCACCTCGGGCATGGGGCTGTCGCTGGCGCTCCAGGTCTCGCGCCGCGCAGCCGTGAGGACGGTGGCAGTAGTCACCACTGTTTCCGGTTGGCCCGGGCCGGGCGGCTGCAGCACGCGCACCGTCCAGTGCTGGGTGGAGCGGTTGGTGCGCTCGGGCACGGCCTGCAGGGTGAACGCGCCCTCGGCCAGGGCGGCGGCGTAGTTCACGGTGAGGGCCACCGGCTCGCCCAGCGCCTCGGGGTGGCGCAGCACGGCCGCCAGCACCGTGGCGGCGCTGATGCCGCCATAGGGCCCGACCATGTTCCAGTAGGCGGCGCTGGTGTGGCCGGTGTAGTGGCCAGGCGCCTGGGCGGTGAGGGCCAGGGCCTGGTCGAGTGGGTGCGGTTGCTCGTCGGTCATGGCTGGCGAGTGTGCCGGGGGACGGGACCGACGCGCGTCATGCCGGCGACGCGGGTGGGGCGCGCCGGGCGGGCGAAAGATCGCAGCTGATCGCTACTTTTTTCATAGCTGCAAGCCCATGTTTCGTCACGACATGCGGCTGTTTTGGCCGATATTCTTCTGTGCACCGCCCTGGTCTCGCCCGCATCGGCGCGCTGTCAGACGCGCTCGAAGATACCCGCCGCGCCCTGGCCCATGCCGACGCACATGGTGACCATGCCGTACTTCAGGTTCTTGCGGCGCAGCGCGTGCACCACCGTGGCCGAGCGGATGGCGCCGGTGGCGCCCAGCGGGTGGCCCAGCGCGATGGCGCCGCCCATGGGGTTGACCTTGGCGGTGTCCAGGCCCAGCGTGTCGATGACGGCCAGCGACTGCGCGGCGAAGGCCTCGTTCAGCTCGAACCAGTCAATGTCGGACAGCTGCAGCCCGGCGTAGCGCAGCGCGGCGGGAATCGCCTCGATCGGGCCGATGCCCATGATGGCCGGCGGCACGCCCTTGCTGGCGAAGCTGACGAAGCGCGCCAGCGGCGTCAGGCCGAAGCGCTGCACGGCCGCGCCGCTGGCCAGGATCAGCGCGCCGGCGCCGTCGCTGGTCTGGCTGCTGTTGCCGGCCGTCACCGTGCCGCGCGCGGCGAACACCGTGCGCAGCTTGGCCAGGCCCTCCAGCGTGGTGTCGGGGCGCGGGCCCTCGTCCAGGTCCACGGTGCGGGTCGTGGCGACGACCTCGCCGCTGTCCAGGTCGGCGCTGCGGTCGGTCACCTCCACCGGCGTGATCTCGTCGGCGAACTCGCCCGCCTGCTGCGCGGCGATGGCGCGGCGGTGCGACTCCAGCGCGAAGGCGTCCTGCGCCTCGCGCGAGACGTGCCACTGCTGCGCCACCTTCTCGGCCGTCAGGCCCATGCCGTAGGCGATGCCCACATCGCCATCGCGCTCGAAGATCGACGGCGACAGGCTGGGGGCGTTGCCCATCATCGGCACCATGCTCATGCTCTCCACGCCGGCGGCGACCATCACGTCGGCCTCGCCCACGCGGATGCGGTCGGCCGCCATCGCCACCGCCGACAGGCCCGAGGCGCAGAAGCGGTTGACGGTGATGCCGCCGACGCTGGTCGGCAGCCCGGCCAGCACCGCGCCGATGCGCGCCACGTTCAAGCCCTGCTGGGCCTCGGGGATGGCGCAGCCGCAGATGATGTCCTCGATGGCCTGCGGGTCCAGCCCCGGCGCCTGCGCCAGCGCGGCCTTGAGGATGGTCGCCAGCAGGTCGTCGGGGCGGTAGTTGCGGAAATAGCCCTTGTGCGACTTGCCGATGGGCGTGCGCGTGGCGGCGACGATGTAGGCGTCTTGCACTTGTTTCATGACGTGTGTCCTTGGATTTCTACTCCCTCTCCCGCGTGCGGGAGAGGGCTGGGGTGAGGGTCTGTCAAAGCCTGGGCGATGACCTGCAACACGGCATCGGTCTCGCCCAACATCTGGTGGTTCCAGAAACGCAGCACGCGCCAACTTTGCGATTGCAGGAACTGCGTACGCTGCTGGTCATGCGCCAGTCCGTCGCCATGCGCGTGCTGGCCACCGTCGAGCTCGACGATCAGGCGGGCTGCCACGCAGGCGAAGTCCGCGAAGTAGGGGCCGATGGGATGCTGGCGGCGGGATTTGTGCTGGCCCAACTGCTGGGCGCGCAGGTGGCGCCAGAGCAGACGCTCGGCGTCGGTGGGCTGCTGGCGCAGGGCGCGGGCGTTTTGCACCCTCACCCCCACCCTCTCCCGCACGCGGGAGAGGGAGCCAGAAGCGCGCCCTGCATCACCCCCACGGCCAGAACCGCCCCCTGCTCCCTCTCCCGCTCGCGGGAGAGGGCCGGGGTGAGGGCCTGCGCTCTTCGCTCCCTCTCCAGCCTGCGGGAGAGGGCTAGGGGGAGGGTCTGCCCGGCCTGCCATCTGCCTGCCCCGCGTCAGTTGCGTACCGGCTTGCCGGTATTGAGCATCCCCAGGATCCGCTCCTGCGTCTTCGGGTGCTCGATCAGCGTGCAGAACGCCTTGCGCTCCAGCGCCATCAGGTATTCCTCGCTGACCAGCGTGCCGGGGTCCACGTCGCCGCCGCAGACCACCTCGGCGATCATGGTGGCGATGCGCTGGTCGTGCTCGCTGATGAAGCCACCATCGCGCATGTTCACCAGCGAGCCGCGGATAGTGGCCACGCCGCTCCTGCCCGCGACCGGGAACAGCCGCTTCATCGGCGCGCGCCAGCCGGCCATGGCCATGGCGCGGGCCTCGTTCACGGCGACGAACAGCAGTTCGTCCTTGTGCGGCACGATGATGTCGTCCTCCAGCAGGTAGCCGAGCTTGCGCGACTCGGGCGCGCTCATGCCGACCTTGGCCATGGCAGCCGCCGTGAAGCCCTCGGTCAGGAACGGCAGCAGGTCCTTGCCGGTGGATTTCGCGGCGTTCTCGGCCGCGCGGCGGGCGATGTAGGTTAGCCCGCCGGCACCGGGCACCAGGCCCACACCGACCTCGACCAGGCCCAGATAGCTTTCCATGTGCGCCACGCGGCGCGCGCTGTGCACCGCCAGCTCGCAGCCGCCGCCCAGCGCCATGCCGTGGATGGCCGAGATGACCGGCACCTGGGCATAGCGCAGGCGCAGCATCAGGTTCTGCAGCTCGTGCTCGATGCCCTCGATGGCGGAGATGCCCGCCACCACGTAGGCTGGCATGGTCGCCTGCAGGTCGGCGCCCACGGAAAACGGCGCGTCGCCCGACCAGATGACCAGGCCCTCGTACTCGCGCTCGGCCAGCTCCAGCGCCTCCAGCAGGCCCTCCATCACGTCCGGGCTGATGGCGTGCATCTTGCTCTGGATGCTGGCGATCAGCACCCGGCCGCCGGCAGGGCAGACCTCACGGTCCAGCGTCCACACGCGCAGCGCATCGGTGTTGCTGATGGTGGTGCCCGCCGTGCGCCAATCGGGCAGATTGGCCTCACCCAGCAGCTTTTCCGGGAAGTACTGGCGCTGGTACACGGGCAGCTGGCGGCGCGGCACGAACTTGCCCTGGCGCGGGCTCCACGAGCCCTGGGCGGTGTGCACGCCGCCGGCGTCGGCCACCGGTCCGTGGAACACCCAGTCGGGCAGCGGCGCCTTCGACAGCGCCTTGCCGGCGTCGATGTCCTCCTGGACCATCTTCGCCACCTCCAGCCAGCCGGCCTCCTGCCACAGCTCGAACGGCCCCTGGCTCATGCCGAAGCCCCAGCGCATGGCCTGGTCCACGTCACGCGCGGTGTCGGCTATTGTCCCCAGGTGCACGGCCGCGTAGTGAAAACCGTTGCGCAGGATGGCCCACAGGAACTGGCCCTGCGGCCCCTCGGCGTTGCGCAGGAGCTTCAGGCGCTCGGCGGCGGGCCTTTTCAGCATGCGGCCATAGACCTCGTCGGCCTTCTGGCCGGCGGGCACGTAGTCGCCGCTTTCCAGCTCAAAGCGCAGGATGTCGCGCCCGACCTTCTTGAAGAAACCGGCCTTGGACTTCTGGCCCAGCTGGCCGGCCTCGATCAGCTTGCTCAAGACGGCGGGCGTGCCGTAGCTGGCGTAGAACGGGTCGGTGTCCTCGCTCAGGTTGTCCTGCAGCGTCCTGATGACGTGGGCCATGGTGTCCAGGCCCACCACGTCGGCGGTGCGAAACGTGCCGCTGCTGGCGCGGCCGAGCTTCTTGCCCGTCAGGTCGTCCACCACGTCGAAGCTCAGGCCGTAGTGCTCGGCCTCCTTCATGGTGGACAGCATGCCGGCGATGCCGACGCGGTTGGCGATGAAGTTCGGCGTATCGTGCGCGCGCACCACACCCTTGCCGAGGCCCGTGGTGACGAAGGCCTCGAGCTGGTCCAGCACCTCAGGACTGGTGGTGGGCGTGTCGATGAGTTCCACCAGCACCATGTAGCGCGGTGGGTTGAAGAAGTGGATGCCGCAAAAACGCGGGCGCAGCTGCTCGGGCAGCGCCTCGGACAGCTTCGTGATCGACAGGCCCGAGGTGTTGCTGGCCAGAATGGCGTGCGGCGCGACGTGCGGCGCTATTTTTTCGTACAGATCCTGCTTCCAGTCCATGCGCTCGGCGATGGCCTCGATCACCAGGTCGCAGCCGCCCAGCAACGCCAGGTGCTCCTCGTAGTTCGCCGCCTGGATCAGGTCGGCGTCCTCGGGCACGCCCAGCGGCGCGGGCTTGAGCTTCTTCAGGTTGGCGATGGCCTTGGTGACGATGCCGTTCTTCGGGCCTTCCTTGGCGGGCAGGTCGAACAGCACCACCGGCACCTTGACATTGACGAGGTGGGCGGCGATCTGCGCGCCCATCACGCCCGCGCCGAGCACGGCGACTTTCTTCACGTTAAATCGGGACATTCAAAAATTCCTCATGTGTTCACCACACAGCGCCGACACGCCAGTGCACCCGCGGATCCGGCTTCGCCGGTCCGCTGGGTGCGCCCCCTGGGGAGGAGGCGCCGCAGGCGCTTCGGGGGGTAATCAGTTCACGCGTTGCCAGGTCTGCGTGCGGCCGAAGGGGCCGATGGAGCCGCGCACTTCCAGCTTCTGGCCGCTGTCGATGGGCGTCAGGCGCAGGGTGTAGGTCTTGCCGCTTTCGGGATCGAGGATCTTGCCGCCCTCCCACACGTCCTTGCCTTCGGCCTTGCGGGCGCCGGTGATGATCGGCAGGCCAACCATGGGCTGGTCCTTGAGCGCGTCCTTGCACTCCACGCACTTGGCTTCCGGATCGGCGCCCTTGCGCAGCAGCTTCTCGATGCGGCCTTCCAGCACGCCGCCCTGCTGCTCGGTGATGCGGATCTCGGACTTGGCCTCGCCGGTCTTGTCGTCCACGCTGCGCCAGGTGCCCACGGGCGACATCTGGGCCCATGCGGGGGCGGCGATTGCTACACAAAAAATAGCTGCTAGCGCTTTGTTCATATGGGCTCCAGGGCAAAAAGGCTTGAAGACGGAGGGAGAAAAGAACCCCCTCACCCCTGCCCTCTCCCCCAAGGGGGAGAGGGAGCAAGACCGGCGGCGCGCCTCGGGACTTGCTCCCTCTCCGGCTCAGGCGGGAGAGGGCTGGGGTGAGGGTGGGATGCCCCACTATCAGGCCAGCGCCGCGTCCGTGTCCATCAGCACCTTGCTGCCCGCGCGTGCGGTGCGCATCAGCGTCGCGGTTTCAGGGAACAGCTTGGCGAAGTAGAACCGCGCCGTCTGCAACTTGCCCTGGTAGAACGGGTCGGTGTTGCCGGCTGCGATCTCGCGCAGCGCCACCTGGGCCATGCGGGCGAACAGGTAGCCGAACACCAGGTGGCCCGCCACGCGCAGGTAGTCCACCGCGGCGGCGCCCACCTCGTCCGGGTTCTGGAAACCGCGGAAGCCGATCTCGGTGGTGAACTTGGTCATCTGGTCGCCCAGGTAGGCGATCGGGTTGATGAACTCGGCCATCTTCTCGTTCACGCCTTCCTCGGCCACCAGCTGTCCCACCAGCTTGCCGAATTTCTTCAGCGTCGCGCCGTTGTTGCCCAGCACCTTGCGGCCCAGCAGGTCCAGCGACTGGATGGTGTTGGTGCCCTCGTAGATCATGTTGATGCGGTTGTCCCGCACGAACTGCTCCATGCCCCATTCCTTGATGTAGCCGTGGCCGCCGAAGACCTGCATGCAGGCATTCGTCGCCACATGGCCGTTGTCGGTGATGAAGGCCTTGACGATGGGGGTCAGCAGCGCGACCAGCTCATCCGAATCCTTGCGCACTTTTTCGTCCGTGTGGTGCTGCGCCTTGTCCAGCAGCAGCGTGCAGAAGATCTGCAGCGCGCGCGCGCCCTCGGCGTAGGCCTTGGCGGTGAGCAGCATCTTGCGCACGTCGGGGTGCACGATGATCGGGTCGGCTTCCTTGTCCGGTGCCTTCTTGCCCGACAGGCTGCGCATCTGCAGGCGGTCCTTGGCATAGGCCAAGGCGTTCTGGAAGGCCACTTCCGTCAGGCCCAGCGACTGATTGCCGACCCCCAGGCGCGCGGCGTTCATCATCACGAACATCGCCGCCAGGCCCTTGTTCGGCTCGCCCACCAGCGTGCCGGTGGCGCCGTCGATGGCGATCTGCGCCGTGGCGTTGCCGTGGATGCCCATCTTGTGCTCCAGGCCCGTGCAGAAGATCGGGTTGCGCTCGCCCAGGCTGCCGTCGGCGTTGACCTTGAACTTCGGGACAACGAACAGGCTGATGCCCTTGCTGCCCTTCGGGGCGTCGGGCAGGCGCGCCAGCACCAAGTGCACGATGTTCTCGGTGAAATCGTGCTCGCCGGCGCTGATGAAGATCTTGTTGCCCGTGAGCTTGTAGCTGCCGTCCGCCTGCGGCTCGGCCTTGGTGCGCAGCAGGCCCAGATCGGTGCCGCAGTGCGGCTCGGTCAGGCACATGGTGCCGGTCCACTCGCCGCTGACGAGTTTCGGCAGGTACAGCTTCTTTTGCTCGTCGGTGCCGTGCGCCACCAAAGCCTCGTAGGCGCCGTGCGACAGGCCGGGGTACATGGTCCAGGCCTGGTTGGCGCTGTTGAGCATCTCGTACAGGCACTGGTTCACCGTGTGCGGCAGGCCCTGGCCGCCGAACTCCGGTAGGCACGACAGCGCCGGCCAGCCGCCCTCGACGAACTGCTGGTAGGCCTCCTTGAAGCCCTTCGGCGGCGTGACCTCGTGCGTCGCGGTGTCGAGCTTGCAGCCCTCGGTGTCGCCGCTGATGTTCAGCGGGAAGGTGACGCCGGCGGCGAACTTGCCGGCTTCCTCCAGCACGGCGTTGAGGGTGTCGGCATCGACCTCGGCGTGCGCCGGCATGGCCTTGAACTCGTCGGTGACCTTGAACACTTCGTGCATCACGAACTGCATGTCGCGCAGCGGGGGCGTGTAGATGGGCATGCGGGTGGCTCCTGGAAAAAGCGGGTGGAAACGGGTGTGGGAAAAAACGGGCGGCTGGCTCAGGCGGCGTAGCGCGCCAGGATGCTGTCGAACCCGGCGTGCGCGCGCTCCAGCGAGCCGGGCGTCTTCAGAAAACGCGCCTCGTAGTGCAGCGCCAGGATCAGGCCGTGGATCTCGAACAGCACCTGGCGCGGGTCGGCATCGGCGCGCAGCTGGCCCAGCTCCTGGCACTGCTCGATGGCGCGGCACATGGCGGCCATCCAGGTCAGCACCGAGCTGGCCAGCGCGTCGCGCACCGGGCCGTCGCGGTCGTCGAACTCGACGGCGCCGCTGATGTAGATGCAGCCCGAGTCGATCTCGACCGAGGTGCGCTGCATCCAGTGGGAAAACAGCGCGCGCAGGCGCGGCAGGCCGCGCTCGTACTCCATCGCCGGGTAGAACACCTCCTGCTCGAAGCGCTGGTGGTATTCGCGGATGACGGAGATCTGCAGCTCCTCGCGCGAGCCGAAGTGGGCGAACACGCCCGACTTGCTCATGCCCGTCACGTCGGCCAGCGCGCCGATGGACAGACCCTCCAGCCCGATGTGCGTGGCCAGGCCCAGGGCGGCCTCGGTGATGGCGGCCTTGGTCTGCTGGCCCTTCAGCGCGCGGCCTTCGCGGCGCGCGGTGCGCGGGGTTGCAGAAGCAGAGGCGGGGGAGGGAGCGGCGGACATGGCGGGAATAAAACGAACGATCGTGCTATTTTGCACAAAAGGCTTCGTTCTGACCAGTGCGCAGTGGCTGATGCCCCGGGTTTCAGGGAAAACCCTGGACAGGCTGTGACCCTGCCCTGCCATCCCGGTTGGCAGCCAAAACCGCCGCCAGCCCTGATTCCGCCAAGGCTTTCAGCTATCTATTTTTTCAACGGAGACAAGGCATCGGCATCGGCGCCAGCACGTAGAGGCAATCGAGCTGCCCCTGTGGGATGGCGGGGACAGGCGGTGCAATGCGGGTGCGCCGCGACCGGCGCATGGGTGGCTGGCTTGCAGCCGGTGCTGCCAAGGCGAGCACGCCGCTGCCCAGGCGGGCAGTCAGCCCAGCAGCGCCAGCGTGGCCTGCAGCCGCTCGGTCGGCAGGCGCTGGAAGCCGCTGCGCACCTGGCGCTGCAGCCGGCCGCGCAGCACATCGACGAGCAGCGCCGCGCGCAATGCATGCTGCGTGCCGGCACCGGCCGCAGGCTGGAGGTCGGCCGCGTCCTGCGGCGCCGCGTCTTCCGGCAGCGCGGGCCGCAGGCACTGGCGCAGCTGCGCCTCCAGCTTGTCGAAGAAGCGCTGCATGCGCTGGTCCAGCGCCGCGCTTTCGTGCGCCAGGGTGTCGCCAGCCATCAGCCGCGCCAGGCCCGGGTTGCGCTCGGCGAATTGCAGCACCATGGCAACGATGCGCGCGGCGCTGTCCGGCCCGGGCTGGCCGTCATCGCCGGTGATCTGGCGCACCAGGGTGAAGACGCTGGTCTCGATGAAGTCCAGCAGCGCCTCGAACATCCCGGCGCGGCCGCCAAAGGGGCGCAGCAGCGCCGCTTCGCCGCAGCCCAGCTGGCGCGCCAGCGCGGCGCTGGTGACACGGATGCCGTCCGGCTCCTGCAGCAGCTGCACCAGGGCCTGCAATGCCTGCTCGCGCCGCTCGGCGGCGCTGGCACGGCGGCGCGCCGGCTGGGCGCGTGGGGCGGAGGCGGTGGACGGCGGTGCTGCGGACATGGCGAAGGGACGCGCCAAGCGCGCCGAATGCTATTCAAACAATAGCTATAAGCCCTTATGGAACAAGGGCTGGAGGCTGTTTTGACACAAAAACCGCGGCACACGGCCGCGGCGTGCCGATTCAGTCCTGGCTGCGGATCATGGTGCCGTAGGCCTGGTCGGTGAGGATTTCCAGCAGCATCGAGTGCGGCACGCGGCCATCGACGATGTGCACCGCGTGCACCCCGGCCTTGGCTGCGTCGATGGCGCCGGCCAGCTTGGGCAGCATGCCGCCGGAGATGGTGCCGTCGGCGATCAGGCTGTCGATCTGCTGCGGGGTCAGCTCGGGCAGCAGCTGGCCGGCCTTGTCCAGCACGCCGGGGATGTTGGTGAGCATGACCAGCTTTTCCGCCTGGAGCACGGTCGCCAGCCGGCTGGCGACCACGTCGGCGTTGATGTTGTAGCTCTCGTTGTCCTCGCCGAAGCCGATCGGGCTGACCACCGGGATGAAGGCATCGTCCTGCAGCGCCTTGACCACGCTGGGGTCGATCTCGACGATGTCGCCGACCTGGCCGACATCGTGCTCCACGGCCGGGTCGTGGTGGTCGAGCATCTTCAGTTTCCGCGCGCGGATCAACCCGCCGTCGCGGCCCGTCAGACCCACCGCCTTGCCGCCGGCCTGGTTGATCAGGCCGACGATGTCCTGCTGCACCTCACCGGCCAGCACCCACTCGACCACCTCCATGGTTTCGGCGTCGGTCACGCGCATGCCCTGCACGAACTCGCCCTTCTTGCCCAGCTTCTTCAGGGCCTGCTCGATCTGCGGCCCGCCGCCGTGCACCACCACCGGGTTCATGCCGACCAGCTTGAGCAGCACCACGTCCTCGGCGAAGTCCTGCTGCAGCGCCGGGTCGGTCATGGCGTTGCCGCCGTACTTGATGACCATGGTCTTGCCGTGGAACTGGCGGATGTAGGGCAGCGCCTGGGCCAGGATTTCGGCCTTGTCGCGGGGGGCGATGGATTGCAGGTCGGTCATGGAAGGTGTGCCACGAAGCGGCAGGGAAATGGACGGAAAACGGGTGGACAAGAAAAATCGGCGCGCGCGCCGAGTGCCGCATTGTGGCGCATGCGCGTGCCGCCAAGCCCTTCAGGGCTGCAGCCAGCCCGGCACCTTGAAGCGCACGATGGCCAGGTAGGCGGCCACGTAGAACACCATGAACAGCACGCAAAAACCGATCAGCACCGGCGTGTTGTGCCGGAACAGCACCGCCGGCACCACCGTCAGCAGCGTGTAGGCCCACAGATAGGGCGAGGTGCGGTTGTTGCGCATCAGCATGTCGCGCGCCTCGTCGTCGTGGAACACGCCGCGCACGATGCGCCGGTAGATCAGCTGATGGAAATGCAGCGCGTCGGCCATGCCCGGCGAGTCGCCGCGCGCCAGCTTGCGGTAGATGGAAAACACCGTCTCCCACACCGGGTAGATCAGCAGCAGCATCGGAAACCACGGCGAGACGGCCGGGTTGCGCTGCACCAGGCTGATGCTGGCCAGGGCGATCACCCCGCCCCACAGGTAGGCGCCGCCGTCGCCGGCGAACAGCAGCCCGCGCGGGTAGTTCCACAGCAGAAAGCCGGCCGAGGCCGCCGCCGTGCACACCAGCAGCGTGGCCAGGGCCCGGTCGCCCATCTGCAGCGCCACGTGCGCCAGCGCCAGGCAGACGATGATCGCCACCATGCCGGCCAGGCCGTTGTAGCCGTCGATCAGGTTGAAGGCGTGCGGCAGGCCGGCCACCGCCAGCACCGCCAGCGCCACGCCCAGCCAGGGGGCATGCTCCAGCACCATGTCCACACCGGGCAGGTCCAGGCGCGGCACCGACAGGCCCAGCAGCCAGGCCGCCAGCGCCCCGGTGGCGATGCTCAGCAACAGCCGGTGGCGCGCGTCCAGGCGCTGCGTCAGATCCTCGGCGATGCCGCCCAGCACGGCCGGTCCCAGCGCCAGCAGCCACAACAGCACCCAGGGACCGAGCCGCACCGAGCCCGGGTCACCCAGCTGCACCAGCCCCAGGCCCAGCAGCCAGCTGGCAACGATGCCCACCAGCAGCCCGGCGCCACCCAGGCGCGGCACATGCCCGAGGTGGAAGCGCTGCGGCTTTTCCTCACCGTAGCAGGCGCTGTGCGCCTGCGCCCGGGCGCTGCGCACGATCAAGCCGCAGACCAGCGCCGCCACTATGAATGCCACCACCGCCAGCCAGATCATGGGGCGCTGATGTTAAAGGTTTCGCCCGCATGCCAGCGGCAAGCATTGCAAGCGGGCGTGACAGCGCGCACAGCCCGCGTGCGTCGGCATCAGGGCGCCAGCGCGGCGTTGGCCTGGGCCACGCTGGCCTGGGCGTCGTCGCCGGCCAGCGCGCGCAGCCGCATCTGGCTGACCAAGTACAGGTAACGCGCCTGCGCCAGGTCGCGCAGCGCCTGGATGCGCTGCTGCTCGGCGTTCAGCACGTCCAGCAGCGTGCGCACGCCGGCGGCCTGCGACTTGCGGCTGGACTGCACCGCCTGCTCGGACGAGCGCACCGCCTGCTGCAGCGCGGCAATGCGCGCCACGCCCTCCGTCATGCCGCGAAACTCGTGGTGCACGCGCACGCCCAAGTCGCGCCGCGCCGCCTCCAGCAGCTCCTCGGCGCGCGTCTGCGCGGCCACCGCCTGGCGCACGGTGGAGTTGACGTAGCCGCCGGAGAACAGCGGCACCTGCAGCTGCACGCCGACCACCTTGTTGTCGTAGCGCTGGTTCACGCTGGTCACGCTGTCGCTGCTGGTGCGCGACCACTGGGCCACGGCGTCCAGCGTGGGCAGGTGGCCGGCGCGCGCCTTGGCGACCTCCTGGCGCGCCACCTCGACCTGCGCGCGCAGCGACTGCAGCTCGGGGCTGGCGGCCTCGGCACGGGCGATCCAGTCGTCCACCGACGCCGGCACCGGCGCGGTGGGCGCGAAGCGCTCGGCGTCCAGCGCCGCCAGGCTCTCGACGTTGCTGGCGGTGAGCGTCTCCAGGCGCCGGCGCGTGTAGTCCTCGTTCTGGCGCGCCTCCAGCTCCTGCGCCACCGTCATGTCCAGGCGCGCCTGCGCGTCGTCGATATCGGTGCGCGTGCCGGCGCCGGCGGCCAGCGACTTGCGCGCCGCGTCCACCTGGGTGGTGTAGGTCTCCTTCTGCGCCAGCACCAGCGCCAGCTGCTCGCGCGTCAGCAGCGCCTCGAAATAGGCCTCGCCCACGCGCACCACCAGCGCCTGCTCGTCACGTTCCAGGTCGGCCTCGGCGCTTTCCACCTGCGCGCGCGCCTGGCGCACCTGCGCCGTCAGGTAGGGTCGGTACAGCGGCTGGCGCACCTGCAGCGTCTGGTTGCCGGAGTAGTAGTGGATCTGGCTGGTGACCGGTTGGCCCAGCATGTTGTGGCCCTTGCTGGTCAGGTCGTTGTAGTTGCGCCCAGCGCTGAAAGCGACGTTCGGGAACAACTGCGAGCGCGCCTGGGGCAGCCGCTCGCGCAGCGCCTCGGCGCCCGCGCGCGAGGCGCGCACCGTGGCATCGTTGGCCACCGCCGCGTCGTAGGCCTGCTGCAGGTCGAGCGCGTGGGCGGCGCCGGCGCACAGGGCCAGCAGGACCAGGGCGACGGGGCGCGCGGCGGGCACCCAGGCAGAGATGGATTTATTGCTCATATTTCGATAGCTGCTGGTGTTTGACTAGCAACGGCTTGCGGGCTTTTACGCCCTCTCCCGCACGCGGGAGAGGGAGCCGATACAGGCCTCACTCTTCCTTCATGGACGCGGACACGCGCTTGATCAGCGGGTGCAGCAGGTAGGTCAGCATCGAGCGCTCGCCGGTCTTGAACACCACTTCCACCGGCATGCCCGGCTGCAGCTGGCGCTGGCCCAGGCTCTTCATGCCCTCGGGCGTGATCTGCACGCGCGCCAGGTAGTACTGCAGGTTGGTCTGCGGCTCGGTCAGTAGGTCGCCCGAGACCGACACCACCTTGCCCTGCACCACCAGCTGCGGCGAGTGGGCGAAGGAGTTGAAGCGCACGTCCACCGGCAGCCCGGCATGCACGCGGTCGATCAGGTGCGGCGCCACGTGCGCCTCCAGCAGCAGCTCCTCGCTGCCCCCGGGCACGATGTCCATCAGCTTCTGGCCGGGCTGCACCACGCCGCCCACGGTCTGCACCGCCAGGCCGACCACCTGGCCGTCCACCGGCGCCTTGATCTCGACGCGGCGGTAGTCGTCGGAGACGGCCTTGAACTTCTGCTCCTCGGCCAGCACCTCGCGGTCCACGTCGGCCAGCTGGGTCTCCACCTCGCGGCGGTACTCAGCCTGGCGCGAGCTGGCGCGCTGGCGCAGCTCGCCGATGCTGCGCTGGGCGCGGATGGTGTTGCCCTGCAGGTCGGCGATGGCGCTGTTGATCTCGGCCACGGTGCGCTCCAGCTCCAGCTGGCGGTTGCGCGGGGCGTAGCCCTCGGCCACCAGGCCGCGCAGGTTGTTCAGCTCCTCGCGCACCAGCGCCATCTGGCTCTTGCGGCTGTCGAGCATGCTGGCGTAGGAGGTCAGCAGGCCGCGCTGGCCCTCGATGCTTTCCTCGATGGACTGCAGGTCCGAGCGCAGCAGGTTGCGCCGCGTCTGGAACAGCTGCTCCTGGTTCATCATCTGCTGGCGGATCAGCGGGTCGGAGGCGGCTTTCTCCAGGTCGGGGTGGAAATGGATCTGGCCACCGCCGGCCTGCTCGGCCATCAGCCGCGCCTGCATGGCGCGCAGGCCCAGGTAGCGCTGGCGCACCGATTCATAGTTGGCGCGCACCACCGCCTCGTCCAGGCGCACCAGCGGCTGGCCCTCGCGCACCTGCTGGCCCTCGCGCACCAGCACCTCCTTGACGATGCCGCCCGTCAGGTGCTGCACCGCCTTGCGCTTAGTGTCCAGCGCGACCATGCCCTGCCCGGGCACGCCCTCGTCCAGCGGCGCCAGGCTGGCCCACAGCAAAAAGCCGCCGAAGCCGATGGCCAGCGCCAGCAGGCCGATGCGCCCGGCGCGGCGCGCCTCGTGCGCCGCCGGCAGCGGCGCGGCGCCGCCGCCTTCGACCAGCGCGCCGGAGCCGGCAGGGGAAGAAGAAATCAGGGAGTTGGCCATGTCAGTTCCTGCCAGGAGCGCCAAGAGAGAAAAAAGGGAAGAGCGTGCCGGCGCGCGGGCGGCACCCGGCAACATTGGAGTCAAAACCGCCTTCAGCCCTGTACAACAAAGGGCCTCCAGCTATCAAAAGCATAGTCTTCATGGGGGTTGCGCCAGTCATCAGGCCGCCTGTGGCGCGACCGCGCCGCCGCCCTGCCCGGCCTGGGCCTCGCGTGCCGCGTGCTGCTGCGCCTGGGCCTGGGCCTGGGCTTGGGCCTGCTGCTGCGCGCGCAGCGCCGCCAGCACCTCATCGCGCGGGCCGTCGGCCTGCACGCGGCCGTCCTGCAGGATCAGCAGCCGGTCGGCCACCGCCAGAATGCCGGGGCGGTGGGTGATCAGCACCACCGTGCGGCCGGCCTCCTTCAGCTGGTGCACAGCGCGCACCAGCGCCTGCTCGCCCACGTCGTCCAGGTTGGCGTTGGGCTCGTCCAGCACCACCAGCACCGGCTCGCCATACAGCGCACGGGCCAGGCCGATGCGCTGGCGCTGCCCGCCCGACAGCATGCCGCCGGCCTCGCCCATGGGCGTGTCGTAGCCCTTGGGGAAGCGCAGGATCATCTCGTGCAGCCCGGCGCTCTTGGCCGCGGCGATGACCTGGGCCGAATCCACCTCGCCCAGCCGGGCGATGTTCTCGGCGATCGAGCCCTCGAACAGCTCCACGTCCTGCGGCAGGTAGCCGAGGTGCGGGCCCAGCTCGGCGCGGTCCCAGCTCTCGATGGGCAGGCCGTCCAGCAGCACCTCGCCGGCCACGCCCGGCCAGATACCGATCATGGCGCGCGCCAGCGTCGACTTGCCCGAGCCCGAGGGCCCCAGCACCACCGTCACCTGGGCCTGCGCGATGGCGGTGCTGACGCCTTTCAGGATCGGCGTGGCGCGCCCCGGGGCGCTGGCCACCACATCCCGCAGCACCAGGCCGCCCGTGGGCGCCACGCGCTTGAGGCTCGGGTCGTCCTCCGGATACTGGCCCAGCAGGGCTTCGAGCCGGCCGAAGGCCGAGCGCGCGTTGATGAACATCCGCCAGGTGTTGACCAGCATGTCGATCGGCGCCAGCGCGCGGCTCATCAGCACGTTCGAGGCGATCATGCCGCCGGGCGAGAGCTGCCCCTCGATCACCAGCAGCGCGCCCGCGCCCAGCGCCAGCGACTGCTGCGAGTAGCGGATGAACTTGCTCCAGGCGGTGATGCGGTGCGCCAGCGACTGCGACTGCGACTGCAGCCCCAGCGTGCCGGTGTGCCGGCGCAGCCAGTGCGCGCGCAGGTTGTGCACCATGCCCATGGATTCGAGCACCTCGGCGTTGCGCAGCTTGGCCTGCAGGTAGGCGCCGGTGTCGCTGGCGGCGCGGCTGGCGGCCTCGGCCGGGGCCACCGTGTGGCGGTGGCCGAACCAAGCCAGCGCCACCTGCACCAGCGAGAAGAAGATCGCCATCCAGCCCAGCAGCGGGTGCAGGAAGAACAGCACCGCCACGTAGATCGGCGCCCAGGGCGCGTCGAAGAAGGCGAAGATGCCCTGCCCGGTCAGGAACTGGCGGATCTGGATCAGGTCGCCAAAGGCCCGCGCCGGGCCGCTGCCCTGCTGGCCCAGGTAGGAATCGAAGCTGGCGTTGAACACCCGCGTGCCCAAGAGCGCATCCAGCCGCAGACCCGAGCGCACCAGCACGCGCGAGCGCATCCACTCGGAAAACGCCATCACCGCGAACAGGAACAGCGTGATCAGCGACATCGCCAGCAGCGTCAGCTCGCTACGGCTCATCAGCACCCGGTCATAGACCTGCAGCATGTACAGCGTGGGGCTGAGCATCAGCACGTTGGCCACCATGCTGAAGATGCCGACCATGAAAAATTCGCGGCGGAAGCTCCACAGCACGCGCGTGAGTTCGCTGCGCGCGAAAAAGCCTGGTTGGGACATGATGGAAAGAGGAGCGTTGGAAGAAAGGAACGGGGCCGCGCCGGGTCAGGCGGCCGTGGCCAGTTGCCGCGCGGGGGCGGCCGGGGGCTGCTGGGCCTGCTGCGCCGCCTGCTGCAGCGCCGCCAGCACCTCGTCGCGCGGACCGAAGGCCTGGGTCTGGCCATCGCGCAGCACCAGCATCTTGTCGGCCACGGCCAGCACGCTGGTGCGGTGGGTCATGATGACGAAGGTCGTGCCGCGCGACTTCATGAACTGGATGGCGCGCGCCAGCGCGGCGTCACCCTCCTCGTCCAGGCTGGAGTTGGGCTCGTCCAGCACCACGAACACCGGGTTGCCGTACAGCGCCCGCGCCAGGCCCACGCGCTGGCGCTGGCCGCCCGACAAGCGCGCGCCGCCGGCGCCCACCGCCGTCTCGTAGCCCTGCGGCAGGCCCAGGATGAAGTCGTGCAGGCCCACGGCGCGCGCGGCCTCTTCCACCCGCGCCATGTCCACTTCGCCGAAGCGCGCGATGTTCTCGGCCACGCTGCCGTCGAACAGCTCCACGCCCTGCGGCAGGTAGCCCACGTGCGGGCCCAGCTCGGCCTTGTCCCAGGCGAACACGTCGGCGCCGTCCAAGCGCACCTTGCCGGCCATCGACGGCCAGATGCCCACCAGCAGCCGCGCCAGCGTGGTCTTGCCCGACGCCGAGGGGCCGACCACCGCCAGTACCTCGCCGGGGTTGAGCGCGAAGCCCACGCCGCGCAGGATCTGCGCGCCGCCGCCCGGCGCACCGGCCACCACCGGCTCGACCTGCAGCGCGCCGCGCGGCGCCGGCAGCGCCATGTTCTCGGGGCGCGCCGGCACGGCGGCCAGCAGCTGGTCCAGCCGGCCCCAGGCGTCGCGCACGTTCACCACCGACTGCCACTGCGTCACCGCCTGCACCAGCGGCGCCACCACGCGCCCGCCGAACACAGAGGCCATGATCATCATGACGTCGCCGCCGTGCAGCTCGCCGTGCAGCAGCAGCCAGCAGCCCAGCCCCAGCAGCCCCGAGCTGAGCGTGGTCTGCAGAAACTTCGACAGCGCCTGAAAGCCCCCCGCCGCCTCGGACGCCGTGGCCTGCAGGTTCAAGAATTCGCGCTGCTTGTCCATCCAGCGCGCGTGCACGTCGCGCAGCATGCCCATCGACTCGATCACCTCGGCGTTGCGCAGCGAGCCGTCGGCGTACTGCTGCGCGGCAATCGCAGCGCGGTTGGCCTGCATCAGCGGCGGCTTGGTCGAGCGCTCGTTCAGCCACGCCACCAGCGTGATGACGCAGGCAAAAGCAATCGCCGCCCAGCCCAGCGCCGGGTTGATCAGGAACAGCAGCACCAGCATCACGATGGACACCGGCGACTCCATCACCCCCAGCAGCACCGGCGAGTACAGGAATTCGCGGACCTGCTTGAAGTCGTTCAAGGGCTGCTGCGTGCCGCCCGGGATGCGGCGCAGGTTGGCGTCGAAGATGGCGTGGAAGATGCGCCCGCGCAGGCGCTCGTCCAGCTCGACGCTGGCGGCGCGCATCATCTCGCTGCGCGCCCACTCCAGCAGCTCCATGACGATGTACACGCCCAGGATCAGCAGGGTGAGCATCCACAGCGTGGTGTGGCTGCGGCTGTTCACCACCCGGCCATAGACCTCCAGCATGTAGCCCGAGGGCGCCAGCACCAGCAGGCCCGACAGCAGGCTGAAGATGCCGGCGCGCCGGAAATAGGGCTTGAGCGTGGCCAGCGCGGCGCGCAGCTCGGAGGGCGGTTGGTTGGCAGGTTTGGCGGGGGTCATACGGTTTCTTCGACCATCACGTATTCGGGGATTTCCGCGTCCGGCTCGGGCAGCGGCTGCGCCGCGCCGGGCTCGGGCGGCGCCTGCAGATCGACAAAGGCGAAGGCCAGGCCGTAGCCGCCCGAGGCGCCGCGCGACAGCACGATCTCGCGCAGCTTGTGGGTGGCAAACAGCGCCTCGTCCTCAGCCTTCAGGCCCAGCTGGAAGCGCATGCGCCCGTCCAGCGTGAACATCGACAGCTGCCCGCCCTTGACGCTGAGCGTGTGCCGGTCGAAATACACCGGGCAGGTGTCGGAAAAGCGCAGCAGCGGCAGCGCCTTGCCCTCCAGGCGCGACAGGTGGAACGGGCTGGCCGGGTGCTGGAACACCACCCGGCAGGTGCGCGAGACCGAGTAGATCGCGTTGCACACCATCTGCGAGCCCATCTCGGGGAACTGCTCGCGCAACTGGCGGTAGGCCAGGTGGTGCAGCGCCACGCGGTTCCACACGCGCGTCTGCTGCACCAGCGGCGCCAGGGCGTTGCAGACCTGGGCGAAGCCCTGCTGCAGGGCGCGCAGGCGCTCGGCCTGCTCGGGCGTGGTGTCCAGGGAAATACGCAGGATGGAATTCATGGGAAGGGGCGCAGTATAGCGGCCCCTATATGAACTCCTATATGAAATCAGACGGTGGTGTGACGGGAGTCACCGGCCAGGCCAGTCCGCCTGCGGCCCCTGATCCGCAAGGCCCAACGAAAGGGGCCGGCACCGCCTCGGTAGCGGCGCCGGCCCTCATAAGAGCGCCCTGGGCTGGCGCGGCGTCAGGCCGTGCACGACGGCCGCGCGCGCCACCAGGGCATGGCTGCGTGTCAGCCCTGGCCCTTGGCGGCCTTGTCGCCGGTGGCCTGGCCGGCCTGCGCGTCGGCGGCAGCCTGCTTCTTGCGGGCCGGGTCGAGCATGGCGGTCAGGTCGGCCTGGATCTTGCGCTGCATTTCCTCGCTGGTGGCCGGGGTGGCGGGAGCGGCGGGGCTGGATGGGGTGGCAGGAGCGTTCATGGCATACACCTTGGTGGTGCCCTGCCCGCTCTGGAAAGGCGGGAACAAGGCCGGTTGAAATCCGGACGGGCCGCGAACGCCTGGCGCCGCGCCGCCCAAGAAGCTGCAGCTTACTGTACCTGCCGCCCGCCACCCCGCGCCTGACCGGTGCTGTTTCCATCCCTTACCGCCGGGCCCGGCACGGCCCCGCCGCGCAGGCGGCCGCGTCCGCGAAAGGGCCGATGGCCACCATCGGCGACAATCCACCGCTGCCTTTTTGCCCAGCCCTGACCCAGAAGATCTTCCGTGACGCCGCCCTCTCCCTCCCGTCCCCTGTTTCCCAGCAACGCCTTCGTCCACAGCGCCTACGAACATTGCGCACGCATCTGCATCGGCTTGCTGACCTCGCGCGGCGAGATGGCGCCGCAGCTGTTCCTGGTGGGCGCGCCCGCGCGCGGGAACGACGCGGCCACCAGCAAGGTGGCCAGCGCCGGCGAGCAGGCCCTGGCGGCCTTCCACGCCGACGAGGCCGGCGCCCGCCAGTTGCAGTCCTGGATTGGCCAGTTGCTGGATGCGCGCCAGCCCCAGGGACAGGCCCTGGCCCAGCAACTGGGCGCGCCGCTGGTGGCCGTACACGCCTGCCATGTGCTGGCCCCGGCGGGCAGCGCGCCGGCGTGTGCCCCGGGCCTGCAGCCGGTGCTGCACGCCGACGGGCGCGCGCAATGCCTGCTGCTGACCGTACACACCGGCGCATACAGCCAGAGCGCCTGGATACCGCTGGGTCGCGACGAGAACGGCACCGTGCGCCTGACCATCGCGCCGCTGCCGCCGCTGGCAACGGACGCATGACGCAGGCGAAGATTCACCTCTTGCTACAAGAAACATAGCTGCAGACCCTTGCACAACAACGGGCCGATGGCGTTCTGGCCCTTGGTACGCAGGAATCAGAGCTTGAGCGTGTCGCCGTGCGCGGCCTGCATCTGCTGCAATGGCGTGGGCAGGTGCGCGCGCAGGGCCGACAGATAAGCGTTGCGCGCAGTCTGCACCAGCGCCGTGTCGCGCTGCAGCTCGCGCAGGCGGTTCTCGGCGGCGATCAGCATGTCCAGCTGCTGGCGCGCCTCGGGGCTGAGGCTGTCGGTGTCGAATTCGCGGTCGTCGATCTTGATGGTGGGCATGGCGGTATGCGGGCTTTTCACGAAAGTTGCGGGATATGTATGCAGGCCGCATAGGCTTGGGCGGAAGCTGCGGCCAGAAGACCTTGGCAAGACGCCTCCTGGGCGATCGTTGGCCAAACAAAATTCCTCGCGCACTCAGGGAAATATAAGCGCTGCATGCAGAAGCTGCCCTGCGGCATCTTGATAGAGCCACGTCAATCGGTGAAAAGCGGCGCGTATCGCCCTCACGCATGACATAAGGGGCCTTACTTGGGCTGCCCCCCTCCGCACCCCATTCCGCCACCGCCGCCCTGCCGATCCGGTTACATCCAGAAAAAATTTCTTGGCGAACTACACCAGAAATTTGATAATTTGCAGCACTTTTGTTTACAAAAGTCTTCCTGCCGCCTGCAACTCCTCCTCTTCCATACCGAATGCAGCTTGCACCGCTGGCTGCACTTGCACCCCTTCCGCCCATCAATTTCTCGGGGCATCTCCTCTTCTCTGAAAGTGTTCCATGGCATTGACCTTTGCTGACCAGAATCCGCTTTCCTACCAGGAAGGCTCCGGCCCGGTTGTCATCGACAGCGATATCACCATCTCCACCAGCGGCTCTGAAGACTTCAGCGGTGGTTACGTGGACTACTCCATCACCAGTGCAACGGGCACGGAGAAGCTGGCGATCAAGACGGTCGGTAGCCTTGCCTCCGTAGCCACAGCCAGCGGTGCGGTGTCCGTGTACGACGGTGCGGTTTACCTGGGCAACGGCGGTACAGCCACCGTGATCGGTATCGTTGACCTCGTGAAGAACGGCGTGGTGTCGGCCGGCAACCCTGCTGGCACGCTGCGCGTCAATTTCTCCAACGCCTTTGTCAATGGCAACTTCGAGGACGACAGCGTTGGCGCAACCGCCGTGACCGGCTGGACCCTTGGGCCTCTGAACCAATTTGTGCATCTGGACGGCGTATCCCAGATTGCCGGGCAAGCCACCCCGAAGGACACCACCTGGCCGACCCAGAACGCCAACCAAAATATCTTTGACAACGTCACGGCCACCAGCAAACCTGGTGCGGCCAGCATCGTCTCAGACAACGGTGGCAAGGCACTGAAACTTGACACCGGGAACATGAGCATCAACAAGGGCTTCGGCGTGGTGCGAGGCCCCTATGTGTACAGCAATGGCACGGTGGCACTTCAGGCAGGTGACCAGATCAAATTCGACTGGAAAGCCATCGCTGGCGGCGATGCCTACGATGCCTACGGCTACATCGTCAATACCAAAACCGGCGCCACCATCACAATCTTGGACGAAACTGGAACGTCCAGTGGCGGTGGCACCAACTGGGCAAACAAAAGCGTCACCCTCGGCGCAGGCGAGGAAGGCACCTATCGCTTCGTTTTCGTGGCCGGCTCGTACGATCTCACAGGGGGTCAATACGTTGGCGGTGCGCTGCATATCGACAACGTCGTTGTCACCCAGCAGCACCCTGCCCCCGCCCTGGGCGCCAGCGTGATCGAACACCTGACGGAGCAGGTGACCTACGAAAACACCAGTACAGACTTCGACGTCAATACCCCGGCCGCGATCAACCGCACGTTCAACGTCGATGCGGTGGACGGCGCCGCTGTTCCTGGTCACCACACCAGCAGCAACACCATCAACCTGGGCGACCAAAACAGCGCCCCCTACTTCAACACCCCGGCCAAGCACAGCGCCGGTGACGAAGAAAACCCGCAAGCCGTCAGCCAGACAGTGAGCGCCTGGTTCACCAGCGTTTTCAGCGACCCCGACAACGTCACTGGCACCACGACCGACACGCTGGCCGGCGTGGTCATCACTGGCAACCCGACGCCTGCCACCAGCGGCAAGTGGGAATACTCGCTGGACAGCACCGATGGCACGGATGGCACTTGGCAGGATCTGCCCGCCGGACTTTCGTCTGCCAACGGCTTGGCGCTCGACACCAACGCCTACCTGCGCTACACCCCGGAAAGCTCGCCTGGCACGCACACCGCCGGCACCGGCACCCTGCAGGTGCATGCCGTGGACAATTCGGGCTATACCGATGCCAACACGCCCGCCGTGTCGTTCACCGGCGATGCAGCGTCGCCCCAGTACTACGACACCACCACCGACTCCGACTTGCACTCGCCCGTGTCCAAGGACGCGTCGGCCATGCTGGCGTATGTCACCAGCTTCAACGGCGCTCCGGTCATGGCGGACGCTACGGCATCGGCTGGCCTGGTCAGCGGCCCGATCCCGGTCAGCCCAGCGCTCGCGCCGCAGTGGACGGCCGCGCAGCTGTATGACCAGGTTGGCGGCACCGACACGCCGGACAGCCTGACGCGCGACACCAGCGCCGAAGGCTGGGCCAAGGGCATCGCCCTCACCCATCTGGAGACAGTGGGCGGCGGCACCTTCCAGTACTCGACCAACGGCGGCGCCAGCTGGACCAGTGTCGCCACCCCGAGTACCGTGACCGCCAACAACGCCTTGCTGCTTGCCCCCGACGCACTGCTGCGCTACCTGCCGGACGCCAGCGACGCCGCGGGCGACACCGGCACCTTCCAGTATGTGCTGTGGGATGGCAAGCCCGGCTCCGGCACTTCGGGCGGTTATATCGATGCTTCCGCCCGAGGCGGCCAGACCGGATTCTCGATCGACGAATCCAGCGCGGTGACCATCCAGGTCACGCCGCCGCCGGCGCCGGTGACGACCACCGCCAGCATCGCGTCGATGACCAAGGACACCGGCGCCTCGGCCACTGACTTCATCACCAACGACGGCAGCGCCGGGCGCACCCTGGGCGGCACGCTCAGCGCGCCCCTGGTGGCGGGCGAGCAGCTGATGGTGTCGTTCGACAACGGCACCACCTGGCAGCCCGCCACCGTCACCGGCACCAGCTGGAGCGCCGTGGACAGCACCGTCCACACCGACAGCTGGGTCATCCAGACACGCGTGAAGAACGCCACCGACCTGGGCCCGGTGCAAAGCCAGAACGTCACGCTGGATACCACCCCGCCCACTGCCCCCACGGTGGATTCGCTGATCCTCGGCACCGGCCGTCCGGTCCTGCAGGGCCATGTCGGCAGCACCCCGCTACCGGCAGGCGAGACCCTTACTGTTGCCTTCAACGGCGCCACCTACACCAACGTGCCGGTGGTAGCCGACGGCAGCTGGAGCATCGACACCGCCAGCGCCACGCCCACCAGCGGCAGCCTGGGCAGCCTGGTGGCCGGCCAGGCATATGACGTGGCCGCCAAGGTGACCGACACCGCCGGCAACGTCTCGTTCGACGCCACCGGCGGTGAATTCCGCCGCGACCCGCTGCAGCCCAAGAGCGGCCCGGGCGACTTCGAATACACCGTGCCCAGCCAGACCTTTGCCGGCAGTGGCGGCCCGGGCGGCCTGACCTTCAGTGCCACCCTGGCGCCCGCCGGCGGCAGCGGCGGCCCGGGCGCTGGCACACCCCTGCCCTCGTGGCTGGTGTTCAACCCGGTCACGCAGACCTTCAGCGGCAACCCGCCAGCGGGTGTGCCTTCGCCCCTGACGGTGCGCGTCACGGCCGATGACGGCGCTGGTCATCAGTCCTACGTGGATCTGCCTTTCGTGTTTGCCAGCACCAACGATGCCCCGGTGATCGTGATGCCCAGCCCGCTGCCCGCATTGCCCGCACCCGGAACACCCACCAACCTGGATCTGACGGTGTACGACGCCGACCCAGGCGAAATCCTCACTGTCACCCTGTCGCCCGAGAAAGGCACGCTCAGCGGACTCGTGGACGCCGATTCCAGCACGCCCGGCATCCAGCTCATCGGCACAGCAACGCAGATCAACGCCGCACTGGCCGGCGCGCTCTTCACCCCCAGCGCCACCGAGGATTCCTGGGTCAACATCAGCATCACCGACGGCCATCTGTTCGCGCCGATCAGCAGCGCCTACCAGTTCGCGCCTACCGGCACCGGCGGCACCGACAACGGGCAGTCGCACGACACCGACCGTGACGGCATCAGCCAGACCGTGGAGAACCAGGCGCCTGGCCTGCCGACCAACGGCTCTCTGGGCAACCGCGGCGACGGCAATGGCGACGGGCTGATGGACAGCCAGCAGCCGGATGTCACTTCGGCACGTTTCCTCAAGACGCACACCGCCGTCAGCCAGCCAGGCCAGGCGCCGGCTACGTTCGTCACGCTGGTGGCGGATTCGCGTGCCGGCAAGATCGATCCGGACGACGGCTCTGCCCGCATCACCCAGCTGCAACAGGGCGACGCGCCCGCCGACCTGCCGGCCGGGTTTGAATCGGCCCTGGGCCTGCTGCACTCCAGCGTGCGCATCAGCACCTGGGGCGGCAGCGAAACCTTCAGCCTGTACGTGGAAGGCGGCCAGGCCATCAACGGCTATTGGCTGCAGGACCAGGAGGGCGCCTGGACCAACCTGGCCAGTGCCGAGCTGGGTGGCCAGATCGTGCAAGAGGGCGGCAAGCAGCGGCTGGACTTCCAGATCACCGACGGCGGCGCCTTCGATTTGGACGGCCAGGCCAACGGCGTGATCGTCAGCGCCGGCAACCTGGGCTGGTACACCCAGGCCGATGACAGCGACAACATGCTCGACGCCCCGCCGCCGGGTGCCGGCCGCGTCGTGGACGGGCTGGACGGCACCGACACACTGCGCGTCGCGCAGGACCGTGGCGACTTCGAGCTGCACCACAGCGCCAGCGGCGAGTACCAGCTGACGCGCCTGTCCGATGGCGCCGTGCTGGGCCTGCGCAACATTGAGCGCCTGCAGTTCCAGGACGGCACCCGCCTCGCCCTGGACTTGGACGGCGCCGCCGGCACCACCGCCAAGCTGATCGGTGCCCTGGTGGGCACCCAGGGCCTGGCCGATACGGCGCTGGTGGGCGCGGTGCTGGGCGTGGTGGACCAGCCCTTCACGCCGGCCCAACTGGCCAACCTGGCACTGCTGGCCCTGGGCAACCCGGACGCCCACGCCACCGGCCTGCTGGTGTGGCACAACGTCATCGGCACCCCCATCACGCCGGAGATGCTGCACGAGCTGAACGCCTACGTCGCCGCCGGCGGCACGGCGCGCGACCTGGTGCTGTTGGCCGCCGACTACCAGCAGAACCTGGACAACGTGGATCTGGTCGGCCTGGCCGATACCGGACTGGCGTTCGCCTGACCCACAAGGACCGGCAGCCGTTGCCGGGCCGTCAGGCCCGCACCAGCGCCTGGTCAGCAAAAAAGGGGACAGCAGCGATGCTGGTCCCCTTTTTTATGCGCCGGTGCCGGGTTTTCAATGTTTTGAGGCCTTAGCCCTGATGAATCATGGGCCATAAGCTACATTTTTAATAGCAAAACTGTATTTCCCAGCCGGAGTTTCCCGAATCGCTCCCCGGCGGTTCATGCGCTTCTCGATGCACCTTCTGGGCATCGGAGTGGCTGGTGCTTTCAAGTAGCGCCGACCAGCCTCCATAAAAAAAGCCGCCAGCCTAAGGGCCAGCGGCTTTTTCGATGACTGACGCGACGGCCCGGCAGGCTGCCGCGTCAAGCCAACAGACTTAGACGAACATGAAGTCGCCAGCAGCCACGGCTGCAGTACCCGACAGGAAGATCACCAGGTCGCCATCGCCCAGGCGGCTGTCGCCGTTGGTGTCGATGTACACCGTGGTGCTGCCAGCTGCGCTGACGGCGTTCACAGCGTACTGGACACCACCAACCGTGAAGTCGGTCGTTGCGCCCGTCGTCGTGCCGGTCGTCGCAATGTTGGTGAACAGATTGCTGTCGAAGCCGAAGCTGCGCAGGTCGATCTTGTCCTGAGCCGTGGTAAAGCCTGTCACCACGTCAGCGCCAGCTGCCGTCGAGCCAGTGTCGCCCAGGGCATACACCAGCACATCAGTGCCAACACCTGTCAGGTTGATCTTGTCGGCGCCAGCGCCGCCACGGATCGTGCTGACCGCATCCGCCACGGTGTTGACGTTGATCACGTCGGCACCTGCGCCACCCGTCACGGCCACGCCAGCCTTGGCCACCAGGGCTGCGTTGGTAGCAGGAGCAGTGGTGTTGGTGTCGTTGTTCGTCACGTTGACGGTCTGCACGCCGGTACCGGCGGAAGCGTCCACCGTCAGCAGCGTGTTGGATGTAGCAGCAGCACCGCCGAGGTTCTGAGCCTTGTCCACAGTCAGCTGGTTGGCACCGGAGCCACCCAGCTTGACCGTGGCGTTAGCCGCATCGGCCAGCGCGCCGAACGTGGCGGTGAAAGCACCCTTCACCTCGGTGGCGTCCACGCTGGTCAGCTTGGTCAGGTCATTCACGTTCTGCAGCGTGACCTTGCTGTCCGAGGACACCGTCAGCGTCTTCAGCGAAGAGCCCACATTGATGTCTTGCACGGTCACCAGGTTGGATGCGACCACGTCGCTGAAGTCCAGGTTGATGGTCTCGACGTTGTTGCCGGTGTTGGTCAGTGCGCCGATGGTCACGGTGCTGTCCGCGCCCAGGGCGATGCCGCCGTTGTTGAAGGTGAAGTCGATGACGTCGGAAGAACCGGTGGCGTTGGCCAGGTTGAACTTCACACCACCGAAGGTGACTGCGCTGTTCGACACGGCGTTGTCTTGGCCCTTGCCCTCAAAAGCAACGGTCGTGCCAGACTTCACGGCGGTGACGTTGCCGAAGCCAGCGGTTTCGGCCACGGCCAGCAGCGTCACGTCAGCAGCGTTGGTCAGGTTCAGGTTGGTGCCAGCCACGCGGGCTTCCACTTCTTCCACGCCCAACAGCTTGGCAGCCTCGTTGGTGCTGACCGTGGTCAGCACCAGGCGGTCGTTGCCCTCGCCCAGGTCGAACTTGTCCACGGCATTCAGGTCGCCCGTCACCACGACGTCGTCGCCCGTGCCGGTGGTCACGGTCTGCGTGCGCGCTGCCGATGCGGCCACGTTCAGGAACAGGTCGCCAGTGGCTTCGCTCGCGTCCACGGTAGCAATGGCGTTGCTCAGGAAGCCCGTGCCAGCGGCCTTGGTGCCGACAGCCAGGTTCTGGTCGCCAGTGATGGTGACGCTGGTCAGGTTGTTGCCCGTGGCAACGTTGCCCAGCACGCTGGCGGCGCCTTCGGTGGTGATGTTCAGCTCTTCAACGCCAGCCACCGTGAAGTTGGCGGCCTTGGCCTTCACGCCAGCGCCGTTGACCAGCAGGTTCAGCGCGTCAGCCACGCCAGCCGTCACGGAAGCATTGAACGCCACCGTGGTGTTGGAGTTGGTGTTGCGGATCTGCACGTCCACCAGGTTCTTCAGGCCCTGGAACGCCAGCGTCGAAGTCTCGCTGGAGTTCACGTTGGCCACGGTCTTGACGCCGTTGGCATCGCTCAGGTCAAGCGTGGGGGTGGCGCCCTTGGCGTCGATGGAAACGATTTCCACGCCGTTCAGCGTCGGGCGTGTGGTGCCGCTCAGCAGTTGAGCGAACAGGGTATCGTTTTCGCCGTCGGTGCCCGTCAGGCGGTCACCGGTGGTCAAAGTCTGCTCGTCAACGCCGGTGTACTGGTTGTAGTCCAGGTAGCCGGTGAAGGTCTCGCCGGTCAGCACGTCGGTGAAGCGGGTCAGCGTGGTGGTGCCGGAACCGTCGTCGCCTTGCTGGGGCGTGGTGTTGGCAGGGTTGGACGAGTACACGAAAGCGTTCTCGACTTCCTTGTTCCACAGCTTGGCGGCCTCGGCGTACACGGCCTGATCGCCCGTGGCGTTCTCCAGGCCCGACAGGATGGTGGCCAGTTGCAGGACAACGACGCCGCGTGCATCGGCACCCAGGCCTTGCGACACGATGCCGAAGTAGTCGGTCAGCTCTTCTTGCAGTGCCAACACGTCTTCGTTGGTACTGGGCAGCACACCCAGGTTGGTCAGCACTTGGGTAGCCAGGTCCGCATCGGAAACATTGGCGTACTGGGCGCCGAACTGCTCGGCGAAAGCCAGGTTCTGCTCTTGGGTGGTGCCGGCGGAGCCCTTCTGGCTCTGGAACACGGCATAGGCGGGGCTGGTATTGTTGAACGCGCGGTTCAGGGCGGCGACTGAGTAGTCGGTGCCAAAAATGGTCTGAGCCATGAGATTCTTCCTTTGCAAAAAAAGATAAGTTCAAGCTACCAAAGATGGTGGCCTGGCAATGCCATGGCCTTTGCGGGCCATGGCACGAACGGAGCCAACCAGCTTTATACACAAGTTGCACCGCGCCGCCCGCGCCCTGCAGCCACCGCCCAGAAGCAGAAGCACCATGGCCAGACAGACTTTGGCAGCCAACTCGGGGCGTAGTCTAGTCGCGGGCGCAGACGTTTTGAGGTGATGGCCGTCACACGACACATGCCATCAACGGCGCGGAAAGAAGTGTTGCAAACAGGCAACCCGGCTTGCGGTCCATTACAAGCGCAGAACTGCAGCCCCCTTGCAAGGCGCGGTACCAGCATCAGTGCTCACAGGTTTGCACTACCACTGCGCGCGCAACCCCAGCCACAGGCCCTGGCTACGCATCTTGAATAGCGCCAGGGTGGAATGCTGGGCGATGGCCTCGGCACCGACGACGGCCTGCACGCCGGGCGTCAGGGGCTGCAGCCATTCCACGCGGGTGCTCAGGCGGTGGGTGCTGCGCAGGCGGCCGTCCTGCAGCAGCGGGCTGTAGCCACGCCCGTCGCGGCTGTAGGCATATTCGGCGTCCAGCAGCCACAGGGCGCCAGGGCGCACCAGCGCCGGCGCGGGGGTGCTCAGGTGCAGGCGCAGACCGGCCTGGGCCTGGTCGCCGCCGGGGCGGGTGGCGTCCAGCGCGTGGTCGTGCCCGGCGCGCAGCACGGTCAGCCACTGGCGGCCTTCGGGGGGGCGCGTGCACTGCCACTGCAGGCTGGCGCCCAAGTAGCGGCTGGACAGCACGGGGCTGCTGTGCAGGGTGCGCATCTGGGCGTCGGCGGCCCAGCGGGTGGCGCAGGCGCCTTGGGCGTGCTCCAGGCCCAGCGACAGGCTGCGGCCCTGGTAGCGCGTGCCACCGGGGGTGCGCAGCGCCGCCACGCCGGCGCCCAGCCAGGGGGCCAGGGTGGCGGGGGCATGCGCGCCAGGCGCTTCTTTTTTTCTAGCATCGCCCCCAGTCCAGACGGGGGCTGCGGTGTAATCGAACTGCCATTCGGCCTGGGTGCTGCCGGCGCTGGGCAGGGCCGGGGTGTCGCGCTGCTGCACGGCGGCCTGCATGCCCCAGCGCGCGCCGCCGGCCTGTTGGCGCTGGAGGCTGGCGCGCAGGTCGGCCTGGCGCACGGCGCCGGCGCGGGGCTGCTGGGCGGGCTCGATGGGCAGGGTGACGCTTTGGCCGGGCAGGGTCAGGGTCAGGCCGGACAGGCGGCTGGCGCCCTGCAGGTTGTTGTCGTAGCCCAAGCGCAGGCCGGCCGACAGGCGCACGGGCGGGGCTGCCTCGGCGCCAGGCGCGCGCGCCCAGATGGGCGCCAGGGCGCGCGCCTGCGCGCTGGCCAGCACGGCGGTGATGTCGGCGCGCAGCGGGGCGGGCAGGTCGGGGCGCTGGCGCAGGTCGGCCAGCAGGTGCAGGGCCGACAGGGTGTCGCCGCTGCCGGCCAGGGCGATGGCGTACTGCAGCAGGGCTTCGGGGGTGTCGGGGGCCAGCAGCAGGGCGCGTTCGAGGTGGTCGGCCGCCTGTTCGTAGCGGCCCTGGCGGTTGCGCTGCGCGCCCAGGTGCAGCAGGAAGGCCGGGGTTTTCTCGCAGCGCGGCAGCTGTTCGCTGAGCTGCTCCGGGGGCTGGGCCAGCAGCGCGGGGGCGTCGCAGGGCAGTTGGGCGGCGTCGATGGCCGGGGCCTGGGCTTGGGCGGGGGGCGTCAGGCAGGCGGCCAGCACAAGGCCCGCCAGGGGCGCCAAGGCGCGCGCGCTGGCGGCGGCGCCCTGGCGCGCCGGGGGCGGACCAGGCGGCAGCGTGCCCTGGCGCGTGGCGGCCTGGGGGTGGCGTGGGCGTGGCGGCTCAGCCTGGGGGCTCGTCGGCATCGAGCGGGTGGGCGTAGATGTGGTGGGGCACGCGCATGCCGTCCAGCAGGAAGGTGCCCATCGACTGCAGCCCGGCGCCGCCGACCTGGGCGGCCAGGCCCTCGCCCACCAGGATGGGGTGCGACAGGTCGGCCGTCATGGCCACCAGGCGGCTGGCGATGGTGACGGTGCGCCCCATGACCATGTGCGCACGCCGGCTGGCCAGGCCGAAGCTGCCCACGGTGGCGGGGCCGGTTTCCACGCCGATGCCCAGGCTCAGGGGCTCGAGCCCGGCCGGGGCCGGGTCGGGCAGCACGCCCCGCACGGCGGCCTGCAGGGCGATGGCGGCCTGCAGGGCGTGGCTGGCGTGCTGGTCGGCGCCGGGGCTGGCCTGCAGCTCGCCGTTCCAGACGGCGATGATGGCGTCGCCCTGGAAGGCCTCGATGACGCCGCCGTGCTGCTGCACGATGCGCGTGGCGGTGGAGAAAAAGGCGTGCAGCACGGCGGCCGATTCCTCGGGCGGGCGCGCTTCGCAGTAGGCGCTGAAGTTGCGGATGTCGGCGAACAGCACGCTGACCTGGCGCACCTGGGCGGCGATGGCGCTGCTGGGGGGCTGCAGCGCCAGCGCGGCGGCCACCGGGGCGGGCAGGTAGCTGGACAGGTGGGTGTAGAGGCGGTCGCGGTCGATGCGGCTGCGCGCGTGCTCGAAGATGCCCAGGCAGATGCCGAACAGCAGGGCGAACAGCACGGGCGCGGCCCAGCCCAGCCACCAGCCGGCCAGCACCTGCAGCGCCCCATGGCCCAGCCACAGCAGCGCGGCCAGCGTGGCGCCAGCCAGGGGCAGCAGATAGACGGGCCGCCCGCGCGCACCGGG
The DNA here is from genome assembly GCF_900103645.1 of Oryzisolibacter propanilivorax. Taxonomy (GTDB): domain Bacteria; phylum Pseudomonadota; class Gammaproteobacteria; order Burkholderiales; family Burkholderiaceae_C; genus Melaminivora; species Melaminivora propanilivorax. The sequence continues at coordinate 109,975 of NZ_FNHP01000004.1, forward strand.
GGCGCTGGCGCCCGCGTTGGGGCCGGCGGCGCGGCGCCGGGTGGGGGGCAGCAGCAGCACCAGGAGCGCGGCCGACGCCAGGACAGCCAGGGCCTGCAGCGGCGCGGCCACGCGCGGGGTGCGCGGCAGTTGCCCGTCGATGAGCGCGGTGACGAGCTGGGCATGCGCCTGGAGGCCCGAGGCGGCGCCGCCGAAGGGCGTGGCGATGGTGTCGTTCAGGCCGAAGGCGCTACTGCCGATCAGCACCCATGCGCCGTCCAGCAGCCCGGCGGGGATGCGCCCGGCCAGCACGTCGCTGGCGGCCAGGCTGATGAAGGCGTCCGGGTGCTGGCGCCAGGGAATGCGCAGGTCGCCGCGCTCGTCCAGGGGGATGGGGGGGGTGAGGTCGGCGCCGTGGGTCAGCAGCCAGGGCGCCTGCAGCCAGCCGCCGCGCTGCAAGCGCAGACGCGGCTCCTGCGTGCCATGCAGCAGCGCGGCGATGGCCAGCGCCGGATACGAGCGCCCGGCGTGACAGATGACGGCCGGCTGGTGGCGCATGACGCCGTCGGCGGCGATGCGCGGGGTGATGTGGCCGGCGGCGGGAGCGCTGGCGCCGGGGCCGTCCGCCTCCTCCTTGGGCAGCAGGCTGGCGCTGTTGGCCACGTAGCCGTTCGCCTCGCCGAAAGGGGCCGGGCAGCCCGCCCAGTCCAGGGCGCCGGCGAGCTGGCCGACCTGGGGCTGGCCGCCCTGCTCCAGCGCGAATACCTGGGCCAGCACCGGGTTGTGCTGGCGCACGGCCTGCGCCAGCAGGGCGTCGTCCGGGCGCTGCTCGGCGAAGACGATGTCGAGGATCTGCTCGCTGGCGCCAGCGCGCGCCAGCTGCTCGAGCAGGCGCGCCTGCGTGGAGCGTGGCCAAGGCCAGGGGCCGACCTCGGTGAGGCTGCGCTCGTCGATGTCGATGACGATCAGGCGGCGCTCGTCGGCGTGGCTGGCCGTCTGCGCCCAGACCCAGTCGCCGCTGCGCTCTTCCAGGGCCAGCAGCCAGGGCTGGGCCAGGCGCAGCACCAGCAGCGTGACCAGCAGCGCCGTGGCCAGGGCGGCCAGGGCCATCAGCCGCTGGGCGCGGCCGGGCTGGGGCGTGGGGGCGGCGGGCTCGGAGCGAACGCTGCCATCCGCGCCGAGGGCGCGAGGCGGCAAGGTCACTGCCTCCAGAGGGTGATGCCGCGCAGGTGCCCGGTGGCCAGTTCCTTGTCGAAGGTGTAGCCGGCATCGAACAGGCTGCCGCTCAAGCCGCCGGCGATGGCGTCGCCGTTGGTGCCCTTGAAGAGGCCGTTCGGGGTGATGTTGCCGCTGGCGCTGATCTGCTGGCTGCCGATGCTGGGGTTTTGCAGCTCCAGCCGGGTGGCGAACTGGCTGCGCCCGAAATCGACCAGCAGGTTGCCGCCCAGCACGTCCACGCCCTGCACCGGGCGGTTGTTGCCGGGCAGGTAGGCAGCGGAAGACTGCGTCAGGCGGAAGCTGACCACGGGCGCGGAGGCGACCTGAGCGGCCCAGGCGCTTTGCATGGCGGCGGCATCCACTGGCACGCGGTACAGCGCGTAGCTGCCGCTGGAAGCGGCTTTTTCAGCGCCCGCCTGCAGGGCATCCTTGACGCTGTGGGCGAAGTCGCCCTGGGGGCTGCCCACCGTCCAGGCGTAGCGCACCCAGCCCAGCTGCACGGGCGGAGGCGGCGTGGAGGGTTCGACGACAGCGGGCGGCAGGGGCGCTGGAGGCGGCGGCGGCGGCGGCGGCGGAGGCGGAGGCGGCGGCGGCGGCGGAGGAGGCGGCGGCGGCGGCGGAGGCGGAGGCGGTGGGGGCGCGGACGGCAGCGCGTTCACCGTCTGGGCACCGGCGGTCTCGACGCTGAGCACCTTGACGTTGGGCGTCTCGGAGACGGAGGGCTCGGCCGGGCGCGGGGCGGCGGCGACCTGCACCGGGGCCGGCGTGGCGTCGGCGGCGGGGGCGGCACCCCCCGGGGCGGGCGCGGGCGCGGGCGCGCCGGGCGCCGCGTCGGGGCGGCTGGGCGCGGCGGCGCGCGGCTCGGCCAGGGCCACGAGCACCGGGGTGGCCTGGCTGCGCGCCAGCTCGATCATCTGGCCCTTCATGTCGGCGCTGAGCAGGCGCTCGTGGCCGTTCAGGCAGGGGCCGACGCTGGCGCCGCAGCCGCTGGCCAGGGGCGTGAGCGCGATGGCGCCGCTGTAGACGGTGGCGGCGGTGAGTTCGGCGTCGGCGCGCACGACGAAGTCCGTGCCCTTGACGCCGATGGCGGCCACGGGGGTGTTCAGGCGAAAGCGCTCGCGCGCGGCCTCGCCCCAGGCGCCGGTGATGGAGCGCGCCACGCCCTCGTCCAGCCGGAGTTTGATGGCGCCCAGCTGCGGCTGGCCGGGCGTGTGGCTGTAGCTTTCGATCTGCAGACGGCTGGCGGGGCGGATGCTCAGGCGTCCGCCATCGACGAAGCGCAGATGCACGTGCCCGCCGTCCTCGGTCTGCAGGCGGTCACCCACGCGCACGGGCATGCCGCGCGCGACGCTGCGGCTGGAGCCGTCCTCGCTCCACAGGCGGGCGCTGCCGATGACCAGCGTGGCCTCGCCCACGATGGGGGAGGCGGCGCCGCCCGTCGCCGCCCGCGCGCCGAATCCCGCAGCCGCCAGCGAAAGCGCCAGTGCCAGGGTGGTCAGGGAAGGTGTGGTGTGCATGGCGGGCCAACGGTGAGGAAACGGTGGATGGGCGGCGGGTGATGCAAAAAAGCGACAATGAGGCAAAACCGGGATGGCAGGGGCGGAATTGTCCTGCATTTGCCTTGGCGGGGCTGTGCGTGCGGTCACAGGGCGCGGTGGGGGCGGCGTGGCACGATTCGTCTGCCCGGATAATGGCGCACCACCTGCCTTGCTTGCTCCCGCGCGGCCCGGGCCGGCCGTTTCGCGCCTCGCCACCGCCCGTTGTCCCGGGCCCCTCACCCGTGCCCGTGCACAGCCCGCATGCCCGTCTCGGTCCAGTTGCTCCATCAGTTCACGTTGCTGCGGCCGCTGCCGCAGGAACTGCTGGCGCCGCTGTCGGCGCGCATGGGGCTGCGTGAATTCGCGCGCCGCGCGGTGGTGGTGAGCAAGGACAGCGCGGCGCAGGAGCTGGGCTTCTTGGTGGAGGGACGGCTGCAGGGGGTGGATTTCACGGTGGACGGGCGCAGCGTGGGGCTGTACTTCGTGGAGCCAGGGGACTATTTCGGCGAGCTGTCGCTGGTCGATGGCAAGCCGCCGTCAGAACATGTGGTGGCGGCGGCCAAGTCCACGGTGGCGTTCCTGGACGGAGCGGCGGCGCGCGAGCTGATCCTCACCCACCCGCCGCTGGCGCAGGAGGTGATGACCCGCTTGGCGGCACGGGTACGCGCGGGCGCGGCCCAGCGCACGCTCCTGAGCCTGCCCAACCCCTTCCAGCGTCTGTGCGTGCTGCTTTTACAATTGCCCCAGCGCAACGTGCAGGGCCACCTGGAGGTGGACCAGGCGCCGACGCACCAGGAGATGGCCATCATGATCAACGCCAGCCGCGAGACGGTGACGCGGGCCTTCCAGGTGCTGTTCACGCACAAGGTGCTGGTGCGCGAGGGCAATGCCCTGCGGCTGCTGCAACCCGACCGCCTGCGCGACATTGCCGAAGGCCGCGCCGACCCGCCCCGGGCATGAAAGGTGGCCCGGGCCGCTGCCGCGCGGACAACCGCCTCGGTGCAGGGCGAGGCGGCGGGCGGGCCGCCCTGTCCGGTTGCGCCGCCCCCACGACCTAGAGCCTGCTTCGTTTCTTCCTTTCTTTCGTTACGCGCGTGTCCTTCTCTTTTCTCATCGAATTCCTATGTCCCTGGCGCCAGCGCGCGCTGGTGGCACAACTGGCGCGGCGCGAGGTACACGCACGCTACCGGCAGTCGGCCCTGGGCCTGGCCTGGGTGGTCATCACGCCGCTGCTGATGCTGGGCGTGTACACGCTGGTGTTTCGCCACGTCATGCGTGTGCGCTGGCAGGGCATGGACGAGAGCAACCTGGCCTTCGCGCTGCGCATCTACGCCGGGCTGGCGGTGTTCAGCTTCTTCGCCGAGTGCGTCAACCGCGCGCCGGGGCTGGTGCTGGAGCAACCCAGCCTGGTCAAGAAGGTGGTTTTTCCTACTGAACTGCTGGCTTGGGTGTCGGCGGCCAGCGCAGGCGTGGGGCTTGCGGTATCGGGCGTGCTGCTGCTGGTGCTCACGGCGCTAGTGCAGGGGTCGTTGCCCGTGACGGCGCTGGCGCTGCCGCTGGCGTGGCTGCCGCTGGTGCCGCTGGTGCTGGGCCTGGGTTGGCTGTTGGCGGGCGTGGGCACGTACGTGCGCGACGTGGGCCAGGTGCTGGGCATGGCGATGAGCGCGCTGATGTTCCTGAGCCCCATCTTCTACCCCGTGGAGGCGCTGCCCGAAGCAGTGCGCGGCTGGATGGTGCTGAATCCGATCGCGGGCGTCATCACCGACACGCGCGCGGTGCTGGCCGGGCAATGGCCTGCCTGGGGACGCCTGGCGCTGACGCTGGCCGCGCACTCGCTGCTGGCGCTGGCCGGGGCGCTGTTTTTCCGCCGCGTGCGGGTAGGGTTCGCCGATGTCGTCTGATTCGCAGCAGCTGGCCATCAAGGCGCGTGGCCTGGGCAAGCGATTTGCCCTGTTCGAGCGCCCGGCCGATCGTTTGAAGCAACTGCTGTGGGGCCGCTGGCGCAGCTATGGGCGCGAATTCTGGGCACTGCAGGATGTGAGCTTCGAGATCCCACGCGGCGCCGTGGTGGGACTGGTGGGGCGCAACGGCGCGGGCAAGTCCACGCTGTTGCAGATGGTGTGCGGCACCCTGACGCCTACCTGCGGCCAGCTGGCGGTGCGCGGGCGCGTGGCGGCGCTGCTGGAGCTGGGCGCGGGCTTCAACCCGGAGTTCAGTGGCATCGAGAATGTCTACATGAATGCCGCCATCCTGGGCCTGACGCGTGAGCAGGTGGACGCGCGACTGGATGCCATCCTGGCGTTCGCCGACATCGGCCGCTTCGTGCACCAGCCGGTCAAGACGTACTCCAGCGGCATGTTCGTGCGCCTAGCGTTCGCTGTGGCGACCAGCGTGGAGCCGGACATCCTGGTGATCGACGAGGCGCTGTCGGTGGGCGACGGGGCGTTCGCGCGCAAGTCGTTCGACCGCATCATGCAGCTGCGCGAGGGTGGCGCGACGATCCTGTTTTGCTCGCACGCCATGTACCACGTGCAGGCCCTGTGCTCGCGCGCGCTGTGGCTGGAGGGCGGGCGCGTGCGCATGTGGGACGAGGCGGTGCGCGTGACCTCGGCGTACGAGACGGCGCTGGTGGTGGAGAGCCAGAATGCTATTGATTCAGTAGCTACAGGCCCTGATTCAACAAGGGCAGGCGCCGGTTTTGACCCCAAAACCCGTCGCACGCCGGAAACGCTGTCGGACGCGGCGCCCGTGCACGCGCCCGAGGGCCGGGCCGTCATCACCGCCATCGAGGCCTGGGCCGACGGCGTGCAGGGGCGCGAGCTGGCCGTGCACAGCGGCCGCACGGACGTGCGCATCCGCATCGCCTTCGCCAGCGACCCGCAGCTGCCCTGCCCCTCGGCGGCCATCGGCATCGCGCACGCCAACGGCATGACAGTGGCCAGCGCCAGCAGCGTGGGCGACGGCGTGGTGCTGCAGCGCGGCGCCGATGGCGTGGGCGCGGCGCTGCTGGTGCTGCCGCAGGTGCCGCTGCTCAAGGGCGACTACACGGTTACGGTATTTCTGGCCTGCGAGCGTGGCCTGCATCCCTACGAGGTGGTTGAACGCGCTCTCACGCTGCGCGTATTGCAGGACGGCCTGGAACAGGGCCTGGTGGCCCTGCCCAGGCAATGGAGCTGAGAACGGTGCGCAACGTGCCTTGGCAGGCGGTGGATCTGGATACGCGTCACAGTGCGCAGGTGCGCGCATTGTTCGCCGAGGTTTTCGGTGGGCCTTTGACGCCGGAGCTGTGGCACTGGAAGTACGCCGACGGGCGCGGCCTGGCCACGGGTACGCGCGACCGCCAGGGGCGCTTGCTGGCGCATTACGGCGGCACGGCGCGCACGCTGTGGATGGGCGGACGGGCGGTGACGGCGGTGCAACTGGGCGATGTGATGGTGGCACCCGAGGCGCGGGGCTTTCTGTCGCGCAACGGCCCGTTTTCAGTGGCGACGCGCCACTTCCTGCAGCAGCACGTGGGGCCGGGACGGGCCTTCGCACTGGGCTTTGGCTTTCCCGGAGAGCGCCATGTGCGGTTGGGACGCAAGCTGGGCCTGTACGAGGCGACGCAGGAGGTACTGCACCTGCACTGGCCCGTGGCCCGGCCGCCGGCCCTGGGCTGGCGGCTGCGCTGGCGTGCGCCGCCCATCGACTGGGCGGCAGGGGCCACCGGAGAGGCGCTCGATGGGCTGTGGCAGGCCATGCGCGCGCAAACGCAGGGCTACGTCATCGGCGAACGGGATGCGCACTGGTGGCGCCATCGCTTCGCCAACCATCCCGAAGTGCGCTACCAGTGCTGGTGGCTAGGCCGACGCCACGGCGGTGCACCGCTGGCGGCGTTCGCCCTCAAGCCGGCGGACGCGCCGGGCCAGCCCTGGGAGCTGCTCGACTGGATCGCCCCCCCGCAGTACGCACCCGTGGTGGCGCAGGCGGCGCGCACGCTGGCCGCGCGCGCGGGCTGCGGGCTGATGGCCTGGCTTTCGCGTCCCGTGGCCGAGGCGCTGCAGGCCTGTGAGCCCTCGGGCGAGGCGCCACGCAGCCATGTGGCCTGCATGGCATGCGTGACCCTTCACCAGGACAACGCCGCACTGGGGCACGACGCCCTGCCCTGGTGGCTGACAGGCGGGGACACGGATTTTCGATGACGCTGGCCTGGCTCGAACCCTCGCACGCCTGCAGCCGTTGGCTGCAAGGCCCTGAATATGACGGGTTGCTGCCGGCGCTTGGCTGGTTGCCCCGGTCCTGGGCGCTGGCGCTGGCGCGTGGACGTGGGCACGTCAATGCGCACCATGATCGCGACTGGGTATCTCTGGCGCTGGGCCACCGGCATGTCCGTGCGCTCACGCTGCAGGCGCTGGGTGAATTGCTGCCGGAAAGCCAGGCGCGGGCGGCGCTGCGCGAGCGCTATGCCACCTTGGCGCGCGAGGAGTTCGAGACGCGGCTGCTGGCACGGCGCGGCCTGGCCGCTTTCGAGGTGCAGGCGCGGCAGGCGCTGGATGCGCTGGACGCGCGCCCGGCTGGCCGCGGGCTGGTGCTGCTGACGGCGCATTTCGAGAGCTTCGTGCTGGGAATCGCGGCGCTGGCGTCGCGCGGTCAGCGCGTGCACGCGGTGATGTCGGCCATCACCGAGGACGAGCGGCTGCATCCGGCCGTGCGGCGGCACTTCCGCCACAAGTATTCCGGACTGGAGCGGCTGCTCAACGGTGGACGGCTTCTGCCCATAGAACAGCACCAGCGCCACTACTACCGCGCGCTACAGGCGGGCGACGTAGTGGTCATCCTGGCGGATGCTCCGGCGCCGTCGCCCGAGGCCGGCGTGTGGCTGCCCTGGATGGGATGCGAGCGCGCCGTGGCGCAGGGAGCATTGCGCCTGGCCACGGCTACCCGCAGCCTGCTGGGTGGCTTCGCCTGCCACCATTTGGGCGGGCGGCGCCACGCGCTGGCACTCTCGACGCTGCACGATGCTTTCGACCCCGCGCCGCTGCCGGCCGAGCAGGGCATCGAAGCCGCGCACGCTGCCGTCTTTGCCTTCCTGGAGCAGCACATCCGCCAGGCGCCGCAACGCTGGTGGGGCATGCACCTGCTGCCGCATTACCCGAGCGCGCCCCGCGCGCCGATGGAGTCCTGACCATGGCTGACGCTCCTGGCGCTTCTGTTGTCCCTGGCGCCGTGACAGACCCTGTATCACCGGCGTCCCTGCTGTTCGTGAGCTGCGTGAGCGATTGGAGCGTGGCGCGCGAGCGCCTGCTGGCCTCGCCCTGCCTGCAGCCTGGCGCCCGGCCGTTGGTGCTGCGCGGCAACGCCTGCAGCGCGGCCGAGGCCGTCAACGCGGTGCTCGATGGCCGCCCGCACGAGCGCTGGCTGGTCTGGCTGCACCAGGATGTGTACCTGCCCGCGGGCTGGGACGTGCTGTTCGCCCAACGCCTGCAGGAAGCCACGCTGCGCTGGCCGCACCTGGCGGTGGCGGGCGTTTATGGCGTGCGCGGCGCGGGGGCGGATGCCGTGCGTGCCGGCCGGGTGCTCGACCGGGGACGGCTGCTGCATGAGCCGGCCGCCCTGCCCTGCCTGGTGGACAGCCTGGACGAGCTGCTGCTGGCCGTGCGCTGCGATGCCGGCCTGCGCCTGGACCCGGCCTTGGGTTTTGATTTCTACGCCACCGACCTGGTGCTGCAGGCGCAGGCCGCCGGCCTGGCGGCGGCGGCGCTGGACGCCTGCTGCGAGCATTGGTCGGGCACGCCTGCGCAGGGGGCCGTGCACGACCGGCTGGTGCAGCGCATCACCGCCAGCGCCGCCGTTTTCGAGCACAAGTGGCGCCAGCGCCTGCCGTTGACGACGCCATGCTTTGCCATTGCCGCGCCGGGAGACACTGCCGCTTTCCTGGAATGGGCACGCCGCCTGCCATCCGCGCCGCAGGCCTAGGGCTGCAAGCCAGCAAAGAAGAGAAGTGAAAGACCGCGATGTTTGATTTCGTACTTTGCCTGCGCCCTTTTCCGGCACAACCGTCGGCCGAGTTTGCCGAAGGGCTGCAACGGCTGCGCGCGCAGCTGGGTGGAAAGGCGCGGTGGTTGTGGAGTGGGGCGGACGCAGCAGGTGGGACGGAATCAACGGCGTCCTGTGCTGAGCCCCTGGAACAACTGCTGCGTTTGGCGCTAGATGCGCCAGAGCCGGCCTCCACCGTTGGGGAGGCGTCTGGCTGGCTGACTGCAGCCAGTGAGGCAGCCGATACCAGGACCGTGCTGCTGCTGGCCCATGCGCACGTGCTGTTGGCCGACACCTGCCTGCCCTGGCTGCGCGAGGCGTTGACGGGCGCGCACGTGGACGCGGGAGTTGCTGGGCAGGCCGACGGGGAAGCGGGCGCTACAGCCTTTTCCAGTGCTGGCGCGCCTGCCTGTGAACTGTCGCTGTGCTGGACAGCTGCCCACGCTCCAGCCGACCTGCCTCCCCACTACGCTACCGTGCGTGGCCTTGAACGCTACGCCCACGCCTTGCGCGCGGCCATCCCGGCGCAGGATGTGCCGCTGCCGCAGCCGGCGCTGCCCGCCGGCGCCCTGGTGGGCGCGACCACCGTGGGTGCACTGGCGCGCTGGCTGCAGGGCCAGGCGCTGGCCGGCGCTTGGTGGCCAGGCTGCTTCGCGCATGACTTCAGCAGCTACCACCAGGGACACGACGGCCGGCGCGACATGCTGGCTTGGGTACCGCAGGAGGCGCAGCGCGTGCTGGACGTAGGCGGTGGAGAAGGACACTTCCTGGCATTGCTGCGCACCGAGCGCGGCTGCGAGACACATTTGAGCGAGTTTTCGCCCTCGGCATGCGCGCGTGCCGCGCAGCGGGTGGACCACGCCTGGCCAGGCGACTTCCTGCGCCTGCAAGTGCCCGATCTGCCCGACGGCGGTCGCGGTGCCTTTGACTGCATCACGTTCCTGGACTCGCTGGAACACGCTGTGGAACCCGGCCAGTGGCTCAACCAGGCGCACTCTCTACTGCGGCCCCAGGGGAGCATCGTAGGTTCAGTGCCGCACGTAGGACACTGGACGGTGCTGGCCGACCTGCTAGAGGGGCGCTGGGATTACTGCCCGGTGGGAATCCACTGCAATACGCATCTGCGTTTTTTCACGCAGCGCACCCTGACCGACCTGCTGACGCGCCACGGCTTCGAGCTGGAGCACCTGGAAACCGCCGTCGTACCTTGCCCCCCCGAGTGGCGCTCCCACTGGCTGGCCACGCCTGGGCTGGCTACACAGAGCGCGCAGCTCGATGCCTATGCATTCACCTTCCGTGCCAGGAAAGTCCAGGCCCTGGCGCAAAATGCAGGTGGCCCGCAAGTACGCGACAGTGCGCAGCATCGCGAGCCCGCCTCATCATGAGAACGCCACAACGGCGCACGTCCGCCCGCGACACGGCAGGCCGCCCACCGCTGCCTGATTGCGCGGCCGTGCTGGTCAACTATTTCTGCGCGGCCGACACCGCGGCGGCGGTGCGCTCGGTACTGGACGATGCCCCGGCAACGCAAGTGCTGGTCGTGGACAACAGCGCCGATGGTCCCGAACACGCACGGCTGCGCGACCTGCTTCCGCGCCAGGCACGACTCATCGATGCCGGAGCCAACCTGGGTTTCGGCCGTGCTTGCAACCTGGCTTTTGGCAGCACGGACGCGCCATTTGTCTTCTTCGTCAACCCCGACGTGCGCCTGGCGGGGGGAAACTGCACGGCAGCGCTGGTGCGGGCGTTATGCGCCGACGCCACGCTGGCCGCGGTCGGCCCCCGGCAGTTTCTGGACAGCCGTTGCCAATGGCATCTGCCACCTGCAGAGCTGCCCACCGCCGTACGCGCCTGGGTGCAGGAGCGTGCGCTACGCGACGCGCACGCCTGGCAGCGCATGGCCCGCGCCGTGCGGGCCGAGAACCTGCGTTTATGGACAGCGAAGTCTCCGCTCATGCAGCGGGCGCTTTCTGGTGGAGCGCTGATGCTGCGCCGCGCTGCGCTGGCGCCAGGCGAAGAACCGTTCGACGCGCGCTTTTTCATGTACTACGAAGACTCGGACCTGTGCCTGCGACTACGCCGGGCCGGCTGGCGCATGGCGGTGGTGCCCGCGGCGCGCGCCATCCACGCCTGGCGCAATGCGCCGCACAAAAGCGCGCTGATGCACGCCGGCGCGCAGGTGTACTTTGGCAAGCACTGGCCTGCAAGAACACAGGACCCCTGGTTGCGCCGGGCGGATAAACTGGCCGAAAACGCGCCCGCGGCCAGGCCCTTCTGTGCCAGCCACAACGAAGCGCGCGTGTCGGTGCCTTGCACGTGGCAGGGCGGCTGGCTGCTGGAGCTCAGCCCCAGCCCCCTGCTGCAACCGTGCACCGGACTGATCGCCGCTGGGGCGCAAGCATGGATATCGCACGAGGTGCTGCAGGCTTTAGGCCCGAACGATGTGCACGTCCGCCTGTCGCCTGTTGGACCCAGGCTTGGCCCGGACACGAAACCCGTACTGCTGCGGTTGCGAACCTGAAACCAGACCAGCGCCGACCGCTGCATGGAAGATGCACGCTGCCCGCCGCCTGTCACCACCGGCTTCAGTCCTTGAAAGAACAAAATCCCTTGAGACCTGTCTTGCGGATGACACTATGGCAGTGACTGAGCGGCTGCCATCCGCACATGCCAGCTTCGCCATCCCCTTTTTCAATTGCCGACGATGACCCGCCCGCCTCCACGCCCCGCCATCACCACCTTGTTGGCCGTGGCGCTGACTGCCGCCAACGCCCAGGGATTTTCTTCCGCTCCCGGAGAGCTGAGCAATCTGGGCGTTGTCTTTTCCCAATCCCTGGGCAGTGCCGCTCCAGCTACCGCGCCGCCGGCGCCCCCTGTCGCACCGGCCCCAGCTCCTGTACATAGCCCCGTACCGCCACCGGCACAGGCCGGCGCCATGCCCGGCACGCCCGCGCCCTCCGCCGTTGTTCCCGTGGCGGGCACGGGTGCGCCCCTGGCATCTGCAGCCATACCCGTGCCCGCCTATGCAGTGCAGCTCGGCCAGTTGCGGACCAGCAACCCTTTCGACCCGCAGCGGCGCCTGTGGCCTGACCGGGTGCCGCCCCCCCCCCCCCCCCCCCCCCCACCTGCGCCCACGCCCATCACCGAGCAGGATATGCAGCTGTATGGCGTGACCATCGTGGGGTCTCAGCGCTTGGCAACCGTCAAGATCGGTGGTCGCTTTGCCCAGATGGCGCCAGCGGCCCGGCCCTTTGTTACCCTGGGCGAGGGGCAAACTGTGGGCGAGTTCACGGTCAGCCAGATCAGCCCCGACCGCTTGGTGCTGCAAGCTGCAGGCGGCCAGCAGGTCCTGTACTTCACCAAGAAGAGCGACCGCACCGGCACTGCCGTTGCCAGCGCTGCTCCGCCTCCGGTGCAAGCCGCCACCGAGCCACCAGCTCCGCCGCCAGCCTCTGGTTCAGCGGCTGTCGGCCTGGCAGCCGGCGCGTCCACTCCAACAACGGCGGCGCCAGCGGCTAGCGGGGCCGAGCCGCCCGTCGCTGGCGCGAATCCTGCCCCGGCCGTCAGCCTGATAGAAGCACTGGCAGCCGCGCGCGCCCGCGCCGCGCAAAACGCCGCACCGGGCAGTGCGGCCCCCGTCAACCCTGCACCTGGCAACCCGTTCAATCCATCTGCAGCGGGCAGGTGAATGGGGGCGGGGTATTGCGTCCGTTATCCGCAAAAAAAATGGGTCCTTGCGGGCCCATTTTTCATTGGCCGTCACGTATTCAGGACGGATTCCAGATGACATTCAACGTCTTGAATGTTCCGTTCTTGAGCTGGTAGCCAAAATACACCTTGGCGCCCAGGTTTCTCATGTCTTGCTTGGTCAAGTTCAGAGGAATCTGGACTGTCTGGTCATTTGATACCAAGATGCGGTCACGCTCGAAAGCCACGGATTCAACAGGCTGCCCCTGGAACAGCAAACGCCACTCGTACAGAGGGCCCAGCAGACCGCCGGCATCTGCCAAAAGGAACATGACTTCCTTCATGCCCGAGAAAAACAGCGGGTTGACCGGGACCGACGCGCCCACCCAATAGCTCACCTTTTCGGCGGCAGCCACTTCCTTGTCGGTATGGTGGACTTGCAATACCAACTTCATATTGCCTTGGGCGTCAGGCTGCTCAACCACGGTGCCAGTGGCCGTCGTATCCGGCTGTGGCGGCGGTGTGCCCGACTCGACCGGATCTCCATTCGATCCGAACACGTTCTGCACGGCATTGTTGTACCAAGCCAGATACTTGCCTTGATCGACTTCGTAAGAAGCGCGCAAGCTGTCGATGTAGCTGCCGTTGAGCACCCGAACATACAGCCACTGTCCTGTAGGCAAAGGGTTGGAGCTGAGACGGGCCGTGCCGGACAGGCTAATGTTGCCACCACCGTCGTGCACCATGATCCGCTCTTCGCCAGCAAGAAGACGACCGAAGTCAAGATCAATCTTCTGATCGCGTTTAGCGGCCTCATACTCTGCTTGAGTAAGCGGCGTGGTTCGGCTAGGTTCGGCGCCTATTTTTACCGTTGCCGCGTATTCTGTGCCTTGTGGCAAGAAACCTGACAAGCCAAAGAATGTGGTACCTGCAGGGATATAAACACGGTACTGCGTGTATGACGTGTAACCCTCCAGGGAAAAATCAAATCCGCCATTGACCCGCTGACACAGGGAACGATATTCAGCGTACCCCATTACGCAGCCACTCACGCCAAATGGCGCAAACTGGTCCTTGAAACCGAATAGCTCTGGAGTCTTGGTGAAATAAATATTTCCGTTGGCATCTAGTGCCGAACTGATTGTATAAGTAACCGGGAACTGGTGCAGGGACACGAACTGAGCATGTGCCATGCCTGCCATCGCCATTATCAGTCCCACCACACCCTTCTTGCACATACTCAAAACTTTTTGCATGACCTTGCCTAATCGAAGAAACAACAAAGCGGGGATAGCACACTGCTATCCCCGCTCTTACCTTTTAAGCTTTAACGCTTAGCGAGTTTTGGAGGCGTAAGCCCATGTGAAACGGTTGGCCGCCGTATCCTTGATCATGTAGGTAGCGATGGCAGGAGCGCCAGCACGGCCCACATTGGTGCTATCAGTTGCGGTGCGCGTTTGCTCAACAGCCGGGTAGGGATTCTGGAAGCTGACGCGAGCCCAGCCTTCCGAGAAGTTGCCAGTGTTGATATTGCCACCCATCACCAGCCACTGGAACTCGTCCAGGCAGGTCTGGGGCGACGGCGGCAGCGGCGACACGTTGAAAATGTTGCCAACAATGGTGTTTTCCATGTTGTCAAACACATTCGCTGTAATGCACGTCTTAGCAGCAAACGGGTACTGGCCGTCCTGACGACCGTTGTACGTCAGCTTCGTCGGGAAGGTGAAGGTAGCCAGCGACAACTTACCAGCGCCCACTGAGTAGGGGACAGCGAAGTTGTTGGACCACAGGGCCTCTTCCACGTCAGCCACCGGGGTACGCTGGGTCGTCAGATCCAGGCCCGACAGACGGCCGATGCGAACGTTGTCGCTGTTGTCGTAGTCAGCCAGAGCCAGCATCGGCAGGGTAGCCGAACCGACGCCAGGAGCACTCACCGTCACATCGCCCGACAGAACGTTGGGCGTTGCAGTCACAGGAACCAGAGCGGCGGCGGCCTCATGAGCTGCCAGGATATTGGTCTTTGCCACGCCCGGACGGAAGGGAGCAACAGAATAGGCGCTCCCCATCAGCACTTCAACATAACCCTGGTTAGGCAGAGAAACACGGCCGGTGTTGCCAGCAGTGGCGCTATCGCTCACGATATGAGCCGGGGTCGAAGGCGATGCAAACAGCACGCTACCTTCCAGTTGGATGCTGTCGTCGGCGCTGGTCACGACCGAGCGGGTGCACTGACCGTTGGCATCAGCGGCTTCGCAGGAAACCTTGCCGGTCCACACGTCGGAAGGCGACAGATAGATCAGGAAGTCCAGCACTTCAGCAGACGTCACCTGGTCGCGGAACACCACCTTGGCCACCACGGACTCGGTATTGCTGGTGTTGATGACCTTAAGGTCGGTGGACATGCCGCCACCGATGAAGTAGGCGGGGGCGATCAGGAAGTCGCCGGTGCCATCACGGCTAACTTGAACGGCACTGGCCGTGCCCACCATGGCCAAGGCGCAGGCGGCGGCGGCGACATAACGTTTTTTGAACACTTCGCTTCTCCAGTTGAAAGTTGAAACAAACCACACTACCACGTGGCGATAGCCTACTTGCACAGGCCAACAACCCTGGGGGGTCACCTTCAGAGTGCCCGGGTTGACACAATCGTAGCAGAGAACGTTACGCGCGCTAGCGTCTGTTCCGGCCGCCTGTGACCCGGAACACACAAATCCAAATTGTGTTGCGCCCGTGCTACGTGCCAGCAAAAAGGCTCGGAGACCGACCACCACAGCAGCTCGTAAGTCTCATTCAACCAGGTCAAAACGGACTTGCCGGAACAACACTTCGGGGATGTACGCAACGACAGGTGCCATCGAACCTTGGTGTCCGTTCTCTGGCTGGCGCGCATGCACCACACAAGACAGTACCTTCGGGTCGGCCTCAAAGCCATGCCCTTCGATCGGCCTGCAGCAACACTGCAGAAAGCGCGATTCGTTCGCCAGGCGGTACTCGAAATCAGCGATCACCGCATCGGTTTCTGGCCGGGCACGCAGCAGAGTGTAGATGGTCTGCAGTGCCTCTTCAGCCAATGCAACTCCCGAGGGAAGGCCCAACACATAGTTGCCCTGGCTCGCCACGTGGGCATGGGGCATCCATTGCGCAGCCTGCTCCTCAGTGACTCGCAGGCTACGCACCCGGCTGTCCAGCGCGATGAAATCCTGCAGCACATTGCGCACAGCCACGGGTTGGCCAGGGCGCTCGATCACGAGCAGCTCCCATCCGGTATAGCTCTGATGGGTCAGCGAAAAGAAGGAGCGGATGAGAGATTCCACCTCCTCAGGCGCCACTACCACACTGAAGAATGGGCGCTCGGCCTGCGTGTGTTCAAGGGGCGGGACAGAGAACCGCTGGCGCCGCACGCGCGCGCGCCATGCTAGCCACCAGCTTGGCGGCAGGAGCAGGCGAACCAGCGATGCGGCGGCGAAATACAACCGGGCCCGCACGGTCAACGTCTGCAGCAGCCTGACATCGACATGGAAGTACGCCATTTGCGCCAAGTAGTTGCCACGGTCACGCGCCAGTGTCTGCTCCTGCCGCAAGGCCAGCGTCTGCTGCTGCAACAGCGCCACCTGCTGCCGCAAGGCTTCTTCGGTGTGATGGCTAGCAATAACTGCATGTTGCTTTTGCGCGCCTATGGCTAGCGGGCACGCAGTTTCTGCCGGCTTGGGCGGATTACGCCCATGAATCGAGACCCCGGCAGCCAGGGTACGCAACTCATGCACAGGCAGCGCGTCTAGTGCCTGCAGCAATCCTTCATCCCCAGGCCGAGGCTTTCCTGCAGCCAGCGCGTCCAATGCCGCCTGCACCTGTCCCATGCCAGCTTGGCGGACTACGTCAGCAGATGGCCCATCAAGGCGGTCGAGGTAGACGCTCAGGAACCAGCTCAGTGCCCACTTTGGGTGTTGATAGGGCGCAACCCCGCTCCACTCGATGTCGAACTGGCGGAACCAGTGACGCAGTCCGGTTTCGGTGGCATTGAAGAAGTGGTATGGGTACCCATGCTCTGGCTGCAGAAATGCCGTGTCTATCCGCAATACGCCTTGCGGCTGCAGCACACGGCGAATCTCATCTGCCGCCTCTTCAGGGTATTGCAGATGTTCAAAGACAGCCTGGCTGATGACAGCCTGAAAAGCGTTGTCGCGAAACGGCAGGCAGTCGGCGGTCGCGACCACGTCGGTCATGGGATAGCGGAAGATATCCACCTGCACCACATGCTCCAGTTGCTGGAGCTTGCCGCCTGCCCCCAAATCGAGCACCCAGCCACCAGCATGCTCGGCAATGATGTCAAGCGCCTGGGGGCTGTAGGGATGGCGCGAGACAGGATCATCTGCATCTGCCCAGCCAATACCAGGCTCCTGCACCGACTGTGGCAGCAGGACCGGAATACCATCGCGAACGGGATAGCTGGCGCCACACCCCGTACATTCGATGGAAGCGCCTGATGCATTGAGGGCCAGCGCCTCACGGCACAGCGGACAGGCAAGCAGCGGCAGGATTTTGGCCAAGCGCCCTCTCGCCCCTTTGAATTGTGCAGGAACCGTCATTGAGCCTTCAATTCGTTGAGCGTGGCGCCGGGTGGCCAGGCCAGAGAGAAATCCTCCGCCTGCGCTGTCAGGTTCGGGTTGTAGCAGGGATCATGGGCAATCAATGCCGTCCAACGAGACTGCAGCGTATCGATCTCGCCCTTGAAACGCGTTTGCTTTTCCGGCGTGTCCTCGTAGCCGCGCGTGACGGATTCGTGGTGCACCAGTTCGGCATAAGGTGTCCAATGGTTGCGGTAGCCGGCCTGGTACACCTTCAGGCAGAAGTCCACGTCGTTGAAGGCCACGGCCAAACCTTCATCCAGACCGCCTACCTCGTCGTAGATGCTGCGGCGCACTAGCAGGCAGGCAGCAGTGACGGCGACGAAGTCCTGCGCCAGCACGGCGCGGCCCATGTAGCCGTGCTGTCCTCGGCCCAGCAACTTGTGTGCATGGCCAGCAACGCCGCACACCATGACGACACCGGCGTGCTGCAGCCGCCCGTCCGGGTACCACAGGCGCGCACCGACGCACCCCGTGCCAGGCTCCATGGCCGGGCCAACCATCTCGTCGAGCCACTCGGGATGGGTGATCTCGATGTCGTTGTTCATCAGCAGCACGAACTCGCCGCGCGCGGCTTGGCGCACGGCGCGGTTGTTGAGTCCGGAGAAATTGAACGGACTATCGTCGCGCTGCACGCGGATCTGCCCGCTGCGGCTGCGCTCGGCCAGCAGGTCCAGCGTCGCAGGCTCGTCGCTGCCGTTATCCACGACAATGACCTCGTAGTGCGGATAAGCCGTCTGGCGCAGGCTGTCCAGGCATTGGCGCAGGATGGCGTGCCCGTTGCGTGTAGGAATGACGATGCTGACCAGTGGCGCAGGCTCAGGACGCCGCCAGCGCACGCGGTACATGCCAGGGGCCTCGGGAGCTTCGGCGATGTCGCCGCGCAGCTGGCGGCGCTGAAGGTGCTCGCGCAGGGCGCGCTGGCCGGCCTTGAAGGCGTAGGACTTGTTGCCATGCCCGGACGCCGTGCTGCCCACCGCCGTGCGCCAGTGGTACAGCACGCGCGGGATATGGATGACGGCCTGAGGCGGCACGGCGTCGATGGCGCGCAGCACCATGTCGTAGTCCTGCGCGCCCTCGAAACCCTTGCGCAGGCCGCCCAGCTCGCGGATCAGCGCGTGCTGATAGACAGCGAAATGGCACATGTAGTTGTGCGAGCGCAGCAGACCCAGGTTGAAGTCGGGCTTGAAGTAAGGGTCGAAGCGCCTGCCCTGGCCGTCAATCTTGTCCTCGTCCGAGTACAGCACGCGCGCCTGAGGGTGCTGGGCCAGCGCCTGCGCCACACTCAGCAGGGTGTGCGGGCGCAGCTCGTCGTCCTGGTCCAGGAAGGCGATCCACGCGCCCTGCGCCAGGGCGATGGCGGTGTTGCTGGCTGCCGAGATGTGCTGGTTGCGCTCATGAAAAGCCAGGCGGATACGCGGCTCCTGTGCCGCCTGCTCGCGCAGCAGGATGCGCGTGCGCTCGTCGGGCGAGGTGTCGTCGCAGATGCACAGCTCCCAGTGCGGATAAACCTGCGCGCGCACCGAGGCGATGGCGCGCAGCAGGTCGTCGTCCTGCGGGCTATAGACCGGCATGACGATGGAGATCACCGGCCGCTCGGCCAGGTGCGTGTATTGCTGCTGCAGCAGCGCCAGTTCGGGCGCGCCCAGGGTGTCGTATGCGGCGACCCACGCGGTGTAGTCGCGCGGCGCCGGCTTGCCGCCCGAGGGCCCGCTGCCGGCCGGCACGCCCGGCACGACAGCAGGTTCGGGAGCCGCGGGCTGCAGCATGCGGCGCACACGCTGGCGCACGCCCTGTAAGCCTTCGCGGCGCCAGACCTCCACGGTGCGGCCAGCCATCGCAGCCGGGCCCATGCCGCGGCTGCGGGCCACGCCTGCCGCCGCCTGCACCGAGCGCATGGCCCGCAGGCCACGCACGACCTGGCGCAGTGGGCGTGTCCAGCGCCAAGAACGGCTGGCCTGCAAAGTAGCGTGTTCGTTGCACACGGCGTGCAGTGTGTGCTGGGTCACCTGCAGCGCGGCTTGCGTCGTATCCACTACAGCCTGCAAATTGGTTGCATGATCGCGGGCCAGCTGCAACTCCAGCTCCAGTGCAGCGGCCCGACTCTGCGCCCGATCGCGCTGGACATGTTCTTCGGCCCAGTCCGCCTTGGCACTGGCATGCTCAGCCCAGGCCCGCTGCAACTCCTGCAGGCTCTGGCGGTATTGCCCGAGCACCTCATCACGCCCGGCGCACGCCTGGTCATGGGCCTGGCGCAGTCGATGTGCATCCTGGCGCGCACTGTCGGCCTGCTGCTGCGCCTGTAATGCCTGCTGCTGCAATTTGGCAGCCAAATGCTGGCTTTGCTCTTGCAACTCCTGCCGCTGGCAGGTCTCATGGTTCAGGCGACGCAGCAGCGCGCGGCGCTCGACGGCGCGGCCAATCAACTGCGCGAAGGTGGCCTCGGACTGCAATACCTGCCACTTGGCATACAGCCGGGCCGTGGCTTCGCGCGAGCGCTGCGGATCGGTCTGCACGCCTTCGCCCGAACCGGCCTGGATGCGGTAGGCTGCCGACACCCCGGGCACGAAGCCGAGTGGCGTGCGCTGTTCGACCTGCAGCCAGAAGTCCCAGTCCTCGTACAGGTCGAAGGCCGGGTCGAACGCGCAACCCTCGTCCAGCAGGCTGCGCTGGAACAGCACGGCGTGGATGGGCAGGAAGTTGCCGTAGCGCAGCTCGCCCTCGGCATAGGGAAAGTCGAACACCTCGCCCTGGGGCTGGCCGGCTTCGTCCACGCACTCGATGGCGGTGTGCAGGGCACGGAAGGCAGGCTGACGGCGGCTGGCCAGCACCAGCTTGGCGATGTGGTCGGGGTAGAACCAGTCGTCGTCGTCCAGGAAGATCAGGTAGTCGCCCCGGGCCGCCCGCAGCCCCGCATTGGCGGCCTCGGCGCGCGGCAGACGTCGACCGGCCGAGACGTGCTGCACCGGCAGGGCCAGGTTCTGCAGGTCGGCGCCCGGCAGGCCGTCGCCGGCAGCGTCCACCAGCACCACTTCCAGGTGGCTATAGGTCTGCAGTGCGACCGAGGTCAGCGCCTGAGCCAGCGTGGGCCGGCCCATGCTGCGCACGATGACCGACACCAGTGGCGCGTCCTGCGGCAGCACGGCCACATCGCGCGCCAGCAGCCGCTCGCGCTCACTCTCGATCAACAGCCGGCCACCAGCCTGCAGCGACTGGGCCGTCACGCATTCGAAAGCTTCGGCCCGGGTAGCAGCCGGGTGCAGTGTCAGGGCGCGAAAGCGGTTGAGCGCGCCGATGAAGCTGGCATAGGGCAACTGGGCTTCCTGGCTGACAAAGACCTGCATGGCGGCCTGCTTGGCCTCCCAGACCGGCGAGATGTCCACCAGCCGGTTGGGGCGCAGGGCAGCGCTGACCTCGTACAGGCACAGGGTAGGCGCATGTTCCTGACGCGCCTGCCCCAACGCTCCCAGACGGCGCAGCGCCTCCAGCGCAGCCAGACAGGTAGCGCGGTGATCGGGATGCAGCTCCCAAGGCGAGGGAGCATAAATGACGTCGGCCTGCAGCTCTGCGATGGTGTCCAGCATGCGCTGTACCAGCGCTTCGCCATACTGGACGGCGCGGTCGGCCAAGCCCCAGCACACTGGCGCAGGCAGGCCCAACAGCCGGGCGGCCTCGCGGCTTTCTTGCAGGCGCGAGGCTCCATAGCCGGCGCCGGACGTCGAGGACCGCCCCCCCGGGTGCCCCCCGTCGGTCAGCAGCACCACGTGCACCGGATGACCGGCGCGAGCGTGCAGTGCGAGAGCACCACCGCAACCGAAAATCTCGTCGTCAGGATGGGGGGCAAACACCAGCACGGCGTGCGCTGCAGGCACCGGACTGGATTGGTAAGGGGCGATGTCGGCCTCGCTGATGTGCATGGCTGGTGGATTTCGGACGAATGCCGGAACTGCGGGCAGGCAAAGAAAGCAACAGGCCGCAACCGCAGCCCTGCCGGACACGGAGCCGGAAGCACGCAAGGCCCAGGCAGCGCTGCCTGTGACACTCGCCTCAGCGCCTGCCAGGGCGGGCGTCGCCTGAATGAATGATGTGAACCCGTGATTCTACTGTCGCACCCACGCATGCAGGCATGCCTCCAAATGGCGCGATCGCTACAATGCCCGGCTGCCCACGGCCCGCAGCGCCGGGTCCTTCGGCACCCCGCCGGCACCAGCCCGCCCCCCCCGTGCGGCCCACGGAAGTTGCATCCACCCCATGAGCGCCCTGCCCCCCGACGTCCCAGCTCCGACCCAGGAGAGTGAACTGCTCGCGCAGTTCTCGCAGCGCCTGCACGCCCCGCTGCTCAATACCATGGGCCATCCGCTGGGCGGCATTGCCACCGTGCCGGGCCTGTCGCCGGTGTTCTTGCGCACGCATGCCCTGCTGCCGCTGCAGGTAACCGAAGAGGCGGCGCACGTAGCAGCCGCCGTGCCGGTGCCGATGGCGGCACTGGACGCCCTGCGCCAGTTCTTTCCGGTGCCGCTGCAGCTGTCGCTGGCGCCGCGCGAGTGGATCGCCTCGGGCCTGGAGCAGGCCTACCGCGCCGACGCGCTGGACGGCATGGCCTTCGACAGCCCGGATGGTGACGAGGGCGACACCGACGACGACCTGGAGACCCTCAAGGCGCTGGCCGAGGACGCGCCGGTGGTGCGCCTGGTGCAGTCGCTGCTGCTGCGCGCCGTGGAAAGCCGTGCCTCCGACCTGCACCTAGAGGTTTCCCAGCAGCGCTTTCGCGTGCGCTACCGCATCGACGGCGTGCTGTTCGATGCCGAGTCGCCGCCGCGGCGCATGTATACCCCGGCGATCTCGCACCTGAAGCTGCGCGCGCGTATGAACATCGCCGAGCGGCGACTGCCCCAGGACGGGCGCATGCAGTCCGAAATGGCCGGGCGGCAGATCGACATGCGCGTGTCCACCGTGCCCACGGCGCACGGCGAGAGCATGGTCATCCGCCTGCTCGACCAGGGCCCGGGGCTGATGACGCTGGAGTCCCTCGGCCTGGCGCCCGACCACCTGGAAGTGCTGGAGGCCGCCGTCACCCAGCCACACGGGATGATTCTGGTGACCGGCCCGACGGGCAGCGGCAAGACCAGCACGCTGTACGCCGCTTTAAGCCGCGTGAACCGGCCGGAAAACAAGATCATCACCGTCGAGGACCCCGTCGAGTACCAGATCGACGGCATCAACCAAATCCAGGTCAAGCCGCAGATCGAGCTGACCTTCGCCAGCGCGCTGCGCTCCATCGTGCGCCAGGACCCGGACATCATCATGGTCGGCGAAATCCGCGACCAGGAAACGGCGGAAATTTCCATCCAGTCCGCACTGACCGGTCACCTGGTGCTATCGACCTTGCACACCAACGACTCCTTCGGTGCACCGCACCGGCTGATGGACATGGGAGTGGAAAGTTACCTGATTGCGTCGTCGGTGGTTCTGATCGTCGCCCAGCGCCTGGTGCGCGTCATTTGCCCGCACTGCCGCGAGGCCGCCCCCCCAACCGAGGCCGACCGCCTGTTCATGGCCGAGGAAGGCGTGGATGCCGGCTCGGTGACCCAACTGTTCCATGGCCGCGGGTGCCATCATTGCGGACAGTCGGGCTACATCGGCCGTACCGGCATCTACGAAATGCTGCCGATGAGCACCGCCGTGAAGGAAGCCATCATCAAGAAGCTGCCTGCCGAGGGCGTGCGCCGCGTCGCCGCCGCCGAGGGGGTGCGCAGCATGCGCGCCGATGGCATCCGCAAGGTGCTGCAAGGCGTGACCACGCTGGAAGAGTTGGCGCGGGTGACGCGTCAGGAGCTGGCATGAGGCCACGGCCCCGGCTGGACACGAACGCCCTCCCCGGGGCGCCCGCCGCCTCGGCGCGCGTGCCGTCGGCGACAACCGAAGCGCCAGCAGGCGCTGCGGCCTGGGGCCTGGCAGGCACGGGCCGGCGCCGGCGCGTGGCCATCAAGCATGTGCTGGCCACGACCGAGCAGCTGCTAACCCTGCTGGACGCGGGGCTGCCGCTGGACCGGGCCCTGCACATCACCCAGGGCACCATCGAGCAACCACACCTGCGCGCGGTGATGCAGGAAGTGGTGCTGGATGTGGAAAAGGGCAACACCCTGGCCGATGCCTTCCAGCGCCACCCGGGCGTTTTTCCGCGCCTGTACGTGAACATGGTGCGCGCCGGCGAGGAAGGCGGCGTGCTGCCGGTGGTCATGCACCGGCTGGTGGAGTTCTATACGCGCAGCATCGAGTTCCGCTCGTTCCTGGTCACATCGTCTATCTATCCACTGGTGTTGTTCGTCTTCGGCATCTGCGCGCTGCTGGGCCTGACGGTGTTCGTGCTGCCCAAGTTCGGTCAGATCTTCCAGGACATGAACCAGGCCCTGCCGCTGCCCGCCGCCGTGCTGATCGGCATTGGCAACTTCCTGAAGAGCTATGGCCTGGTGCTGCTGGCGCTGCTGGCGGCAGCAGGTTTTGGCGTGGGCTACGCGCTGCGCGACGAGGCCTGGCGCGAGCGCTGGCAGCGGGCCCTGCTGCGCCTGCCACTCATCGGGTCGCTCATGCTCAAGGTGCAATTGGCGCATGTCTGCCGCACCTGGGGAACTCTGCTGGCCAGCGGTGTTCCGATACTGACCGGAATGCGCATCGTGCGCGAGCTGACCGACCACCTGCCGCTGCGTCGCTCCCTCGACCGCCTGGTGCGCGCCGTGCAGGAAGGCCAGGGCGTGGCGGCGCCGGTGCGCGCCGACCCGCTGTTCCCGAAGCTGCTGGGCCAGCTGGCTACGGTGGGCGAGGAAGCTGGCTCGCTCGACACCATGCTGATCCGCGTCGCCGACCAGTACGAGAAGGACATCCAGAAGGCCACGCGCAGCCTGGTAGCGCTGTTCGAGCCGGTGATGATCCTGGTCATGGGCGGGCTGATAGGCGGCATCGTGATTTCCATGCTGACGGCCATTTTTTCGATCAACGACATGCCTTTGTAAGGCAACGAAAGCATCCAACCCCTTATGAAACATTCCGCCTTGGCGCGCCGCGCGCGCGGCTTCACGCTGATCGAGCTGCTGATCGTCATGGTCATTCTGGGGCTGCTGGCATCGCTGGTCGGCCCGCGCCTGTTCGGCCAGCTTGACGCCTCCAAGGTCAAGGCCGCGCGTACCCAGATCGAGATGGCCGGCGCGGCGTTGGACACCTACCGCCTGGACATGTCGCGCTACCCCACGACCGAAGAGGGTCTGGCCGCGCTGTCGGAAAAACCTGCCGACACCGAAGCCGCCGCCCGCTGGCGCGGCCCCTACCTCAAGAAGCGCGTGGACAAGGACCCCTGGGGTAACAGCTACGTCTACAAGGCCCCGGGCGAGAAGGCCGACTACGAGCTGTCCTCGCTGGGCGCGGACGGCAAGGAAGGCGGCAGCGGCGACGCCGCCGACATCCACAGTTGGGAATGACCCGCGGCTGGCGCGGCCCCGGGCCCTGACATGACGCGACGCGCCGCGGCGGGCGGCTTTTCCCTGCTGGAATTGCTGTTGGTGCTGGTGCTGGTGGGCATCGGCACCGGGCTGGCCATCGCCTCGGTGGACCGGCTGTCCTCGCGCATGCAGGAGCGGCAATGGTTGGACCGCACCCAGCAGCAGTTGCAGCGGCTGCGCAACAAGGCAGTGCTGGCCGAGCGCCCCGTAACGGCCACACTGGACTTCGACTCCGGTACGCTCAGCAGCCCCGCCGCGGCATCCTTGACGCTGCCCGCGGGCTATGCCTGGCAACCCGAGCCCGGCCAGGATGACAAACCGCTGCGGCTGGTGTTCTTACCCGATGGCACCATGTACCAGGCGGCCTTCGTCATGCAGACGCCCTCGGGTGAACGTGCGCAATTCCGCCTGCAGTCCATCAGTGGACGCATCGAAAGGCTTCCGATTGCAGCGGCCAGTTCGTGACGCGTGCCGCCCCCGGCAGCGCGGCTTCACGTTGCTGGAGGTGCTGGTGGCCATGACGCTGGTGGGTGTCGGCCTGGCCCTGGCGTTCACCACCATCTCGGGCAGTGCGCGCACAGAGGACCGCCTAGCGGTGCACACCGCTGCCCTGCAGCTGGCACGCGCCAAGCTGGACGAAGCGCTGGCACAGCCAGATTTCCAGATCGCCGCCGATCCTGGGGAAGAGCGCTATGCCGGCCAGGAATTCGGCTACCGGCTGCGCCAGACGCCGGTGCAGCTGCTGAACGACGCGCAGCGCGCCCGCCTGCCCCAATTCCAGCAGCAGCTGGAGCATGTCGAGATCGAGGTGTTCTGGGGCCCCAAGGACGCGCAGCAGTCCTACCGCCTGTCCACCCTGCGCGCCATCGCGCCGCCGGCTGCGTCAGGAGGCGCGCCGGCGCCCGGCCAGCCCTCACCGGCGGCTGCGGCGCAGGGCGTCACGCAATGATGGGACGCTCCTCACCCGCGCCCATGGCGGGCTTCACCCTGCTGGAGCTGATCATTGCCCTGGCCATCGCGTCGCTGGTGGCACTGATCGGCGCTTCGGCGCTGTCGGGCATGCTGGACTTTCGCCAGCGCAGCGCTCAGCGCGCCGATGCGCGTGCCGACGTGCGCGCGGCCGAGCGCGTGCTGCGCCACGAATGGGCGGCACGCGGCAAGGCGGTGCGTTCGGACGGCCGCTCGCTGGAATTCGACACCCTGCACCCGATAGGCACTGGCGGCGGCGCCGCGCAGCCTGCCTTGGCGCATGTGCGCCTGGCCTGCGAGATCGCACCGTCGGGCGCGCTCGAACTGCTGCATTTCATCCGTTTCCTGCCCCTCGACGGCGCGGCGCCGTCCACGCAAGGGCCGCCGCGCTGGCAGGATCGGCAGGTGCTGGCCACCGGCCTGCGCAGCTGTGCGTTTTCCTTCCTGGCGCGCCTGCGCGGCGCCGACGGGCAGGAGCACACCCGCTGGCAGACGCGCTGGGAAGAAAACCAGCCGGCACCCCAGCTCATGCGACTGGCACTGTCGGGCCTGCGCGAGGACATGCCGCCCGTGGTCTACACCGCCCGGTCCAAGCCGGAGCAGCCGCGATGACTGGAATGCGCAAGCGTCTGCCCATGCGACGTGCTGCAGCAAGGCCACTGCGACCGCGCGGCTATGTGTTGCTGTTCGTGCTCGGACTGCTGGCCGTGGTGGCGACGGTGGTGTTGGGCAGCAGCGTCGGCCTGCGCCTGGACACCCAGTTGCTGACGCATGAAAAAACCCGCCTGCGCCAGCACTACGCCCTGCAGGGCGCCGCCCAAGAGGTGGCTGCCCAGCTAGCCATCACCCAGGCGGTGGATGCGCTGCGGCTCAAGCCGGACGACGCGCTGCTGCGCGACTGGCCGCTGTGGCGCCCCGACGCTGGCGAGCAGCGGGTGCGCTTGGACGGCCTGAGCGTGCAGGTCCGCCTGCACGATGTCAGCGGCCTGCCCGACGCCAACCTGTTGACCCAGGCCGAATGGCAACGCCTGCTGCTGCTCGCCGGCGCCGCCAACGCGGACAGTGCGCAGCGCCTGGCAACGCAGCTGTATGCCCTGCGCCAGCAGCTGGCCGCGCTGCGCGGCGGGCGCGGCTTCACCAGCCTGCAGGAGCTGCTGCAGTGGCGCGAGATCCCGGCGGCGCTGGCCTACGGCGACCCGGCGCGCGAGCTGCCCGGCCTGGGCGCGCTGGTGGTGGTGGGCACTGGCAGCAAGCGTGTGAACCTGGACCGCACTCCGTTGCCGGTGATCCAGGCACTGGGCGCCAACGTCACACCCGAACACCTGCGCCAGCTGGCCGCGCTGCGCGCTGCCGGCCCCATCCCCGTGCAGCAGGCGCAGCTGTGGCTGCAGGGCACCGGTCTGGACGCCTATCCCCCTGGCGGTCCGGTCATGGCGGTCCAGGCCCGGCTGCGCATGGCGGACGCTGCCGCCAGCGGCTCCGAGCTGGTGGCGCTGATTGCCGGCGAGAATGGCCGGTTCGCTGTGGTGGACCAATGGCCCGACCCAGGGATTCCCGGGCGCTGACGCCGTCGCTGCCCGAACGGCCCCGCCCTTTCTTCTTCCTTTCCTTTTCCTTCCATGCGCAACCGCACGTTCCCAGGCCTGAGGCAGCACCAGCTGGTGCTGTCGCTGACCCCCGAATGCCTGCACCTGCTGCACCTGCAGCGCGGCCCTCTGGGCTGGCGCCGCCGGCACGACGCGCAGCGCGCGCTGCCGGCGGGCGATGCCTCCCTGGCCAGCGTGCACGAGCACTTGCAGCAGTGCGTGCAGCAGTGGCGCCTGCCTTCGGGCACGCGCGTGCACTGGGTGTTGTCCGGCGACATCCTGGGCATCGCCGCCCCAGCGCAGCCCGGCACTCCGGCCACGGCATTGCTGCCCTTCGCCCCCTCGGACGTACGCACCCAGCCAGACCTGTTCGCACGCGGTGCGGCCGGTGGCGTGCTGTGGATCCACAAGGACTGGCTGGCCGAGATCGAGCGCATCAGCGAGCAGTGTCGGCTGGAGCTCGTCGAGCTGTACGCCCGCGGGCAGCTGTTCCAGCGCGAAGCCGCGCGTGCCGCAGGCGGCCTGAAAGTGGTGATAGAGGAGCTGGCCACGCCGCAGCCGCAAACCTTTCTGCACATGTACAGCGCCAGCGGCGGCCTGCTGCGCTCGCGCGTGCTGATGTCCGCCGACCAGGGCGAGGCGCTGCCCGGCGTGGTCAGTGCCGAACTGGCGGCACTGCAGCCGCCTGCCGACAGTCCCGCCACCCTGCTGATGGCCCGGCAGCCGCAGCCGGACATTGCAGGCCTGCGCTGGCAGGCCCTGCAGGCGACCGGCGAGGGTGAACGCCTGTGGCAGCTGTGGGGCTCGGATTCGGAGGGCATCGCCATCCGTGCCACGCACGAGGAGCTGGCTGGCACGTTGAAGGCGCTCAGCCTGGGCCTGGGTCTGGCGGGGATGCTCGCCCTGGGCGCGGTGATCTGGCACGACGGCCAGCTGCGCCAGCAAATCGAAGAGGACAGCACGGCCGTGCGCCGCGATGCGTCGCGCGTGGCGGCGGCGCGTGCGCTCAAGACCCTGACCCTGCGCATGTCCGACGCCGACCAGGCCGCGCGCGCGCTGCAGCAGGACGATGGCGCGATGTACGGCCTGGCGCAGATCACTTCGCGCTTTCCACCGCCGCCTGCCACGCTGCTGTATGTGCGCAGTGACACACGCAGTCTGGCCTTTGCCGGGACCGGCAACGACGCCAGTGTGCAGGAGCTGCGCCAGCAAGGGCTGCCGGGCTACGGGCCGCTGGAGGACCTGCCGGTACCCGACTTCCTCACCGGCACCGATCCGGCCATCCACCTGCAGGCCACGCGGCTACCGCCCGAGCCTGTCGCCGCCCCCACTCCGCCGGCCCGGGAGCCCGGAACATGAAACGCGACCTGAAACGCCTGCACCGGCAGCACGGCATCCGCTACTTCGCCCTGCCCTTCATCGTGGTGCTGCTGCTGGCCACGCTGGCTGACCAGTACCTGGGCGACTACCTGGAGCACCGCGAGCAGGCCGCCGACCTGCAGGCCCAGCGCGAGCGCGACCAGGAGGTGCTGCGCCTGAATGCCAAGGTGCAGCGCAGCCACGACGAGTTGGCCGCCCCCCACGCCGCGCTGGCGCCACGCCTGTTCGCCGAAGAAGACCCGCAGCAGGCCCTGGCGGCGCTGCAGTCAGCTTTGGATACGCTGCTGCGCTCGCTTTATATGGAAAATATCGAGTTTTCCGAACCGCTGGCGCCCACCAGGGCCGGCGCCGGCCGCATCGAGATCAGCGCCCGCTTCACCGCCGTGCCGCAGCAACTGCCGCGCCTGCAGGCCGCCCTGGCGTCCGCGCCCCGGCTGATGCAGGTGCAGGCCATCGAGCTGCGCGTGGTGCCCGACCCAGCCCGCGGCAGCCAGCAGCTGGCCGTGACCGCCCGCTTCGCCGGCGTGCATGCCCCCGTCCCGCCCGAGCCCGCTGCCGACACCGCCGGCAAGGCCGTCGCCAAGCCGTAGAGCCCGATTTTTCGACCGTGACAATGACTCCATCTTCCGCTCCGTCGCTCCTCAAGCTCACCGTGGCCGGCCTGCTCGCGCCGGCGCTGGTGCTCGCCCCCATCCCGGCCGCCTGGGCACAGCAACCGGTGAACCCGTTCGGCGGCATGCTGTCCGCCCCGCGCCCGCCAGCCGCCGCGCCAGCACCCGCTGTGGTGCAGCCGCTGCAGCCAGCGAACACCGGCACGCCGGCACCCGCCCAGACGCCGGCTCCCGCCGCCCCCATGGGGCTGGCACAGCCGGCCAGCCCGGTGCCCGACGTCCAGGCACCTGCGCCGACACTGGCGCCCCCGCGCACCGTGGCGGCCACCCCCAACCCGTCCGTGCAGCTGAGCACCACGCCCAACCCCGGCGTGACGCTGAAGTTCGACAACGCCGACCTGTACGACGTGATCCAGGTGATCCTGGGCGACATCCTGAAGCTGGACTACATCATCGACCCATCGGTGCAGGGGCGCATCACGCTCAAGAGCACCGGCGCCATCAGCATGGCCGACATCTTCAGCACGCTGGAGACGGCCCTGTCCACGGCCAATATCGCCATCGTGCGCCAGGGCAAGGTATACAAGGTGGTGCGCGACGCCAACGCCTCGCGCGACGCCGTGGGCCAGACCGGCGTGGGCCCGGCGTCGGTGGTCATGCAGATCATCCCGCTGCAGTTCGTGCAGGCCAGCCAGATGGTCAACACACTGCGCAACTTCGTCGGCCCGCAGGCGGCCATCACCAACGACCCGACCAACCGCCACCTGATCGTGGTGGACCGCGCCGCCAACGTCGAGAAGATCGTGGACATGGTGCGCACCCTGGACGCCGACTACCTGGCGCAGGTCAACATCCGCCTGGTGACGCTGCGCCACGCCGAGGCCGCCGAGGTTGCCAAGGAACTGGAGGGCCTGTTCAAGACCTCGGGCCTGTTCAACTGGACCGGCACCGACGCCGCCAAAGCTTACTTCCTGCCCGTGGCGCGCATGAACGCGCTGCTGGTGGCCACCAGCAACGAGCGCGTCATGCAGGCCGCCGAGCAGTGGATCAAGACCCTGGACGCCGAGCCCCAGGACGGCCTGGGCGCCTACGTGCACATCTACCCGGTGGCCAACAGCAACGCCGTGCACTTGGCCAACTTGGTGACGCAGATCTTCGGCGGCACGCCGCCGGCGCAGAACAACGCCAACCAGGGTGCGGCAGGTCTGCCGTCTGCCAACTCCACGGCATTCGCGGGCAGCGCTGGCAGCGGCGCGGGCGGACTGGGTGCGGCAGCGGGCGCCACCGGGCTGGGTGCGACCGGGGGCGCGGCGGGCGCGCAGACAACCAACGCCGCCACACGCACCATCGAACGCGGCAGCGTGCCGGGCCAGGCCGGGCAGGCGGGTTCCGGTCGCGGCCTGTCGGGCACGGTGCAGGTCATTCCAGACGAAGTCACCAACACCTTGGTGGTACGCGCCTCGGCGCAGGACTACCAGCAGATCCGCAAGGTGCTGGAGCGTCTGGACAACCGCGCGCGCCAGGTGATGGTGCAGGTCATGGTGGCCGAGGTGGTGCTGACCGACGCGCTGCAGTACGGCGTGGAGTGGTGGCTGAAGTCGGTCCTGAGCCACAGCGGCAACAGCTGGCCGGGCTATGTGGGCCTGAGCAACGCCGACAGGACCCTCGCCGTCGCCAGCCCAGGCGCCACGCCTACGGCCACCAACGACATCAAGTCAGGCCTGAACTACGCCGTGTTCGGCAGCGCCGGACAGGTCATCGGCATGCTGAATGTGCTTAGCCAGGACACCGACGTGAACGTGCTGTCGACGCCACACGTGCTGGCCAGCGACGGCAAGGTCGCGCGCGTCGAAGTGGGCGATGAGGTACCGATCATCACGCAAACCGTCTCCACGCCCACCAGCGGCGGGCTATTGACGGGTAGTTCCTTTTCCACCTCCAACTCGGTGCAGTACCGGCCCACCGGCATCCTGCTGGAGGTCAAGCCGAGCATCACCGCGACGGGCCAAGTGGCTCTGAGCATCTCCCAGGAGGTCAGCAGCCTGGGCAATCGGATCTCCGCCGGTGGCTCCGAGTATCCGAGCTTCCAAAAGCGCAAGGTGACTACCGATGCGACGGTGGAGAACGGCAAGACCATCATGCTGGCCGGCCTCATTGAGGACCGCAATAACGACGGTGTGTCGGGCGTGCCCATCCTCAAGGATGTGCCGGTCGTCGGCGCTCTTTTTGGCACCACGTCCAAGAGGCGCACCAAGACCGAGCTGCTGATCACCATCACCCCCTACGTCGTGAACACGCGTGAGGAGGGCGAGCGTCTGGCCGAGTCCTTTCAAGCCAGCGTGCAACAGCTGCAGGGCCTGCTGGCCAAGAACAACACGCCCGACCTGCGTGCGCCAGCGGCGCCGCCCGCGTTGCCGCGTGTGCCTCGCCCGCAGCCCCAGCCGTTCCAAGACATGCTGCCGCAGTGAAGGGCAGTGAGGACTTCTTGAGCTTTTTGCTATATTTTAGATAGCTGATTGCCCTTTACTTGCTTGGGCTTCAGGCTGTTTTGGTTGGTTTTCCGGCTTTGACTGCGAGGCCGCGACCCGCCCCGGCGGGCAACCTCCTTTTCTTGCTTGCATACAGGAAAAGGAGGCAAAAGAAGTGCGCGCCCCCGGTGCCCGTAGCCCCTTCGCTGCGCTACAGGGCAGCCTGCGATGCTCGGTACGGGCACAAGGGGGGAAGTCAGGGAGACGATTCGGGCCGGCGCTGCGCGCGGCCTGGTATGGGCGGGCGACGTTTCCACCCCCTCTTGCTCCCTCGCCCCCTTCAGGGGGAGAGGGCTGGGGTGAGGGGGCGAGAGTTCGGGCGCGGCGCCTATGCAAGGCTTCCCGCCCTCACCCCAGCCCTCTCCCGCCCTGCGGGAGAGGGAGTGAAGACCCGTCAGCGCGGCTGGTTCTTCCCTCTTTCTTTCTTCCGCTCCCGTTTCCTCCTCCCACCCCTTCAAGGCCGCGCCTGTCTCGGGGCGCTGGCGGGGTGGCATGGGCGCAGGTGCGCCCATGCTTCGTCATCTGGCTCGCTGCGGTTGTTTGAACGGAGCTGCGCAGCAGCGCAGTGAGTTCCGCAGCGCACCCCGCCAGTGCCCCGAGACAGGTTGCCCCCACGCGACAGCGTGGGGGACGCAGCCTGCGGGGGCGCACTTCTTTTGCTCACTTTTCTTGTGCGAGCAAGAAAAGTGAGTCGCCCGCCGGGGCGAGTCCCGGCCTCGCAGTCAAAGCCAAAAAACCAACCAAAACAGCTGGAAGCCCACGCAAATAAAGGGCAATCAGCTATCAAATCAGGAATACAGCAACCGACAAAACTCCAGCCCCATCACCACAGCAACAAACGACTCACCCGATCCAGCACCGGCCCAGGATAGTGCCGCCGCCCCCCCGCCAGCCGCCACCACAGCCGCCGCGCGCGCCAATCCAGATAGTCCTGCACCCACCCCGTCGGCCGCCCCTCGCGCCGCAGCCGCGCCTGCAGCGCCAGCGCCTGGGCCGTCGTGGCCTGCCCCAAGGCGCGCACGCGGCGCACCACCGCCGGCCCATCGCGCAACAGCCGCAGCACCCGGCTGCCCAGACCGCGCCCCTTGGCGCCCAGCTGGTTGGCCCCGTGCTGGCGGTACAGCACCAGCGGGTGGTCGACGAAGCGCCGCGC
Organism: Oryzisolibacter propanilivorax; assembly: GCF_900103645.1. Classification (GTDB taxonomy): domain Bacteria; phylum Pseudomonadota; class Gammaproteobacteria; order Burkholderiales; family Burkholderiaceae_C; genus Melaminivora; species Melaminivora propanilivorax. The sequence continues at coordinate 142,757 of NZ_FNHP01000004.1, forward strand.
GCCGCCGGCGGCCAGCAGGGCGCACCACCAGTCGTGCATCACCGCCTCGGGCGGCAGCGGCAGCGCCTGGCATGCCAACGTGCGGCTGACCAGCATGGCGCAGCCGGTGACCTGGTTGATGCTCAGCAGCGTGGTGTCGCTGCAGTGCGCCGGGTCATAGCGCTGGTGGCGCGCGAACGACGGGTGCAGCGGCGCCAACTGACCATCCACCACCGCCAGGTCGCAGTGCACCAGGCAGGGCTGGTGCTCACCCACGTCCGCCTGCAGCCGGCGCAGCGCCTGCAGCAGTACGGCCAGCTTGTCCGGCAGCCAGACGTCGTCCTGGTCGCAGAAGGCCATGCAGCCGGCGATGCCGTCCTGCAGGCTGGCCTGCAACAGGAACTCGAAATTGCGTGCCACCCCGCGCCCGGGCGCGGGGTTGTCCAGCAGCACCAGCCGGCCGCCGAAGTGCGCGCGCCAGCCCTGCAGCAGCGCCTGCGTGCCGTCGCTGGAGCCGTCGTCGCTGACCAGCACGCGGAAATCCTGGTGCGTCTGCTCCAGCAGCGACTGCAGCTGCGCGTCCAGGTGGCGCGCGCCGTTGTAGGTAGCCAGCAGCACATCGATGGTGTCCGTCACGCCGGCGCCTCCATGCGCGCCAGCGCGGCCAGATCGCCGGCGCGCTGGGCCTGCATCAAGGCTTCATAGCGGTCGGTGATGTGTTCCCAGGTGTAGTGCTGGGCGACGATGGCGCGCGCCAGGGCGCTGCGGCGCGTGCGCTCGGCGTCAAGGGCGCCGGCGTGGCGCGCCAGCGCCCGGGCTAGCTCCGCCGGCGTGCCGAAGTAGTCGGCCGCGTCGCGCGCCACCTCGCGATTGAAAGGGTTGTCATGGGCGATGACCCAATTGCCGCAGGCCAGCGCTTCGAGCAGCGACGGGTTGGTGCCACCCACCGAATGCCCGTGCAGATGCGCGGCGGCATGCAGGCGCAGGCAGCGCAGCTGCGCCGGCTGGTACACCCCGCCCACGAAGCGCACCCGCTCACTGGCGTGCGCCAGCAGCCGGCGCTGGTAGGGCGTGCGGCCCTGCACGTCGCCGACCACCACCAGCGGCAGCGCGCCGGGCTGCGCCAGGCAGCCCTCGATGATCTCCAGCACATGGTTTTCCGGCTCGGGACGGGCCACCGCCAGCAGGTAGCCGCCGCTGTGCAGGCCCCAGCGCGCCAGCAGTGCGGCGTCTTCCGGCTGTGGCCGCGCGCCTTCCTCGGCGCCGTAGGCGGCGAAGCTGCACGGCGCGCCGCGCGGGTAGCGCGTGCGCATGCGCTCGGCGATCGCCCGGGCGTCGGCGATCAGCCGCGTGGCGCTGCGCGTGGCCAGCCATTCCATCGCGCGTAGATACAGGCGCGCGCCCGGGCCCCACTTGCTGCGCGCCCACTCCAGGCCATCGACATTGATCCAAACCGGCGTGCCGCCAAAGGCGCGCGGCAGCCAGCAGGCCCAGGCGGCGCCGTAACCCAGCATGTAGACCAGGTCATGGCCGCGGCGCGCGTCCCACAGGCAGGCGCAGTCGTACGCCAGGGTCGAGGCCGGGCCCCAGTGCGGGCGGCGGCGCTGGCGCACGCGCACGCCGTGGTACTGCCGGTCCAGGCCGGGCGCGCGCCCGTCGGCCTCGGCATAGACGGTGATGTGGTGCCCGCGCGCGGCCAGACGCACGGCCAGCTGCTCGGCAAAGGTCTCGAAGCCGCCGTAGCCGGCCGGGATGCCGCGCGTGCCCAGGATGGCGACGCGCAGCAGTGGCGCCGGCGCCGCGCCGGCTGCGCTCAAAGATCGGCCTCGGCCAGCGATCGGCCGGCCTGGTCCTTGGCCGACAGCTGCACCGGCACGCCGGCGTCGGGCCAGGCAATGGCCAGCTGTGGGTCGTTCCAGGCGATGCAGCGCTCGTGCTCGGGGGCGTAGTAGTCGGTGGTCTTGTAAAGGAAGTCGGCGCTGTCCGAGAGCACGACGAAGCCGTGCGCGAAGCCCGGCGGCACCCACAGCTGGTGCTGGTTGTCCTCGGACAGTTCGGCGCCGACCCACTGGCCGAAGGTGGACGAGCCGCGGCGGATGTCCACCGCCACGTCCCACACCCGCCCGCGCGCCACGCGCACCAGCTTGCCTTGGGGCTGGTGCAGCTGGTAGTGCAGGCCGCGCAGCACGCCGCGGCTGCTTCGGCTGTGGTTGTCCTGCACGAACTGGTGGTCGGTGCCGGTCGCCTCGTTGAAGGCGCGCTGGTTGAAGCTCTCGAAGAAGAAGCCGCGCGCGTCGCCGAAGACCTTGGGCTGGATCAGCACCACCTCGGGGATGGCCAGTCGGGTGGCTTGCATGTCAGTACACCTTTTCCTTCAGCAGCCGCTGCAGGTACTGCCCATAGCCGTTCTTGGCCAGGGGCTGCGCCAGGCGCTGCAATTGCGCGTTGTCGATCCAGCCGGCGCGCCAGGCGATCTCCTCGGGGCAGGCGATCTTCAGGCCCTGGCGCTGCTCCAGGGTGGCGATGAACTGGCCGGCGTCCAGCAAGCTCTCGTGCGTGCCGGTATCGAGCCAGGCATAGCCCCGCCCCATGATTTCCACCTGCAACTGGCCGCGCTCCAGGTACAGCCGGTTGAGGTCGGTGATCTCCAGTTCGCCGCGCGGCGAGGGCTTGAGCGATTTGGCCAGCTCCACCACCTGTTCGTCGTAGAAGTACAGGCCGGTGACGGCGTAGCTGCTCTTCGGAACTGCCGGCTTTTCCTCCAGGCTCAGCACCTTGCCTGCACCATCGAACTCGGCCACGCCGTAGCGCTCGGGGTCGTGCACGTGGTAGGCGAAGACGCTGGCGCCGCCCTCGCGGCAGTGGGCGTTGTCCAGCAGCTCGTGGAAGTCGTGGCCGTAGAAGATGTTGTCACCCAGCACCAGCGCGCTGCAGCTGCCCGCCAGGAATTGCTCGCCGATCAGGAAGGCCTGCGCCAGCCCATCGGGGCTGGGCTGCACGGCGTATTGCAGATCAAGGCCCCACTGGCTGCCGTCGCCCAGCAGCTGCTCGAAGCGCGGCGTGTCCTGCGGGGTGCTGATGATCAGGATCTCGCGGATGCCGGCCAGCATCAGCGTGGACAGCGGGTAGTAGATCATCGGCTTGTCATAGACCGGCAGCAGCTGCTTGCTGATGGCCAGCGTCGCCGGGTGCAGCCGCGTGCCGGAGCCGCCGGCGAGGATGATGCCTTTGCGTGTGGAAGTCATGTGCGGGGGAAAGGAAGCGTTTTCAGAGAATCTCGGCCAGCATGCGCGCCACGCCCTGCTGCCACGGCGGCAGCTGCAGGCCGAAGGTGGACTGCAGCTTGTGCGTGTCCAGGCGCGAGTTGTGCGGGCGCCGCGCCGGCGTGGGGAAGGCGCTGGTGGGCACCGGCGCCACCTCGGTTGCTTTCAATTCGATAGCTGCAGGCCCTTGCTGTGCCTGGGCCAGCACGTATTTCGCATAGGAATGCCAGTTGGTCGCGCCGCCCGCCACGCAGTGGTAAAGGCCGCCATCCTCGGGCCGCGTTTGCAGGTGCCGGATGGCGTGCGCCGTCACGTCGGCCAGCAGGTCGGCGCCGGTGGGCGCGCCCCACTGGTCGTCGATCACCGTCAGGCGTTCGCGCTCGCTGGCCAAGCGCAGCATCGTCCTGGCGAAGTTGCCGCCGCGCGCGGCGTAGACCCAGCTGGTGCGCAGGATCAGGTGGCGGCAGCCCGAGGCCTGGATCAGCCGCTCGCCCTCCAGCTTGGTCGCGCCGTAGACGGACAGCGGCGCGGGCGTGTCTGCTTCTGTCCACGGCCGCTCGCCACTGCCGTCGAAGACGTAGTCGGTGCTGTAGTGGATGAGCCAGGCGCCTGTGCGCGCGGCCTCCTCGGCCAGCACGCCGGGCGTGGTGGCGTTGAGCAGCTGCGCCAGCTCGGGTTCGCTCTCGGCCTTGTCGACGGCGGTGTGCGCGGCGGCGTTGACGATGACATCGGGGCGCAGCGCCCGCAGCGTCTCGCGCACGCCTTGCGGGTTGGCGAAGTCGCCGCAGTGCTGCGTGCTGTCATGGTCCAGCGCGGTGACGCGGCCCAGCACGGCCAGGCTGCGCTGCAGCTCCCAGCCGACCTGGCCGCCGCAGCCTAATAGCAGGATGTGCATGGCGCTCGCTCCTTCAGGCGCTCTGGTACTGCTTTTGCACCCAGTCGCGGTAGGCGCCGGACTGCACCTGCGCCACCCATTCGGGGTGTTCCAGGTACCACTGCACGGTTTTTCGGATGCCGGTCTCGAAGGTCTCGGCCGGCTTCCAGCCCAGCTCGCGCTCGAGCTTGCGCGCATCGATGGCGTAGCGCCGGTCGTGGCCGGGTCGGTCGGTGACGTGGGTGATCTGCGCGGCGTAGCTCTGGCCATCGGCGCGCGGGCGCAGCTCGTCCAGCAGACTGCAGATGAGGCGCACGATGTCGATGTTGGCCGATTCGTTCCAGCCGCCGACGTTGTAGGTCTCGCCCAGGCGGCCGGCCTCCAGCACTCGGCGGATGGCGCTGCAGTGGTCGCGCACGTACAGCCAGTCGCGGATCTGGCGGCCGTCGCCGTAGATCGGCAGCGGCTTGCCGGCCAGCGCGTTGACGATGACCAACGGAATGAGTTTTTCCGGGAAGTGGTAGGGGCCGTAGTTGTTGCTGCAGTTGGTAGTCAGCACCGGCAGGCCATAGGTATGGTGCCAGGCCCGCACCAGGTGGTCGCTGGCGGCCTTGCTGGCCGAGTACGGGCTGTTGGGCTCGTAGTTGTGCGTCTCGGTGAAGGCCGGGGCCTCGGGCTCGAGCGTGCCGTAGACCTCGTCGGTGGAAACGTGCAGGAAGCGGAAGGCTTCCTTTTCCATCGCAGGCAGCCCGCTCCAGTGCTGGCGCACGGCCTCCAGCAGCCGGAAGGTACCGACCACGTTGGTCTGGATAAAGTCCTCGGGGCCGTGGATGGAGCGGTCGACGTGGCTCTCTGCGGCGAAGTTGACCACGGCGCGCGGGCGGTGCTGGGCCAGCAGGCGGTCCAGCAGCGTGCGGTCGGCGATGTCGCCCTGGACGAAGGTGTGGCGTGTGTCCTGGCTCAGGCTGTCCAGGTTGTGCACGTTGCCGGCGTAGGTCAGCTTGTCCAGGTTGAGCACGGGCTCGTCGCACTGGGCCAGCCAGTCGAGCACGAAGTTGGCGCCGATGAAGCCGGCGCCGCCAGTCACGAGAATCATGGATGGAGCTCTTTCGCAGCGCGCCCGCCGGGGCGCGGGCAAAACGCGTGATTATCCCATTGCCCCCGCACGGGGCCGCCCAGGCTCAGGCGGGCGCGTCGGCCCAGCGGTGCGCGGTGATTTCCAGCAGGCCGTCGAAGATCAGGTTTTCCACCAGCTCGAAGGGACGCGTCATGCTCGGCGCCATCTTCCAGCCGGCGCCGCCGGTCATGATGCACGCCGGCTCCTGGCCGCAGTGCGCCAGCAGGTGCTGGACCATGCACTCCACCGCGCCGGCGATCGCGTAGGTGCCGCCGCTGGTCAGCGCGTCGCTGGTGTTGGACGGAAAGGGCCGCACCTCGCCGGTGGGCACATGCAGGCCGGCGGTGCCGGCCTCCAGCGCGCGCAGCATGATGCCGTGGCCCGGCAGGATGAAGCCGCCCAGGAAACGGCCCGAGGCGTCCAGCGCCTCCACCGTGACCGCCGTGCCGACCATCACCAGCACCAGCGGCCGCGCCGCCCCCTGCGCCAGCACGCGGTGGCGCGCGCCGATCATGGCCACCCAGCGGTCGGCGCCCAGGCGCGAAGGATGGTCGTATCCATTGACCACCCCGGCCTCCTCGGCGGCGGGCACGACCCAGCGCGGCGGCACGTCCCACAGCTCCATCTGTTCGGCCACGCGCCGGCGCACGGTGTCGCCCGCGACAACGCAGCCCAGCATGTGCCGCGGCGGCGCCAGCCGCGCCCACGGGCCTTCGGACAGGCGTTCGATATGGTCCAGGAACTCGACGCCATGCTCCAGCAGCGCGGCGCCCGGGCGCGCCTGATCGAACACGGCCCATTTCAGGCGGGTGTTGCCGACGTCGATGGCCAGGAATGTCATGGCGCGGATTATGGCAACGCCGCCGGCCTCTCCGGCCCGGGGCGAAACATGCCGGATGCCACCGGCCGGCCCGCTTCGGGCGCCTGTCCGACAGCGCCGCCGCCACGGCAGTGGCTACAGTGGCCGCGCGACATGCGACGCGCATGTTTTTGCCTCAACCACAAGGAGTCCATCATGGGTCTTTTCAGTTTCGTCAAGGAAGCCGGGGAAAAGCTGTTCGGCGGCAAGGAAGCACATGCCGCGCCGGCACCGGCCCCGGCCAGCCCTGGCGCAGCGCCCGCGGCCGCTGCCGCGCCTTCGCAGGACGACCTCAACGCCCGCGCCGGCAAGGCCATCGAGACCTACATCGCCTCGCAGAACCTGGGCGTGTCCAACGTCAAGGTGCAGTTCGACGGCAACCAAGGCAAGGTCACCGTGAGCGGCACCGCACCCACGCAGGCGGCCAAGGAAAAGGTCACCCTGTGCTGCGGCAACGTGGCGCACGTGACCAGCGTGGACAACCAGATGAGCGTGACCAACCCCGAGCCCGAGGCGCAGTACCACGACGTGGTCAGCGGCGACACGCTGTCGGCCATCGCCAAGAAGTTCTACGGCGATGCCAACAAGTACAACCTGATCTTCGAGGCCAACAAGCCCATGCTGAGCGACCCGAACAAGATCTACCCAGGCCAGAAGCTGCGCATTCCGTCGCTGGCCAAGTAAGCGGCAGCATCCGGCAAAAGCCAACCGGCGCCCGTTGCGGGCGCCGGCTTTTTTCCATGCCGCCGCGCGGCGCTCACGGCGCCATCACGTGCACCAGGCGGAATTTCTGCTGCTGCAGCATCTGCTCCTCGCTGGTGCCATAGCCGATGAAGATGGCCGTGCCGCCCAGGCCCGAGCCGGCATGGGCCAGGTGGTCGAACACCCGTATGTCGAAGGACCGCGCGCCGCTGAACTGCGCGTAGCTGCGCAGCCCGGCGGCCAGCGGCTGCCACTGGCCCTGGCCCAGCGTCCAGAGGTCGCCCGTGGGCAGGACCGCCACCACATACGCCTGCAGCGCGTTGCCCTGCTCGTCGGCGCTGGGGGTGATGGTGGCCGACAGCGTCAGCCCGCGCGCATCGCCGCTGACGAAAGGCACGATGCCCGCCGCCGGCGGCTGGCCGGACATGGCGTTCCAGGCACTGGCGATGTCCAGGATGCCGTAGCCCCAGGCCGCGTCGGCGCCGGCTGGGTTGGCCACCGCCGGGTCGAACATCGGCAGGCTGGCCGGGGTATAGGACGTGCGCTGCACATGGCCCAGTAGCAGGCGCCTCGCCTCGTCTGGGGTCAACGCCGGGTTCTTCTGCAACAGCAGCGCCACCGCGCCCGTGACGTGCGGGGTGGCCATGCTGGTACCCAGGTAGGCGACGTGCTGGCCATCGGCATCGACGCGCCTGCCGGCATGGTCCTCCTCGGCGTCATGGCCCAGAGCGGCCAGGATCATCGCGCCCGGCGCCAGGATCTCGGGCTTGGCGACCATCGGGCAGCGCTGCGGCACACTGCAGGCGCGGCGCGGGCCACGGCTGGAGAAATGCGCCACCTCGCCCACGGCGCCCAGGCTGCTGAGCTCGCCCACCGTGCCGTTCAGGCCCTGCCACTGCTGGCGCGTGACGTAGGCGCCGACGCAGATCGGCCCGGTGGCCGAGCAGGTGTCGGTCAGGATCTGGCCGGTGACGGGGCTGATGTGGTCGATGAAGTGCGCGTCGCTGCCATCCTCGGCGCCGATGATGCTTACCGTGCCTGCGCCCTGCACCGACCGCACCTCGACGCTCCAGTCGCCCGCGGGGCGCTGGCCGGCGCCATTGGTGTCCAGCAGCACCAGCACCTCGCGGTCCCCGTTGAGGGGGTTGGGCGCGGTGTTGGCGATGCCGACCGCGCCGCAGGGCGTGTCCACCTCGTATTCGTCGGTGCCTGCCGCCACCCAGGCGCTCTCGCAGGCGCCGTTGCGCACGCGCACCGACCAGCGGTAGCTGCCTGGATACCACAGCTGCAGCATCTGCGCGTTGCCGGACGGGTTGCGGTAGCCGATGCGCACCGTCTCGCCCTGCGCCAGCGCGGCCTCGGCGCGGATCGGCGCGTCGGCCTCGTTGCCCGCGGCGGCGGTGATGATGAAGCCCGGCCCCACGGCATGCGTCAGCGCGGTCTCGTAGTTGGACGTGCCGTCGCGGTTGCCGTAGTAGCTGCCCAGCGACAGGTTGACCACCGCCGGCTTGCCCAGCGCCTGGGCACGCGACTTGATGTAGTGCACGGCGTCGATCACGGCGTTGCTGTTGTCCACCCCGTCGCCAATGGCGTTGGCCACCAGCAGGTCGGCCATCGGTGCCATGCCGATGTGGCGGAACGCGGCGACGCCGTTGCCCGTGGCTTGGCCGTTGCCGGCGGCGATGCTGCCGACGTGGGTGCCATGGTTGCCGTGCGAAGGCTGTGGGCAGGCGGGCGAGCCCACGCCTTCGGCAATGGCCATATTGATTTGCGCCACGCTGCACTCGCGCCCGTAGGTCTGACCGGGCGGCGGCGCGCCGCCGACGCCCGCGCGCATGTCCCACAGCCCCAGCAGCCGGGTGCTGCCATCGGCCTTGCGGAAGTCGAAGTGCCGAAAATCCAGCCCGTCATCGACCACGCCGACGATCACGCCCTGCCCGGTAGCGCCGCTCCACTGCAGCGGCGGGCCCGAGCGCAGCGCCGTGGCGCCGGTGGCCGGCACGCTCAGCGCCAGGCGTGCGGGTAGGCGCCGCGCGGCCTCGACGAACTCGACGCCTGGCACCTGTGCGACCTCGCGCAGCCGCGCGCGCGGCACCTGGGCGGTGACGATGTTGCCGCTGACGGTGCCCAGGCGCACGCCCAGCGCGCGCAGCGCATCAAAGGGCGCGCCAGTGAAGCGAATGGTGACGGCCACTAGGTCGGCGTCTTCGTCCTGCGCCCCGCGTGCCTGCGGGCGCGTGGCCGGGGCGTGGGGTCGTGCCGCCAGCAGTGACAGCTTGCCGTCCAGGCCAGGGGCCGCGTGCAGGGCGCCGGCGCCGGTGGCCAAGCAGGCGCCCAGCAGTGCAGCCCGCCACGAGGGCGGACAGTGGTGTGCGAAGGTCAAAATGGAGTCTCCCCAGAACAAGCGCGGGCACGCGCCGTGCGGGCGTGCATCGTGTCGCAAGCCTTGACCAATGGCAAGCAGTTGTTACATCAGGGCCACGGCCTGCGGCTTCAGCCCTGCTGCCACGGTAGCCCGCGCAGCCGCCAGCCGCCCAGCCGGCCGCGCCGGCCCTGCGCATCGCGCTCGCCCTCGAAGCCTTCGAGGATGTTGAACGCCTGCAGGCCCAGTTCGGTGGCGCGGCGCGCGGCCGCCACCGAGCGCACGCCGCTGCGGCACAGCAGCAGCACCCGGGCGCCGTCCGGCACGGCGGCGCGCAGCTGGCCGTCGAAGTCGGGGTTGGGCGCCATGCCGGGCCACTGCTTCCAGGCCACGGCGGTGGCGCCAGGCACGCGGCCGATCCATTCGCGCTCGGCGTCGGTGCGCACGTCCACCAACACCGCCTCGCCGGACTGCAGCCAGCGCCAGGCCAGCTCGGGGCTGACGTCGCCGGCATAGCCGTCGGCGGTCTGCGGATGGTCGGGCAACAGGGCGGGAACCGGGGTGGAGATGGGCGTGTTCATGGCCGCGCCAGTATGCCGCGAACCATTGCCAGATCGTGCCGCAGGAGCGCTCCACAGTGCCCAGCCGGTGCGCGGACGCAGGAACGCCCTGGCATAGGGGGTGTGCCGGCACGCCGGTCTGAGACGCGAGCACGGGCAGCCGCGCCGGCGTTGCCTCTGCCGTCAATCCCAGGCCGGCGTGGCCTCATCGCGCAGCTGGCGGCGCAGCGCGGCGTGGTCGGGCACGACGCTGGCCACCGTGTCCCAGAAGCGCGGGCTGTGGTCCATCACCCGCAGGTGCGCCAGCTCGTGCGCCACGACGTAGTCGACGATGGCCGGCGAAAAATGCATCAGCCGCCAGTTCAGCCGGATCGAACCATCGGCGCGCGCGCTGCCCCAGCGCGAGCGGGCGCTGGACAGGGACAGGCGCGTCCAGCGCACGCCCAGCCGCGGCGCGAAGTGCTCCAGCCGCGCGGTGAAGTGCGCGCGCGCCTGGCGCATCAGCCAGGCCTGCGCGGCGTCGCGCAGCTGCGCGGGCGCGGCGCCGTGCGCCAGCGGCAGGTACAGCGTGCCGCCCTGGCACTGCGCGCCGCGCGTGGCGACCTCGCGCGCCGGGTCCAGGGCGATGGTCAGCGACCCACCCAGGTAGGGCAGCACGGCGCCCTCGCGCCAGTCGATGCGCGCGGCCTGTAGGCGGCGTTGGAAGTCGCCCTGCTCGGCCAGCTTGCGCACGATCCAGCCGGACTTGGCCTGCAGCGCGCCGTCGATGGCGCCGCTGCTGGCGGCCAGCGGCGCGCGCACCGACAGGCCGTCGCCGTCCACCCGAAAGCCGATGCTGCGCCGGCGCGCGCGCTGCAGAAGATAGGCCACGGGTGTGCCTTCCAGGCGGATCTGGCGGTTGGCCTGGGGGTGGCGCAGCACGCCTTCCGGCTCGGGGGGAACTTCTGTTCTGATAGCTGCGGGCCCTTGCATATCAAGGGCTGGAGCACGTTTTGGCCCTGAATCAGGTCGTGGCGGTACCTCGTCCTGCCACAGCGGCAGCTGGCCGCTCACGGCCTGCGGTCCGTGCCCGCCGGCGCATTGGCGTAGGCCTGCGGGTCCAGGCGGCGCATCTCGGCCTCGATCCATTCCTGCACCTCGCGCATCAGCTCATCGGGCTTGCGCCCGGTGCTGGCGATCGGCGGGCCGAAGGACACGTGCACCACGCCCGGGCGCTTGACGAAGGCTTTGGGCGGCCAGACCGCCGCCGAGGTGACGGCCACCGGCACCACCGGCACGCCGGCGTCGATGGCCAGGCGCGCGCCGCCGCTCTTGTACTCGCCCTGCTGGCCGCGCGGGATGCGCGTGCCTTCGGGAAACATGATCACCCAGGTGCCCTGCGCCAGCAGGCGCCGGCCCTGCTGCAGCACGCGCGCGAAGGCGCGCGCCGGCTTGTCGCGGTCGATGTGGATCATGTCCAGGCTGCCGATGGACCAGCCGAAGAACGGCACGCGCAGCAGCTCCTTCTTGAACACGTAGGCCAGCGGGCGCGGCATGATCGCCGGCATCAGGAACGTCTCGTAGGTGGACTGGTGCTTGACCAGCAGCACCGCGCCACTGCCCGCCTGCAGCGGCAGCCGCTCCATGCCCTGGATCTGCGGGCGGATGCCCAGCAGCCAGCGCGCCGCGTCAATGCACAGCGCCAGCCAGGCGCGGGCGACGCGGTAGGCGGCGCTCTTGCTGCCGGTGGTCCAGCGCGCCAGCAGCACGCCCAGGGTGTAGGGCACGACGGTGACGATCATCACCAGCAGGTGCAGGACGGAACGGATCAAGGCCATGGGTGTCGGAAGCGTAATAAGGGTGTTTCAGGCCGCCAGCCCTTGAGGATAAAGGGCTTGTCGCCATGATTTTTGCCGCTATGCGGAGACCGCCGCGGCCTGCGGCTCGGCGTCCTGGGCCAGCAGCCAGAGCGCCGCATCCAGCAGGCTGGCGTGCGCCCGCGTGCCGGCGGGCCAGCCGGCGTCCAGCGGCGCGCCCGCATCCAGCGCGGCCGAGGCGCCGCTGCACACCAGGTGCAGCTGGCGCGCGCCCAGCGCGGCGCCGGCCTGCAGGTGCGCGCGGCAGCTGCCGATGACCACCGCGTTGCCGGCCTCGACGCCGTGGCGCTCGCAGATCTGCTGCAGCAGGCCCGGCGCAGGCTTGCGGCAGGCACAGCCCTCGCCCTCGGCGTGCGGACAGTAGAAGACGGCGTCGATGCGCCCGCCCAGCGCCGCCAGCTCGCGGTGCAGGCGCGCGTGGATGGCGACCAGCGTGCGGCCGTCGAACAGCCCGCCGCCCAGCCCTGGCTGGTTGGTGGCCACAACGACGTGCCAGCCGCCCTGGTTCAGCAGCGCCACCGCCTCCAGCGCGCCGGGCAGCGGCTGCCAGTCGGCGGGCGAGGCGATGTAGCCCTCGCTGCCCGGCTCGTTCAGCAGCCCGTCGCGGTCCAGGATGGCAAGTTTCATGGCGGCGATTATGGGGTGGCCGGTACGGCCTGCCAGCCGGTGACGTAGCGGCCCCACCAACGCCCGCGCGCCCAGTGCAGCGCCAGCGCCTGGCCGGCGGGCAGCGCGGCGGCTTGGCGGTCATCGACCAGCGCCTGCTGCGTGCCGGGCTCGTCCCGCAGCTGCAGCACCAGCAGCGTACCGCCCGCGCCGTGCAGCGACGGCGCCACGGCGCGGCTGCCCAGCACGCGCGCGGCCAGCGGCGCGGGCTGCGGCACCAGGCCGCGCAGGTTCAGGAAATGCGCCAGCTGCGCCGCGCAGGCGGCCAGCGCCGCGGCGATCCACAGCCCGGCCAGCAGGCGCAACAGCGCCCGGGCGCCGAAGCGGCGATACACGAGCCGTCCCGCCAGCAGCAGCGCTGCCAGCGCCATCAGCGCCCAGCCGGTGGTGTGCAGCCAGCCCCAGGGGTCCTGCGTGCCGACGAAGGGCGCCAGCGGCCAGGCCGGCGGCGCGTCTGCACGGCCCTGCAGCCAGTCCAGCACCCAGCGCAGGCCGACCACCAGCGCCAGCGGGCCGAAGCCCAGCCACGCGCCCAGGCGCGCGCGGGCCTGGGCACCCCCGGCTGCGGCCCGCGCCGCAGCCGGCCCGGGGGCCGGTCGGCCATGGCGTGGGCGGCGGTGCTTCACACCGCCAGGCGCGACAGGTCGGCGACGCGGTTCATCGCCAGGTGCAGGCGCTTGAGCAGGCCCTGGCGGTTCAGGCGCAGCGGCAGCTCCTCGGCGTTGACCATCACGTCGTCGAAGAACGCATCCACCGGCGCACGCAGCACGGCCAGGGTCTTGAGGCTCGCCGTGTAGTCGCCCTGCGCGAACTGCGCGTCGGCTTCCGGCACGAACCGCTGGAGCGCGGCGAACAGGTCTTGCTCGGCCTGCTCGCGCAGCAGTTCCTCGTTGACGTGCGGGTCCACCGGGCCTTCGGCCTCGGCCTTCTTCAGGATGTTGCCCACGCGCTTGTTGGCCGCGGCCAGCGCCGGCGCCTCGGGCAGCGCGGCAAAGGCGCGCACGGCCTCGAGCTGGCGCGGCAGCGGCGCCAGGCGTGCCGGGCGCAGGGCGATGACGGCATCCACCTCGCTGGCGCTGTAGCCCTGCTCGCGCAGGCTGCCGGCCAGGCGCTCGTACAGAAAATCGGCCAGCAGCACCTGCGCGGCCGGGTCCACCTTGTCGCCAAAGGCGGCGAAGCCCGCGTCCAGCAGCGCCGGCAGCTGCAGCGGCAGGTCCCGCTCGATCAGCATGCGGATCACGCCCAAAGCGTGGCGGCGCAGCGCGAACGGGTCGCGGTCGCCGGTGGGCAGGTTGCCGATGCCGAACATGCCGACCAGCGTCTCCAGCTTGTCGGCCAGCGCCACCACCAGGCCGACGTTCTGGCGCGGCAGGCTGTCGCCGGCGAAGCGCGGCCTGTAGTGGTCCTCGATGGCGAAGGCCACGTCGTCGGGCAGGCCGTCGTTCACCGCGTAGTAGCCGCCCATGACGCCCTGCAGCTCGGGAAACTCGCCCACCATGTCGGTGACCAGATCCGTCTTGGCCAAGAGCGCGGCGTTGTCCACGCAGGTCATCAGATAGTCCTGCACGATCTCGGCGTCCTGCGTGCCGTCCACCTGGTGGCGCTCGGCCAGCGCGGGGAACAGCTGCTCGCCGATGGCCCGGGCGATGGCGCGCACGCGCTCGACGCGCTCGCCCTGGGTGCCAAGCTGGTTGTGATAGACCACCTTGCCGAGCTGTTCGACGCGGCTGACCAGGGTCTTCTTGCGGTCCTGGTCGAAGAAGAATTTCGCGTCGGCCAGGCGCGGGCGCACCACGCGCTCGTTGCCCTGGATGACGGCGCTGGGGTCCTGCGGCGAGATGTTGCTCACCACCAGGAAGCGGTGCGTCAGGCGGCCTTCGGCATCCAGCAGCGGGAAATACTTCTGGTTGGCCTTCATGGTCAGAATCAGGCACTCCTGCGGCACGGCGAGGAACTCCTCGTCGAAGGCGCAGACCAGCACGTTCGGGCGCTCGACCAGGGCGGTGACTTCGTCCAGCAACGCGTCGTCGTCGATGGGGCGCGCGCCACCGCCGACTTGCTGAGCCGCCGCGGCCAGCTGGCGCGCAATCTCGGCGCGGCGCTCGGCGAAGCCGGCGATCACGGCGCCTTCATCCTGCAGTTGCTGCGCGTAGGTGTCGGCATGGGTCAGCACGACCGGCTCGGCCCGGGCCTCGAAGCGGTGGCCGTGCGTGGCGCGGCCGGCGGTCAGGCCCAGCGCCTGCACACCCTCCACCACTTCGGCGCCGTGCAGCGCCACCAGGCCGTGCGCCGGACGTACGAAGTGCACGCTGCTCCAGCCGTCCGCCAGTTGGTAGCGCATGACCTTGGGGATGGGCAGCTTGGCAATGGCCTCGTCCAGCGCCTTTTGCAGGCCCTCGGCCAGCCGCGCGCCGCGCGCGGTGCTCTGGTGGTACAGCACCTCGGCCTTGCCGTCGTGCACGCGCTTGAGGCCGGCGACGGCACTCGCATCGGCACCCAGGGCGGCGAGCTTTTTCAGCAACGCCGGCGTGGGCTGGCCATCGGCACCCAGGCCCACGCTGGCGGGCATGAGTTTTTGTTCCACCGCGCGGTCCGGCGCCGCATTCAGCACGCCCTCGATATGCACCGCCAGGCGGCGCGGCGAGGCATAGGGCGTGACGCGCGCGCCCGCATCGGCCAGGCCCTGCGCCACGAGCTGGGCGTGCAGCGTGCCGGCGAAGGCATCGCCGAGCTTTTGCAGCGCCTTCGGGGGGAGTTCTTCGACGAACAGTTCAACGAGCAGGTTGGCGGTGGTCATGGTGCAATTTTGATAGCTGCAGGCCCTTTGTTTGTCAGGACTTGCGGCAGATTTGATCGATAAAACGTGCGGCAGGCGGTTTTTGGCTCCCTCTCCCGCGTGCGGGAGAGGGCGGGGGGTGAGGGCCTCTGCGGAAATTTGTCACCCCTACTGGCGAGGCCACCGTCGCTGGCCCTCACCCCTGCCCTCTCCCAGGGGGAGAGGGAGAAAAACCAGTCCGCCTCAGGCAGCCTTTTTCTGCTGCTGCTCGGCGGCGCGCGCCAGCTCGGCCAGCACCTCGTCGGCATGCGCGCGCGGCGCCATGGGAAATCCCAGCCGTGCGCGGCTGTCCAGGTAGGCGCGGGCCACGGCGCGCGCCAGGTTGCGGATGCGGCCGATGTACGCGGCGCGCTCGGTCACGCTGATCGCGCCACGCGCGTCCAGCAGGTTGAAGGTGTGCGCGGCCTTGAGCACCTGCTCGTACGCCGGCAGCGCCAGCTGCTCGGCCATCAGGTGCTGGGCCTGTTTCTCGTGCGCGGCGAACGCGGTGAACAGAAAGTCCGCGTCGGCGTGCTCGAAGTTGTACGTGGACTGCTCGACCTCGTTCTGGTGGTACACGTCGCCGTAGCTCAGGCGGGTGCCGTCGGGCGTTTCGGTCCAAGTCAGGTTGTAGACGTTGTCCACGCCCTGCAGGTACATCGCCAGGCGCTCCAGGCCGTAGGTGATCTCGCCGGTGGCGGGCTTGCAGTCGATGCCGCCGACCTGCTGGAAGTAGGTGAACTGGGTGACTTCCATGCCGTTGAGCCACACCTCCCACCCCAGGCCCCAGGCGCCCAGCGTGGGGTTCTCCCAGTCGTCCTCGACGAAGCGGATGTCGTTCTTCTTCAGGTCGAACCCGAGGGTTTCCAGACTGCCCAGGTACAGCTCCAGGATGTTGGCCGGCGCGGGTTTCAGCACCAGCTGGTACTGGTAGTAGTGCTGCAGGCGGTTGGGGTTGTCGCCGTAGCGCCCGTCCTTGGGGCGGCGGCTGGGTTGCACATAGGCCGCGCGCCAGGGCTCGGGGCCGAGCGCGCGCAGGAAGGTGGCGGTGTGCGAGGTGCCGGCGCCGACCTCCATGTCGTAGGGCTGCAGCAGGGCGCAGCCCTGGTCGGCCCAGTAGGACTGCAGTTTCAGGATGATCTGTTGGAAGGTCAGCATGGCGGGCGCGGGCGGGGCAGGAAAAAGAAAAGGCGCACGGCAATGCGTGCGCGAAGGCGGGGATTTTAGGCGCTGGGGGTTGCCCGCTTGCCTGGCGACGGGTGAGGGCCTCTCGGGCCCTCATCCTCGCGGCGACTGCATCAGCGCCCCAGCTCGACAATCTGGTTCAGCCGTGCGCAGCACTCGGCGAACAGGCCATCGGCCAGCCGTTTCAGGGGATGCGCCGCCGCCTGGCGCGCACGCCAGTCGAAGGACTTAGGCTGGTGGCACAGCACGTAGCTGGTCTTGCCCGCCTTCCTGCCCCCGGCCTGGCCCACGGCGACGGCGAAGGGGTTGTCGGCGTTGTATTCGGCGGTGGTCATGGGCAGGCCGATGACTAGCGAGGTGCGGTCGTTGAAGGCACGCGGCGAAAGCACGAGGAAGGGATGCAGGTCGCGCATCTCCCGGCTGGCCTGCGGGGTGCAGTCGATCCAGATGATGTCATGTCGCTCCGGCGCCCAGGGCTGCTTGCCACGGGCAGCGGCCCTGGGCGCCTTGGCGGTCACCATTTTTCCGCGCCCACGGGATCGGCCGCCATGGCTTCGCCGCCGTGGCGCGCAGGGTCGAACCGGGCCAGGCGCTGCGCGAGCGTGGGAGCGGCGTCGGGCAAGGGGGTAATGGTGATGCCGTCGTCGCCCACCGTCACGCGCACCATTTGCTCGGCCGGCAGGTGCGCGGCCCGTGCCACATTGCCCGGCAGGCGCACGCCGAGGTTGTTGCCCCATTTCTTGATGCCGACGATGGCTTACGCGTGGGTCATGGCTGGTTCCTGGGGTACTTTATACAAAGTATAAATATTGTACTTTGCATTGAGGAATCAGGGCCTAGAAAATTGGAGTCGAAACCACGGCCAGACTCCAATTTCTCAGCCGGGTGAAAATGTCTTTATGCAACCCCCGCCAGAGTCCAATTGCATTTCAGTCTTTTAGTCGGCAATAGTAGGGCATGCCGCTACTGTAGCGTAACTATCAAGAAAGATTCATCTCTGCGATACCCGTCTGCAGCATAAAAACGATTTCGTTGAGAGCTGTTTCATTGCTCACCAAGAGCTGGCGAGGCTAGCTTTTAGCTGAAGTGGTGAAGATGAAAACACATGCTGATGATGAGCAACAGGTCACAGGGACGTACCGCCCATCAGCAATATAGCGGCCTTCATGAAGGTTTACTAAGTTTATTAATTATCTCAATTGAGAATTGTCTATTAATTTCGCACAACCACAGGACCTAAATTCTACCTATCAGCTTCAGCTATTATTTTTTCATCCAACGCATCAAAAACAGCGATTTTTTCTATCGCACCATAGAATGAATGATATTTAAATATATCCTCTGAAGCATCGTCGCGGGTTGGAAATTTGTGTTCTGTATATTTTAAAATATATGGCGGAGCTATTGAAAAAACAACCATGCAAGTGATATGCTTATCTTTTGCACGCGCATCAGATGATTGCATTGGAATATTAAATCTGTATAGTTTTTTATCAATTAAATACGGTAAATTTTTCTCCCGCACTGGCACTCCCCCGTCATCAATGATGGATGTTGGCGAATCTTTGAACGGGAAAGAAATTGAATAAACATCAGCCGTCATTTTATGCACCCGGGTTTCCGCCCCATAAGCATTCTGAGCCATATAACTATCCCGGGTCATATTTTCTGAACCAAGAATTATATTCTTTACATTCAAGGCTTTGGCGTCTATTGTTTTAACGTCGTAAGTGTTTCTTATTGAAGAAGATCTGAAATTAATTTCATAGCTTTGCGCATCACTGTTATATTTTTTCTGACAATTAAATATCATTGGTATATGGCCAACGCCTGCCATCCTCTCTGCTATATCAGCCTCATAAATACGCTTTTCTTCTGCAGTGGAGAACTGGTCAGGTTTATTTGGGACGCTGGAAATTTGCCCCTCAAGCCATCTGTATATCTTCCCCGGCCGATTGTTCAAGTAGGCACTTACAGGAGTGTTGGAATCAAAATATATTGGCGCAAAAGGAGCCTCGGCTGTTTGGCTCTGTGTAGCCACTATAGGACTATCAGTTTTTTTCATATGTTTTGCTTTGTTCGCCTGTTGTGCCAAGACTGGAAAACTAGCTGCCATAATACTTATGGCAAAAGTCAAATTCTTAGATAACACTTTTCTCTCCTTTATAGCCAAAATTTGGCTTTTAATCATGCGCTCATATACTGCACAAGACGCAATAACCATAATTCCCTCATCCGCCACATAGTGCAACGCCCCCGATTGGGTTATAGCCGCCAAACCGCCAGCCGCCGTGAACCACACGGGAAATTGTACAAGCTAGTTGTTTTAAATCAGTCTTTTACTTTGACAGCCTAACTGGCGTTTCGCCATAAGCAGGCCGAGGAATCAAGATCAGATTTTAATTTCCCCTCAATTGAAATCCGCCCCTGATTGAAGACTACTCTTGCCTGCCCGGGCTGCCTGAGGACAACAACGCCTCGCCTGCTCAGCCATGCACCCCGTCGATCTCCACCGCCAGCTCCCTGCGGCAAATGTCCGCATGCAGCACGATGAACGGCACGCCTGGCAGGCGCTCGCGCAGCAGGCGCTCCACCACCGGCAGGTCGGCGGCGTCGCGCACGTAGGCCTTCAGGCGCGTGTCGGCGCCGAAAGCGGCGGGCAGCGCGGGCTGGCGTGCACGCGCGGCCTGCACCAGCGCGTCGAAGTTGCGCAGGGTCTCGTCGATCTGCGCGGGCAGCGAATCCGCATGCTGCGAGGCATGGCCGACCACGGCGGCAGTGCCCGACAGCAGCAGCGGCATGCGCTCGCCCGTCGGCGCCAGCATGGCGCGCGCGAAGCTGGGCGACTGCGGGCCGTACTGGCGCGGGTAGCGGTAGGCGCTGACCTGGCGCGGGTTCTCCAGCGGCGTGCCGGGCACCTGGGCGGCCAGCCAGTAGACCTGCAGCACACGCACGCCATCGCGCCGACCGATGGCGGTGGCGGCGGGCAGCGTGGCGACGTCGAACGCACCCAGGCCCTGCGCGCGGCCGACGCAGAACTCGCGGTAGCGCTCGCCATCGCCCGCGCCGTGGGTGATGGCGTCCAGGTAGTTCCAGATGCGGACCAAGTGCGGAAAGCCGCGCGCCTGCACGAAGCGGGTCAGTTCGGCATAGGCCGTGCGCGCGGCGCCGGCGATGCCGCCGGCAGCGGCCTCGTCGACCTCGATGGCGCCGAACAGCCAGGCGCCGTCCGACGACCACTGCACCGCGCCCTCGCGCCCGCAGGTGACGGGCGCGGCCGCGCGCCAGGCCTCCAGGACCGGCGCGCCGAAAGGGGCAAGCGGTACGCGCAGGTAGCGTGGGTCGGCGGACTGCGGCGCATCGGGCCCGAAGCCGAATACGGCCAGCAGGTCAGGCGCATTCAGCAGCGCATCGAGATCGTCGTGGGCGTAATGGACATGCAGGTGGGAAGGCGCGAAGCTCATGCGTTCGGGAGGTGGTGGGTTGTGGTAGTGCGCCGGGATTTTGCCGCTGGCGACATGAGGCGCGGCGGCCGATGGGTGACAGCCTTGCCAGAGGGAAACACTCTTGGCCAAATCGACGTTGGACAAGAAATGGAGGTCAGATTCCAATTGTTGCGCCAGAGCCGATTCCTTCAGAAATCAGCAGAAACCAGGGTCTGAACCCAATTTTAGAAATCGCGATCGGAGCGCCAGTTTTCGCGTTGAAGATTGAAGGAAAGAAGCGCGCCCTGCAGGGCGCGCCCATCAACATGGCGCAGCGCGGTTCAGATATGCAGCGCCTGCCCCAGCGCGCGCAGCGCTGCCTCCTGCACCGCCTCGCCCAGCGTCGGATGCGCGTGGATGGTGTGGCCCACGTCCTCCAGCCGCGCGCCCATCTCGATGGACTGGCCGAAGGCGGCGGCGAGTTCGGACACATTACGGCCCACGGCCTGCCAGCCGACGATCAGGTGGTTGTCCCGACGCGCGACCACGCGCACGAAACCGCCGGTGGCCTCCAGCGTCATGGCGCGGCCGTTGGCGGCGAAGGGGAAGGCGGCGTCGATGCACTCCAGCCCGGCGGCGCGCGCCTCGGCCGGGGTCTTGCCGACGACGACCACCTCCGGGTCGGTGAAGCACACCGCGGGTATGGCCATCGGCTCGAAGCGGCGCGCGTGGCCGGCGATCTGCTCGGCCACGCACTCGCCCTGCGCCATGGCGCGGTGCGCCAGCATGGGCTCGCCGGTCACGTCGCCGATGGCCCAGACGCCACGCATGGACGTGCGGCAGTGCGCGTCGATCGCCACGTGGCGGCCGGCCATGTCGAGCTGCAGCGACTCCAAACCGAACCCGCTCGTGCGCGGGCGCCGGCCGACGGCCACCAGCACGCGGTCGGCCGGCAGGGCAAACTCGTCGGCGCGGGCGTTGCGCACGTGCACGCCCTGGCCCGCGTCCCAGCCCTGCACGCTGCAGCCCAGGTGCAGCACCACGCCGCTTTTCTTCAGCGATTCGAGCACCGGCTGCGTCAGCTCCTCGTCGTAGCTGGGCAGCACGCGCTGCGCGGCCTCGACCACGGTGACTTCCACGCCCAGCTTGCGGTAGGCGATGCCCAGCTCCAGCCCGATGTAGCCGGCACCCACCACCACCAGGCGGCGCGGCAGCACGTCGGGCGAGAGCGCGTCGGTCGACGACCAGATGGCGCCGCCGAACGGCATGCTGGGCAGCGCCACAGGCTCGGATCCGGTGGCCAGCAGCAGATGCTCGCAGCGCACGCGGCGCACCTCGCCGCCTTCGCCAGCCATGCGCACGCTCACGGTCTTGCCGTCCTCGATCGTCGCCCAGCCCTGCAGCACCTGCACGCCCGCCTTGCGCAGCAGGCCGCCGACGCCGCCTGTGAGGCGCTGCACGATACCGTCCTTCCAGCGCACGGTCTGCGCCAAGTCCAGCGTGGGCTCGCCTGCGCGGACGCCCAGCGCCGAGCCGGCGGCGTTGTGCCGCGCCTGCTCGAACACCTCGGCCGCGTGGATCAGCGCCTTGGACGGAATGCAGCCGATGGTCAGGCACGTGCCGCCCAGGCGCTCTCCCTCGACCAGCACGGTGGGGATGCCCAGTTGCCCGGCGCGGATGGCGGCCACGTAGCCGCCCGGGCCGCCGCCGATCACTAGCAGTTTCGTTGAGAGTTCTTTCATATCAATTGCTCCATCGCGCTGTGTGCCGCACGCATCGCATGAAACTGGCGCGCCCCATGCGCGGACAGCCGCGCAAGGGCCGCCCCGCAGCGCTGGCTGTGCCTCCCTGCCCGCAGCGCACAGCGCTGCGAGAGCGGGGGGAAGGCCCGAAGGGACTTAAGTAGGGGTGTTGCATGCCATTCACTCGACGAACAGCAGCGCCGGCGTCTCCAGCAGCGCGCGCACGGCCTGGATGAAGCGCGCTGCGTCCATGCCATCGACCACGCGGTGGTCGAAGGACGAGGACAGGTTCATGAGCTGGCGCGCAACCACGTGGCCGCCTTGGAACATCGGCCGCTCCACCATGCGGTTGACGCCGACGATGGCGACCTCCGGGTGGTTGATGACCGGCGTGCTGGCGATGCCGCCCAGCGCCCCCAGGCTGGTCAGCGTGATGGTCGAGCCCGACAGCTCGTCGCGCGCTGCGCGGCCAGAACGCGCCCCCTCGGCCACGCGGGCTATTGACGCAGCGCACTGCCACAGGTCCAGGCTTTCGGCGTGGTGCAGCACGGGCACCATCAGGCCGGCGTCGGTCTGCGTCGCCACACCCAGGTGTACCGCCTCGTAGCGCGTGACCACGCCCGCGTCGTCGTCGTAGCGGGCGTTGATCTGCGGGAAGTCGCGCAAGGCCAGGACCATGGCGCGCGCCAGGAACGGCAGCAGCGTGAGCTTGCCGCGCGTAGCGCCGTGCAGCTGGTTCAGCCGCTGGCGCAGCGCCTCCAGCTCGGTCACGTCGATCTCTTCGACGTAGGAAAAATGCGGGATGCGGCGCTTGGCCTCCTGCATCTTCTGCGCTATTCGGCGGCGCAGGCCGATGACGGGGATCGGCTGCTCGCCATGACGCTCCACGTACTGCGAGCGGCCCTGGGCGGCGGGCTGGCCGGCGCTGGCAGCCCAAGCATCCAGGTCTTCGTGCGAGATGCGGCCGGCGGGGCCGCTGCCGTGCACGTAGCGCAGGTCGATGCCCCGGTCCTGCGCGGCGCGGCGCACAGCGGGCGAGGCCAGCGGGCGTTCGCCAGGGGCGCGCGCGGCGGCCTGGGAGCGAGCGGAGGCCGGCTGTCTTGCTATCGTATCCGTAGCTGGATGCCTGTGTGTTGTATGGGCCAGGGGCAGATTTGGCTTGAAACCGCCGCCTGCTTCCCCCGTCGGCGCCCCCTGCCTGACTCCCTCTCCTCCTGGGAGAGGGTGGGGGTGAGGGCTGGCGACGGTTGCTTGGTTGGCCGTACCGTCCATCGCCGGCCGGCCCTCACCCCTGCCCTCTCCCGGAGGGAGAGGGAGTGAAGAGCCGCCGGCCTTGCCGGCGGGCTGGGCGGGCGCAGCGCCTTCGCCCTGCCCCGCTGGCCCTGGCGCATCTTTTGCTCCATTTTCAGTAGCTGCATGCCCTGGACTGGCGCCGGCTGGAGCCTGGTTTTCCTTCCAATTGCCAGCGCCCTCGACCTCCAGTCGCACCAGCTCGGCGCCCACGGCCAGCACCTGGCCCACGGCGCCGCCCAAGGTCAGCACCTTGCCGGGCACGTGCGCCGGGATCTCCACCGTCGCCTTGTCGGTCATCACGTCGGCGATCGGCTGGTCCTCGGCCACCGTGTCGCCCGGCTGCACGTGCCAGGCGACTAGTTCCACCTCGGCAATGCCCTCGCCGATGTCGGGCATGCGGATCACGTAAATACCCATGTCATGCCTCCTTGCCAACGGCGCGCTTCAGGGCCGCGCCCACGCGGGCGGGGCCGGGGAAGTAGTCCCATTCCTGGGCGTGCGGATAGGGCGTGTCCCAGCCCGTCACGCGCTCGATGGGCGCCTCCAGGTGCCAGAAGCAGTGCTCCTGCACCAGCGCCGCCAGTTCGGCGCCGAAGCCGCTGGTGCGCGTGGCCTCGTGCACCACGACGCAGCGGCCGGTCTTTTTCACCGAATTCACGATGGTCTCCAGGTCCAGCGGCCAGATGGAGCGCAGGTCGATGACCTCGGCGTCCACGCCGGCCTCGCGCGCCGCGCATTCGGCCACCCAGACCATGGTGCCGTAGGTCAGCACCGTCACCTCCTTGCCGGGGCGGAAGACCACGGCGCTGTCCAGCGGCACGCGAAAGTAGCCCTCGGGCACCATGCCCAAGGCGTGCTTGGACCACGGCACCACCGGCCGGTCGTGGTGGCCGTCGAACGGACCGTTGTACAGGCGCTTGGGCTCCAGAAAGATGACCGGGTCCTCGCACTCGATGGAGGCGATCAGCAGCCCCTTGGCGTCGTACGGGTTGCTCGGCATCACTGTGCGCAGGCCGCAGACATGGGTGAAGAACGCCTCCGGGCTCTGGCTGTGCGTCTGCCCGCCGTAGATGCCGCCGCCGCAGGGCATGCGGATGGTCATGGGCGCGGTGAAGTCGCCGTTGGAGCGGTGGCGCATGCGCGCCGCCTCGGACACGATCTGGTCGGTGGCCGGGTAGAAGTAGTCGGCGAACTGGATCTCGACCACGGGTTTCAGGCCATAGGCCGCCATGCCGATGGCCGTGCCGACGATGCCGCCCTCGGAGATCGGCGCGTCGAAGCAGCGCGTCTTGCCGTACTTGGCCTGCAGCCCTTCGGTGACGCGGAACACGCCGCCGAAGTAGCCCACGTCCTGGCCGTAGACGATGACGTTGTCGTCGCGCGCCATCATCACGTCCATGGCCGAGCGCAACGCCTGGATCATGGTCATGGGCACGCGGCTGGCGTCGGGGTGCTGCGCTTCGGCGCGCTGCTGGTCGCGCTGCTGCGCCTGGGTCGTGACAGGCTCGGCCTGTTGCATCGCCTTGGCGGTGTCTTCGGTGCTGGGCTGCATGGTCACACTCCCATCTGCTGGCGCTGCCGGCGCAGGTGCTCCGGCATGTCCTTGTAGACGCCCTCGAACATGGCCGCGGCGCTGGGCACGCGGCCGTCGAGCAGGCTGCCGTGGCGCTCGGCTTCCTTCTCGGCGGCCAGCACTTCGGCTTCCAGGCTTTTCTGCGCGGCGGCGTGCTGCTCCTCGGTCCATTCGCCGATGGCGATCAGGTGCTGTTTCAGGCGGGCGATCGGGTCGCCCAGCGGAAAGCGCTGCCAGTCGTCCTGCGGCCGGTACTTGCTCGGGTCGTCCGACGTGGAGTGCGGGCCGGCGCGGTAGGTCTCCCACTCGATCAGCGTCGGGCCGTGGTTGGTGCGCGCGCGCTCGGCCGCCCAGCGCGAGGCGGCGTACACCGCCAGAAAATCGTTGCCATCCACGCGCAGCGAGGCCACGCCAACGCCCACGCCGCGCTGGGCGAACGTCGTGCCCTCGCCGCCGGCGATCGACTGGAAGGTGGAAATCGCCCACTGGTTGTTGACCACGTTGATGATGACCGGCGCGCGGTACACGTGGGCGAAGGTCAGCGCGGTGTGGAAGTCGGCCTCGGCCGTGGCGCCGTCACCGATCCAGGCGGAGGCGATTTTTGTGTCGCCCTTGATGGCCGAGGCCATCGCCCATCCCACGGCCTGGATGACCTGCGTGGCCAGGTTGCCCGAGATGGAGAAGAAACCTGCGCGCTTGTACGAGTACATCACCGGCAACTGCCGGCCCTTGAGCGGATCGCCCTCGTTGCTCATCAGCTGGCAGATCAGCTCCGACATCGGAATGTCGTCGCGCGACAGCAGCAGGCCCTGCTGGCGGTAGGTGGGAAAGCACATGTCGCCCTCGGCCAGTGCCTGCGCGTGCGCCACGGCGATGGCCTCCTCGCCCAGGCACTGCATGTAGAACGACAGTTTTTTCTTGCGCTGCGCCATCAGCATGCGCGCGTCGAAGATGCGCGTCTTCATCATGGCGCGCAGGCCGCGGCGCAGGCGTTCGGGGTGGATGCTCGGGGCCCAGGGGCCGACGGCGCGGCCCTCGTCGTCCAGCACCCGCACTAGGCTGGTCGCCAGGTCGGCCGTGTCGGCGGCGGGGGTGTCGGTGGGGGGCCGGCGCACCGCGCCAGCAGGCGAGATGGCGAGATAGGAAAAGTCGGTGCTGCAGCCCGGCCGGCCGGTGGGCTCGGGCACGTGCAGCCGCAGCGGGGCGGTAGGCGAAGGGGTCATCCACGGTCTCCTGGGCACGGCGGTGGTGTGCCGGGGTTGGGACAAGGACACGCGGCGCCAGATCGTGGCGCGCGGTCCCCACGCGCCGAGAGGGGCGCTGTGCGGGATTCTAGGAACGGGGTGCAGGTTTGGGAGCGCCAGGCGGGGAGGACGGGGCGTGCTCCTACGCGGCGGGCGATCCCCCTGCTCCGGCGCTTGGGGCAGCCAGCGCCGTCAGCGCTGGGCCAAAAGCGCCTCCAGCTGCTGCACGAAAGCCTTGTCACTCGGCTCCACCCTGCTGCCGTAGTGCGTGACGGTGCGGCCCGCGCGGTCGATCAGGTACTTGTTGAAATTCCAGCTCGGCTTCTTGCCGGTGGCCTGCGCCAGCTGCCGGTACAGCGGGTTGGCATCCGAGCCGCGCACGGCGCTGCGCGCGAACATCGGGAAGACCACGCCGTAGGTGTTGTAGCAAAAGTCCGCGATGTCCTGGTTGTCGCTCTTTTCCTGGAAGAAGTCGTTGGACGGAAAGCCCAGCACCACCAGGCCGCGGTCCTTGTACTTCTTGTAGAGCGCCTCCAGCCCCTCGTACTGGTAGGTGAAGCCGCAGTAGCTGGCGGTGTTGACCACCAGCAGCACCTTGCCCGCGTACTGGCACAGCGATTGCGGGCTTTCGTCCTGCAGGCGGGGGAAGGTGTGCTGCAGCAGGGCCGGGCAGTGGGCCGGGGCCGCCTGGGCGGTAGGGCTGGCGCCGGCAGCAGGCTGGGACGCGGCGGCCTGCGCCACTGCCGGCACGGTGGAAAAAGCGGCGCACCACAGCGCCAGGGCACGGACAGACATGGACGGGGCCTCCTGCTAGGGATGGAAGGTGGAACGCGCTGATTGTGGTGCTGCCCGCGCGCGGACGCCGGGCAGGCAAGCAGCTACCCATCCGCCAGCCGGGTCGAAGGCGCTGCGGTCAGGCCTGGTGCGTTGCCACCCTAACCCGCCCTGCCGTGCATCCGCATGGGCCGGCAGCGGGGCCGCCCGCCCGTCACGGTGCCTGCCGGGCGCCGCGATGGCGGATCAATCCGCCAGACTGCCGCCCCAGCGGGACAGCCACCCATGGATCAGCCCCGCCTGGAAAAACGGCACCGGCGCGTCGAACCCACCCGCCTGGATGATGCCCGCCACCCGGCCGGGCGGCAGCACCGCCACGTCGGTGGCATAGGCCTTACGCATGCGCTCCATCGCCTCTGGCGACACATCCGCCGCCGCCATCATGTGCATCCACGCGCGCAGCAGCACCTCGTATGCGGGGGAGCGCACGTCGCACGCCAGATCGGTGCTGGCCAGAATGCCACCAGGCCGCAGCCGCTGGCCGATCTGGCGAAAGAAGCCCGAGCGCACGGCAGGATCGACCATGAACTGCGACACCAGAAAGCAGGTGGCAGCGTCGAACCCGTAGCCCTGCCCTGGGGCCGCTGTGGCGGGCGCCAGGGTGTCCAGATAGCCCTCGTGCAACACGCAGCGCTGCGCGAAGCCCTGGCGCTGCGCCAGATCGCGGCAGACCTGCAGCATGGCGCCGGACGGCTCGACCGCCGTGAAACGCCAGCCGGGATGCTGGTGCGCCAGATGTGCCAGCTCGGCACCCGTGCCCACGCCGACGCACAGGATGCGCGCATCGGCCGGCAATTCGGCAAAGGCCGCATCCAGCAGCAGATGCAGGCAGCTGCGGATGGGCTGCGTCTTGGCCCACTGCGTGTCGTAGCTGGCGGCCTGCTGGTCGAAAAGGGCCTTGATTTCGTTCTGGTTCATGCGGTGTCGTGTCGGCGTGTGGCGGCGGGCGGCGTCGCAACTGCAGCACCAGGCCTTGGGCGTGGCGTGCTCCCGGCTGCGCAGCCATGCGGCGACGGCAGTGCAGACGGTACAGCCAGCGCTGGCAGGTACGTTTGCGCGGACCTACCCGACCTGTTGTTCCACCCATCAGGCGGTGCCTCCATCATCCTGAAAACCGCCGCGCTTGTCCGCATCGTCCTTCTGCACCGGCTCCTGCATCCCGATTGCCCCTGCTTCGAGGGCACGGGCAGAGGTGGCATCGACGTCTGCGACATACACATGCACGTGGGCCGGCATCTCAGGCCACCCTTCGGTCGCGTCGGTGACCATTAAAACCGACTCGTCGATGCGCACCTCGCCGTGCGCGATTTTCCGTCATCGGCGTGGATGGTGCGCAAACGTGTCGCGCCAAACACCCTGATCAACAAATCGATGGCCGACTGCGCACCATTCACGGTAAGGTAGGGAGAAACAGCGTTGTAACCTTAAGGTTTGAAATGCATGAGAGGCTCCAAAAATTGACGTGACACCGAAAACGTCAGCGGGGCCGCACTGTGCACTGTGCGTCTACGCTTTATTGACGACCCTGAGCCCTGGTAGCGCCCTGGGCTCTGTGATACGCCACGGCATCGCTCGACAAAGGCCAAACGGCGGCAACGGGAGATATTCGACACAACAGGCCCGCGTCGGATTGCCGGATTGACCCTGTCGACGGAAGGTTCGGCCAGCACCTTGCGCATGGCTATGGGCTACCAAGACTATGGACATCTGTGGCGTTGACAGAAGCCAGAAGCTGGGCCTTGAAGAATGCCTGGGTGTGCGGCAGTTGCATGTGGGCCTTGAAGGCATCCTCATCGGCAAAATGCTCCAGAAGAACAAATTGTGCGTCGTTGGAAATGGCCTGAAGAAAGGTGAACTCAATGCAACCTGGCTCTTTGCGCGTAGCGGATTCAAGAACCTGTAGCGCGGCTCTCAATTCCGCTTCGCGCCCAGGTTTCGCCGCCAGGCGTGCAATCTTCTGAATGGGCATTTGGCTCTTTGACTCTGGCATCTTGTTTCCCAAGGGTTGATTGGTCTGGAAATAATGAAGATTGCAGGGGCTCGGCCTATCCGCCTTCTGGCAACGCACTGGAGGCAGGATTGCGCCTGCAAACGCCTGACCTAAGCCGTGCCGCAAAGCGGCATTGGCTTGAGCGAATTATTATACGTGGGTTTTGAGGTAACTCGCATAGAACGGTGACGCTCTCATCGGCTTTAGCGCCCAATGGTACTTGGCGCCACTGCGTTTGCCGATAACATAATCGAGCTTGTCTTGGCTGTAGTTGTGGTGCTGAAATCGCCGCCGCTCAAACTGTTTATTCCACAGCGGAGCGGAGCCGAAACGCTCGCCGAACCTGCGCAGAACTGCCGCTTCACAGTCTAGGTATGTAGTGGGCTGATTTCTTACTCGTGGCGTTGCTACACAAACTTGAAATTTAAAGTCACCCACTAGCTCTTCAAGCTTTCGAGCCCACTTCTTGTGCGATGCAATTCTGCTGCCGAAGCTACCCTCGCCCACATAGACGGCGGGAGATTCTCCATTTGGATAGCTAATAGCAAAATTTCCGGCGAGTCGAATGACATAGACCCTGCGCTCTAGATGCTTGGAGATCGCACCGTGTTCCACCAGCCTCGGCAGGAGTGTCTTGCCCCAAGTCTCGTCCGGAAGCCAGTCAACACAAGTCCAGACGAGCGGTACTGTCACGGTTGCCGGCATCTTTCCTCCACGTGTAACGAACAAAAGTAAGCCGCCCGCCGAAGGCGGGTCGGCTTGAGCGAAAGGTTAGGTATGTTGCATTGCTTGGCGAAACTTCCCGAGCTCTTCTACCCAGGCTTTACTAACTATGAGTAGCTGCATCGCAAGTTTTAAACAACATTCTGGCGTGAAGAAATAGTTATCTTCGCCAAGATCCTTGTTGATGTATTCAAGTATGTTGCCGTGACATAGATTATGTCGAACACGCACAATCTCTACATTTCTGATGTTTGGTTTGACGGACTCTAGTTTTTGAATGAAGTCGGTTTCTTCTGGGAAAGCAAGCTTATTTACTGGCAGTCCAGCAACTCGGGCGGCAACCAAAAGTCTATTGCTCAAAATTCTTGTTGGGTCAAGCTCTTCCACTGGTGCAGGTTTTTCAATCTGTGCCATTGTTACTCTTAAGGATGACTCAATTCCAATGATGAAGCTGGTGCATGCTGGGAGTATTAGGCCCTGCTTTAATGCTTCTGAGCCTTGAGAGAAGAACCAATGAACCTCCGCTCCCAAATGGTGCTTTAGAAAAAAGATTCGTTCTTCATGCTCTAACCTTACTTGCTCTAAATATTGCTGAAGATCTTCGTCCATATGCGCTCGCTGAAATACCTAACGTTGGAGTTGAGCGGCGCCGTCAGGCGTCCGCTTGAACGACGGGTTAGGCGCCATGCTGGGCAACCTGCGTAATGGCGCAAATGAGCGCCGCGTTTGCTTGCTCGAAGTTGCTGCGCTGGCCCTGAATTCCATAGGCCCACTTGACCCCGTGAAAGAGATTGTTTCTGAGGCGAAAAATCACGATAAGCAGGCAGCCGACAACATCAGCCGGATTGTTGTTCTCTCCGTTCAGGACCTGCCTCACCAGTTCCGGGCTGTCATTGCTTCTAAGATTCAAGCCCTCGAAATGCGCCGTGAAGGTGTCCTCGGCGAAGTACCGTTGCCGGAAGTAGGCCAGGCTATTCTGAAACTCGTTTACGTTTAGCCGACCCTGTGTGTGCCGTTCGTGGACAAGTGAAAGGATGGCGTTTGCAGACGCGCGAGTTTGCAAGGCCCTTGCTTCAAAGAGGCTCCAAAGAAGCGCGAAGTGAAAGATGGCCTGACGATCTTCCTCAGGTAACTCACGAAAGCCTGGCACTTGCTGCTCGAGCCACTCAATGGGATTCATAGCGCCTAACGAACGAGGTAAGCCGGCCGCCGAAGGCGGATCGGCTTGACTGACGGGTTAGACGCAGGTGCCAAAACGGGAGCCCCCAGCTTGACGACGCGCGCACACCGCGAAAAAGCATTGCGCCACGAAGGCGGCGCAATGCCTGATAAATGATAGCTACCAGCGCTTGCTGGGCAAGGGCTGGAGGCTAAAAAGACTTGAAACTGGCGCCATACCCACAGGCGAAGCCCTGCGAAACGACAAAACAGGCGCTGAATAACGCCTGAGAAGGTAAATGCCGTTTGCAAAACCATGGCTTGAATTAATCAGATTCCCTGCGGACTAACGAAAAAAGTAAGCGGCTGGCCGTAGGCCAGTCCGCTTGACTGACGGGTTAGGCTGAACTTTGCTTGCGCCGGGATGATTTTTTCGCAATGTACAAGCCAACCACAAGCAGGAAGAAAATGATCACGAATATATGCCCAATGGGATAGATGGCATAGTTCAACCAAGGAGAGGTGGGTATTGCTGTTGATAGTGCAATGAATGGAGATGCTACAACTGTCATGCCAGCAAATACGGATGCGGTTTCGGGTTTCGTTCGTGTGTAGTTATTTGGAATCAAAAGAATAAAGAGTCCAAATATGAACCATGCCGCAGCGGCGGCTAACGCCTTCTTAGTCCAGGGCAGGAGTTGATAGCTGACTGGCACACTGACGTCGGTCGCGCGGAGTTGCATTATTAATGACGACGCCAATGCGTGAAGTTCAGGATTTGTTTTTATTTCCTGCTTTGAGCTGGAGCTGGCCAGTTTTTCCAGAAGTACTACTTGCTTCTCTATGCGAGCCAACTTGAAGCTTTGCGTATAGATTTCAAATACCGACAGGCCGCCACCGGCAATCACAAGAAAAACTGCCAAGAAAACAAGCCTCCGCCAAGTGAATTGATCTATGAGCTTGTCAAAGAAACCGACTATTGGTTCGAGCATGGTTTCGGGTGTTGGTGACACTTAACGCTTGAGTTAAGCCGCGCCGCGAAGCGGCGTCGGCTTGAACGAATTGTTAGCCGCGCTGACGCCGATAGTGCATGGCGACTGCGCCGCAGCGGAACGGTTTCGCCGAGACCAAATCTAGCCGTCGTGTGCTCGGCAGCCCACTCTGGTACAGGGTCGGGCCGTGGCCGACGATCCTGGGTTGGACGAGGAACATGTACTCGTCGATTAGATCCAGCCGATCCAATTCTGTGGCGAGCTTGCCACTACCAAGGAGCACACCAGCCGGAGTCGCATCCTTTAATTTCTGTATCTCCGAGCGAAGGTCGCCGACGACGTGGCGAGTGTTGTTCCACCGATAGTCCTTTCGGGTCGATGAAACCACGTACTTCGGCTTGTTCTCTAGCTTGACTGCCCAGTCGCGGATCGCTGGCGATGCCTCCACGTCGCCTCGGGCGACTGTCGGCCAATAGCTTTCCATCATTTCGTAGGTAACGCGGCCCCACAACATCGCTCCACCTTCATTCATGAGGCGAGTGAAAAAGGCTGTTGTCTCGTCGTCGGCGATTCCCTCTTGGTGGTCGACGCAACCGTCGAGGGTGACATTAATGCTGAAAGTCAAAAGTCCCATGGCTGCGAATTCCTTGTAGCGGCTAACGACGAAATTCAGCCGCCGCCGTAGGCGGTCGGCTGGAATGCTGAGTTAGCCCTTTGCGTGCATAAGAATTGCCCGCTGGACAGACAACAGGACGCGCTTCTGCTCGTAGCCAACGAAGCCCTCGTAAGCAATGGGATCAAAGCCCACTTCCCTACCGATGGAAAACGGCGGCGTGGGCAAGAGCTTCGGATTACCAAGGCGTGCCAGATGTTCTCGCGTGAGCGACCAAGCCGAATCATTGAATTCGTTGGGCCAACCGTCAGTGACCAAGATATCGACAGTCTCGGTTGGGCCGGTATTGAAGACGACATTGCAATTTTCAGAATGAAACTCTGAGCTGCAGAAGTGCTGAATCTCGATGCCGAAGACCGATGCCAGTGCATGCCAGGATCGAAACACGTTGGTGGTCGGTCCCCAGAGACCAATCCTTACGCTCTCAATAGGCCGAATTTTGAAGTCGATGTAGTAGGCATCTGACAGAACCTCGCAAGGGTGGGCTGCGCGCGACATAGCGTTGATAACGGGTCGAGATGATGCTGCCGCGAACTCTTGCAGCCGCTCGTGGTTCGACTCGCGTACAACGTACATGGCGTAAAAGGGATCAAGGTAACCCGCCAAATCGCATGCCCGCTCACTTGTCTTCAAGAGATTGGGCAACTCGACATAGGCGAGACCGAGTTCTCGAAACGCTTCGATGAAGGTCGTACGCGTGCGAATGCCGTTGCCTTCGAACGACCATGCAACCGTGCCGGAGAGACTCCGAAGCGGCGCATTCGCAAGAGCCCATATCGCGCGGGTTTCGGCTGCTGAAAGATCAGTGACGTCGAGAAGATCCATAGAGGGCTAACGAACAAGCTAAGCAGCTCGCCGAAGGCGAGTCTGCTTGAGCGCAGAGTTAGAACCAGGTACCAGAACGGACAGCCCAAACCTGACGACGCGCCAAAACTGCGAAAAAGCAAAGCGCCACGGAAGCGGCGAAGTATTTACAAAACGATAGCTACCAGCGCAGGCTGCGCAAGCGCTGGAGGCCAAAAAGGCTTGAAACTGGCGCAGCCCAAAAAAGCGAAGCCCCACACTCAGCCCCCCAACGGATAAACGCTTGAGTAGCTAAATGCCGGCGAATGAAGCATGGCTTCAATATTGCGTATTTCTGAACAGGCTAAAGTCGGAGTTGACTACCACGCACCGGCAAGAAACGTTACCTCCTGTCGCCCTCAGCGAGAATAAACCGATTGCTCGCGCCTTCAATCACTTCCACTTCCCGGCGAAGCAATCCTCCTTGCGACGCTTTACCAACCGTCCAGTTAACTTGGGCCACCAATATCCACCGCCCCTGCGGCACCCCTTCGAAAGCAAAGTTTCCACTTGCATCGCATACCGCCGACCGCACAGCAGGGCCCGGAACGCGGCCACCTCCTGGAGGGACAGGGATCATCTGCCGACCCGATGCAAAAATATCGATCACTTCCCGAAAGTACTGAGAGTCCGGAAACAGTCCAGCTGTTGTTCCGGCGCACGTAACTACACCGCCACCTCTTTGGCGTAGAAGAGCTTGCCCCAAAACGGTGTTTGGCCCCACAGCGCGATAAGCATCATAATCCTCTGATACGTAAGGCGTCGCCGTCTGAGTCGGTGGCATTGGTGCACAGCCAACCAACGTAGCTGCTAGCACCACGATTGCCATTAGCATCGAACTATTCATCTTTTTTCCTTTCATTTGAATTCGCACCAGAATTTTAATTTGCGCATTCTAGGTAAGTGCGGCGGGGAACCGTAGCTTTGTACAGCACACCGGTATTACCACACGCGTCCAAAATTTGACCAGTGTGCTATTACAGTCTAACGCCCTGAGTTCAGCCGCCGCGTAGCGGTCGGCTGCGACGAATAGTTAGATATTTACTGTGCAATACCCAGTTTTAGCTGAGCAGTTCTGTTTACTTCTGGATTGTCATTGAGTTGCCAGCCTGATGTTAATAGACGAGTCATGTGCTGTTTGTTGTAAAGGTATGGCATGACTATTTGGAATATTCCAAATGTGCAGGCTGTTAAAATCAAGTGAAGAACGCCAACGCCAATTTCGCCGCGAATGATTGGTACTAACCATCCGAATAGGAGGTATGTCCAGCAATATCCGAAGCATCCCTTCTTTACCAGTCCGGAGGCGCCGTGCTTGACCAGAACTGATTTTTGTGGACCCATAATTGCGAAGCCAAGAATAACTGGCGCAAATATGATAAGAACTATCAACCAGTGCCAAATCGAAAAAGAACCCATTTATCACTCCTCTTTTTGAAAAAATCTAACGCTGGAGTTAAGCGGCGGCGGTACGCCGTCCGCTTGGACGAGTGGTTAGGCTTCTTGCGACCGTAGCTTGAGCCTTTGCCAGATTTGCCGCTCATAGTGAGCCGCAAGCCGACCGGATGCAAAGCGAAGAACAAAGAAGGCCAGAATTGTTGCGGCAACTGCCAGCCAAGGTGCATATGCAGCAAGCGGGCCGGTAAACACAATGGAAGAAGAATCTACGAAGAAGGATGACAGTTGGCCCGCGAAGGCAAACGTGATGAGGCCGCCGCCGAAAAGATAGTCGGCTTTTTGTGCAGCAAGGGCTTTGGGCAGATGAGGATTTGCGTCCCAGTACGTACCGGAAAGCTGCGCCATTGACTCGACGGACTGGCGGATGATTCCAATCGCGAAAAATATGGAGCCAACTACGCCGACGCAGGACGCAATAAGCTGAATTAGCGACGCAAGTGTCATGGAAGCCTAACTAGAATTAGACGAACCTCAAAGTTCGTTTTGGTGAACGATAACAACGGACTCGACCCGCAGTCCTCCTCGTAAACACGGTCTTGCCAACCATTTAGGCAAACCTAAAAATTTGCGGATGGTTGCCGACACTGCCACATCGTCTGAAACTTCGGGTTCATCCGTCCAGGCACCCAAGCTCCTGGACCGTATGCGTACCCACCTGCGTACGCGTCACTACAGCATTCGCACTGAGCAGGCATACCTGGACTGGGCGCGACGTTTCATCTTGTATCACAACAAGCGCCATCCACAGGAGATGGGTGCGTCCGAAGTGGAAGCGTTTTTGAGCTACCTTGCGGTAGATCGACAGGTATCGGCATCCACGCAGAACCAGGCCAAGGCGGCGATCCTGTATCTCTACAAGCAGGTTTTGGCGATCGATCTGCCCTGGCTGGACGAGGTGGTGCAAGCGAAACGACCGCAGCGGCTCCCGGTCGTGCTGACGCCCAGCGAGGTGCGCGCGATGCTGATGCACATGGATAACGGGACGATGGGCCTGATCGCCCGTTTGCTCTACGGCACCGGCATGCGATTAATGGAAGCACTGCGCCTGCGCGTGAAAGATGTGGAATTCACGCGGCGCGAGATCATCATTCGCGAAGGAAAGGGCGGCAAGGACCGGGTGACGGTTCTGCCCGAAAATCTAGTCGAGCCCATGCAGGCGCAACTGCGCAAGGCACAAGCACTGCATCAGAAAGACTTGGCCGCCGGGTTGGGCCGCGTACACCTGCCGCATGCACTGGCCGTGAAATATCCGAATGCCGACAAAGCCTGGGCCTGGCAGTGGGTGTTTCCGTCGCCGGTGCGCTCCATGGACCCGCGTCCGGATGCACGCACAGGCGAGCTGCTAGAGCGGCGTCACCATGTTTATCCCGAATCGGTGCAGCGCGCAGTGCGTGAAGCGTCGAAACTGGCGCAGATCGATAAACCCGTGTCACCGCATGTGCTGCGCCATTCGTTTGCCACGCATTGGCTTCAGGCAGGCTATGACATTCGCACGGTGCAGGAATTGCTGGGCCACGCCGACGTCAGCACGACCATGATTTACACGCACGTGTTGAACAAGGGCGGGCGCGGCATTCTGAGTCCGCTGGACGCGTTATAGAAAATGCCTGGAATGCGGGGCATGAAAAAAGCCGCTTCTTGCGGAAGCGGCTTTTCAGGTGCAAAGGCAAGAGAGGAACGAAGACTCAGGCCCCATCCCAGCGGCGCAGCACCAGCGAGGCGTTCGTGCCGCCAAAGCCGAAACTGTTGCTCAGCACCTGCGTCAATTGGGCATCGCGCGTCTTTGTCACCAGCGGCATGTCGCCCAACTCCGGGTCGGGCGTGTCCACATTCACGGACCCGGCGATAAAGCCCTTCTGCAGCATGATCAGGCAGTAAATCGCCTCCTGCACGCCGGTGGCGCCCAGCGAATGCCCGGTCAGCGACTTGGTCGAGGAAAACGGCGGCACGGCATCGCCGAACACCTGGCGCATGGCGCGCACTTCCTGCATGTCGCCCACGGGGGTCGAGGTGCCGTGGGTGTTGATGTAGTCGATGGGCCCATCCAGCCCCTCCATGGCCTGGCGCATGCAGGCCACGGCGCCGTCGCCCGAGGGGGCGACCATGTCCTCGCCGTCGCTGGTGGCGCCAAAGCCCACCACCTCGGCCAGGATGGTCGCGCCTCTTCCTACAGCGTGCTCCAGGCTCTCCAGCACCACCGCGCCGCCGCCGCCGGCAATCACAAAGCCGTCGCGGTTAGCGTCATACGCGCGCGAGGCTTTCTCGGGCGTGGCGTTGTACTTAGCAGACATGGCGCCCATGCCGTCGAACAGCAGCGCCATGCCCCAGGACATTTCCTCGCCGCCGCCGGCCAGCATCACGTCCTGCATGCCCCAGGCGATCTGCTGCGCCGCGGCGCCGATGCAGTGTGCCGACGTGGAGCAGGCCGAGGTGATGGAGTAGTTGATGCCTTTGACCTTGAAGTTGGTCGCCAGGCAGGCCGAGACGGTGGAACTCATGCAGCGCGTGACCTGGTACGGCCCGACGCGGCGGATGCCCTTCTCGCGCAGGGTGTCGGCGGCCTGGATCTGGTTCTCGGGCGAGCCGCCGCCCGAGCCCATGATCAGGCCGGTGCGCGGGTGGCTGACTTGGTTTGGCGTCAGGCCGGACTGGGCAATGGCGTCTTCCAGGGCGATCTGCGCGTAGGCGGCGGCATCGCCCATGAAGCGCAGTTGCTTGCGGTCGATGCGCGACTCCAGGTCGATCTCGGGCGTGCCGCCGACCTGGCTGCGCATGCCCAGCTCGGTGAATTTCGGCACGGCGCGGATGCCCGAGCGGCCTTCGCGCAGGGATTGCTCCACCTGGCCCAGGTCGTTGCCGATGCACGAGACGATGCCCGCGCCCGTGATCACCACACGCTTCTTGCTGCTCATGTGCCTGCCGCCTCCTGGCCCTTGGCGCCCTCGCGCAGGAACAGGCCCACGCGCAGGTCATTGGCCACGTAGATTTCCTTGCCGTCGGCCAGCAGGCGGGCGTCGCCGATGGCCATGTTCAGCTTGCGCTTGATGACGCGCTTGATGTCGATCTCATAGGTCACCAGTTTGACGTCCGGGCCGACCTCGCCGGTGAACTTGACCTCGCCGGCTCCCAGAGCGCGGCCCCGGCCCGGCAGGCGCAGCCAGGTCAGGTAGAAGCCGATCAGCTGCCACATGGCGTCCAGCCCCAGGCAGCCAGGCATGACCGGGTCGCCCTGGAAGTGGCATTCAAAGAACCACAGCCCCGGCTTCACGTCCAGCTCGGCCACGATCTTGCCCAGGCCATGCGCGCCGCCGTCGCTGTCGATGTGCGTGATGCGGTCGAACATCAGCATGGGGGGCAGGGGCAGGCGCCCGCTGTCCGGCGTGAACAACCGGCCCTCGCCCGAGGCGATCAGTTGGTCGTACGAGAAGGATTCAGCCATTGTGTGAGGGTGGAATTCTTGTGGAAAGGGTCTGCCCGGTGATGACCGGCGTGCAAAAGAAGAAGGGGCAAAGGTGCTAGGCGTTGCCGCGCTGCCGAATAAATCTTATCCCCCTGAAAGGGGGCCATTATCCAAGGTCGGGGCCGCTTGACCGCCGTTCAAGGTCAAGCCACGGGCGCATCGCGCTGCAGGACGGGGCCGCATCACAGGCGCGCCCGCCTGCCGCGCCAGGCCATCAGCAGCGCCAGCGCCAGGCCGCCCAGCCACAGCGGCGCCAGCCCCAGCCGGCCGGACCACCAGGCATACGGCGTGACCGGGCCGCTGCGGCCCTGCACCTCGGCGCGCAGCACGCCGCGCGTGTGCGGCGCCAGCCGGTCGGTGACACGGCCGCGATGGTCGATGACGGCAGTCGCGCCAGTGTTGGTGGCGCGCAGCATGGGGCGCTCCAGCTCCAGCGCGCGCAGCCGGCTGATGGCCAGGTGCTGGTCGATGGCAATGCTGTCGCCGAACCAGCCGATGTTGCTGGCGTTGACCAGCACCGTCGGCGCCTGCGCCGGGTCGGTGAAGCGCGCGGCCAGCTCCTCGCCGAACAGGTCTTCGTAGCAGATGTTGGGCGCCAGGCGCTGGCCGGCGAAGGCCAGCGACGGCTGCCCCACCCCGCCGCGCGCGAAGTCGCCCAGGGGGATGTTCAGCATTTCGGTGAACCAGCGGAACAGCGGCGGGATGAACTCGCCGAACGGCACCAGGTGGTGCTTGTCGTAGCGGTAGGGCTGCGCCTGCCCGGGCGCGAAACCCAGCACCGAATTGGTATAGCCCGCCTCCAGGCTGCCCATGGGCATGCCCAGCAGCAGCGCCTGGACAGAGTCACCACTACCCTCGCGGTAGCGGCGCGTGACGCTGTCCAGGTAGCCGGGGGTCAGCTGGCTGGGCAGCAGCGGGATGGCGGTCTCGGGCGCCACCACCAGCTGGGCGTCTGCGGCGCGCAGCTGCTCGCCGTACCAGGCCAGCGCCAGCGGCACGCCGCTGCCGGGCTGGAATTTCTCGTCCTGCGGGATGTTGCCCTGCAGCAGCGCCAGCGACAGCGGCGCGCCGGCGTCGTGCCCTGCGTCCTTCACCGCCGCCTGGCGCTGCACGGCCAGCAGGCCCCAGGCGACGGCGATGGCCACCACGCCGGCCCACCAGCGCAGGCTGCGCAGGTCGCGCACGCGCCACTGCGCCAGGCCCAACGCGGCGAGCGCAGCGGCAAAGCCGATGCCGTACACGCCGACGCTGCGCGCCAGCACCGCCAGCGGCCCGTCCACATGCGCGTAGCCGCCGGCGCCCCACGGAAAGCCGGTCCACCACTGCCCACGCGCCAGTTCGGCCAGCAGCCACAGCGCTGCAAAAAGCATAGCTGCATGCCAGCGCCCCATAGGGGCCACAGCCCGAAAACAGGCACAGGCCACGGCGTAGTAGCTGCCCAGGAAGGCGGCCAGCCCCAGCACCGCCAGCGCCGCCAGCGGCGCGGCCAGCCCGCCGTAGGTGTGCATGGAGATGAACAGCCACCAGAAGGTGCCGCACAGCCAGGCGGTGGCGAACAGCCAGCCCAGCAGGCCGGCGCGCCATGCGCCGGCACGCCCGGCGGGCAGCGCCAGCAGCAGCCGCGCCAGCAGCGCCAGCGAGGCGATCTGCAGCCACCACAGCGGCCGGCCGCTGCCGGGCAGCGCCAGCGACGCGGCCTGCGCCAGCCCGGCACCTGCGGCCAGCAGCCAGGGCGCCGCGCCGCGCGGCGCGTGCAGTGAGGGGGGCGGCAGCATCAGCTGGCGGCGGGTGCGGCGCTGCCGTCCGGCTCGCCGTCGGCCGGGGCCACCTTGAACCAGCGCACGGCGCCTCCCTTGGTGTGCAGCACGACGAATTTCAGCCCGCCCAGCACCAGGCATTCACCCTTGTGCGGCACGCGGCCCAGCTCGTGCGCGATCAGCCCGCCGATGGTGTCGAACTCTTCCTCGGGGTCGCTGCCTTCCAGCCGGGTGTCGAAGGCCTCGGCGACGCGCTCGATGGGCGTGTGGCCGCTGACGCGCCAGGTGCCGTCGGCCAGGGCGAAGATGTCGCCCTCGTCCTCGGCAATGTCGAACTCGTCCTCGATCTCGCCGACGATCTGCTCGATCACGTCCTCGAAGGTGACCAGGCCGGCGGTGCGGCCGAACTCGTCGATGACGATGGCCAGGTGGTTGCGCGTGCCGCGGAACTCGCGCACCAGCTCGTGCAGGCCCTTGCTCTCGGGCACGAACAGCGCCGGGCGCACCAGCGCGCGCAGGCTCAGCTCCGGCGAGCGCCAGCGCTTGAGCAGGTCCTTGGCCAGCAGGATGCCGATGATGTTGTCGCGCGAGCCCTGGTAGACCGGAAAGCGCGAGTGCGCGGTCTGGATGACCTGGTGCATCAGCGTGTCCACCGGCGCGTCGATGTCCAGCATGTCCATGCGCGAGGGCGCCACCAGCACGTCGGCGGCGGTCATCTCGGCCATGCGCAGCACGCGCTCGAGCATCACGCGCGCGTCGGCGTTGATGACCTCGTTGTCCTCGGCCTCGGCCAGGGTGGCGATCAGCTCGTCGGTGGAGTCCGGGCCAGGACGGATGAATTCGATCAGGCGCTGCAGGAAGGAGCGCTTGTCCTCGCTGCCTTCGGAGGCAGGCGCGCGCGCAGGATGCGGGTCGGACACGGAATGCGGGTGCAGGGGCGTGCAATGGGTTGAGACAGCCGCCAAGGATAGCGGATGCGCGCGCGCCGCCCCGCGCGCCAGCAGCAGCGGCTGCTACTCGGCCGCGCGGTGGCGGCCGTCCTGCACGCCGCGGCGGATCTCCTGCACGTCGGACAGCAGGCTCCAGAACTGGCGCGCCTGCTTTTTCAGGCGGTAGTCCACCTCGCCGAACTGCTCGGCCATCAGCTTGGACATGTGCGTGTCGAAGCCGGCCGGGGGCAGCTGCAGCCAGGCCTCGGACTCGGGGCCGTCGCGGCGCACGCTGGCGCCGGCGTTGCGCGCGATGCGCAGCATGGCGGTGTTCTCGGACAGGGCGTGGATGAACATCATGCTCACTCCGCGGTGCCGCGCCAGCAGGATGGCGCGGTCGAACAGCCGCGCGCCGAAGCCGCGCCCGCGCGCCTTGCCGGCCACCGAGACGCCGAACTCGGCGCACTCGCCCAGGTCGCGCATGGCGCTGAAGGCCACGTGCGCCATGGCGATCAGCTCCAGCTTGCGGTTGAAGATGCCCAGCAGCGCGTCGCGCTCGAAGTTCAGCAGCTCCACGTAGCGCTGTACCTGCGCATCGCTGGCCGGGTAGCCGAAGCGCAGATAACGGTCGCGCTCGGACAGGCCCAGCAGGTGCTCGGCGATGCGGGCGCGGTGCTGCGGGCCCAGGGCGCGGATCGGCACCATCACGGAATTCATGGCAGAACCTCGGCCCGGCTGCCGGCGCAGGCGCGAACGTTCCGCACCGGCAGGAAGAAAGGCGTGAAGCAGGGACTGGGGAGCGGGCATGGCGGCCATTCTAGGGTTTTCCCTAGGAATGTGCCGACCGTTTGCTGCAATGCAACAAATACGGCAGGGCTTATGGCCGAGATTTCAAGCGAAAAACCGCTCAAACCCTGAAGAAATATACGCTACTAGCTATCAAAAAATGAGCTTTCTTTCACTGCCAGGGTTCGCTCTCACCCTACCACCTGCTCCGGGCGCGCCCTAGGCCAGGGCAGCCGCGCAAGGGCCGCCCCGCCGCGCTGCGCTAGCGCCCCCTGCCCGCATTGCGCAGCAATGCGAGAGCGGGGGGAAGGCGCGCAGCGCCTCAGGGGGGTGTCCCTGCTAAACCGGCAACGCCGTCGTCGCCTTCACCCGGTCCAGCACGAAGCTGGTCTTGCAGTCCTGCACGCTGGGGTGCTTGAGCAGCGTGTCCATGATGAAGCGGCTGTAGTGCGCCATGTCGGCCACCACCACGCGCAGCAGATAGTCCATCTCGCCGGTCAGCGCCGCGCACTCGACCACCTCGGGCCAGGTCTGCACGCTGGCACGGAACTGGTCCATGGGGTTGCGCTTGTGGCTTTCGGTGGCTTTCTCCAGGCGCACGTTCAGGTAGGCTGTCAGGCCCAGGCCGATGCGCTCGGGCAGCACCAGCGCCACGTAGCGCTCGATCACTCCGGCGTCCTCCAGCCGGCGCACGCGGCGCAGCACGGCGCTGGGCGACAGGCCGATCTGCTCGCCGATGGCGTCGTAGGTGTCGCGGCCGTTGTCCTGCAGCCGCTGCAGGATGGCGCGGTCCAGCTTGTCCAGAAGCGGGGGGGTGGGGTCGCTGCGCTGCATGGCGGCAAATTCTAGGCATGCGCCGCGCCAGCGCCGTGCGGGCATACCCTGGCGCCAAAAGCGCGCGCGATATGGCAGACAGGCACAAGATTCCTGCGCGGATCGCGGCAAATGCCCTGCGCTTCGCGCGAATCCTTTTCGCTTCTGGTCCTACAGTGGGTGGCTTGATCCAGCGCAATAAAGCGCGATAAATCCAGGAGACCTGCCCATGACCGCCGCCCTTCCCGCCCATGCCACCCGCGACGCCGACGCCTGGGACAACCCCATGGGCCTGTGCGGCTTCGAGTTCATCGAGTTCGCCGCGCCCCAGGCCGGCGTGCTGGAGCGGGTCTTCGAGCGCCTGGGCTTCACGGAAGTGGCGCGCCACCGCTCCAAGGACGTGGTGCTGTACCGCCAGAACCAGATCAACTTCATCCTGAACCGTGAGCCCAAAAGCCACGCCGCGTACTTCGCCGCCGAGCACGGCCCGTCGGCCTGCGGCATGGCGTTTCGGGTGCGCGACGCGCACCGTGCCTACCACCGCGCGCTGGAGCTGGGCGCGCAGCCCATCGACATCCCGACCGGCCCGATGGAGCTGCGCCTGCCGGCGATCAAGGGCATCGGCGGCGCACCGCTCTATCTGATCGACCGCTTCGAGGACGGCCGCTCGATCTACGACATCGACTTCGAGTGGCTGCCCGGCGTGCCGCAGCGCCCCGCCGGCCACGGCTTGAACGAGATCGACCACCTGACGCACAACGTGTATCGCGGGCGCATGGGCTTCTGGGCGAACTTCTACGAGCGCCTGTTCAACTTCCGCGAGATCCGCTACTTCGACATCCAGGGCGAATACACCGGCCTGACCAGCAAGGCCATGACCGCGCCGGACGGGCGCATCCGCATCCCGCTGAACGAGGAAGCCAAGCAGGGCGGCGGGCAGATCGAGGAATTCCTGATGCAGTTCAACGGCGAGGGCATCCAGCACATCGCGCTGATCTGCGACAGCCTGACCGAGGTGGTGGACCGCCTGGGCCTGGCCGGCGTGCCGCTGGCCAGCGCGCCGAACGACATCTACTACGAAATGCTGGAGACCCGCCTGCCCGGCCACGGCCAGCCGGTGCCCGAACTGCAGTCGCGCGGCATCCTGCTGGACGGCACCACCGAGGACGGCACGCCGCGCCTGCTGCTGCAAATTTTCTCCACGCCGATGCTGGGGCCGGTGTTCTTCGAGTTCATCGAGCGCCGCGGGGATTTTCGCGACGGCTTCGGCGAGGGCAATTTCAAGGCGCTGTTCGAGTCGCTGGAGCGCGATCAGGTGCGGCGCGGGGTCTTGAACGCAACCCCCTGAGACG
This sequence comes from Oryzisolibacter propanilivorax, assembly GCF_900103645.1. Taxonomy (GTDB): domain Bacteria; phylum Pseudomonadota; class Gammaproteobacteria; order Burkholderiales; family Burkholderiaceae_C; genus Melaminivora; species Melaminivora propanilivorax. The sequence goes on from NZ_FNHP01000004.1 coordinate 186,040, forward strand.
CCTGCGGCGTCTTCCCCCTTCTCTGGCGCGCTGCGCGCTGGGAAGGGGGACTCACCTGGCGGCCTGGCGGAGCCAGATCCGCGGGTGCCCTGGCGGGGTGGCGCCGGTGCCGGGGCGAGTGCCAGTGGCGGGCCGATGCTGGCGCTGGACTGAGGCAGTATCGATGCCGGTGCCGGTGCCGGTGCCGGGGCGGATGCGGGTGGCGCTGCCATTGCTGGCATCAATGCCAGTGCCGGTGCAGACCGTGCAGCAGCGGTCGGGAAGAGACAAAAAAGGAGACTTGCCATGGCCGTCGAACCTGTCGTTTATGGCGCCAGCGAGCGTCCGCCGCGTGGCGACTACAGTCGCGCCCGCGACGACTACACCTGCGCGCAGGACTGGTCCGCCTACACGGCCCAGGACCACGACACCTACCACCGGCTGTACGAGCGCCAGAGCGCGCAGCTGCCGGGCCTGGCCAGCCAGGCGTTCATCGACGCGCTGCCGTCGCTGGGCGCCAAGGAGCGCATTCCGCGCTTCGACGACGTGAACGAGCGCCTGACACGAGCCACCGGCTGGCAGCTGGTGGCGGTGCCGGGGCTGATCCCCGAAGTGCCGTTCTTCCAGCTGCTGGCCGAGCGCAAGTTCCCGGTCACCGACTGGATCCGGCAGCCCGAGGAGTTCGACTACATCGTCGAGCCGGACGTGTTCCACGACCTGTTCGGCCATGTGCCGCTGCTGTTCAACCCGGTGTTCGCCGACTACGTGCAGCGCTACGGCGAGGGCGGGCTCAAAGCTGCGCGCCTGGGCGCGTGCGAGATGCTGTCGCGCCTGTACTGGTACACCATCGAGTTCGGTTTGATCCGCGAGGACGGGGCCTTGCGGGCCTATGGCGCGGGCATCCTGAGTTCGGCCGGCGAGCTGCCCTACGCCGTGCGCAGCCCTGAGCCGCGCCGGCTGCCGCTGGAGCTGCTGCGCACCATGCGCACGCGTTACAAGATCGACAGCTACCAGCAGACCTATTTCGTCATCGACAGCTTCCAGCAGCTGTTCGACCTGACGGCGCAGGACTTCGCGCCGCTGTACGCGCAGCTGCAGGGGCTGCCGGAGTTCGCGGCGGATGGGCGGGATTGAAGCTGGGCGCGGGCAGGCTGGATCGGCCGGCAGCCTGGCGGCGGTCAGCTGGTCAGCTTGAACGAGTCGGTCAGGCGGCTCCCCATGCCTGACGCCTGCCATGGAACCTGCGGCTGACGCCCCGCCGCCCGTTCGCCCTCGCCCCCGCCAGGGGGAGAGGGAGGGGTGAGAGGCCGCCCCACCCCGAAAATTCAAGCCAAATCCACCCCCAGCCCATATTCCACAACGGCCTCCAGCTACGTTTTTCATAGCTCCAGCAGTCCCAGGGTGTGCTGCACCACCCGCTTGTCGAACGCCAGCTCGACATGCGCCGGCGCCTCCAGCCGGTGCTCCTCAGCCCCCTCCAGCCGCGCGGCCGTATCCGGGTAGACCACGTTGTCACACCCCGAGCGCCAGCACACGAACAGGCGCCGCCGCGCCGGCGGCTCGTCCTGCGCCAGTTGGCACAGCCAGGGGCTGTCCAGGCGCATCTGCATACCACTGGGGCCCTGCGCGTGCCGCGCCGCCCAAGTGCCGCGGTGCGGCGTGCCGATGGTGACCACGCGGTGCACGCGCGCCTGCGCATCCGGCATGGCACGCAGCCAGGCGCGCACCGCCAGCCCACCCATGCTGTGCGCCAGCACCAGCGGCGGCTGGCCGGTGGCCTCGGCCATGCAGCGCACGGCGGCGTCGATCGCCGCCGCGTAGCCGTCGATGCTGCCGAAGGCGGGCTCCAGCGTCATGACCACGTGCGGGTGGCCACGCGCGCGCAGCAGGCGCTGCCAGGGCTGCCAGAAGCCCCGGTTGCACAGGAAGCCGTGCACCAGCACCACGCCGCGCGCGCCGCTGCCCGGCGTGCCCGGCGCGGGCAGCCAGTCGGGCACGGCCTGCGCGCGAAACGGCTGCCACCAGCCGAACACGCGTGCCGCCCAGGCGGCCTCGGCCCACCAGGCGCGCGCCAGCGCGGCCGCGCCCGGCGGCGCTTCGCCGGCCTGGCGGCGCACCCGCGCCATGACCAGGAACTGCGGCAGCATGCACAGCCGCGAGGCCAGCGGCACCAGCAGCCAACCGGCCGCCGCCAGCCAGGGCGAAAGGCGCCAGGCCCAGGCCATCCACAGCGCCAGTAGCACGAAATGCCACGCCACCAGCCAGCGCTGCCAGCGGGCGTTGCTGATTTGCTTCATCCCCATCCTCCCTTGCTTGAACATGACGGCGCGCTGCAGTCACCCGCGCGACCGGCGCACATCGGGCAAGCCCGGTGGCCCGCGCCGGCGCGGCCTCCCACAATCGGCGGTCATTTTGTGCAACCTGCGCTTTCCGAAGGAACACTGGCATATGGCTTCCCGCATCTGGCTTGAGCATTACCCGCCCGGCGTGCCGCACGACGTGGACGCCGACCAGTACGGCTCGGTCGCGCAGCTGCTGGAAGAATCCTTCGCGCGCCACGCCGAGCGGCCGTTTTCCGTGTGCATGGGCCGCTGGATGACCTACGGCGAGCTGGACCGGCTGTCGGCGCAGCTGGGCGCCTGGCTGCAGGGCCTGGGCCTGCCGCCGGGCGCGCGCGTGGCCCTCATGCTGCCCAACGTGCCGCAGTTCGCGGTGACCATGGCGGCGGTGCTGCGCGCCGGCTACACCTGCGTCAACGTCAATCCGCTGTATACCGCGCGCGAGCTGGAGCACCAGCTCCAGGACTCGGGCGCGCAGGCCATCGTCATCCTGGAGAACTTCGCCCACGTGCTGGCGCAGATCGTCGACCAGACCGCTGTGCGGCACGTGGCGCTGGCCTCCATCGGCGACCTGATGGGCCCGGTGCGCGGGCGCTGGCTGAGCTTTGCCGTGCGCCACCTGGCCAAGATGGTGCCGGCCTACGAGATCCCGCTGACCGGCGGGCGCCAGGTGCTGCGCTTTCCCCAGGCGCTGGCGGCGGGCAGCGGGCGCACGCTGCAGCGCGTGCCCGTTGCCAGCGACAGCCCGGCCTTTTTGCAGTACACCGGCGGCACCACCGGCCTGGCCAAGGGCGCGGTGCTAACGCAGCGCAACATCGTCGCCGCCACGCTGCAGGCCGAGGCCTGGTTCGCGCCGGCGCTCGCGCGCATCGGCGACACGGCGCGCATCAACAGCATCGCCGCGCTGCCGCTGTACCACATCTTCGCGCTCACCCTGTGCCTGCTGGCCATCCGCCAGGGCTCGCACATGACGCTGATCCCGAACCCGCGCGACATCCCGAAGTTCGTCAAGACGCTGGCCGAGCGCCCCTTCCACCTGCTGCCGGCGGTGAACACGCTGTTCAACGCGCTGCTGGCCAACCCGCAGTTCCGCCAGCTGGATTTCTCCAGCCTGTGCGCGTCGCAGGCCGGCGGCATGGCCGCCAGCGCGGCCACGGCCGAGCAGTGGCAGCAGGTCACCGGCAGTACCATGATCGAGGGCTGGGGCATGAGCGAGACCTGCGCCATCGGCACCAACAACCCAGTGAACAACACGCACTTCACCGGCTCCATCGGCCTGCCGCTGCCGGGCATCGACATCGCCATCAAGGACGACGCCGGCGCCGACGTGCCGCTGGGCCAGCCGGGCGAGCTGTGCATCCGCGGGCCCAACGTCACGCCCGGCTACTGGCAGCAGCCCGAGGAGAACGCGCGCGCCTTCACCGCCGACGGCTTCCTGCGCACCGGCGACGTGGCGGTGATGGACGAGCGCGGCTACAGCCGCATCGTGGACCGCAAGAAGGACATGATCCTGGTCAGCGGCTTCAACGTGTTTCCCAACGAGGTCGAGCAGGTCATCGCCCGCTGCCCCGGCGTGCTGGAGTGCGCCGCTGTCGGCGTGCCCGACGCCAGCCAGGGCGAGGCCATCAAGGTCTTCATCGTGAAAAGCGACCCGCAGCTGACAGAGGACACCGTGCACCGCTGGTGCCACGAGCAGCTGACCGGCTACAAGCGCCCGCGCCACATCGAGTTCCGGGACGAGCTGCCCAAGACCAACGTCGGCAAGATCCTGCGCCGCGCGCTGCGCGATGGCGCCTGACGCCGCGCCGCTCCTGGCCCTGCCGCCCGGCGTCAGCGTGCTCGAGCGCGGCTGGCTGTCGGCCAACAACATCCTGTTCGAAGACGCGGGCGAAGGCGCCGCGCTGGTCGACAGCGGCTACTGCGCGCACGCCGCGCAGACCGTGGCGCTGGTCGAATCCAGCCTGGACGATGCGCCGCTGGCGCGCCTGCTCAACACCCACCTGCACAGCGACCACTGCGGCGGCAACGCCGCGCTGCAGGCGCGCTGGCCGCAAGTGCGCACGCTGGTGCCGCCGGGCCACATCGCCCAGGTGCGCGCTTGGGACGCCGAGGCGCTGGGCTACGTACCCACCGGCCAGGAATGCCCGCGCTTTCGCGCCGACGGCGTGCTGGCGCCGGGCGGCAGCGTGCCGCTGGCCGGGCGGCCGTGGCAGGTGCACGCCGCGCCGGGGCACGACCCACACGCGGTGCTGCTGTTCGAGCCCGTGTCGGGCGTGCTGATCGCCGGCGATGCGCTGTGGGAGAACGGCTTCGGCGTGGTCTTCCCGGAGCTGTCGGGCGACGGCGGCTTCGCCGAGGTGGCGGACACGCTGGACCTGATCGAGACGCTGGCGCCGCGCCTGGTCATCCCCGGCCACGGCGGCGTGTTCGATGACGTGCCCGCTGCCCTTGCGCGCGCACGCCAGCGGCTGGCGGCGTTCGTGGCCGAGCCGCGCCGGCATGCGCGTTACGCCGCCAAGGTGCTGCTGAAATACAAGCTGCTGGAATGGCAGCGCCTGCCCGAGGCCGACGCCCGGGCCTGGCTGCGGGCCACGCCCTACATGCAGCTGCTGCACCGCACGCATTTCGCGCAGCAGACGCTGGACGACTGGGCGCACGCGCTGGCCCAGGAACTGACGGACGGCGGTGCGGCACGGCGTGAGGACGGCTGGTTGATCAACGTCTGAACCATCGGACGCGGCTCGGGCGTCGCGGAAAAGCGACAACCGGGCGGCCGCAGGCGCGCTGTCAGGGAGGTCCGACGAGAAAACACGCCATTTTTCCCTGCCGGCAAGCGAACGATATTGATTCTCAACAATAATCGCGCTGATACACGCCATCTGTCCCGAGGTCCCACGGACCTCTTTTCTTTTGTGTTGACCCGTTCCATGTCCACTTCCTCCCTCAAGAAGCCCAGGAGCCTGCGCTTGGCCAGCGGCGGCGTTGCCGCTGCCGCCGCCCTGCTGCCGCTGTCCGCCCTGGCCCAGCAAGCCCAGTCCGCGACCACCCTGCCCACGGTGACGGTGCAGGAGCAGAAGATCGATCCGAACCCCAACGCCGAGGTTGGCGCGCCCTACAAGGCCAAGACCTCGGCCGACAGCCGCCACACGCGCCCGCTGGCCGAGACGCCGCAGACGATTTCGGTGGTCACTGGCGAGGCCATTCGCGACGCCGGCCAGACCGACCTGAAGCAGATCCTGGCGGTGCAGCCCGGCATCACGCTAGGCACCGGCGAGAACGGCAACGCCTTTGGCGACCGCTACATCATCCGCGGCCAGGAGGCGCGCTCGGACGTGTTCGTCGACGGCCTGCGCGACCCCGGCATGACCACGCGCGAGAGCTTCGCCATCGAGCAACTGGAGATCACCAAGGGCCCGAATTCCAGCTTCGCCGGCCGCGGCTCGGCCGGCGGCGCGATCAACGCCATCACCAAGCAGGCGACCACCGACTACAGCTTCAACCGCATCAGCGCCGGCGTGGGCACGGACAGCCACCGCCGCCTGACTCTGGACGCCAACAAGGTCTTCTCCGAGACCTTCGCGCTGCGCGCCAACGGCCTGCTGTCCAGCGAGGGCGTGCCGGACCGCGACCCGTCCAAGCGCCAGCGCAACGGCCTGGCCCTGTCGGGCCTGTGGAACGTGAACGAAGACCTGTCGGTCACGCTGGACTACTACGGCCTGCGCGCCAAGGACAAGCACCCGGACCTGGGGCACTACCTGGCCGGCACGGCGCCCAACCGCTATCCGGCGCGCGGTGTGCCGGTGTATGCGCAGGACAGCGACTTCCTGAAGTCGGACGTGGACACAGTGACGGCGCGCGTCAACTACCGCTTCACGCCGGATGTCAAGCTGACCAGCCTGACGCGCTACGGCGAGTCCAAGAACAGCTATGCCACCACCGGCGCCTCCAGCGCCACGGTGCTGGACGCTGCCAACAAACCCATCGGCACCGCCGCCGCGATCGACGCCGGCCACACCGGCTGGCAGGAAGTGGAGTACTTTGCCCATCAGAGCAACCTGCGCTGGGACAAGCAGATCGGCGGCCTGAAGCATGAATTCGTCTTCGGCCTGGAATACACCGACCACAAGGTGCTGTCGGGCAACTACGGCGTGACCAGCACCGCTGCGACCAACTGCCGCACCTCGGGCCGCAACGGCCCGCAGAACAGCTACTGCATCACCGACCCGAATGGCAACGTCGTGGGCAACCTGGGCAGCCTGGCCGGGCGCAGCTACGAGCGCCGCGACTGGAGCCGCGACTGGCGCGTCAAGACCTTCGCCCTGTCGGCCATGGACACGGTGGACCTGACCGACCGCTGGACGCTGTTCGGCGGCCTGCGCGCCGACCACTACAAGCTGACCATGCTGACGCAGAACAACACCACCGGCGCGCAGACCGGTGACTACGCGTTCAGCGACACGCTGGCCAACGGTCACCTGGGCGTGAGCTTCAAGATCAACCCGGCGGCCATGGTGTATGCCAGCTTCGGCACCGCGCAGGACATCAACGGCGGCGAGCCCGACACCGGCACCAGCAGCGGCTACGGCGGCCTGGTGGTGTTCGAGGGCAAGGCCGCCGGCGCCAAGCCCGAGACGTCGAAGAACTTCGAGCTGGGCACCAAGTTCAACGTGCTGGACGACAAGCTGCTGGCCACCGCCGCCATCTTCCAGACCACCAAGAGCGACGTGATGGAAGGCGCCAACTATGACGCCGTGGGCACCTTCAACACCGGCAAGAACCGCGTGCGCGGCATCGAGTTCGGCCTGGCGGGCAACTTGACGCCGCTGCTGGAGGTGCAGGGCGGCGCCACGTTCATGAAGTCCAAGGTGCTGGCCTCCAGCACGCCGGCCAACGTGGGCAACCCGCTGTCCAACTTCGCCGACCGTTCGGCTTACCTGCAGGGCAAGTACCACCTGACGCGCAACCTGGAGATCGGCGCCGTGGCGCGCTACGAGAGCAACCGCTGCGGCGGCCAGCCCGACACCGGCGCCGGCTACACCGCCGACGGCCACTGCTCGCAGCCCGTGCCGTCGTTCAGCGTGTACGACCTGTTCGCCACGTACCGCATCAACAAGAGCGCCAACCTGCGCCTGAACGTGCTGAACGTGACCGACAAGGACTACTTCACCGCCGTGTACCGCTCGGGCGCCTTCCTGTACAAGGGCGACGCGCGCGCCGTGCGCCTGACGCTGAACCTGGACCTGTGACCCTACCCGCCTCCGCCCGGCCTGCCCGTGCAGGAGGGCGGCCGGCTGGTCCAGCGGCCCGCCGCAGGCGCCTCACCGGCCCTGCCGCGGGCTTTTTGCATTCAAAATGCTCGCATGTCCTGACAGACAAACCATAGTTTGCTATCAAATTAGATGGAACCGGAACGCCTGCCAACCGGCCTGTTCAACGCCGCGGACTACGAGCGCCTGGCGCCCGCGCACCTGCCGGCGGACCGGCTGGCCTACATCGCCGGCGGCGGCGGCTGGGACACCACCGTGGCCGCCAACCGTGCCGCCTTCGCCCGCTGGGCGGTGCTGCCGCGCCTGCTGCGCGACGTGCGCGGCGGACACACGCGGCTGCGGCTGGCCGGGCAGGTGCTGCCCCACCCTTTCCTGCTCGCCCCGGTGGCGCACCAGCGCCTGGCGCACCCGGACGCCGAAGTCGCCACCGCCCGCGCCGCCGAGGCCACCGGCACCTGCCTGGTCGCCAGCACCCTGTCGTCGCAGCCGCTGGAGGCCATCGCCCAGGCGGCGGGCAGCGGCGCGCGCTGGTTCCAGCTGTACCTGCAGCCCGAGCGCGCGCACACGCGGGACCTGCTGGCGCGGGCGGAAGGTGCGGGCTTCTCCGCCATCGTGCTGACGCTGGACGCCAGCATCCAGCTGCCCAGCCGGAGTGCTCTGGCGGCCGGCTTCGTGCTGCCGCCCGAGTGCACGGCCGCCAACCTGGCCGGCTACCCGCCTTCCGCCCCCGCGCCGCTGCGCCCGGATGACAGCCGCATCTTCCAGGGCGCCATGCGCCATGCGCCGACCTGGGACGATCTGCAGTGGCTGCTGTCGGCCACACGGCTGCCGGTCTGGGCCAAGGGCGTGCTGCACCCCGAGGATGCGCGCCAGCTGCAGGCGGCCGGCGCGGCGGGGGTCATCGTCTCCAACCACGGCGGGCGCAGCCTGGACGGCGCGCCGGCCAGCCTGTCCATGTTGCCTGCCGTGCGCGCCGCCGTGGGCGCCGACTTTCCCGTGCTGCTCGACGGCGGCATCCGCAGCGGCCAAGACGCCTTCAAGGCGCTGGCGCTGGGCGCCGACGCCGTGCTGATCGGACGGCTACAGACCTATGCCCTGGCCGTGGCCGGCGCCCTGGGCGTGGCGCACCTGCTGACCCTGCTGCAGGAAGAACTGCAGGCCTGCATGGCCCAGGCCGGCTGCGCCGCCCTGGCCGACATCACGCCCGACGCCCTGGTGCCCTGCCCCGATCCCCTTCCCACATCGCCATGCTGATTTCCATCGACCAGGTCCTGACCCCCGACGAGGTGCGCGCCTTCCGCGCCGAGCTCGACACCGCCGACTGGCACGACGGCGGCGCCACCGCCGGCACGCTGGCGCAGAGCGTCAAGCGCAACCAGCAGCTGGAGGACGGCAGCCCGCTGGCCGTGCGCCTGGGCCAGCACATCCTGCGGCGCCTGGGCAGCACGCCGCTGTTCATCAGCGCCGCCCTGCCGCGCACCATCTACCCGCCGAAGTTCAACCGCTATGCCGGCGGCGGCACGTATGGCGCCCATGTGGACGGCGCCATCATGGCGCTGCCCGGCAGCAGCCAGCAGATGCGCACCGACCTGTCGGCCACGCTGTTCCTGGCGCAGCCGGACGAGTACGACGGGGGGGAGCTAGAGGTGGAGGGGCCGTTCGGCGTGCAGAGCGTGAAGCTGGCGGCGGGCGACATGGTGCTGTACCCGTCGAGCAGCCTGCACCAGGTGACGCCGGTGACGCGCGGGGCGCGTGTGGCGTCGTTTTTCTGGATTGAGAGCATGGTGCAGGACGAGGGCGAGCGCACGCTGCTGTTCGATCTGGATCAGAGCATTCAGCAACTCACGCCGCTGGTGGCGGCGGATGATGCGCGGCTGGTGCAGCTCACCGGCGTGTATCACAACCTGCTGCGGCGGTGGGCGCAGCCTTGAAGATGCTCCTTGTTTTGTAGCTGGTTGCGGTTCATGGGTCAGGGCTTGGGGCTGGTTTTGGTGTTGGTTTTGTTTTGACTGCGGGGGCCGGGATTCGCCCCGGCGGGCGACTTCCTTTCTTGCACGAGCAAGAAAGGAAGCAAAGAACACGGCCCCACGGCTGCGACCCCTTCGCTGGCGCGAAGGGCCAGACCTGAGGCGGGGCGCTGGCGGGGTGGCATGGGCGTCGCAGCGCCCATGCTTCGTGCTCTGACTCGCTGCGGTTGTCTGAACGGAGCTGCGCAGCAACGCAGTGAGTTCCGCAGCGCACCCCGCCAGCGCCCCGAGACAGGTTGCCCCCACGCGCGACAGCGCGTGGGGGACGCAGCCTGCGGGGGCGCACTTCTTTTGCCTCCTTTTCTTGTGCGAGCAAGAAAAGGAGGTCGCCCGCCGGGGCGAGTCCCGGCCCCCGCAGTCAAATCAAAAACAACAACAAAACAGCCTCAAGCCCATATAAACAAAGGGCCACCAGCTACAAAACAGAGAGCACTCCGCCTCAAGGCAACTCCTTGCTCGGATCCTCCCCCGCCGCCACGCGCGGCCCGATCACCCCCAGCCGCCCCTTGAGCGACTGCGGCTGCCCGGTCAGCAGCGCCGCGTAGTTCACCGTGTTCGCCAGCACCTTCTTGACGTAATCGCGCGTCTCGGCGAACGGCACGTTCTCGGCCCAGATGGCCGCATCCAGCACCGGGCCGTTCCTCCAGTTGCGCGGCCGGCCCGGGCCGGCGTTGTAGGCGGCCGCCGCCAGCGGCATCGAGCCGTCGAAATCGTCCAGCGCCAGCTTGAGATACGCGGTGCCGATCTGGATGTTGGTATCGCGGTCGTTGATCTGCCCAGGCGTGAAGTCCGTCAGGCCGATCCTGCGTGCCGTCCAGCGCGCCGTAGCCGGCATGACCTGCATCAGCCCCGAGGCGCCCACGCCCGAGCGCGCGTCCATGATGAAGCGGCTTTCCTGGCGGATCAGGCCGTAGACGTAGGCCGGGTCCAGCCCGATGCCGCGCGTGCGCGCCAGCACCGCGTCGCGGTAGGGCGTGGGAAAGCGCTGCGCCATGTCGATGCTGGCGCGCGTGCGCTCGCTGGTGTTGATGCAGCGGTCCCAGACCTGGTGCTGGCAGGCGAAGTCGGCGGCGGCCAGCAGCTCGCGCTCGCCCATGCCGCCGGGCGTATGCAGGTTGGTGGCGTAGTTCCACTCGCGCACGCCCTCGCTGCGCAGGCCCATGCCGATGGCGTACAGGCCGCGGTTCAGGCTGGGGTTGGCGCGCGCGGCGGCCTTTTCCTGGGCGGTGAGCGGTGGCGGCGGCGGCGGCACGGTGACCTGGCCGCCCAGTTCCTCCAGCGCCAGCTGCTCGTAGAAGCCGGTGGTGCCGGCAATGCGCTCGTACAGCTGGCGCGCGCGGGCGCGCTGCTCGTCGCCGGGGCGGTCGCTCATCCAGGCGCGGGCGCGCCAGTAGGTCCAGGTGGGCTCGTCCTGCGCGCTCTCGCTCATGGCGTCGATGGCCCGGGCGACCTGCTTCCACTGCCCGGCGCGCAGCGCGGCGCGTGTCTTCCAGCCCAGCATGTCGTCGGTCAGGTCACTGTCGCGGCTGGCATGGGCGAAGTACTGCAGTGCGTCGGGGCTCAGGGACACGGCCGCCTGCTTGCCGATCACGCCCCACAGCCAGTTGCGCTCCTCCACCGACAGGTGCACGCCCCATTTGCTGTCCAGCAGCCGCGCGGCGGCGCCAGCGTCGGCCACGGCCATGCGGATCAGCGCCAGCGCCACCAGCTCCTGGCGCTCGCGGCCAGCGGCGGTGGCGCGGCCGGTGAGGTACTTGGTCGGGCTGTCCAACGCCTGGCGCAGCCCGGGCAGCGCCTCTGGGGCGACGATCTCCACGGCGCGCTGCACGGCGCGCGGACGATTCGCCTCGGCGGCCAGCCGCGCCTTGCGCCAGACGTCGATCGGCTTGATACGGCCAGCGGCCAGCAGTCCGGTGGCGGCGTAGCTGCAGCCGTCGTCGGCGTCGCGCAGCGCATACCAGTCGCGCAGCACCTCGGCGGCCGCCCCGGCATCCGGCACACCGGCGCGCAGCTGCTCGACGGCGACGGCGTAGCAGCGCACCTCGCGGTCGTCGCCCATGCGAAAGCGCGGGTGCTCGGCGGCGAAGCGTTCCCAGTCGCGCCGCTGGCCCAGCAGCAGCAGCCAGTCGTTGCGCAGGCGGTCTTCCTGGTAGCTGCCGGGCCAGCGCTGCAGGAAGGCCTGGATCTCGCCGTCCTGCGCGTCTTCCAGGCGCGCGCGCAGCTCCCAGTAGCCGGCCCAGGGCTCCAGCGGATGCCCGCGCGTGGCCGGCAGCAGCTGCGCCAGGCGCGTCTTGTCGCCGCGGCGGAAGGCCTTTTGCATCTCCAGCAGCACCTCGTCGCCCGCCGCGGGCACCTGGGCGCCCGCGGGCAGGGCGACGGCGGTGGACAAAACCGCCGTGGCCAGCAGCGGTGTCAGAATCCCGAGCCACTTCTTCTTGATGATCATCCGGGAAATTATGTGATGGACCGATCAGCCCTGCGCCGCAACCTGGTGAATGAACGTCTGCACCTGCCCGACCGGCTGGCGCGCGCCGCACAGCTGCAGCGCGTGCTGCGCATCTGGCTGGTGGACCGGCCCGATGTCGTCATCGGCGCCTATTGGCCCATCAAGGGCGAGTTCGACCCGCTGCCGGCGCTGCACCGCTGGAAGGAGGACGGCGAGCTGCTGGACGAGCCGCTGCGCCGGCGCATCGCCCTGCCGGTGGTCAACAAGGCGCACAAGACGCTCACCTTCCACGCCTGGTACCCGGGCTGCCCGATGGAGGAGGACGCCTACGGCATCCCAAAACCGAAGGACACCGAGGCGCTGGCGCCCACGCTGCTGTTCGTGCCCTGCGTGGGCTACGGGCCGGGCGGCTACCGGCTGGGCTATGGTGGCGGCTTCTACGACCGCACCCTGGCCACGCTGCAGCCGCGCCCGTTCACCGTGGGACTGGGCTATACCCACGGCTGGCTGGAGGATTTCGAGCCGCAGGCGCACGACATGCCGCTGGATGCGATCCTGAACGACAACGGGGTGGTCTGGCCCGTCCAGGGCACAACCCCCTGAGCGACTGGCGCCGCTCTTTCCCTCTTCCTTGGCGCTTCGCTAGGAAGGGGGACAACGCTGGTGGACCGGTAAAGCCGGATCCACGGCGTCTGCTGGCGTGGCCTGCTCCGCGGCCACTTGAAGGGCAAGACTTGCGCTTGATCGCAACGAAAGGACTGACATGCTGCAGCTCTACATCGGCAACAAGAACTATTCGTCCTGGTCCATGCGGCCGTGGGTGCTGCTGCGCCAGGCGGGCATTCCTTTTGAAGAGGTGCCGGTGCGCTTCGACAGCTTCGATGCCGACTCGCAGTTCAAGCGCCAGCTCAAAGAGGTCTCGCCCACCGGCAAGGTGCCGGTGCTGGTCGACGGCAGCACCACCGTCTGGGACACGCTGGCGATTGCCGAGTACCTGGCGGAAAAGTTTCCCGAGAAGCAGCTGTGGCCGCAGGACGCCGCCACCCGGGCCCACGCGCGCAGCGTGGTGGCGGAGATGCACAGCGGCTTCAGCGCCCTGCGCACGCATTGCCCGATGAACATCGAGGCGCGCCTGCCCGACATCGGCGCGCTGATCTGGCGCGACCAGCCGGGCGTGCGCGCCGATGTCGAGCGCCTGTCGCAGCTGTGGAGCGAGCTGCTGGCGCGGCACCGTGGGCACATGCTGTATGGCGAATTCACCATCGCCGACGCCTTCTTCGCGCCGGTGTGCATGCGCCTGGCGACCTACGCGCTGCCGGTGCCGGCCGTCGTCGCCGCCTACGTGCAGCGCGTGCAGGCCCTGCCGGGCGTGGCGGCATGGATCGACGGCGCGCTGGCCGAGTCCGACTTCCGCGCGTTCGAGGAACCCTATCGCCTGGGCCGCGGCTGACGCTCCGGGTTCACGCCCATGCGCCTGCACATCCTGTCCGACCTGCACCTCTCGGTGCAGGGCCTGGAGCACCCGCACACCGACGCCGACGTGGTGGTGCTGGCCGGCGACATCGCCCGGCCGGCGGCGGCCATCGACTGGGCGCGGGGCCTGGGCAAGCCGGTGTTGTACGTGCCCGGCAACCACGAGTTCTACGGCAGCAGCCTGGGCCGGACGCGCGCGCTGCTGCACGCGCTCAGCGCCGGCACGCCGGTGCAGGTGCTGGACAACCGCAGCACGGTGCTGGGCGGCGCGCGCTTCGTCGGCAGCACGCTGTGGACGGACTTCTGCGCCGCTGGCCTGGGGCCGGCGCGCGATGAGGCGCTGGCGCAGGCGCAGCGCTTCATGCGCGACTTCAGCCGCATCCAGGACGATGGCGCGCCCGCGCAGGAGGACGGCACGCCGGCGCTGTTCACCCCCGAGGCGTCGGCCGCGCTGTTCGCCGCCAACGCGCAGTGGCTGCGCCAGGCCTGCGCCGAGCCGTTCGACGGGCCGACGGTGGTCGTCACGCACCACGCGCCGTCGCTGCGCAGCATCCACCCGCGCTTTGCCGGCTCGCCCCTCAACGCCTGCTTCGTCTCCGACGCCGAGGCGCTGGTGGCCGACTGCGGCGCGCCGCTGTGGATCCACGGCCACACGCACGACAGCTTCGACTACCGCGTCGGCGGCACGCGCGTGCTGTGCAACCCGCGCGGCTACGCCCCGGGCGGCGTGATCGAGAACGCGCAGTTCGATCCGTGCCTGGCGGTTGACGTGCCCGCCGGAGGGCACGCATGAGCGCGCCGCAGGTGTACCTGGTCGGCGGCGCCGTGCGCGACCGGCTGCTGGGCCTGCCCGCCGGCGACCGCGACTGGGTCGTCGTCGGCAGCACGCCCGAGGCCATGGCGGCGCAGGGCTACGTGCCCGTGGGGCGCGACTTCCCCGTGTTCCTGCATCCCGAAACGCACGAGGAATACGCCCTGGCGCGCACCGAGAGAAAAAGCGGGCGCGGCTACCGCGGCTTCGCCGTGCAGGCCTCGCCCGACGTGACGCTGGAGGATGACCTGGCACGGCGCGACCTCACTATCAATGCGATAGCTGCACCCCCTGACTGGACAAGGGTAGAGGAGCTATTTGACCCCTACGGCGGGGCGCGCGACCTGCGCGCGCGCGTGCTGCGCCATGTCACCGACGCCTTTCGCGAGGACCCGGTGCGCATCCTGCGCGTGGCGCGCTTCGCCGCGCGCTTCGCCGACTTCAGCGTGGCGCCGGAGACCCTGCAGTTGATGCGCGAGATGGTCGAGGACGGCGAGGCCGACCACCTGGTGCCCGAGCGCGTCTGGCAGGAGCTGTCGCGCGGCCTCATGGAAGCCACCCCGTCGCGCATGCTGCAGGTGTTGCGCGACTGCGGCGTGCTGGCCGTGCTGCTGCCCGAGGTGGAGCGCCTGTGGGGCGTGCCGCAGCGCGCCGACCACCACCCCGAGGTGGACACCGGCGTGCACCTGCTGATGGTGCTGGACATGGCCGCGCGGCTGCAGGCGCCCCTGGCCGTGCGCTTCGCCTGCCTGATGCACGACCTGGGCAAGGGCGCCACGCCGCAGGATGTGCTGCCGCGCCACATCGGCCACGAGCAGCGCAGCGCCCGGCTGCTGAAGGGGATATGCGAGCGCCTGCGCGTGCCCACCGACTGCCGGGACACCGCCGACGTGGTGGCGCGCGAGCACGGCAACATTCACCGCAGCGAGAGCTTGAGCGCCGCCGCCCTGCTGCGCCTGCTCGAGCGCTGCGACGCGCTGCGCAAGCCGCGGCGCTTCGCCGACGTGCTGCTGGCCTGCGAGTGCGACGCGCGCGGGCGCGGCGGGCTGCACGAGCGCCCCTACCCGCAGCGCGCGCGCCTGCAGGCGGCGCTGGAGCAGGCACTGGCCGTACCCACGGCCGAGGTCGCGGCGCAGGCCGCCGCGCGCGGCGCCACCGGGCCGCAGGTGGGCGAATGGATCCGCCGCGCGCGCGAGCAGGCCCTGGCCGAATGGCTGCGCGCGCAGGGTCAGGACGACAGGGGCGCCAGCGCCCCGCCCGATTGACGGCTGCTGGTGCCCGTAGCGCCAGCGGATGCGCGCCGGCCGCCTCAGCCCGTCACAGCTGCGACTGCACCCAGCGCACGATCTCGCCCGCCGGCAGCGCGCCGGAGATGCGCGCCGCCTCCTGACCGTTCTTGAAGACGATCATGGTCGGGATGCTGCGGATGCCGTAGCGCCCGGCCACCTGCGGCACGGCCTCGGTGTCCAGCTTGGCCAGGCGGGCACGGGGTTCGAGCTGCTGCGCGGCCTGGGCGAAGGCCGGCGCCATCTGCCGGCACGGCCCGCACCAGGGCGCCCAGAAATCCACCACCACCGGCAGGTGGCTGCGCCCGATGTGGCGGTCGAAGCTGTCCGCGTCCAGCGCCAGGGGCTGGCCGGTGAACAGCGGCTGGTGGCAGCTGCCGCAGTCGGGCGCGGCGCCGAGCTGATCGGCGCGCACGCGGTTGGTGGTATGGCAGTGCGGGCAGACGACGTGCGGCGCCGCGCCGGGAGAGGTGTCTTGGGGCATGGGACAGGGCCTGGAAAAAGGTTGCGGGCACGCCGCGGTCGGCGCGGATCGGTATGGCAGCAGCTGCGGCTGTGCCGGGGCTTTTTCAACGCCCGCCATGGCCTGCGGAGCGGCATCCCGGTTTTGCGCGGCCGGCCTACAGCCGCGGCGCAGGCCGGCTGATAAGGTGCGCGGCGATGTTTTCCGTTCCACAACTCACAGCGCGTCACGCGCTGTTTCTCGACTTCGACGGCACGCTGGTGGACATTGCCGCGCAGCCGGACCATGTACGGCTGGAGGCCGAGGTCGCACGCGACCTGCAGGCCCTGCAGCAGGCACTGGGCGGTGCGCTGGCCTTGGTGACCGGGCGGGCACTGGCCGACATCGAACCGCACCTGCACCCTTGGCAGCCGGCGCTGGCCTGTGAGCATGGCGCGCACTGGCGCGAGGCCGGTGCCGCCGAGCTGCGATGCGCTCCGGCGCTGGCGTTGCAACCCGTGGTGCAGGCCCTGCAGGACTGGGCCGCGCAGTACCCCGGCCTGCTGGTCGAGCCCAAGCGCGCCGGCGTGGCGCTGCACTACCGGCAGGCGCCGCATCTGCAGGCGCTGTGTCACGGCACGCTGCAGCAACTGCTGGAGCAGGTGCCGGGCGCCGAGCTGCTGACCGGCAAGTGCGTGTTCGAGATCAAGCCCGCCGGCAGCGACAAGGGCCGTGCGGTGCAGCGCTTTCTGCAGGCACCGCCGTTCGCCGGGCGGGTGCCGGTGTTCGTGGGCGACGACGTGACTGACGAGGCGGCATTCGCCGCCGTACAGGCCGCCGGCGGCATTGGCATCAAGGTGGGCACGGGAGACAGCCAGGCGCAGGCACGGCTGGCATCGCCGGATGCCGTGCGCGCCTGGCTTGGGGACAACGCCCGCCGCCTGCAATCGCCACGGCTCACCGCCGCTTCGGCAGACCGATCCTCTCTCGCCGCTCCACATCCATGACCCTGAATCCGCCTGTACCGACCTCCACGACCACGACCACGGCCGACAGCCCGGCCTCGGCCCCGGCCACACCCGGTACCGCACCGCCCTCGCTGGCGCTGGGCATGATCGGCAACTGCACCATCAGCGCGCTGGTCGATGCGCGCGCGGCCATTGTCTGGAGCTGCCTGCCGCGCTTCGACGGCGACCCGGTGTTCAATGCTCTGTTGCACCCCGGTGACGACGCCGGGCGCTTCGCCATCGAGCTGGAGGACTTCGCCACCAGCGAGCAGTGGTACGAGTCCAACACGGCCGTGCTGCGCACGCGCCTGACAGACACCTCGGGCAGTTGCCTGGAGGTGACCGACTTCTGCCCCCGCTTCCACTCGCGGGCACGTTTTTTCCGACCCGTGAGCATCGTGCGGCGCCTGCGCGTGGTGCAGGGCACGCCGCGCATCCGCGTGCTGCTGAATGTGCGCTACGACTGGGGCGAGACGGTGCCGCACATCACCCGCGGCAGCCACCACATCCGCTACGTGGGCGGCGCGCTGACGCTGCGCCTGAGCACCGACGCGCCCGTGCCGTATGTGCTGTCGGGCGAGCCCTTCATCCTGGCGCGCGAGCACAACTTCATCCTGGGTGCCGACGAGACGCTGACCGAGGGCATTGCCGACACCGCACGCTACTGGGAGCAGGAGACCGTCAGCTACTGGAAGCACTGGACCATGCGCCTGCATGTGCCGCTGCAGTGGCAGGAGGCGGTGATCCGCGCGGCCATCACGCTGAAGATGTCGTTGTTCGAGGACACCGGCGCCATCGTCGCGGCCATGACGACGAGCATCCCCGAATCCGCGGACAGCGGACGCAACTGGGACTACCGCTACTGCTGGCTGCGCGACGCGTTCTTCGTGGTGCGCGCGCTCAACAGCCTGTCGGAAGTGGGCACCATGGAGGACTACCTGCGCTGGCTGGGCAACATCGTCGTCAAGGCCGGCGAGGGGCACATCCAGCCGCTGTACGGCATCGGGCTGGAGCACGAGCTGCCCGAATCCTTCGTGCCCGGCATGGCCGGCTACCGCGGGATGGGGCCGGTACGCGTGGGCAACCAGGCGGCCGAGCACTTCCAGCACGACGTGTACGGCAACATCGTTCTGGGCGCGGCGCAGGCCTTTCACGACAAACGCCTGCTGCATCCGGCGGGCGCCGCCGAGTTCGCGCGGCTGGAGCGCATCGGCGAACTGGCGGTGCAGGTCTACGGCACGCCGGACGCCGGCATGTGGGAGCTGCGCACGCGCGCGCGCATCCACACATCGTCGGCGCTGATGAGCTGGGCGGCGTGCGACCGGCTGGCCAAGATCGCGCACGCGCTGCAGCTGCCCGAGCGCGCCGATTACTGGGGCCAACATGCCAAGCGCATGGGCGAGGAAATCCTGGAGCGCTCGTGGAACGCCGAGCGCGGCGTGTTCGCCGAGAGCTTCGGCGGGCGCGAGCTGGACGCCAGCGTGCTGCTGCTG
This sequence comes from Oryzisolibacter propanilivorax, assembly GCF_900103645.1. GTDB lineage: Bacteria > Pseudomonadota > Gammaproteobacteria > Burkholderiales > Burkholderiaceae_C > Melaminivora > Melaminivora propanilivorax. The sequence goes on from NZ_FNHP01000004.1 coordinate 204,610, forward strand.
GCCGAGGTTGGTCTGATCGACGCGCGCGACGAGCGCTTCGTGCGCACGCTGGACGTGATGGAACAGGTGCTGTGCGACGGCCCCTTCATGCGCCGCTACGAGGCGGCCGACGACTTCGGCAAGCCCGAGACTTCGTTCAACATCTGCACCTTCTGGCGCATCGACGCGCTGGCGCGCGTGGGCCGCAAGGAGCAGGCGCGCGAGATCTTCGAGGCCATGCTGGCGGTGCGCAACCCGCTGGGCCTGCTGTCCGAGGACACGCACCCGGACACGGGCGAGATGTGGGGCAACTTCCCGCAGACCTACTCCATGGTCGGGGTGATCAATGCCGCCATGCGGTTGTCGGCGCCGTGGGACAGCGTCATTTAGAGGCAATCCCCTGAGCAGCTGCGCCGCTTCCCCCTTCTCTGGCGGCGCTGTGCGCCTGGGAAGGGGGACCCCGCCGGTGCTGCGGGGCGGCCCTCGCACGGCGGTCCGCGCATGGGGTGGCGCGGGCGCCAGGGTCATGGGTTGTGCATGCCGATTGGTGCCCGGGGTGCGCAGGCGCCGAGGGCACAGGCCCGGCGCGGCAAGCCAGAGAGGTTTCAAGGCAATGTACAGACCCAGGGGCCACAGACCCCTGCCCTGCGACAGGGCAATTCAACCATGCAACGGAGAATGCACATGAGCCGACTTGTCGTCGTTTCCAACCGCCTGGCCGATCCGCGCAAGCCCGCGGCCGGCGGTCTGGCCGTGGCGCTGGGCGAGAGCCTGGCACGTACCGGGGGGCTGTGGTTCGGCTGGAGTGGCACGGTGGACGATGCTGCCGGGCCGGGCGAGGGCCAGGTGCACATGCGCAAGGCCGGCAGCGTCACCCTGGCCACCGTGGACCTGAACCAGGAGGACTTCGCCACCTACTACCAGGGCTACGCCAACAGCGTGCTGTGGCCAGTGTTCCACTACCGGCTGGACCTGGCTGACTTCCACTCGGCCTACGTGGACGGTTATCGCCGCGTGAACCGCATGTTCGCGCAGAAGCTGCTGCCGCTCTTGCGCGATGACGACACCATCTGGATCCACGACTACCACCTGATCCCGCTGGCGTCCGAGCTGCGCGCCCTGGGCTGCCGCCAGCGCATCGGGTTCTTCCTGCACATTCCCGTGCCGCCGCCGCTGATTCTGGCGGCGCTGCCTCATCACCCGTGGCTGATGCGCTCGTTGCTGGCCTACGACCTGGTGGGCCTGCAGTCGCAGGCCGACGTGTCGCATCTGCGCCGCTACCTGCTCAGCGAAATGCAGGCCGAGGAGCTGGGCGATGGGCGCTTCGCCGCGCACGGGCGCGAACTGCGCCTGCAGGCCTTTCCCATCGGCATCGACGTGCAGGAGTTCGAGCGCCTGGGCGCCGCCCCCGAGGCGGTACAGACCCGCACCGCGCTGCATCAGGAATACTCGCGCCGCCAGTTGCTGCTGGGCATCGACCGGCTGGATTACTCCAAAGGCATCCCGCAGCGTGTGCGCGCCTTCCAGCAGCTGCTGGAAAAGTATCCCGAGAACCGGCACAGCGCGACCCTGATCATGATCGCCTCGCCCTCGCGCGACGATGTGAACGCCTACGCCGACCTGCGCCAGGAGCTGGAAGGCCTGTGCGGCGCCATCAATGGCGACTATGGCGACCTGGACTGGATGCCTCTGCGCTACATCCACCGCGTGGTCGCGCGCCGGCGCGTGCCCGGCCTGTGCCGCGCCTCGCGCGTGGGCCTGGTGACGCCGCTGCGCGATGGCATGAACCTAGTGGCCAAGGAATACGTGGTGGCGCAGGACCCGGAAGACCCCGGCGTGCTGGTGCTGTCGCGCTTCGCCGGCGCGGCCGAGCAGCTCCAGGAGGCGCTGCTGGTCAACCCCTACGACACCGAAGGCATGGCCGATGCTATCCAGACGGCGCTGCGCATGCCGCTGCACGAGCGCCAGCAGCGCCACGCCCGGCTGATGGAGCGCATCCGCGAGCACGACGTGCACTGGTGGCGGCGCAGTTTCCTGGAGGCCCTGGCGGCGCCCGCCCCGGCCATCCTGAACCCGCCGCTGGAGCCGCTGCCGGCCCAGGCGGATCAGGCCGCGGCGTCCAGCAGCGCCAGCGCCGCGTAGTCGCCGACCTGCGCGCCCAGGCCCGCGGGCACCACCTCCACGCCCTGGGTCAGCGCCGCGAAATGCTGCGCCAGCTCGCGTCGCAGCAGCGGCAGCAGCAGCGCCTGGTGGTGCAGGAACACCGAGCCGCCCAGGCTGATGCGCGCCAGGTCCAGCGTGGCCACCAGGTTGTAGAGCAGCCGCCCCATCAGCCGACACAGCAGCTGCGCCTGGCGCAGCGCCTGCGGCTCGCCGCGCTGCGCCGCCGCCAGCAGCGTCGGCGCGTCCACGCCCAGCCAGTCGCGCAGCGAGCCGCCCCCGGCCAGCGACTCCACGTCGCCCCGGTTGCCGCAGCCACACGCCGGCGCCACACCCGCCACGTCGCCGACGAAGCTGTGCCCGGCGTGACCGGCGTTGCCGTTCTTGCCGCCCAGCACCCGGCCATCGACGCACAGGCCCACGCCCACGCCGGTGCTCCAGGTGACGTAGGCGCAGTCGGTCACGCCCTGCAGCGCGCCCCAGCGCCGCTCGGCCGCCAGCGCCGCCACCGCGTCGTTGGCGATGCGCAGCCGCGCCGCGCCCAGCGCGTCGCGCAAGGGGGCCTGCAGCGGCACCTGCGTCCAGTCGTTGGGCGCCGCCACGCCATCCGCGCCGGACAGGGCGCCACAGATGTTGGGGTTGGCCACCTCGATGCAGCCGGCGCGCCGCACGAACGGCCCGCACGAGGACACGCCGACACCGGCCAGCGCGTCGACGCTCACCCCCTGCTCGGCGCAGGCGCGCTGCAGCAGTTGCAGCACCTGCTGCGCCAGGGCGTCGGCGGCGCCGGTCTTGACCGTGGGCTCGGCGATGCGGTGGAAGATGGCGGGAGGGGCGTTTTCCACTGCCTCGTCGCCCGGAGTGCCGGCGCGCGCCAGGCACACGGCGACCTTGGTACCGCCGATGTCGATGCCGGCGTGCAGGCGGGGTGCGGGAGGCGAGGAGCGGTTATCGGGCATGGCACGCATCTTCCTGCCAGCCGTGCGCGCGGCGTGTAAGGCAAGGACGATTGACGCGGCCAGGGAGGCAGCTTGCTATCTTGTTTGTAGCTGGAGGCCCTTTTTGATTCAAGGGCTAGAGGCATGAAACACCAGATTTTTTGCAGCTCAGAGCCATTTCACCAGCAGCGTCAGCAGCGTGCTCAGCAGCACCGTGCTGGCCAGTGGTATAGACCATTCGCGCCCGCCCAGGCGGAAATGGAAGTCTCCGGGCAGCCGGCCCAGGCCGAAGCGGCGCAGCCAGGGGGCCAGGCCTTCGATGAGGACCAGGGCGAGGAAGACGACGAGCAGCCAGCGGAGCATGGAGGTGAGTTTAGGGTTTGCTGGTGGGGTGTTGGTTTTGATAGCTGGTGGCCGTTTGTTTTTCTGGGCTTGAGGCTGTTTTTATTATTGGTTGTTGAGTCGAGTGCGGGGGCCGGGACTCGCCCCGGCGGGCGACTTCCTTTCTTGCTCATGCAAGAAAGGAAGCAAAGAACACGGCCCCACGGCTGCGGCCCCTTCGCTGGCGCGAAGGGGCCGGCGCTGCGCGCGGCCTGATGACAGACGGCGGCCCTCTTGCTCCCTTGCCCCCGTCAGGGGGAGAGGGCAGGGGTGAGGGGGCGACGGTTCGGGCGCAGCGCCTGTACCAGCCCTCCCACCCTCACCCCAGCCCTCTCCCGCCCTGCGGGAGAGGGAGTGAAGACCACGCGGTGCGGCTGTCCCGGCTGTTTGGCTGTTCCTTCTCCCCACCACCCCCTTCAAAGGCCGCGCCTGTCTCGGGGCGCTGGCGGGGTGGCATGGGCGTCGCAGCGCCCATGCTTCGTCATCTGACTGGCCGCAGTTGTTTGAACGAAGCGCTTGAAGGCGCGAAGTGAGTTCCGCAGCGCACCCCGCCAGCGTCCCGAGACAGGTTGCCCCCACGCGCGACAGCGCGTGGGGGACGCAGCCTGCGGGGGCGCACTTCTTTTGCTCACTTTTCTTGTGCGAGCAAGGAAAGGAGGTCGCCCGCCGGGGCGAGTCCCGGCCCCCGCAGTCAACTCAACAACCAACAATAAAAACAGCCTCAAGCCCAGAAAAACAAACGGCGATCAGCTATCAAAAAATCACAACCGATGCGTCCGATCCCCCGACGAGAACCCCATCAACTCCCCCTCGACCCCCGCCGTCCCCACCGCCAGCACCTTGAACAACTCCCCCATCTCATGCTCCATCACCAGCTTCGCCGCCTGCGCCCGCTGCGCCTGCGGCAATGCGTCCAACTCCGACTGCAACCCGCAATTGATCAAAAAATGCCCCTGGCTGGTATAGCCCAGCACCTCCAGCCCCGCGTCCTGCGCCGCCAGCGCCACGCCCGTGAAGTTCACATGCGCCGTCAGGTCCTTTAGCCCCACATCCGCCAGCGGGTCGGAGTCGACCTGGTGCGCCCGGTGGCACACCAGCGTGCCCATGTGCCGCTGCGGGTGGTAGTACTCGCCCTCGGGAAAGCCGTAGTCGATCAGCAGCGCCACGCCGCGCGCCAGGTGCGCCGCCAGGGTACGCAGGAAGCCCTCGGCCTGCGGGTGGATCTCGGTCAGGTAGTCGTGCGTGCCGTCGATCGGCACCGGCGGGCGCAGGTCGGTGGGGCGATCGGCCCAGGCGAACTGGCCCTGCGCATCCAGCGCCACGCCGCGCTCGTGCCACACGCCGCCGGTGCGCTGCAGCAGCTGCACCGGCATGGCGTCCAGCACCTCGTTGCCGACCACCACGCCCTCGATGCGCGCGGGCAGGCGGTCCAGCCACTCGACCCGGTCGGCCCAGGGCGCCAGGCGCTCGTGCTGGCGCGCGCGCAGGCTGCCCGAGACGTCGACGATCACATAGCGCCGCACCCGGTCGCCCAGCGCGGCGAGCAGCTGCGCGGCCAATGCGCCGCTGCCGGCGCCGAACTCCCAGACCTCGTGCGTGCCCGTGGCGTCCAGCGCCTGGCGCACCTGGCGAGCCAGCAGCGCGCCAAACGTGGGCGACAGCTCGGGCGCGGTGACGAAGTCGCTGCCGCTGGCCGCCAGCAGGCCGAACTTGGGCGAGGCGTTGGCGTAGTAGCCCAGCCCCGGCGCATACAGCGCCAGCTGCATGAAACGGTCGAACGGCAGCCAGCCGCCGGCGTCGGCGATGGCCTGCACGATCTGGCCGCGGAGGGCGGCCGCTACACTTTCGGGCTCGCCCGAGGACGCGGCCCCTGCCGGGCCGCCTGGGTGGTCATTCATCATCGCGCCCGATTGTCCCTGCAATGCCTGCTGCCCCCGCCCCTCGCCCCCGCACCGTGCTGGTGACCGGCGCCGCCCGGCGCCTGGGGCGCGCCATCGCGCTGCACCTGGCGGGCGCGGGCTGGCAGGTGGCGGTGCACTACCGCAGTTCGCAGCAGGACGCTCTCGATACGGTAGCTGCCTGCGCAGCCCTGGGGCCGGCCAGCGCACATTTCGCTGCCGATTTCGAGGACGAGGCGGCGGCGCGCGCGCTGCTGCCGCGCGTGCTGGAGCACTTCGGCGCCGTGGACGCGGTGGTCAACAGCGCCTCGCTGTTCGAGCACGACGACGTGCACACTTTCAGCTACCCGGCGCTGGCGCGGCACCTGGCCAGCAACACCGGCGCGCCCATCGTGCTGGCGCAGGCGCTGCACGCGCACCTGCTGGCGCGCGCCGAGGCCGGCGAGGCCGAGGCGCAGGGCGTGGTGGTCAACCTGCTGGACCAGAAACTCTGGAACCAGAACCCCGACTTCCTGAGCTACACCCTGTCCAAGGCCGCGCTGGAGGCGGCCGGCACCATGCTGGCCCTGGCGCTGGCGCCGCGCTGCCGGGTGGTCGGCGTGGCTCCGGGCCTGACGCTGACCAGCCACCTGCTGAGCCAGGAACGCTTCGCCCAGCTGCACGCCCTGAGCCCATTGGGCCGCTCGTCCACGCCCGAGGACATCGCCAGCGCGGTGCGCTTCGCGCTGGACAACCGCGCGCTGACCGGCACCACGCTGCTGGTCGACGGCGGCCAGCACCTGATGCGCTTCGAGCGCGATTTCTCGCTGATGTGAGTGACGCGGCCCGCGCGCTCCCTTCCTTTCTCCCATCTTTCCCTGCCCGACCATGTTCAACGCCGCCGGCACCCAGATCCTGACCCTCACCGGGCTGCGCTTCGACGCCAGCCTGGGGCTGCTGGCGCACGAGAAGACCGCGCCGCAGCCCATCCAGGTGGACGCCGAGCTGAACCTGGGCACCCAGCCGCTGCACCCGCGCGACGACGACATCCTGCATGTGCTGGACTACCGCAAGGTGCGCCAGATCATCATCGACGAGTGCACCGCCGAGCACATGAACCTGCTGGAGAGCCTGATCGGCAAGCTGGCCGCGCGGCTGATGCAGTTGCCCGGCGTGCTGGGCGTGCGCGTGAAGATCGCCAAGCTGGAGATCTTCGACGACTGCGAAGTGGCGATCCGCGTGGAAACCGGGCAGTGGTGAGCCACCGCACGCAGCCCTGAGCGATCGACAAAACCCCACGGCGCGCACGGGCCGCGGCGTTAGCGGGGAAAATCGCGCCTTTCCTTGACCACCTGCCTGCCCGCCGCCCACCCAGCGGCGCCCTGCCCTGCCATGAACGCCGTGACCGAATCCCCCTGGACCGCCGACGAGTCCCCCGCCGCTTCGCCTGCCGCCGCTGCCCGCCCGAAGATCGAGCGCGAGGCGCACAAGCTGGAAAAGCGCCTGTGCCGCGAGGTCGGCCGCGCCATCCTCGACTTCAACATGATCGAGGAAGGCGACCGGGTCATGGTCTGCATGTCTGGCGGCAAGGACAGCTACACTCTGCTGGACATCCTGCGCAAGCTGCAAAAGCGCGCGCCGGTGAACTTCAGCCTCATCGCCGTGAACCTGGACCAGAAGCAGCCCGGCTTTCCCGAGCACGTGCTGCCGGACTATTTCAAGAGCATCGGCGTGGACTTCCACATCGAAAACCAGGACACCTACAGCGTCGTCAAGCGCGTGGTGCCCGAGGGCAAGACCACCTGCAGCCTGTGCTCGCGCCTGCGCCGCGCCATCCTGTACCGCGTGGCCGACGAGCTGGGCGCCACCAAAATAGCCCTGGGCCACCACCGCGACGACATCGTCGCCACGCTGCTGCTGAACCTGTTCTACGGCGGGCGCATGAAGGGCATGCCGCCCAAGCTGGTCAGCGACGACGGCAAGCACGTCGTCATTCGCCCGCTGTGCTACGTGCCGGAAAAGGACACGGCGCGCTGGGCGCAGTACCAGGAATTTCCCATCATCCCGTGCAACCTGTGCGGCAGCCAGGACGGGCTGCAGCGCGCCGCCGTGAACGAGATGCTGCGCGAGTGGGACAAAAAGTACCCGGGGCGCGTCGAGAGCATGTTGCGCGCCATGGGCCACGTGGTGACCACGCACCTGCTGGACCCAAAGCTGCACGACTTCAAGAACGCCCGCGCCACCGGCGTGGCCGACCCGGCGGGCGACATGGCCTTCGACCACGAGGAATTCCCCGTGGCGCCGGGCCTGCCGGCCGGGATGCAGGTAGTGCAGCTGGGCTGATATCCGCCGCCGGCAGCGCCGGCGCACAGGCGCCTGGCCTGTCGTCTGGCGCCGGCGTGGCGCACTGCTGATTAGCATGGCGGCGAAGGAGCCGCTGCCATGACTTTCGCCCTGCCCTCACCTACGCTTTCCATCCCCTGCCGGGCCGCCTGGCACCTGCCCCGCCGCCTGGCGGGCACCGCACTGCTGGCCGGCGCCGCGCTGCTGGCGGGCTGCGCCGGCCCGCGCCTGGTGGAGAGCGACGTGCGCAGCTACTCCACGCTGGCCACGCTGCCCAGCCCGCCGACCTACCGCATCGAGCGCCTGCCGTCGCAGCAGGCGCGCCCCGAGGCCTTCGGCGCCATCGAGGCCGAGGCCGAGCGCGCGCTGGCGCGCGTCGGCCTGCGGCGCGACGAGGCCCAACCCCGGCTGGTGGCGCAGATCGGCGCCGAAGGCGGCTACGCCGTGCCGCGCGACTGGCCGTACTGGTCGAGCGACCCGTTCTACGGCCGTTTTGGCTGGGGCCTGGGCTGGGGTGGGCGTGGCTGGGGCCTAGGCTTTGGCGCCGACGGCCTGTTCGACGGCCCGCCGACGCTCTACCACCGCAGGGTCAGCCTGGTGCTGCGCGACGCCGCCAGCCAGCAGGTGGTGTATGAGACCTCGGCGGTGTACGAGGACGTTTGGACGCAGGACCCGCTGATCTACGGCGTGCTGTTCGACCAGGCGCTGTCGGGCTTTCCGCAGCCGCCTTCGACCGAGCGGCGCGTGCGCAGCGAAGTGGTGCCGCAGCCGCGCTGACGGCCCGGCGCGGCTGGCGCCGGCTCGGCCACAATGCACCGATGCCACACGACCAGCAGCACGCCACACGCCTGATCGCCATCCGCCACGGCGAGACCGCGTGGAACGTGGACACGCGCATCCAGGGCCACCTGGACATCGGCCTGAACGACACCGGCCTGTGGCAGGCGCAGCGCGTCGCCCAGGCCCTGGCTGGCGAGGCCATCGATGCCATCTACAGCAGCGATCTGCAGCGCGCCTTCGCCACCGCCCGCGCTGTGGCCGAGGCGACCGGCGCGCCGCTGCACGCCGAGCCCGGCCTGCGCGAGCGCGGCTTCGGCAGCTTCGAGGGCCGCACCTTCGCGCAGATCGAGCAGGAATCCCCCGAGCACGCCCGGCTGTGGCGCCAGCGCGACCCGCACTTCGCCCCGGAGGGCGGCGGTGAATCGCTCACCGCGCTGCGCACGCGCGTGCAGGCTACCGTGCAGCGCCTGGCCAGCCGCCATCCCGGTCAGCAGATCGTGCTGGTGGCGCATGGCGGCGTGATGGACGCGCTCTACCGCCTGGCCACGCGGCTGGAGGTACAGGCGCCGCGTACCTGGCAGCTGACGAACGCCGCCATCAACCGCCTGCTGTGGACGCCGCAGGGCCTGACGCTGGTGGGCTGGGCGGATACCAGCCATCTGGAAGAAGGCGCAGCGCGCGACGAGCCGCACTCGTGAACGCCTGAGCCACCACGCCCTGGCTGGCGCACGTTCCTGCAGGAGCCAGGTGCTTTTTCCCGACCTGTGCCAGGCGCGTCGACGACGCAACTGCCCGGCTGTGTCCTGCAACCGCGGGCGGGGGGCATTCCTAGGATCGAGCCTCCCTTCAACCCCAACTTGCAGGAGTTCAACATGAGTGAAAAATCTACAGCGACCGGAGTAGGCGCAACCCTGGGCGGCGTGGCCGGTGGCCTGGCCGGCGGTGCAGCAGCCGGTGCCGCCGTGGGCGGCATGACCGGCCCCGTGGGTGCCGTGGTCGGCGCCGCAGCCGGCGCCGTGATCGGCGCCATCGCCGGCGAGAGCACCAAGGTCGACCCGGTGGTCGAGGACAAGTACTGGCGCGACAACTACGCCAGCCGTCCTTACATCAGTGGTGGCACCTATGACGACTACGGTCCTGCCTACACCTATGGCGTGAACTCCTACACCAAGTACCCCGGCCGCCGTTTCGATGACGTCGAAACCGATCTGGCACGCGACTGGAACAATGCCCGCGGCCGCTCCAGCCTGGAGTGGGAGCGCGCCAAGTACGCCACCCGCGACGCCTGGGATCGCCTGAGCGACAACGTCGAGCGCGCCGTGCCTGGCGACTCGGATCGCGACGGCAAGTAAGCAAGCCGTACGCGGGGGCGTCTTGCCTTCGGTGCCTGGCACCGACAACCGTCAGACCGCTCACCTGTTGCCTGCCGCCAGCCTGCAGGGCTGACCGCCTTTGGTCAGCCCTGCAGGCTGGCGGCTTTGAGGCGTGCGTCCGCCTTCCCAGCGGCACTTTCTTGGGCCTGGATGCTGGATTGCCCGGCTGCCGCCGGCCGATACCACGTCACACAATCGGCGCCATGTCACCCGGCCAGGCCATCGTTCTCGTCACTCCCGTCTTTCTGGCGCTGATGGCGCTGGAATGGGCCGTGGACCGCGCGCGCGGGCGCCACTCCATCGCGCTGGGCGACGCCATCGACAGCCTGAACCTGGGCATGCTCAGCCAGACCAGCGCGGTCTTTACCGCACTGCTGCGCGTTGGTCTGTACACCCTCGCCTGGCAGCACCTGGCACTGTGGCGCCATGATGCCTTCTGGACCACCTGGTACGGCTGGCTGCTGGCGCTGCTGCTGTACGACTTCTGCTACTACTGGTTGCACCGCATGGGCCACGAGGTGGCCGTGCTGTGGGCCGCGCACGCCGTGCACCACCAGAGCCAGCGCTACAACCTCTCCACCGCGCTGCGCCAGACCAGCTCGGGCGCGCTGCTGGGCTGGCTGTTCTACCTGCCGATGGCGTTGGCCGGGGTGCCGCCGCTGGTCTTCGTGGTGGTCGGGCTGGTGGACCTGCTGTATCAGTTCTGGGTGCATACCGAGCAGGTCGGCCGCCTGGGCTGGTTCGACCGCTGGTTCTGCAGCCCGAGCAACCACCGCGTGCACCATGCCGTGAACGACGACTACCTGGACCGGAACTACGGCGGCATCCTGATCGTCTGGGACCGGCTGTTCGGCACCTTCCGCGAGGAAGACCCGCGCCAGCCCTGCGTCTATGGCACGCGCGGGCTGTTCAACAGCTGGGACCCGCTGTGGGCCAACGCCGGCGTCTATGCCTCGCTGGCGCGCGACAGCTGGCGCGCACGTGCCTGGGGCGACAAGCTGCGCGTGTGGCTGAAAGCCCCCGGCTGGCGCCCGGCGGATGTGGCGCGCAACGACCCGCGCCCGGCGTTCGACCTGCACGCGCACCGGGTGCTGTTCGCCCCGCCGCTGACGCCAGCGCTGCGCGTCTTCGCCGGCGTGCAGTTCGCGCTGCTGCTGGGCGGCGTGGCGCTGTTCCTGTGGCAGGCCGACCGCCTGCCCGCGGGGCCGGCGGCGCTGTGGTTCGCCACCCTGCTGGTGGGCCAGTGGGCGCTGGCGGCGGCGCTGCAGCGGCGCATCGCCATGGGCCTGGCGCTGATGCTGCAGGCCGGCGCCCTGGCCACCGCCACCGGCGCGCTGGGGCTGGCGCACTGGCACTGGCTGTTCAAGCCGGCGGCCTTGGTCTTTGCTATCGTTACAGTAGCTGCAAGCCCATATGGAACAAGGGCTGCATGCCGATCTGACCTGAAAACTCCAGCCCGACACCTGCTGCTGGCCGCACTGGCGGCCTCGCTGGCCGGCGACGTGCTGCTGATGCTGCCGGACCTGTTCCTGCCGGGGCTTGCGGCGTTCCTGCTGGCGCACCTGTGCTATCTGCGCCTGTTTGGCAGCGGCCTGCCCTGGCGCACGGCGCGCGGCGCGCTGGCGGCGGTGGGCTGCGTGGCGCTGGCGGTGTATGCCCTCCTGCTGCTGGGCGGGCTGCCGGCGGCGCTGCGCCTGCCGGTGGCGGCCTATGTGCTGGCCATCGCGCTGATGGCGGCGCGGGCGCTGGCGCGCTGGCGCCAGCCACGGGCGCCGGAGGGCAGCGGCGCGGTGGCGCTGAGCGCCGTGCTGTTCGTGCTGAGCGACACGCTGCTGGCGACCCACCGTTTCGTCCAGCCCCTTCCCTGGGCACAGGTGTGGGTACTGGGCAGCTATTTCGCGGCGCAGGCACTGATCGTGCACGGCATGCTGCGCGGCTGGCGCGCCCGGTCCCAGGCCTTGACAGATTGACGTATTTTTGCAACAATGCGCGCTTCGTCGTTTTGGAGTCCCCACGTGGACAGTGCCAGTTCAACCAGCGAATCTTCGCGCGCCGCACCGGCAGCGCCGCTGGCCGACTGACCGACTCCCTGCCTGCAGCGGGGTGGCCGGTCGGCCACCCGTTGCCCCAGGAGGTGGCTTGCCCGCCTTCCCTCCCCCTTGCACCTGCCTTGCGGCCCGCCATGACCGGGCGGCGGTGCAGGGCCCGCGCCGGCGTTTCGCTGTGCCCCGCGCTCCAGCGCGCCCCTTGGTTGAACCCTGGCTGCCACGTGGCGGCTCCCGTGTCCGCACAGGAGATCGCCATGCCCGCTTTCTGGAACACCCTCCTCCTGCGCCGCGCCCTGCCTGGCCGGGCGCAGCCGGAGCCTGATGGCCTGCAGGCACCCGTGCGTGCCTGCCCGGCAACGCTCGACCTGGACGCGCGCACCGACTGGCCCACGCACCGCATCCGCAGCTTTCTGAGCATGCAGGCGGCGCAGCAGGGCCGCAGCGAGCGCTGAGGCGCTCCGGGCCGGGCCCATGGCCTGGCATTTCCGCTGGGGCGGCCGTGCTGGCCGCCCACACGACGTTTCCGCGCCGCAGGCGCCGCACCGTCCGTTTTCCGCGCATTGGGCGCGGCAGGGCGGGCAGTGGGCCCTGCGTGCATTTTTCTGTCGCCCCCTGTACCGGACGCCGCTGCGCCGGCGCGCTGCCATTGGTGCGGCGCGCAGCCCACGCGCGGTGGCCCGGACATTTTTCCTTTTTCTATTCCATTGCCCCTTCAGTTCCCGTCCCCGTCTCCCATGCCGTCCTCTTCCCGTCCGCCGCGCACCCGCCGCCGTCCCTCGTTCGATGTGTCCGCCCACGCCATCGCGCCCCCGCCGGGCAGCGATGCGCTGGCACGCGCGCTGCTGGCCGCCCTGCGCCTGCGTCGGCCGCAGCTGCTGCAGCACCTGCTGGAGGAAGCCGGCGCCCCGGCCTTTGTCCGGGCGGTGGCCGCCTGGAGCCCGCTGCAGCTGGCCGATGCGCTGTCGCTGCTGCCCGCGGCGCAGCGCCGCGCGGTGGTGCAGGCGCTGCCGGCCCTGGCGCGCCGGCGCTGGCAGGCGATGGCGGCGCCGACCACCCTCGGGGCACCCTTGCGCCCGGTGGCCATGCCGAGGAAGGCGGTGGCGGACGGTGATGGCGGACTGCTGGCCGCCGTGCGGGACTGGCGCTGGGGCGCCCGCCCCGGGGCCGGCACTGCGCCTGCCTGATCTGCCCTGCCCACAGCGGCAACTGGAATTGCACCGGTCGTCGCGGCCATGCCCGGGCCTCGAACCTTGGCCTGGTCGACCGAAGCCTCTGCTGCGCTGCTCGCCACCATCGGATCGGCCACGGTCGGGCTCAAGCCCTGGCCTGATGGGCTGCCGCACCGCAGCGGCTTGCCACAGCGCGCTTGGACTTGTTTCGTCCTCACGCCCGAAGCTTCCCCGCGCGGCTGCGCTACTTTCACTCCTTTTTCCTTTCCGTTCCCCTTCCGCCCATGCAGGCCCTGCACAACTTCGACCCCGCCGCCACGCTGAACACCCTGGTCAGCCTGCTGTTCGCCTTCGTCTTCGGCAGCCTCATCGGCCTCGAGCGTCAGGTGCGCCAGCGCACGGCCGGCCTGCGCACCAACGCGCTGGTCGCCGTGGGCGCGGCGGTGTTCGTCGACCTGTCGATGCGCATGAACGGCGTGGAGGGTTCGGCGCGCGTGGTCTCCAACGTCATCACCGGTGTGGGCTTCCTGGGCGCCGGGGCGATCATGAAGGAGGGCGCCAACGTCACCGGACTGAACACCGCGGCGACGCTGTGGGGCTCGGCGGCGGTGGGTGCCTGCGCGGGCGCCGGCTTCATGGTCGAGGCGGCGCTGGCCACGCTGTTCGTGCTGGCCAGCAACACGCTGCTGCGGCCCGTGGTGAACCACATCAACCGCAGCCCCTTGAGCAGCGCCGCATCCGAGGCCACCTACCACGTCTACGCCCTGTGCCGGCGCGGCGAGCAGGCCGAGGTGCGCGAGCGCATGGTGCAGCTGCTGGACGCCGCGCACTACCCGGTGCGCACGGTGAACAAACACCCCGTGGGCCAGCGCGATGCCGAGATCGAGGCGGTGCTGTACGCTACCTCGGTTGACGGGCCGGAGCTGGAGGCTGCGGTGCAGCGCATCGAGCAGTTGCCCGGCGTGCTGCAGGCCTACTGGAGCGCCGGCACCGCGCCGGCGAACTGACCGCCACCCAGCCGCAGGACTATTCGCCGAACAGCCCGCCCGCCGCGCGCGGGGGGGCCACGCCCAGGTGCCGGTAGGCGGCCAGCGTGGCGATGCGCCCGCGCGGCGTGCGCTGCAAGAAACCCTGCTGGATCAGGTAGGGCTCGATCACGTCCTCGATGGTGCCGCTTTCCTCGCCGATGCTGGCGGCGATGTTGTCCAGCCCCACGGGGCCGCCGTCGAAGCGGTGTACCACCGCCTCCAGCAGCTTGCGGTCCATCACGTCGAAGCCCTGCGGGTCCACGTCCAGCATGGTCAGCGCGCGCTGGGCGATATCGAGCGTGATGCGCCCGTCGCCCTTGACGTCGGCGTAGTCGCGCACGCGGCGCAGCAGGCGGTTGGCGATGCGCGGCGTGCCGCGCGAGCGCCGGGCGATCTCGAAGGCGCCGTCGTCGTCGATGGGGGCGTTCAAAAGGCCCGCCGAGCGGCGCACGATGCGCGCCAGTTCCTCGGGCGTGTAGAACTCCAGCCGCGCGACGATGCCGAAGCGGTCGCGCAGCGGGTTGGTCAGCATGCCAGCGCGCGTGGTCGCGCCCACCAGGGTGAAGGGCTGCAGGTCCAGCTTGATGGAGCGCGCCGCTGGGCCCTCGCCGATCATGATGTCGATCTGGTAGTCCTCCAGCGCCGGGTAGAGGATCTCCTCGACCACCGGCGACAGGCGGTGGATCTCGTCGATGAACAGGACGTCGTTGGCTTCCAGGTTGGTCAGCAGCGCCGCCAGGTCCTTGGGTTTTTCCAGCACCGGGCCGCTGGTCTGGCGCAGCTGCACGCCCAGCTCGGTGGCGATGATGTGCGACAGCGTCGTCTTGCCCAGGCCCGGCGGGCCGAACAGCAGCACGTGGTCCAGCGCCTCGCCGCGCTTGCGGGCCGCGCCGATGAAGATCTCCAGCTGCTCGCGCGCCTTGGCCTGGCCGACATACTCGTCGAGCAGCTTCGGGCGCAGGGCGCGTTCCAGCGCTTCTTCCTGCGGCGACACGGGCGCGGCGGAAATCACGCGCGCGGCGCGGGCCCCCGCGGCCGGCGCGGGGGTGGGTGCGAAGTCGTCCGTCTGTATGCTCATACAGTGGAATATTGTGCGCCAAGGGCCTGCGCGCAAGTCGCCTGGGGGCCTTTGGGTAACATCGTTGCCCCTTTTCGCGCTTCGTGCGCGCCTTTTTCTGGCGGATCGCTGGCCCGGCGCGGGCGGCCCGCCCTTTTGTCTGCCCATGAGCACTCCTGACTCCCAACCCCCATCGTTCCTCAGCCGCATCGCCCTGGCGATCGGCAGTTTCTTCGCCATCCTGGGCAACCCGCGCCTCGCGCAAAACGTGGCCCGCCTGCGCGCCGGCGAGCCGCTGGCCGCCGACGTGCCGCCGAAGGAAGTGCGCGTCGAGGTGCCCGTCGAGAAAATCGTCGAGACCCGCGTCGAGGTGCCGGTCGACAAAATCGTGGAGAAGACGGTCGAGTCGCACAGCCCTGCGTCGGCCCTGCAGCTGCTGGGCCTGCTGCAGCGCCAGGCGCGCTTCATCGACTTCGTGCAGGAAGACACCGCCGGCTACAGCGACGCCGACATCGGCGCCGCCGCGCGCGTGGTGCACGAGGGCTGCCGCAAGGTGCTGGCCGAGCACTTCCAGATCGAGCCGGTGCGCGCTGAAGTCGAAGGCAGCCGCGTGACGCTGCCCGCGGGTTTCGACGCGGCTGCCGTGCGCGTCAGCGGCAACGTGGTCGGCCAGCCGCCGTTCACCGGCACCCTGGCGCACCGCGGCTGGCAGGCCACCGACGCGCGCCTGCCGCAGCTGACCGACCCCCAGGCCGCGCGCATCCTGGCTCAGGCGGAGGTGGAGCTGTGAGCGCTATTGATTCCATAGCTGGAAGCCTGGAAGAGCAAAGGGCAGGAGGCCAAAAACACCCCCAGTACCGCATCGGCATCGACCTGGGCACGACGCACTGCGCCCTGTCCTGGGTAGACGCAGCCGCCAGCGACGGCGAGCAGGTGGCGCAGGGCGTGCTGCAGGTGCCTCAGCTCGTCGGCCCGGCCAGCGTGCAGGCGCAGCCGCTGCTGCCGTCGTTCCTGTACCTGCCGCACGAAAGTGAGCTCTCGCCCGCCGACCGCGCCCTGCCCGGCCAGGACGCGCCGCAGGACTTCATCGTCGGCGAGTTCGCCCGCGCGCGCGGCGCGGCCACGCCGATCCGGCTCGTCTCCAGCGCCAAGAGCTGGCTGTGTCACCCCGGCGTGGACCGGCGCGCGCCCATCCTGCCACCCGAGGCGCCCGACGAAGTGCCGCACCTGTCGCCCCTGCAGGCCAGCACCGCTTACCTGCAGCACCTGCGCCGGGCCTGGGAGCAGGCGCACCCGGATGCGCCGCTGGCCGAGCAGCAGGTCACGGTGACCATCCCCGCGTCCTTTGACCCGGCCGCGCGCGAGCTCACGGCCGAGGCCTGCCGCGCCGCCGGTTTCCAGCACCTGACGCTGCTGGAAGAGCCCCAGGCGGCCCTCTACAGCTGGATCCAGGCCAGCGGCGGCGCCTGGCGCAAGCAGGTGGCGCACGGCGACGTGATCCTAGTGGTGGACGTGGGCGGCGGCACGACCGACCTGTCGCTGATCGCCGTGCTCGAGCAGGATGGCAATCTGCAGCTGCAGCGCGTCGCCGTGGGCGAGCACATCCTGCTCGGCGGCGACAACATGGACCTGGCGCTGGCCTACGGCGTGGCGCGCAAGCTCGCGGCCGAGGGCCGCCAGCTCGACGCCTGGCAGACGCGGGCGCTTTCGCACGGCTGCCGCGCGGCCAAGGAGCAGCTGCTGGCCGACGAGACCCTGCCGAGCGTGCCAGTGGTCGTACCCAGCCGGGGCTCGAAACTCATCGGCGGCAGCATCCGCACCGAAGTCACGCGGGACGAGGTACTGCAAACGCTGGTCGAAGGCTTCTTCCCGCAGGCCGCCGCCAGCGACCGCCCGCAGGTGCGGGCGCGCGGCGCGCTCACGCAACTGGGCCTGCCCTACGCGCAGGACGCGGCGGTGACGCGCCACCTGGCGGCCTTCCTGGCGCGCCAGACGGGCGCGACCGCGCAGATCGACGGCCTGGCCCCGCCGCCCGAGGGCGCCACTTTCCTGCACCCCACGGCCGTGCTGTTCAACGGCGGCGTGCTCAAGGCGCCGCAGATCGAGGCGCGCATCCTGCAGGTGCTCAACGCCTGGCTGGCCGCGGAAGGCGCGCCGCCCGTGCGGCTGCTCGAGGGCGCACAGCTGGACCTGGCGGTGGCGCGCGGCGCCGCCTACTACGGCCACATCGCCAGCGCCGGGCGCGGCGTGCGCATCCGCGGCGGCACGGCGCAGAGCTACTACGTCGGCGTGGAGGGCAACATGCCGGCCATCCCCGGCATGGAGCCGCCCATTTCCGCGCTGTGCCTGGCACCGTTCGGCATGGAGGAAGGCACGGAAGTGCAACTCGACACCCAGCCGTTCGGCCTGGTGGTGGGCGAGCCGGTGCGGCTGCGCTTTTTCGGCTCCAGCGTGCGCCGCCAGGACGCGGTGGGCACGATGCTGGAGTTCTGGGGGCCGGAGGAATTGACGGAATTGCAGGAGATCGAGCTGCTGCTGCCGGCGGAGGGCCGCGCCGCCGGCGAGGTGGTGCCGGTCACCCTGCACGCGCATGTGACCGACATCGGCACGCTGGAGCTGAACGCCGTGCCGGTGGGCGGCGAGGAGCGCTGGAAGGTCGAGTTCGACGTGCGCGCCGGCACGGCGCCGTCGCCCCAGGCCGCCGGAGCGTAAGCCGCCATGCCTGCATCTCTCGCCACGCTGCAGCGCGCCCTGGTGTACCTGGACCGGGACTTCATCGCGGACCAATACGAAGTCGCTTCCGGTGAGCCGGCGGCGGCCACTCTGGTGCGGACGCGCAGCCCGCAGCCGGGCGGCGGCCTGCTGCCGTTCTCCGCCGAGGTCGGCGCGCAGGAGGCGCGCAGCCACCCCCTGTCCACCCTGCAGATGCTGGGCCGCACCTGGCCGCACCTGGCCGGGCAGCCGGCCCTCAACCCGCGGGAGTACGCAGAACGCTCGCTCACCGAATACGGCTGGGTGCAGGCTACGCTCACCACGTTCCAGGTCCGGCTGAGGAGTTCGCGCGATGGGCAGGACACGGCAGCCACGGCCCAGTCCAGCCACTTCCAGCTGCACGGCGAGAGCCTGGGCCGGCACGTCAACCTGGTCACCACGCCCGACGCCTTCGCCCCCGGCTTCCAGGCGCTGCTGCCGCTGCAGATGACGCTGCTGAACAAGTTCGCCCTGCCGGTCTGCGCCTACCTGCGCCTGCTGCCCGCCAAGGACCATGCGGAGAACTGGATCGCCGTGCCGCTGGTGGTGCTGGAGGCGCAGCCCGCCCTGGTGCGGGACATGGCCGCCCTGGCCTGACGAGCGCGCCCGCATGGCCACCACCGCCCGCTACGCCGTCGGCATCGACCTGGGCACCAGCCACACCGCACTGGCCTATGCAGAGCTGACCGGCAGCGCGCAGGACATCCGCCTGCTGCCCCTGCCCCAGCGCGTCTCGCCGGCCGAGGTGCAGGCCGATGCGCTGCTGCCCTCGGCGCGCTACCAGGGGGCGCCGGGCGAGCTGGGCGACGCCTGGCGCACGCCCTGGCCGCCTCGCGGCGCCAGCGACGCGGCGCCGGCAGTGATCGGCCGCTGGGCGCGCGAACTGGGCGCGGCCACGCCGCAGCGGCTGGTGGCGAGCGCCAAGAGCTGGCTGTCGCACCCCGGCGTGGACCGCACCGCGCCCATCCTGCCCTGGGGCGCGGGCGAGGACGTGGCGAAGATCTCGCCGCTGGAGGCCTCGGCCGGCACGCTGGCGCACGTGCGCGCGGCGTGGGACGCGGCACACCCCGACGCGCCGCTGGCAGATCAGGTCGTCGCCCTCACCGTGCCGGCGTCGTTCGACGAGGGCGCGCGCGCGCTGACCCTGCAGGCGGCCGGGCTGGCCGGCTTGCCGGCGTCGCTGCAGCTGCTGGAGGAGCCCAAGGCCGCCTTCCATGACTGGCTGGTGCTGCAGGGCGAGCAGCTGGCCGATCGCCTGGCAGGCAGCCGCCTGGTGCTGGTGGTGGACGTGGGCGGCGGCACCACCGACCTGACGCTGGTGCGTATCGAGCCGTCCCAGGACGGCGGCCTGCCAGTGCTGACCCGCACCGCCGTCGGCGAGCACCTGATGCTGGGCGGCGACAACATGGACCTGGCGCTTGCCCACCGGCTGGAGCCGCACTTCGCCGGCGGCGAAGGCCAGCGCCTGGCGCCCGCGCGCTTTGCCGAACTGGTGCAGCGCTGCCGCGCCGCCAAGGAGCGGCTGCTGGCCAATAATGCCCCCGCTGCGCTGCCGATCACGCTGCTGGGCACCGGCTCGAAGCTGCTGGCGCAAACGCGCTCGGTGCAGCTGGCGCAAGGCGACGTGCGCCAGTGGGTGGTCGAGGGCTTTTTGCCGCCCGCCGCGCTGCACGATGTGCCCACGCGCCGCCAGGGGGCGCTGCGCGGGCTGGGGCTGCCGTATCCGCAGGACGCGGCGATCTCGCGCCATCTGGTGCAGTTTCTGGCGTTGCACGCTGCGCAGGAAGGCGGCGGCGCCGATGCCGATGCCGTAGGCAGGCCGGCAGGCGGGGCCGCGAATGGGGCGGTGAACGGAGCAGCGGATGGCAGCGCGAATGCTGCAACCGATCGGCGTACGGACGCAGGCGCCGGCGCCACGCTCAACCGCCTGCACGGCGCGCTGCCCGACACCCTGCTGCTGAACGGCGGCGTGTTCCACGCGCATGCCCTGGCCGAGCGGCTGGCGCAGCTGCTGACCGGCTGGCGCGGCGCGCCCGTGCAGGTGCTGCACAACCCACATCCAGACTGGGCGGTGGCACGCGGCGCGGCGGCGCATGCGCTCACGCAATACCAGTCAAATCGGCCCGATGTCCTCGCGGAACAAGGGTCTAATGCTATCAAACAGATAGTGCCGCGCATCGGCGGCGGCTCGGCGCGCAGCTACTGGCTGGTGCTGCCGGGCAAGAGCGGTACTTCAGGCGCGCCGCAGGCTTTGTGCCTGCTGCCGCGCGGCACCGAGGAAGGCACGCGGCTGGTGCTGTCCGGGCGGCGCTTCGCGCTGCGCCTGGGCCAGCCAGTGCGCTTTGCCCTGGTGGCGCGCAGCCAGGGCCAGGCACAGGCCGGGCAGATCGTGCCCCTGGCGGGCGAAGGCTGGGTGGAGCTGCCACCGGCCTCCACCGTGCTGCCCGCTCCGCAAGGCCGCGCCAGCGCGCGCATCGAGGTGCAGCTGCAGACCACCATGACCGAGGTCGGAACGCTGGAGGTGCGTTGCGTGTCCGTGGACGACCCGGCGCAGTCCTGGCGCCTGCCGTTTACCGTGCGCGGCGTGGTCCAGGACGCTGCAGACTCATCAAAAACCATAGCTTCCGGTGCTGACGGAACCAGCGCTGGAGCCGAAAACGACCCCGATTCCGCCACCGCCCGCCTGCTCGAGGCGGAAGGCTTGCTGGAGCGCATCTTCGGCACCCAGGCGCAGGAGGTGGCGCCGCGCGACGTGCGCCAGCTGCGCCAGTCGCTGCAAAAGCTGCTGGGCCCGCGCGAGCAGTGGAGCCTGCCCCTGCTGCGCGCGCTGGCCGACGCCCTGCTGGCGCGCGCCCGCCGGCGCCGGCGCACCCCGGAGCACGAGCGCGCCTGGTTGAACCTGACCGGCTGGTGCCTGCGCCCCGGCGTCGGTGCCGAGCTGGACGGCTGGCGCGTCGGCCAGCTGTGGCAGCTGTGGCCGCAGGGCCTGGCGCACCCACAAGACCCCGCCAACTGGACCGAATGGTGGGTGCTGTGGCGCCGCGTCGCCGCCGGGCTTCATGAAGCGCAGCAGATGGAGGTGCTGGAACAGGTCGCCGGCTGCATGCAGAGAACGGTGGAGCGCAGCGCCCGCGCGCGCTGGGGCAGCTACGACGACATGCTCCGCCTGTTCGCCGCCATGGAAGCCGTGCCGTGGGAATACCGGCGCGAGATGGGCCAGTGGATGCTGCAGCGCCTGAAGCGCCCGGACGAGCCGCAGCACACCTGGTGGGCCATCGGCCGCCTGGCCGCGCGCACGGCGCTGGCGGCCAACGCCCACCGCGTCATGCCGCCGGCGGCGGCGCAGGAGTTTCTGGACGCCACGCTGGCGCAGGACTGGCGCAAGAACGAGCACGCCATGTTCGCCGCCGTGCAGATCGCGCGCCGCACGGGCGAGCGCACGCTGGATGTGCCCGACGCCATGCGCACGCAGGTGCTAAACAGGCTGCAGGCCAGCGGCGCGCCCGCGCGCTGGCAGGAGCAGGTGCGCGAAGTGGTGCAGCTGGAGGCCGAGGACCGGCAGCGCAGCCTGGGCGACAGCCTGCCGCCGGGGCTGGTGCTGCTGTGAGTACCGCTGCCCACCGGCCTTGAACGCATCGATGGCCGCCTTCACCAGGCGCGAGGCCACCTGGCCTCGCGTGCACGGGAGACGCTCGCCTGCCGTCCCTCAGCCGGCGGCGACCACCGACACGCCGTGCGCGCCCAGCCGCAGCCCGGCCTGCGCGCCCACCGGCAGCGCGTGCGCCGGGTCGGCCGAGACCACGAAGATGGCGCCCAGCGCGGTGTCGAAGGTGTATTCGTAGCCACTGCCCAGGTAGGTGCGCTTGGCCACCATGGCCGCCAGGCCCTGGCCGGGCGGGCCGATCTGCCAGGCTTCGGGCCGCACGGCCACCTGAACGCTGCCCTCCGCCACCGGCTGGCGTGGTGTGATGGCCAGCGGGCCCAGCGCTACTTGGCCCTGCGCGTCCGCCGTCGCCGCGAACAGCATTGCCTCGCCCATGAAGCCGGCGACGAAGGCGCTGCACGGCGCCTCGTACAGCTGCTGCGGCGTGCCGCTTTGCGCGATGTGGCCCACGTCCATGACGATGATCTGGTCGCTCACCGCCAGCGCCTCGCCCTGGTCGTGCGTCACGTAGGCCACGGTGAGCGCCAGGCGCTGCTGCAGCGCGCGGATCTCCTCGCGCATCTCGCGGCGCAGGCGTGCGTCCAGGTTGGACAGCGGCTCGTCGAACAGCAGCACCGCCGGCTCCAGCACCAGCGCGCGCGCCAGCGCCACGCGCTGCTGCTGCCCGCCCGACAGCTCGCTGGGCAGACGCGCGTCAAAACCCTGCAGGCCCACGCCGTGCAGCGCCTGGCGGGCACGCTCCACGCCCGCCGCGCGCGGCACGCCCGACATGCGCAGGCCGTAGCGCACGTTCTCCAGCACCGTCAGGTGCGGAAACAGCGCGTAGCTCTGGAACATCATGCTGACGTTGCGCTGCGCTGGGCCGAGGGTGGTCACGTCCTGCCCGTCGATCCAGATGCGCCCGGCGCTGGGCGACTCCAGGCCGGCGATCAGGCGCAGCGTGGTCGTCTTGCCGCAGCCCGAGGGGCCGAGGATGGTGGTCAGCGTGCCGCGCGGCACCTCGAAGCTGATGTCCTGCACCGCCCAGGGCGCGCCGGCGCCGCTGCCGTAGCGCTTGGAGACCGACTCGAACACGATTCCCGCCATGCTGCCCTGTCCCTTCCTTCCCGCTCGCATCAGGCCGCACGCCGGCCCAGATTGCGCTCGCCCACCAGCCGCTGGATGGCCGCGGTCGCCAGCGCCATCAGCGCGATCAGCACCGTGCAGTACGCCAGCGCCACGCCGTAGTCGCCATTGCCCACGCGGCCGATGATGTAGGCGGTGGCCAGTTCGTTCTCGGCGGTGACCAGGAAGATCACCGCGCTCAAAGTGGTGATGGAGCGCACGAAGCTGTAGACCAGCGCCGTCACCAGCGCCGGGCGCAGCAGCGGCAGCACCACGTGGCGCAGCGTCTGCAGGCTGCCGGCGCGCAGCATCAGCGAGGCTTCGTCGAGCGAGCGGTCCAGCTGGCCGAACGCCGCCGTGCCGGCGCGCACGCCCACCGGCAGATTGCGGAACAGGAAGCACAGCACGATGATCAGCGCGGTGCCGGTCAGCTCGAACGGCGGCACGTTGAACGCCAGGATGTAGCTCACGCCCAGCACCGTGCCGGGGATAGCGAAGGCCAGCAGCGCCGAAAACTCGAACGCCCCCTGCCCGCGGAACTGCGTGCGCGCCAGCAGCCAGGCGATCAGCAGCCCCAGCGTGGCCGTCAGCGGCGCCGAGATCGCTGCCAGCCGCAGCGTGGTGAAGAACGAGTTCCAGGCGGTGCCGGCCCAGACGATGCCGAACGCGCCCCACTGCACGTCGAAGGCCGAACGGAAGTGCGCCAGCGTGGGCGTCCAGTCGCGCCCCCAGGTCTGCACGAAGCCGCCGGCGAACGCCAGCAGGTAGATCACCAGCGTGAACGCCATCCAGGGCAGCGCCACCGCGTGCGCCACGCGCGCCAGCCCGGCCGGCAGCGCCAGGGGCACGCCCGCGTCGCCCTTGCCCGAGACGGTGGTGAAGCGCGCGCGGCCCAGCAGGCGCCGCTGCAGCGCGAAGGCCACCAGCGCGAACGCCATCAGCACCCACGCCAGCGACGCCGCGCGGCCCTGGTCGTACTGGGCGCCGACGATGGAAAAGAAGATCTCGGTGGACAGCACCGAGAACTGCCCGCCGACCACGATGGGGTTGCCGAAGTCGGCCATGCTCTCGATGAAGCCGACCAGAAAGGCGTTGGCCAGCCCGGGCAGCAGCAGCGGCAGCGTGACTGAGCGGAAGGTCTGCGCCGGGCTGGCGCGCAGGGTCTGCGCGGCTTCCTCCATGCTGGGCGCGACGCCCTGCACCACGCCGCGCATGATCAGGAAGGCGATGGGGGTGAAGGCGAAGGTCTGCGCCAGCCAGATGCCCAGCCAGCCGTAGAACCAGCGCGTGGGCTCGACGCCCAGCCAGGCCTCCAGCGCAGCGTTGACCACGCCGGCGCGGCCGAACAGCAGGATCAGCCCCAGGCCGACCACGAAGGGCGGCGTGACGATGGGCGCCAGGGCCAGCAGCTGCAGCACGCGGCTGCCGCGCAGGCGCGAACGCTCGGCCAGCAGCGCCAGCAGCGTGCCCAGCAGCGTGGTGCTGGCGGCCGTCAGCAGGCCGATGAACAGGGTATTCCAGGCCACGCCGCAGCGGCGCCCGCCCGACAGGCACGACAGCCCGAAGTTGCGCTCGGAAAGCAGCCGCTCGCCCAGCGCACTCCAGGTCAGCCGATCGTCCTCGGTGAAGAAGGCCGCGCTCAGCGCCTTGGCCACGGGAAAAACGATGAACAGCGCCAGCAGCGCCGCGCAGCCCAGCACCGCGGCGGCGACGAACAGGTCGCCACGGAACAGCCCGCGCCGCGCCAAGCCAAAGGCGGTGAGCATCAGCAGGCTGCACAGCACGCCGAACGCGCCCCAGCCCAGGCCCCACTGGCGCACCGCCAGCTCGCCCCAGGCCTGGTTCATCCACCCGAACGACCAGCCGCGCGCGCCGATGCTGAAACCGCTGGCCAGCAACACCAGCAGCGCCAGCCCGGGCCCGGCCAGCAGCAGCGCGCCCTGGCGCCGCCCGGGCGCCAGCATGGCCGCCAGCGCCGCCACCAGCAGCCCGGCGGGCGCGGCCAGCAGCCACACGCGCTGCCAGCGCAGGACCTGCACCAGGCCGTTGCCCGTGCGCTCGTCGCTCCAGCCCTGTGCCAGCCGGGCGAGCCCGTTGCCGTCCTGCACCGCGAACCAGGGCAGCAGCACGAAGGCCGCCAGCCCCACCAACGCCCAGGCCCACAGCGCCTGGTTGGCACCGGCGCTGGCATGCGCGTGGGCAGCGGTCGGGCGCGCGGGCTCGGCCACCAAGGCAACGTCCGGCATGGGGCGCAGAGCTTCAGGCCGCGGCACCGATCAGCGCGCGTCCTGCACGTCCTTTTCCCACTTGGAGATCAGGCGGCGGCGCTCGGCGCTGGCGCCGTACTTCGCATAGTCGTAATTGATCAGCTTGATCTTGGCCGGATCGACCACGCGCGGGTCCTTTGGCACATGCTTGTTGCTGGGCAGCTGGAACTGCTTGGCCGCCAGGCCGAACTGCTGGCCGCCCGGGGTCAGCGCCCACTCGTAGAACTTCTTGGCGTTGTCGGTGTTGGGGCCGAACTTGACGATGCTCATCGAGCCGATCTCGGCGCCCGTGCCCTCGGACGGGGTGCTGGAGCCGACCGGGAAGCCCTGCACGGCCTCGGTCGTCACGTCGTGCACGAAGCTGATGGAGACCATGGTCTCGCCGCGTGCCACCGCCTTCACCGGCGCCGTTCCCGAGCGGGTGTAGGTGCTGATGTTCTTGTTCAGCGCGCGCAGGTAATCGAACGCCTTGTCCTCGCCCATGATCTGCACCAGCGTGGCGATCACCGTGTAGGCGGTGCCACTGGAGGCCGGGTTGGCCATCTGGATCTCGCCCTTGAATTCGGGCTTGAGCAGGTCGGCCCACGAAGTGGGCGCGGATGCCTTCTTCTTGGCCAGCAGCTCGTTGTTGAAGCCGAAGCCGAGCGGGCCCAGGTACACGCCCACGGTGCGGAACTTCGCGTCCTCGGCCTGGCGCACTGCCCAGGGGTACAGATCCTTGAGCAGGGGCGACTTGTATTCCAGCGTCAGCCCCATCTCGGCGGCCTGCAGGTGCGTGTCACCGGTGCCGCCGAACCACAGGTCGGTCTTGGGATTGGCCTTCTCGGCATTCAGCTGGGCCAGGGCCTCGCCCGAACCTTTTTGCGTGATGTTCACCTTCACACCGGTGGTCTTGCTGTAGACGGTGGCCATGGTGTTGCACCATTCGGCCTGCACCGAGCAGATCACGTTCACCTGTCCCTGCGCCTGCGCGCCGCATGTGGCGCCTGCCAGGGCCGCTGCTACCAACCATCGCTGCATATGGCTCTCCTCTCCTTGAAAAATTCTTGTGTCCGGACCGGGCAGCCATCGTAGCGGACGCGCGCACTGTCGCGCGCCGGCCCGCTTCAGCGCGCCAGCGCCTTCAGCGCCAGCTTGATCCCCTCGCTCACCCCCACCTCCGCCGGCAACGCCTTCAGCGCCGCCGCCGCTTCCTTGTCGTTGTAGCCCAGGGCCAGCAGCGCCTGCAGGATGTCGGCCTGCGCGTCGCTGGTCACGTGTGCGCGCGCGCCGCCCATGTCGGCGCCCAGCTTGCCCTTCAACTCCAGCAGCAGCCGCTCGGCGGTCTTCTTGCCGATGCCGGGCACCTTGACCAGGCGCCCGCCCTCCTGCAGCGTCACCGCCTGCGCCAGCTCCTGCACGCCCATGCCGGACAGGATGGACAGCGCCGTGCGCGGGCCCACGCCGGCGACCTTGATCAGTTCGCGGAACGTCTGGCGCTCGGGCGCGCTGCCGAAGCCGTAGAGCAGCTGCGCGTCCTCGCGCACGATGAAGTGGGTGAGCAGCGAAACCTGCTCGCCTACGCCCGGCAGGTTGTAGAAGGTGCTCATCGGCACCTGCACTTCGTAGCCCACGCCGTGGCAGTCCAGCAGCACCTCGGGGGGATTCTTCTCCAGCAGCGTGCCGGTGAGTTTGCCTATCATGGATGTCCTTCATCGGGCGCGCCGTGCCCTGCACGCGCCGCCCTGTGTTCCTGTCTGACCCTAGCCTGCAGAAATTATCAGCGTGATCCTGCGCCACACCTTTCTTCCGCACAACAACGTGCGCCTGTCCCACCTGTGCGGCCCGGCCGACGCGCACCTGCGCACCATCGAGGCGGCGCTGCAGGTCCAGATCGCCCACCGGCACGAGCAGTTCAAGGTCGAGGGCCCCAAGGCCGCGGCCACGCAGGCCATGGAGCTGCTGCAGGCGCTGTACGAGATGGCCGAGCGCCCGTTGCGGGACGACCAGATCCAGCTGATGCTGGCTGGCGACCCCGACCTGCAGGAAGGCGGCGCCGACGCACCAGCGCCGCTGCACACGCGCCGGGCCGACCTGCGCGCGCGCACCAGCGGCCAGGCGCAGTACCTGTCCCACATCGCCACGCACGACATCACCTTCGGCATCGGCCCGGCCGGCACCGGCAAGACCTACCTGGCCGTGGCCTGCGCCGTGGATGCGCTGGAGAGGAGCAGTGTGCAGCGCATCGTCCTGACCCGCCCGGCGGTGGAAGCCGGCGAGCGCCTGGGGTTCCTGCCCGGCGACATCACGCAGAAGGTGGATCCCTACCTGCGTCCGCTGTACGACGCGCTGTACGACCTGATGGGCGTCGAGCGGGTGCTCAAGGCCTTCGAGCGCAACGCGCTGGAGATCGCGCCGCTGGCCTTCATGCGCGGCAGGACGCTGAACAACGCCTTCGTCATCCTGGACGAGGCGCAGAACACCACGCCCGAGCAGATGAAGATGTTCCTCACGCGCATCGGTTTCGGCTCGCGCGCGGTGGTCACCGGCGACGTGAGCCAGATCGACCTGCCCAAGGGCAGCTTGAGCGGCCTGATCGACGTCGAGCGGGTCTTGAAGCGCGTGCAGGGCATCGCCTTCTCGCGCTTCACCAGCGCCGACGTGGTGCGCCACCCGCTGGTGGCGCGCATCGTCGACGCCTACGACGCGCAGGGCAGCGGGCGGCGCGCCGGCAGCACCGGCTGATTGCTTTCAAAAACATAGCTGGAGGCCCTTGAAAACAAAGGGCTGCAGGCACAAAACACCTGAAACGATGGCGCTGAACCAACTTTCCCTGTCGCTGCAGTTCGCGCGCGGCGATGCCGACTCGGCCGCGCACCGTGCGCTGCTGGCGCGCCACCGCGTAGCGCGCTGGATCCGCCATGCGCTCAGCCTGGACGCGGAAATCACCGTGCGCATCGTCGGCGAGCAGGAAGGCCGGCGCCTGAACCGCGAGTTCCGCCACAAGGACTACGCCACCAACGTGCTCACGTTCGACTACCAGCAGGCGCCCACGGTGCTGGCCGACCTGGTGCTGTGCGCCCCGGTGGTCGAGCGCGAGGCGCGCGAGCAGGGCAAGACGCTCGAGGAGCACTACGCCCACCTGCTGGTGCACGGCACGCTGCATGCCCAGGGCTGGGACCACGAAACCAGCGAGCAGGATGCGCAGGAGATGGAGGACTACGAGAGCGCCATCCTGCGGGAGCTCGGCTTCGCCGACCCCTACGCCGGCTAGGAGCCTGGGCAGGCGCGCCGCCAGCGCGTGAAAGCTCTGCAACCCCGGGCACGACCAATGGCGCCGCCGGGCTTGCCTAAGATCAAGACCCTTCCCTGTTTTTCGCCCCTGTGACCGCCCGATGTTCGACCTTGCCCTGCTCCTTGCCGCCGCCTTCGTGGCCGGCGCCCTCAATTCGGTGGCCGGCGGCGGCAGCTTTCTGACGCTGCCGGCGCTGGTCGTCACCGGCGTGCCGCCGGTGATCGCCAACGCCACCGGCACCGTGGCGCTGCTTCCCGGCTACATGGCCGGCGCCTGGGGCTTTCGCGAGGACATGCAGGCGCCCCCCGGCTTGTCGATGCGCTCCACCGTGGCGCTGTCGCTGATCGGCGGCTCGGCCGGCGCGGCGCTGCTGCTGGTGACCTCGGACGAGGTGTTCAACCAGGTCGTGCCGTGGCTGCTGCTGGCGGCCACTGCCATGTTCGCCTTCGGCCCGCAGCTGCGCCAGTGGGCCGCTGGCTCGGGCGCCGCGCACGCCGGCGCGTCGCCGCTCAAGGCCGGGCTGGGCATGCTGGTGGTGGCGATCTACGGCGGCTACTTCAACGGCGGCTTGGGCATCCTGCTGCTGGCGCTGTTCGGCCTGCTGGGGCAGACGCAGCTGAACGCCATGAACGGCATGAAAAACCTGGTCTCGGCGCTGCTCACCGCCATCGCCGTGGTCATCTACGCCGCCGGCGGCAAGGTCTTCTGGTACCAGGCGCTGGTGATGATGGTCGCCGCCACCGCCGGCGGCTACGGCGGCGCACGCCTGGCGCGCAAGCTGCCCCCGGCCGTGCTGCGCTGGGGCATCGTCGCCACCGGGCTGGTGATGACGGCGCTGTTCTTCTGGAAGCAGTGACCCGCCTTTGAGGTATTTTGCGGCTCCAGCCCTTGTTCCACAAGGGCCTGCAGCTATGCTTTCCGAAGCAAATCGCCTTCCGGCGCGATGCGCAGCGGGATGGTCACCGGCCCGTCGTTCACCAGATGGACTTGCATGTCGACGCCGAACTCGCCGGTCTCCACCTGCGGGTGCGCCGCGCGCGCCAGCGCCACGAAATGCGCGTACAGCCGCTCGCCCTCGGCCGGCGCGGCGGCCTGGCTGAAGCCCGGCCGGTTGCCGCTGCGCGTGTCGGCGGCCAGGGTGAACTGGCTCACCACCAGCAGCCCGCCGCCCACGTCCTGCAGGCTGCGGTTCATCTTGCCGGCGTCGTCGGCGAACACGCGCAGCTTCAGCACCTTGGCCAGCAGGCGCTCGGCTTGCGCCTCGGTGTCGCCCTGCTCGGCGCACAGCAGCACCAGCAGGCCGGCGTCGATGCGGCCGACCACCTGGCCATCAATCTCCACATGCGCCTGGCGCACGCGCTGCAGCACGCTGATCATGGAAGGTCCTCCCGGGGCGCCGCCCCGTGTGCGGTGGCGGGTTCGCTGCCGCGCCCGGGCGCGGGCTCGCGGCGCGCCTGCAGCACTTCGAAGACCGTGGCGTGGCCGCGCGGCAGCAGCTCGATGGTGGCGCGCAGGCCCGGCACGGCGTGCAGGAGTGCCTGCTCGACGGCGCGGCGCTCGCGCGCGGCGCGCGAGAGCGTCCAGTCGTGCGGCAGGTGCATGTGCAGCTCCAGGTGGCTGCGCGCGCCGGCGCGGCGCGAGACCAGGCCGTCGAAGTGCACCGCGCCGGCGCTGGCCTGCGCATGCGCGTCCAGCACCGCCTGCACGCGTGCCAGCTGCGCGGGCGCCATGGCCTCGTCCATCAGGCCCTGCGAGGCGCTCCACAGCAGCCGCGCGCCCTCGCGCAGGATGTTCAGCGCCACGCCGATGGCCACCAGCGGGTCCAGCCACAGCCAGCCGGTGGCGCGCACCGCCAGCAGCCCGGCGACCACCCCCAGCGTCGTCCAGACGTCGGTCATCAGGTGGCGCGCATCGCCCTCCAGCGCCGCCGAGCGGTGCACGCGCGCCGCGCGCAGCATGCCGCGCGCCAGCGCGGCGTTGAGCGCCGTGCTCAGCAGCGCCAGGCCCACGCCCCAGTCCAGCGCCTGCACCGGCTGCGGCTGCAGCAGGCGCAGCGCCGCCGCCACCAGGATGGCCACGGCCGCGCCCAGGATCAGGATGCCCTCGAAGCCCGACGAGAAATATTCCGCCTTGTGGTGGCCGTAGGGGTGGCAGTCGTCGGCCGGGCGGCGCGCCACCGTGACCATGGCCAGGGCGAACACGGCGCCGGCCAAGTTGACGAAGGACTCCAGCGCATCTGACAGCAGTCCCACCGAGCCGCTGACCCACCAGGCCAGGGTCTTGAGCGCGATGGTCAGCAGCGCCACCGCCACCGACGCGCGCAGCAGGTGCAGCGGCGTCATCCAGCGGGCCAGACGGGCGGCAGGGGCAGTATCGCGCATGCCGGCGATTATCCGGCCGGGCGCGGCAGCGCTGGTTTGCCAGACTCGCCAGGGCCGCGTTTCCGGGCTATAAGTTTTGCCCAGCCATGTCCCTCACGCCCACCCTTGACCATCCTGCCAACGCCCCGCCCGGCCTGGCGCCCCTGCCCGCATCGCCGCCAGGCACTGCGCTGCTGGCGCATTTCGACGCGGACACGCTGTGCTGCAGCTTCGCCAGCGCCGCTTTCGCCCACTGGGCCGGGCTGGAGGGTGCCGCTGCCGCGGCGGGCCGCACGCTAGCGCAGCTGGCGGGCACCACGCTGTGGGCACAGCTGGCGCCGGCGCTGCACCAGGCGCTGGCCGGCCACGAGGCGCAGCTGCGCCACGAGGACACCGGCGCGGACGGGCAGCCGCGGGTGCTGGACATCCACCTGCTGCCGCAGCCAGGGGCGGGCTTTTTCATGTTGCTGCACGACGCGGCCCTGCGCCTGCAGGCCGAGCGCGCCGCGCAGGCCAGCGAAGAGCGACTGCAGCGCTTTTCCGCCGCATCCGGCGAAGGCATTTCGTTCCACCACGACGGCATCATCAGCGACTGCAACGACGCGCTGCTGCGCCTGACCGGCTACACGCGCGAGGAAGTGCTGGGCCGGCACATGCTGGACTTCGTGCACCCGCACGACCAGCAGTCGGTGCGCGACTACATGGCGCAGGGACGCGAGGACCCGTACGAGGTCGGCATCGTCTGCAAGGACGCGCAGGTGCTGGCGCTGGAGGTGGTGGGCAAGACGCTGCCGCGCGCCGCCGGCGGCTCACGCGTGGTGGTTGTGCGAGACACCTCGGCGCGCAAGCAGGCGCAGCAGCGCGCCGAGTTCCTGACGCTGCACGACGCGCTGACCCAGCTGCCCAACCGCCGCCACCTGATGCAGCAGCTGGGCCAGCTGCTGGCGGCCCCGCAGCGCCCGCCGCTGGCGCTGCTGTTCTTCGACCTGGACCACTTCCGCACCGTCAACGACTCGCTCGGGCACGAGGCCGGCGACCAGCTGCTGTGCGAGGTGGCGCGGCGGCTGCAGGACGGCGCGGCGCCGGGCGAGGGCTTCGTGGCGCGTGTCGGCGGCGACCAGTTCGTGGCGCTACTGCCGGTGCCGCGCGGGCGCGCCCAGGCCGCGCACGAGGCCCAGGCACTGCTGGCACGACTGCGCGCGCCGCTGTCCATCGGCGGCACGCCGCTGCCGGTCTCGCCGTCGCTGGGCATCAGTCTGTCCCCGCAGGACGGCGACAGTGCCGACGAGCTGCTGCGCCGCGCCGCCATCGCCCTGCGCCGCGCCAAGGACGACCAGCGCGGCAGCTGGGCCTTCTACACCGCCGGCATGGAAGGCGCGCCCGCGGCGCTGCTGCACGACGAGCACCTGCTGCGCCAGGCGCTGGTGCAGCAGTCCTTCGTGCTGCACTACCAGCCGCAGGTGGAGGTGGCCAGCGGGCGGCTGTGCGGCTTCGAGGCGCTGGTGCGCTGGCAGCATCCCGAACGCGGGCTGGTCGGGCCGGCGGACTTCATCCCCCTGGCCGAGTCGCGCGGGCTGATCGCCGCCATCGACCACTGGGTGCTGCGCGAGGCCTGCTGCCAGGCCAGCGCCTGGCACGCCGCCGGCCTGCCGCGCGTGCCGGTGGCGGTGAACCTGTCGGCCATCGAGTTCCGCCAGCGCGACGTGGCGCAGGACATTGCCCAGGTGCTGCGCGAGTGCCGCCTGTCGCCGCGCTACCTGGAGGTGGAGATCACCGAGTCGGCGCTGATGCTGGACGCCGGCCAGGCGCGCGCCACGCTCAGCCGCCTGCAGGCGCTGGGGGTGTCAGTGGCGATCGACGACTTCGGCACCGGCTACTCGTCGCTGGCCTATCTCAAGCGCTACCCGCTGGACAAGATCAAGGTGGATCGCTCCTTCGTCATGGACACGCCGGGCGACAGCGACGACGTGGCCATCGTCACCGCCGTGGTGCAGCTGGCGCGCAGCCTGCAGCTGCGCTCGGTGGCCGAAGGCGTGGAGACCGAGGCCCAGCTGCAGCTGCTGCGCCGCCTGGGCTGCGACCTGGCACAGGGCTATGGCATCTCGCGCCCGCTGACGGCAGCGCAGGCCGAAGCCTGGATGCGCGAGCGCAGCCGCTGAGCACGCCCGCCGCGCGTGGAAAATACGCGCCATGGCCCAGCTCCCCGACCTCCCCTCCCCCACCCTGCACAGCGACCCGGCCGAGGCCCTGGCGCAGGTGCAGCACCTGTACCAGCAGCAGATCGAGCACCTGCGCGGCGCCATGCAGCGCTTCGTCGCCGGAGAGACGCCGGCCAGCCCGGTGCGCGCCTTCTATCCCTATGTGCGCCTGCAGACCGCCACCGTGGCGCGCGCACCCACGCAGCTGGCCTACGGCTTCGTGGAGGGGCCGGGCCGCTACGAAACCACGCTGACCCGCCCCGACCTGTTCGCGCGCTACTACCTGGAGCAGCTGCGCCTGCTGCGCGCCAGCCACGGCGTGGAGTTGGAAGTCGGCCTGTCCGAGCAGCCGATTCCCATCCACTTCTCGTTCGCCGAGCACGACCACATCGAAGGCAGCTTGAGCGCCGAGCGGCGCCTGCTGATGCGCGACGTGTTCGACCTGCCCGACCTCTCGGCCATGGACGACGGCATCGCCAACGGCAGCCATGTGGTGCGCCCGGGCGAGGCCATGCCGCTGTCGCTGTTCACCGCGCCGCGCGTGGACTACTCGCTGCACCGCCTGCGCCACTACACCGGCACCCAGCCCGAGTGGTTCCAGAACTTCGTGCTGTTCACCAACTACCAGTTCTACATCGACGAGTTCGTGCGCCTGGGGCGCGCCGAGATGGAGAACCCGGACAGCGAGTACATCGCCTTCATCGAGCCGGGCAACGTCGTCACGCGCCGCGCCGGCCTCGCCCCGGAGGCGGTGGACGAGCTCGGCAGCCCGCCGCCGCGCCTGCCGCAGATGCCGGCCTACCACCTGGTGCGTGCCGACCAGAGCGGCATCAGCATGGTCAACATCGGCGTCGGCCCGGCCAACGCCAAGACCATCACCGACCACATCGCCGTGCTGCGCCCGCACGCCTGGATGATGCTGGGCCACTGCGCGGGCCTGAGGAACAGCCAGCAGCTGGGCGACTACGTGCTGGCGCACGCCTACGTGCGCGAGGACCATGTGCTGGACGAGGAGCTGCCGCTGTGGGTGCCCATTCCCGCGCTGGCCGAGATCCAGGTGGCGCTGCAGCAGGCGGTGGCCGAGGTCACGCAGATGCCCGGCGACCAGCTCAAGCGCATCATGCGCACCGGCACCGTGGCCAGCACCGACAACCGCAATTGGGAGCTGCTGCCCGACAACCTGCCGCAGCGGCGCTTCAGCCAGAGCCGTGCGGTGGCGCTGGACATGGAAAGCGCCACCATCGCCGCCAACGGTTTCCGCTTCCGCGTGCCCTACGGCACGCTGCTGTGCGTGTCCGACAAGCCGCTGCACGGCGAAATCAAGCTGCCCGGCATGGCCAACCACTTCTACCGCGAGCGCGTCGACCAGCATCTGCGCATCGGCATGCGCGCCATCGACATCCTGCGCGCCGGCGGCACGCACCGACTGCACAGCCGCAAGCTGCGCAGCTTCGCCGAAGTAGCGTTCCAGTAAGCAGGCCGTTGCGGCCGGCGCCCGGGCGGGCCTGGCGCCGGACCTGCGCCCCCGGCTCACGGTCACGACCGGGCACCCTGGGCGGGCGCACGGCCCCTGCTGCTGGGCCTTGGCGTGGCCTGCATGGCGGGCTCCCCGGGGGCGCTGGGTCCGGCTTCCCCGGCGGCCGGCCACGCCCTGTCGCGCGGGCGGCTGTCCCGTGGCGCGCGGCCCGCCGCTGCCGGGCGCGGCGCGATACGAAGCCGATACGATCGCGCACCGCTTTTTGCTTTTTGCTTTTCCCTTCAAAGGACTTTCACATGACGATTTCGACCGTGGGCATCATCGGCGCCGGCACCATGGGCAACGGCATCGCGCAGGCCTGCGCCGTGGCCGGGCTGGACGTGGTGATGGTGGACATCTCCGACGCCGCCGTGCACAAGGGCCAGGCGGCAGTGGCCGCCAGCCTGGACCGGCTGATCAAGCGCGACAAGCTCACCGCCGAGGCGCGCGATGCGGCGCTGGCGCGCATCCAGGGCTCGTCGCGCTACGAGGACCTGCAGCGCGCGCAGATCGTGATCGAGGCCGCGACCGAGAATTGCGAGCTGAAGCTGAAGATCCTGCAGCAGCTGGACAAGCTGCTGGCGCCCGAGGTGCTGATCGCCTCCAACACCTCATCGATCTCGATCACCAAGCTGGCCGCCGCCACCAGCCGCGCCGACAAGTTCATCGGCATGCACTTCTTCAACCCGGTGCCGATGATGGCGCTGGTCGAGCTGATCCGCGGCCTGCAGACCTCGGACGCAACGCACGACGCCGTCAAGGACCTCGCTGAGCGCCTGGGCAAGACGCCCATCACCGTGAAGAACGCGCCCGGCTTCGTCGTCAACCGCATCCTGGTGCCGATGATCAACGAGGCCTTCTTCGTGCTGGCCGAGGGCCTGGCCACGCCCGAGGACATCGACGCCGGCATGAAGCTCGGCTGCAACCAGCCCATCGGCCCGCTGGCCCTGGCCGACATGATCGGGCTGGACGTGTGCCTGGCGGTGATGGAGGTGTACCTGGCCGAGTTCGGCGACAGCAAATACCGCCCTTGCCCGCTGCTCAAGGAGTACGTCGCCGCCGGCCGCCTGGGCCGCAAGACGGGACATGGCGTGTACGCCTACTGACCGCCCAACGCTCCTTTATCCATAGCTGCAGTTCCTTGTGAATCAAGGGCTGAAGCCGGAAAACACCATGAAAATGGCCCTGCTGTCCGACCTGCACGCCAACCTGCCCGCGCTCGACGCCTGCCTGGCGCACGCGCGGGGGCAAGGTGCGCGGCAGTTCGCGCTGCTGGGCGACCTGGTGGGCTACGGCGCCGAGCCGGGGCCGGTACTGCAGCTCTGCATGCGCCTGGTGGCCGAGGAAGGCGCCCTGGCGGTGCAGGGCAACCACGACGCCGCCGCGCTGGCGCCGCCCGTCGGCGCGGCGCAGAACCTGGGCGAGCAAAGCGCCCAGTGGACCGCGCCGCGCCTGGACGAGTCGCAGCGCGCCTTCCTGGCCGGCCTGCCCCTGACGGCGCGTGCCGGCCCCGACGTGCTGCTGGTGCACGCCAGCGCCGACGGCCCCGAACGCTGGCACTACGTCACCGACGGCAACGCCGCCGAGCGCAGCATGGCCGCGGCCACGCGGCTCGATCCGGCCATCCGCTACGTCTTCAGCGGCCATGTGCACGAGCAGGCGCTGTACTTCCTCACCCCCACCGCCAAGCTGATGCGCTTCGCGCCCCAGCCCGGGGTGCCGGTACCGGTGCCGCCTCACCGCCAGTGGCTGGCCCTCGTCGGCTCCTGCGGCCAGCCGCGCGACGGCGACACGCGCGCCATGTACGCGCTGTTCGACGCCGGTGCCGCCACCCTGACCTTCCACCGCGTGGCCTACGACCATCTGGCGGCAGCGGCGGCGGTGCGCGCCAGCGGCCTGCCGGAATTTTTTGCCGAGCGGCTGGAGAAGGGGCGCTGAGCCTGGGACGGCAGGCCGACAGCCACGCCGCCGCGAGCGCCATCATCCTGTCCGGCTACGCCGCTGCATGCGGCGGCTCAGGCCGGCGTGGCCGGCCGGGGCGGCAACAGAAAGACCCAGGTCGCCAGCACGAAGGTGAGCGTCAGCGGCGGCAGGTCGACCACCTGCAGCAGGCCGGGCAGCACCGCCTGCAGCGCCAGCGCCAACAGCACCGCGCCCAGCGCCAGCGCCAGCGAGCGCCGGCCGGGCGCGCGGAAGACGCAGCCCACTGCTGGCGCCACCAGCGCCGCCGAGTAGCCCCACAGCCCGTGCGCGACGGCGACACCCGGCGCGCCGGCGGCCAGCGCGCAGGCCGTGCCGATGGCGGCGCCGGCCAGCGTCAGCAGCGCACAGGCGCGCGAATGCAGCGCCAGGCCGAGCAGCACCAGCGCACCGCTGACGGGGTTGTCGATGAAAAATATCTGCGCCACGCCGGCCAGCGTGGCGGGCAGCAGCTGCGCCGCGCTCCAGGCCACCCGCACCTCGGGCAGGGGCCGGGCCGGCGCGGGCTCCAGCCCCAGCACGTGCCGCGCCGCCAGCAGCGCCAGCCAGGTGCAGACGATGAACGGCATGGTCAGCCCCGGCAGGCGCCAGCGCGCCAGCGCCCGGCCCAGCAGCAGCGCCACCGGCGTGGACAGCGCCGCCGCCAGTACCAGCAGCGCCCACATCTCCGGCGCCGGCACCGGTGCCAGGAAGGTTGCCACGCCCGCGCCCACCAGCAGGCCGTTGAAGCCGTACAGCCCGGTGCGCAGCGCCTCGGGCGGCACGCGCAGCATGCGCGCCGTGACCGTCGAAGCGGCAGTACCCAGCACTGCGCCCAGCGCCACCTCCCAGCCGCTGCCGCCGGTCCAGGCGGCCCAGCAGAAGGCCGCCAGGTGCAGCAGGCCGGTCCAGGGGTTGTCCAGGAAGATGACCTGACCGGCGCCGCGCAGCAGCATCGACAGGACAGAGGCCAGCGGCCCTGCGCCCGGGTGCGCGATGCCCATGCGCGCGGTGCTCACAGGCGCCTCCTGCGCTCTGCGGGCGGCAGGCGATGACTCCCGTTTTGATAGCTGCAAGCCATTAATCTACATGGGCTGCAAGGCATTTTGATGCGAAAAATAGCGGAACACATGGCGCAAGGGGCGGCAGTCGCACGGGGCACCCCGGACGCGGGGCGACGGATTCTCGCCGCGAATCGGCCCGCGCGCGCGGCGCCGTCTATGCTGTGGCCGCTTCGCCACTCTCCGCATCGCGCCGCCATGCACCTGCTCGCCCCCGGCTCCGAGATCGACGGCTTCGTCGTGCACGGGTGCATCCACTCTGGCGGCATGGCCCACATCTACCGCGTGGGCCCTGGCAGCACGGCGCGCGATACAGGCTTTCCGCTGGTCATGAAGATCCCGCGCATGACGGTGCTGGACGGCGCGGAGAACATCGTCGGCTTCGAGGTCGAGCTGACCGTTCTGCCCACCCTGTCCGGCCCGCACGCGCCGCGCTTTGTCGCCGCCGGCGACCTGGTGCGCCTGCCCTACCTGGTCATGGAATACCTCGAGGGCCACACGCTGCAGCACTGGCTGGACGCGCACCCGGCGCGGGACCACGCCGCGCGCAGCCCCGAAACCATTGCCCGCATCGGCGCCGCGCTGGCCATCGCCGCGCACAGCCTGCACGAGCAGAACGTCTGCCACTTGGACCTGAAACCCGCCAACGTGCTGCTGCGCCCGGACGGCAGCGCGGTGCTGCTGGACTTCGGCCTGTCGTGCCACGCGCATTACCCCGACTTGCTGGCAGAGGAGATGCGGCGCGCCGTCGGCTCGCCCGCCTGGATCGCCCCCGAGCAGGTGGTGGGCGTGCGCGGCGACCTGCGCAGCGACATTTTCGCCATCGGCGTGATGCTGTACGAGATGGCGACCGGTGCGCTGCCCTTTGGCGCTCCGACCACGCCCGGCGGCCTGCGCCAGCGGCTGTGGATGACGCCGCAACCACCGCGCGCGCACCGGCCCGACCTGCCCGCGTGGCTGCAGGACATCATCCTGCGCTGCCTGGAGCCGGCCGCGGCCGAGCGCTATCCGTCGGCCGCGCAGCTGGCCTTCGACTTGGCCAACCCCGAGCAGGTGGCTGTCACCGAGCGTGGCCAGCGCACGCGCGGACCCGGCGTGCGGGCGCATGTCAGGCGCTGGATCCGCGCCGCCGGCATGCACTACCAGCCCAGCCCCCTGCCGCATGACCAGATCGAACTGTCGCCCATCGTCATGGTCGCCGTGCCGCACCAGGACGTGAGCGACGCAACGCTGTACTCGCTGCGCGAAGCCGTCGCGCGCTCGCTGGGCATCCGGCCCGGCGCGCGGCTGGCCTGCGTCACGGTGCTTTCGCCATCGGCCGCCAGCACCTCGGACGGCGAGCGCAGCGAGACCGCGCTGCGCCGCCTGCACCTGGCACGCCTGAAAACCTGGTCGCAGCCGCTGCCGCTGGCCGGGCACGCCGTCAGCCACCACGTGCTGGAGGCCGGCGACGTGGCACAGGCGCTGCTGCGCTACGCCGCGGCCAACCGCGTCGGCCTCATGATCCTGGGCGCGGCCACGCACGGGCTGCAGCTGCAGCGCTTCGTGGGCACCGTGCCCATGCGCGTGGCGCGCGACGCGCCGTGCACGGTCATCCTGGTCAAGCAGCAGCTGCCGTTCGGCGCGCTGGGCGCCGCCGCTGGCGACAATGCCGGGGATGCACAGTCCTTTCCCTGACGCCACCGGCAACACCGCTGCACCGCATCCCTATTCGCTTCTCACCCCCGACGTGGTGCTGGACGCCCTGGCCCGTGTCGGCCTGCACGGCGACGGCCGGCTGATGGCGCTGTCCTCCTACGAGAACCGCGTGTACCAGGCGGTGCTGGAGGACGGCCAGCGCGTGGTCGCCAAGTTCTACCGCCCCGGGCGCTGGAGCCGCGCGCAGATCCTGGAGGAGCACGCCTTCGCGCAGGAGCTGCACGCGGCCGAGGTGCCGGTGGTGGCGCCCCTGGTGCTGGACGGCGGCACGCTGCACGCGCACGCCGGCTTCGAGTTTTCCGTCAGCCCCTGGCGCGGCGGGCGCCAGCCCGAGCTGCAGGAGGACCAAGACTGGGAGATGCTGGAGTGGATCGGCCGCTTCAT
This sequence comes from Oryzisolibacter propanilivorax, assembly GCF_900103645.1. GTDB lineage: Bacteria > Pseudomonadota > Gammaproteobacteria > Burkholderiales > Burkholderiaceae_C > Melaminivora > Melaminivora propanilivorax. Next base: position 243,979 of record NZ_FNHP01000004.1, read on the forward strand.
CGCCCGGCTGCACAACGTCGGCGCGGCGCGGCCCTTCGACCACCGCCCGGCGCTGGACCTGCAGCGCTTCGGCCGCGCGCCGCGCGACTGGCTGCTGGAGCACGGCGCGGTGGCGCCCGAGCACGCCGGCGCCTGGCGCGCGGCGTGCGACGAAGCTCTCGAATTAATAGCTAGAGGCCCTTCATCCACCGGGGTCAGTGGCACTTTTGGCTTGCAAAATGCGGCGCTGCTGCGGCTGCACGGCGACTGCCACCCGGGCAACATCCTGTGGACGCCACCTGATGAGACCGGCGGCGGGCCGCACTTCGTCGACCTGGACGACGCCTGCACCGGCCCGGCCGTGCAGGACCTGTGGATGCTGCTGTCGGGCGAGCGGCGCGAACGCACGCTGCAGCTGTCGGCGCTGCTGGAGGGCTACGAGCAGCTGCGTCCGTTCGACCGGCGCGAGCTGGCGCTGATCGAGCCGCTGCGCACGCTGCGCCTGATCCACTACAGCGCCTGGCTGGCGCGGCGCGTGGCCGGGGGCGACCCGATCTTCGCCGTGAACTTTCCGTGGTTCGGCACGCCGGACTACTGGGCCGGGCAGGTGGTGCTGCTGCAGGATCAGGTCGAGGCGATGCAAGAGGAGCCGCTGGCGGCGTGAAAGGCGCGCCTGCGAAGGAGCGGCACTCCGCAGCCGCTCACTCCTGCCGCGCCCCGGAGATCTTCACCAGCTTGTCGATGATGGCGTTGGAGGACTCGAAGTCGCGGCGGAACTCCGCCGCGCCGCCCTGTACCGGCTCCAGGCCGAAGACCTGTAGCCGCGCCTTCATGGCGGTGGAGTGGATGATGTCCACCGCCTCCTTCTCCAGCCGCTGCACGATCGGCCGCGGGGTGCCCGCCGGCGCCAGCATGGTGAACCAGGCGATGGTCTTGAACTCAGGGTCGGGAAAGCCCTGCTCGGCCATGGTCGGCACGTCGGGCAGGTCAGCCAGCCGCCGCGGGCCCAGGATGGCGATGGGGCGCAGCCGCCCGGCCTTGATCTGGCCCTGCGCGGCGGCCAGCGTGCCCATGCCCCATGACACCACGCCGGCGGTCAGGTCCTGCACGTAGGGCGCCTCGCTCTTGTAGGCCACGTGGGTCATCTGCAGCTTGCGCGAGTCGCTCAGGTAGGCGCTCATCAGGTGGCCGGGCGAGCCGGTGCCGTACGAGCCGTAGTTGACCTTGCCCTTGTTCTGCTGCGCCCAGGCCATGAATTCCTTCATGTTGTGCACCGGCACATCGGCGTTGACGGTGAGCACCAGGCTGGTGGCCGCGATCTCGGTGATGAACTCGAAGTCCTTGCGGATGTCGTAGGGCACCTTGGCGAACACATGGTGCGCGTAGAACACCGGCGTGGAGTACGACACCAGCAGCGTGTAGCCATCGGGCGCGGCGCGGGCGACGGCGCTGGTGCCCAGCATGCCTGAGGCGCCGGTCTTGTTGTCCACCACCACCGCCTGCCCCAGGCGCTTGCCCAGTTCCTCGGCCAGCACCCGACCGACCACGTCGGTGCCGCCGCCGGCGCCCGCCGGTATCACCATGGTGATGGGCCGGCGCGGCCAGCCAGCCTCGGCACCCGCCGTCTGGGCGTGCAACCCACCTGCGGCGACCCATGCCAGGGCCGCCCCGGCCATCCATTTCGCGAAACCCATGTTGCCTCCTGCTGCCGCGCGCATGCGGCGCGGGACCTGCATGTTCACCGCAGCACGGCAAGGAGGCAGTAGGGATAGCCTGTAGCCGCTGTCGCTCAGGCGTCGCCGGCGGCCCAGGCGCTGGCTGCGCCTGGAGCCGGGACAGGCGTCACACCAGCAGCGCGTTCACCCGGCGCACGTAGGCGGCAGGGTCCTCGGGCAGGCCGCCCTCGGCCAGCAGCGCCTGATCGAACAGGATGTTGGCCAAGTCGTGGAAGTGCACGCTGCCGTCCAGCTTTTTGACCAGCGGGTGCTCGGGGTTCACCTCCAGCACCGGCTTGGACTCGGGCGCGCTCTGGCCGGCCTGCTTGAGCATGCGCGCCAGCTGCGTGCTCATGCCGTGCTCCTGCACCACCAGGCAGGCGGGCGAGTCCACCAGGCGGGTAGTGGCGCGCACGTCCTCGGCCTTGTCCTTCAGCGCTTCCTTGAGCTTGGCCAGCATCGGCTTGAAGGCCTCGGCGGCTTCCTCGGCGGCTTTCTTCTCTTGCTCGTCCTGCAGCTTGCCCAGGTCCACCGCACCCTTGGCGACGGACTGCAGCGGCGTGCCGTCGAAGTCGTTCAGGTAGCCCAGCGCCCACTCGTCCACGCGGTCGGTCATCAAGAGCACCTCGATGCCCTTTTTCTTGAAGATCTCCAGCTGCGGGCTGTGCTTGGCCGCGGCCAGGGTGTCGGCGGTGATGTAGTAGATCGCCTCCTGGCCCTCCTTCATGCGCGCCTTGTACTGCTCCAGGCTGACGCTGGGGGTGTCGCTGCTGGTCGAGGCAAAACGCAGCAGCTTGGCGATGCGCTCGCGGTTGGCGAAGTCCTCGCCCAGCCCTTCCTTCAGCACGCTGCCGAACTCGGTGTAGAAGCGCGTGTACTTGCCCTCCTTGGCCTTGTCCTCCTCGCTCACCACGTCCTGTACGTCACCTTCGGCAGCGGAGGCCTCGTGGCGGTCGTGGCGCGCCAGGTCTTCCAGCATCGACAGCACGCGCTTGGTCGAGCCGTCGCGGATCAGGCGCACGTCGCGCGACTCCTGCAGCAGTTCGCGGCTGACGTTCAGCGGCAGGTCGCTCGAATCGATCACGCCTTTGACGAAGCGCAGGTAGCTGGGCATCAGCGCCTCGGCGTCGTCCATGATGAACACGCGCTTGACGTACAGCTTCACGCCCGCGGCCTTGTCGCGGTTCCACAGGTCGAACGGCGCCTTGCCGGGGATGTACAGCAGCTGCGTGTACTCGGTATTGCCCTCGACGCGGTTGTGGCTCCAGGCCAGCGGATCCTCGTGGTCGTGGCTGATGGCCTTGTAGAACTCCTTGTACTGCTCGTCGGTGATGTCTTTCTTCGGCCGCGTCCACAGCGCGCTGGCCTTGTTCACCGGCTCCCATTCGCCGGTCTTGACCATCTCGCCGGGCTCGCCTTCCTTCTCGGATTCCTTCCACTCTTCCTTTTCCATCAGGATGGGCAGGCTGATGTGGTCGGAATACTTGGCGATGACCTGTTTGATCTTCCAGGCGTTCAGGAACTCGTCGGCGTCCTCGCGCAGGTGCAGGATGACGCTGGTGCCGCGCTGCTGGCGCTCGATCTGCTCGACCTCGAACTCGCCCGTGCCGGTGCTGGACCAGCGCACGCCCTCGGAGGCTGGCAGGCCGGCGCGGCGGCTCTCGACGGTGATGCGGTCGGCGACGATGAAGCCCGAATAGAAGCCCACGCCGAACTGGCCGATCAGCTGGCCCTGCTCGGTGGCGCTGGCCTTCTGGTCGCCGGACAGGCGGCTCATGAAGTCCTTGGTGCCGCTCTTGGCGATGGTGCCCAGGTGCTCGATGGCCTCCTGCTGGCTCATGCCGATGCCGTTGTCGGTGATGGTCAGGGTGCGCGCGGCCTTGTCGAAGGACACGCGCACTTCCAGGTTCGGCTGGTCCTCGTACAGGGCCGGGTTGTTCAGCGCCTCGAAGCGCAGCTTGTCGCAGGCATCGGAGGCGTTGGAGACCAGCTCGCGCAGGAAGATCTCCTTGTTGGAGTACAGCGAGTGGGTGACCAGGTGCAGCAGTTGCGCGACTTCGGCCTGGAACTGGTGCTGGTGTTTGGCAGTGCTCATGCGGTCAGGACAAAAAAGGGTTGGACAGAAAAAACAAAAGCCGGCGCAGCCGGAACGCCAGGGCATATGGAGGCATTGCCGGGTGCTTCAAGGGCGCGGGCGCAGCTGCGGCACACTGGGCGCATGGCACACGACCCCAGCAACCACGCACCCTTCCCCACCGGCAGCGCCGTGCAGCGCACCGAGCGCGCCCTGGCCGCCATCGAGGCCGCCGGCGACGAGGGCCGGCGGATTTTCACCCGGGTCTACGCCCGCGCCGCGCTGCAGGCGGCACGCGCGGCGGACGAGCGCGCGGCCAGCGGCATCACGCTGGGGCCGCTGGACGGGCGCATCGTTTCGATCAAGGATCTGCTGGATGTGGCCGGCGAGCCGACCACCGCCGGCTCGGCGGCGCTGCGGAACGCGCCGCCCGCGGCACAGGACGCCGTCGTGGTCCAACGCCTGCGCGCGGCCGGCTGCGTGCTGATCGGCAAGACCAACATGACCGAGTTCGCGTTCTCCGGTATCGGTCTCAATCCGCACTTCGGCACGCCGGGCAACGCGCACGATGCGGCGCGCATCCCGGGCGGCTCGTCCAGCGGCGCGGGCGTCAGCGTGGCACGCGGCATGGCCGAGATCGCCATCGGCACCGACACCGGCGGCTCAGTCCGCATCCCGGCGGCCTTTGCCGGCATCGCCGGCTTCAAGCCGACGCAGGCGCGCGTGTCGCGGGACGGCGCGCTGGCGCTGTCGTACACGCTGGACACCATCGGCCCGCTGGCCGCCAGCGTGCACGACTGTGCCCGCGCCGACGCGGTGCTGAGCGGCCAGCCCTGGCAGCCGCTGCCCGTGCGCGACGTGGCCGGCCTGCGCATCGGCGTGCCGCGCGGCTGGCTGCTGCGCGAGGCCGACACCGCCGTGCTGGACGCCTTCGAGGCCGCGCTGCGGCGCTTGTCCGGCGCCGGTGCGCGCCTGACGGACCTGGCACTGGACGAGTGGATGAAAGCACCGGCGCTGCTGCAGCAAAACGGCAGCATCGCCGCCGCCGAGGCTGCGCACGTGCACCGCGAGGTGCTGGCGCGCGCGCCGCAACAGCTCGACCCTCGCGTGCTGGCGCGCATCGTGCCCGGCCAGAGCGTGCCCGCACCGCACTACATCGGCGTACTGCGCGAGCGCACGCGGCTGCAGGTGGCCTTCGACGCGCAGCTGGAGGCCACCGGCGTGGACCTGCTGGCCCTGCCCACCGTGCCTATCGCACCGCCATGCATTGCAGAACTGGAGCGCGACGACGCCGCCTTCATGCGCGCCAACGCGCTGGTACTGCGCAATCCGTCGGTGTTCAACTTCTACGACCTGCCGGCGCTGTCGCTGCCCTTCGGCCAGGCAGCGGGCCTGCCTTTCGGCCTGATGCTGGTCGCGCCGCGCGGGCGCGACCACGAATTGCTGGCGCTGGCCGCCGCCATCAAAGCGCTGGGCACGGACGCCTAGAAGCGCTCGTCCGCCCCCAGGTAGCGCCACTGCCCCACCGGCAGCTGCCCCAGCACCACCCGGCCGATGCGAATGCGCTTCAAGCCCACCACCTTCAGCCCGACCTGCTCGCACATGCGGCGGATCTGACGCTTCTTGCCCTCGGTCAGCACGAAGCGCAGCTGCTCGGGGTTTTGCCAGTCCACCTGGGCGGGCTTCAGGGGTTTGCCGTCCAGGCTCAGGCCATGGCGCAACAGGGCGAGCTGGTCCGGCGGGAACGCGGCGCGCACGTCCTGCGCCACATCGCCGTAGTGCACGCGCACCAGGTATTCCTTGTCGATGGTCGAATCCTCGCCGATCAGCTGGCGCGCCACGCGCCCATCCTGCGTCAGCACCAGCAGGCCCACCGAATCGATGTCCAGCCGCCCGCAGGGCGCGAGGCCCCGCAGCTGCGCCGGCGAAAAGCGCGTGCGGCTGGCGTCGCCCGCCCAGTGGCTGCGCGGGCCGATCAGGGTGACAGCCGGGGTGTGCCCGTCCTCGGCCTGGCCGCTGACGTAGCCCATGGGCTTGTGCAGCACGATGGTCACCTGCTCGCGCTGCTGGCCTTGCGCGGCGCGGTCGATCTCGATGCGCGCCTGTGGACCGACCTGCTGGCCCATCTGCGCTACCTGACCGTCCACGCGCACCCAGCCGCGCTCGACCCAAGCGTCGGCCTCGCGGCGCGAGCACAGGCCGAGCTCGGCCATGCGCTTGTTCAGCCGCTGGGTATCGCCACCCGCGGCCGCCCGCGCCGGCGCGGGTGGGCGCCGCGGCGCGTCCGCGTGCGCTACGTTGGGCCGCGGCGCGGGTGCCCCGGCCGGCGCCGGCCGGGAGGCGGTGCGCGAAGCCGGCGGACCGGCATGCGCCACGTTGGGCCGGGGCGCCGGGGGGCGCACCGGGCCCGGCCGCGCTGCGGCGCGGGGCGCGGGAGCCGGAGCCGGCGTGGGCGCAGGTGCGCCCGGCGGACGCAGGCGCAGGCGCGCACGCGGCGCGGCGCCGGGGGGAACGGGGGGCGGAGAGGGCGGCCGGTCGGACATGGGGCGTATTGTCGCGCGCCGGCCCGGTGCGTCAGGGCGGCGGCGCGGCGCCGTCCGCGTCGCGCTGGCGGGCCGATGCGGCGCGTGGCGCGCGGTGCGCGTGGGCGCCGCCGCCCGGCTCGGTGCGCGCGAAGGCGCCGTGGCGCAGCGCCTGCAAGTCCAGCACGCGCAGCCCGCCGTACTCCACGCGGATCGCACCGCGCGCCTCCAGACAGGCCAGCGCCTCGTTCACGCGCTGGCGCGACAGGCCGACCAGGTAGGCCAGTTCCTGCTGGGTGATGCGCAGCACGTCGCCCAGGCCGGGGTAGAGCACCGGGTTGAACAGCGCCGCCAGGCTGCGCGCCACGCGCAGGTCGGGGCTGGCGATGCGGTCGATCTCGCGCGCGGCGATGAACTGCCCCAGCCGCTCGTTGAGCTGGTGCATGACGAAGCGGTTGAAGCCGATGGAGTGGTCCAGCAGCCAGTGGAAGGTATCGATGGGCAGGCCGGCGACCACGCTCTTCCTGAGCGCCTGGATGTGGTAGCGGTAAGGCTCGCGCTTGAGCACCGTGCCCTCGCCGAACCAGCCGCCGGGAGGCAGGCCGGCAAACGTCATGGTCAGGCCGTCGGCGTTGTCGGCGCTCATCTTCAGCAGGCCCTCGACCACGCCGAACCAGTACGTCACCGGCCGGCCGACGCGGCAGACGAAGTCGCCGGCGCGCGCGTCGCCGACGACGATGGCCGCCACCGCGCGCGCGCGCTCGGCCGGCTGCAGCCGGCCCAGCCAGGGGATGCCGGCGAGCTCGTCGGCGGTGGGCGGGCGGCGGCGCTGGTGCAGCGAGGCGTCTTGCGTCATCCGGCGAGCTTGGCGAAAAAGTTCCCGCCGCGGCCCCAGGGAATACCACGACCCACTGGCATCCGCGCGACAGCCGGGCCGCCCCGCAAAAGCTATCAAAATAATAGCTATATGCCCTTTTAAACAAAGGGTCAGAGGCCAATTTGACTTGAAACCGGCTTACGGCGCGGTCAGGGCCCAGCGGTAATCCCGGAAGCGCCAGACGGCGCGGCCGGGCTCGATGCGCTCCAGCACCAGGCCGGGCGCCGCCGCCTCGCCCTCGTGCAGGACCTGGCCGTTGATGATGGCCATGCGGTGCAGCGGGTTGGCTGAGTAGCTGATGCCCGCCAGCTTCAGCGCCGGCAACTGGGCGCGCACGGCGGGGGGCAGCTCGTCCAGCGTGAAGATGGCGCCGGCGGGCGGGCCGCCGGCGCCGGGGCGGGCCGCCGGCGGCGGGCCGGCTGGCGCGGCTGCGCCCGGCGCCTGGCGGATGGCGCCCTGCCCTGGCGCCGGGGCCGCCGGCGCGCGCGCGGCAGGCAGCTCGGCGGCGGCCGGCGCCCTGCCCGCTGCGGCGCGGGCGCGTTCACCGGCGGCTGCAGCCGCCCCCTTGGGAGGGCTGGCCGGCAGGTCGGGCAACGCCAGCACCGGCGGCGGCGCCGTCAGCGGCTGCGCCGCGGCGGCAGCGCTGGCGGCGGTTGGTGGCAGCGCTGCGTCAGTGCCGGGCGGAGCCGGCGCGGGCGCCACGGCAGTGGCCGGCGCCGCGCCCTCCAGGGCGCCAGCCTGCGGGCGCGCCAGCCACCAGCCGCCCGCCGCCACCACCGCCAGCCCCAGGGCCGCCAGCAGCAACCAGGGCAGCGGCGCGGCGCGCTCGGGCGGCAGCGGCGCGGGGCCGGCCACGGCCGGAGAGTGCAGATCGGGCACGGCGCCGCGCTGGCGCTCGGCCTGGGCGCGCCGCAGCGCATCGAGGATGTAGGACATGGTGGTTTTTCAGCCGCCGCGCGCCAGGCGCGGCTCGGTCACGCCCAGGGCGCGGTTCAGGAGCATCAGGGTCAGCGGGCCGGCCTGGCCGTCGGGCGTCAGGCCCTGTGCCAGTTGGAAGCGGCGGATGCGCGCGCGCAGCGCGGCGGGGTCGGGCGGTGCGGTGCGGGCGGTGCCGGCGCCGGCTGCCGCGGCGTCGCCCTGCACCCGGTCCAGCTGCTGCGCCAGCCAGGCGGCGCCGGCGCGGCTGGCGGCGGCGTCGGCCGCGTCGGGCAGCCCGGCCGGGGCCTTCCACAGCGTCGCCATCTCGCCGCGCCACAGCGGGGCCAGCGCGGCCAGGGGCACGGCCGGGGTCCGTCCGTCGGCGCCGACCAGCAGCGCCTGCTCGCCATCGAGCTGGCGCAGCGCCACCACCACCGGCGCCGCGTCGCCCGCGCCAGCGGGCGCCAGGGTCAGCAGCGCGGGCCGGTCCAGCAGGCGCAGCTGCGCCAGGCTGGCGCGGCGCGTGCGCCAGCAGCGCAGGTCCTGGCGCGCCAGCGCGGCGCAGGCATCGCCAGCGCCGGCCGGCAGCGGCGCCTGCCAGGCCAGCGCCAGGGTGCGCCAGCCGGCGGCCTCGCCGGCGGCCGCATCCGGCTGGGCCTGCAGGAATGGCGCCAGGGCGGGTGTGGAAGGCGGCGGTTGCCGCGCGTCAGGCGCGGCTGCGGCGGCGCCTGGGGCAGCCTCTGCGGCATCTTCCGTGGCCTGCGGTGCACCGGCCGCCTGGGTGCCGGACACGCCCCTTGCGGCCTGCGCCTGTGCGGTGCCGGGCGGCTGCATGCCCTGCGGCGCCAGCGCCCAGGCCAATGCCGCCGTGACCGCCGCGCCTGCCAGCGCACCGCCGGCCCAGGCCGGCCAGCGCGCCGCATGCCATGCGCTGCCGGCGCTGCCGAACACCTCGCGCGCCGCGCGCCGCAGCGTGGCCGGGCGCACCTCGCGCTCGCCCCGGCTGTAGGCGCCCAGCAGCGCCCGGTCGCACAGCAGGTTGATGCGCCGGGGCACTCCCTGGCTGAGCGCGTGCACCCGCGCCAGCACGCGCGCGCCGAACGGCGACGGGCCGCGCAGCCCGGCCACGCCCAGGCGGTGCGCGACGTACTGCGCCGTCTCGGCGCGGCTCAAGGGGCCCAGGTGGTAGCGCGCGATGACGCGCTGCGCCAACTGCTCCAGCTGCGGCTGCGCCACCAGGTCGCGCAGTTCGGGCTGGCCGATCAGGATGATCTGCAGCAGTTTTTTCTCGTTGGTCTCCAGGTTGGTCAGCAGGCGCAGCTGCTCCAGCACCTGCGGCGCCAGGTTCTGCGCCTCGTCGATGACCAGCACGCACGAGCGCCCCTGGGCGTGCGCGCGCAGCAGAAAGTCGTTCAGCGGGTCGATGCAGTCCTTCACGGTCTCGGCGCCGGGCGCGGCCGGCGCATGCGCCACGCCGAACTCGTCGCAGATGGTGCGCAGCAGCTCGGGCACCGTCAGACGCGGGTTGAAGATGTAGGCCACATGGCAGCTGGCCGGCACCTGCTCCAGGAAGCACCGGCAGACGGTGGTCTTGCCGGCGCCGATCTCGCCCGTCAGCAGCACGAAGCCGCCGCCGGCCTCCAGCCCGTACAGCAGGTGCGCCAGCGCCTCGCGGTGACGTTCGCTCATGAAGAGATAGCGCGGGTCGGGTGCAATGGAAAACGGCGGCTGCTCCAGGCCGAAGAACGGGGCGTACATGGGGCGCGAGGATAGCGCCGCGCCCTCTTTGCGCTAACCGACAGCGTGCCGCGCGCCAGCGGCCTGGCGCAAGGCTTCAGGGTTTGACCCCTGGGGACTAACCCGCGAAATGTCGCCACACGGACATGATGGCGTCAAAGTCCTGCCTACCATCGGTTGCAACTCGATCGCCATGTGCCCTGCAGCCATGCGCCATCTCCCTCCACTCGCAAGGCAAGAGGACATGACCACCACGCTCCCCCATCTGCTGCTGCGCCACGCCGCCGAGCGCCCCCGCGCGCCGGCGCTGCGCGAGAAGGAATACGGCATCTGGCAGACCTGGAGCTGGCAGGCCGCGGCCGCCGAGGTGCGCCACATGGCCTGCGGACTGCTGGCGCTGGGCTTCCAGCGCGGGCAGAACCTGGCCCTCATCAGCGACAACCGGCCGCACGTGTACCTGGGCTTCCTGGCGGTGCAGAGCGTGGGCGGCGTGCCCATCCCGCTGTACCAGGACGCAGTGGCCGCCGAGATGACCTTTGTCGTGCAGGACGCCGACATCGCCTTCGCTTTCGCTGAGAACCAGGAGCAGGTGGACAAGCTGCTGGAGGTGCGCGAGACAGTGCCCGGCATCCGCCACATCATCTACGACGACCCGCGCGGCCTGCGCCACTATGACCAGCCGGGCCTGATCAGCACGGCCGAGCTGGTGGCGCGCGGTGCCGAGTGGGATCGTGCCAACCCCGGCATCTTCGAGGCGCTGCTGGGCGGCATCACGCCCGATGACGTCTCGGTGATCCTCTACACCTCGGGCACCACCGGCAAGCCCAAGGGCGTGTGCCTGACGCACGCCGCGTTCGCCGCCTCCGCCCAGGGCGGCGTCGAGGTGGACCGCCTGGGCCCGCAGGACAACGTGATCTCCTATCTGCCGCCGGCCTGGGTGGGCGACCACCTGTTCTCGGTGGCGCAGTGGCTGGTCGCGGGCTTCACCATCAACTGCCCCGAATCGGCCAGCACGGTGACCATCGACCTGCGCGAGATCGGCCCGACGTACTACTTCGCCCCGCCGCGCATCTTCGAGGCCATGCTGACTTCGGTGTCCATCCGCATGGAAGATGCCTCGGCCCCGAAGCGCTGGCTGTTCGAGCGCTGCATGCAGCTGGCACGCCGCGTCGGCTCGGACATCCTGGACGGCAAGCCGGTCGGCGCGCTCGACCGCCTCAAGTACCGGCTGGCCGACCTGGCCATCTACGGCCCGCTGCGCAACGTCATCGGCCTGTCGCGCATCCGCGTGGCCTACACCGCGGGCGCGGCGATCGGGCCGGACCTGTTCCGCTTCTTTCGCTCCATTGGCATCAACCTCAAGCAGTTCTACGGCCAGACCGAGACCTGCGCGTATGTGTGCCTGCAGCGCGACGGGCAAGTGAACTTGGCCAGCGTCGGCCAGGCCGCGCCCGGCATCGAGCTGAAGATCGCCGCCAGCGGCGAGGTGCTGGTCAAGGGCGTGTCGGTGCTCAAGGAGTACTACAAGCGCCCGGACGCCACGGCCGAGGTGTTCGACGAGAACGGCTACTTCAAGACCGGCGACGCTGGCGTGATCGGCACCGACGGGCAGCTGCGCATCATCGACCGCGCCAAGGACGTGGGCCACCTGACGGGCGGCGCGATGTTCGCGCCTAACTACATCGAGAACAAGCTCAAGTTCTTCTCCTTCATCAAGGAGGCAGTGTGCTTCGGCCACGGGCGCGAGCGGGTCTGCGCCTTCATCAACATCGACTTCGAGGCCGTAGGCAACTGGGCCGAGCGGCAGAACCTGCCCTACGCCGGCTATGTGGACCTGGCGACCAAGCCGCAGGTACTGCAGCTCATCGCAGACTGCGTCTCCCAGGTGAACGCCGACTTGGCCGGGGAAGCCGGCATGGAGGACACGCAGGTGGCGCGCTTCCTGGTGCTGCACAAGGAACTGGACCCGGACGACGACGAGCTGACGCGCACGCGCAAGGTACGCCGCGGCTTCATCGCCGACAAGTACGGCGTGCTGGTGGATGCGCTGTACGCCGGCAAGGGCGAACAGTTCATCGAGACCCAGGTGAAGTTCGAGGACGGGCGCACCGGCAGCGTCAGCGCCACGCTGGCCCTGGTGGACGCCAAGACCTGGCCGGCGCAGCGCGCGGCCGCCTGACATCCGAGGCACCGACGACATGACCCAGAGAACCATCGGCGACGTCATCCTGGACGTGCAGAACATCAGCCTGCGCTTCGGCGGCGTGAAGGCCCTCACCGACATCTCGTTCGATGTGCGCGAGCACGAGATCCGCTCGATCATCGGCCCCAACGGCGCCGGCAAGAGCTCCATGCTCAACTGCATCAACGGCGTGTACACGCCGCAGGACGGCTCGATCACCTTCCGCGGCAAGACCTTCAGCCACATGAACAGCCGCCAGGTGGCCGAGATGGGCGTGGCGCGCACGTTCCAGAACCTGGCGCTGTTCAAGGGCATGAGCGTGATCGACAACATCATGACCGGGCGCAACATGCAGATCAAAAGCAACCTGCTGCTGCAGGCGCTGCGCATCGGCCCGGCGCAGGCCGAGGAGATCCGCCACCGCGAGTTCGTCGAGCACATCATCGACTTCCTGGAGATCCAGGCCTGGCGCAAGACGCCCGTGGGCCAGCTGCCCTACGGCCTGCAAAAGCGCGTCGACCTGGGGCGTGCCCTCGCCATGGAGCCGCAGGTGCTACTGCTGGACGAGCCCATGGCCGGCATGAACGTCGAGGAAAAGCAGGACATGAGCCGCTTCATCCTGGACGTGAACGACGAGTTCGGCACCACCATCGTGTTGATCGAGCACGACATGGGGGTGGTGATGGACATCAGCGACCGCGTGGTGGTGCTGGACTACGGCAAGAAGATCGGCGACGGCGCCCCCGAAGAGGTGCGCGCCAACGAGGATGTGATCCGCGCCTATCTGGGCACCACCCACTAAAAGCACGAACAGGAGTACCGGAGCATGGGCTTTTTTCTGGAAACCTTGTTCGGCGGCCTGATGGTGGGCACGCTGTACGCGCTGATCGCCATCGGCTTCGTGCTGATCTTCAAGGCCTCGGGCGTGTTCAACTTCGCGCAAGGGGCGATGGTGCTGTTCTCGGCGCTGGCCATGGCGCGCTTTGCCGAGTGGATCCCGCAGTGGCTGGGCACGGACAGCCAGGTGGTGGGCAACCTGCTGGCCATCGTCGTCACGCTGGTGCTGATGGTGGTGGTGGCCTGGCTGATCGAGCGACTGGCGCTGCGCCACCTGGTCAACCAGGAGCCGATCACGCTGCTCATGGCAACGCTGGGCGTGGCCTACCTGCTGGACGGCCTGGGCCCGATGGTCTTCGGCAGCCAGGTCTACAGCATCAACGTCGGCATGCCCAAGGACCCGGTGTTCATCCTGGACGGCATGTTCCCCGGCGGCGTGATGATCAGCCTGGAGGACCTGTACGCCGCCGGCATCGCCGCGGTGCTGGTCGCCGGCCTGTCGGTGTTCTTCCAGAAGACCAAGACCGGGCGCGCGCTGCGCGCCGTGGCCGACGACCACCAGGCGGCGCAGTCCATCGGCATCCCGCTGTCGCGCATCTGGGTCATCGTCTGGTCGGTGGCCGGCGGCGTGGCGCTGGTGGTGGGGATCATCTGGGGCTCCAAGCTGGGCGTGCAGTACTCGCTGTCGCTGGTGGCGCTCAAGGCCCTGCCGGTGGTCATCCTGGGCGGCCTGACCTCGCTGCCCGGCGCCATCATCGGCGGGCTGATCATCGGCGTGGGCGAAAAACTCTCCGAGGTGTACCTCGGGCCCATGGTCGGTGGCGGCATCGAAACCTGGTTCGCCTACGGCCTGGCGCTGTGCTTCCTGCTGGTGCGCCCGCAGGGCCTGTTCGGCGACAAGATCATTGATCGCGTATGACGGACACGATCAAGGATCTTGCAAAGTCGGCAACGGCTTCGCGCAGCGAAGACGGGCAGTGCGCCGCCCAGGCGCACGGGGCAGCCGCAGGCTGCGCCCACGGCCACAACATCATTGACCGTGTCTGAGCCGAGAGGAAGAAAAGAATGTTCTATCGTGAAAACGGCCAGTTCAAGACGACCTACGCCTCCGACCAGCAAATCTTCGGCGTGGCGCAGGACCGCTATACCGTGCTGGCCATCGTCGCCTTCGCCTTCCTGGTGGTGCCCTTCATCGCCAGCGACTACACCTTCCAGGCGGTCTTGATCCCCTTCCTGATCATGTCGCTGGGCGCGCTGGGGCTGAACATCCTGGTGGGCTACTGCGGCCAGATCTCGCTGGGCACGGCGGCCTTCATGGCCGTGGGGGCGTACGCGGCCTACAACCTACAGGCGCGCTTCGACGGCATGCCGCTCTTGCTGGCGCTGGTCGGCGGCGGGCTGGTGGCGATGGTCTTCGGCGTGGTGTTCGGCCTGCCCTCCCTGCGCATCCGCGGGCTGTACCTGGCAGTGGCGACGCTGGCCGCGCAGTTCTTCGTCGACTGGCTGGCCACGCGCGCGGCCTGGGTGACGAACAACTCCTCGTCGGGCTCGGTCAGCGCCAAGGCGCTGGAGATCGCCGGCTGGCAGATCGACACGCCGATGGAAAAGTATCTGCTGTGTCTGGCCATCCTGTGCGTGCTCGGCCTGGGGGCGAAGAACCTGGTGCGCAGCTCGGTCGGGCGCGAGTGGATGGCCATGCGCGACATGGACGTGGCCGCCGCCGTGATCGGCATCCGCCCGGTGTATGCCAAGCTGTCAGCGTTCGCCGTCAGCTCGTTCATCGTCGGCATCGCCGGCGCGCTGTGGGGCTTCGTGCACCTGGGCGCCTGGGAGCCGGCCGCGTTCAGCCTGGACCGCTCGCTGCAACTGCTGTTCATGATCATCATCGGCGGGCTGGGCTCCATCGTCGGCAGCCTGTTCGGCGCGGCGTTCTTCGTGCTGCTGCCGCTGCTGCTCAACCAGGTGCCGCACTGGCTGGGCCTGCCGCTGTCCACGGCCACCGCCACCTACCTGGAACACATGATCTTCGGCGCGCTCATCGTGTTCTTCCTGATTGTCGAGCCCCACGGTCTGGCCAAGCTGTGGTCCACGGCCCGGCAGAAGCTGCGCGTCTGGCCGTTCCCGCATTGATCGATTGCCAACCGGGCGGGCCTGCCTGCCGCCCCCACAACCCAAGGAGACTGAGCATGACTTTCAAACGCAACATCGCACTGGCAGTGGCCACCGTGGCCGCCGGCATGGGCGCGCTGGTCGCCACCCCGGCCGTCCACGCGCAGGGCCAGGAGCAGTTCATGCCCCTGCTGGTGTACCGCACCGGCCAGTTCGCCCCGCTGGGCATCCCCTGGGCCGACGGCAAGCAGGACTACCTGAAGCTGGTGAACGCCCGCGGCGGCGTCAACGGCGTGAAGATCACCTATGAGGAGTGCGAGACCGCCTACGACACCGCCAAGGGCGTGGAGTGCTACGAGCGCCTGAAGAACCGCCCGAACGGCACCGCCAGCTTCGACACCCAGTCCACTGGCATCACCTTCGCCGTGAGCGACAAGGCCCCGGCCGACAAGGCCAGCATCGTGACCGCCGGCTACGGCCTGTCGCAGTCGGCCGACGGGCGCGTGTTCGAGTGGAACTTCCCGCTGCTGGGCAACTACTGGACCGCTGCCGATTCCATCGTGCAGGACATCCTGAAGAAGGAAAAGGGCAACCTGAAGGGCAAGAAGATCGCCCTGGTCTACCACGACTCGCCCTACGGCAAGGAGCCGATTCCGCTGCTGGAAAAGCGCGCCGCCAAGGACGGCTTCGAACTGCTCAAGCTGCCGGTGACGGCGCCGGGCGTCGAGCAAAAGTCCACCTGGCTGCAGATCCGCCAGCAGCGCCCGGACTACGTGCTGCTGTGGTCGGCCGGGGTGATGACGCCCACCGCCGTGCGCGAGGCGCAGGCCACCGGCTACCCGCGCGAGAAGGTCTACGGCGTGTGGTGGGCCGGCTCCGACCACGACGTGAAGGACATCGGCGCCGGCGCCAAGGGCTACAACACCGTGACCATCCACAACACCGCCGAGCGCGACAAGGTGCACGACGAGGTCAAGGCGCAGGTCTACGACAAGGGCCAGGGCACGGCCAAGGACGTGTCCGAGCTGGGCGCCATGGCGCACACCCGCGGCATGGTGATCTCCATGCTGCAGGTCGAGGCGATTCGCACCGCGCAGGACAAGTACGGCAAGGGCAAGGTCATGACCCCCGAGCAGGTGCGCTGGGGCCTGGAGAACCTGAACCTGACGCAGGAGCGCCTCGATGAGCTGGGCTTTGGCAAAGTCCTGCGGCCTATCAAGACCAGCTGCGAGAACCACCTGGGCACCGACTGGTCGCGCATCGCGCAATGGGACGGCAGCAAATTCAAGGTGGTTTCCGACTGGTACCAAGCCGACAAGTCCATGGTCGATCCGTTGATCAAGGAGTACGGCGAGAAGTACGCCAAGGAGAAGAACATCAAGGTGCGCAGCTGCAGCTGAGAGCGGTTTTGCGTGATGCGTTGGGCGTTTTGCGAAATGCCCAACGCACCTCTTCCCGACGCACAACCACAACGCACAACGCACAACCTCCTGGTGACCCTATGACCGACAGCCCTCCCGCGAACGCTTCCTCTGCCACGGCCGCGCCCCTGATCGTCGTCAACGGCATCGAGGTCATCTACAACCACGTGATCCTGGTGCTCAAGGGCGTGTCGCTGCAGCTGCCCGAGCGCGGCATCGTGGCGCTTTTGGGCGGCAACGGCGCCGGCAAGACGACCACCCTGCGGGCAATCTCCAACCTGCTGCGCGGCGAGCGCGGCGAAGTCACCAAGGGCAGCATCGAGCTGCGCGGCGAGCGCATCGAGAACCTCTCGCCGGCCGACCTGGTGCGTCGCGGTGTGGTGCAGGTGATGGAGGGCCGGCACTGCTTCGCCCACCTGACGATCGAGGAAAACCTGCTCACCGGCGCCTACACCCGCGCCGACAAGGGCGAAATCGCCGCCAACCTGGAGAAGGTCTACGCCTATTTCCCGCGCCTGAAGACGCGCCGCACCAGCCAGGCGGCCTACACCTCGGGCGGCGAGCAGCAGATGTGCGCCATCGGCCGGGCCATCATGTGCAACCCCTCCATCGTGCTGCTGGACGAGCCCTCCATGGGCCTGGCGCCACAGATCGTCGAGGAGGTGTTCAACATCGTCAAAGACCTGAACGACAAGGAAGGCACGACCTTCCTGCTGGCCGAGCAGAACACCAACATGGCGCTGAAGTACGCCAACTACGGCTACATCATGGAAAGCGGGCGCATCGTCATGGACGGCCCGGCGCAGGAGCTGGCCAGCAACGAAGACGTCAAGGAGTTCTACCTGGGCGTGGGCGGCGGCGAGCGGAAGAGCTTCCGCGACGTCAAGAGCTACAAGCGGCGCAAGCGCTGGCTCGCCTGAAACACCACCCCACTCACATTTTCATAGCTGCAGGCCCATGTGCTGCATGGGCTGGCGGCCTGTTTCACTCCAAAAACGACTGTAGGGAGCCCGGCATGCAGCAGCAGTTCTACGATTCCCTGGAAGCACGCTCGCCGGCCGAGCGCGAGGCGCAGCTGATGGCGGCGCTGCCGCGCCAGGTGGCGCAGGCCCGGCAAGGCACGGGCGCCTTCGCGCAGATCCTGGCCGGCGTGGACGCCCAGGCCGTCACCAGCCGCGCGGCGCTGGCGCGCCTGCCGGTGACGCGCAAGTCCGAGCTGCAGGCGCGCCAGCAGGCCGCGCGCACCAATGGCCCACCCGGCGACGTGTTCGGCGGCTTCGCCACGCAGGGCTGGGGCCCGGGCATGCCGCGCGTGTTTTCCAGCCCCGGCCCGCTGTACGAGCCGGAAGGCGCGCGGCCCGACTACTGGCGCATGGCGCGCGCCCTGCATGCGGCCGGCTTTCGCGCGGGCGACTTGGTGCACAACTGCTTTTCCTACCACTTCGTGCCGGCCGGCTCGATGATGGAGACCGGCGCGCAGGCCCTGGGCTGCACGGTGTTCCCCGGCGGCACCGGCCAGACCGAGCAGCAGGTGCAGGCCATGGCGCAGCTGCGGCCCGCCGGCTACGTGGGCACGCCGAGCTTTCTGAAGATCATTCTGGAAAAGGCCGCCGAGATGGGCGTGCAGCTACCCAGCCTGACCAAGGCCATGCTCTCGGCCGAGGCGCTGCCGCCGTCCCTGCGCGACTGGTTCGCGCAGCAGGGCGTGAGCGCGCTGCAGTGCTACGGCACGGCCGACCTGGGGCTGATCGCCTACGAGACCGAGGCGCGCGAGGGGCTGGTGCTGGACGAGGGCGTGATCGTCGAGATCGTGCGCCCCGGCACGGGTGACCCGGTGCCCGAGGGCGAAGTGGGCGAGCTGGTGGTGACCACGCTGAACCCGGACTACCCGCTGATCCGCTTCGGCACCGGCGACCTGTCAGCGGTACTGCCGGGACCCTGCCCCACCGGCCGCACCAACACCCGCATCCGTGGCTGGATGGGCCGCGCCGACCAGACCACCAAAGTGCGCGGCATGTTCGTCCAGCCCGGGCACATCGCCGAGGTGGCGCGGCGCTTTCCGCAGGTGCAGCGCGCCCGCCTGGTGGTCAGCGGCGAGATGGCCAGCGACAGCATGCTGCTGCAGGTCGAGACCACCGAGACCGCCCCCGGCCTGGCCACGCAGCTGCAGGAGGCGCTGCGCGAGGTGACCAAGCTGCGCGGCGAGGTGCAGATGCTGCCGCCGGGCACCCTGCCCAACGACGGCAAGGTCATCGAGGACGCGCGCAGCTACCGCTGATGGCGAGGCACCGTGCGGCGGTGCGCGGGCGCGCCGTACGCCCGGCGCGCGCAGGCCTCACCAGATGACGTCGTGCCCCTCGGCGGCGCTGCGCCGCAGCATGTCGATGAAGGGCGCGGCGCGCTGATGCAGGCGCACCGGCTCGCGCGGCGCGCCCTCGTCCTGCTGCGCCTCGCGTTCGTCCTGCGCACCGGGCTGCGCGTCCTGCGCGCGGTCGGCGGCCTCGTCGGCGGCGACGGCCGACTGCAGCGCCTCGATGGCGGCCGGGATCTGCGCGGCGGTGATGATGCCGTGCGGCTCGTCACCCTTGCCGGCGATCTTCAGGAGCTGGCGCGCATTGGCCTCCAGCATGATGACGTCGGCGGTGGCGCGGGATTTGAATTTGTAGAGCATGCGGCGGTCCTGCGGTGAAGAATGAAAGATCAGTGTCGAGGATAAGCCGACCCGCGCTCACGGCGCTGCCGCCCCGGCGCCCTCGTACATGTAGGAACGGTTGAACGGATAGTCACCCTGCATGCCCGGCAGCGGCCCGCCCTCGATGTGCCCACTGGGACGCACGGCCAGGATCTGGTGCAGCGCGATCCAGCCGCGCTCGAAGGCCAGGGCGCAGCCGGCCAGGTACAGCCGGTAGGCACGCAGCGCCCGCGCACCGTGTTCGGGGCCGTGCTGGGCGGACAGGATGGCCAGCGCCTCGTCCTGGCGCGCTTCCAGCGCATCCGACCAGGCCCACAGCGTGCGGGCGTAGTGTGGGCGCAGGTTTTCGGTGTCCACCATCTCCAGCCCGGCGCGCGCCAGGTGCGCCAGCGCGCTGCTGACGTGCAGCAGTTCGCCGCCGGGGAAGATGTAGCGCTCGATGAAGTCGCCCATGCCGGCACCCAGACCATCGTTGTCCAGCCCGCCGGCGGTGATGCCGTGGTTCAGCACCAGACCGCCTGGGCGCATCAGCCGGTGCACGGTGCGAAAGTAGTCGTCCATCTGCGCGCGCCCGACATGCTCGAACATGCCCACCGAGGCCACCTTGTCGAACGGCTCGGGCGCCTGCAGCTGGCGGTAGTCCAGCCGCAGCATGCGCACGCGGCCGGCCAAGCCGCGCGCGTCGATCAGCCGCTGCACGTGGGCATGCTGGTTGTGCGACAGGGTGATGCCCGTGGCCTGCACGCCGTAGTGCTCGGCGGCCCACAGCAGCAGCCCGCCCCAGCCGGCACCGATGTCCAGGAAGCGCTCGCCCGGCTGCAGCCGCAGTTTCCTGCAGATGTGGTCCAGCTTGGCCTCCTGCGCCTGCGCCAGGCTGAGGTCGGGCTGGCGCCAGTAAGCACAGGAATACACGCGCCGGGGGTCGAGCCACAGGGCATAGAAATCGTCCGACAGGTCATAGTGGAACTCGATGTTCTGCGCGTCACCACGCAGCGTGTGCGCGGCCCGCGAGCGCGCCCGCGCCAGCACGCGCTGCCACCAGTGCGTAGTCCCGTCGCGCGCCGGGTCGGTGCGCAGCAGCGCCGCGCCGGCGGCCATCAGCTGGCGCATGCTGCCCTGCAGGGCCACCCGCCCCTCGACGATGGCCGCACCGACACTGCCGATCTCGCCCATGGCCAGCGCCACCAGCGCCATGCGGTCGGCCAGGCGCAGCCGTACCTCGGCGTCGGGCGCGCCCACACGGGTACCGTCGGGCAGCTCCACGGCAATGCCCACCGGCGACAGGGCCAGACTGCGCTCCAGCGCATGCAGCAGGTTCTTCATGCCAACCCCCAGTCATGCCGCCCGGCTGACGGCAGGGAACATTCTGGGAGCTGCGCCCGCCGGGTCAAGGTGCACCATCCGACGGTTTGGCGGGCTGTTGTCCGACGCGGGCTCACAGCAGAAATGATGGTCAAACCAGCCTCAATGCCTTGATACAAAAGGACCTGTCGCTATATTTTTTGTATCTCCATACTGGGCCTCGGCGCATGCCAGAGTGCTTGCGCACGCCCCCGCGCCGCGGCCGGGCGCGCCGGCTATGGCCTAATAGCGGACTTTTCGTTTTTTCGACCTATCGTCAGGAGCCACCATGGGCAACAAAATCGTCACCGAAGCCGACCGCAAGGCCACTCCCCGCCCCACCCCGATGCCCGGCATGCCGCTGCTCAAGCAGGGCACCGGCCAGCGCGTCAGCCTGGAGCGCGGCGTGAACACGCACCACAAGAAGAACCCGGGCAAGCGCCATCGCTGATGCGCCGGGCGGGCATTCCGCCATGCCTGCCAGGACAGCCCTCCGCGCGAGGGCTTTTTCATGCCCGCGGCTCGGCGCGGGGGCTGTTGCACAATCGCCCCGATCCCACTCCAGCGCCCGCGCCCTGCCATGACCGATACGCCCGCGCCCCCCACTACCGAAGACGCCCCGGTGCTCTACCGCATCCTGGCGGACGAGGTGCCTGCCGGCAGCGCCCTCACCACGCTGCACATCGGCGGTGCGCACACCACTCTGGCGAGTGGACACGCGGCGCAGGCGCCGCTGCTGCTGCGCACGCTGGACCTGGGCGCGCGCGTCACTGCTGCCACGCGCTTCGCGCACCAGCCGCCCCTGCCGGACGAGTTGCAGGCTGCGGGCGATGCCGCGCAGCAGGCCTTCGCGCCCTTGCGCGAGCGCCTGGCGCTGCAATCGTCGCTCTACACCACCGACGCCGGGGTGCGCCAGATCGCCCTGGCGGCGGGGCTGGAGGCACAGCCGGAGCTGCTGTTGCCGCTGTCCGCGCTGGAGGCGCTGTACCAGCGCCTGCTGCAGCCCGGGTCCGACGCCGAGCCCGGCGAACTCGCGGCGCCGCACTTCGCCGCCGCGGTGGTCATCCTGCGCGCCTGTCTGCTGGCGTTGGGCTTCGACAGCATCACCATCCGTTCCGACGCGGCCGCCTGACCCTGGCCGACCCGAGACACGGGCCGCCCCGCCCTATGCTGGGGGCAATGCCACGCCGCCCGCCTTTTCTCCGTGCCCTTTGCGTCCTGATCCTGGCCCTGTGCAGCGGCCTGCTGGCCGGCTGCGCCCAGCCGCACGGCGCCCTGGGCTACTACTGGCAGTCGCTGCGCGGGCACCTGGACCTGCTGCACGCCGCCCGCCCGCTGCCCGAGTGGATCGCCGACGCCGACACGCCCGAGCCGCTGCGCCAGCGCCTGCGCCTGGCGCAGCAGGCGCGCGCCTTCGCCAGCCAGCAGCTGGCCCTGCCCGACAACGCCAGCTACACCCGCTACGCGCGGCTGGACCGCCCGGCGGCGGTGTGGAACGTGGTCGCCGCGCCGCCCTGGTCGCTGGCACTGCACCGCTGGTGCTTTCCCGTCACCGGCTGCATCGGCTACCGTGGCTACTTCGCGCAGGACGACGCGCGCGCCGAAGGGCAGCGGCTGGCGGCGCAGGGCCTGGAGGTGAGCGTGTACCCGGTGCCGGCGTATTCCACCCTGGGTTACAGCAACTGGCTGGGGGGCGATCCGCTGCTGTCGACCTTCATCGGCTGGCCCGAGGGCGACTTCGTGCGCCTGGTGTTCCACGAGCTGGCGCACCAGCAGGCCTACGCCAGCGGTGACACCGCCTTCAACGAGTCCTATGCCACGGCCGTGGAGCACCTGGGCGTACAGGCCTGGCTGGATGCGCACGGCGACGCCGCCGCGCGCCGGCAGTACGCCGCCAGCGAAACCCGCCGCGCCCAGTGGCGCGAACTGACCGGCGGCACCCGGACGCGGCTGGCCGGAATCTACGCTGACAACCCGCTGCCGGACGGCCTGGACGCCGCGCATGCCGCCCGCAAGGCCGAGGCGCTGGCGCAGTTCACTACGGACTACGCCCGGCTGCGCGCGCAGTGGCTGCAGGCCGGCATATCGACGGCGCAGCTCATCCCTACCGACCGCTGGGTGCGCGAGGCGAACAACGCCAGCTTTGCCGCACAGGGCGCCTACGACGACCAGGTGCCGGCCTTTCTGGCGCTGTTCGAACGCGAAGGCCGCGACTGGCCGCGCTTTCACGCCGCCGTGCGCCGGCTGGCCGCCGCCAGCCAGGCCGAGCGCGATGCGGCGCTGGCCGAGCTCAGCCGCGCAGCAATTCGATGAGGTCGATGTACTGCTGCTTGGCGGTGTCGGCGTCGGTGCCCTTGAGCTTTTCCCAGGCGTCCCACTTGGCGCGCCCGACGATGTCGGAAAAGCTCGGCTTCTTGTCCTGGTTGTCGCCGGCCGTGGCCTGCTTGTACAGGGCGTAGATCTTCAAAAGCGTCGGGTTGTCGGGACGCTCGCTCAGGGTTTTGGAGTTGGCGACGGCGGCCTCGAAGGTGGCGTTCAGATCGGACATGCGGGTCTCCTGCAAGGTGGCAAAGGCCGCAGTGTAGTCAGGATGCGAACGGTCGTGCTTTTTCTGGCGCGAAAAAAACCCGCCACGTGGGCGGGGCTGGGCGCCGGTACGGCGCTTCGCTCAGGCGGCGGCGGACGGCTGCGCCAGCCACTGGCGCGCCAGCTCGACCCAGAAGGTGCCGCCCAGCGGGATCAGCTCGTCGTTGAAGTCGTAGCTGGGATTGTGCAGCGTGCACGGCCCTCCGCCGTGACCCATGCTGCGGTGGTCGCCGTCGCCGTTGCCGATGAACAGGTAGGCGCCGGGCCTGGCCTGCAGCATGTAGGCGAAGTCCTCGGCGCCCATGGTCGGCTCCTGGGCGCGCACGTTGTCCTGGCCGACGATGCCGGCGGCCACCTGCGCGGCGAACGCCGCCTCGGCCGCGCTGTTCACCGTTGGCGGGTAGTTGCGCACGAACTCGAATTCGCACGTGGCCTCGAACGCCGCGCAGGTATGCTCGGCCACGGCGCGCATGCGCCGCTCGATCAGGTCGAGCAGCTCGATGGAGAAGGTGCGCACCGTGCCCTGCAGCTCGCACGCATCGGGCACGACGTTGGTGGCCTCGCCGGCATGGATCATGGTCACCGAGATCACGCCGGCCTCGATAGGCTTCTTATTGCGGCTGACGATGGCCTGGAAGGCCTGCACCATCTGGCAGGCCACCGGCACCGGGTCGATGCCTAAGTGCGGCATGGCGCCGTGCGCGCCCTTGCCGCGAATGGTGATCTTGAACTCGTTGGACGACGCCATGACCGGCCCGGCGCTGACGGCGAAGCTGCCCAGCGCCAAGCCGGGCCAGTTGTGCATGCCGAACACCGCCTGCATCGGGAACTGCTCGAACAGGCCGTCCTGGATCATCTCGCGCGCGCCGCCGCCGCCCTCCTCGGCCGGCTGGAAGATCAGGTACACCGTGCCGTCGAAGTCGCGCTGCGCCGGGTCGGCAAAGTGCTGCGCCGCCGCCAGCAGCATGGCGGTGTGGCCGTCGTGGCCGCAGGCGTGCATCTTGCCGGCGTGGCGGCTGGCGTGCTCGAAGGTGTTGAACTCTTGCATCGGCAGCGCGTCGATGTCGGCGCGCAGGCCCACGGCGCGCCCGCAGGCGCCGCCGTCGCGGCCGTGCACGATGCCCACCACGCCGGTCGTGCCCAGACCGCGGTGGATGGGGATGCCCCACTCGGTCAGCTTGGCGGCGATCAGGTCGGCGGTGCGCACCTCCTCGAAACACAGCTCGGGGTGGGCATGAATGTCGCGGCGCACGGCGGCGATGGCCGCGGCCTGCAGCGCAATGGAGTCGATGATCTTCATGGTGGCGGGCTCCGCGTCAAGGATGCTGGGAGCCAGCCAGTCTAGCGGCGCGCTGCGTCCCGCGCACGCGCGGGGGGCATTGCCGGCCACTGCAGCGCGCTCCGTCTTGCGCCGCCATGCGAACCGGCCCTGCGGGCCGCGCTCCGGTCGCCCGCCGCGTCAACGACATGTTCGCCTGCGGCATGGCACAGGCTTGTATGGCCATAGGGCGCAGCACACGCGAGCACCCTTACGCAACTATCAAAACAATAGCCAGAAGCCCAGAAAAAATAAGGGCCAAAGGCAGATTTGGCTCATGAAAACTCATGGCTCACGCCAGTGGCGCGATTTCCTGGTCGATGGCGCCGAACACGCTGTGCCCGGCGCGGTTCTTCATCTCCACGCGCACCGCGTCGCCAAAGCGCAGGTAGCCGGTGACGGGCTGGCCGGTGGCGGCGACTTCGGCCGCACGCCGCGCGGCGATGCTGGCCTGGCCGCGCGCCGCATCCACCCCGTCCAGCGCGCCGCTGCCGACGATGCTGCCAGCGCGCACGTGGCGCGTGCCGGCCAAGTACGCCAGCAGCTCGCCGAAGTGCCAGGCCATGCCGGCGCCCGCCTCGCACAGCCCCAGGCGCCGGCCGTTCAGGCTGCACTGCAGCGTCAGCTGCACGCGCCCGTCCTGCCAGGCGCCGTCCAGCTCGTCGGGCGTGGCGGCCACCGGGCTGAAGGCGGTGCCCGGGCGCGAGCGCATCGGCGCCAGGCCGGCAGCGCGCTCGGCCTCGGCCGGCTGGCGCAGCACGGCGCTGCTGGACAGCATCACCAGCCGCACGGCGTCCAGCGCCTGCGCCGGCGTCGCGCCCTGGCGCAGGTCGCCGGCGATGACCGCCAGGCCCGCCTCGAAGTCGATGTCCAGGTCGTCGCCGGGCAGGCGCAGTGCGTCGTACGGCCCCAGCAGGGCGTCGCCGGCACCCTGCACCAGCGGCGGCGTGGCGCGCGTCGCGGCCTGCGCCCCGGTCTGCACCTCGGCCCACTGGAAGGCGCGCGGCAGCGGCGCCAGGCAGCGCGCCGGTTCGAAGGGAAAGGCATGGCGTGCGCGGCCGGCGTTCAGCTCGGCCGACAGATCGGCCAGCTGCGGCGCCAGGAAGCTCCAGTCGTCCAGCACCTGCTGGAGGCGGCTGGCGATGCCGGTCGCATAATGGGCCTGGCTCAGATCGCGCGACACGACGACCAGCTGGCCGTCGCGCGAGCTGTCCTGGTAGGTGGCAAGTTTCATGGGCTTTGGACGTGCGGCGCCCCTGGCACGGGAACTGCCGGCCACCCGGGCAATCCAGCAGTGTGATGGGACACCGGAAAAAACGCGAAATTCTAGGCGGCGTACAGGGCCGCCCTGGCCGGGCGAGCCGGCGTGGCAGGCCCTGCGCATGAGCGGCGCCGGGCGTACCGGTCCGCGCCGCGCACGGCTGGCGCTGCTGGCCGCCGTGGTGCTGGCCGGGCACTGGGCGGTGCTGGCAGCACTGCCGCTGCGCGCCGGTGGCACCCAGCCAGGAGAGACGGCGCCGCTGGCCTTCCAGACGCGTCTGCTGCCCCCTGCCCCGCCGGCTGCTGCCGCACCCTCTGCACCTCCTGCGGCCGCGCCTGCGCCGGCTGCGCGCCTAGCGCCGCGCCGGGCTGCGCCACGCCCTCGGGCACCCGCTTCAAGTCCCGTTCCCGTACCGCAGCCGTTACCGGCCGAGGCAGCTCCACTGCCGACCGAATCGGCCGCGCTGTCCGCCTATCCGACCGATCTGTTGCCCGAGCCGGGCGACACGCTGCTTGCCCGCACCGAGCCGGCCGCCGATGAGCGGCCAGTACCGGCAGGGGCGGCGGCGAGCCAGGCGGGCGCGGATGCCGCGCCTGCGCCCGAGGCTGCCGTGCAGCCCGCAGCAGCGGTGGCCCCGGCCGAGAGCGAGACGGCGCCCCGTCCCGCCGCAGGAGCCCTGGCGGATACGGGTGTGGAGATCCGTCCGCCCGGCGGCAGTGGCGCGCTGCCCCTTGGCCCGCTGCCGCCGGTACGCCTGCCGGCGTCGGCGCAGCTGGCCTTCGAGGTGCAGGGCCAGGCCAAGCGCCTGCAATACCACGCCAGTGCCGAGCTGGACTGGCGCCAGGACGGCGCGCACTACGAAGCGCGCCAGCAGATCAAGGCTTTCCTGGTCGGCACGCGCTCGCAGAGCAGCCGGGGCAGCATCACCGCCCATGGCCTGCAGCCCGAGCGCTTCGGCGACAAGTTCCGCAGCGAGCGCGCGGCGCATTTCGACTTCGGCGCGGGCCAGGTGACGTTCAGCAGCAATGCCCCGCCGGCGCCGCTGGCACCAGGCGCGCAGGACCGGCTGAGCGTGTTCCTGCAGCTGGGCGCGATGCTGGCCGCCGCCCCCGAACGCTACCCCACGGGCACCCAGATCACCCTGACCACGGTGGGCGTGAAGAGCGCCGACCGCTGGGCCTTCACCGTGCAGGGGCCGGAGGTGCTGCAGCTGCCCATCGGCGAGACACCCGCGCTGAAGCTGCAGCGCGTGCCGCGCGAAGGCCATGACTACGACCAGAAGGCCGAGCTGTGGCTGGGCACGCAGCTGGACTATCTGCCGGTGCGCATCCGCATCACCCAGGCCAATGGCGACTTCGCCGACCTGAAGCTGCAGGAACGTACTACACCCTGACGGCCTGGGGCGAACGACGCGCGCCGGGTTGAAGTTGGGCACACTGGGGCCATCTGGTGGTTGCAACCAGACAACAGGGAGAACACCATGCACATGCTCTACGACTCCGACTCCTTCGTGGTCGTCCACATGCAGCCGGACGCCGAGGCCGCCGCGCCCGCGGCCGATGGTGCTGCCCTGCCGCCCCAGCTGGTGCGCCACGGCTTCGAGATCGTGGACAAGCGCTCGGGCAAGGAGGTCTACCTGGACGGCTCCTGGGCCGAGATGTTCCAGGAACAGATCCTGGCGTGGCAGCGCAACGCGCCGACGCAGCAGGAAGTGGAAGACACACTGGACAGCTACGCTGGCCTGGCGCAGAACCCGGTGGTGGTGCACTGAGGCACCTTTTTTTAACCAAACTCGGCTGCAGCCTTCATGCTTTAAGGGCCTGCAGCTATTTTTTCGATAGCTGCACGGTCGCCCCGCGGCGCTGCGCCATCTCCTGTCCCATGGCCTGCAGGCGCTCCTGGTCCAGCAGCGCCTGGGCCGCCGGGTATACCGCTAGATCCTCGTGCCGCAGGTGCTCGTCGTAGCCCTGGGCGAAATCCTCCAGTGCCTGCTCCTGTCCGGGCGTGAAGGTGTCCTGTAGCCCTTCGGCCAGCGCCAGCAGCGCGCCACGTGCTGCCGTCCAGCGCCCGGCCATCGCCACATGGTCGCGCTGCAGCTGGAGCACTACCTCCCGCACCTGCGCATCGCCTGCCGCCAGCAGCGGCGGGAAGACGTGCAGCTCCTCGTCCTCATGGTGCAGCGGCGCGGCCAGGTCGAAGTAGCGCAGCACGTCGCGCGCCGCCTGGCGGGCGGAGTCATCGCAGCCCGTGTCCTGCAGGTAGGCGCGCAGGCGCTGCAGCAGATCGAGAGAGCGGCGCACCCGGTCGTGGCAGGCGTCCAGCATGGCGAACGGCTCGTCGAAGCCCGCGCCAGGGCTACGCAGCCCCGGCAGCGACACGCGTGCCCCGCCGCTCATGCCCGGCCCAGCTGCACGGGCTGGCCGCTGCGGTCGAAGGCCAGGTAGCCGTCCACCACGCCGCCCTTGATGGACTCGACCATGCGGTTCAGCGCGCTGTCGGTCTGCGCATCGCTGGGGCCGCTGGCGCTGGTGCCGACCAGCGCCGCAGCGAAGATCAGCTGCCAGTCCTGGCCCGGCAGCTGGTATTCGCGCGACTCGCGCACCAAGGTGTCGAAGGACGCGATCTCGGCAGGCAGCTTGTCCACGCACATCAGCGGCATCAGCGCGCCGCCCTCGCCGCGCGCGAAGCCCTCGCGCTGGGCGGCGCTGGCGCCTTCGGGCAGCTCGGCGGTGACGAACACCAGCAGCAGGCGCTGGTGTTCGGCTTGCGCACGCGCGGCGCGCAGCAGGTCGTCGAAGTGCTGGATCTCGTGGGTGGTGGATGGCGTGGTCATGGGGGAATGCTTCCGGTTGTGAGGTCGAGCGGCTGCGTGCCCTGGCCGGGCACCAGCAGCGCGGTGTATTGGGAGGCGGCCGGCCGCTCGCGCGGCGGCTTGCGCGACAGCACGTTGCCGATGCTGACGAAGCACAGCGCGCGCTCATGCGGCGGCAGGGCGAACAGCGTGCGCAGCGCGGCCGACTGCAGCGCCTTGCCGCTGGTCAGGGCCGAACCATAGCCCAGCGCCGTGGCCGCTAGCAGCAGGCCCTGCACGGCGCAGCCGGCCGACAGGATGCGCTCCGGCACCGGGACCTGCGCGTGTTCCTCGTCGTCCGCGCGCTCATCCACCGTCGCCAGCAGCAGCACCGGCGCGCGCAGCGCCTTCTCGCGGGCGCGCGCCTGCTCCTCGGCGTTGGCCTGGGCGTCGCGCTCCAACAGCGCCTGCACGAAGGCCTGGCCCAGCGCCGCGCGCGCCGATAGCGGCACCAGGACGAAGCGCCAGGGCAGCAGCTGGCCGTGGTCCGGCGCATGGCTGGCGGCCTGCAGGATGGCGTGCAGCTGGTGCGCGTCGGGTCCGGGCGCGCCCAGGCGCTTGGGCAGGATGGTCTGGCGCTGAGTGAGCAGTGCGGCCAGCAGCTCCTCGGCAGGCTGTTGCCCGGCAGGAGCCTGGGGCATGGGGCGTTCGGGCATCAGTCCAGCAGCACCTGCCCGTCGTGCTCGACGTACGGCGCATACGGCCCGGTGCCGCTGCACTGCGCGCGCGAGGCGGCGACGAAGCCGCCATGCTCGACGTCGAACACATGCACCTCGCCCTCCTCGATGACGTAGTGCCAGCCATAGAGGCTGATGCGCCCGGCCTCGACACGCTTGCGCACCATCGGGTACTCCATCAGGCGTTCGAGCTGCAGCACCACGGCGCGCTGCTCGGTGCGGCGCAGCGCCTCGTCGCAGGCCTGCACCGGCAGCACCGCGCTGCGGCCCAAGTCCAGCCAGCGCTGCAGGTTCTGTGCCTCGTCGGGCACCTCGCCATACAGCGCCTTGATGGCGCCGCAGTGGCTGTGCCCGCAGACGATGATGCGGCTGACCTCCAGGCTCAGCACCGCGAACTCGATCGCGGCCGCCGTGCCGTGGTGGCCGTGCGAGCCGTCGTACGGCGGCACGAAGGCGCCCACATTGCGCACCATGAACAGCTCGCCCGGCCCGGTGCCGGTCAGCATGTAGGGCACCAGGCGCGAGTCCGAGCAGCCGATGAACAGCGTCTTCGGGCTCTGCCCCTGGGCCACCAGGTCCTGGAAGCGCTGCTGGTGCAGCGGGAAGTAGTCCGAGTGGAAGCGCTGCAGGCGTTGCAGCAGCTCGTCGGGAACGGTGCCGGCGGGCTGGTCCATGGCCAACGGGTCGACTCGTGCGGCGGGCAGCGGGCTGCTGCGTTACTGCACCAGCGGCGAGCTGGCTTCGTCCAGCTCGACGCCCTGCACGTTGGCATCGGCGGCCAGCAGCTGCAGGCACTGGCGCAGGGCCGTCACCCACGACTGCTGACGCAGCGCCAGCTGCACCGCGCCGCGCACCGCCTCGTAGGGCTGCGGCGTGCCGGGCTCGCGCGCCAGCACCTCGACCACGTGCAGGCCGAAGCGGCTGTGCACCAGGCGCGGCAGCACGCCGATCTCGGCCCGGCCGAAGATCTCCTGCGCCATCTCGGGCGCGAAGTCCTCGGCCCTGAGCCAGCCCAGGTCGCCGCCCTGTGCGCCGGTCGGGCAGTTGGACAGCTCGCGCGCGGCCTTGGCGAAGCCGCTTTCCTCGCTGTTGTCATGGCAGCGCACGTCCAGCAGGCAGGCCTCGGCGCGCGAGCGCAGCGCGCCCACGTCCACGCCCGGCGTCACGCCGAACAGGATGTGGCGCACGTGCACCCGCTCGCCCTGGCGGTAGCGCGCGGCGTGCGCCGCGTGGTGGCGCTGGCAGGCCTCCTCGGTCGGATCGGGGACCTGCAGATTGCGCTCCAGCCACTGCTCGATGGCCTCGCTGGCAGCCTCGCTGATGGCGCCGGCCTGCGGCGCCGGGTCGTCCTGCGCCAGCAGGCCGTCTTTCTGCGCCGCCTGGCGCAGCAGTTCGGTGCAGGCGCGCTGGCGCAGCTCCTCGGGGGTGATCTGCTCGCCGGCATCGGCCAGCGCGACGCCGTTGATGCGGGCGTCCTGGGGGGCAAGGGCAGTGGCGGTCATGGCCGTATCCTAGGCGGGGCGCTATTTACCGTGCGGCGCGCGGGTTGTCGATGGCGTCGGCCACGTTGGGCGTCGGCACGGCGCTGGGCTGGCCGGGCAGGTTCTGGCCGGCCGGCACGTTCAGGCGGCGCGAGCGCATGACTTGGTAGGGGCGCAGCACGTAGAAGATGGAAGCGAAGCCGCTCCACACGTGCACCAGCCGGCTGAACGGGAACAGCAGGAAGATGGTCACGCCCAGCACGATGTGCACCAGGAACGACCAGTGCAGGCCGGCCAGCGCGGCGGCGTCTACCGGGCGCAGGGTGATGATGCGCTGCGCCCAGTCGGCCAGGATCAGCATGGCGCTGCCGTCGGTGTGCTGCAGCGACTGCGGCAGTGTCAGCAGGCCCAGCGACAGCTGCACCCACAGCACCACCAGCACTGCGATGTCGGTGGGGTGGCTGGTGTAGCGGATGCGCGGGTCGCTCAGACGGCGGATCAGGAGCATCGTCAGGCCGACGAAGCAGATGGCGCCGGCGATGCCGCCCGCGGTGACGGCCAGCATCTGCTTGGTCGAGGCGCTCATGAAGATGCCGTACACGCTGTGCGGCGTGAACAGGCCCACCATGTGCCCGAAGAACAGGAACAGGATGCCGAAGTGGAACAGGTTGCTGCCCCAGCGCAGCAGGCCGGTGCGCAGCATCTGGGACGAATCGCTTTTCCAGGAATACTGGTTCTGGTCGAAGCGGATCAGGCTGCCCACGATGAACACGACGAAGCACACGTAGGGGTAGACCTGGAAGAGGAAGCGGTAGAGCGAGTCCATGGTTTCAGGCTCCTTGCGACGGAAGTGGGTTCTTGCGCACGATGTGCACGGGCTGGGGCTGGCCGGGGCGGGCCTGGCCGGCGGAGGAGCAGCCGTCGAAGGCGGCGGGCTCCTGCCAGCTCTCGTCCAGCGGGGGTTCGACCGGCACCGGGGTGTCGGCCTTGGGCTTGTGGCCGGCCAGGTCGAGCAGCGCCGCCAGCGCCGCGGCGTAGGGGCTGGTGCGCTGCACCAGGGCGGCGTGCACCGCGTCCAGCAGGTGCGCGATCTCGCCCAGGAAGCCCTTGGCCTCGCGCGGCGGCTGGGTGGAGACGAACTCCAGCACCGCCGGCAGGTAGTCGGGCAGCTCGTCCTCAACCAGCAGCAAGCCGGCCTTGGCGTAGGTCTCGCCCAGGTCGATCATGGCCGGGCCACGGTCGCGCGAGTCGCCGTGCACGTGCTCGAACAGGTACAGCGACGTGGCGCGGCCCCGGTCGAACAGCTCGACGTACTCGGTCTCGACGGCCAGCGGTTCGCCCTCCTGCAGATGGCGCACCAGCGCGGCGACGCCGGCGCGGCGGCTGGCCGACAGCACGCCGTCGGCCGCCAGCAGCGCCTCCATCTCGTACAGGTGCTCGCGCAGCGCGGCGTCGGGGTAGCCCAGCAGCGCGCCCAGCACGCGCAGGCTGACCGCGCCGGGGTGGCGCCCGGCCACGCGCTGCGTTACCGGGATGTTGTGCGGTTCTTGCTGCGCCATGCTCACACCTCCGCCTTGATCGGGATGGTGCGCTTCTTCTCCTGCCCGAACAGGCTCACGTCGGACACGCCGTCCGAGCAGCCGTTGCCGAACGAGAAGCCGCAGCCGCCGCGCACGTTGAATGCGTTCTCGGCGTACTCGCGGTGCGTCGTCGGGATGACGAAGCGGTCCTCGTAGTTGGCGATGGCCATGATCTGGTACATGTCCTCGGCCTCGTGCTGCGTCAGGCCGACCTGGTTCAGCACATCGGTGTCGATGCGCCGCTCGACGTGCTTGGCGCGCTGGTAGGCGCGCATGCCGAGCATGCGCTCGAGCGCGCGCACCACGGGGGCGGTGTCGCCGGCGGTGAGCAGGTTGGCGAGGTACTTGACCGGGATGCGCAGCTGGTTCACGTCCGGGATCTGGCCGTTCACGCCCAGGTGGCCGGCGTTGGCCGCCGAGCTGATCGGCGACAGCGGCGGCACGTACCAGACCATGGGCAGCGTGCGGTACTCGGGGTGCAGCGGCAGCGCCACCTTCCAGTCCACGGCCATCTTGTAGACCGGGCTCTTGCGTGCGGCCTCCATCCACTTGTCGGGGATGCCGTCGATCCTGGCCTGGGCGATCACGGCCGGATCATGCGGGTCGAGGAAGATGTCCAGCTGCGCCGGGTACAGGTCGCGGTCGCGCTCGACGCTGGCCGCTTCCTGGATGCGGTCCGCGTCGTACAGCAGCACGCCGAGGTAGCGGATGCGGCCGACGCAGGTCTCCGAGCACACCGTGGGCTGGCCGGCCTCGATGCGCGGGTAGCAGAAGATGCACTTCTCGGCCTTGCCGCTCTTCCAGTTGTAGTAGATCTTCTTGTACGGGCAGCCCGAGACGCACATGCGCCAGCCGCGGCACTTGTCCTGGTCGATCAGCACGATGCCGTCTTCCTCGCGCTTGTAGATCGAGCCCGAGGGGCACGATGCCACGCACGCCGGGTTCAGGCAGTGCTCGCACAGGCGCGGCAGGTACATCATGAAGGTGTTCTCGAACTGGCCGTACATCTCCTTCTGGATGTCGTCGAAGTTCTTGTCCTGGCTGCGCTTGGCGAATTCGCCGCCCAGGATTTCCTCCCAGTTCGGGCCCCAGACGATCTTGTCCATCTGCTGGCCGGTGATGAGACTGCGCGGCTTGGCCGTGGGCGAGGTGCTCATCTCCGGCGCCGACTGCAGGTGGGCGTAGTCGAACGTGAAGGGCTCGTAGTAGTCGTCGATCTCCGGTAGGTTGGGGTTGGCGAAGATGCGCATGAGCAGCTTCCACTTCGCCCCCTGGCGCGGCACGATCGAGCCGTCGGCGCGGCGCACCCAGCCGCCGTTCCAGCGGTCCTGGTTCTCCCAGTCCTTCGGGTAGCCGATGCCGGGCTTGGTTTCGACGTTGTTGAACCAGGCGTACTCCATGCCGGGGCGGCTGGTCCAGACGTTCTTGCAGGTGACCGAACAGGTGTGGCAGCCGATGCACTTGTCCAGGTTCAGCACCATTCCGATCTGTGCGCGGATTTTCATGCCGTCTCTCCTTGATCCAACGTGGGTTTGATGAGCTGGTCGGCCACCGGGGTGTCGAGCCAGTCCACCTTGTTCATCTTGCGCAGGACGATGAATTCGTCCCGGTTGGTACCGATGGTTCCGTAGTAGTTGAAGCCGTAGCTGAACTGCGCGTAGCCGCCGATCATGTGCGTGGGTTTCAGCACCACGCGCGTCACCGAGTTGTGGATGCCGCCGCGCACCTTGGTCATCTCCGAGCCGGGGGTGTTCACGATCTTTTCCTGGGCGTGGTACATCATGACCATGCCGGGCTTCACGCGCTGGCTGACCACCGCGCGGGCGGTGAGCGCGCCGTTGACGTTGAACAGCTCGATCCAGTCGTTGTCCTCGATGTTCGCGCGCTTGGCGTCCTCCTCGCTGACCCAGACGATGGGACCACCACGGCTCAGCGTGAGCATCAGCAGGTTGTCCGTATAGGTCGAGTGGATGCCCCACTTCTGGTGCGGCGTGATGAAGTTCAGCTGGATCTCCGGGTTGCCGTTGGGTTTCAGGCCCATGACCTCGGCCGTGGCCTTCAGGTCCACCGGCGGGCGGTAGCTGGTGAAGCCCTCGCCGAAGGCCAGCATCCACGGGTGGTCCATGTAGAACTGCTGACGGCCGGTCAGCGTGCGCCATGGGATCAGCTCGTGCACGTTGGTGTAGCCGGCGTTGTAGCTCACCGTCTCGCTCTCGATGCCGCTCCAGGTGGGCGAGCTGATGATCTTGCGCGGCTGCGCCTGGATGTCGCGGAAGCGGATTTTTTCGTCCTCGCGGTACAGCGCCAGGTGCGTGTGGTCGCGCCCGGTCTGCTTGCCCAGCGCCTCCCAGGCCTTCACGGCTACGTGGCCGTTGGTCTCGGGCGCCATGTGCAGCACCACCTCGCAGGCGTCGATGTCGCTCTCGATCTTCGGCATGCCCTGCGTCGGACCCGGATCGCGCACCACGCCGTTGAGCTGGCCGAGCTGCGTGACCTCCAGCTTGGTATCCCAGTTGATGCCCTTGCCGCCGTTGCCCAGCTTGTCCATCAGCGGGCCCAGGGCCGTGAAGCGCTTATAGACGTTCGGGAAGTCGCGCTCGACCACCGTCATCTGCGGGCCGGTCTTGCCGGGGATCAGGTCGCACTCGCCGCGCGTCCAGTCGGCCACGCCGAAGGGCTGGGCCAGCTCGGCGGGCGAGTCGTGCTGCAGCGGGGTGAGCACGATCTCGCGCTCCACGCCCAGCTCGCCTGGGCACAGCTCGCTGAACTTCTGCGCGAAGCCCTTGTAGATGTCCCAGTCGCTGCGCGCCTGCCACGCCGGGTCCACCGCCGTGGACAGCGGGTGGATGAACGGGTGCATGTCGCTGGTGTTCAGGTCGTTCTTCTCGTACCAGGTGGCGGTGGGCAGCACGATGTCCGAGTACAGGCAGGTGGTGCTCATGCGGAAGTCCAGCGTGACCACCAAGTCCAGCTTGCCCTCGGGCGCCTGCTCGTGCCAGACCACTTCCTGGGGCTTGGCGTCCTGCGGCCCCAGGTCCTTGCCCTGCACGCCGTTGCCGGTGCCCAGCAGGTGCTTGAGGAAATACTCGTGGCCCTTGCCCGACGAGCCCAGGATGTTGGAGCGCCACACGAACATGTTGCGCGGCCAGTTGTCCGGGTGGTCCGGGTCGATGCAGCTGAGCTTGAGCTTGCCGCTCTTGAGCGCGTCCACCGTGTACTGCTTCGGGTCTTGGCCGGCGGCCTGCGCGTCGCGCACCACCTGCAGCGGGTTGGTCTTGAGCTGCGGGGCCGACGGCAGCCAGCCCATGCGCTCGGCGCGCACGTTGTAGTCGATCATGCTGCCGCCGTACTGGCTCTTGTCGGCCAGCGGCGAGAGCACCTCTTCCACGCCGATCTTCTCGTAGCGCCACTGGTCGGTGTGGGCGTAGAAGAAGCTGGTCGAGTTCTGGTGGCGCGGCGGGCGGATCCAGTCCAGCGCGAAGGCCAGCAGCGTCCAGCCGGTCTGCGGGCGCAGCTTTTCCTGGCCCACGTAGTGCGCCCAGCCGCCACCGCTCTTGCCGATGCAGCCGCACATCATCAGCATGTTGATGACGCCGCGGTAGTTCATGTCGCAGTGGTACCAGTGGTTCATCGCCGCGCCGATGATGACCATGGAGCGGCCCTCGGTGTCGTGCGCGTTCTGGGCGAACTGGCGTGCCACGGTGGCGATCTGGTCACGCGGCGTGCCGGTGATCTGCTCCTGCCAAGCGGGCGTGTAGGGGTGGTTGTCGTCGAAGTCCTTGGCCGCGAACTCGCCGGGCAGGCCACGTGCCACACCGTAGTTGGCCACCTGCAGGTCGAACACGGTGGCGACCAGCGTGCTGCCGCCGGCCAGCTGCAGGCGCTGCACCGGCACGGTGCGCACCAGCACGTCGGACTGCGGGTTGTTCGGGAAGTGCTCGGAGGCGATGCCGCCGAAGTACGGGAAGCCCACGCGCGCGGTCTCGGGCGCGGCGGCCTCATCTTCCAGCAGCGACAGGCGCAGGCGCACCTCGCTGCCGTCGTCGGCGTTCTTCTGCTCCAGGTTCCACTGGCCCTCGTCGGCGCGACCGTCCGGGCCCCAGCGGAAGCCGATCGCGCCCTGCGGCACCACCACGCGGCCGCTGTCGTCCAGCGCCACGGTCTTCCACTCGGGGTTGTTGGACTGGCCCAGCGCCTCGTCGAAATCACTGGCGCGCACGTAGCGGTCGGGCACCAGCACCGTCTCGCCCGACTCCAGCACCTTTTCCTTCAGGGTGACCAGCATCGGCATGTCGGTGTAGCGGCGCACGTAGTCGTCGAAATACGCGCTGCGCTCGCCGTTGTCCGGGAAGTAGAACTCCTTGAGGATGACGTGGCCCATGGCCATGGCCACGGCGGCGTCGGTGCCCTGCTTGGGGTGCAGCCAGATGTCAGACAGCTTGGCGACCTCGGAGAAGTCGGGCGTCACGGCCACCGTCTTGGTGCCCTTGTAGCGCACCTCGGTGAAGAAGTGCGCGTCCGGCGTGCGCGTCTGCGGCACGTTCGAGCCCCAGGCGATGATGTAGCTGGAGTTGTACCAGTCGGCGCTCTCCGGCACGTCGGTCTGCTCGCCCCAGACCTGCGGCGACGACGGCGGCAGGTCGCAGTACCAGTCGTAGAAGCTCATGCACACGCCACCGATCAGCGACAGGTAGCGCGTGCCGGCGGCGTAGCTGATCATCGACATCGCCGGGATCGGCGAGAAACCGATGATGCGGTCCGGGCCGTGCTTCTGGATGGTGTGGATGTTGGCGGCGGCGACGATCTCGTTGACCTCGTCCCAGCTCGAGCGCGCAAAGCCGCCCATGCCGCGCACCTTCTGGTATTCGGTGCGCTTGGCGTCGTCGCTGACGATGCTGCGCCAGGCCTCCACCGGCGCCATGGTCTGGCGCGCCTCGCGCCACGAGCGCAGCAGGCGCGCGCGCACCATCGGGTACTTCACGCGGTTGGCGCTGTAGAGGTACCAGCTGTAGCTGGCGCCACGCGAGCAGCCGCGCGGCTCGTGGTTGGGCATGTCCCAGCGCGTGCGCGGGTAGTCGGTCTGCTGGGTTTCCCAGGTGACGATGCCGCCCTTGACATAGACCTTCCACGAGCACGAGCCGGTGCAGTTCACACCGTGTGTGGAGCGCACGATCTTGTCGTGCGCCCAGCGATTGCGGTAGGCGTCTTCCCAGGTGCGGTCCTCGCCGGTGACCTGGCCGTGCCCGCCGGCGAAGCTCTCGCGCGGCTGTGAGAAATAGGTGAGGCGGTCGAGGAAGTGACTCATCGTGTTTCCTTCATGGTGTTGTCGTGGTGGGCCGGCAAGGGGAAAAAGGGTGGGACAAAGGCCGTCGTGCGCTGCTGCATCAGCACGGCATCTCGGCGTTGCGGCGCGCGTAGTACCACCAGGTCACGAACACGCACAGCAGATAAAAGGCACTGAAGATCCACAGCGCCAGCTCGGGCCCGCCGGTGGCGGCGATCGAGCTGCCGTAGCTCTTGGGGATGAAGAAGCCGCCGTAGGCGCCTAAAGCGCCGGCAAAGCCCACGGCCGCCGCGCCCTCGGTGTTGCCGTCGCGCACGGCCTGGGCCTGTGCGGCGGCATCGCCCTCGCGCACACCGCGCAGCTTCTGGTTCAGGAAGATCACCGGGATCATGCGGAAGGTGGAGCCGTTGCCGATGCCGGTGGTGCAGAACAGCACCAGGAACATCAGGAAGAAGCCGGTGAAGCTGCCCTCGGCCGGCCCGAACGGCAGCGCGTAGCCCCCCGAACCCTTGGGCAGGAAGTACAGCACGCCCAGCACCGCCAGCGCCATGACCAGGAAGTTCCACAGCGTCACCACGCCGCCGCCGATCTTGTCGGCCAGCCAGCCGCCGAAGGGCCGCACCAGCGCCCCCACCAGCGGCCCGAGCCAGGCGTAGGCCAGCGGGTTGACCGAGGGGAACAGGGCCTTGATGAGCAGTGGAAAGCCGGCGGCGAAACCGATGAACGAGCCGAACGTGCCCAGGTACAGCAGGCACATGATCCAGTTGTGCTTGGCGCGGAAGATGGTCGCCTGCGCGGCGAAGCTCGCCTTGGCGTCGGCGATGTCGTGCATGCCGAACCAAGCGGCCAACGCAGCGATGGCGATCCACGGCACCCAGATGAAGGCAGCGTTCTGCGCCCACACGTGCTGCGGGTCGCCATTGCGCACCATGACCTGTGGGTCGCCGCCGAAGATGCCGAAGATGCCCAGGGTGATGACTAGCGGGCTCAAAAACTGCACCACCGACACGCCCAGGTTGCCCAGGCCGGCGTTCACGCCCAGCGCCGAGCCTTTGCGCTCCTTCGGGAAGAAGAAGCTGATGTTGGCCATGCTGGAGCTGAAGTTGCCCCCGCCCAGGCCGCACAGCAGCGCCAGGATCAGCATGGTGGGATAGCCGGTGGTGTTGTCCTGCACCGCGTAGCCGATGCCGATGGCCGGGATCAGGAGCGACGCGGTGGACAGCGCCGTCCAGCGCCGGCCGCCGAAAATCGGCACCATGAACGAGTAGAAGATGCGCAGCGTGGCGCCCGACAGCGCCGGCGCCGCGGCCAGCCAGAACAGCTGGTTGGTCGAGTACTTGAAGCCCAAAGCCGGCAGGTTCACGGCGACCACGCTCCAGACCTGCCAGATGGCGAAGGCCAGGAACAGCGCGGGCACCGAGATCCACAGGTTGAGCTTGGCGACGGCCTCGCCCTCCTTTTCCCAGAACTGCTTGTCCTCGGGAGTCCAGAGCGAGAGCAGGCGGCCCTTGCGCGCGCTGCCGGGGGTGGCGGTGGTGGAAGACATGAAACGGTCTCCGGTGGAAACGGGGCGGCGCTGTCAGCGCACCGCGGCGGGGACGGCCTGCGCGGCCATGACGTCGGTGCGGCGCACCTCGGTGAAATACATCCAGATCAGCGAGACCCAAACCACGCCGTACATCAGCATGAAGGCGCTGGAGCGGATGCCGGTCCAGTCCATCAGCATGCCGAACAGGATCGGCAGGATGAAGCCGCCCATGCCGCCGGCCAGGCCCACGATGCCGCTGATGGCGCCGATGTTGCCGGGGTAGTCGTCGCTGATGTATTTGAAGACGCTGGCCTTGCCGAACGCCCAGGCTATGCCCAGGATGAACATCAGGCCGGTGAAGACATAGACGTTCAGGCCGATGTGCAGCGTCATCGGGCCGTTGACAGTGGTGATGGTGAAGTCGGTCTGCGGGTAGGACAGCAGGAACAGGCAGATCCAGCTCACCCACATGACCCACCAGGTCACGCTGTGCGCGCCGTACTTGTCCGAGAGCACGCCGCCGATGGCGCGCAGCACGCCGCCGGGCAGCGAGAAGCAGGCCGCCAGCAACGCCGCCACGCGGATGTCCAGGCCGTACTCGCCGACGTAGTACTGCACCATCCACAGGGCCAGGGCCACGTAACCGCCGAAGACGATGCTGTAGTACTGGCAGTACTTGAGCACCTTGGGGTCCTTGAGCGCCTTGAGCTGCTGGGTGAACGAGACGTTGCTCGGCACCAGGTGCGCCGGGTCGCTGGAGCTGAAGATCCAGAACAGCACCAGCGTGCCGAGCATGATGGCCGCATACACGTGCGGCACGGCCTGCCAGCCGAAGGCCACCAGGATCACCGGGGCGACAAACTTGTTCACCGCCGCGCCCGAGTTGCCGGCGCCGTACACGCCCATGGCCATGCCCTGGCGGTTCTTCGGGAACCAGCGCGCTACGTAGGGCGTGCCGACCGAGAACGCGCCGCCGGCCAGGCCGACGAACAGGCCGATGACCAGGAAGTGCCAGTACTCGGTGGCCGAGCCCATGAACCAGATCGCCGGGACGGTGATGGCCAGCAGGATCGTCATGACGATGCGCCCGCCGAAGCGGTCGGTCCAGATGCCCAGCGGCACGCGGATCAGCGAGCCGGTCAGCACCGGCATGGCCGTGAGCAGCCCGAACTGCGTGGAGCTCAGGTTCAGCAGCTTCTTGATCGGGATGCCGATGATGCCGAACATCATCCAGACCATGAAGCACACGGTGAACGCCAGGGTGCTCACGATGAGCACGGACCAGGCCTGGCGGGTGCGGCGGGGATCGGTTGCCGCGGATTGCGACGGGGTGGACATGGCGGTTTTTCCGTTTGTGCGATGCCCAATGCTCGCCGCAACGCCCTGGCCTGCCCATCCTCCGGTGGCAGGGGCAGCGCGCGGCGGAAGAACGATGGCGCGCCCGCCTGGGCCTAGTTCCAAAGAACTATCGCCCCCTCGCCAATAATGCTCGAAAGTGCCCGCGGCCCTTTGTTTGCGCCGGCCTCAAACTATCGAAACCATAGCACAGCGCCCGCGCGGCGGGACTACTCCGGCCGCTGCCGGTCCGAGGCGTAGACCGCCGCCTGCACGCGCGAGGTCAGGCCCAGCTTGCGCAGGATGTGCTGCACGTGGATCTTCA
This sequence comes from Oryzisolibacter propanilivorax, assembly GCF_900103645.1. GTDB lineage: Bacteria > Pseudomonadota > Gammaproteobacteria > Burkholderiales > Burkholderiaceae_C > Melaminivora > Melaminivora propanilivorax. The sequence continues at coordinate 284,609 of NZ_FNHP01000004.1, forward strand.
CCGTGGTCTCGGCGATGTCCAGGGCACGCGCGATCTCCTTGTTGCTGGCGCCGCGCGCGATCTCGCGCAGCACCTCTTCCTCGCGCGGCGACAGCGGCGTGCCGCCCTCCTCGGGCGCCGCGGCGACAGCCGACACTGGCGCCTCGGGCACGCCCTGCGCCTGGAAGGCCGCCACCAGCTTGCCCATCATCTCCGGGCTGACCACCGGCTCGCCGCGCGCGGCGCGGCGCACCGCCTCGGCCAGCAGGTCGCCGTCGATGGTCTTGAGCAGGTAGCCCTGCGCGCCGTGGCGCAGCGCGGCGGCCAGGTCGGCGCCGTCCTCGCTCACCGTCAGCATGACCACGCGGCTGCCGGGCGAGGCGCGGCGCAGGTCGGCGATGGCGTCCACACCCAGCACGCCGGGCAGGTGGTTGTCCAGCAGGATGACCTGCGGCACGAGCTGCGGCAGCAGGCGCAGCGCCTCGCCGGCGTCGCCCGCCTCGCCGACCACCTGGAGATCCTCGTGCTGGCTCAGCAGGGCCACCAGGCCGCGGCGCAGCAGGGTGTGATCGTCGATCAGGAACAGCGTGGTGACGGGGGCGGCGGCCGGGGTGGCGGAGGCAGGAGGCATGGCGGTCGGGGCGGAATCAGTCGGTCAGGGAGACTTGCGCCAGGGGCGCGGGCGGGCCGGAAGGTTGGAATGTGGGCGGCGGCGCGGCGCTTTCGACGCTGGTCGCGGGCAGATCCAGCGCCACGCAGGTGCCCTGCCCGCCCGGCTGCGAGGTCACGGACAGCGTGGCCTGGATGGCCTCGGCGCGCTCGCGCATGATGCCCAGGCCGACGTGCAGCGAGTCTGGCGGCACCGCCTGCGGGTCGAACCCCTGCCCGTCGTCGTGCACCTCGAAGCGCCAGCGCGGGTGGCGCTGCACGTTCACCTGCACGCTCTTGGCGCCGGCATGCTTGCGCACGTTGGACAGCGCTTCCTGCACGATGTGCAGCACCTGGATCTGCACGTCCGGCGCCAGCGGCAGGCCCTGGCCAGACATGGACAGCCTGGCCGCCACGCCGGTCTGGTGCCCGAACTTGGACAGCGTGGCGCGCAGCGCGCCCTCGATGTCCTCGTCCTGGGTACGGGTGCGAAAGTGCACCAGCAGTTCGCGCACGTCGGCATAGCACTCGCGCACGCCGATGTCGAGCTCGGCGATGGCGGCGTCGCGCGCGGCGCCCTTGCCGCGCGCCACTGCCGTCTGCAAGAGCTGCACCTGGATCTTCAGGAAGGCCAGCGACTGGGCGATGGAGTCGTGCAGCTCGCGCGCGATCAGGCCGCGCTCGGCGGCCACCGCCGCCTCGCGCTCCAGCGCCGCGGCGCGCAGCCCTTCCATGGAGCTGGCCAGGTGCCGCGCCATGCTGGCCAGCAGCTCGCGCGCATCGTCGGCCAGCGCCACCGGCCGGCGGAAGAACAGCGACACCTCGCCCATCAGGCGCTGGTGCTGGCGCACCGGGATGCTGATGACGGTCTGGAAGCCCGCCTCGCGGCAGTGCGGCATCTGCAGGTCCGTGGCCGGCAGGATGGGAATCACGCGCATGCGCGCCTGCTGCGCCGTCTGGCCGCACTCGCAGGCACCGGCGACCACGCAGTGCTCGTCCTCGACCATGGACTGCGGCAGTCCGTCCGCGGCCAGCAGCACGTAGCGCTGGTTGGTCTCATCCGACCAGCGCACCGCCGCGGCATCGGCCAGCGCCACGCGGCGCACCTGCTGCACGAAGCCCTGGGTCAGCGCCTCCAGGCTGCCTGCCTCGGCGGCCAGCGCGCTGACCTCGTACAGCGCCTGCAGGCGCAGGTTCTGCTCCTCCACGCTGGCGGTCTTGTCGCGCACCTTGCGCTCCAGGTCGTGGTGCGAGGTCTGCAGCGCGTGCGCCATGCGGTTGAAGCCGGCGGTGAGCTGGCCGAACTCGTCGTCGGCCTCCACCGCCAGGCGCGTGCCCAGTTCGCCACGCTGCACGCGCGCCAGCGCCTGCTGCAGCCGCATCACCGGGTTCAGCACCACCAAGTAGCTCAGCGCCATGAAGGCCACCGCGGCGGCGATGACCAGCGCCACCATCAGCAGCTGGAACAGATGCAGCCCGGCGGTCCAGCGTGCGATCTGCACCTCAATGGCCTCGACGAAACCGTCCAGCTCGGTGACGAAGGCATCGCCGCGCGCCATGGCCTGCTCGCCGCTGGGCGGCTGCGCGCGCCAGTCCGCGCGGATGGTGCGCCAGCGCTGCACGATGCCGGTGTAGTGCGCGCGCGTGGCATCGCCCCAGGGCACGAACAGCGGCCGCGACGGGTCGCCGGTGCGCAGCAGCTCCAGGCTGCCCTCGAAGCGCTGGGCCAGCTGCTCGAAATCCTGCGGCGACTCGTGCTGCTGCGCCAGCACCATGCGCAGCATGTTCATGCGCAGGCGACCGGCCTCGTTCACCGCCGCCGCGCCGCCTTCCAGCTTCCAGGTCACCCACAGGGTGAAGCCGATGGAGGCCAGCGCGACCAGCAAAAAGGCCGTGCCCATGGCCAGCAGCTTGGTCGAGAGCGTGGGGCGGTGCAGCATGACCGCAGTGTAGGCGGCGCGGGCCACAGCCCGGCGCCTTACAAGGAAAAAGTGCCTTTAGCCTTTGTATTGCAAGGGCCTGCAGCTATTTTTTCAATAGCGCTGCAGGCGAGTGAACCAAAGGTTTTCAGCCGCAGCTGCCCAGCGCCCCGCACTGGGTGCAGTAGTCGCAGCCGTCCTTGCGGATCACGGCGTGCGCGCCGCACTCGTGGCACTTCTTGCCGGCCATGGGCGGGGGCATGCCGATGGCCACCGCCGGCTCCTCCAGCGGCAGCTGCTGCTGCTCGGGCTCGGTCACGCGGCGCGCCAGGATGTTCTGCACCGCGTAGGCGATGGCCGCCACCTCCGAGTCGTGCCACAGCGGCACCGGCGTGCCGTCGGCGCGGGTGTGCGTGCCCAGACGCACCGGGCCGCGGTCCCACGCCACCTTGCGCATGTCCGACAGCGCACGCTCCAGGAAGCCGCCGCGCGCGGCCAGCGACAGCAGGCGCATGCTGGAGGTGATCCACTGCTGCGACTCACCGCTCTGACCCACCGGCATGAAGAACTCGATGGCCCGGTCCACCGTGCCGCCGCGCCCGTCCGGCACCGGCAGGAAGGAGACGATCAGGTACAGGCGCTTCTGGCCCTCCTGCGTCCAGTACTCGACCTTCTCGGCCACCGCCGACAGCCCGCCCTTGGGGCGGCTCTCGATGACGGTGCGCATCGGGTCGAACGGCGCGGCCGGCTCTTCGGCGGTGGCCGGCGCCGGTGCGGCCGCCGGCGCTGCGGCGGGCACTTCCAGCACCGCGCCCAGGATGCTGTTCGGCCGGTAGGTGGCCAGGCCCTTCAGGCCCGAGTGCCAGGCCTGCAGGTACAGGTTCTTGAAGTCCTCATACGGATAGTCGGCCGGCACGTTCACGGTCTTGGAAATGGCCGTGTCCACGTAGGGCTGCACCGCCTCCATCATCGCCACGTGGTCGGCGGCGCTCATGTCCATGGCATTGACGAAGTACCCGGGCAACTGGTTCACGTCGCCGCCCAGGGTCTTGTACAGGCGCCAGGCGTGGTCCTCGACCACGTACTCGCTCTTGCTGCCGTCGGCCTCGCGCTTCCTGCGCGTGTAGGTCCAGGAGAACGGCGGCTCGATGCCGTTGGAGGCGTTGTCGGCGAAGGCCAGGCTCACGGTGCCGGTGGGCGCGATGGACAGCAGGTGGCTGTTGCGGATGCCGTGCTTGCGGATGGCCTTCTTGATGTCCTCGGGCAGGCGGCTGGCGAAGGTACCCTCAGCCAGGTAGCCCGCGGCGTCGAACTTCGGGAACGCGCCTTTTTCCTTGGCCAGCTCGACCGAGGCGCGGTAGGCCGCGTCGCGCATGCGCCGGGCGATCTGCACCGCCATGTCACGGCCTTCCTGGCGGTCGTAGCGCACCTTGAGCATCGCCAGGGTGTTGCCCATGCCGGTGAAGCCGACGCCGATGCGCCGCTTGGCGGCGGACTCGGCCTGCTGCTGCGGCAGCGGCCAGAAAGTGACGTCCAGCACGTTGTCCAGCGCGCGCACTTGCAGCGCCACGGCGGCCTCGAAAGCGTCGAAGTCGAACGACGCATCGCCGTGCAGCCCGAACGGGTGGCGCACGAAGCGCGTCAGGATGATGGGCCCCAGGTCGCAGCAGCCGTAGGGCGGCAGGGGCTGCTCGCCGCAGGGGTTGGTGGCCTGGATGCTCTCGGTGTAGTGCAGGTTGTTGTCGGTATTGATCTGGTCCAGGAACAGGATGCCCGGCTCGGCGAAGTCATACGCCGACTGCATGATGGTGTCCCACAGCTCGCGCGCGCGCACGCTGCGGTACACCCACTGGCCGTCGGCACGCTGGCGCGCGCCGGCCGCCAGCGCGTCCGGGCCGGGGGCGGCGCCGTGCACCAGCTCCCACTCGCCGTCCTGCTCCACCGCCTGCATGAAGGCGTCGGGCACGCCGACCGAGACGTTGAAATTGTTCCAGCGCCCCGGCGTGCGCTTGGCGGTGATGAAGTCCAGCACGTCCGGGTGGTCGATGCGCAGCACGCCCATCTGCGCGCCGCGGCGCGCGCCGGCGCTCTCCACCGTCGAGCACGACTGGTCGAAGACGTTGATGTAGCTGCATGGGCCCGAGGCCATGGAGTGCGTGCCCTTGACCAGCGCGCCGCGCGGGCGGATGCGCGAGAAGTCGTAGCCCACGCCGCCGCCGCGGCGCATGGTCTCGGCGGCCTCGCGCAGCGCCTCGTAGATGCCCGGGTAGCCGGCGTCGTCCACGCCCTGGATGCAGTCGCCCACCGGCTGCACGAAGCAGTTGATCAGGGTGGCCTGGATGTCGGTGCCGGCGGCGCTCATGATGCGCCCGGCGCCGATGGCGCCACCGCGCAGGTTCTCCAGGAAGCGCTCCTCGAGCTTCTGGCGCAGCTCGGGTTTTTCCACCGAGGCCAGGGCGCGCGCCACGCGCGCATACAGCTGGTCCACCTCGTGCTCGCCGCTTTTCAGGTATTTCTCGCGCAACACGTCCAGGCTGATGGGCTGGACGGGCAGGCTGGGGGCGAGGCTGGTGGATTCACGTTGCATGGCGTTGGGTTCTCGGCAGGAAGAAAGGCAGGAAAAGGGAAGGCGGAGACGGGGCATGGCACCCCGGGGGGGCGGGCCGTCGCCGCAACACGCGGGATGCGCCCGGGAGTGGGAGTCGCGCGCGCGAAGCCGGGGTTGTACACCCTGCCGCAGGGCCGCGCCGCAGCCGGCGGCAAAGACCCGGCAGCGGCCGGCGGGCAGTGCCGGGCCGCCCTGCGGTTTTTGTAGCAGCGCGGCGCCGGCCCATGCGGGGGCGCAAATTTTGCCCGCTTTGGCAAGGGCGCCAGACCAGTGCGTCGCCGCAAACGCACAAATTACCATGTCGGCATGACCGTCTTTCCCATCCCCCTGCGCGCGCGGCGGCGGGCGCTGCTGGCCGGCCTGGCGCTGACCGTCCTGGCCGGCTGCGCCGCCCCGCCCGACCGCGCCACCGCCGGCCCCGCGCCGGGCGACGCCGACGCCGCCTGGCTGGCACAGCTGCAGCGCTGGCAGGGCGTGCCGGTGCTGTTGCTGGGCGAGCAGCATGACGTGCCCGCGCACCAGCAGTGGGAGCAGGCCACCGTGCAGTGGCTGGCCGCGCGCGGCCGGCTGGCGGCGCTGGTCCTCGAGATGGCCGAGGCCGGCACCGCCACCGATGGCCTGCCGCCTACCGCCAGTGCCGACGCCGTGCGCGCGCGGCTGCGCTGGAACGAGCGGCTATGGCCCTGGGAGCACTATGCCGGCGCGATCATGGCCGCCGTCGCCGCCGGAGTGCCGGTGCGCGGCGCCAACCTGGACGCCGCCGCCCTGCGCGCCGCGCTGCAGGACGCGACGCTGGACGCGCACCTGCCGCCGCCCGCCCTGGCGCGCCAGCGCCGCGCCATCGAAGACGGCCACTGCGGCCTGCTGCCGCCGGCGCGCGTGCAGCCCATGGTGCGCGTGCAGCTGGCACGCGACGCCAGCTTCGCGCGCCAGCTGCAGCAGTCGCTGCAGCCCGAGCGCACGGCGCTGCTGCTGGCCGGCGGCGGGCATGTGCTGCGCGACCTGGGCGTGCCGACCTGGCTGCCGCCCGGTTTGGAGTCAAAAGTGGCTCTAGCCCATGTATATCAAGGGCAGCCAGCTACCGAAAAAGGAGCGGACTACCGGCATGCCACGGACGCCCCGCCGGCGTCCGATCACTGCGCCGGGCTGCGCGGGCGCTGGCCCGGCGGCGCGCCTGCCTCCTCGTCGGACGCTCCAGCGCCATCGGCGCGCTGAGGCGGCTGCGCGCCCAGTAGCGCCTCGAACTGCTCGGGCGGCAGCGGGCGGCTGCACAGCCAGCCCTGGTACAGGTCGCAGCCGCGCGCGCGCAGGAAGTCCAGCTGTGCCTGGGTCTCCACGCCCTCGGCCACCACCTGCAGCCCCAGGCTGTGACCCATGGCGATGATGGCGGCGCTGATGGCCATGTCGTCGCCGCTGGCCGGGATGTCGCGGATGAAGCCCTGGTCGATCTTCAGCACGTCGATGGGAAAGCGCTTGAGGTGCGCCAGCGACGAGTAGCCGGTGCCGAAGTCGTCCACCGCGATGTGGACGCCCAGCGCGTGCAGGCGCAGCAGCGTCTGGCGCGCTTCCTCGGGGCGCTCGGCCAGCGCGCTCTCGGTCAGCTCCAGCTCCAGGCAGCGCGCGGAAAAGCCGCTCTCGGCGAGCGCCTGCGCGGCGCTGCCGGCCACGTCGTTCAGGTGGAATTGGCGCGGCGAGACGTTCACCGCGATGCGCAGCTCGGGCAGGCCGGCATCGCGCCAGCGCCGGCCCTGCCGGCAGGCCTCGCGCAGCACCCAGTCGCCCAGGGCACCGATCACGCCCGAGCTCTCCGCCACCGGAATGAAGCGTGCCGGCGAGATCAGTCCCTCCTCGGGGTCGAGCCAGCGCACCAGCGCCTCGGCGCCGGTGATCCGCCCGCTGGCCACGTTTACCTGCGGCTGGTAGTGCAGGCGCAGGTGGCCCAGCGCCAGCGCCTGGCGCAGCCGGGCCTCGATCTGCAGGCGCTCGCGCGCGTCCTGCGTCATCTGCTCGGTGAAGAAGCAATACGCACCGCGCCCGCGCGCCTTGGCGCCGTACACCGCGGCGTGCGCGCCCTGCAGCAGCTGCTGCGCGCTGTCCGCCTGCTCCGGGTAGGTGCAGATGCCGATGCTGACGCCCACCACCACCGCCACCCCGTCGGGCGACAGCCAGGGCCGGGCGGCGACGCCGATCAGGTTGCGCGCCACGGCGGCGGCGCCGTCGGCGTGGCGCAGGTGGCGCGCCACCACCGCGATCTCGTCGCCCGCCAGGCGCCCGATCAGGTCGCCGGGGCGCAGCGCCGAGCGCACCTGGGCGCTGATGTGCTGCAGCACCTGGTCGCCCACGGCGTGGCCCCAGCTGCCGTTCACGTCCTTGAAGCGGTCCAGGTTCAGCAGCAGCACCGCCAGCAACTCGCCGCTGCGCGCCGCCTGCTGCACCACGTCCTGCAATTGCTCGCCGAACCACAGTCGGTTGGCCAGGCCGGTGAGCGGGTCGCAGTGCGCCAGGAAATCCAGCCGCTCCTGCTGCTGCTTTTCCTCGGAGATGTCGGTGAACATGCACACGTAGTGCGTCACCGCGCCTTGCGCGTCATAGACCGCCGACAGCGACATGCGCTCGGGAAAGATCTCGCCGTCCTTGCGCCGGTTCCAGATCTCGCCCTGCCAGTGGCCGGTGCGGTTCATGCTGTCCCACATGGCGCGGTAAAAGGCCTTGTCGTGGCGGCCGGACTTGAAGACCCGGGGAGTCAGGCCACGCAGCTCGTCCTCGTGGTAGCCCAGCAGCCGCGTGAAGGAGGCGTTCACCGACAGGATCTGCATCTGCGCGTCGGTTACCACCACGCCCTCGATGGTGTTCTCCACCACCGTGGCGGCCAGGCGCTGGCGCTCGTCGGCGGCGCGGCGTGCGCTCAGGTCGGTGACGATGCCCGAGCAGCGCTCGGGCTCGCCGGCTGCGTTCAGGTGGCGCTGGCCACGCGCCTGCACCCAGCACCAGCTGTCGTCGAAACGCCGCAGCCGCGCCACTTCCTCGAACGGCGCGCCGCTGGCGATGGTGTGCTCCAGCGCGCGCTGCACGCGCTCGCGGTCCTCGGGGTGCAGCCGCTGCAGCAGCAGCGGCTGGCCATAAACCCTCTCAGGGTCGGGGTGGCGCAGCAGCCGCAGCACGCTGGGTGAATAGGTATGGCGCTGGCGCGCCAGGTCCCAGTCCCACAGGCCGCTGCCGCTGCCCTCCAGCGCCAGGCCCAGCACGCGCTGGCTGTGCGCCAGCGCGGCGCGCGCGGCGCCGATCTCGCCCATGTCCAGCAGCACGCACACCAGGTGCGCCGTCTGGCCGTCGGCGGCGGGCACCAGGCTGGCCTGGCACAGCACCAGCACCTCCGGCCCTCCGCTGGCCGGGCGGCAGACATGCTCTCCCTGGTAGTGGCTGGCGTCCCCGGCCAGCAGCGCCTGCAGCAGCTGCGCGGCGCGGGCCTCGTCGACAGCGGGCGCCAGTTCGCGCAGGTCGCGCCCGGGCAGTGCCAGCGCCGGCAGCTCCAGCCAGCCGGCCAGGCGGTCGTTGGCCCACAGGACGACCAGGCTGTGTGGATCGACCCGCGCGATGCCGGCCGGCGCGTGCCGCACCACGTGCGCCAGCTCGCGCGCCAGCGCGCCGCGCTGCTGCTCGGCGCTGCGCATGCGCGTCAGCAGCCACCAGCACAGCAGCCCCGACAGCAGCACGAAGACCAGGCCCTTGACCATATGCCAGGGCGACGGCGTGTGCCCGGCACCGTACAGCCACTGCGCCATCAGCGCGTCGCCCACGAAAACCCACGCCGCGCCCGCGAGAAGGTAGAGCGCCAGCCCGCGGGCGGGCGTCATGCGGGGCGTGCGCCCCAAATCATGCATGTCCATTGCTGCTGCAGCGTGTGGGCCTGCTGCGACAATTCGCCGCCATGAGCCAAACCTACATTCTCACCCTGTCCTGCCCCGACCGGCTGGGGCTGGTGCACGCCGTTTCGGGTTTTCTCCTGGAACATGGCGCCAATATCGAGGAAGCCGCGCAGTACAACGACCACGCCACCGGCCTGTTCTTCATGCGCGTGCAGTTCGCCTGCGATGGCCAGGACGCGGGCGCGCTGCGCGCCGACCTGGAGGAGTTCGCCAAGCCCTTCCAGATGCGCCTGGGCCTGCACCAGCGCGACGTGCCGATGAAGACGGTGATCATGGTCAGCCGCGAGGGCCACTGCCTGAACGATCTGCTGTTCCGCGTGAAGAGCGGCCTGCTGCCGATCGAGGTGCGCGCCATCATCAGCAACCACCGCGACTTCTACCAGCTGGCGGCCAGCTACGACATCCCGTTCCACCACATCCCGGTCACGGCGGCCACCAAGGTCCAGGCCGAGGCGCGGCAGTACGAGATCATCCAGGCCGAGGGCGCCGAGCTGGTGGTGCTGGCGCGCTACATGCAGGTGCTGTCCAACGACCTGTGCACCAAACTGGCCGGGCGGGCGATCAACATCCACCACAGCTTCCTGCCCAGCTTCAAGGGCGCCAAGCCCTACTACCAGGCACACGACCGCGGCGTGAAGCTGATCGGCGCCACCGCCCACTACGTCACCGCCGACCTGGACGAGGGCCCGATCATCGAGCAGGACGTAGCCCGCGCCGACCACACCGACACGGTGGAGGACCTCACGGCCCGCGGGCGCGACACCGAAAGCCTGGTGCTGGCGCGCGCCGTAAAGTGGCACAGCGAGCACCGCGTGCTGCCCAACGGCCACAAGACCGTAGTCTTCCGCTGATCCCATTCCCATGTCTACCACGCCCGGCGCCGGCCTGCGGCGCATCCCGCCCATCCAGTGCCTGCTGACCTTCGAGGCGCTGGCCCGGCTGCGCAGCGTGACGCAGACCGCCGACGAGCTGTGCGTCACGCCCAGCGCCGTGAGCCACCGGGTCAAGCAGCTCGAGCAGATCCTGGGCACGCGCCTGTTCGGCCGGGCGGATTTCTCGCTGACCACCGACGGCAGCGCCTACCTGGCGCACGTGCGCGAGGGGCTGACCGCGCTGCAGCGCTTCCCCGGCATGGCCGCCAACCCGACCAAGCGGCGCCTGAAGATCGCTGTCACGCCGACGTTCGCGCGCGCCATCCTGATCCCGCGCCTGCGCCAGTTCACCGAGGCCTACCCGGAAATCGACCTGGCGCTGCAGGTGTCCATTCCGCTGCTCGACGTGGTGGCCGAGGACGCCGACCTGGTGGTGCGCTTCGGCCCGGGCCACTACGCCGACATGGAGCACGTGGAGATCGCGCGCGACATCGTCACGCCGCTGGCCTCGCCGGCCTTCGTGCGCGAGCATGGGCCGTTCCAGCGGCCCGAGGACCTGGCCGAGGTGCCGCTGCTGCGCAGCCCGCTAGAGCCCTGGCGCAGCTGGTTCGATGCCTGTGGCCTGGATTGGCCGGCACCTGCCGAGGGCTCGCAGTTCAACGACGTCGGATTGATGTGCGACGCGGCCGCCGCCGGCATGGGTGTGGCGCTGGTGCGCCTGAAACTCGGCCTGCCGTGGCTGGAGCAGGGCCTGCTGGTGCGCCTGTTCGACATCGACGCGCCCAGCCCGCACGCCCACTATCTGTGCTGGCGCACCGGCACCATGGACCGCTGGGAGTGCGCGGCGTTCGCGGAATGGCTGCACCGGACCATGACCTGAGCGCATGGCTTCATGCCTAATAACACATATACCCCGGAGGAATCGCACATCCGGGCAGCCAGACACATAATGAAACAGTCAGCGCGCCTGCGCTCATCGCCCCTCTTGCCGTCTGGAAGCTGCCGCCTTGATGCCACGCCACCGCCCCTGCCTGACCGTCCTAGCGCTGGCGAGCCTTGCGGCGCTGACCGTGCCAGCCCATGCCGACGCCCATCCCATCATCGTCGGCGCCAGCCTGCCGCTGTCGGGCGCCAACGCCGCCACCGGCCAGGAGACGCTGTCCGTCCTCAAGGCCTATTTCGACAGCATCAACCGCAGCGGCGGCATCGACGGCCGCCCATTGCAGCTGAATGCGCTGGATGATGCTTACGAGCCGGAGAAGGCGGCCGAGAACACCCGCACGCTGGCCGCCAGCCGCGCCGTGGCGCTGCTCAACTGCTGGGGCACGGCCAATTGCAGCGCCATGGCGCCGGTGGCGACGCAGGCCGGCATGCCCCTGATGGGCGGCATCGGTGCCCCGCCAGGGCGCTACGTCTTCAATGTGCGTGCCAGTACCGAATCCGAGCTGGCCGCCGTGGTGCGCCACATGGCCAACATCGGCCAGACCCAGATCGCCGTGGTCTATGAGGACGCGGCCTTCGGCAAGGAGGCCCACGGGCTGGCGCGCAGGGCGCTGCAGGACCACCGCCTGCAACCGCTGCTGGAGCTGGCGCTGGCGCCCGATGGCAGCAACGCAGGCGCCGTGGCGGCCGAGCTTGGCAAGGCGGATGCGCTCAACGGCGTGATCCTGCTGGCCTCGCCCGCACTCACCGTGGGCTTCATCAACCAGGTGCGCAATGCCGGTGTCGGCGTGCAGTTCTACAACCTAGCCGCGCAGGCCAACGCCGCCGTGGTGCGCGGCCTGGGCCGGCACACTTCCGGCGTGGTCTTCACGACGCTGGTGCCCAGCCCCTGGCGCAGCGCCATTCCTGCGGTGCGCGAGTACCAGCAGCTGGTGGGCAAGGACGGCGCGCAGGCGCAGTATTCCTTCCTGGGCATGGAGGTGTACCTGAACGCCCGCACGCTGGTGGAAGGCCTGCGCAAGGCCGGCCGCGGCGTGACGCGCGACGCGCTGGTCGCCGCGCTGGAGAGTCAGGAGCCGCGCCAGTACGGCCCGATGACGGTGCACTTCGGCCCGCAGCGGCGCGAGGGCTCCAGCTATGTCGGCCTGACCATGATCGACCGGCGCGGACAGTTCATCGAGTGAGCCGGCGCGCAGGGCGGCGCGTCCTGAACACCACGGGCTGACTGCCGGGGCGCGCGGGCCGAACCCATAATCGGACGGCGACTCCCCGCACTGCCCGCTCCCGTACCGGAGGTTTTCTTGCCGTCACGCCGCGCCTTCACCCTTTACGCCGCTGCGCTCCTGCCCTGCGCCCGACTGGCACAGGCCGACACCGGACCCATTCTGATCGGCGCCAGCCTGCCGCTGTCGGGCACGAACGCGGCCGTCGGCAACGAGGGCCTGGCCGTGCTGCAGGCGTACTGCGACAGCGTCAACCGCAACGGCGGCGTGGACGGCCGGCCGCTGCAGCTGACCGCGCTGGACGACGCCTTCGTGCCCGCCAAAGCGGCCGAGAATGCACGCACGCTGGCCGCGGGCAAGGCGGTGGCGCTGGTCAACTGCTGGGGCACGGCCAGCTGCAGCGCCATGGTGCCGGTGGTGACGCAGACCGGGCTGCCGCTGGTGGGCGGCATCGCCGGTGGCGGCGCCATGCGCGCGGCGCCGGCGCGCCAGGTGTTCAACATCCGCGCCAGCACTGCGGCCGAGATCGGCGCCATGGTGCGCCACATGACCAGCATCGGCCAGCAGCGCATCGCCGTGGTCTACCAGGATGACGCTTTCGGCAAGGGCGGGCTGGAGGTGGCGCAGCAGGTGCTGCGCGAACGCGGCCTGCAGCCGGTGCTGCAGCAGGCACTGGCCGCGGACGGCGCCAATGCCGCAGCCGTGGCGCAGGCGCTGGCGCGCGAGCCGGCGCCCAACGGCATCATCTTGCTGGCGTCGCCGCCGGCGACCGTGGCGCTCATCCCGCAGGCGCGCAAGGCCGGGCTGCGGGCGCAGTTCTACAACCTGGCGGCGCAGGCCAGCGACAGCGTGGTGCAGGGCCTGGGCGAGCACACCACCGGCGTGGTCTTCACAACGCTGGTGCCCAGCCCGTGGCGCACCAGCGTGCCCGCGGTGCGCGACTACCAGCAACTGCTGACCGCGATGGACAGGCCGCCGCGCCCCTCCTACCTGGGCCTGGAGGTCTACCTGAACGCGCGCGTGCTGGTGGACGGCCTGCGCAAGGCCGGCCGCACCGTGCAGCGTGAGTCGCTCATCCAGGCGCTGGAGAGTATGGAGACGCGCCAGTACGGCGCGATGGCGGTGCGCTTCGGGCCGCAGCAGCAGCACGAGGGTTCCAGCTACGTCGGCCTGGCGATGATCGACCGACGGGGGCAGTTCATCGAGTGAGGCACACCGCTTTTCACGCGAGCATGCAATAAACCTCAGCCACGCGCCGCGGCCCTGCCCTACAGTGGCGGCCATGAACGCCGTCCTTGCTCCTTCCCGATCCACTGGCGCGCCAGCGCAACCACCCGCCACGCCCGAGCCGGCCACGCGCGCGGCACGCCAGACGGAAGTGGTGCAGGCGCTGTCCGCCTGCCTACCGCAGCACGCCCTGCTGTGGCACGCCGAGGACACTACGCCGTATGAGTGCGACGGCCTCACCGCCTACCGCCAGCGCCCGCTGGTGGTCTGTCTGCCCGAGACCGAGCAGGAGGTGCAAGCCGTGCTGCGCACCTGCCACCGCCTGCAGGTGCCGGTGGTGGCGCGCGGCGCCGGCACCGGGCTGTCGGGCGGCGCCATGCCGCACGCCATGGGCGTGACGCTGTCGCTGGCTCGGTTCAACCGCATCCTGCAGGTGGACCCGGTGAGCCGCACCGCGCGCGTGCAGTGCGGCGTGCGCAACTTGGCCATCAGCGAGGCCGCGGCGCCGCACGGCCTGTACTACGCGCCCGACCCCAGCAGCCAGATAGCCTGCACCATCGGCGGCAATGTGGCGGAGAACTCCGGCGGTGTGCACTGCCTGAAGTACGGCCTGACGGTGCACAACCTGCTGCGCGTGCGCGGCTACACCATGGAGGGCGAGCCCGTCACCTTCGGATCCGACGCGCTGGACGCGCCCGGCCTGGACCTGCTGGCGGCCGTGATCGGCAGCGAGGGCATGCTGGCGGTGGCGCTGGAGGTGACGGTGAAGCTCATCCCGCGCCCGCAGCTGGCACGCTGCATCATGGCCAGCTTCGACGACGTGCGCAAAGCCGGGGATGCGGTGGCGGCGGTGATCGCCGCCGGCATCATCCCGGCCGGGCTGGAGATGATGGACAAGCCCATGACGGCCGCCGTCGAGGACTTCGTCAAGGCTGGCTACGACCTGTCGGCCGAGGCCATCCTGCTATGCGAATCCGACGGCACGCCCGAGGAAGTGGAAGAAGAGATCGCCCGCATGAGCGCGGTGCTCACCGCCGCCGGCGCCACGGCCATCGCCGTCAGCCAGAACGAGGAAGAGCGCGCACGCTTCTGGAGCGGGCGCAAGAACGCCTTTCCGGCCAGCGGCCGCATCAGCCCGGACTACATGTGCATGGACTCGACCATCCCCAGGAAGCGCCTGGCCGACATCCTGCTGGCCATCCAGGAGATGGAGAAGAAATACCGGCTGCGCTGCTGCAACGTGTTCCATGCCGGCGACGGCAACCTGCACCCGTTGATCCTGTTCGATGCCAACGACCCGGACGAGCTGCACCGCTGCGAGCTGTTCGGCGCCGACATCCTGGAGACCAGCGTGGCCATGGGCGGCACGGTGACCGGCGAGCACGGCGTGGGCGTGGAAAAGCTCAACAGCATGTGCGTGCAGTTCACCGCAGAGGAGAACGCGCAGATGATCGCCCTGAAAACCGCGTTCGACCCGGCCGGGCTGCTGAACCCGGGCAAGGTCATCCCGACGCTGAACCGCTGTGCCGAGTACGGCCGGATGCTGGTGCGCGGCGGCCAGCTGAGCCACCCGGACCTGCCGCGCTTCTGACGTGCGCCATGCGCGCCCGCAGCACAGCGGCGCACGCGCTGCGCTGACAGTCCGGCGCAGGGCGCCGCGCCAGCATTGGCACTTCCTTTCACTTCCTCAGGAGGACTTGCCATGCCGATGCACCATCCCACCCGCCGCCTTGCGCTGCCCGCCCTGGTCCCGCTGGGCCTGGCGGCCCTGCTGGCCGGCGGCGGCGCCCTGGCGCAATCCGCCGCCGCCAGCGGCGCCACGCCGCCCACGCAGCACGCTCAGGCGACGGCCAGCCACCGCTGCGGCGGCATTGGCGTGGACGAATCCACGGCCATGCGCGCCGCCATGAAGGACTATCCGCTGTCGCTGCTGTTCGCCCGCGCCGACGGCGCGTACGAGGCCAATGTCGATGTGCGCGTCAGCCCGCAGGGCGGTAGCGGCCAGGCCATGCAGTTCACCGCCAGCGGCCCGGTGTGCCTGCTGCAGCTGCCGGCCGGCAGCTACCAGGTGGACGTGCAGGGCGCGGGCCAGCGCCACAGCCGCACGGTGAAAGTCGGCGGCGCGCCGCAGTCGCTGGACTTCCGTTTCTGACCGCGCCAGCGCGGTTTTCAGGTCAAAACACCCGCCAGCCCTTGTTCCATATGGGCTGGCAGCTATCAAAAACGAATAGCTCAGCCGCCCGCCGCCGCCCACAGCGCGCGGGCGTGCGAGATGCCGAACAGCACCAGGCCGATCAGGCCGCCGACGATGGTGCCGTTGATGCGGATGTACTGCAGGTCCGGGCCGATGTGCAGTTCGACCAGCCGCGCCGTCTCCTGGGCGTTCCAGCGCTGCACCGTGGCCTCGATGTGCTCGGCCACCGACTGCGCCACGTCGGGTGCGAAAGTGGCGGCCCACAGCTCCAGGCGCACGTTCAGGCGCACGCGCAGCGCGGCATCGCCGGCCAGCGACATGCCCAGCCACTGGCCCATGCCGGCCACGCGGCGTGACAGTTCCGAGTCCTCGTCCAGCAGGTCCTGGCGCAGGCGCAGACGCAGGTCGTGCCACAGCTCCTGCACGTACTCGCCCAGCAGCGCGTCGCTCTGCAGGTAGCTGCGCACCTCCTGGCCGCGCCGCTCCCATTCCGGGTCCTGCTGCAGGCGCTCGATGAGCCGGGCGATGGCGCCATCCAGGGCCTCGCGCAGCTCATGGCGCGGGTCTTCGGCGATGCTTTGCAGCAGCGTCTCCACCGCATGCGTGATGGCGCCGGCGCCCTTGCCCGACAGCCAGTCGGTAGGCAGCATTTTCTGCTTCAGCGGGTGCTCGCGGCGCAGCCACTGCACCAGCGTATCAGCGATGAACTGGCGCGTCTCGGGTGAGCGCACGGTGTCGCCCAGGCGTGCCAGCAACGCGTCCAGCAGCGCCTGGTGCCGGCCCTCGTGCGTCAGCGCGCCCAGCGCCGAGGCCATGGTGCGCGACACGTCCAGCTGCCCGACCAGCGTGCGCGCCGCGCGTGCGATGAAGGCCTGGATCTTGCTGTCCTCGACCGTATCCAGCGCGGTCAGCGCCAGCCGCGCCACTTGGCGGCCCAGCAGCTGGGCGTTGGCCGGCAGCGTCAGCCACTGCGACAGCATGCCGGCCGGGTCGTGCTGGCGGATTAGCGCCACCAGCGACGGCGCGTCCAGAAACTTGTCGCGCACGAAGCCCGCCAGGTTGCCGCCGATGCGGTCCTTGTTGCGGGCGATGATGTCGGTGTGGCGCGAGACCAGCGGCAGCGGGATGCGCCGGAACAGCGCCGAGACGGCGAACCAGTCCGCCAGCGCGCCGACCATCGCCGCCTCGGCCACGGCGCGCAGGCAGCTGGTGGCCAAGCCCGTGGGCAGGAAATGCGTGACCGCGAAGACCACGATCACCGCCAGCAGCAGCCCGGTGGCCTGGCGCTTGGCGCGCGCCAGCTGGCGCGCGTGGCTGTCCGGCGGCAGGGGCGGCTGCAGATCAGGGGCAGCGGCCGCCGCGGCGCGCTGCAGGGGAGAGGCTTGCATGCGCCGCAGCATAGACCGGCGCCTGCCGCCGCGTCCATGCCGGGCTGTAGGAAAGGGCAGCCGGCGCGCGTGCTCCCACCGCGCCAGTGCCGCGCCCTGTCCGCTCCAGTCAGGCCGTGGCCGGCACGCCGATGCGGTCCAGCGCGGCGCGCAGATGGCCCACCGTGCGCTCGACGTTGTGCCACTTCTCCAAACCGAACAGACCGATGCGGAAGGTCTGGAAGTCCGGCCCCTCGCCGCACTGCAGCGGCACCCCGGCGGCGGTCTGCAGGCCGGCCTCCAGGAATTTCTTGCCGTTTTGCAGGCCCGGGTCGGTGGTGTAGCTGACCACCACGCCCGGCGCCTTGTACCCTTCGGCGGCAACGCTCGGGAAACCGCGCGACTCCAGCAGCTGACGCACCTGGGCGCCCAGCGCGATCTGCTCGTCGCGCACCTTGTCGAAGCCGTAGGCGCGCGTCTCCAGCATCACGTCGCGCAGCAGCACCAGCGCGTCGGTTGGCATGGTGGTGTGGTAGGCGTGCTGGCCCTTTTCATAGCCTTCGGCGATCTGCATCCATTTCTTCAGGTCGCACGAGAAGCTGGAGCTCTGCGTGTGCTCGATGGCCGCGCGGGCGCGCTCGGACAGCATCACCATGGCGCAGCACGGCGAGCCGCTCCAGCCCTTTTGCGGCGCGCTGATCAGCACGTCCACGCCGGTCTTTTCCATGTCCACCCACATCGCGCCGGAGGCCACGCAGTCCAGCACGAACAGCGCACCGACTTCGTGCGCCGCATCGGCCACGGTGCGCAGGTAGTCGTCGGGCAGGATGATGCCGCTGGCGGTCTCGACGTGCGGGGCGAACACGACCTTCGGCTTTTCCGCGCGGATGGTCGCAGCAACCTCGTCGGCCGGGCACGGCGCCCAGGGCGCCTGGCTGCCGCCTGCCTGCTGGCGCGCCTTGCACACCACCGAGCCGCCACCCAGGCCGGCATCGGCGTCGAAGATCTGCGTCCAGCGGTAGCTGAACCAGCCATTGCGCACGATCAACACCTTCTGCTGGTTGGCGAACTGGCGCGCCACGGCCTCCATGCCGAAGGTGCCGCTGCCGGGTACCAGCACCGCGGTGCGGGCGTGGTAGACCTCCTTGAGCGTCGCCAGGATGTCCTGCATCACGCCGACGAAGCGCCGGGACATGTGGTTGAGCGCGCGGTCGGTATAGACCACGGAAAATTCGAGCAGGCCGTCGGGGTCGATGTCGGGCAGCAGTCCGGGCATGGGGAAGGTTCTCCGAAAAAAGGACCGGCGCCGGAGGCCGGCGCCGAATCGGGTCAGCTTACCACCGGGCTGTCGCCCCTGGCAGCGCCGTGGCTGCGGCCAGGCCCTGCGCCAGCGCCCCGGCTTCACGCCCGTGGGTTCAGGACGTTTTAAGGCTTTAGCCCATATTCCGTAACGGCTTGCAGCTATCGTTTTTGATAGTCTGGCATTGTTAGCCGGCGAGCTCCGCCCGCGTCGGGCGCGCACCGAAGATGCCGCTGCCCACGCGCACCAGCGTGCTGCCGGCCGCCACGGCGGCCTCCAGGTCGGCGGTCATGCCCAGCGAGACGGTGTCGAACTGCGCCAGCCCCGGCGCGCCCGAGGTGGCGATAGCATCGAACACCGCGCGCACGCGCGCATGCAGCGCGCGCTGCGCCTCGAAGCCTTCCACCGGATCGGGGATCGCCATGACTCCGCGCAGCACCAGGCGCGGCAGCCGCGCCACGGCCTGCGCCAGCGCCAGCGCGTCCTGCGGCGCCGCGCCGGATTTGGTGGCACCGCCATCGACGTTGACTTGGATGCAGACGTTGAGCGGCGCCAGGCTGGGCGGGCGCTGCGCGGACAGGCGCTCGGCGGTCTTCAGCCGGTCGATGGTGTGCGCCCAGTCGAAATGCTCGGCCACCAGCCGGGTCTTGTTGCTCTGGATCGGGCCGATGCAGTGCCAGTGCAGGTCATCGGCCAGCTGTGGTGCCAGCGCGCGCACGGCGGCGATCTTGTCCACGCCTTCCTGCAGGTAGTTTTCGCCGAAGGCACGCTGGCCGGCTTGCGCCGCCGCCAGCACAGCGTGGGCATCGAAGGTCTTGGAAACCGCCAGCAGGCCGACGGCCTGGGGTGGGCGCCCGGCCGCGTGGCAGGCCTCCCGGATGCGGGCGTGCACGTGTTCCAGTCGCTCGGCAATCGTCGCCATAATGTTTGTCCAGACGTATCCAAAACCCGTGATTTTCAGGTCAGGACATTCTCGTGGACATCACCCAGCTGCTGGCCTTCGGCGTGAAGAACAAGGCCTCGGACCTGCACCTGTCAGCCGGCCTGCCGCCGATGATCCGCGTGCATGGCGACGTGCGCCGCATCAACGTCGATGCACTGGACCACAAGACGGTGCACGCCATGGTCTACGACATCATGACGGACTCGCAGCGCAAGGCCTACGAGGAGTTCCTGGAGGTTGATTTCTCATTCGAGATCGAGGGGCTGGCGCGCTTTCGCGTCAACGCCTTCAACCAGTACCGGGGCGCGGGGGCGGTGTTCCGCACCATCCCGAGCAAGATCCTGACACTGGAGCAACTCGGCGCGCCGAAGATCTTCGCCGACCTGGCGCTCAAGCCGCGTGGCCTGGTGCTGGTCACGGGCCCGACCGGCTCGGGCAAGTCGACCACGCTGGCGGCGATGATCAACTACCTGAACGAGAGCAGCTACGGCCACATCCTGACGGTGGAGGACCCGATCGAGTTCGTGCACGAGTCCAAGAAATCGCTCGTCAACCAGCGCGAGGTGGGGCCGATGACGCTGTCGTTCTCGGCCGCGCTGCGCTCGGCGCTGCGCGAGGACCCGGACGCGATCCTGGTGGGCGAGATGCGCGACCTGGAGACCATCCGCCTGGCCATGACCGCCGCCGAGACCGGCCACCTGGTGTTCGGCACGCTGCACACGTCGAGTGCCGCCAAGACCATCGACCGCATCATCGACGTCTTCCCGGCCGAGGAAAAGGAGATGGTGCGCGCCATGCTGTCGGAGTCGCTGCAGGCCGTGATCTCGCAGACCCTGTGCAAGACTCGCGACGGCCAGGGGCGCGTGGCGGCGCACGAGATCATGCTGGGCACCAGCGCCATCCGCAACCTGATCCGCGAGGCCAAGGTGGCGCAGATGTACTCGGCCATCCAGACCGGCAACAGCGTCGGCATGCAGACGCTGGACCAGAACCTGACGGATCTGGTGCGGCGCAGCGTCATCAGCCCGGCCGAGGCACGGGCCAAGGCCAAGATCCCGGAGAACTTCCCCGGCTGACGCGGCGCGCCGCCGCTGCCGTCCCCAATGCCGCCCCCGCCGGGCGGCCCATGAAAGCCACTGCACCATGGAACGCGATCAGGCCAGCAAATTCATCAACGACCTGCTCCGGCTGATGGTCAGCCGCGGCGGCAGCGACCTGTTCATCACTGCCGAGTTCCCGCCGGCCATCAAGGTCGACGGCAAGGTCACCAAGGTCTCGCCGCAGCCGCTCACCCCCGGCCACACGCTGGCGCTGGCGCGCTCGATCATGAGCGACCGGCAGATCGCCGACTTCGAGCGCACCAAGGAGTGCAACTTCGCCATTTCGCCGGCCGGCATCGGGCGCTTTCGCGTCAACACCTTCGTGCAGCAGGGCCGGGTCGGCATGGTGATGCGCTCGATCCCCACCCGGCCGCCGACCATCGACGGCCTGGGCATGCCGCAGGTGCTCAAGGAAGTCGCCATGGCCAAGCGCGGGCTGTGCATCCTGGTGGGCGCCACCGGCTCGGGCAAGTCGACCACGCTGGCGGCGATGCTGGACTGGCGCAACGAGAACTCGCACGGCCACATCATCACCGTGGAAGACCCGGTGGAATTCGTGCATGCGCACAAGAACTGCGTGGTCACGCAGCGCGAGATCGGGCTGGACACCGACAGCTGGGAGATCGCGCTGAAGAACACCCTGCGCCAGGCGCCGGACGTGATCCTGATGGGCGAGATCCGCGACCGTGAAACCATGGAGCACGCGGTGGTGTTTTCAGAGACCGGCCACCTGTGCCTGGCCACGCTGCACGCCAACAGCGCCAACCAGGCGCTGGACCGCATAGTCAACTTCTTCCCCGAGGAGCGGCGCGAGCAGCTGCTGATGGACCTGTCGCTGAACCTGCGCGCCATGGTCTCGCAGCGCCTGATCCCGCACCAGAACGGCAAGGGCCGCGCGGCCGCCGTGGAGGTCATGCTGAACACCCCGCTGATCGCCGACCTGATCTTCAAGAACGAGGTGGTGGAGATCAAGGAGATCATGAAGAAGAGCCGCAACCTGGGCATGCAGACCTTCGACCAGTCGCTGTTCGACCTGTTCGAGGCCAATGTCATCACCTATGAGGACGCGCTGCGCAACGCCGACTCGGTGAACGACCTGCGGCTGCAGTTCAAGCTCTCCAGCCAGCGCCTGAAGACCACCGACTTGGCGGCAGGCACCGAGCACCTGACCATCATCTGATCCCTCGGCGTCCTTCTATCCTTCCCTGGCCTCCTCAACTTTCACGCCCATGACACCCAGCATCCAGCCCCGCACCTACGACACCCCGAAACCCCGCCGCGTCGCCTTCCTGGGCCTGGGCGTGATGGGCTACCCGATGGCCGGGCACCTGGCGCGCGCCGGCCATCAGGTGACGGTGTACAACCGTACCCACGCCCGGGCCGAAGCCTGGCGCGAGGAATTCAACGCACAGGCCGAAGGCGGGCATCCGGCGCACACGCCGCGCGAAGCCGTGCAGGAAGCAGACATCATCTTCAGTTGCGTGGGCAACGACAACGACCTGCGTAGCGTGGTGCTGGGGCCGGAAGGCGCGTTCGCCGGCATGCGCGCCGGCGCCATCTTCGTCGACCACACCACTGCCTCGGCAGCGGTGGCGCGCGAGCTATATGACGCAGCGCGCGAGCGTGGCCTGCAGTTCCTGGACGCGCCCGTCTCGGGCGGCCAGGCCGGCGCTCAAGGCGGGCAGCTGACGGTGATGTGCGGCGGTGACGCGGCAGCGTTCGAGCAGGTGCGGCCGGTGGCGCTGGCCTTTGCGCGCGCGGTCACGCATGTCGGCGAAAGCGGCGCCGGTCAGCTGGCCAAGATGGTCAACCAGGTATGCGTCGCGGGCGTGCTGCAGGGTCTGTCGGAAGCGCTGGCCTTCGGCATGCGCGCCGGCCTGGACATGCCGCAGGTGCTGGAGGTGATCGGCCAGGGCGCGGCGCAAAGCTGGCAGATGGACCACCGCGGCCCCACCATGCTGCAGGGACAGTTCGATTTCGGCTTCGCCGTGGACTGGATGCGCAAGGACCTGGGCCTGGTGCTCGACGAGGCCCGGCGCAACGGCGCGCGCATGCCGGTGACGGCTCTGGTGGACCAGTTCTATGCCGATGTGCAGGAGTCCGGCGGGGCCCGCTGGGACACTTCCAGCCTGATCACCCGCCTGCTGCCGCCGCAGCCCTCCTGAACCACTGCTCGCAGCGCCCGCTTAGACGGGCACGATCACGGCTTGGCAGGGGTCGAGGCGGCCGCCGGGTCCTGCGTCACCGGAGCCGCCAGCTGGCGGCTGAGCTCCTCCTCGGTCAACACCTCGAACACCCGCACCACCTTGCGCACGCCATCGACACCGCGCGCGATCTCGGCGGCGCGCTTGGCCTCGCGCTGCGTGACCCGGCCCATCAGGTACACCACGTTGCGCTCGGTCACGACCTTGAAGGCGCTGGCCGACAGGTCGCGCGCATCCACCAGGCTGGCGCGCACCTTGCCGGTGATGAAGGTATCGGCGGAACGCTGGGACAGCGAAGTCTGCGCCATCACGCCGACATCGTTCACGATGGATTGCACGTTCTCGACGGTACGCACCACCTGTTCCACCTTCTGCACGTCCCCAGCGCTGCTGGCCTCGCCGGTGAGCAGCACTTGGCGGTTGTAGCTGGTGACATTGACGTGCACGCGCTCGCCCAGGGTTTCACGGATGCGGTTGGCAGCGCGCAGCTCGATGCCCTCGTCTTCGACCTGAGCGCCGGTGGTGCGCCGGTCCACGGCGATCAACGTGCCCACCACGGCGCTACCGCCGATGACCAGCGGTACGCACGCCGTCAGGCTGGCGGCCAAGCTGGCGGTTGCAAGCACGGCCAGCGTGCCGCGCGTCAGGAACGGGTTCATAGCATGATCTCCTGGTCTCCAAGCAATAGGGTGTCCACGCTGTCGCACAGGCAGTGCAGCACCAGGGCCTGCACCTCGCGCACGCGCGCGGCGCGCTCGTGCATCACGGCGATCTGCACATCGGTCTCGCGCAGCTGCGTGGCCAGTTCGCCACCGTCGCGGCCATAGCAGGCGATCACGGTCATGTCGCGTTCGTGCGCGGCCTGCACCGCTTGCAGCAGGGCCGTGTCGCTGCCAGCCATGGTGAGTACCAGCAGCACGTCACCAGCCTGCCCCAGCGCCCGCACCTGGCGTGCCAAGCGTGTGTCGCCGAGGCCGGCATCGCTGCACAGCGACCAGGTCGCGTCGGGAACCAGCGCCAGCGCGGCCAGCTCCGGGCGGTCGCGTTCGAAACCGGTGACGCACATCGCGGCGAACTGCTGCGCCAGCGCACCGCACGGACCGACGCCGCAGGCCAGCAGGCGTGCGCCACTGGTGATGCAGGCCACCACGGCATGCGCGGCAGCGGCGATGGCGGGGCTGAGGGATTGGGCGGACTGGTATTTGAGGTCCGCGCTGTCGATGAACTGCTGTTGTATGCGTTGCTCGAGCATGGGCCGGGGATGATACCCGCGGCTTCTGTAGCAGGACGCAACAGGCGGGTGCGCCTCGCTCAGGCACCGTCCGCGTCGAAGGCGGCACGCAGCCACTGCAGGCTCTGGGGCTCGATCAGCACCACATCGAAGCGGCACGGCGGCGGCGCCGGCAGGCGCATCAGGTAGCAGCGCGCAGCGAAGACGATGCGCCGGCGCTTGGCCGCGCCGATGCTGCCGCCGGCACCGCCATGACCGGTCCCCGAGCGGCTGCGCACTTCGACGAACACCAGCGTGCCGTCGCGCTCGCGCAGGATCAGGTCGATCTCGCCACCGCCGCGGCCGGCGGTTCGATAATTGCGCGCTACCAGCGTCAGGCCAGCGGCCAGCAGGTGGTCCAGCGCCTGATCCTCCGCTGCCTGGCCCCTGGCACGGGTGGTATCAGGGCTGGAAGCTGGCCGTATCCGTTCGAGGAATCCCATTGAATCCATCCTTTGCCCAGGCCCTGATTGCCGCCCGCGATGCCGCGGCCAGTCAGCATTATCCGCAGGCCGCCCTGTACGTGGTGGCCACGCCCATCGGCAACTTGGCCGACATCACCCTGCGCGCGCTGCATGTGCTGCAGCTGGTGGACATCATCGCCTGCGAGGACACGCGCCACACCCAGGCACTGCTGCGTGCCTATGGCATCGACAAGCCGGCCGGCAGCTTGGTGGCGCTGCACCAGCACAATGAGGCCCAGGCGGCCCAGCAGGTGCTGGCACGGCTGCAGCAGGGGCAGCGCGTGGCCTATGTCAGCGACGCCGGCACGCCGGGCGTGAGTGATCCGGGTGCCCGTTTGGTGGACAGCATCACGGCCGCCGGCATGCGCTGCATTCCACTGCCAGGGGCCAGCAGCGTGACCACGGCGCTGTCCGCGGCAGGCGCCATCGGCACGGGCAACCACAGTACAGGCTTCTTGTTCGCGGGGTTTTTGCCGTCCAGGGGCGCGGAGCGTCGTACAGCGGTGCAGGCACTGGCCGGCGAGCCGCGCAGCGTGTTGATTCTGGAAGCGCCGCACCGTATCCGCGATTTGGCACAAGCGCTGGGAGTGCTGGGTACGCGCCGCGTGACGCTGGCGCGCGAGCTGACCAAGCAGTTCGAAGAAATCACCAGCCATGTGGCGCAGGACCTGGACGCTTGGCTGGAGGCAGCGCCACAACGCAGCAAAGGAGAATTCGTGGTCGTGCTGCATCCAACGGAGTTGGCGCCGCAGCAATCCCAGGCACTGGACGTGCTGCGCCTGTTGCTGCAGGAACTGCCGACCAAGACCGCGGTGCGACTGGCCGCCCAGATCACCGGCGCCGCGCGCAACACGCTCTATGACGCTGCCCTGCAAGAAAAAAGCACGGGAAGCTGAAGGCGAGCTGCGCAGCAAAGCCATCCGGGCCGGGATGGCCTGCAATGCCGCTCAAGCAGACAAAAAAAGACCCGCTTGTAGCGGGTCTTTCACAACAACCGGAGTTGCTGAAGTTTGGTTGCGCGAGGAGGATTTGAACCTCCGACCTTTGGGTTATGAGCCCAACGAGCTACCAGGCTGCTCCATCGCGCGTCAGAAACGAAAGTATAACCTAGTTTTTAGGCCTTGGCAGCATTTTCGCCGGCATCCGCTGCATTTTCTTCAGCGCGCTCGACGAACTCCACAAAAGCCATGGGCGCGTTGTCGCCCACGCGGTAACCCATCTTCAGGATGCGCGTGTAGCCGCCCGGACGGGCCTTGAAGCGCGGGCCGAGTTCGTTGAACAGCTTGGTCACGCTGTCGCGGTCGCGCAGGCGGTTGAAAGCCAAGCGGCGATTGGCCACCGAGTCTTGCTTGGCCAGGGTGATCATGGGCTCGATCACGCGGCGCAGTTCCTTGGCCTTCGGCACAGTGGTTTTGATGGCCTCGTGCTCGATGAGCGAGTTCATCATGTTCTGCAGCATCGCCAGGCGGTGCGATGTGGTGCGGTTGAGTTTGCGCAGGCCGTGTCCGTGACGCATGGTGCTTTCCTTCTTGATTCAATTAAAAC
This sequence comes from Oryzisolibacter propanilivorax, assembly GCF_900103645.1. Taxonomy (GTDB): domain Bacteria; phylum Pseudomonadota; class Gammaproteobacteria; order Burkholderiales; family Burkholderiaceae_C; genus Melaminivora; species Melaminivora propanilivorax. The sequence continues at coordinate 310,340 of NZ_FNHP01000004.1, forward strand.
GGACAGCCGTATCAGGTACTGCCCGGAGCACTCCCACAATGGGAAAATGGCAGATCAGCGCTTGTCCAGGCCGGCAGGCGGCCAGTTTTCGAGCTTCATGCCCAAGGTCAGGCCGCGCGAGGCAAGCACTTCCTTGATTTCGTTGAGCGACTTGCGGCCCAGGTTGGGGGTCTTCAGCAGCTCGTTCTCGGTGCGCTGGATCAGGTCACCGATGTAGTAGATGTTCTCGGCCTTCAGGCAGTTGGCTGAACGCACCGTAAGTTCCAGCTCGTCCACCGGACGCAGTAGGATCGGATCGAACGTGGCCGCACCACGCGAGCTGGCCGGGGCATCGAAGGCCGCCAGTTCGCCGCCTTCGAGCTGCGCGAATACCGCCAGCTGCTCGACCAGGATCTTGGCCGAGGCACGCACCGCATCTTCCGCGGTGATGGCACCGTTGGTCTCGATCTCCATGACCAGCTTGTCCAGGTCGGTACGCTGCTCAACGCGGGCGCTTTCGACGGTGTAGCTGACGCGGCGGATCGGCGAGAACGATGCATCCAGCACGATGCGGCCGATGGACTTGGTCGACTCATCGGCGTAACGGCGCAGCGTACCGGGCACATAGCCACGGCCTTTCTCGACCTTGATCTGCATGTCGAGCTTGCCACCAGCAGACAGCGTCGCGATGACGTGGTCAGGGTTGACGATCTCGACATCGTGCGGCGTCTGAATATCGCGCGCCGTGACCACACCGTCGCCATCCTTGCGCAGCGACAGCGTGACTTCGTCACGGTTGAGCAGCTTGAACACCACGCCCTTCAGGTTCAGCAGGATGTTGACGACGTCTTCCTGGACGCCATCAATGGACGAATACTCGTGCACGACGCCGGCAATCGTCACTTCGGTTGCTGCGTAGCCCAGCATGGACGACAGCAGCACCCGACGCAGGGCATTGCCCAGCGTGTGGCCGTAACCGCGCTCGAACGGTTCCAGTTCGACCTTGGCGCGGTTGGGGCCCAGCTGCTCGACGTTGATGGCCTTGGGCTTCAGCAAATTGGTTTGCATGCAGACTTCCTCTCAATACCCCCAGCTCGTTACGCCGGTAAGGCTGGTGAAGCGCCCCTATCGCGATGCCTCGCGGTAGGGGGGACGGTTTTTGCGTGCGTTGGCGCCATGGCGGCGCCTTCAAGGATCAGCGCGAGTACAGTTCGACGATCAGCGATTCGTTGATGTCGGCACCGAATTCGTCGCGATCCGGCACCTTCTTGAAGGTGCCTTCGGCCTTGTCGGCATTGACCTCGACCCAGGCGGGGATGCCGACCTGCTGTGCCAGCTGCAGCGCCTCGACGATACGCGCCTGCTTCTTGGACTTTTCGCGCACGGCCACCACGTCGCCGGCCTTGACCAGGTACGACGCGATGTTGACCGACTGGCCGTTCACCGTGATCGCCTTGTGCGACACCAGCTGGCGCGCCTCGGCACGGGTCGAGCCGAAGCCCATGCGATAGACGACGTTGTCCAGGCGGCACTCGAGCAGGCCCAGCAGGTTGGCGCCGGTGTTGCCACGGCGGCGCTCGGCTTCGGCGAAGTAACGGCGGAACTGCTTTTCCAGCACACCATACATGCGCTTGACCTTCTGCTTCTCGCGCAGCTGCAGACCGTAGTCGGAGGTGCGTGCGCCGGAGATGCGGCCATGCTGGCCAGGCTTGGTGTCGAACTTGGCCTTGTCCGCGATGGAGCGACGGGCGCTCTTCAGGAACAGGTCGGTGCCTTCACGGCGGGAGAGCTTGGCCTTGGGGCCGAGATAACGTGCCACTTGTATTTCCTTGGAATTTTCAGCTACCGCAGCACGGCTGCGGGAGCCACCTTCGTCGCCGTCACGGGCGCGAGGTGGCGGTGGGCTTCAGTGAAGATTAGATGCGGCGGCGCTTTTGCGGGCGGCAGCCGTTGTGCGGCACCGGCGTCACGTCGGAGATCGAGGTGATGCGGATGCCCAGGGCGCCCAGGGCGCGCACGGAGGACTCGCGACCCGGGCCTGGGCCCTTGATTTCGACGTCCAGGTTCTTGATGCCCTGCTCCATGGCGGCGCGGCCAGCCATCTCGGAAGCCACCTGGGCGGCGAAGGGCGTCGACTTGCGCGAACCCTTGAAGCCCTGACCGCCGGAGGAAGCCCACGACAGCGCGTTGCCCTGACGGTCGGTGATGGTGATGATGGTGTTGTTGAAGGACGCGTGCACGTGGGCGATGCCATCGGCAATGTTCTTGCGGACCTTCTTGCGCACGCGCTGGGCGGCGTTGTTGGCGGGAGACTTGGCCATGAAATTTCCTCAGTCCTTACTTCTTCAGAGCCGCTGCGCCCTTGCGCGGACCCTTGCGGGTGCGGGCGTTGGTGCGGGTGCGCTGACCGCGCATCGGCAGGCCGCGGCGGTGACGGAAGCCCCGATAGCAGCCGATGTCCATCAGGCGCTTGATGTTCATCGTCGTCTCGCGACGCAGATCGCCTTCGATGGTGAACTGGGCGATCTGGTCGCGGATCTTTTCCAGATCGGCGTCGGTCAGTTCCTTGACCTTCTTGGAATAAGCGATGCCGCATGCGTCGCAGATCTTGCGAGCACGGGTGCGCCCGATGCCGTAGATGGCCGTAAGGCCAATCTCAGCATGCTGATGGGGCGGAATATTGATACCAGCGATACGAGCCATGTGCGTCCTCTAACTGTTCTTGTGCGAATCAGCCCTGGCGCTGCTTGTGACGCTGATCCGTGCAGATCACGCGCACAACGCCCTTGCGGCGGATGATTTTGCAGTTGCGGCAGATCTTCTTCACTGAAGCCGAAACTCTCATTGCATTCTCCTAACTGTCCAAAGCGTTCCGGCTCTGGCGGAACATAGTGAAAACCTTGCCCCGCGAAGCATCGTTGGGCATCTATGGCAGCCAGCGGATTTTGGCGAACCGCGCACTATAGCGCATCCGCCAAAACCTTGGCATTCAAACGGATCGATACGATCAGCCTGCGGTCGTTCTGAAGTTCGCCTTCTTGAGCAGCGACTCGTACTGCTGGCTCATCATGTAGTTTTGCACCTGGGCCATGAAGTCCATGGTGACCACCACGATGATCAGCAGTGATGTTCCGCCGAAGTAGAACGGGACGTTGTACTTCAGGATCAGGAACTCGGGCAGCAGGCAAACGAAGGTGATGTAGATCGCCCCCACCAGCGTCAGGCGCAGCAGGATCTTGTCGATGTAGCGCGCCGTGTGCTCGCCCGGGCGGATTCCCGGAATGAAGGCCCCGCTCTTCTTCAGGTTGTCTGCCGTCTCGCGGCTGTTGAACACCAGCGCGGTATAGAAGAAACAGAAGAAGATGATGGCCGTGGCATACAGCAGCACGTAGATCGGCTGGCCTGGCGTCAGGGTGCCGGCGATGTCGCGCAGCCAGCGCATAGACTCACCAGCGCTGAACCAGTTCACCACCGTCGCCGGCAGCAAGATGATCGACGACGCGAAGATCGGCGGAATCACCCCGGCCATGTTCAGCTTCAGCGGCAGGTGCGACGACTGACCGCCATACACCTTGTTGCCCACCTGGCGACGCGCGTAGTTCACCAGGATCTTGCGCTGACCCCGCTCGACGAAGACCACGAAGTACGTGACCGCACCGACGATGAGCACGATGAAGATGGCGGCGATGATGCTCATCGCACCCGTGCGCACCAGTTCCAGCAGACCGCCCAGCGCGCTGGGCAGACCGGCAGCGATGCCGGCGAAGATCAGGATCGAGATGCCGTTGCCCAGCCCACGCTCGGTGATCTGCTCGCCCAGCCACATCAGGAACATGGTGCCGGCCGTCAGACTGACCACCGCCGTGATGCGGAAGCCGAAGCCCGGGTCGATCACCAAGCCGGCCTGGCTTTCCAGCGCCACGGCGATGCCGAGTGACTGGAAGATGGCCAGGCCCACTGTGCCGTAGCGCGTGTACTGGGTGGTCTTGCGCCGACCGGCCTCGCCTTCCTTCTTCAACTGCTCGAACGTCGGGATGACGTAGGTCATCAGCTGCATGATGATCGATGCCGAGATGTACGGCATGATCCCCAGCGCGAAGACCGTGAAGCGGGACAGTGCCCCGCCCGAGAACATGTTGAACAGGTTGAGGATGCCGCCCTGCTGGCTGTTGAACAGCTGCTGCAGCTGCGTCGGGTCGATCCCCGGCACGGGGATGTGCGCGCCCACGCGGTACACGACCAGCGCGAGCAGCAAAAAGACCAGACGCCGGCGAAGGTCGCCGAACTTGCCGGTTTTCGCCAGTTGAGCTGCGTTCGTAGCCACGGATGCCTTTCCTGATGAAGCCTGAATCAGGCCACGCTGCCGCCGGCCGCCTCAATGGCCGCCTTGGCGCCAGCCGTCGCGGTGATGCCCGAGAGCTTCACGGCACGACCGATCTCGCCGCTCTTGACGACCTTGACCACCTTGGCCATAGCGTCGATCAGGCCGGCCTGCTTGAGTGCCAGCACGTCAATCTCGGCTGCGTCCAGGCGGGCCAGGGCCGTCAGCGTGACTTCGGCGTTGTACTTCAGCAGGTGCGACTTGAAGCCGCGCTTGGGCAGGCGGCGCTGCAGGGGCATCTGACCGCCCTCGAAGCCGACCTTGTGGTAGCCGCCCGAACGCGACTTCTGGCCCTTGTGGCCGCGACCGGCAGTCTTGCCCAGGCCGGAGCCGATGCCGCGGCCGACACGGCGCGCGACATGCTTGGCACCTGCTGCAGGCTGGATGCTGTTGAGTTCCATCATCGACCTCTTACAGGACTTTGACCAGATAGCTGATCTTGTTGATCATGCCGCGCACTTCCGGGCTGTCCTTGAGCTCGCTCACGCTGTTGAGCTTGCGCAGGCCCAGGCCACGAACGGTGGCGCGGTGCGATTCCTTGGTGCCGATGGGGCTGCGCACCAGTTGAATCTTCACGGTTTGTTCTTGCGTCGTCATAGCTTGTCGACTCCGGCTCAGGCGGCAAACAGGTCTTCGACCGACTTGCCACGCTTGGCGGCCACTTCGGCCGGCGTGGTGGAGTTGGCCAGAGCGTCCAGCGTTGCACGCACCATGTTGTAGGGATTGGACGAGCCGTGGCTCTTAGCCACGATGTCGGTGATGCCCATGACTTCGAAGACAGCACGCATCGGGCCGCCGGCGATGATGCCGGTACCCTTGGGAGCCGGAGCCATCATCACGCGCGCCGCGCCGTGGTGGCCGGTCACCTGGTGGTGGATGGTGCCATCCTTGAGGGACACCTTCACCAGCTTGCGACGGGCCTCTTCCATGGCCTTCTGCACGGCAGCCGGCACTTCCTTGGACTTGCCCTTGCCCATGCCGATGCGGCCGTCACCGTCGCCCACCACCGTCAGGGCTGCGAAACCGAGGATACGGCCGCCCTTGACGACTTTGGTGACGCGGTTGACCGCGATCATCTTCTCGCGCATGCCGTCGTCGCGACCTTCGTCCTGCACGCGGGGTTGAAATTTAGCCATTGTTGTTTCGCTCCCTTAGAACTGCAGGCCGGCTTCGCGGGCGGCTTCGGCCAGGGCCTTCACACGGCCGTGGTAGGCAAAGCCTGCACGGTCGAAAGCCACTTTCTCGACGCCGGCGGCCTTGGCCTTCTCGGCGATGCGCTTGCCGACTTCCGTCGCGGCAGCGGCGTTGCCGCCCTTGCCCGCGCCACCCAGCGACTTGCGCAGCTCGGCCTCGAGGGTCGAGGCGGTGGCCAGCACGCGGGCGCCATCTTCGGAGATGACGCTGGCGTAGATATGGAGGTTGGTGCGATGCACGGTCAGGCGCGCCACGCCCTGCTGGGCGATGCGGATACGGGTCTGACGGGCACGGCGAAGACGCTGCTCTTTCTTGGTCAACATGTTGCAGCTCCTTATTTCTTCTTGGTCTCTTTGATCGCGACCTTCTCGTCCGCATAGCGGATGCCCTTGCCCTTGTAGGGCTCGGGCGGACGAGCGGCGCGGATCTCGGCGGCCAGTTGGCCCACCACCTGGCGGTTGGCACCCTTGATCACGATCTCGGTCGGAGTCGGGGTGGCCACCGTGACGCCGGCGGGCATGTCGAAGTTGACGGGGTGGGAATAGCCGATGTTCAGGTTCAGTTTGGAGCCGGAGGCCGCAGCCTTGAAGCCCACGCCGACCAGGGTCAGCTTCTTCTCGAAGCCGCGGCTGACGCCGACGACCATGTTGTTCACCAGCTGGCGGATGGTGCCGCTCATGGCGTTGGCTTCGCGCGACTCGTCGGCCGGCGCAAAGCTCAGCTTGCCGTCGCTGTTGGTGACCTTGACCAGTGCGTGCTGGGGCAGCTGCAGCGAGCCGCCGGCGCCCTTCACGCTGATCTGATCGGCCTGGATGGACACATCCACGCCTTGCGGGATGGTCACCGGGGATTTGCCTACTCGGGACATTTCTGTGTTCTCCTCGATGCCGGCGTCAGGCCACGTAGCACAGCACTTCGCCACCGACACCGGTAGCGCGCGCCTTGCGGTCGGTCATCACGCCCTTGGGGGTGGTGACGATGGCCACGCCCAGACCGTTCTGGACCTGGGGGATGGAGGCCGAGCCCTTGTACACGCGCAGGCCAGGGCGGCTGACACGCTCGATACGCTCGATCACCGGACGGCCGGCGTAGTACTTCAGGGCGATCTGCAGTTCAGACTTGCCGGCTTCGCTCTTGACTTCGAAACCGTCGATATAGCCTTCGTCCTTGAGCACCTGGGCGATGGCGATCTTCACTTTGGAAGACGGCACCGACACGGTGGACTTGGAGACCATCTGCGCATTGCGGATGCGGGTCAGCAAGTCAGCGATGGGATCACTCATGCTCATGTTGTATTACTCCTCGCTGCTTACCAGCTGGCCTTGGTGACACCGGGGATGTCACCGGCAAAGGCCAGTTCGCGGATCTTGGCGCGCGCCAGACCGAACTGACGGAACGTGCCACGCGGGCGGCCGGTCATTTCGCAGCGGTTGCGCTGGCGCGTGGGGTTGGCGTTGCGCGGCAGCTTCTGCAGGCCCAGGCGGGCGGCTTCGCGCTCTTCGTCGGAACGCTTGGCGTCGCCGGCGATGGCCTTCAGTTCGGCATACTTGGCAGCGTACTTGGCGGCCAGTTTTTCGCGCTTGAGTTCGCGCTCGATCAAAGCTTTCTTAGCCATGCGCCACCTTTAGTTCTTGAAGGGGAAACGGAAGCCGGCGAGCAGCGCCTTGGCTTCTTCGTCGTTCTTGGCCGTCGTGGTGATGCTGATGTTCAGACCACGCAGCGCATCCACCTTGTCGTACTCGATCTCGGGGAAGATGATCTGCTCTTTGACGCCGATGTTGTAGTTGCCACGGCCGTCGAACGCGCGACCCGAGATGCCGCGGAAGTCACGCACGCGCGGCAGGGCCACGGTGACGAAACGGTCCAGGAACTCGTACATGCGCACGCCACGCAGCGTGACCATGCAGCCGATGGCCTGGCCTTCACGGATCTTGAAGCCGGCGATGGCGCGCTTGGCCTTGGTGACCACGGGCTTCTGACCGGCGATCTTGGTGAGGTCGGCCACGGCGTTGTCCATCACCTTCTTGTCGGCCACGGCTTCGCTGACACCCATGTTCAGGGTGATCTTCGTGATGCGCGGGACTTGCATGACGGATTGGTAGCCGAACTTTTCCTTCAGTTCGGACGCGATCTTGTCGCGGTAGATTTGTTGCAGTCGTGCCATGGGAACCCTTTAAGCCGTCTTGATTTCGGCGCCGCTGGACTTGAACACACGCACGCGCGTGCCGTCGGCCTGGAGCTTGATGCCGACGCGATCGGCCTTGCCGGTCGCGACGTTGAAGATGGCCACGTTGGACTGGTGGATCGGCATGGCCTTTTCCACGATGCCGCCGGTGGTGCCCTTCATGGGGTTGGGCTTGACGTGCTTCTTGACCAGGTTGATGCCGTCGATGACCAGGTGCGAGTCATCGGCGCGCAGCGCGACGGTGCCGCGCTTGCCCTTGTCACGACCGGTCAGCACGATGACCTCGTCGCCCTTGCGGATCTTGTTCATGGTGCCTTGCCTTTCAGAGGACTTCAGGAGCCAGGGACACGATCTTCATGAAGCGCTCGGTACGCAGCTCGCGCGTCACCGGGCCGAAGATGCGGGTGCCGATGGGCTCCAGCTTTGCGTTGAGCAGCACGGCGGCGTTGCCGTCGAACTTGACGAGCGAACCGTCTGCGCGGCGGATGCCCTTGGCGGTGCGCACCACCACGGCACTGTAGATCTCGCCCTTCTTGACGCGACCACGGGGAGCGGCTTCTTTCACGCTCACCTTGATGATGTCGCCGACGCTGGCATAGCGGCGCTTGGAGCCACCCAGCACCTTGATGCACAGGACGGACTTGGCGCCGGTGTTGTCGGCAACCTCTAACCGAGATTCTGTCTGGATCATGTGAATATTCCCAACTTGTACCAGCGGCGCTCATGCCTCCGATCGCTCGAAAGCAAAGACGCAACGCCAGTCAGTCTTGGGCCCGTCGTCCACGCCGCAAACCGTTTCGCAAGCGTTTCCGCTGGGCAGATAAGCCTCGCGCAGATAAAGCGCGAAGCCCGCAAGTGTCGCAAAAAGCAAAAGGCCCGTCAAGGCCCTGTGCAGGTTTTTTTGGCGCAGTCGCGCTGCTGCCGGCTTACAGCGGCACGCTGGCGTACTGGTGCGCCAGCTCCAGGAAGGCCGCCAGCTGCGGATCGTGGCCCGGCAGTTCCTCGGCCAGGATCTGCGCCACGCGCGGCGCCAGCGTGGCGGCCAAGCGTGCATCCAGGAACAGCACGCGCGCGCGCCGCGCCAGCACATCCTCCACGGTGCGCGCATATTCATGGCGCACGGCCCAGCGCACCATGGCCTCGCTCAGGCCCTCGGCCAGCCAGCGGTCGGCACCCGGCAGCGCCGCCACCTGGGGCGCCTCGCTGCCGTACGAATGCAAGCCCTGCGGCTGATTCATGCCGTGGCGCGGCCGCACGCCGGGCGCGCCGACCACCGGCAGCGCCACCGTCACGCCGCCAGCGCGGCGCGGCAGCAGGCCGGCGTCGAAGCACTTGTCCAGCACATCCTCGGCCATGGCGCGGTAGGTGGTCCACTTGCCGCCGGTGACGGTGACCAGACCACTGCCGCTGGCAATCACGGTGTGCTCGCGGCTGATGCGCTTGGTATTGCCGCCGTCGCCCTCCTGCCGCTTGACCAGTGGGCGCAACCCGACCCAGACACTGCGCACGTCCGAGGCCTGCGGCGCGCGGCGCAGGTAGCGCGCCGCCTCGGCTAGGATGAAGGCCACCTCCTCGCGCAGCGCCAGCGGCTCGCGTGCCAGGTCACGCCGCGGCGTGTCGGTGGTGCCCAGGATCAGCTTGCCCAGCCACGGCACGGCGAACAGCACGCGCCCGTCGGCGGTCTTGGGCACCATCAGCGCGTGGTCGCTGGGCAGGAAGTCGCGGTCCACCACCAGGTGCACGCCCTGGCTGGGCGCGACCATGGGGGCCAGCTCCCGGCCGGCCGCCGCGCCGTCGCGCTGGCGCAGCGCGTCCACCCAGACGCCAGCGGCGTTCACCACGCAGCGCGCCTGCACCTCGAAGCGCTGGCCGCCCTCGGCGTCCTCGCAGACCACGCCGGCCACCTTCGCACCGTCGTACAGCAGGTCGGTGACCGGGCAGTAGTTGACCAGCAGCGCCCCCTTGGCGGCTGCCGTGCGCGCCAGCGCCAGCGCCAGGCGCGCGTCGTCGAACTGCCCGTCCCAGTACTTCACGCCGCCCTTGAGACCTGCCGGCGCGGCGGTGGGCAGGCAGCGCAGGGTTTCCATGCGCGACAGGCACTGGGTGTCGCCCAGGCCCGCCTTGCCGGCCAGCGCGTCGTACATCTTCAGGCCGGTGCCGTAGAACGGCGTCTCCCACAGCTTGTACGACGGCATGACGAAGGCCAGCGGCTGCGCCAGGTGCGGCGCGTTGGCCAGCAGCGTGGTGCGCTCGTGCAGCGCCTCGCGCACCAGCGCGATGTTGCCCTGCGCCAGGTAGCGCACGCCACCGTGCACCAGCTTGGTGGCGCGCGACGAGGTGCCCTTGGCGAAGTCGTGCGACTCCAGCAGCACCACCGAAAAGCCGCGCGCCGCCGCGTCCAGCGCCACGCCCAGGCCGGTGGCACCGCCACCGACCACGGCCAGGTCATACACACGGGGCTGGGCCAACTGCTGCAGCAGCGCAGCGCGGTCGGTCGGCAGGGGGGCGGCGGTGGCATCGGTCATGCGGCGATTTTCCTTCAGTTGGCGCAGTCGCGTCAGGGTTTACCCCGGATTCCGGCACGCGGCACAGGCGCGTCGGCGACAGGCCCGATTTATCCTCGGGCGATGACGACACCCTACCTGCTCGCCCTGGACCAGGGCACCTCCAGTTCGCGCTCCATCGTCTTCGACCGGGCCGGGCGCATCGTGGCACAGGCGCAGCAGGAGCTGCCGCAGCACTACCCGCGCCCCGGCTGGGTCGAGCATGACCCGCAGCAGATCTGGGCCACCCAGCTGGCCACCGCGCGCCAGGCGCTGGCGCAGGCCGGCATCGGCGCCGCCCAAGTGCGCGCCCTGGGCATCACCAACCAGCGCGAGACCACGCTGGTATGGAACCGCGCCACCGGCCAGCCCATCCACCATGCCATCGTCTGGCAGGACCGGCGCGCCGAGCCGGCCTGCGCGCGGCTGCGCGAGCAGGGCCATGAGGCGCTGATCCGGGACAAGACCGGCCTGCGGATCGACGCCTACTTCTCTGCCACCAAGCTGCAGTGGCTCCTTGAACACGTGCCTGGTGCGCGCGCAGCTGCCGAACGCGGCGAGTTGGCCTTCGGCACCGTGGACAGCTGGCTGATCTGGCAACTGACGCGCGGCGCGCGCCACGTCACCGACGTGACCAACGCCAGCCGCACCATGCTGCTGAACGTGCACAGCAACCAGTGGGACGACGAGCTGCTGGCGCTCTTGGACATCCCGCGCACGCTGATGCCCGAGGTGCTGCCCTCGTCCAGCCTGGAGTTCGGCGCCACCACGCCCGAGCTGCTGGGCGGCGCCATCCCCATCGCCGGCGTGGCCGGCGACCAGCAGAGCGCGCTGTTCGGCCAGGCGTGCTTCACACCCGGCTTGGCCAAGAACACCTACGGCACCGGCTGCTTCCTGCTGATGCACACCGGCGAGCGCTTTCAGCACAGCCAGAACGGCCTGCTCACCACCAGTGCCGCACAGCTGGCGCCCAAGCCCGGCGGCACGCCTGCCGCGCCGCAGTACGCGCTGGAGGGCAGCGTGTTCGTCGGCGGCGCCGTGGTGCAGTGGCTGCGCGACGGCCTGCACGCCATCCGCGCCAGCAGCGAGGTGCAACAGCTGGCCGAGAGCGTGCCCGACTCCGGCGGCGTGATGCTGGTGCCGGCGTTCACCGGCCTGGGCGCGCCGTACTGGCAGCCCGATGCGCGCGGCACCATCACCGGGCTGACGCGCGGCAGCACCCTGGCGCACATCGCGCGCGCGGCACTCGAATCCATCGCCTACCAGAGTGCGGCCCTGCTGGCCGCCATGGGCCGCGACGCGGTGGCCGCCGGCGGCGCACCGGTGTCGGAATTGCGCGTGGACGGCGGCGCCTGCGTGAATGACCTGCTAATGCAGTTCCAGGCCGACCTGCTGGGCATCCCGGTGGTGCGCCCGGCCTGCGTCGAGACCACCGCCCTGGGTGCGGCCTGGCTGGCCGGCCTGGCCTCAGGCGTGTATGCCGACCAGGACGAACTCAGCGGCCTGTGGCGCGCCGAGCGGCGCTTCGTGCCGACGCTGGCGCCGGGGCGTGCGCAGGAGCTGATGGCGCGCTGGGAACATGCCGTGGCGCAGGCGACGCTGCCACCCGATCACTCCTGAAAAGATAGCTGCAGACCCTTGAAATACATGGGCTGAATCCATTTTTTCCTTGAAAATAGCCGGAAAGACACATCCGGCGACCAAACTCCTTCTTCCAGTTACCTTATCTCCTCACCATGACCGTCACTGCCCTGCCCTCGCTCGACACCCCCATCGCCTTCATCGGCGGCGGCAACATGGCCAGCGCGCTGATCGGTGGCCTGCTGCGCCAGGGCCTGCCGGCCGCGCAACTCGAAGTCGTCGAGCCGTTCGAGCCGGCGCGCGCCGCGCTGGCACAGGCCTTCGGCGTCACGGCGCAGGCGGCGCCGTCGCCGGCGCTGGCGCGCGCACGGCTGGTGCTGTGGGCCGTCAAGCCGCAGACCTTCGCCGCCGCCGCCCGCGAAGTGCGCACGCACGCCGCGCCCGGAGCGCTGCACCTGAGCGTGGCCGCCGGCATCACCACGGACAGCATCGCGCACTGGCTGGGCAGCGAGCGCATCGTGCGCGCCATGCCCAACACGCCAGCGCTGGTCGGGCGCGGCATGACCGGGCTGTATGCGCGCCCCCAGGTCGATGCGGCCGCGCGGGCGCTGGTCGAGCAGGTGCTGGAGCCGACCGGCCAGCTCCTGTGGCTGCAGGACGAGGCGCAGCTGGACGCGGTCACCGCGCTGTCTGGCTCGGGCCCGGCGTATGTGTTCCTGTTCCTGGAGGCGATGGCGCGCGCCGGCACCGAGATGGGCCTGACCGAAGCGCAGGCGCGGCAACTGGCGCTGGCCACCTTCCAGGGCGCGTCCGAGCTGGCCGCACGCTCGGGCGACGCCCCGGCCCTGCTGCGCCAGCGCGTGACCAGCCCCGGCGGCACCACCCACGCCGCCATCAGCCACATGCAGCAGCACCAGGTGCCCGAGCAGTTCATCGCCGCCATGCACGCCGCACAGGCACGGGCGCAGGCCATGGCGGCGGAGTTCGGGAAGGACCACGAGGCAATCCCCTGAGGCGCTGCGCGCCTTCCCCCCTGCTCTCGCACCGTTGCGCGCAGCGGGAAGGGGGGCGCCACCGGTGCTGCGGGGCGGCCCTGGCACGGCGGCTGCTGGCGCCAGTTGCGCCCGCGACCCAACCATGCGGCACACCGAAAAATTACATGAAAATGGGCTTCAGCCCTTGACAATCAAGGGCCTGCAGCTATTGATTGCGTAGCATGAAGCCCAGCGCCACGCCGGCGAAGATCGCCGCGCCGATCCAGTGGCTCTGGCTGAAGGCAACGAAGCAGCCGGCGCGCGTGCGGCCACGGATCAGCGTCCAGTGCCAGGCGACCTGCGCGGCGGCGGCGCCCAGGCCCAGCCACAGCGGCCAGCCCAGGCCCTGCGGCGCCAGTGCCGCGGCGGTCAATCCCAGGCACAGGACGAAGAACAGCATCACCCCGGCGACGTCGAAGCGCCCCAGCGTGATGGCCGAGGTGCGCATGCCGATCTTCAGGTCGTCGTCGCGGTCCACCATGGCGTATTCGGTGTCGTAGGCCAGCACCAGGAACAGGTTGGCCAGCCACAGCAGCCAGGCCAGCCCCGGCACCCGGCCCTGCACGGCGGCGAAGGCGATCAGGATGCCGAAGTTGAACGCCAGCCCCAGGAAGGCCTGCGGCATGGCGAAGAAGCGCTTGGTGAACGGATAGACGATGGTGAAGGCCAGCGCCGGCACCGACCAGGCCACGGCCTGCCAGCGCGTGGTCAGCACCAGCGCGAAGGCGACCAGCGCCAGCGCGGCGGCCAGCAGCAACGCCTCGCGCACCGAGACCTGGCCGGTGGTGATCGGCCGCGCCTGGGTGCGCTTCACATGCCGGTCGAAATCGCGGTCGGCCACGTCGTTGACGCAGCAGCCGGCACTGCGCATCAGCACCGTGCCGGCGACGAACACCGCTAGCAGGTGCCAGCCGGGAAAGCCGTCCGCCGCCACCCACAGCGCCGCCAGCGTCGGCCAGACCAGCACCAGCCAGCCGGCCGGGCGGTTGAAGCGGATCAGGTCGAGGTACAGCGCCAGGCGGCTGCGCGCGGGCGGGACGGAAGGGGCAGAGGCAGGCATGGCAGGCAACAACACGGCAACCGGCGATTGTGGCCCAGCGTCTGGTCGCGCTGGTGCAAGGGGCCGCGCCGCGCGGACATCAGGCCAGCGTTGGCCGTTGCCGGTCACAGGCCTGCGGTGCTACAGACAGGCGCCTGGCGCACGGCGCGCCCGCGCGCATGCAACGTAGGGTAGGCATGGATGCGTGGATGCGCGTGCCAGTGCTGCGCCAGCCGGCGTGGTGGCTGGCGCGCGAAGCGCGCTCTTCCCGAGGCTGCAGGCACCCGTCACCGCCCGGCGCGCCGGCGCAGCGCCCACTCCGCCGCGCCCAGCACGCAGGCCAGCCAGGCCAGCGCCAGCAGCCAGCCGGCCAGCACGTCGCTGGCGTGGTGCACGCGCAGCAGCACCCGGCTGACGCCCACGGCCAGCGCCAGTCCGACCAGCGCCAGCGCCGCCGGCCAGCGCCAGGCGCGGCGCAGCCGGGGCCACAGCAGCCAAGCCAGCGCGGCGCAGAACGCCAGCGTGCCGGCGCTGTGGCCGCTGGGAAAGCTGTGGCTGGCCTCGGTCACCCAGGCGTCTGCAGGACGCGGGCGCGCCACCTCGGCCTTCAGCGCGCGCGTCCACAGCCCGGCGCCGCCGGTGGCCGCCAGCCAGACGCCGGCGTGCAGCCAAGCCTGCCGCCGCGCCAGCGCCAGCAGCACCAGCACGCCCACGGCCAGCAGCAGGGCCACATGCCCCAATTGCGTGAACACCACCAGCGGCGTGCGCCAGTGGCTGGGCACATGGCGCTGCACCCACCCGGCCACGGCCGCGTCCAGCGCCGGCCAGTCGATCCCGCCCGCGTCGCCGGCCAGCGCCGCCGCCATGCCGGCCAGCGCCAGCGCCGCCAGCACACCGACGAGCGCCAGCGGCGGCCAGGCGCGCGCCGGCAGCACCGGCGCGCCCCAGTGCGGCGCGGCGCCGCGCGTGCGATGCAGCCAAAAGAAAAGGCCGCCCACGGCGGCCAGGGTCAGGGCCAAGCCGAAGGCGACGGCGTGGCGGTCCAGCCAGCCCCAGATCACCGGGGCGGCCCGTCCGGGGCGCAGCGCGGCATCACGCCTCGAGCAGCGAGCGCAGCATCCACGCCGTCTGCTCGTGCACCGCCAGGCGCTGCGTCAGCAGGTCGGCGGTGGGCTCGTCGCTGGCCTTGTCGGCCACCGGGAACATCTCGCGCGCGGTGCGCGCCACGGCCTCGTGGCCCTCGACCAGGATGCGCACCATCTCCAGCGCCGGCGGCGGCGCCTCGGGCGCGTCGGGCAGGCTGGCCAGCTTGCCGAAGGCGGCGTACGAGCCCGGCGCATGGTGGCCCAGCGCACGGATGCGCTCGGCGATCGGGTCGGCAGCGTTCCACAGCTCGGTGTACTGCTCCATGAACATCACGTGCAGGGTGTTGAACATCGGGCCGGTGACGTTCCAGTGGAAGTTGTGCGTCGTGAGATACAGCGTGTAGGTGTCGGCCAGCAGGCGCGACAGGCCTTGGGCGATGGCCGCGCGGTCCTTGTCGCTGATGCCGATGTCGATGCGCGGCGCGCCGCTGCGCGTCACCGGGGTCTTGTTCGCCTTGGGGGTGGTCTTGGTGCTGGGGGCCTTGGCCATGTAACAACTCCTGGTGGGGTGGGTGACGAAAAAATGCTGCCGGGCGGCGCAGGGTGGCCGCCCCGCCGGCATCATGAACCGGGCTTCAGGATAGCCGCTTGACCCCGGGCAGATCGCAGGCGTAGACCGCGTTGCGCAGCGCGGCAATCGCCTCGTAGCGCGTGAAGCTGCGCCGCCAGGCCAGCACCACGCGGCGCGTGGGCACGCCGCCGCTGTCGTCGGCGGCGATCGGCAGGTAGCGGATGTGCGCGTCGTCGCTCTTTCGGCGCCGCGCGCCGGTGTGCAGCGCGTCGCGCGGCACCGACAGGCGCGGCACCAGCGTCACGCCCATGCCGGCCGAGACCATGTGCTTGATGGTCTCCAGCGATGAGCCCTCGAAGGTGCGGCGGATGCCCTCGGCGTTGCTGGCGAAACGCGCGAACTCCGGGCAGACCTGCAGCACATGGTCGCGAAAGCAGTGCCCGGCGCCCAGCAGCAGCATGGTCTCGTTCTTCAGCTCGGTGGTGGACACGCTGTCCTGCTGCGCCAGCGGGTGGCTGGACGGCACGGCCGCCAGGAACGGCTCGTCATACAGCGGCGCCAGCGCCAAGCCGGTGTCCGGGAACGGCTCGGCCAGGATGGCGCAGTCGATCTCACCGGTGCGCAGCATCTCCAGCAGCCGGGCGGTGAAGTTCTCCTGCAGCATCAGCGGCATCTGCGGCGTGGTGGCGATGGCGTGGCGCACCAGCTGCGGCAGCAGGTAGGGGCCGATGGTGTAGATCACCCCCAGGGTCAGCACGCCGGCCAGCGGGTCCTTGCCGCGCTTGGCGATCTCCTTGATGGCGGCGGCCTGCTCCAGCACGCTCTGCGCCTGGCGCACGATCTCCTCGCCCAGGGGCGTGACCGTCACGTCGCCAGTGCTGCGCTCGAACAGCTTCAGCTCCAGCTCGTCCTCGAGCTTCTTCACGGCCACCGACAGCGTCGGCTGCGAGACATAGCAGGCCTCGGCGGCGCGGCCGAAGTGCCGCTCGCGCGCCACGGCGACGATGTATTTGAGTTCGGTCAGGGTCATGAACGGATATGCGCCATGGCGTCAGGCTTTCAAGTAGTCCGATTTTGAGCCCAGCCAGCGCTCGACGTGCTGCGCCGCCAGCTCGGGATACTGCTCCAGCATCACCGGCGCCACCTCGCGCGCCCAGTCCAGCAGGCCGGTGTCGCCGGCCAGGTCGGCGAAGCGCAGCAGCGCATCGCCCGACTGGCGCGCGCCCAGGAATTCGCCCGGGCCGCGGATCTCCAGGTCGCGCCGGGCGATCTCGAAGCCGTCGTTGGTCTCCTGCATGGCTTTGAGGCGCTCGCGCGCGGTCTCGCCCAGGCGGCCGGAATCGCCGGTGGCATACAGCAGCACGCAGGCCGAGGCCGCCGCGCCGCGGCCCACGCGCCCGCGCAGCTGGTGCAGCTGCGACAGACCGAAGCGTTCGGCGTGCTCGATGACCATCAGCGAGGCGTTGGGCACGTCCACGCCGACCTCGATCACGGTGGTCGAGACCAGCACGCCCATGCGCCCGGACTTGAACTCCTCCATCACCGCCTTCTTCTCGGCGGGTGGCAGGCGCGAGTGCAGCAGCCCGACCGGCGTGCCGGCCAGGGCCTCGGCCAGCTCGGCGTGCGTGGCGGTGGCGTTGGACAGATCCAGCGCCTCGCTCTCCTCGATCAGCGGGCAGACCCAGTACACCTGCCGCCCGGCGGCGACCTGCGCGGCGATGCGCTCTATCAGCTCGTCGCGCCGGCTGTCGGCGATCACGCGCGTGACGATGGGCGTGCGCCCGGGCGGCAGCTCGTCGATGGTGGACACGTCCAGGTCGGCGTAATAACTCATCGCCAGCGTGCGCGGGATGGGCGTGGCGCTCATCATCAGCATGTGCGGCTCCTCGCGCAGGTGGGCGTTCTTCTGGCGCAGCGCCAGGCGCTGGGCGACGCCGAAGCGGTGCTGCTCGTCGATCACCGCCAGCCCCAGGCGGGCAAAGCGCACCTGCTCCTGGATCACCGCGTGCGTGCCCACCACCAGCGCCGCCGTGCCGTCCTTGATGGCCTGCAACATCGCCGCGCGCTCGCGTTTCTTCTGCCCGCCGGCCAGCCAGGCGATGCCCTGCCCGCGCGCGCCCAGCAGCGGGCGCAGCCAGCCGATCAGTTTGGCGAAGTGCTGCTCGGCCAGGATCTCGGTGGGCGCCATCAGCGCGCACTGCCAGCCGGCGTCCATGCAGATGCACGCGGCCAGCGCCGCCACCACCGTCTTGCCGGAGCCGACGTCGCCCTGCAGCAGGCGGTGCATGGGGCGGCTTTGCCCCAGGTCGCGCGCGATCTCGTCCACCACGCGCCGCTGCGCGCCGGTCAGCTCGAACGGCAGCGCCGCCAGCAGCTGCTCGTGCAGGGGCTGTTCGGCGGCGGGCGCCAGGGTCGGCGCGGCCAGCTGCGCGCGTTCGCGCCGCGCGGCGAACTGTGACAGCTGCTGCGCCAGCAGCTCCTCGGCTTTCAGGCGCTGCCAGGCTGGGTGGCTGTGGTCCTCCAGCGTCGCCAGCGCCACGTCGGGCGCCGGGCGGTGCAAAAACAAGAGCGCATCGCGCAAGCTCCATGCCGGCTGACCGGCGTTTTGACCATACACCGCCAGCGGCGGGGGCGGCAGGCTGCGTGGCAATGTCTCGGGCAGCTGCACGCGCGTGAGGGCGGTGGCAATCGCCCGGCGCAGGTAGGCCTGCGGCAGCTGCGCCACCGTCGGGTAGACCGGGGTGAGCGCGGCGGGCAGCTCGGCGTTGGCGCTCTTGACCACCGGGTGCAGCATCTGCCGGCCCCAGAAGCCGCCGCGCACCTCGCCGCGCGCGCGCAGCCGCATGCCCACGCCCATGGTCTTGTGGTGCGAGGGGTAGAAGCTGAAAAAGCGCAGCTCGCAGCTGCCCGTGGCGTCCTGCAGCGTCACCACCAGCTGGCGGCGCGGGTGCAGCTGCACCTGGCTGTTGGTGACGGTGCCCTCGATCTGCACGCTGGCGCCCTCGCGCGCGCTGGCGATGGGGGTGATGCGCGTCTCGTCCTCGTAGCGCAGCGGCAGGTGCAGCGCCAGGTCGATGTCACGGGTGAGGCCCAGTTTGTGCAGCGCCTGGCGCGCGGGGCTGGAAGGGGCGGGAGTGGGCATGCGGACGGAAGGCGGCGGGCAAGGCAAACGGGGCGCTGGCGCAGGCTAACACGCCGGCCCGGGCCGTTGCGCCGTGCCGGGCATGCTCCGCAAAGAATAGCTGCATGCCCTTGCAGAATAACGGCTTCAGGCCATTTTGCCTCCAAATTCAACAGCCATGGCACGCTCAGCAGCGGCAGGCGCCGCGCCGATCGGAGGCACGCCCAAGATAATGGGAATTATTATCAACCAGAGCCCCGCAGCGCATCCGCCCATGACCAGCGTCTCTCCCGCCGCGCCCGCCCGGGCGTCGGCCAGTCTGCGCACGCACCGCGCACCGCCGGCGCAGCAGAGCCGGTGTGTACTGCCCCGGCCCAGCGCCGCCGCCCTGCTGGCGCTGCTGCTCCTGCCGCTGCTGTCCGCGGCGCAGGCCGGCGGCATCGCCGTCGGCGCGCCCCGTTCCGGCCAGCTGGACGCCGGCCATGCGCTGCGCCTGGAGGTGGAGGTGCCCGCCGGCCATGTGGTGCAGGGCAGCTTCGACGGTGACGGCGCGGCGCTGGACCTGCTGGACGCCAGCGGCCGGCATCTGCGCCGCCTGGTGGCCGCAGGCAGCAGCCCACAGGGCTTTACCTGGCAGGTCCGGCCGGGCCAGCAACTGCAGGTGCGCGCCGCCGCCGACGGGCCGGGCAGCGA
Source organism: Oryzisolibacter propanilivorax (assembly GCF_900103645.1). Taxonomy (GTDB): domain Bacteria; phylum Pseudomonadota; class Gammaproteobacteria; order Burkholderiales; family Burkholderiaceae_C; genus Melaminivora; species Melaminivora propanilivorax. The sequence goes on from NZ_FNHP01000004.1 coordinate 329,746, forward strand.
CTACCGCGTGCAGCTGGACCGCGCCCTGGCCCCGGACCGCTCCGCCGCGGGCGCCGCCGCGCCGCTGCCGGACAGCCCGCGCCTGCGCGCGCTGGCACGCACCCTGCGGGACGGCGGCGACACCGAGGCGTTCTGGCGCGAGCGCGCTGCCCAGGGCACGCCGCTGACCGAGCCGCTGGAGGGCGGCGACTGGCTGGTCACCTTCCTGTGGCGCGGCGCCGGCACCCGCAGCGTGCGCCTGTTCGGCAGCCCCTCGGGCAACCACGATCCGCTGGCCCGGCTGGGCGACAGCGATGTGTGGTGGGCGAGCTTCCGCATGCCCGACAGCGCGCGCCTGTCCTACCGCCTGGCGCCCGACGTGCCGCAGGTGGCGGGCAGCGCGCTGGACCAGCGCCGCATGATCCTGGCCACCGCGCAGCGCGACCCGCTGAACCCGCGTGTGTTCCCGGCGCGCGCCGACGCGGCGCTGGACGTGTTCCAGGGTTTTTCGGTGCTGGAACTGCCCGGCGCACCACCGCAGCCGTGGAGCGCGCCGCGCGCCGGCGCCGGTTTAGGCCCGGCGCAGCGCCACATGCTGGCCAGCCGCATCCTGGGCAACCAGCGCCCGGTCTGGCTGTACCGACCGGTGCAGGGCCCGGCGCGGGCGCTGCTGGTGCTGTTCGACGCGCACGCCTACCGCGAGGACGTGCCGGCCGCGCGCATCGTCGCCCACCTGGCGGCGGACGGGTTGATTCCGCCCACGGCGGTGCTGCTGGTGGCCAACCCCAGTCCCGCGGCACGCGCCGCCGAGCTGCCGCCGAACCCGCGCTTCGCGCGCTTCCTGGACGAGGAGTTGATGCCGTGGGCGCAGGCGCAGGGCCTGGCACTGCCACCCGAGGCCACGGTGATCGCCGGCTCCAGCTATGGCGGCCTGGCCGCGGCCTATGCCGGCCTGGTGCTGCCACAGCGCTTCGGGCGCGTGCTCAGCCTGTCGGGCTCGTTCTGGTGGGCTCCGCCGGGCGAGACGCCGGGCTGGATGATGCGCGCCTGGTCCCGGGCGCCGGTGCGGCCGGTGCGCTTTTACCTGGACGCCGGCCGCTACGAGCGCGCGCGCGGCGGGCTGGACGGCATCCTGGAAACCAACCGCCACCTGGCCGACGTGCTGCGCGCGCGCGGCTATCCGGTGGTGCAGCGCGAGCACGCCACCGGACACGACTACCTGCACTGGCAGGGCGCGCTGGCCTGCGGGCTGGTGGCGCTGCTGCACCCGGGCACGCAGGCGCCGCCGCTGGCAGCCTGCCCCGATACCGACCCGTGAATTCGCCGGGCGGTCACCGCCACACCCGGGCGCAGCGCAACCAGCGCGGGACCGGCCGCGGCACCGCGTTGCCGCGCGCGAGCCCTGGCGCACATGCACGCGCCCCGACCGGGAAGCGCGGCTGACGGCGCGCTGGCCAGCGCGCCGTCAGCCGCCTTCGCCCAGGCAGCGGTCGCGCCCGGCGGCCTTGGCGCGGTACAGCGCCGCGTCGGCACGCGCCACCAGCGCCGCCGAGCCGCTGGCGCCCGGCGCGTCGGCCGGCGGCACGTCGGCGCACACCCCGGCGCTGACCGTGACGTGCGGCGCCCCGGGTGAGGCCGCGTGCGGCCGGGCCAGCGCCCGCACCGCCTGCACCATGGCCTGGCCCACGGCCAGCGCGCCGGCCGCGTCGGTGTCGGGCAGGATCGCCGCCAGCTCCTCGCCGCCGTAGCGCGCCACCAGGTCGCTGTCGCGGCGCAGGCAGCCGCGCACCGCGTGCGCCACCGCCTGCAGGCAGGCGTCGCCCTGCAGGTGGCCGTAGTGGTCGTTGTAGCGCTTGAAATGGTCCACATCCAGCATCACCAGCGCCAGCGGGCGCCGTCCGCGCCGGGCCAGCGCGCAGGCCTGCTCCAGCCGTTCGTTGAAGCTGGCGCGGTTGGCAATGCCCAGCAGCGCATCGGTGCGCGAGGCCACGCGCAGGCGCTCGTTGGCCTGCTGCAGCTCGGCGGTGCGCTGCGCCACGCGCTCCTCCAGCGTCTGGTTGGCCCGCGCCAGTTGCGCGTTCTGCGCCGACAGCACGCCGTACAGCCGCCCGATCATGCGCAGCAGCGCCTGCGTGCCCTGGTCGTGGCCCTCGCGCTCGTGCTCGAAGGCCTCGGCCGCTGCCGTGCCGGCCTCGATGGCGGCGATCTGGCGCGCCATCGCCTGGTCGATGCCCAGGATGTGCAGGCCCAGCCACGAGGTCAGGAAGCCGGCCAGCGTCGCCGCCTGGTCCTGCATGTGCCGGCGCTGGCTCCACAGCAGGCGGATCTGCTCGACGAACTGCTGGTGCAGCGCGCAGTGCGCCTGCACGTGGCGCTCGTCCAGCCCGGCGCGGCGCATCAGCTCCTCCTCCTCGTGGAAGTGGTATTGCGTGTACGCCAGCAGCCGCTGGTAGATGGCGTGCGCCGGCCCATCGTCGGCGCCGGCGCCCTGGAACAGCGCGCGGCTGAGCTCGTCGAACAACGCGATCAGCGCGCGGTGCTGTTCGTCGACGTCGCCCAGGTGGGTGAGATAGCTGTCGTCCCAGACAAAGGAAGGTTCCATTACGCAAAGGGCGCGCCAGGCGCCAGGGCAGCCAAACAAACCGGCCAGTGTATGAAACACCGCCACCGTTCCCATGACCTGCGACAAGGACGCCATTTGCGACAATCGCGCGCATTTTTTCGCCGCTCCACCGCCCCTTCGCATGCCCGACACCCACCGCCCCTTCACCCTGAGCGACTTCGACTTCGCGCTGCCCGAAGCGCTCATCGCCCAGCACCCGGCGCCCGAGCGCAGCGCCTCGCGCCTGCTCGACGGGCGCGGCGCGCAACCCGTCGACCGCATCTTCCGCGCGCTGCCCGAACTGCTGGCGCCCGGCGACCTGCTGGTGTTCAACGACACGCGCGTGGTGCGCGCGCGCATCTTTGGCGAGAAGGCCAGCGGCGGCAAGCTGGAGCTGCTGATCGAGCGCGTGCTGGACGGCGGCCAAGTGGTGGCGCACATGAAGGTCAGCAAGAAACCGCAGCCCGGCGCCGTGCTGCACCTGGCGGGCGGGCGCGCGCGTGGCGGCTTCGACGCGCTGCTGCTGGGGCGCTGGCCGAACGCCGACGGCCCGCTGTTTCGCCTGGCGCTGCAGCCGCCGGCCGGCGAGTCGCCCTGGGAGCTGATGGAGCGCCACGGCCACCTGCCGCTGCCGCCCTACATCGCGCGCCAGCAGTCCGGCGGCAACGACCCGGACGCGACCGAGGATGCCGAGCGCTACCAGACCGTGTTCGCCGACAAGCCCGGCGCCGTGGCCGCGCCCACGGCGGCGCTGCATTTCGACGCGGGGGTGCTGGCCGCCCTGGCGGCGCGCGGCATCGAGCGCGCCAGCGTCACGCTGCACGTGGGCGCGGGCACCTTCCAGCCGGTCAAGACCGAGAACCTCGCCGAACACCGCATGCACAGCGAGTGGTATGACATTCCGCCGGCGACGCTGGCCGCGCTGGAGCGCTGCCGCCAGCGCGGCGGGCGCGTGGTGGCGGTGGGCACGACCACCGTGCGCACGCTCGAGTCGTGGGCACAAAGCGGGCGGGCGACGGGCGACACCAGCATCTTCATCACGCCGGGTTTCGCCTTCCAGGTGGTCGACCTGCTGGTCACCAACTTCCACCTGCCGCGCAGCACGCTGATGATGCTGGTCAGCGCCCTGTCCGGTTACGAGCACGTCATGGCGCTGTACCGGCACGCGGTGGCCGAGGGCTACCGCTTCTTCAGTTACGGCGACGCGATGCTGCTGCAGCGCCAGGATTTACTATTAAAAAAATAGCTACTTGTCCTTACTTGCAAAGGGCTACAGGCCGATTTTGCTTCAAAACCCTGCAGCACGGCCACAGGCTGCGTCACTGGCCGTGCTGCAGCTTGAACGCGCGTGCCTGGCCAAAATGCCCACAGCCGATGAAGGGGCGCGGCGGGCGCTCGGCCGATAGCGGCGAGGGGTGGTTGGCCAGCAGCACCAGGTGGCCGCGGTCCTCGGGGATAAAGGACTGCTTGGCCTGGGCATGGCTGCCCCAGAGCATGAACACCACCGGGCGCGGCCCTTCGGCCACCTGCCGGATCACGGCGTCGGTCAGCTGCTCCCAGCCCTTGCCGGCGTGGCTGGCGGCCTGGCCCTCTTCCACCGTGAGCGTGGTGTTGAGCAGCAGCACGCCGTTTTCGGCCCATTTGACCAGGCTGCCGCCAGGCTGCGGGAACGGCGGCGGCGGCGTGCCCAGGTCGCGCTGCATCTCCTTGAAGATGTTGCGCAGCGACGGCGGAATGCGCACGCCCGGGCGCACCGAGAACGCCAGGCCCTCGCCCTGGCCACGGCCGTGGTAGGGGTCCTGGCCCAGGATGACCACGCGCACCTCCTGCGGCGGGGTCAGCTGCAGCGCGCGCAGCGGCTGCGGCGGAAAGATCACCGCGCCGGCCGCCAGCCGCTGGCGCAGGAAGCCCAGCAGCCCCTGGCCGCGTGGGCTGGCGAAGAACTCGTCCACCAGCGGCTGCCAGCCCGGCGCGACGGGCCAGTCGGCCGGGTCGGCGCTGGGCAACTGGCTGTCGGGATCGGTCGGTGCATGGGTCGTCATGCGGCTCTCCTGAAAATGGCAAGGGGTGGCCAGCGCCCGGGCCGGGCGAGCGCGGCGCGCGACCGGGCGGCGGATGGCCGCGACGATGGCACGCATGCCGCGTCCCGTGCGTGGCCCCTGGCACCGGCGCCGCGTCAGCCGAACAGCCGCGCCAGCGCCTGCCCCGGTTCGGGTGCGCGCATGAAGGCCTCGCCGACCAGGAAGGCGTGCACATCGGCGTCGCGCAGGCGCTGCACGTCTTCCCGGGTGGCGATGCCGGACTCGGCCACCAGCAGGCGCCCGGGCGGCACCTCGCGGCGCAGCTCCAGCGTGGTCTCCAGCCGCACCTGGAAGGTGCGCAGGTCGCGGTTGTTGATGCCGACCAGTGGCGTCTTCAGGCGCAGTGCGCGCTCCAGCTCGGCCGCGTCGTGCACCTCGACCAGCACCGCCATGTCCAGGCCGTGGGCGATGGCCTCCAGGTCGGCCAGCTGGGCGTCGTCCAGGCAGGCGGCGATCAGCAGGATGCAGTCGGCGCCCAGGGCGCGCGACTCGTAGACCTGCCACGGATCGACCATGAAGTCCTTGCGCAGCACCGGCAGCGGGCAGCTGGCGCGCGCCTGCTTCAGGTAGTCGCCCTGGCCCTGGAAGTACTGCCGGTCGGTCAGCACCGACAGGCAGGCGGCGCTGACGCCGCCCTCGCCCTCGGCGTAGCTTTGCGCGATGTCGGCCGGGATGAAGTCGGCGCGGATCACGCCCTGGCTAGGGCTGGCCTTCTTGATCTCGGCGATGACGGCGGCCTGGCCAGCGGCGATCTTCGCGCGCAGGGCGCCCTCGAAGTCGCGCGTCAGCACGCGGCTTTCGGCGTCGCGGCGCACATCGGCCAGGGACAGGCGCTGCTGCGCGGCGGCCACTTCCTCGCGCTTGGTGGCGCAGATCTTTTGCAGGATGTCGGACACGGATTTCCTTGGGAATAAAGGGTCGCCAGGTTCAGTCCTGGCGCGGCGGCGCGCGCAGCACCCGGCGGATGACCTGGTGCATGACCACGGCCACGACGATGGACAGCAGCGACACGCCCAGCACGATCCACGTGCCGGGGTCGCGCCAGATGGGGGCGTCCAGCAGGCTCATGGCGTCTTTCTCCTTCAGGCCGCGGCCACGGGCTGCGCCAGTGCCTGGGTGTAGGCGGCCAGCTCGCGCAGCTTGGCCAGCGCGGCGCCGCTGTCGATGGTGGCCTGCGCGCGCGCCAGGCCCTCGGCGATGCCGGGCACGACGCCGGCGGCGTACAGCGCGGCGCCGGCGTTCAGGCAGACGATGTCGCGCGCCGGGCCGTCGGCGCCCTCCAGCACCTGCAGCAGCAGCGCGCGCGACTGCTCGGGGTTGTCCACGCGCAGCGCGCGCGTGCCGGCCATGCGCAGGCCGAAGTCCTCGGGGTGGATCTCGTACTCGCGCACCACACCGTCCTTCAGCTCGCCCACCAGCGTGCCGGCGCCCAGGCTGATCTCGTCCAGCCCGTCGCGGCCGTAGACCACCAGCGCGTGCTCGGCGCCCAGGCGCTGCAGCGCGCGCACTTGGATGCCGACCAGGTCCTCATGGAACACGCCCATCAGCGTGTTCGGCGCGCCCGCCGGGTTGGTCAGCGGCCCGAGGATGTTGAACAGCGTGCGCACGCCCAGCTCGCGGCGCACCGGCGCGACGTTCTTCATCGCTGGGTGGTGGTTCGGCGCGAACATGAAGCCGATGCCGACGTCGCGGATGCAGGCGGCGACCTGCTCGGGCTCCAGCGCAATGTTCACGCCCAGCGCCTCCATGGCGTCGGCGCTGCCGCTCTTGCTGCTGACGCTGCGCCCGCCATGCTTGGCGCAGCGCGCGCCGGCGGCGGCGATCACGAAGGTGGCGCAGGTGGAGATGTTGAAGGTGCCCGCGCCGTCGCCGCCGGTGCCGACGATGTCCACCAGATGGCGCGTGTCGGGCACATGCACCTGGCGCGCGAACTCGCGCATGACCTGCGCGGCGGCGGTGATCTCGCCGATGGTCTCCTTCTTGACGCGCAGACCGGTGAGGATGGCCGCCGTCATCACCGGCGACAGCTCGCCGCCCATGATCAGGCGCATCAGGTGCAGCATCTCGTCGTGGAAGATCTCGCGGTGCTCGATGGTGCGCTGCAGCGCTTCCTGCGGGGTGATGGGCGACATCCGCTTTGCTCCTTTTTATATAGCTACATGCCCGTTGTGCAAAAGGGCCAGCAACCGTTTTGGCTTGAAAAACCTCAAACCTGCGGCTGCAGGAAGTTCTTCAGCATGGCGTGGCCGTGCTCGGTCAGGATGCTCTCGGGGTGGAACTGCACGCCCTGGATGTCCAGCTCGCGGTGGCGCACGCCCATGATCTCGCCGTCGTCGGTCCAGGCCGTGACCTCCAGCACCTCGGGGCAGCTGGCGCGCTCGATCGCCAGCGAGTGGTAGCGGTTCACGGTGAACTGCGCCGGCAGACCGGCGAACACACCCTGCCGGGTGGTGGTGATGGTGCTGGTCTTGCCGTGCATCAGCTGCTGCGCGCGCACCACGTTGCCGCCGAACGCCGCGCCGATGGCCTGGTGGCCCAGGCACACGCCCAGGATCGGCAGGCGCCCGGCGAAATGCCGGATGGCCGCCACCGACACCCCGGCCTCGGCCGGCGAGCAGGGGCCGGGCGAGATCACCAGCCGGTCCGGCGCTTCGCGCTCGATGCCTTGCAGGTCGATCTCATCGTTGCGGAACACCTGCACCTCGGCGCCCAGCTCGGCGAAGTACTGCACGATGTTCCAGGTGAAGCTGTCGTAGTTGTCCACCATCAGCACGCGGGTCATGGTGCGGTCTCCTGTTGCAGCTGCGGCTTGCGGCCCTCGGCGGTCAAACGGTCGAATTCGCGGTGTTCGAAGGCGATGAACGCCTCCATCATGGCGCGGTAGATGGCCTCGATGACGTCTGGCTCGCCGCCTTCCGCGGCGGCGCGCGCGCGCACGCGCCGCACGATGTCCTCGATGCGCGCCTCGTCGCGCACCTGCGAGGCCAGGGGCTTGAGCGTCGCGGCCTGCGTCATGTAGCCGCCGCGCTCGACCAGCAGCGGCACCAGGGTGTCGTCCAGCGCGTCGATGTGCCTGCGCACCTCGTCCATGCTGGCGCAGCGGCGGGTGCGGTCGATGGCGCGTTCGGTGGGGTGCGTCATTCCAGTCCTTCCTCGACGAGCTCGGCGGCGCGCAGCAGCGCCCGCGCCTTGTGCTCGGTTTCCTTCCATTCCAGCTCGGGCACCGAATCGGCCACCACCCCGGCCGCGGCCTGCACGTACAGTTGGCCGTCCTTGACGATGGCGGTGCGGATAGCGATCGCCACGTCCATGTCGCCGGCGAAGCTCAGGTAGCCGCAGGCGCCGCCGTACAGCCCGCGCTTGACGGGCTCGAGCTGGTCGATCAGTTCCATGGCGTGCACCTTGGGCGCGCCGGTCAGCGTGCCGGCGGGGAACGTCGCCTTCAACACGTCCATGCTGGTCATGCCGTCCTTGAGCAGCCCCTCGACGTTGCTGACGATGTGCATGACGTGGCTGTAGCGCTCCACGGCAAAGGCCTCGGTCACCTTCACGCTGCCGGTTTGGGCGATGCGGCCGATGTCGTTGCGCGCCAGGTCGATCAGCATGACGTGCTCGGCGCGCTCCTTCGGGTCGGCGATCAACTCCTGCTCGATGGCTATATCCGCCTCGGGGCTGGCGCCGCGCGCGCGGGTGCCGGCCAGCGGGCGGATGGTGACCTTCTGCCCGCCCTCCACCGCCTCCTGGCGCACCAGGATCTCGGGGCTGGCGCCCACCACCTGAAAGTCGCCGAAGTGGTAGTAGTACATGTACGGCGACGGGTTCAGCGAGCGCAGCGCGCGGTACAGCGACAGCGGGCTTTCCGTGTAGCGCTTGTGCATGCGCTGGCCGACCTGCACCTGCATGAAGTCGCCGGCGGCGATCAGTTCCTTGGCGCGCAGCACGGCCGCCAGGTAGTCCTCCTTGGCGAAGCTGCGCTGCACCGGGTGCGATTCGCCGGCGCGCACCACCGGGGCGCTGACCGAGTATTTGAGCTGGTCCTTCAGCTCGCGCAGGCGCTTCTTGCCGCGCGCGTAGGCCTCGGGCTGGGACGGGTCGGCGTAGACGATGAGGTACAGCTTGCCCGACAGGTTGTCGATGACGGCCAGCTCCTCGCACTGCAGCAGCAGGATGTCCGGGCAGCCCAGGGTGTCGGGCGGGCAGCTGCCTTCCAGCTTCTTCTCGATGTAGCGCACCGCGTCGTAGCCGAAATAGCCGGCCAGGCCGCCGCAAAAGCGCGGCAGACCCGGGCGCAGCGCCACCTTGAAGCGCTTTTGGTACTCGGCGATGAAGTCCAGCGGGTTGCCGGCGTGCGTCTCGACCACCTGCCCGTCGGTCACGACCTCGGTCTTCGCCTCAGCGCCGAAACCGCTGGCGCGCAGCAGCGTGCGCGCCGGCAGGCCGATGAAGCTGTAGCGTCCGAAACGCTCGCCGCCGACGACCGACTCGAGCAGGAAGCTGTGGCTGCCGTCGCCGCGGGCATGCGCCAGCTTCAGGTACAGCGACAGCGGGGTTTCCAGATCGGCGAAGGCCTCGGCGATCAGCGGGATGCGGTTGTAGCCCTGGTGGGCCAGGCTCTTGAATTCCAGTTCAGTGATCACGGGAACGGTTTCCGGCGGGGCGGCGCGCTGCCTGAGGAGAGGGGCGCCGCGGGTTCATTCGGTCTGGCAGCCGCGCCGCGCGGGGCGGCGGCAGTGCCACGGGCGCACGCCGGGTGCGGCCCGGGTGCAGGTTACAGGTTCGATGATGCAGGCTTGCGCCAGGGCCAGGCTCCCCGGTCGCTGCGACCTGCAATGAACATGCGGTGAATGAACATAGACGGCAAAGTGTAGCAAAGCGGCCCTGCCGCGCCGTGCGCCGCTGCGCGCAAACCCCGATGTCCGCGCCAGCCTGAAAAAGAACAATCGTGCGATTTTTCATCACCTGGAGACGTACGCGATGTTGATTCCCGCCCTGCCCGCTGCGTGGCGCCGGCACGTTGCCGCCCTGACACTGAGCCTGTCGGCATTGCCCCTGGCCGCCGCCGACGCCATCACCGTGGCCGACGTGCGCTTCGCTCCCACGCAGCAGCTGCAGGGACAGCAACTGCAGCTCAACGGCGCGGGGCTGCGGCGCAAGGCGGCGTTCAAGGTCTATGCCGCCGGCCTGTACCTGGAGCAGCATGCCGGCAGCGCCGCGCAGATGCTGGCGCAGCCCGGGCCCAAGCGCCTGCGTGTGGTCATGCTGCGCGACGTGAACGCCGAGGAGCTGGGCCGTTCCTTCCTGCGCGGCATGCAGGACAGCCTGGACCGCAGCACTTTTTCCAAACTGGCGCCCAGCCTGCTGCGCATGGGCGAGATCTTCGCCCAGGGCAAGGCGCTGAAAACCGGCGACGGCTTCACCATCGACTGGCTGCCGGGCACCGGCATGGTGGTGACCATCAACGACCAGATCCTGAGCGAGCCCTTCACCGAGCCGGGCTTCTTCGAGGCCATGATGGGCATCTGGCTGGGTCCGCACCCGGCCGACGCGGGACTGAAGCAGGCGCTGCTGGGCGGCAGCAGCTGACAGAGCTTAAAAGCGTGCCCACGCTGTCAGCCCGCGGCTTCTGGAAAACCCGCCGTTGCGGGCACGCACCACCCAGCCCGAGGCCCTGTCGCCGGCGTTACAGTCAGATACTGTCTTTGCAACCGACGAGGGAACGACATGCAGTTGTCCGATATGCGGCTGGGACCGCGCCTGGGGCTGGGCTTCGGCCTGGTGCTGTTGATCACGGTGCTGGTGGGCGGCATGGGCGTGTGGCGCCTGCATGACCTGTCCACCATCACCCAGCAACTGACCAGCACCGACAACACCCGGCTGCGGGCGGTCAGCGAATGGAGCCAGGCCATCGAGCTGAACTGGGTGCGCACCCGCGCTGCCATGCTCGAGAGCGATCCGACCCGGGTGAAGCGCTGGCAGGCCGACATGGACCAGACCACCCAGTCCACCGAGCAAGCACGCAAGACCGTGGTGGAACTCATCCACAGCGACGAAGGACGGCGCATGCTGGCCGCGATCGACACGGCGCGCGGGGCCTATCGCGCCGCCCGCGCGCAACTGCTGCAGCGCAAGGCCGCCGGCGAGGACGTGGCGGCGCTGCTGGACAGCCAGCTGGCGCCGCTGGGCGACGCCTACGTCAAGAGCATCGATACGCTGGAGCAGCGCCAGCGCATGCTGTTCGACCAGACGCGCGAAGCAACTGTGCAGGTGGCCGAGGACAGCCGGCTGGTGCTGATCGCCGGCACCTTGGTGGCGCTGGTGATTGGTGCGCTGATGGCCTGGCTGCTGGCGCGCTCCATCACCCGGCCGCTGGCGCAGGCGGTGCACAGCGCCGACCAGATCGCCAAGGGGGACCTGACCCAGCCCATCGAGGCGACGGGACGCGACGAGGTGGCGCGCCTGCTGACGGCGCTGCGAGACATGCAAACCCACCTGGGGCAGCTGGTGTCGGGCGTGCGCGGCAATGCCGACGGCGTGGCCACCGCCAGCGCCGAGATCGCCCAGGGCAACCAGGACCTGTCCGCACGCACCGAGAGCCAGGCCAGCGCGCTGCAGCAGACTGCCGCCAGCATGGAGCAGCTGTCTTCCACCGTGCGCCACAACGCCGACAACGCCCAGCAGGCCAACCAGCTGGCGCAAAGCGCCAGCGGCGTCGCCCAGCAAGGCGGCGAGGTCGTGGCGCA